>CAZWCE010000003.1:0-325468 GCA_964632505.1 uncultured Planctomycetaceae bacterium | reverse complement strand
GTCTTCTTCGCTAGGGGGGGCAAGGGGGGTGGAGGGGTCTGAAATAATCTGAATAGGGGGGGAAGAGGGAGTGTCCTGCGGGGAAAGGGATGGGGGCGGTTTTTCTCCGGACTCGAGCTCTTCTTCACTATTTTCCCCCGGTGGTGGGGGGGGAGGACGGCGTTTTGCGATCCTCTCGCGAAGAAGCATCGCTTCTTTGGCGGATTGCTCCTCGGGAACGGTTTGAGGGGCCCCACAAGTGGGGCATTCGATGTCGGTTCCCGCTTTGCGCGAGGCGATACTCAGCAGTTGGTCGCATTGGGGGCAGTGGAAACGAATGGCCATGGGCTGCGGAACACAAAACAGGAAGAGAAATCGTCAATGAAAGTGGGAAAAGAACAGATGAAAGGCGATCTCACTCACCGGATGGATTCGAATCTTGGACCCCGGTTTCTTCCGTTTCGGCCGAGGAGATGATCGAGTTCAAAGCCATGGCAAGGAGCAAGCTCAAAAGGTCGAGCACCCAGAGCACTCCGACTCCCAGAGCGACGTAGTCCAGAATGCGGCTTCCGACGGCGTCGCCCATGGCGTGGAATAGTCTGGCCAACCCCATTAAGACCGCCGCCGTCACCGGCAGCAGCACGGCGAACAGGGTCATCTTCAGCAGCATCGGGGAGGGGATCAACTTCGATGGCATGGAACACTCAGTGGGGGATTCCCGGCTCGAATGATTCGACAAACGGGGAAAGTGGTCTATATTTTTGCAAGTTTGCCGACATTCCATGAATTATACGAAAAGAAGGCAGAACAGTAAACGTATAATAGGAAAAAGAAGCTTGGTTTTTGTTTCTTCGAACCGGGGTAGGAGAGGGACTCCATCCGGATGTCGGTCCCCTTTCGGGCCCGGAGCCTCTTTCGAATTCGATGAGGTCGTGAATCGTTCCCGAGGTCTTCTGATCCGCAGATTCGTCAGGAACGGAGGTTTTCGTGTTTGCGATGAATGACCTTCCCCCTATCGGTATTGATAAGCATGGGAGTGAAAACGATGTGGCAGCAAGTGGATCGCGGCAGGCAGCCTTTTCTCCGATTCGGACTCTGCCTGTTCGGACTGGGGATTCTCTTGATGGGACTTCCCGCAAAACGGCTTCCGGCGGCCCGAGTGATCATGAAGGATGGCCGAGTGCTGCACGGCGCGATCGCGCCGATCGCCAGCGTGGAAGAGAATCCGGCGGTCACGGCGCGCGAAGGTGGGGGAGGCGTTAAGATGATTCTGGTCATCGACGACCAGCTCCGCCGCATCTTCGTTTCCGAACATCAGGTTCTCGATATCGTTCCCGACGACGCCGGCGAATCGCCGGAGACGTTCCGGATTCCGCAGAAAGTGGCCAAAGGAGGGCTGGAGCTCTTTTCGTTCGGGGCTTTCGTGAGCAAAGGTCCTTTCGATGAATATGGTCGTCGTATCGTCACCCTCCAGGGGCCGGAGGGTCCCTTGCAGATTATCCAGGGAATCACCGAAATCACGCCGGAATGGACTCGTCTTCAGGGGGCGAACTACGTTTGGGACATGCGCGTGGCGACCAGCAGTATTCCGACCGACGTGATACAAAAACTGCTGATGAATCATCTCGACGAGAACGATCTGGATGACCGCAAGCGACTAGTGCGTTTTTATATCCAGTCGAGCCGATACAGCGAGGCTTCCGAACAGGTGGTGGCGATTCTCGAGGATTTCAAGGACCAGGAAGACCTTCAAGAGCAGTTGGCCCCGACGCTTCGGGCCATTCGACAATTACGTGCCCGGCAACTCCTGGAGGAGCTGGAGCACCGCGCCGAGGCCGGCCAACACGGCTTGGTGCAGAATCTTCTGGAACGCTTTCCCACCGAGGACGTCGCCGGGGAAATACTCCAGGCCGTTCGGCAAATGAGCGGCGAATATGATCAGATGGAGCAGAATCACCAGCGCTGCATCGAGGAACTGGAACGCTTGGCCGATGAGCTGCCCGAGGAGGAACAACGCCGGCAGGTGGCGCCGGTCATCGAGGAGATCAAGGAGGAGCTGGATTTCAACAACCAGGAGCGAATGTCGGCTTTTTTGCAAATGCTCGGCGATGCCTCGTTGCCGCCGGAGGAGAAGCTGGCCTTGGGGATCAGCGGATGGCTGGTCGGTTCCAATACGGTGACCAACCGTCTCCCGGTAGCGGTTTCTCTCTACGAAGTGCGTGATATTGTCAGACGATATCTGGACGAGCAGAAGGCGCCGGCGCGCGGTCGGCTTCTGCGCGATTTGGAGGCCCAAGAAGCGGCGACGCCGAACTTCATTGCCATGCTTCTCTTCTATATGTCTCCTCCGGTCGCCACTTCCGAAGACCTGGCGGAAAAACCCGGCTTCTACGAGCTGACCACGTCGAGTTTCGCCGATCTTCCCCCCTTTCAGTACAGCATTCAGCTTCCACCGGAGTACGATCCCGATCGGAAATACCCGACGATCGTTTCGCTGCATGGAGCCTCGACGACCCCCCGGATGCAGATCGACTGGTGGGCCGGCGCTTACGACGCCCAGGGGATCCGCCAGGGGCAAGCGACCCGGCATGGATATATCGTCATCGCGCCGCACTGGGCGGAAGTCGGACAAGCCGAGTACCATTTCTCCGCCCGAGAGCATGGTTGTATTCTGTACACGCTCCGCGACGCGATGCGTCGTTTTTCGATCAATACCGACCGCGTCTTTCTGACCGGGCACTCGATGGGAGGCGACGCCGCATGGGATATCGCATTGGCGCATCCCGATCTTTGGGCCGGCGTCATTCCCATGGTCGCCCTCTCTTCGAAATACTGCGACCACTATTGGCAGAACGCCGAGCTTCTGCCGATGTACTTCCTCTGCGGCGAACTCGACGATGACCGGTTCAAAATGAACGCGATGAATTACGATCGATATCTGAAACGCCGATTCAACACCACCGTGGTGCAATTCCAGGGACGAGGGCACGAAGGCTTTTCCGACGAGATCCACCGCCTCTTTGAATGGATGTCCTTGATGCGCCGCGATTTCTTTCCGCGAGAGTTCACCGTCAGCGCGATGCGACCATGGGACTATTTTTTCTGGTGGATCGAAGTGGGCGATTTCTACCCGAAGACGGTCCTCGACCCGATCGACTGGCCTCCCAGGGGAAAGGCGCGCGCGGCGGAAGTGGAAGGGAGAATTCTCGACAATAACAATATCTTCGTGAAAAGCCGGATGGGAAAGACCACCGTCTGGCTCACGCCGGACATGATCGATTTCGATCAGAAAACGAAGATCATTCTCAACGGCGACGAGATTCAGCCGAAGAGCGGCTTCGTCGAGGCCGATCTGGAAACGATGCTCGAAGACGCCAGAACCCGTTGCGATCGCCAACACCCCTTCTGGCTCAAAATCAGTTCTCCGTAGCGGATCGTTGCGGTCGATCCGCTTCGAGCAAGTGCAGCCGGACGAGATTGAGCGCTCGCTTTTTGAACAGTGTGAGCACCAGTTCCGGGTGCCCGCCGAAAGGAAAGATGGCCGAGCGCATCTGTTCGCCGTCGCGGAGCAACATGAGCACCTGTTGCGATTCTTTCGTCGAGCCCGATTCGGGAAACGGCCCGACGACCAGAGCGAGATCGGAATCCATCGAATCGGCCAGCGCGGCGGCGAATTGTTCCACCGGCCCGGTTTGGGTGAGCGCGTTCTGCCAGTCGATCGTCTGCTCCACGCCGACAAGGTTCGCGTAACGCTCGTTTCCTCCAAGCACCAGTCCTCCGGCGAAGAAATCCCCGCTCTTTTCATGGGAAGCGAAAGCCTGGGCGACCGTTCCCCGGGTTCCCCATTCGGCCACGGCAATCTTCTTGCCTTGCGAGAGCAAAAGGCGGTCGACCACCTCCTGGAGTGTTTCGCGATCGGTTCCGAAAACCAGTGCCCCGAGATTTTCTCGGATCGTCGCTTCCACCGGCGCGATGGCCGCATTGCAGGCTTCCTCGGTCGGCTCTTTGACGAAGATTCTCAGAATGATCGTCGCTTCGCTCGCGGTGATGCCCACCCGCGGATAATGCCCCCGTCGGGTCAAGTCGGGGAGCATCGACTCGATCTGGCTTTCGCCGGCACCGAAGCATTTGATGTCGCGGTGCTTGATGACCCACTCGCCGCCGCTGAGAGTGGCGAGGGGCGGTTGGAGCGTTTGCGACCACATCTCCCGCATCTCGGCGGGAACTCCCGGCAGCGCGAACAGGCGGGCGGTCCCCTCTTCTCCCGAAACGTGGTATCGGGAGACGGTGAGGTCGATTCCGGGAGCCGTCCCGTTCGGATTCGGCACGACCTTCGCCCCCTCGGGGAAGTAGGCCTGGACCTGATTGCTCTTGGGCATTTTTCGCCGGCGCCGGGCGAAAAGATCGCGGATATGTTCGAGAACTGCTTCGTTGAAGACGAGTTCCTTGCCGGCGGCCTTGGCGATGGCCGTTCGGGTCAGGTCGTCGCCGGTGGGACCGAGTCCCCCGGTGGAGATGATGATGTCGCAACGTTCGAAAGCCGTACGGAAAACGTCTTCCATCGCTTCCAGGTCGTCGCCGACGGTGACGTGGTAGAGCACTTCGATCCCCAAGAGCTCGAGCTGTTGACTGAGCCAGTTCGAGTTGGTGTCGAGTAGTTTGCCGCTGGTGATTTCGTCGCCAATCGAGATGATTTCCGCCTGCATGATCAACTCCCGTCGGAGAACACCCTAAAAGGGGCGCATGAAAAAAGGGTTCTCCACCGGTTCGATTCGGTGAAGAAACCCTCATTTTCCACGGCATCGTCTTCGGACGCAAGGCCCTTGGGAGAGAATCCGGGAAGATTCCCCCCGGACCGGTTTTCTTACTGGACGTATCGGAGTGCGTCGGCGTCCTGAGCGTACAATTTTCGTGGATCGTACGGATAGAACAGGCGGCCGATGTAACCAGAGACGACATCGACGAATTCGCGTCGGAAGTCGTTCGCATTCCGATCGCCGGCGGAGACCGGCATGTTCGGGGGGTAAATGATCTCGGGAAGATTCTCCTCGATGATCCGGTTGCCTGTTTCACAGTCGTAAACACTCACGGTCACCTTGGCGCGACCTCGATAGAGTGTCTGCGATTCGTAGATGCTGAAGCCTTCGATGTCGATGCCTACGACCATTTCCGCATCCAGATCTCGGCCGATTTCCAGGAAATCCTCGAGCATGTTGCTCGAATCATCGAGCCATTTGTCCACTTCCCGGTAATCCACCATTTCCACTTTTTTGATATTCCGCCCGAACTTGGCGGTGAGGATCTTCATCAAATCGATCGGCACCGTTTCGTTCTCGAACTGATCGGAAGCGAGCGATCGCGCGACCACCACGACCTTCTGTTTTTCGAGGTCGTCGTATTTCGGGTCGACGTTGCGTCCCTTGATCATGACGGCGCCGAGCGTGAACAGTTGTTGGAGGCATCCGGAGCAGATCAGCAGCATCGAGCCCAAGAGCAGGAAGGCCATCAGAAGACGGCAAGCCTGTAGACGTTGGGTATGGCCGTTACTTGGCATGACCACTATCCTTTTTCAGGAGTGAAGGGATCGGGGGCGGAAAACATCCCGGTCATTCTTCTTCCCAAGCAGCCCATCCGGGGCTGCGACGCTTCGGGAAGGGGAGTGCCGAGACCGGTTCCGTCGAGTTTGCGTCAAATCGATGCGGGGAGGGTAGCAACTGCGCCGGATTGTGGCAAGATCGTTTCGACGGAAAAGGATGGATTTCCTGAAAAGGCGGAAATACAAGAGTTAAGGTTGGTCGAACTCGGCGAGGCGTCCCGCATCGGCTTCGTCAACCACCAGCCTCTCGACGGCCACCGCTTTTCCCGTTTCGGGGGCCACCTCGACGATGGTTCCGCAGATGCGATTGTCGTCGGAAACGACTTCGAAATGAGAGGGGCGGAAGGTACGGGTCGTTTCGACGACACGTTCGATCTTCCTCCCGAGGATGCTCCGGTGCCCTCCGGTCATTCCGACGTCGCACTGGAAGGCGGTCCCGCCGGGAAAGATGCATTCATCGGCCGTTGCCACATGGGTGTGGGTGCCCAAAACGGCGGAGACTCTGCCGTCGAGGTAACGTCCCAATGTTTGCATGTCGCTGGTGGCTTCGGCGTGAAAATCGATCAGAATGATTTTTACATCGGGAGAGATCCGCGAGAGGATCTGATCGGCCGCTTTCAGGAAGCAATCGACCGGCTGCATGAAAACACGACCGAGCAGACAGAAGACGGCGACCTTCTTGCCGGGAAGCGGTTCATGGGTCGAGAGCACGCGACCGGGGGCTTCCGTCGGAAAATTGGCGGGACGGACGATGGTGTTTTCCGAGGACAGGACGTTGTAAATTTCGGAACGTCGATAGACATGGTCGCCCATGGTGATGCAATCGACGCCCGCCCGCCGGAGTTCCTGGTAGATGGCGGGAGTGAGGCCGGAACCGCCGGCGGCGTTCTCCGCGTTGGCCACCACGAAGTCGAGCCGGTGTTCTTTTCGCAGGCCCGGGAGTGCTTTGGCCAGGATTTGGCGGCCCGGTTTTCCGACGATATCGCCAATGAGTATCAGTCGCACGATGGTCCCATCCAGACGGAATGCTCCGCCGAAAAAAAAAGCCCGAGGAGAAAGAGTTTATTTTGCGATTTCCGTGCATCGCGTTTCGCGGATGACGGTGACCTTGATTTCGCCGGGGAACTGCAATCGCTCGTTGAGCGCTTGGACGATGTCGCGACAGGTTTTCGCCGCCGATTCGTCGGTCGTGTCGTGGGAAGCGACCATGACGCGCATTTCTCGTCCGGCTTGAACGGCGTAGGCCTGCTCGACGTCTTGGAATTCCGTGGCGATCGATTCGAGTTCTTCCATCCGCTTGATGTAGTGTTCGAGCGTTTCACGTCGTGCTCCCGGGCGGGAAGCGCTGCAGGCGTCGGCGGCGGCGACAATGACGGTATAGGGATCGTCGAAACGGGGATCGTCGTGATGTCCCGATGCGGCCTGGACCACCTCCGGCGGTTCGCCGTAGCGTTTCAATAGATCGGCTCCGATCTTGGGGTGGCCGCCTTCTACTTCATGATCGGCCGCCTTCCCGATGTCGTGCAGCAATCCGCAACGGCGCGCGAGCTTTTCGTCGAGCCCCAGTTCCACCGCAAGCATGCCGGCGACGAACGATACCTCGATCGAATGCCGCAAGACATTCTGGCTGTAACTGGTCCGGAAGTGCAATCGGCCGAGCAGATGGATCAGCCGATCGTGCAGGCCGTGGATTTCGGTTTCCTGGCACGCTTCCTGGCCGGCTTTCTGGACGAATTCCTGCATCTCTTTGTTGGTCTCGGTGACGATCTCCTCGATACGCGAGGGATGAATGCGTCCGTCGGCGATGAGGCGATTGAGCGACAGCCGGGCCACTTCACGACGGATGGCGTCGAATGCGCTGACGATGACCACCCCGGGGGTGTCGTCGATAATGACATCGACGCCGGTTGCCTTTTCGAACGCGCGGATGTTGCGTCCTTCCCGGCCGATGATGCGTCCCTTCATATCATCGTTGGGGATGTCGACCGTGCTGGTGGTCGCCTCCGCCGTATGGGCGGCGGCATAGCGCTGAATGGCTAGAAACAAGGTGGCCCGCGTCCTTTGCTCGCACTCATGTTGAACCGCCTTCTCGTGGCGAAGGATCAACGCGCCGGCCTCCTCTTTGAGTTCCTGATCGAGCAGTTCGAGCAGCCGATCGGTCGCCTCCTTGCGGCTTAAACCGGAAAGGTCGTGGAGCGTTTGACGGTGCATATCGACCAGCTTGCTCAGTTCCTGGCTCCGGTGATTCGTATCTTCGATCTTCTCGGCGAGTTTTCGTTGGGTCGCCTCGACCAGCTTTTCCTGCTTTCGAAGATCTTCGGCCTGCTTGTCGAGTGTATCCTGCCGCTTATCGAGAAGCCGCTCGCGTTCGTGCTGTTCCTGACGGAGTTGGCGGAGCTCCTTTTCGCTTTCCGCCTTGAGTTGGATCGACATCTCCTTCAGTTCCAGTTCCGTTTCCCGTCGGTAGGCTTCCGCGTCGAGCTTGGCCCGATGAATGATATCGTTGGCCTGGGCCTGCGCATCCTTTCGCCGCAATCGCTCCACCAGATGCATCAAAAGGAAGGTACCGCCTGAGGCGACCAGAAACGTCACTACGGCGGTCAGTAGAATTATTTGCCAAATTTGCACAGCAAATCCTTTGTCATTAATCCCGAAGGGACGCTCACCGGTTCGGTGAGGGCCGGGACTTCGACCGGGAAACGCATCTTCCACGGAGATGATTTCGCGACTCCGCGGAGCGATCGTGAAGAATCACCGCTTTCGAGTCTTGTACGAAAAGGAAGGATGCCCGTCGGGGCATGCCGCCAAGACCCGATTTCGGATAAGAGCTTGGAAAATGCTAAATCCAGGGGACCGGAGGCGCGTAATCGTCGTGCGATGATCGGACGACGGACCTTCTTTGCGCGCGTATTTTTTCATCGGAACGGGAAAAAATACGAGTCACCTGGATTCGTACGGGTTCCGGACCACGAAAACATCTTTCGAAAGCGCAAGCTTGCCGTGGAAAAGAAAGGGATGTTCCGCCTCGGCGATCGGTCGGCCGGGCGAAAGGGCCAAAAGATGAGAAATCGCAATGCCATCGCTTGCGGCCCTCCTCGCGACGGAAGGTCGAACACAAAGCGGTGAAAAGGAATGCGATCGTCAACATCCAGAGTAAAACCATCATGGGCTCATCCTGCTTCCAGTTTCCGGGCGATCCGACGAATGCTCATCGGCTCGCTGCGCTCAAATCATTCAGGAAATCCAAAGCTTGATTCTTCTTGATCGACGTTCCATTCTCGGGAAAAGTCACGTCCATTCAGGTTGGTTTAAGAAAATCGGATTACAAACATATCTATTCGTCGTGTTCGGAGAAAACGAAAACAATGTTGTAGAATGATTGGGGAAAAGTTATTCGAATTGAAAAATCACCAAAAGGTGACCAATGTCTGAAAGCCTTTCCAGGCATGTGATCTCGGAACACTATAAATAGACACATCCAATCCTATCTGATTTTGTCATCGGACGCAAGTTGTTTTTCTTCAAAGATACCCAGAAAGGTGTGTTAAGAGATGGTTAGCGGCCGTTGCATTGGGAATGAACCGATTTGCTGTCGGGAAATCGCCGAAAACGATTGAATTCAAAAAGATTATGTGTGAACATTTTTTTTCACTGAAGATTTCAATCAAGGCGGTCTTTCCTGTTTTGCCCATGTTTCCTCGTTCATGCGCCCGTTGCCTGACAACCGGAAGAGTGTTTTTGCATGGGTTCGCCGTTCCGGCGTGCCCCCCTTTTCGAGCGAACCGGGCGGAATCAAAATAGAAACCTTTCTCGGGCGTTTTTATGGTTCGACGACTCCCTTCACCGGATCCCTGATCGATGCCTTCTCAAGATGATGTCTTCGAAGATCTTCTCCGAGTCCATTGGCCGCCTGAGCGATGGGCCGATGTGCCGGTTCTGGTTGCCGTTTCCGGAGGAGCCGACAGCGTGGCCCTGCTTCGCGCCATCGATGCGCTGGCCAAGCGGATGTCGGAGTCGGTCGATTTGCAGGTGGCCCACGTCAATCATTGCTTGCGGGGGGAGGAATCCGATGCCGATGAGGCGTTCGTTCGTGCCCTGGCCGAAGACCTGGGGCGACCTTGCCACGTCGAGCGATGGGAACTCGACGAAGCGTCCTCCTCGGCGTCGGAAAGCCTCGAGGCCCGGGCGCGCGAGTTGCGTTATCGTTTCTTTCGGCGTTTGGCCGGCGAGCGGGGATTCCGGTATGTCGTCACCGCCCACACCGCCGAGGATCAGGCCGAGACGGTCTTGCACCACTTGCTTCGCGGAACCGGCATCGCCGGTTTGGCCGGCATCTCTCGTGCACGTCCCCTCATACCGGGGGTTTCGCTGATTCGACCGATGTTGGGGCTCCGGAAGCATCAGATCCACGCCTATCTCCGGCGGCTCGGGCAATCGTGGCGGGAAGACCGCTCAAACCGGGACCCGAAGTTCACGCGAAACCGCATCCGGCACCGGCTGTTGCCGCTGTTGGAGGAGGAGTACCATGCCGGGGCGACGGAGTCGATTCTCCGGCTCTCCGATCAAGTGCGGGAGATTCACGACGCGCTCGAAGCGGAGGCGGCGACGCTCCTGGAGGCGTGCGTCTCAGAGGCGACGCGCGAGCGGGTGGTGCTCCGTTGCGAGTGGCTCGGCAAGGCCCCGCGCCATCTGGTTCGCGAGATGATGGTCTTGCTCTGGAAACGCCAAGAGTGGCCGCTTCAGGAGATGGGCTTCGCCGAATGGGACTTGCTCGAGAAGATGACGCGAACGGACCGGCGGGAACCGGAGCAGGGCAGGGCGGTCCCGGCGAAAAGAATGTTTCCCGGGGCGGTTCTGGCGGAGCGGGCAGGCGACCGATTGGTCCTTGCGGTTCACCGTCCATGAAAAAAAGGCCGAATCCCGTGGGACCCGGCCTTCAGGGGTTTGCCTTGAGGGAGAAGTGGATCATCATCACTGGATGACCGCAGCATCCCTTTCGGATCTCTTACGATTGGCCGCCTTCTTCGGCCATGTCGCCGGCGGACTGGCCGGTATCCTCTTGCGGCGCTTCGGTCGGCATTTCGAGGGTCTTGCTCTGCAGGCCCATCATCGAGAGGGCATAGTACAAGACGAATCCGACAATGAACGCCGAGACCGGCGGAGCGGGAACGAAATCGAAAGTGGGGATTATCAGTCCAATTCCACCGACGATGAAACCGACGATCCAGGAGATCCACCCGGCGGGATTGAATCCGGCGCGGGGACCGGACCATTTGCGGCCGGCCAGGAGGTAGTCGGCCGCCATGGCACCGCAGACCGGGCCGAAGGAGGCGCCGATGACGGTGAAGACGGCAATGGCGTCCCCCGCTTGTTTCGAAACGACCAGGGCGATGGCGGCAAGCGTTCCGAGCCCACAGGTGATGAATGGATTCACCTTCGGCAGAGTCGTCTTGAAGCTGTTCGCGGCGATGAACGAGGCGAAGCAGGCGGGCGGGAACGCGGCGACCGCCAAGAGGAGCATACAGATTCCCGCAGTTTCATTTCCGAGGATGGCGGGAAGGAAAGCGGTAACTCGCAATAGAGCGGGATCTGCCATTTCCGCTCCGATGGCCCCGGCGACGATCAACAGTGCCGCCCCCCCGGTGAAGATGGTCACCAGCGCGACACCGATCAGCCCGGCCTTTTGAATCGCGCCGCTGTCCTTATTGTTCATGCCGAAGTCGGTTCCCGCGGCCCCGGCGGTGGCGAAGAAGCCGACGATGTAGGTGCACATCAGCGCGATCACGCCAAAGATGGAAAGCGGATCTTGCACCTGGATTTCTTCAGCAGATCCCTCAAAGGCTTCGGGGTTGGCTGCCTTGATGGCGACGGGATCGGCTGCCGCCATATTCGCCGGTTCGAAATCTGCGACTCCACCGATGGTATTCCCGATAAGAATCAAGAGGATGACCAACGGGATCAGGGGCAGGAAGGTGGCGACTTTTCCGACGTATTGGATGCCCTTGAGGCCGACGAACGCCGCGACGATCGCCCAGATCGCTCCCACGGCAAAGTGGGGTGGGGTATCAGCCTTGACTCCGAAAGTCCCGACGATGAGCATCGCGGAGAAATAGGAGTTGACCGCCAGCCAGCCGAACTGCAAGACGCCCATCAAAAAGCCGGGCATGAAGAACCCGCCCTGGACACCGTAGACCGACGTGCCGACGATGTAGAGCGGCAGGCCCGTCTTCATCCCCAAGAGCCCGGGAACGAGATAAAAAAGGAAGTGGCAAATGAGAGCCGCCAAGATCAAGCCTAGAAAAGCGACGCCAAGGCCCTGGGCCAACGTTCCACCTTGGAAGAAACTGTAGTTCTGAAGGGCCCCTTTGCCCAGAGTTTTACCCAGGGGAACGTCTTGCCAGAAGACGAACCAGAGCATGATTCCGGCGTAGGTCATCGCCGTGGTGGTAAGCCAGCCGAGTCGGTTGGAAAAGGGGATCGGTTTCGCCGATGCGACATAATCGGGTAATTTTGCCATAAAAAAACCTCCTGCGGGAAAAAGTGCTTGGGAGACGCCGGCGTGAAGACGCCTCCGGTGTTTGGGGTGCGAGAAAGCGATTCCGGGGCTTTTTCGGAATCCGGAGAATTCTCGGAGCTGCGGGTCGTCTCAGAGGGGGATGAGTTTTCCTGGATTGGCATTTCTCTACAAGCTGTGATTCTTACCGATTTTGAAAAAAATCGCAACGGTTTTCGGAGAAAAAAATCGAAAAAGCTTCGATCGTGGGGCGGTGGGGGAACGGCGTCGAAAAAAGACGAGAAAGAAGCGGTTTTCAGCGTGGCGGGAGGGCGCTGCTCTAGGAAAAAGTCGCAGAGGGAATCTTGTCGGAGGCGGTTCCGGATTTCGGCGGTTTGGTCTTGACCGAACAGCGTGAAAAACACTATTATATAGAGCTGATTTCCACCTGCTTTCGATTTTTCTCCACCGTTCGGGGCAAACAGGACGTTTCGCTTCCCGAGAAGAGCGTGGTGGAAGTTCCTGTCGGTCGTGCCGCTTCGGTCGCCTGCCGCATTCCATGGAGGGAACCTGCTCATTTTCCGTCAGTTCGTCGACACAAGCTGGTCCATCTTCAAGTGGGGCTTGTTTCTTTGCGTGGTGACCGGCCTGGTGCTGGGTCTCTATCTCTATCGCAAGATGGACGATACCGTCTGCGCCCTGGTCCAGAAGGAACTCGCTTTGCGTTTTCCGTATCTGGAGGTGGAGGTCGGCTCGGTGCAGATCGTGGAATCCAAAGGCATCGCCATTCGGCAGTTGGCGTTTTATGAACCTTCCGAAGAGGGAACGCGGCAGGTTTTGTTGGAAGTGCAAGAGGCGTTTCTCTTTTGCAAGGCCGATCTGGAAGGTCTGATCCAGCGGAAGATCGCGCCGTCTCACCTGATTCTGAACGAACCGCGTTTGCACGTTTGGCGATTGGCCGACCAGAGCTGGCATGGACCGCAACTACTGGTCCCTCGTCGTGAGAAAAAGCAGGGGCTTCTCGACGAAACGCCGATCGCCGTTCGCGACGGCAATATCGATCTGATCGACCAGACCCGGTCGCCGCCGAGGAACTTGCTCATCAGCGACATCAACTTCACCGTCGAACCGAAATCGCTTCCGGAGTCTTCCTCGAAGCGATTCGATGTGGTCGGGTTCTGCACCGGCGCTTTCGCCGACCGCATCGAGGCGGAGGGACGTTTCCTGGCAAGCGAGGAGGGCGAATTCGATTGGCAAGTGGCCGGCACGGTCCGGCATCTGAACGTCCGTTCCGAACTGCTGGAGGACCTGCCGATTGCGCTGGTGGAGAAAGAACCGGCCCTGAAAACACTTCGGGGCGTGGTCGATTGCGATTTCACCGCCCGGAAGGATGCTCGAGCCGCCGACGGGGTGCGATTCGATATCCAAGGCACGTTGGCCGAAGGTCGCATGGAGGTGCCCATCTACGAACGTCCTCTGACCGAAATCGAGGTCGGGTTCCATTTCACCAACGAATTTTTGCAGATCGCACCGTTTCGGGCCACCAGCGGATCGACGGTTTTCGAAGTCGCTTTCGTTCAGCAGGGATGCACGCCCGGTTCCCCTGCGCGGCTGGAAAGCACCATCAAGAAATTAGCGATCAACCAAGAGGTGATCGACCATATCCGTGATGATTTTCCTCCCTCACTCTGCGAAAAACTCACGGAATTCGCCCCCGAAGGGGTGGTCGATCTGAAGTCGTCTCTGGTCTATGACGGCCGGCAGTGGACGCCGCGCTCGATCCAGTTGGATTTGATCGATCTGGCGATTACCTATAAGGATTTTCCCTATCCGCTGGAACATGCCCGAGGAAGATTGACCGTGGACGAAGCCCAGAAGATGACGTTTCATCTGGTCTCCGGGACGGGAAGGGGGCAGATCCGGATCGACGGAGACTTTGAAAATACCTTCCACCAAATGAGCGGTCTCTGCGAAATCCGGGCCGGAAGCATCCCGATCGACCGAGAACTCCTTGAGGCGGTTCCGCCGAAGCCTCGGGAGGTGATCTCTTCGCTCCAGCCGACCGGGAGGGTGCAAGCCTATTTGAAACTCCGGAAACCGCCGGGGGGGCTGCCGGTCGAAAAGCATTATCAACTGGGGGTGAGCGAGTGTTCCATCCGGTACGAGAAGTTCCCGTATCCGATGACGAACATCCACGGCATTCTCGAATTCCGAGAGGGCGAAGGCTGGATGTTTCGCGATCTGGTCGGAGAGAACGGCCTGGCCGAATTTCGCGCGTCGGGATATCTCTTGCCGAACGATCGAGCGAACGAGTTGAAGCTCAACCTTGAGGCGTCGGGGCTCCCTCTGGAAGATGAACTGCGAAACGCTCTGCAGAACGCGAATCAACGGGCGCTGTGGGATGGCCTCCGACCGGTCGGAAAGGTGGATCTCCAGACCGAGATCCGGTTTCTCCCCTCCGAGAAACGGTTGTACGTCGCCTTCGATGCGGTTCCTTATCCCGGAGAAACCTCGATCCATCCGAAGCAGTTTCCCTATCGACTGGACCAACTCGAAGGGGTGGTTCGCTTCCGGGATGGCCAGATCACGATCGATCGATTCCGCGGACGCCACGGCGAGACGCTCGTCTCTTCGGAAATCCGTTGCCATCTCTTCGACGACGGCAGTTGGCGTCTCTCCATGGCCCCGGTGATGGTCGACCAGCTTCACGCCGATCGGGAGTTTCTTCAAGCCGCCCCGATGAATCTCGGGGAATTCATCGAGGGGGTGCAACTCGAGGGACCGTTGAATCTCGAAGGGGCGATTCGCTTCGCCAAGGGAGCTTCGCCGGAGAGCCCGCTGAAGGCGTTCTGGGATCTGGAGGTCTTTTTGCACCAGGGGGCCGCCCAAGTGGGAGTTCCCTTGAAGAATATTTGCGGCGCGGTGAAGTTGAGCGGCGAGCACGACGGGAGCGATTATTACTTTCGCGGCCAACTGGACCTGGATTCCGTTACCTACGATGGCTATCAACTCACGCACGTCGCCGGTCCTTTCTACTCCGAAGGAAAGCGACTGTTCTTCGGTCAGAGCGTCCCCCCGCAAGCTTCGGAGGCCTCTGGGGCGAGCGCCGCCGGTTCGAACGGATCTCCTTCCGGCACCGAGGCGATTTCGGCGAACCTCTTCGGTGGAACGGCCACATGCAGTGGAAGCGTCTTGTTGGAGCATTCGCCTTCTTATCGTATTTATGCGCGGCTTCATCGGGCGAGTTTGGCGTATGCGGCGAGGGAGTTGATGGCCGGGGCCCAAGATCTTCGCGGCAATCTTCATGCCTGGGTCGATCTCTGGGGACAGGGAAGCAATCAGAATGCGATGGGAGGCCAGGGCTCGATCATTCTCGAAGACGCCGATCTGTATGAACTGCCCAAGATGATTCAGCTTTTGCAGATTCTCGGCATCGGCGAACCGGACCGCAGCGCCTTCACCTCGAGCGATATCGCGTTTCGGATCCAAGGGAATCATGTGCTGCTCGATCCGGTCAATTTCGAGGGGAGCGCCTTCGGGTTGACCGGTCGCGGGGAGATGAACATCGATCAGAAGACGATCAGCCTCAAATTCGGCACTCGGTTGGGGAAACGTCAACATCGAGTGCCGGTGGTCAACGACCTGCTCGGCGAAGCCGGCGAACAGATCGCGATTCTCCGAGTCGAAGGGCCGCTGGACGATCCGGTGATTACGCGGGAGTCGCTTCCGGGCGTGCGAAACGCCATCGAGCAGTTGCAGAACGACTTCCAACCTCCCAAACCGAAGAAAAGGGGATTCCTCGCCGAGTGGATGCGACAAGCGGAAAAGAGACGCAAGTCTCTTACCCACAAAGGGATGAGTTTTCTGAAGTGAACGGATGCGCGCCTCGATGCTGAAAAGGCTTCCGGTGGTAGCGATCCTCTCGGTTCTCGGAAAAAGGGAAAGAGTAGCTGTTTTGGGGGGCTGGAAAGAAGATCTGGTTGTTTTCGTTTCCAGGGTCGAAGAAAAGAATAGGGAAAGACACGGCGCGGAAGTCGCCGAAATGGTACAATAGAATAGAAGGAAATCCTGTTGACCTGAAATGCGGCGGAGCAGCGGACGCAACACCGACGGTTTCCCCCATGAAAGGTTTTCGTGGGAATCAAATATAAACAATGGATATAAAAACTATGGATGGGCAGCAAGAGAAACGACGGGATCGTGAAGCAGGTCGTTTTCATCGTATGCCTTGAGTTGTCTTCAAGGGGAAGGTTCGCCTTCCGACGAGAGTTTTCATCTAGACGGATCGAGCGATTGCGACCGGCATCATCATATGGGAATGAAATAATTCTTCCTTGAAATGGGAGGTTTCTCATGAGTGTCGGGCCTACTCCGGGGATGGTCACGGCGAGTCTCGCCGGCGCCCCGCTCGCGGAAAAAAACAGTGGTGCTGCCGAAAAGACGACCCAAGAGGGCGCCACACGGCAGCGCAAAGTGGAAAGTGTCGAACGGGCCGAAAAGGCCGAAGGCATCGGCGAAACCGACGGCAGTGAACACCAGTCGGAGGAACGCGATGCCGATGGTCGGCGTCCCTGGGAACGGATGGGACGGCCGAAAGGCCAAGACGAGGAAAAGAAACAGCACACCAAGGATCCCACCGGCCAGTCGGGAAATCTACTCGATTTGAGTGGCTGAGCGTCGCCTTCGGCTTCCCCGCATCACTCTTCTTTCTCCCTCAGCTCTGCCAAGGCTGCTTTCGTAGTGGACGGCTTCGAGCTCTTCCACGAGGGGAATCTTCTTTTTTTCTTGCCCCCCTTGGTTGCGAAAAGCCCGAAATGCTAGAATGGGGATCATCTGGAATGCTCTAGAAGCGGGCATCGCGACGGCAACACCGACTGTTACAGAAAGGAATGTCCGTGCGCTTCACGAAAATGCAGGCGTTGGGAAACGATTACGTGTATGTCAATGGATTCGAGGAATCGTTGCCCGAGAATTTCGAGAAACTGGCGAGGGAGATTTCCGACCGCCATTTCGGCGTTGGGGGCGACGGCCTGGTGATGATTCTGCCCTCGGACAAGGCCGACGCCCGCATGCGCATGTTCAATGCCGACGGCTCGGAAAGCGAGATGTGCGGCAACGCGATCCGTTGCGTGGCGAAATATCTTCACGATCACGGCATATGCCCCCGGGAGACGCTCGAGATCGAAACCGGCGCCGGCGTGCTGACGCTCGAGTTGGAGATTGAAAACGGGCGGTGCGGCCGGGTTCGCGTCGATATGGGCCGCCCTATCCTTCGCCCGGCCGACATTCCGACCACGCTCCGAGATCCCGGTGGATCGGAAGAGAAGCCGGTCGTCGAGGTGCCGCAAGTGATCAATCAGCGGTCTTTTCTATTGACCTGTGTTTCGGTCGGCAATCCTCATTGCGTCGTCTTCGTCGATGCGCTCGAAGATGAACTGGTCCACCAGGTCGGGCCCCGGCTGGAGATCGACGGCCATTTTCCCAATCGCGTGAACGTGGAGTTCGTGGAAGTGCTCTCCGAACAGGAGCTGCGGATGCGGGTCTGGGAACGCGGCAGCGGAGAGACCCTTGCCTGCGGGACCGGGGCCTGCGCCGTCTGCGTGGCGGGGGTGCTGACCGGAAAATCCTCCCGAGAGGTGCTGGTGCATCTGCCGGGAGGCGATCTGAACATCGAGTGGTCCGAGGCCGACGACCATCTCTTCATGACCGGCCCGGCGGTGGAAGTTTTCAGTGGCCGATGGAAAGAGACCGGCTGAACGCCGTGCGGTCGGCTTGAAGAACCAACCGGGAATCGAGGAGTACGTCGCAGGGAGGCGGGCGGTTTGCGATGAAGCTCAATCATCCGATCTTGATGAGTCTCGGAGGTCTCCTAGGCACCTCGCTCGTTCGTTCGTGGATGCGGACGCTCGATTTCAAGGCGGTGTATTACGATCCGGCGATCGATCCGGCGTATCCGGACTATCGCGGAAAACGGATTTTCATCTTCTGGCACGAGTACATCACCTTTCCGCTTTATCTCCGGCACCATTGCAATCTGGCGATGCTGCTCAGCCGGCATCGCGATGCCGATTTGCTCTTGCAATTCGCCCGGCGGTTGGGATTCGATGGGGTGCGAGGATCCACGAATCGCGGCGGGTCTTCGGCGTTGCGGAAAATGGCCCTGAAAAGCCGCACGATGAATCTGACCATCACGCCCGACGGGCCGCGCGGTCCAAGACGGAAACTCGCCCCGGGAGCGGTCTATTTGGCCTCACGTCTTCAATTTCCGATCGTCGCGATGGGATTCGGCTACGATCGCCCCTGGCGACTGAACAGTTGGGATCGCTTCGCCATTCCGAGGCCCTTCAGCCGTGCCCGGGCGGTCGTCAGTTCCGATTTACACATCCCGGAAAAACTCGACCGAAGCGAAATAGAACACTTTCGACGAAAGATCGAGCGACTGCTGTTGCAGCTTTCCGATCAGGCGGAAACTTGGGCCGGGTCGGGACATCGCAAACCGGGACAATCGTTCCTGCAAGACGGTCCCCGGACCGATGCCCTCTATTTTGCCCGGCCGCGAAAAGCCGGTATCGCCGAGTCTTTGGCCCCATGCGGGAAAACTCTCCCGCGGGAATACTGAGATTCCGGCGCTTTGCATCGACCGCCCTCGTTCGGTTATACTGAAGCGGTGGATCGCGTACCTGATGATGCGATGATTCTCCGATTTTCTCCCGACTTCATCGATGAGGTGTCTCTTGCCCCCCGGTTCCCTGTTCGATTCCCTTTCCGACGAGGATCACTCCGGCGACGAACCTTCGCCGATGTCCGTTTCGCGGATCACCGCCGAGATTCGTGATCTCCTCCAGGCCGCTTTTCCATCGGTTTGGGTCGAGGGGGAAATCTCCAATCTTGCGCGCCCCCGCAGCGGGCATGTTTATTTCACGCTCAAGGATTCCCGGGCCCAGTTGCCGGCCGTCCTTTGGCGAAGCGCCGCCAGGGCACTCCGATGTGAACTCAAAGACGGCATGGCGGTCATCTGCCGGGGAAGGGTGGATGTTTATCCGCCGCACGGCCGTTATCAGATGATCGTCGAACAGCTCGAACCGGTCGGTCTCGGAGCGCTCGAGAGGGCCTTTCGGCGTTTGCATGCCAAGTTGCAAAAAGAGGGACTTTTCGAACCGCATTTGAAGAAACCTCTTCCACGTTTTCTCCGACGTGTGGCGGTCGTGACCAGTCCGACCGGAGCCGCGGTGCGGGATTTTCTGCAAGTGCTTTCCCGGCGTTGGCCGGGCATGGAAGTGTGGATCATCCCGGTGAAAGTGCAGGGGGAGGGGGCCGCCGATCAGATCGCCCGAGCGATCGCGGCGCTGAACGCCTATCAGCAAAAAGCCGAAGTCGAAGGGGAAAAACCGATCGACGCGATCGTCTTGACTCGGGGAGGAGGAAGTCTCGAGGACCTCTGGGCGTTCAACGAAGAGGTGACCGTTCGCGCGGTGGCCGCCTCCGACATTCCGATCGTTTCGGCGGTGGGCCATGAAATCGACATCTCCCTTTGCGATCTGGCCGCCGATCTTCGCGCGCTCACCCCGACCGAAGCGGCACAGCGTATCGCCCCCGAAACGCAGGAACTTCGCGCCTCACTGGCGCAGTGGACAAGCCGCCTGGAGCAGGCGTTTCAATCGGGGATGCGTCGCCGCCGGGATTCCCTGGCATCGCTTGCGCGAAGTGCGATTTTTCTGCGGCCGGTCGATCAGATCGTTCACGCTCGGGCCAAAACCGTCGATCACCTCGAAGCGGAGCTTGAGCGGGCCCTCGATCGGGACCGAGAACGCCGAGAGTCGAAAATCGGGTTGCTTGCCGGTCGATTGGAGTCGCTCAGCCCCCTGCGCGTGTTGGAGCGTGGGTACTCGGTCACGTCGGACGATGCGGGCCGGCTCGTCCGATCGGTCGAAACGGTGCGGCCGGCAGCGGAACTACTGACCCGCGTGCAAGATGGGACGATCACTTCCCGGGTCGAAAACATCGAGAGGAGCGGGATCGTTCCCTCGGACGGCCGAAATGAAGGGAAGGAATCACCTTGACTTCTCACTTCAAGCGAACTTCTAGAAAAAGGAAAGAAATGATGGCATCTTCCAATCGACGCGATTTCCTGAAGGGATCCATCGCCACCCTCACCGCCGCGGGCATGGTGACCGGCGGGACTCGGCGCAAAGTGTCGGCCCAAGAGTCGTCCACGCCGAGCGCTTCCACCGGAGGCGAACGCCACCCGATCCGATTGGGGGCTCCCGTGTACGAATCGCAGGAGGATCCCGAGAAATATGTGCTCAAGGCCCGCGAGTTGGGCTACCGGGCCATCTACTGCCCCGGGGTTTCGTTCAGCGATACCGACAAGATCAACGAATGGAAAAAGGCGGTTCGAAAACACGACGTCGTCATCGCCGAGGTTGGACGTTGGGTCAATTTGATGGATGCCGATCCCAAGAAACGTGAGCAGAATCTCGCGACGGTGACCGAGGGGCTCGCGCTGGCCGAAGAGATTGACGCCCGTTGTTGCGTCGACATCGCCGGGAGTTTCAGCGAAGAAACCTGGTACGGCCCCAGCCCGAAAAATGTATCTCCGGAGTTCTTCGATCTGGCCGTGGAGAATGCACGGAAGATCATCGATGCGGTCAAACCGAAGCGGGCGAAGTTCAGCTATGAAATGATGGGTTGGGCGATTCCCGATACCGCCGACTCCTATGTGAAATTGTATGACGCGGTCGACCGGGAAGGGTTCGGCGTCCATTTGGATGTCTGCAACGCGGTGAATTCCCCCGATAAATTTTGGAACAACACGGACCTCATCCACGAGTGTTTCGACAAACTGGGCGACAAGATGGTCAGTTGTCACGCGAAGGACCTGAAATGGATTCCCGAGATGAATATCCACTTCGTCGAAGTGCCGCTGGGCGAAGGCGTCATCGATTACCAAGCCTATCTCACCCGGCTTGCGAAGCTGCCGAAGGACGTTCCTTTGATGATCGAGCATATGAAGGGCGAAGAGGAGTATGCCCGGTCGCGGGAGTATCTCTTCGAAGTGGGGAAAAAGTGCGATGTGGCATTTGAATAACGGACCTTTTTAAGTGGATCGGCTTCCCACGACGTGGAAATCCGAAACTTGTGATTGGCTTAGGAGACAATGAAATGATATCAGCAAAGCGAGATACGAAAAGAGGTCGATGGGATATCTGTACAATGTCCTGTATGTTGTTGTCGGGGTTTCTTTTGCAAGGCGGTTTTTCGAACGCGGAGCAGAGGACGCAAGAGTTGATCACCGAAACCCGGTCGGATTGGCAGCCGGAAGCTCCCGACCGTTTCACCATTCCTCTGTTGGATCTGGCCGATCAGACGCATCGGCAGTACCTGGTCGACCGCGAATCGGGGCAGTATTTGGGGCATCCCACGACGGTCCTGTTGGACGATGGGAAAACGATTCTGTGTGTCTACCCGAAGGGGCACGGACGGGGGGCCATCGTCTACAAAAAGAGCTTCGACGGCGGGAAAACCTGGACCGACCGCCTACCGACGCCGAAGAATTGGGAAACGAGTCTCGAAGTGCCGACGCTCTACCGCACCCGAACCCCCGAGGGCGAAAAGCGGATCATCATGTTTTCCGGGCTCTACCCGACACGGATGGCCGTCAGTCGCGACGAGGGCGAGAGCTGGACACCGCTGGAGTCGATCGGCGACTGGGGCGGGATCGTCGTCATGGGCGATGTCGTCCCTCTGAAAACCGGTCCCGGGCATTATCTGGCGATGTTTCACGATGATGGACGGTTTTACACTTCCGAGAACCGGCGAAAAGACCCGGTCGTGATGACGCTCTATCAAACCCGCTCGGTCGACGGCGGTATGACCTGGTCGGAACCGGAGGCGATCTTCGCTTCGAGCGAGGTGCATCTGTGCGAACCGGGCATCGTCCGCAGCCCCGACGGGAATCAGCTCGCCGTCCTTTTACGCGAGAACCTGCGCCGAAAAAACTCGCACATCATGTTCACCGACGACGAAGCGAAGACATGGTCCAAGCCCCGGGAAATGCCGGCTGCTCTATGCGGCGACCGCCACACCATCCGCTACGCTCCCGACGGACGATTGTTTGCTTCTTTCCGTGATTACCCGCCGAAGGACGTTGAGAGCCCCACCCGCGGCGATTGGGTCGGCTGGGTCGGGACCTATCAAGATCTTCAAAAAGGGGCGCAGGGGCAATATCGCGTCCGGCTGATGGACAACACCAAAGGCGTCGACACGACCTATCCCGGGGTGCTGGTTCTCCCCGATGGGACCATCGTCACGACGACCTACGGCCATTGGACCGAAGGGGAGTCGCCGTACATCATGACCGTCCGTTTCACCCTTGAGGAACTCGACCGAATGGCAAAAGAACGGAAATAGCCCGTTTTCCAATCGAAAAAAGGGTTGCGCTTTCATGAAGTGCAACCCTTTTCGGTTCGATACGCAAATATCGAGAAGGTGAGCCGGTATCAACGCTTTTTCATCGTCACCCCCACCCCGGTACCTTCCTTGAGCAGGAAGAGCGTTTCGAATTTGGGATCCTTCGTGATCGCCTCGAGATAACGGGGATCGGCCTGCCGGGTGTTCATGTTGTGTGCCACGATCAGGCCGCCGGGGCGGAGCAGGGGCACCAATTTATTCAGGTAATCGATATAGCCTTCCTTGTCGGCGTCGAGGAAAAGAATGTCGATCGGTCCCTCGTGTTGCTCGACCGTTTCATGCGCGTCGCCGAGAATGAGGGTGATCTGATCGGCCACTCCCGCTTTTTCGAAGTTGGCCCGGGCTGTTTCGGCGCGCTCCTCGTCGATCTCATGTGTGTAGAGATGGCCTCCGGTCTTGCGAAGTCCGAGGGCCAGCCAGACGGCCGATTCCCCGGTCGAGGTGCCGATCTCCACGACCTTTTTCGCGTCGGTCGTCTCGGCCAGTAAACGCAACAGGCGACCATCGGTGGTCGACACGTTTCGAAACCTGTCTCCCTGCTGCATTTCCTCGAGAGTGCCTAGAATTTTCTCCTCTTCCTCGTCGACGGCCAGCAGGGGATTCTCGAAATCGCTCTCGGAGACGCTTCCACCACCGCGCGAAGACGGAGTTTCATTGCCACGTCCACCTGGGCCGTTTGGTCTTCGAGAGATCAAGGAACGCAACGCCTCGCGCATCTCGTCGATGGTCACCCGACCATCTTTCGAAGCATCCATCGCGTTGAGTTTCTCGGCGGCGTTTTCAATTTCCCCGGCCGACAGTACGTGGTCCCCGTCGGCGTCGAGCATGCGGAGGAGCGGGGGGATGCCGGGGCGTCCCGGTGGTTGGGCGGGGAGCCATCCGGGGCAACAGGCCGGAAGGAGCAAAAGAACGATCGTCATCGGTCGAAAAATCATCGATAGGTACCTCCCTCGATCAAGTGGTTGAAAGAATGACTGCTTCTCTCTTTGTAGCGTGTCGGGAGCCTAACGCCACCCCCCGGCATGACACTCCGGGATGATGACAAGACACCGGCTCGAGCTCAGCGCCGAAGAGGACACAGCGCGACCCGGTCTTATGAACCGCTATGAGCCGGGTAAGTTCCGCTTCGGTCGTCGGTTCGGGGGGGAGGGGAGGCTTTCCGATTTCGCGGCCGTGGCTCCGTTCGTCAACGCCTATTCATGTTCGCGTAAGCAGTAGTGACCCCATGGTTCACGCATGGACAGCCGCAGGGCCGGGCTCTCGATGTTCGCCCGGATTCACTATTTACTGCGACTCTCAATAAAGTGGTTTCGCGATCGACTCTTCCGGTTGCCGGAAGCGAAGACGCTGTCTCTCCTCGTCGAAACAGAGACGTTTCATGAATTGACACCCCACTCGATACCGCTTCGGAGCACCGCCTTTTTCGGGCACCACGTTGACGACTTTCGAAAATAGATAGAAAAGCTCGGGAGGTTCGGCCAGCGCAATGACGCACTCCTCGAAACGCGGTTCCTCATCCTGGAAGAAGGACATCCCTCCGGCCGATAAATTCTGGCAAAGGATCTTCTGGAAACTCCAGGGGGAGGGAAGCATCCCCTGATAGACCGGAGCCATCCACTGAGGATAATCGAACAGATGTCGCTGATGTCGACGTTTTTCCGGTTGATCGTGCATGGATCTCCACCCGATGTTTCGTCGCGGAAAGGATCTCGAAGAAACCCCTTCGAATAGCCTTCGGCGAGCCTTTTGGACCCGGGTTCTTCGAATATATAGCACGATCGCTTCGTCAAAACCGCCGGAATCGACCGGATTTCGTCGACGGATTGGACGGGAATTTATTTTGTGCAGATTCTACTGAAGAAAGGGGTTTTTTTGTTGTTCAGCCGTCGTGTGCTTTTGGTGCGGTGCGTTGAGATAGGTTCGAGTGTTTGGTGATATTCGGACTAGGGAGGCCTCTAGAAATCTGCTTTCTCAGGCAGGCGGGGGCGGCCTCTCTCTCGGCAACTTCTGAGACAACGGTTCGGTTAGAAGGAACGAGCACC
This sequence comes from uncultured Planctomycetaceae bacterium, assembly GCA_964632505.1. GTDB lineage: Bacteria > Planctomycetota > Planctomycetia > Pirellulales > Thermoguttaceae > CAZWCE01. The sequence goes on along the minus strand of CAZWCE010000003.1, from coordinate 300,888 downwards.
AACCATTCGGGATGCCAAATAAAAAAGGGGCCTGCAATCTCTTGCAGACCCCCAAGGCGGAGGGCATGGGACTCGAACCCACAACCCCAGAAAGGGGCACCTCATTTCCAGTGAGGCTGCTAGCCAATTCGCTTACCCTCCGGAATATTCACGAGAAAGCGTGAATCGCAACATCTGATCGAGCCGGGTCAAGGATTTTTCGAGGAGCGACAATTGACAATTCGAAGGTCGTTTTCCCTCGAAATGCCTGCTCCATTCCGGGGCACCGTCTCTCTCTTCCGGTCGTCGAGCCCGAAAGATCATCCACCAGGCCCCTTCAGCCATCCTTCCGACTATGGTTTCAGATTATAGGTCAGTTTCTCGTTCTTTCAATATCGCTCCGGCAAGTTTCTCCAAAAAAGCGACTCATGAAAGTCCTCGGACCGATCGTACGTTTGTCTTGCCCGCCGGAGTTGTTCGGGGCTTGTGTGGAATAGGCGGGGGAATGCGGGCGTTGCGCTCAATAATCGATCGCGGGGGTCCCGCTGATCAGGTTGATGAATTCCTGATTGGAGTTGAATCGTCCGAGTTTGGTGGTGAGCTGTTCCATCGCTTCCACCGGATGCATCGAGGCGAGGGTTCTTCGGAGCATGGTGACGGCGTTGAGCACCTCGGGCGGGAAGAGTTTTTCCTCGCGTCGGGTGCCGGACTGCGCGATATCGATCGCCGGCCAAATGCGGCGGTCGGCCAACCGTCGATCGAGCACGAGTTCCATATTGCCGGTGCCCTTGAACTCTTGGAAAATCAAGTCGTCCATGCGACTTCCCGTTTCGATCAGGGCGGTGCCGACGATCGTCAGGGAGCCCCCTTCCTCGAATTGCCGTGCGGTGGCGAAAAGTTTCTTCGGGATGTCCATCGCCTTGATATCGACTCCACCGGTCATGGTTCTTCCGGTATTACCGACCCATTTGTTGAAGGCCCGGGCCAGCCGCGTGATGGAGTCGAGCAGCAGGAAGACGTCGCGTCCCATTTCGGCCAGTCGCTTGGCCCGTTCGATGATCAATTGCGCCAACCTCACATGGCTTTCAATTTCGCGGTCGAGACTGCTGGCGATCACCTCGGCATCGACGGCTCGGCGGAAATCGGTCACCTCTTCGGGACGTTCGTCGATCAGCAAGACGATCAGTTTGACGTCGGGGTTGTTCACGGCGATCGCTTGGCTGATGTGGTGCAGTAGGATGGTTTTGCCGGAACGGGGTGGGGCGACGATGAGGGCGCGTTGTCCCTTGCCCAACGGGGTCAGCAGATCCATCACGCGGGTGGTCATGGGTTCGGCGCCGGTTTCGAGACGGAGCCATTCCTCGGGATTGATGGCCGTCAGCTCATCGAAATTATTGACATTGAGGTATTCCTCGGGCTGAATGCCGTCGACCAAATCGATTTCGCGGAGTCGGGGGCCCTGTCCCTTGCGGCCGGGCTGGGCGGTGCCGCTGATTTGAAGTCCTTCGCGAAAACCGAATTTTTCGATCATGCTTCCGGGGACGAAGGGATCGGAAAGCTGGCGATCGTAATTCGATTTCGGATCGCGGAGGAATCCGTATCCGTTGGGGTGCATTTCGAGGACCCCTTCCGACTTGTAGAAGGTGTCGGGATCGACCGGTTCCTTGTTTCCGCTGCTTCCATTTCGAGGAGCATTGGGCTTGTTGCGGCGAGAACCGGGACGGTTGCCGCGGTTGGAGGAGCGGGATTTTCCTCCACGGCCGGAGGATTGTCCTTGAGATGTGTTCCTTCGCTGGCGTCCGCCAAGACCTTTTTTAGCCATGAACCACCTTATACAGTTGTCGAGAGAAAAAGTTTCAATCCGTTGATCACAATACCGTCGCCGAGAAATCGACCATCCGGAGGTCAATACGCCATGGAATGACGAATTCGCGCAACTTAATCCTACGGTTGCCGACCCGGGAGAAGCAATTGCGACGCTCGACCAATTGTCGACGATAAAAAAGCACGCAGAAGTGCTAAATCATTTTTCGCAATCCACTCCCTTTGCGAAGTCCATCAAAAAAATCGGTCGGGCTGACGGAATGAGGAAGTTTTTGTGGTGCCTTCGTCCCTGTCGGACGTCGAAACGATTTCACCTAGGATACCCTTGCTGATCACCCCAACGGTTTGTTGTGGGAGCAAGGAGAGTCCGACCATGGTTCGAGGCATGGAAAGATTTGTGATGCGAACGATTCCCGATTCATTCATGAAATCGCGGGAGCTCGTTTGGTAAGTTGTTTACTGGTTGTTTTGGAACGTTTGTAGGCGTCCGCCGAAGGGACCGAGGTCCGCCTTCTCCAATCAAATCCCTGAGAAAGGCTGTCAGAAAATGAACGGTTGAGAATTGCACCCCTGCAACGAGGGGCTCCATCCGCTTAAGAGACGGGCAACGAAAGAAGAAGCTGTCCGTGGATCACCTTGGGTGAGGCGTGAACCATACTTGTTACTACAGATAATAACTTGTTATGCCTCTATGTCAAGCCGAACTTGTCAAAAAAACACTGAAATGAACGGATTATGGAAAAAGCATCGACGAAATGGACGCGCCGGATGAGATGATTTCTGAGTCTGTGAGGGGAATGGTGGTTTCGAGACCGTGGAAAATGGTCGAAGTGAGCTCATGGGACAAGCACGGGAGAAAAGACTGAAAAACCCGCATAACTAAAAAAATCATTGAATATGACAGGCGAGGTTGTGCGAAATTATGAATAACCATAGTTTCACCGCGCAGATGTGAAAATAGGTTGATCCGGGGATTTGGGGCGCCCAGGGAGGGCGCGGTAGCCCGGGGGCGGCCTTGTTGGGGAACTCCGGTTCATATTTCCGTTGCGAGGGGATCGCCATCCGAGGGCGATGTCACAATATAAGCTAAGAAACGACGATCAATCATACCCAAGGCGGTGTGAAGGAAAGGGTGGGAAGAAGTTCGCTCGGCGATCGACGATTTTCTTCAGCCTTCTTCCATTGGTCGAGAACAGAGATCAATAATGAATGCAATGATTTTTCGCGCTGCTGACAGAGAAAAGGGGCAGTTTGTGAATGGTCGCCAAGGAAATGCCGAGGTGATCCCTCTCCGGTCGAGCGCTAAGCCAAAGCGAAGCGAAGTTCTCCCGAAGAAAAACGCCGAGCGATCTCCCGGGAGGACGGTTCACATGGAGGCGAAGGGAAACGCTGTGCCGGGACTGCCCCCGTCGTGTTCCGCTTCCGAAACAACGCTCCGCTTCGGACAGGTTTCATGGAAGCTCTTTTCCATCCTGGGTCTTTTTTTGGCCCTGGGATCGCCATCTTGGGCCAAGGACGTCGTTCGTTGGGAAACAAATATCGACGCCGCGTTTGCGAAGGCGAAAGCGAACAACTTACCGGTTTTTCTCCATTTTTACGGAGAACACTGTCCGCCCTGTCGCATGATGGAAAAACAGGTCTTTTCCCGGGACGATGTCGCGGATGCCATCCACCGGAATTTTGTTCCCGTAAAAATCGATACCGCCAATTCGCCTTCGTTGGTGCAGCAGTATGCCATTACGGGCATTCCCGCCGATATCGTGATGACCCCTGGGGGGCGGGTGCTTTTCCGTCAAGTCGGAGGCCAAAAAGCGGAATCGTTCCGATCGCGTTTGACTCAGGTAGCCGGTTACTACAAGAATCGGCTCAGCGTTGTCGAGCAAGCGTCTTCGGGGCCTCCGGCGGTGGTTGCTCGGCCGGAAGAGGCGTACGCCGAGAATGCTTACGGTCGAGCGGCAAATCGCCAATCATTCCCTTCACACTTGAAACCATCGCGTACTTCGGTCGCTCCCGAGATCTCGACCGAAAACCGTTCGAGCCAGCCCTCGTCGAAGGATTCGCATGTATCTTCATCTCTTTCTTCGTCCCAACGACAAGCGGTCCAAAGTCGGCGACCGATGACGAACGGAATGCCTGCCGGTTCTTCCCAGCACTCGTTGCTTTCCTCCGACACCCAACAGCCGACGATGGCTCCCATGGGATATGATCAGAAGAACATGGCGGAGTTGAGACACAACTCACCTTCTCGGCAGGAGTTGGATCAAATCGAGGCGGAACTGCAGAAACTCCGTGCGGAGAAGGCATCGAGAACCGCATCCGCGGGAAATGCCTCCCGATCGATGGCGGACGAACGCCTCAAGGTCGGAGGATCAAGTCACGGGGTTTCAGAAGGAAGGACAGGCAGCTCCGCCACGGCGGCTCAGGACTACGAAGACGATGTTTTCGCTCCCTCGGTCGCAGGGCGGGGAGCGACTTTGCAGCAACAAGCAGGCCGACTCGCGCTGGATGGCTATTGCCCGATCCTTCTAACCGATGAGGAGCGGTGGGTCCCCGGTTCTTCGCGATGGAGTCTCGTTCATCAGGGACTCCGCTATTGCTTTTCTTCGCCGGAAGCACGCCGGAAATTCATCGATTATCCCAGTCGGTATGCGCCGGTGCTTGCAGGGCAGGATGTCGTGCTGATGGTGCAAGAGGGGAAGCGGGTGCCTGGCAAACGGGAGTTCGGCGTGTGGTATGAGGGATTGATCTTTCTGTTTTCCACTCAGGAATCGTTCGATCGGTTCCACGAAAACCCGCAGTATTTCGCGAAGATTGCGTCCCGGTTGCATGGTTCGCTTAGTCAGCAAAGACCTCCCCAGCGTCGTTGATCTCGGCAAGAAACGGCGACGGAACGTGGTTTACTCCTCATCGTTTTTTTTGGCCAGCCGCATCAGGTGTTCACGAACACCTTCCATGTTGGGGTTCAATCGTAGGGCTCGCTGGAAACACTCGATCGCCATTTCGATTTCGCCGGTCAGCGTATATGCCTGCCCCATCCCCACGGCGGCACCGAAATGATAGGGATTGATCTCCAAAGCCTGATGGGCGTCGTGCAGGGAACGGAGATAGTCTTTTTTCCCGAAATAGGCGATCCCCCGCTGATTCCACGCCTCGGCGAACCAGGGGGCCTTTTCGATCAGCTCGTCGCACACTTCGATCGCCTCATTGTATTGTTTGTTGGAATTGTGGCGGATGGCGATCTTCAAATGTTTATGCTCCTCGTCGTTTCCGGCCCGAGTCCAGACGCTTCGGATAGCGTTCTCGGCCAATAAACGCACGGTATTGTCGTCGTCGTGGAGCAATCGTCCGAGCTGATGATTGACTTCGTAATTGCCGAGAAATCCGAGCGCCAGTGCAGCGGCCCGACGCGATTGCGCATGATCCGATTCCGTCAATCGCTGCAGGGTTCCCTGCGTGTAGAAACGGGAAACATTGCTGATGAACTCGGCGGTGTCCTGCTTGTCGAGATATTTGGCATAAAAGACGGTCAGCAGGGAAAGTTGAAGAGGGTCTTGATCCACGATCCGCTCCCGGGGCTGGAGGTATCTAGATTTCAAAGCGTTTGACGAGGAACGACGAACCATTATTCCCCGTATTTTTCGATTATAATTAAAGTCCCTCCGTTTCTTCAATGGAAAAAAGGCTGGTCTGGAATGGAAATCGCAGAGAAAGTCACGAGACGCTGACACAACGCGATCAATCCGCACGTTTTTGCAGCGCGAAAAAAAAGGCTTCCCGCGTTTGCAACGCGGAAAGCCTCCGATAAATAGAAGCAGCAGCAATATCGTCAATGTCGCTCGTCGGGGGAGCCACATTCTCTAACCGGGGGTGTGGAGATCGCTTGCCTACCTGGAGGAGCTCACAATCAAGCCAGTTAGAGAGACCGATCTTGTACGCTCGTGGCGGTGAGGATCAGCCTTTCGATGTGTGTCGAGCGGTAAGGATAAGTGGTCTTACTATTCGACGACAGTGCAGGGGCTGGCCGGTTCGGTATCGCTCGTTCCACCGATTCCTGCCAGTCCGGCAAGCCCGGCCAATCCCGCCAAGCCGGCCAAAGCACCGCCACCGCCACCGCCGCCACCCATGGCAGCGCCGCCGCAGCATTGGTTGCAGGGGCAAGCGGTCGGGTGTTGCACGGGTTGCATCGATTCTTGATAGGCGACCGGTCGCCCCTTTTCATTCAATTCCAACTCGAGGATCGATTGCGGAATCACATCGTTTTCGGCAAAGGAGGTCTGAATGAAGTCGGACGTCATATAGGGGACGACTTCGACCGAGTAGAAACCGAAGGCATCTTTCGCCTGAGCGAGGACCGTGTAGGTGCCGACCGGCATTTCAGCAACTTGGAAAGCACCGAAATCATTGGTCTGAACGCGACGCATCACTTTGCCGTCTTGGACAAAAGCGACTTCCGCGAACATGGCGTGTTTGTTGCCTTCTTCATCCTGAATCACAACTCTGCCGGCAAGGTTTCCGTCGACGCGGAGGTGCACTTTTGCCATTTCTTTTTGAGTTTCATTCTTCGCGGCGGGCTGCTTCGCGGCATCCTCGGCGGTGGCCTGAAGGCCGAATCCGAAAGCGCTCAACAGCAAGGCGGTAACGAAAAAGCACGTAGGGAGGGTTCTTTTCATGGTTGTTTACCTTTCAAAATTGAAGGATGCTGCTCCTCGATTGGTTTCGTTCTGTGCATGTCTGTGCATGAGTGGAAAACCGTTCGGTTCCACGGCAATCAGTTCCATTCTTGAAAAACGCCGAAAGTGGCAGAAGAAAAAGAATGTGGATCGTAACTGCTATGCTAATTCTCGTCGCTTGCAGAATCAAGAGAAAAGGGACGCATTTTTCGAAAACGAAAAGAAAAATCAACCCTGTAATTCTAGTACTGCATCGTCGACATTGATCATCATAGTGGGTTGATACTCTTGCTGCAACATGCAAGATTTTTAATAATCTTTTTTGTTTTTTGGGGGGGATTCTGCTAACGGTCATTGCGGGAAGATCCGTCTCGGGAAAACAGTATGCCGGAGAGAATGAGGAAACAGCGATTCCGGCTTTCCGTATGTTGATCCGCAGCATCATTCCTCTCTGGAGGGGGGGCGGTCGTCAGGAAAGCTGCCCTCGTTCGGAATCGAATGTGTCGCTTCTCTGTTGGAGAAGTATTGCGATCCCATAAAATATGTGCAAAAGTGCCGGTTTTTTTCGTGGATTCGTAACGACAGGATCTTGACCGATCAGCGATCCGGTCGCCGAGGCGGCCAAAAAAAATCGTCCAAACTCGTCGAGGAAAGCATCTTGGCCAGCTTCCGCTCGGGGTTCTCCCTTGATTCCCGTTCCATTAGGACTAATAATTGAAGCAACGTAACCTTGCTCAAATAATTTCGCGGGGGAGGTAGCAACGGCGGACCATTCTCGCAATGCTCCCGCTTTTACTTTCACGAATTGAATTAAAAAGAGAGGTAGAAATGTCGATCACGATTACCGATACGGCTGTCGACGAAGTCAAACGGATCATCGATTCGCAGGATCTGGATGAAAATACCTATCTGCGGTTGGGCATTGCCGGAGGCGGATGCAGCGGAATGCAATATTCGCTTGGATTCGATCACGAGTATGATCCGACCACGGATGCCAAATACGATCAGGACGGTTTTTCGCTCGTCACTCACAAGAAGTACGACCTGCATCTGGAAGGCACGACGATCGACTTCATCGACGGACCTGCCGGGCAGGGATTTTCCATCACGAATCCGAATATCCCGCAAGGGGGAGGATGCCCTGGGTGTGGGGGGCATTGATCGGTCCGGTATCCCAGCCTGGGGACTACTGTTCCGGAAAGAGCATCGCATCGGCAAAGAAATTTTGAAATTCCGGGCAGGTCGACAGATCGACGTGTCGCGTCTTTCGAGCGATGTTTTGCACCGTCTCACACGCTTCGCGATGCAAGAGCAGTGCCAGAGCCCCTGCCAGGGAAGTGTTTCCTCGATATTGGATTCGAGATACCGGAATTTCCCACGGCAACAGCCCGATTCTTTGAGCGTTTTCGCGACGCAAGAAGTTGCCGAAGCCTCCTCCCAGAAAAACATGTTGGAGCGACTCGGGAGGAATCGCTTGCTGATGGAGAAGCAGACGAACGCCGGCCCGAATGGCGCCGGTGGCGAGTTGCAGTTGCCGCACATCGTTTTGCGTGATCAACACCGGCTCTCCGTCGCGCCCCGATTCCTCCTCGGTCGCCAGCACGAAGGCAGGGCGGTTCTTCAATCGGATCATGCGGCGTCGCAGTCGCTCGCTTAGAGCCTCGGGGGCGTTCTCGGGTGGATGGAGTTGGCCGGTATTCGAGACAATCCCTTGGCGAAGCAGTTCGGCAGCGACGTCGATCAGTCCGGATCCGCAAATTCCCACCGGTTTGACCCGTCCGATCGTCTGTAGGCTCAAGTCTCCCTCGGCCATTCGGCATCGTTCGATGGCTCCGAGCGAAGCCGACATGCCGTGGCGGATGCGAGCTCCCTCGAACGTCGGTCCCGCCGCCGTGGCCGCCGCGATCCATTTGCCCTCGTGACACAGAATGACTTCTCCGTTGGTGCCGATGTCGATCAACAGCGAAGGCCCCTCGATGGAATTCAGCTTTGTCGAAAGAATTCCCGAGACAAGGTCGCCTCCGACAAAGCCGCCAATTACTGGAAAAACGTATAACATCGTTTCCGGATGGAGATTCAGCCCGACTTCCTTCGCCTTCATCAAGGGCACGGACCGGAGGACGGGAACGAATGGCGAGGTGCCCAGGTATTGGGGATCGGCTCCGCAGAATATCTGCTGCATGGCGGTGTTGCCGGCGACTGCGACAGCGGCGATTCGATCGGCGGTGATGGCGACTTGCCGACAAAGGCGGTCGACGATCTCGTGAGTGGCCGCGATAATGGTTTCATGGAGTTTTTCGAGCGACGCGGGGCCCCGCCCGGCTTCCAAGATACGTGAGAGGATATCGTCGCCGAACTGCATTTGCGGATTTCGCATCGCCTCGACCGCCACGACCATTTGCGTCTTCAAATCGACCAACTTCGCGGCCAGGGTGGTCGTGCCGAGGTCGATCGCCAAGGCATGATCCGTCCCCGGATTGTCCTTGGGAGTCAGGCTCACCAACTCGTCGAGAAAGACTCCACAGCATACTTCCCAGTTCGAATCGCGAAGCAACGTCGGGATTCGCTTCATCCATTCCGGGGAACATTTCAAGGGGGCGATTCCCAGCTCCCGTTCGCAGCGTTCCAGATCGGGAACCGGATCCTGCCGCGATGGGGGCGGGAGCGTCATTCTCGACCAACAGGCCAAAGGCTTTTTCTCGGAAGATGCTTGGCCGGATTTCTTCGCCGTCGATGGCTCAAGGTGTTCGGTTTGGGTCAGAATATGGGAATCGGCGGGGTTCCGCGAAGGGTCGGGAATGAATATGATCGATTGTTTCTCCAAAAACGTACGGCAAGCGAGGACTTCGTCCATGGAAATCGACCATCGATTTTGGAGCAGCTCCCGTACGGCTTCCAGTGAAGCGATATTTTCCTCCGCCAGTTCGGCGAGGAGCCTGTCGAAAGACACTTCCGGCGGAGGGAAAGTGAGAAAGACCTTGCATTGACCGCAGGTGCCGTTGCCGCCGCAGTCGGCACGAAGGGGAGAGCCGCTCTGGTTGGCGGCTTCCAATATCGAAGTCCCCAAGGCGATGCTTCTGGTTTGTCGTTCCGGCAAAAAGGCGACTTGAATGTCCCCCGAACCCATGACTGACCTTCTTTCAAATGCGATGCCGTATTTCTATGGTATTGCCCCGAGGGACGCTCCGAAACATCGCCGGACGAGCGGCCTATCCTATTGAAAAAGCCGGTACGGCTTTCGCCCGTCCATACGACTTGTTTCGCCCATCCGGCCGTGTTTTTTCACGCGCCTTTCGTTCGTTCCCGCGTCCCTTCCTTGCTCCGACAATACGAATGCCGTGTTGGTGAAAAAAATAGAATACTGCACTCAGGCCGCAAAGTAAAGTGTCTTTGGATGTTCCGCGGAAGAAGTCCATGGATGCGGAATCTCCGGGAGTCGCTTTCCGCACTTCCCCATCCGACATTCGGCAACGGTTGATTTGAGGGAAAACCTCTCCCCGGTTCCTTCGATCAGGCCGACTTCCATCGACGATTAGTCTTCCTCTTCCTCGGCATCCTGGAACTCGGTAAGAAGTTCAATGAACTTGGTCATCGTGGGGGTGAAGACCTTGCGGTGCCGATGGATGATTCCGATCGGCCGGGTCAGTCTCGGAGAGACCAGCGGGATGGCCGCCAGTTTGCCGAAGCTGGTTTCGGAGCGTATCGTCGGAGCCGGCAGGATGCTGATGCCCAATCCGATTTCGATGGCTTGCTTGATCGTCTCGATGTTGTCGAACTCCATGGCGATGTTGACCGAGACCGAACGTTGCCGCATATAACGATCGATCTCCTTACGGATGAGCAGGTCGCGGTCGAAGGCGACGTAATCGAGTCCTTGCAGTTGTTCCAGCGCGATCGTCTTTTCCGTCGCCAATTCATGCTCGGGGTCGCAGACGACCATCATCTTTTCCGACCGGAGAGGGATGACGTTGATCTCCGGGGAAGTCATGGGATAGGAGACGACGCCCAGGTCGACTTCTGCCTTGAGAACCGCCTGGTAGACTTGGTTCGGATGCTGGAATTCCAAGCGGACCTTGGCCCGGGGATAATTGCGCATGAAGTCGCGCATGCAACGGCTCATGTCGTGCAAACCGACCGAATAGATGGCCGCGACCCGAATCAGACCGCTGACCTCCTCGTGCAGGGAGCGGACGCGGGTGACGATGGTGTCGTAGGTTTCGAGAATCTCGCGAAATCCCTCGTAGCAGATTTGCCCCTCCGGGGTGAGCACGAAAGGCCGTTTGCTCCGATCGACCAGTTGCGTGCCCAATTGTCGTTCCAGGCGGTGGATCGACTGCGTCGCGGCGGATTGGCTTACGTCGTTCGCCTTGGCCCCTTGCGAAAAACTCTGATAAAGCACCACGTCGCAAAAAATTCGAAGGGTTTCGATATTCATGATAGAGGGACAATCGAATCATGGAAGAAATGGGGCACGGGGGAAGTGATGTTCTCTAGAATACCATAAGCGAGACTAATGTCAATAGGGTTGTTGTATTAGTCTTTGGTTATGCGACAGCGATTCGGTCCGCGACGATTGCTGTTTGCCCGCTCCAAGTGCTTCTAAGATAAGAATTTGCGGCAATAGCCGGAAGAGAGACCGAAGGGAGAGCGTTCAGATATCGAGTGAGTCTGCTATTTTTTCGATCTCCTCCTTAGGGACCAAAGTTCCCTGATCGCATCCGGGACACTCGCGGGCGGTCAGTTTCCAGGCCCGACGACTTTTGATGTTCGATGGCCAGAACGGCCAGGTACGGCACTGGATGGGCCGATCTTCATAGACGCGGCAGCCACGGGACTCGGCATCATAGAGTACGCAATCGCCGTTTTCCATTTCGATGAGCGACATTTTCCCTTTCGCCATGCAGACGAACCGACGACGAAAATCATCGACCGAGAAGCCGACGGCTCGAGCCAGCCGGACGATCTCCCGGTCGGTCACCCAGACGTAGCCCGGCGTTCCCGTGCAGCAGGCACCGCACTTTCGACACGCGAAACGCAAACCGCCTTCATACCAAAGATCGTTCATGATGGCTCGGGCTTTGTAAACAGGGAGATTCGTGGTGAAAGGTTTCGCCGGGAGTGGTGGTCCGCCCGTGCAAAAAATGTCGGTCGCCGAAAGGGGTGGCGAGCGGCTTATTGATCCCAATCGAGCACGGCGCCGGTATCGGCGCTGGTCGCCATTTTGGCGTATTTCGCCAGGAAGCCGGTCCGATAGCGGGGTTCGGGGGGTTGGAATCGTTCGGCCCGACTTTTGAGCTCCTGGTCGCTCAGTTGGACGGCCAGTCGGCGATTGGGGATGTCGATTTCGATGACGTCGCCTTCCTGCAAAAGGCCGATCGGCCCACCGGCGGCCGCTTCCGGACTCACGTGCCCGATACAAGCGCCGGCGGTTCCGCCGGAGAAACGTCCGTCGGTGATCAGGGCGACCGAGTCGTCGAGTTTCACGCCCTTGATCGCCGTGGTGGGCGCGAGCATCTCCTGCATGCCCGGTCCTCCGCGAGGACCTTCTTGACGGACGACCACCACGTCGCCGGATTTCACTTTTCCGCTCGTGATGCCCTCGTACGCTTCCGGTTCCGATTCGAAAATGACCGCCGGACCGGTGTGGGTCATCATTTGGGGCAAGACGCCCGCCGTTTTGACGACCGAGCCGTTCGGCGCGAGATTTCCGTACAGAATCGCCAGCCCGCCGTCCCGGCTGTAGGCGTTCTCCACTTCGCGGATGCAGTCTTGCGGATCGAACGACAGCTTCAGTTCCCGGACGCTCGTCGCCTTCGGTTCCACGCTCATGCCCTGGCAAGTTCTTTGGCCGGTCGCCTCGACGGCGTACATCTGCAAGGCCCAATCATCGACCTTCTCGCTACGGAGGTCGAAGATTTCGATATTCTCGCCGATGGTCCGGCCGTTGACCGTCGGGCAATCGGTCTTCAGAAGGTCCGGCTTGCCGCGCTGGAGGCTCCCGAGAATCGAGTAGATGCCGCCGGAGTGATGGACGTCTTCGATGTGGTAATCACAACTCGGGGAGACCTTGCAGATGTTCGGCGTTTTCAGACTCAGTTCGTTGATGCGCTCCAGGGGATAGTCAAGCCCCGCCTCGTTGGCGACCGCCATGATGTGCAGCACCGTGTTGGTGCTCCCTCCCATCGCCATATCGAGGACCATCGAGTTGTCGACGGAATCTCGGGTGACGATCTCGCGGGGCAACAGGCCGTGGCCTTCGCCTTTCTGTTCGAACGCTTCGACCATCTCGACGATGCGCTTCGCGGCACGCTGATAAAGCTCTTTTCGCAGGGTGCTGGTGGCCAGGAGGGTTCCGTTGCCGGGCAGGGCCATGCCGAGGGCCTCGCACAGGCAGTTCATGCTGTTGGCGGTGAACATGCCGGAGCAACTGCCGCAGGTGGGGCAGCATTTCTGCTCGATCTTCACCAACTCCTCTTCGCTGACCGAGCCCTGTTCGCGACCGGCGGCGCCGATGAACGCGTTGATCAGATCGAGCGGCTTGCCTTCCTCATCGCGTCCGGCTTCCATCGGACCGCCGCTGGCGAAGATCGCCGGAATATTGCACCGAACCGCCGCCATGAGCATGCCGGGCACGATCTTGTCGCAGTTCGGGATGCAGATGACGCCGTCGAGCTTGTGGGCCTGGATCATCGTCTCCACCGAATCGGCGATGAGCTCCCGGCTGGGAAGCGAGAACTTCATGCCGTCGTGGCCCATCGCCACGCCGTCGCAGATGCCGATCGTGTTGAAGGCGATGGGGACCGCCCCCGCCCGGCGGACGCATTCCTTCACGTAGCGGCCGACCTCGTCGAGATGCACATGCCCGGCGATGATGTCGACATGGCTGTTCACGATGCCGATCATCGGCTTGTCGAAATCGCCTTCCTGGAACCCGCAGGCCCTCAGAAGACTGCGGTGGGGAGCCCGGGCCGTGCCTTTTTTCACCAGATCGGAACGCATGACTTCATCTTTCCTTTGCAAATTCGAGGGGCAGAGCCGGTCATTGACATTTTTCCGGCGGGAAGTATCTTACCATCGTACTATCGGGATCGTCATTGTCAATGACTGCTGAAGTGACGGCGTTTGTGGAAGAGTGCGGGTTTGCAACGAGAAGAGGGCATCATGGCCACGCGATTCGTTTTTTTCGATCTGGGAAACGTGCTGGTGAAGTTCGACGTCCGCCGGCTGATCCGGCAGGTCGCCGAGTTGGTCGACCGCGACATCGAACAGGTCGCCGAGTCGATCTTCGGCAACGATCTGCATCGCGATCTGGAATGCGGCCGCATCGATCTGGTCGATTACTACGAGGGATTCTGCCGGAGGGTCGACGCCCGTCCCGACTTCGACCGCCTCCTCCATGCGGTGAACGACATGTTTTGGGCGAACGATTCGATCGTGCCGGTTCTGGAGACGCTGGCCCGGGAGTTGTTTCCGCGGGGCATCCTTTCGAACACCGGGCCGAGTCACTGGGAACATTGCAGCGGAACGTTCGATTACATCCTGGCGCATCTTCCCAAACATCACATCCTCAGCTACGAGATCGGTGCGATGAAGCCGGATGCGGCGATCTACGACGCCGCCGAGCGCGTGGCGGCCGGAGCGGTGCCGGGGATTCGTCGGGAGGAGATCTTCTTCACCGACGATCGGGAGGACAACATCGAAGGGGCCCAGGCGGCAGGGTTCGACGCCGTCCAGTACCGCCGGACCGACGAGTTGGTCGAACAGCTCGCCCGGCGCGGCGTGCCGGTGCCGGAGTGAAAAAAGAGACACTTGGCCCATGAAAAAAAGAGCCGGCTGTTCGGCCGGCTCTCGGTGGGTGGACGGGGATCACGGGCGTCGTTTTAGAAGAGGTATCGGTTGACGACGTTCTCGAAGAGTTCCTGGCGGCCGCTCTCGGGCGGATCGGTCTCGCCCTTGTCGAGCATGTACTTTTCGAGGGAGGCGAAGTTCGCCTTGCCCGATTCGATCTCCGCGCCGATGCCGGCGTCCCAGGAATGATAGCGGTTCTTGATCATGTCGGCCAGTTCTCCGGATTCGCGCATCGCGGCGGCCACTTTCAGGCCTTTGGCGAAGGTGTCCATGCCGCCGATGTGGGCGTAGAAGAGGTCGATCGGCTCGAAGCTCTCGCGTCGGACCTTGGCGTCGAAGTTCAAGCCTCCGGTGGTGAACCCGCCGTGGTTCAGGAGGATGAGCATCATTTTGGTGGTCATGTACAGGTCGGTGGGGAACTGGTCGGTGTCCCATCCGAGCAGGAGATCGCCGGTGTTGGCGTCGACCGAACCGAGGAACCCTTGACTGGCGGCGTATTCCATCTCGTGTTCGACGGCGTGGCCGGCCAGCGTGGCGTGATTCGTCTCGATATTCATTTTTACATGGTCTTCCAAACCATAGGCCCGCAGGAAGTTGATGCAGGCGGCGCTATCGAAGTCGTACTGGTGCTTGGTCGGCTCCTTCGGTTTCGGCTCGAAGTAGAACTGGCCGTCGAAGCCGATCTCCTTGGCGTAGTCGACCGCCATGTGCATGAACTTGGCCAGGTGGTCCAGCTCACGTTTCATGTCGGTGTTCCAGAGGTTCATGTACCCCTCACGACCGCCCCAGAAGGTGTACCCCTGTCCGCCGAGCAGCTTGGTGACCTCGAGGGCCTTCTTGACTTGGCCGGCGGCGTAGGCGAAGGCGTCGGCGTTGCAACTGGTGGCCGCACCGTGCATGTAACGGGGATTGCTGAACAGGTTGGCCGTTCCCCAGAGCAGGGTAATGCCGGTCCGTTCCTGTTCCTCCTTGATCACTTCGACGACCTGGTCGAGATTCTTGTTCGACTCGGCCAGGGTGTCGCCCTCGGGCGCGACATCGCGATCGTGGAAGCAGAAATACGGCACCCCGAGTTTTTCGAGGAACTCGAAGAACACCCGCATACGGTTCTTGGCGTTCTCGACCGTGTCCTCGCCTTCCCAGGGACGCAGCATCGTACCCGGCCCGAAGGGATCGCCGCCGTCTCCCCGCATCGTGTGCCAGAAGGCGACGCTGAAGCGGAGATGGTCTTTCATCGACTTGCCCTCGACCATCTCGTTTTCATCGTAATGACGAAAGGCGAGGGGATTTTGGGAATCGGGGCCTTCGAATTGAATTTTGTTCACATCGGGAAATGCGGACATCGGTTTCCTCCGTGCTGGTAAGTGAAGATGGGTGGCTTTTTGCAGCTTGCTCAAGAACGAAAGAGCGTCCCCCTTCGGGAGGCGTGCCGTCTGGAAGGGAAAAACACTCTGGGCTAGCGCATGGATAGAAGTTTATCGTGCCACAATCGGAGGCGGAACGCAAGTCCCGGTGGTCGCAAGTGGAGCCATTTTCACCGAACGCAGGAGAAGACGGGGATTCGTCGCGATGGGGAAATTTCCGGGAAGAGGACGCTCACCGCTTCAGACAACGGTTTCCGGTTCGGGGACATCCGTTTCGGGAGCTTTTTCGCGCGATGTTTTCTCGGTCGATTCGGAAGCGTCGGCGGATGCCGCCGGAGACGCCGTTGCCCGATCTTCGGCGGGAGAGGGCAGGGGGGCGTCGGGGAAAAGTTGCTGGATGCGTTTTTCCTTCAGATGATGGAGCGTCTGCCAACCCAAGAGGGTTCCGAAGGGGAAAACGGCGCATTCGATGAACGCCAGTCGCCAACAGAAGGCGAAATGCTGTTGCGTTTTCAGGAACTTGCCGGCGCGCATCATAAGGAGGGAGAGCGTCCAGATGCCCACCAGGACCCCGAAAGAGAGAGTTAAGGCAACCATGGCGATCTGGTTCGAGGCTGAACCGCTCCGGACACCGGAAATCTCTACCTGATGCGTGAGAATCAAGGTGCTCGAGACGATGTACAAGACCGGAAAGCATCCGAGAAAGGCGACGAAAAATCCCAGTAGGTAATGGTAGGTTCCCAATCGACGAAGCAGGTGCTTTTGGTGGTCCATGTCTCTCCCCCTTGTTGCATGGTCGCTGCATTTTCCGAATAGACCCCGTATGGTTCGAAGCGGGTTTCTCGGCTTCGAGCGGCGTCGTTTCCCCTTGATTTTGGTCCAGCCGGGCGGCTAATTGCAGTATACCTTATTATTAAGGATGAGGGGAAAGGGCGGGGAAGGAGCCTCGGTGGCGAAAAGGTCAGGTCTTTTTCAGGATGATCCAGTCGCCCAGGTTCGGGGAGAGGGTGGCGAGAAGGAACAGCAGTTTCGCCTTCCAGGGGACGATCAGTTCGGCTTTGCGTTTTCGGCAAGCGATGAGGATTTTTCGGGCCAACCGGTTCGGATCGATTCCACGGAGTTGCACGCCTCCGCCGGGGGACCGAGCACTTTCGGGCAGATCTTCGAGGCCCTCGAGCGGATACAGGCGGGGGTGATCGCGGCGCAAGGGGCCGGGGCAGACCAGCAAGACGTGCAACCCCTCGTGCCCGTGTTCCAGTCGGAGTTGTTGGGAGAAGGCCGCCACGCCATGCTTGGAAACGGGATAAGCCCCCACCCATCGGGCAGCGCTTTTCGCAGCCAACGAGCCGATGTTCACCACATGTCCTCGTGTTTTCAGGAGATGGGGCGCCGCGACTTGGGTGCACTGAATCGTGCCGAGCACGTTCAACTCGAAAAGCGATCGGAACTGCTCGGGAGAGGTCTCCAGTATTTTGCCGCGCATGGAACGCCCCGCGCAGTTGACCAAGACATCGAGACGGCCGTAATGGTCGATCGTTCGGCCGATCGCTTGCTCGACGTCTTCCCGACGGGTGATATCGGCCTGGATCGGAAGCACTTCTCTCGCCCCCTGGGCCATCGCCTCGGCGACGGGAAAGACGTCCTCTTCCAGGGCCACGATGCTGAGTTTCGCCCCGGCGTCGGCGAATGTTTCGGCGATGACCTTGCCCAGCCCGCTCGAACCGCCGGTGACCAGGACCACTTTGTCTTTCCAGTATTCCATGGATGCCTTTTCGGTCGTTCGATTTCGCGGCTTGCTCTTGCAGGCCCGGAAACACCGTAATCAGTCGCCGCAAGGGGCGGGCAAGCGGTTCGGCTCGATGGATGGAGCGAATCATACCCGCGTTTCCATCATCTCGTTGAAAAGGGGGCTGATTGGGAACGGTTGCTATTTTGGGACCATGACGCCTTTGAAGAACCAACCGTCGTCCTCAGCGATACCGATCATGCCGGCAGGCCCGAAATGACGGCGGACCACTTCGAATTCCGGCATCTTCGTGGCGTTGATTTCCGGTTCACGCCCCGCCGCTTCGCTCAATTCTCCTTCCTGCGCAAAGATGCTGTTCAAGAAACGCCCGAACAGCGTCTTCGCTTGAGGCATCTTGCCCTGGCGAAACAACTCATAGACCGGTCGGAGGGATTCGTCGGATCGGGCGAAGGTTTCCAGAAAATGCGGCCCTTCCCCGCCGAACGGATCGGTGACCGACTCGATGATGTGGTAATCGATGCTCTCTTGGAGGGAAGCGTTCGAAGTCTCGGTCGCCTCCATCGCATCGATGATCTCGCTGAGATAATCGATCTTATTGGCCAAGAGGACATAGCCGCCGGCAATCGTCGCCGCCCCGGTGGGGAACAGCGGGTCCGGCTGCTCTTCGCCCTCGCCCAATTGAGAATCGGTGGGGAAATCGAGCGGACTCTCGTTGCCGGGGGCGGCGGTCGCGGTCTCCGGTGAGTTCTGCCAGATCAGATGGCCTCGATATTCGCGGCGGATGACGCCGGGATCGTTGCCGAGCATTTTTTCCAGCGCTTGGGTGACCGTCGCCGCGGTGCCGGGTTTGATTTCCGCCGCCACGAGCAGGTTCTCGCTCTGGGGGGTGATCGGCCGATCGTAGTGAGAGAACGTGATCACTCGATCGCCGAGTTGGGTGATCAGCTCCTCGCGAAGATCGATTTGCGGACCGTAGGGATCGGTTTCCAGTCCGGCCACGATATCCTTCCAGACGCCGCTTTCGCCGACCATCGCGTCGAACAACGGGCCGAAATGATCGAACACGGCGATCGGATCGACATGGAAACTCGAATACCGGGCCAAATCGCGAGGAACCCAGGCGGGGACTTCATAATCCTCCTCGTTGAGAAACCGGAGCATTTGGAGAGATTTCTCCCGGGGAGCCGGGGCATACAGATAGGTCCGATGCAGAAATTCAAAGTTCTTCTCGGTCGCCATCTCGACGTGACCGCCGATCCCTTCGATGCCGTCGAACCCCTGTTCTGCAAGGATGTCGAGCTTGGCCAGGGCGTCTTGTTTCGCGTCGACCGGTGCCGGACGCATCGCCCGAACCGCCTTCAAGTAGGGGAGCGGTTCGAGGAACCAGCGAATCAGGGGCGTCTGATCGGTGGAACTATCCGCTTGACAGCGATCCATGACCGACTGATAGGCCGCGTTTTCGGAAAGCGGAGAGGTTCGCGTTCCGCCGATACGCTGCAACAACAGCTCGGCCAGATAGACCTGATCGGTCACGACGAGAATGTCGCTCGTGATGAAGTAGATCACCCGGCGCTCTTCGGGAAAGGTCTCCGTCGCCGCGAAGGTGAAGCTCGTGGCGACGGCTCCTGAAAGATTGATCGTGTTTTTCCGGGCATTTTGGGCAAGAAAATCTTTCTCAAGTTTCCCGAGAAATTCTTCGGTGGCAGGGAGATGGCCGGTGATGTCGACCGTGACGGCGACGCCCGGCTTCTGCCCGGCGATGGCGATCAGTCCCGCTCCGACCTCTCCCCCGGAAATCTTTTGGAAGTCTTCGATGGTCAGACCGAATTGTCCCGTCCAGCGTTGTTGGAGTTGTTCCCGGAGATCCTGCCAGAACGGTTCCATTACCGGGTCCTGCATAAGTTGACCGATTTGTGTTTTTTCCCATTGTTCGGCCAATGTTTCCGCGCTGGAAATGCACAAGAAACCTTTCGTTTCCTTGGGAAAAACCTTGTGAGCGATGGTTTGTCCTGCGGCAACCGCGGGAATCAATCCCGTCAGGGCCAACAGAAACGAGACAATCCCCCGGCCGACGAAATGGCGACTGCCGTGACGGCGGGGCTGCCGCTGTTGGGAAAGCCAAGAGGGAAACGCGGTGAGGGAAGGGCGATGGTTTCGTTGGTTATGATGCACGTGACTGACTCCTGGTAGGATCTTCCTTGATGGCAAATACAGCAATACAAATCGGGACCGGAGGCGTCCCCGACGCCTCCGGAATGGGGGGAGCGACCGTGCCGATCAGTTTACACTATTGGGGAATGGTCCGGCTAGGCGACTTTGTGAAGCAGCGCCTTTTTTTGGAAGAAAATAGGTTTTCCCTCACAAATTGGATGGCGATGGCCGGATTTAGTGCATGCCTATGCATCCTAAATCCCCTATTTTGTGTTCTGGGGGTGGGGTTGGTGATCAATCTCAAGAAGGGGGTTGCTTGATCCTCCAACGTTTTTCAAGAGGTGAGGCCGGTTGTCAAAAACAGCGTGATTTGGTACCTTTTTTCACGAAGAGGGGGTTTTTGGATTCGCTCTTCCGGGGGGGCTTTTCCCCCGCTGATATTCTCGCAGGAAAGAAAGGTCGATGGTCAAAAACTATTTCGAAGGAGAAAACCTACTTCAGGACCCCATTCACGGATATATCCGTTTCACTTCCTCCGGGGGAGGAGGGGCCGGGGAGGTTTTCGAGCGGGACTTGATCGACTCGCCTTGGGTGCAACGGTTGCGTCAGATCCATCAATTGCAAACCGCTTGGTGGGTTTTTCCCTCGGCCGAGCATACTCGGTTCCAGCATGTCGTCGGGTCGATGCATCTGGCAAGCCGGGCGACCGAAGCCTTTTACCCCAGTCTCCGCGAAGTGTGTCCCGACGTCCCCAGCCGGGCGATGGTCGAGTCGCTCCTTCGTATCGCCGCGCTTTTGCACGACGTAGGCCATGGCCCGTTCGGCCATTTTTTCGATACCTTTTTTTTACACGATCACGATCTGACGCACGAAACCCTCGGCGCCGAGATCATTCGCCGGGAGTTGGGTGAACTGATCCGGCGGATTCGTCGCAACCCGTCGGGAGAGTTGGCCGACGGGGAATCGCTTGATCCCGATCAGGTCGCCTTTCTGGTCGTTCGGCCGAAGCGCGGCGCTCCGACTCCGGAGGTTCCCCGCTGGCTCATTCTGCTCCGGGGTCTCTTCAGCGGGCTCTATACCGTCGATAACATGGATTTCGTGCTGCGCGATGCCTACATGACCGGTTTCAGCAGCCGATCGTTCGACCTCGATCGCCTCTTGCATTATTCCTTTTTCACCGATCAAGGGGTGACGATCCATCACCGTGGTTTTTATACGTTGACTCGTTTTATCAATATGAGGGCGGAGATGTTCCGTTCGATCTATTTCCATCGAACGGTCCGCGCGATCGACTTGACGTTGGAAGATCTGTTCCATGAGAGCAAGCATCTGTTATTCCAGGGGAATCCGCTGGAGAAGTTGGACGACTACCTTCGCTTCACCGAATGGTCGCTACTGGTGGACGTCGCCTCTTGGGATCGCTCCGAGGATCCCGAGAAACGTCGGATGGCGGAGCCGTGGCAACGTTTTCTTCGACGCGAGATTCCATGGCAGTTGGTCTGCGAGCGGACGATTCTTTTCTCGCCCGGGGAGAAGGAGCATTCAACCATCTTCGCCAACGAAGTGGTCTTCGAGGCAGCGGTACGCGATGCGCTGCCCGAGCGGCTGAAAAATCTGCCGCTTCGCGTCGATACGGCCCGGCACGTTCACCGTCCCGGGGCCCATTTGCCGGCGGCGGGGCAGAACCATCTCTTCGATCCCTCGATTGATCGCCTCCGGCATCTGGAGGAAGAAGATCTTTACCACCATATCCCGCAGAGCTACCGCATCTGCCGCATCTATGCCGAAAGCGACGAGTATCAAAAGGAGCTGGCCGCGGCGATGGAGTCTCTGATGTCGGATGGCCAAGTCGACGATCTGACGAACATGTAGGCAACCTCAGGGAAGAACGGTATCCCCTCGCCCTTCTTCTATTATCCAGCAGGATTCCGAACCGATGACCACCATGCAAGACCATGCTCACTACGAAAATCCCCTGATCAGCCGCTACGCCTCCGACCGAATGAGCCGGCTTTGGAGTCCCCAACAAAAGTTCAGTACCTGGCGGCGACTCTGGGTCGCGTTGGCCGAGGCGGAAGCGGAATTGGGGATCCCGATCACCGCCGAGCAGATCGGCCAGTTGAAGTCGAACGTCGATGCGATCGATTTCGAGCTCGCCCGTCAGTACGAGAAAAAACTCCGCCACGACGTGATGGCTCATGTACACACGTACGGCGATGCCTGCCCGAAGGCCCGGGGCATCATCCATCTGGGAGCGACGAGTTGCTTCGTGACCGACAACACCGACGCGATCCTCCTGCGCGAGGGATTGCAATGGGTGTTGTTGCAATTGGTGGGGGTGATCGATCGGCTCGGCCGATTCGCCCAGGAGTTTCGCGAGTTGCCGTGTTTGGGCTTCACGCATATGCAGCCGGCGCAACCAACGACCGTGGGCAAGCGGGCCTGCCTGTGGAACTACGACCTGATCCTCGATCTGGAGGAACTGGAGCATCGGCTGATGAGCCTCCGGACCCGAGGTATCAAGGGCACCACGGGGACGCAGGCCAGTTTTCTGAAGCTTTTCGACGGCGATCACGGAAAGGTGGATGCGCTCGAGCGGCTTTTTTGCGAGAAGATCGGTTTTCCCGACGTCTTCGCCGTCACCGGGCAGACCTATCCGCGGAAACTCGACTGCCAAGTGCTCGACGTGCTTTCCGGCATCGCCCAGAGTGCCCACAAGATCGCGACCGATCTCCGATTATTGGCGCATCGGAAGGAAGTGGAAGAGCCGTTCGGGAAACACCAGATCGGTTCTTCGGCGATGGCCTACAAGCGGAACCCGATGCGGAGCGAGCGGATCTGCTCCCTGGCGCGATTCGTGATCAGCTTGCAATCGAGCCCGCCGAATACGTTGGCGACGCAGTGGATGGAACGGACGCTCGACGACAGCGCGAATCGACGATTGGTGTTGCCGCAAGCATTTCTGGCGACCGATGCGATTTTGCGGATTCTGCAGAACGTCGCTTCGGGGCTGGTGGTGTATCCGAAGGTGATCGAGAAACATCTTCGGGCCGAACTTCCGTTCATGGCGACCGAAAACATTCTGATGGCGGCGGTCGAAAAAGGTGGGGACCGCCAGGTGCTCCACGAGAAGATCCGTCGGCACAGCCAGGCGGCCGGGGAGGTGGTCAAGCAAGAGGGCGGCGAGAACGACCTGTTGGAACGACTCGGTGAGGATCCCGATTTCGCCGGTGTCGATATCGAAGCCCAGCTCGCCCCGGCACGTTTCGTCGGTCGGGCGCCTGAACAGGTCGATGCGTTTCTGGAAAACCTCGTCGAGCCGATCCGTCGGCAGTATCCGGAAGGATGTGGCGGAGAGGTCGATCTGGAGGTTTGATCGGCTTCGGCATATGATCGTGCGAGAAAGAGTTCAAGAAAGACAAAGGCACCGGAATCGTGACCGACTCCGGTGCCAAAAAGCGAGCGGCGAAAAACCATATTTTCTTTTGCGAGCGAATCTCTTTCGCAGGGACTCGTCCGAAAGTGATTTCCGGCGATGGACGTTTACACGATACGATCCAGTAGGCGGTCGACCGCTTGGTCGAGTTTGGCTTCGGTTTCATAGGTTCCGGAAGCGATCTCCGAGCGGATGCGGTTGACCAGCTCGAGCCTCACCTCCGAGGAGGGAGCGTTGTTCCCCTCGGCGTTCTTCCGCAGATGAGCCGAATCGGTCAGTTGCTGCGCCTCTTGGGAGAATTGAACTTCATCCTTGAAATCCCTGCCCTTGGGTTCCGGTGGCTGTTTCTGGCCGGCCGAGTTCTTATGCGGGGCGCCCAAGGCATGCGCGCCGTGTAAATGAGTTGGACCGTAAATGTCCATTCTGATTCCTCCGATTCTGATAAGGAAAACAGACGCAAGGTTGCCGTTTTCGATAAGTGGGTTCCCGAGAAGCGCCCGGTGAATGATCCGCTTCGACCGCTCTCAAGAGATGACCAACAGGATGTGCTTCCGTGAGTGAACCGATCGCTCCGCCGTCGGATTCCGGCGGGAAAAGCATGATGTTCGATTGACCAATACTACGGGGTCCACTTCGGAAAAGTTCGCTTCCTGAAAAGGAAATAGGTTCGGCAGACGAGTTTTTCGGTTTCGCTTCCCCGCATGACCGGGGGAGGTCGACCGTGATATTTCCGAGAGAATCACCCTCGGCCATTCCCCAATGGCCCCGGGAGGCTCCCTTTAAGAATACGTTGCCGTGTTTTCCCGAGAAAGCGTTTCTGGCGTTTTTCGTTTTCTCCCGGGTCGGCCGCGTCCGGGTGGTGACCATCATAACGATCGTTCGGAATGGTTCACCTTTTCTTCCGGAGGTGAGTCCATTCCTCGAAGGGCGATGGTGGCTTCCCGTCCCTGATGATGGTCATCGGCCCGGTCGGAACCTGCGTTCGTGTTTTTCTTTCAATATCGTTTCGTAACAATTTCCCTTGACCGTCCTTTTCCCACCAATTATTACGGTTGTGTTATTGGCGCCTCGGGGTTTGGTCGCAAGGGAGAATGGAAATCGTCGGAGGAAGCGGTTTATCGGACCTCCCTCCCGACACTCGATTCTCGACGCATTATGACACTTTTCCCGATGCGTGCCAAGACGAATTGAGAGAGATTCGTCGTCGTGGTCGGTTTTTTCGAATATTTTCGACCTCGGGAATATCTCTTCGAAGTCCCGCGACTCCACGGATTACTCCAAAGGGGCCTCGAGAAAACGTGCGGAGAAAAAAGGTGTCGGCATCGGTGATTTTATGGTATAACGGTGTTCGATCGTTGCTCATGTTCGCCCTCGGTTCATGATGGATGCGACCCAAACCATTCTCAACCTCGCCGATTCGTGCTTCAGGATGATATGTGATCAGGAAGAGTAGGTGGAGTGGGCAGATTGGTGAGAGTGTGTTTCGGTTGATGGATGGAAGCCGCATTCTGCGGCCATCCCGCTTCCTGTTGAAATCCCTCTTTGTATTAGAAAAAAGGATGGTTTCGGATGCTGGTGACGGCAAGGCGCTATGACACGGAACTCCCGGTGGAGCTGGAGATCGAAAAAGGAAAGATTCGTCGGATCACGCCCCTGACGATCGATCCCGGGCAAGTCGACTCGCTACCGTGGGTTGCCCCCGGACTGATCGACCTGCAAGTGAACGGTTATGGAGGGCAGGAGTTTTCATCCGAAGACCTGACCATCGCGCATGTGCGACAAACGGCCGATTACCTTGCCTCCCAGGGGGTGGTGCGATTCTGTCCCACGCTGACGACCCAACGCCATCAGACACTCCTGCATGCAATGGGGGTCATTGCTCTGGGGTGCCGGCAGAATCCCGTCCTCGGTCGGAGGATTCCCTGTATTCACTTGGAGGGGCCGTTCATTACGCAAGAAGACGGCCCGCGAGGCGCGCACCCGAAGGAGTGCTGCGGCCCGCCCGATGAGCAACGGTTTTCACAACTGGTCGAGCAGGCGGGAGGGTTGCTGCGATTGGTCACGCTTTCGCCAGAGTATGATGCTTCCCCGGCGTTCATCGAATCGTTGGTCGAGCATGGGATCGCCGTCGGCATCGGACATACCAACGCTTCGCCGGAGCAGATACGTCGGGCCGTTCGGGCGGGAGCATGCTTGAGTACCCATTTGGGAAACGGTTGCCATACGATGCTCCCCCGGCATCAGAATTATCTCTGGGCCCAATTGGCCGAGGAGCGGTTGTTCGCCTCGTTGATCGTCGACGGATACCATCTCCCGCCGATGGTCGTTCGAACGATGGTGCGTGCCAAGGGGGTTGCCCGATCCATCCTGATCAGCGACCTTTCCGGATTGGCCGGACTACCGCCGGGAAAGTATGCCAGCAATCTGTGCGATTTGGAGATCCTCTCCAACGGCAAAATCGTCATCGCCGGTCAGAGCGAACTGTTGGCCGCCGCTTCTTTTCCCATCGGACAGGGGATCGCGAATGCCGTCGGATTCGCCCGAATCGATCTGGAACAGGCGATCCGCATGGCCACCGCCAATCCCGCCCGACTCCTGGGACTTCCCGAGCCGCAGCTCGAAGCGGGCGCCCCGGCCGATTTGATCCTGTTCGATTATGAACCTTCGCGAATCGAAGGGGAAGAGGTTTCCCTAGGCCGCTTCGATGTGCAGAAGACGCTCATTGCCGGCGAGGTGGTGTATCGCGACGGTTCCGCTTCCCCTTGAAAAGCCCATCGTCTAAGCGGAATGAGAAAAAATGGCGGTCCCCCCGCGAAAACGCCGCCGGAATTTGCTAACCTGAAAGCGAAAGCATGGAGTCTTCCCGATTCGAAGACCGAGTCGGCGACGACCCGAGAACTGATTGATCCAAGGAGAAAAAAATGTACAGAAACAACTTCATTGGCAAGACCGCGTTCATGGTCGGGGCCGCTTCGATCGTTTCACTTGCGATGCTTCTGGTGATGCAGGCTTCGGTGGCGAAGGCACAGAAGTTTGAGCCGAACTACGACGAGTCGAACGTGCCGGACTATGAATTGCCCGATCCGCTGGTCGACCAGGAGGGGGAGCCGGTCGAAACGGCCGATCATTGGCGAAAGGAACGTCGTGGCGAAATCCTCTCGCTCTTTCAGAGCCGGGTGTACGGCGAAGTGCCCGAAGGGGGGATCGCTCCGGAAGATGTTCGCGCAGAAGTTCTTGACGTGAAGGACGACGCCTTGAACGGCAAGGCGATCCGCAAGCAGGTTCGACTGCACTTCACCGGTGACGACGATGGCCCCCATATGGACCTTTTGGTCTATATTCCGAAGAATGCGTCGAAACCGGTGCCTGCGTTCATCGCCTTGAATTTCCAGGGCAATCACACGGTGACCGACGAAGAAGGCGTGCTGGTGACCGACTCTTGGGTCCGTAATCGCGAAGGGGTGGAACATCACACGGCGACCGCCGAACGCCGCGGGGTGGCCGCCGACCGATGGCCGATCAAGATGATCGTCGATCGGGGATATGCCTTGGCGACCGCCTATTACGGAGATATCGATCCCGACTTCGACGACGGCTTTCAGAATGGGGTTCATCCCCATTTTTATCGCCCGGATCAGCGGCAGCCCAATCCCGATCAATGGGGTTCCATCGGGGCTTGGGCCTGGGGACTGAGTCGGGGGCTCGACTACCTGATCGAAGAGCCGGCCGTCGACGGTGAGTGGGTCGCGGTGATGGGGCACTCGCGGCTGGGCAAGACGTCGCTCTGGGCCGGGGCGAGGGATCCCCGCTTCGCGATGGTCATTTCGAACAATTCCGGCTGCGGAGGAGCCGCCCTTTCACGGCGTGAGTTCGGCGAAACGGTCGCCCGCATCAATCAATCATTCCCCCACTGGTTCTGCGATCATTTTGTGCGTTATAACCATGCGGTCGAGCAACTGCCGGTCGACCAGCACGAGCTGATCGCGCTAATGGCGCCTCGACCGGTGTATGTGGCCAGCGCCGAAGAGGATCGCTGGGCGGATCCTCGCGGGGAATTCCTTTCGGCATTGCATGCCGATCCGGTCTACCGGCTTCTCGGAACCGAAGGCATCGGCGACTGTCGTGAAATGCCCGAGGTGAATCAGCCGGTGGGAGAGACGATCGGCTACCATGTCCGTTCCGGCGGGCACGACGTGACGGATTACGATTGGCGGCGGTATCTCGACTTCGCCGACAAGCATCTCGGGAAGAAGTAGAAGGCGAGAGCGCCTCGGAACTCACTTGTCGGTGCCGTAATAGAAATCGAGCAGCACTTGATCGGTCGCCTGTGGCCGGGCGGCCGATGTTTCTTCCTCTTCGTCGTGCCGGTCGTCTTCGTCGGCCAAGAGGGCAAAGGTGGCCATTGTTTCGAGGTTGGTATGGGAAGTCTGGGAGCCGGTAGTTTCTCGCTCATACCATTGCACGGGGATGCTCATATCGATTTCGATCTGTCCCCGAGGACCGGTCAGCAGGAAGTGATCTTCCATTTCGGACCAGGTTTCGTCGGGAAGCGGCATCGGCATGCGGCAGTGGTCCAGGCCGATGGTTTCGCCGGGGAGGATGATCTCATCGAAACCGAAGACCTGATGGATGTAGGAATCGCGGTGATTGGTGGCGGTTGCGAATCCGGCCATGGCGTTGAAATCGTCGTTGCCGGAACTCCCCAAGAGGACGACGCGGTTCTGCGTGTCGTCGACTTCCATGGCGGTCACTTCCTCGAATCCTTCGGCAATGTAGTACAGATCGCCGGAGCGATAGGTGGAGACATTGTCGCTCATGCGGATCAGGGCGTTGTCTTTTCCGTACAGGATGGCGCGGTCGTAGCCTTCGACCGAGGCGGTCGCGATCAGGTGCTCGAAATCGAGTGCGTCGAGTCGGTAGCCGTCTCCGACCAGTGAGACGCGTCCCGAAGTGAGGGAGAGGAGATCGTTGTCGAGGGTGTCGAGGAAGGAGGCCTTGTCCTCGCCGCCGATGCCCTCGACCTGGACCGTCTCCACGCCGAAGGTGCGGTATCGGAAGTTCGGTCCGGAAAAAGTGGCCGTGCCGCTCTCGAAACTCAATCGGTCGCTGCCGTCGGTTCCGCGAAGTAAGAGGGTGTCCAGGCCGCCGCTTCCGAAATAATCGATGTTTTCAATGCCGCCGAGCTCGAGCTGTTCCTCGCCGATTTCCACCACGGGATTCGAAGCGTCGAGCACGGCGAGTTCATGGGCATCGCTTCCGACGATGGTGAGTCGGTCTTGCGGGTCGATGCCGTTGAGGAGGATGCGATCGAAGAGCTGGGGCTGGTAGGAGGTGAAAAGGTCGCCGAGACCCACCTGGAAGCCGTCGCGCATGTCGATGACGAATTCGTCCAGGACTCCGGGCCGCCCGACCAACTCGATTTCCCGATTCTCCGGATCTTCCCGGGCGATCAAGCTCATGCGAAGTTGCTCGATTGGAACGTTTCCGGTCACCTTGACGACGTAGGTGTTCAGGTCGTCGGCCACGAAAGAAAGATGTTGGCGATCACCGTTGACGAAGGTGGAGGTGGCCAACGGGGCGCCCTGATGCGAGCCTTGGTAGACCTCGAGGCGAACATCGTCGGCGCTTCCGGAATAGAGGGCGTCCCATGCGTAGTGGCCGTCGTGCTCCGGCTCGAAAGCGTACAATTGACGTCGCTCGGTCGGATCGACGTTCGGGCCGACCCAGTGGGCGACTTCTCCCAATTCGATGTAGTTGTCGTCGTCGAGAATCGTGCCCAATGCCGTGGGCTGATCGCAATGCACGCCTTGGAAGCCGGTCAAAGCGAAGGTGAAGGATTTGTCCTCTTCGCCGAGGAAATTCGTCAGCACCGGAACGTAGACGGTCGCCTCGGTCTGGTCGGCCGCGAAAGTGATTTGACCGGGGCCGTCGGAATGATAATCGACGCCCGGCTGTGCGGTGCCGGCCTGAAGCTCGTAATCGAGCGTGATTTCCCGCCGTGGGGCTTCACTGAGCGTCAGTTGGAACCCCAATTGCATAGCGCCCTCGTCGCCTTCGACCATTTCGGGGGAGGAGATCGATAGAGCGGGCAGGGAAGAGGGTTCGATCCGCAACGTCGAAACGACCTCGTCGCTCGGGTCGACACCGTCGAAGACGGAAATGTGGATCGCGCGCTCCGAGAGATCGGCCCGGTCGCTCACGTTGATGTAGGTCAGCGTGGAAAGGACCTGACGATAGAGGCTGATCGGCTGGGTGCCTTCGATCGTCAAAACGCCGGTGGAGGAATCGAATCGGGCGATCAGGTCGGTTTCGGCGGTGTCCACGTCGAGCAGTTCCATCTGGCCGTCGGGGCGGTCGACGAGGTAGACCTGGGCCGAATGCAGTTCTCGGTCGTCTTCGTCGGTGATGGTCCAATCGGGCGCGACGATCGCCACCGGATCGCCTCCTTCGACGAAGATGTTCCGGTAACCGACCCCATCGACATCGGGGCCGTTCAGATCGAGCTCCGGAGGTATGTTCTCGGCGTCCTGCTTCAGGAAATCGACCTTGGCGTTATGATGGTTGATATAAAACGGCTTGGTGATGAGGCGGCTGAAATGCTCTCCCGAAGCGGTCACGGTGTACGTCCCGCTTTCCAGGAAGAGCTGGTATCCGCCGGCCTCCATCGTGGTGATTTGATAGGAGGTGCCGTCGTCCGCTTCGACCAACAGCGGAACGTTCCCTAATCCCTCGCCGGCGTCGTAGCTATGGTTGCCGTTGGCGTCGTCATAGGCGACGCCGACCAGCCATCCGCCGTCCTGCGTGGAACTGCTCTGGGGCGAAGCAAAGTCGACGGTGGTGATCCACTCGCCGACGGACCCGACGGTGTTGTCCGGGTTGGTCTCGCGGATCATCGAGATGCCGACTTCGGAATAGAGGGCATCCATGATGTTTTCGCGGTGCTTCGCGTCGGGATTGCCCCAATCGATCGCGAACGCGGCATGGGTGAAGGAGGCGGCGCTGAAGTCGCCGTAGGATCCCTTCCCGAACGCGTAGATATTCTCGCTCAAGGCGAGCACGTATTCCTGCTTCTCCTCGTCCCAGTGGATGAGCGGGTCGTATCCGGCATTCGCGACACGGTCCGGCAGGGGCGGTTCGTGGAGGGATGTGATCGTGTGCGCTTGTTCGTTGGCTTCCACCATTTTGTTCGAATGGTCGTGAGCGGCCGCCGTCAGCGATTCGTTCCATGCCAACGGGGGGGCGGGGGTGAGATCTTGCCATTCGGTCAGAAGCTGGGTTCGTGTCGGATATTCAAAATCATCGAGTACGTCGTCGATCCGGCCATCATTGGCTTCAAGCCTGGGGGTGGTCGATTCGAAAAGATAGCCGAGTTCGCCTTGCGGGTCCATCCGCATCCGATTGATCAATTCGAATAGTTCCTGCTCCTGGGCGCTCGGTTCGAAGGCGGGCAACTGGTTCTCGAGAACGGGCACCGAAAGCGAGAGTGCCAAGCGGTCTTCCAGAGGCTCCAGGCGGAGGACTTTCCGCCGGGGTTGTCTCGGAAGCTTTTTAGGTCTTGTCATCTTGTCCCACCCTCCTGCTGTCAAGAGAACAAGCATGTTTCCGCTTGCGATCCGCGCGTTGGCGTACCGACGCGATCAATCAACACGATACTATCATATTAATCAAACCGCATAACCGTGAAAAGCGTTGGAATAGTGAAAAACGAAAAAAAGCATTATTTGTCGATCTTTTCCGGAATGAAGCGGGCTTTAGATAGGTCGGAAAGGAAAAAAGTTCCAGAAAAACAAAAGAATGTTCAATAAAAACAAAAAAGACCGAAAAAAATATCGGATGCGTCGATTCGATATCCCGACAGCCGGCCGAAGAGTTTTTTCGCACCAGAGCGCCTGAAAAGACTCCCAGGGGGCGGATTTCTCCGGGAAAAACGAAAAAATGAGCGCAACCGCCCTGGAAGAAAGAACTAGGAAGAGTAAAATATTCGTTAACTGGCATTTTCAGAACGGATGTCGCAACGAAACGATCGACAAGAAAATATGAGGGGAACTCTTCGTTTTCCGTATGTCAAGCCGTTGCGATGAAAATGTCGTCGCAAGAGAGTCGTATCCCCCTCTCCTTGAGGGAAGACCTCTCTTTCTGACCGGCAGGTTGTTTTGCTCGCCTGTCGCCGGGAAACACGAGGCCCGGTAAAACGTCTTTTTCGGGCCCCCTGGCCGTGTTTTTTTAAGAGCGATTCCGAGATACTGACAGAAGGAGTTCCAGGTTTGGCTGAACAAAAAGTCAAAGAAGAAGCCATTGAAGCAACCGGTACCGTGACCGAAGAAGTCCGAGGTGCGTTTCGCGTCAAGCTCGACGACCTCGATCACACCGTCCTTTGCCGTCTGGCCGGCAAGATGCGCAAGTTTCGGATCCGTGTCGTCCCCGGCGACCGCGTCGCCGTGGAGCTCAGCCCCTACGACATGAGCCGAGGCCGCATCACCTTCCGCGAACGTTAAGCGTTTTTTCTTCTTCCAGCACAAGGCTGACCCGAGAATCGATCACAGGGAGATCTTGTTTCCGAAAAATCACATGAGATCCGGAAACAGCAATGGATCGTTGCGCCTTGTTTCATGGAAATTGCCGCCGTCCTTTGCACAGATGAGGCGAGAAGGACCGTCTTCGATCGGCGGCCTCTCAGCAACGGCGGTTCATTGAACGACCCACCAAAGATAGAGGCCACCGGCGACCGCAAGGCTGAGGACCATCAGCAGCACCACGAAGACCCGGGGATTCTCTCCCATTTCATGAATCGCCGCGGAAAGGAGCGGGATGGGTCCCCCTGGATGCTTGACCCGTTCGACGTAGAATGTCTCACCATCGGCGAATGGATGGTTGCACCATTCGCACTGCCGTGCAAAAGCGGGTAGAAACGCTTCGTCGCACACCGGGCAAAGCAGCGTCAGCTCGGGAGGCCGCCCAGGGGCGATTTCGTCCTGAGGATGGGGGTGCCGGGAAGCTTCTTCCCCCGCATCCGGTACGTCGGAATCGCATCCTTTGCTGCTGCATCCGCAGGTTGAGATCGGTTTCCCTTCCTTTTGGGCCTGTTCGTCATCGGCGAAGAATTCCGCCCGACTGAATTGCTCGTCGGCCAGCGGGAAGCGAATTCCGATCGTTTTGCAATAGGGGCACCGTGTGATGCGGCATTGCCCGCACTCGGGGCATCGGGGCCAGCGTGCTTCGGCGGCCTGATAGCGGTCGTTGTCCTCTTGTTCGCGGTGGTGGTAGGCTTCCAGCAACGGGTCCTTCGATTCGGTCGGCTGGTAAGGATTGTCGGACGGGCACATCGGCGGGCTCCGGAAGATTCAATAAAAATAACGTAGACTGGTCACGAAGAATCATGACGAGCAAGGGACAAGTTTTCCGATTCAAGCTAGCAAAAAATGTTCCGTTCCGCAAGGGACAAACCCCGGCAGCCGGTCCTTCGGAAAGGCGATGAGGGAAAGTTTAGAAAAACTTGCAGGATCGGGGGGTGCCCCCACTTACCAAAAAATCAAAAAGCGATTAATGTAGACGTTCTGCAATAGATAAAAAATTATCTTAAGCAGAGCTCGGTAGATCTGGTACCTATTCTTTTCCTTCTAACAGGCAGGATACGAAAACCATGCAAGAACGTGTTTATAACTTCTCCGCGGGCCCCGCCGTGTTGCCGGTTCCCGTTTTGAAAAAGGCACAGGAAGAATTGTTGGCCTTGCCCGGCGTGGGCAGTTCGGTGATGGAGATCAGTCATCGTTCCAAGACGTTCGTCGAGATCATCGAGACGGCGGAAGCGAATCTTCGCGACTTGATGTCTATTCCTGACAATTACAGTGTGCTTTTCCTGCAAGGAGGAGCCCAACTACAGTTCGCCATGGCGCCGATGAACCTCCTCGCCGGGACCGATCAGGTGGCCGATTACATTCTGACCGGTTCGTGGGGAAAGAAGGCGATCGGCGAAGCGAAGACGCAGTGCAAGACGCATGTGGCCTGGGACGGTGCCGAGGAAAAATATACCCGTAATCCTTTGAACAAGGAGATCGAGCTCGACGCGAACGCCGGTTACGTCCACTTCACCTCGAACGAAACGATCCAGGGCATCCAGTGGCAGCAGGAGCCGGAAGTGGGCGATCTCCCGCTGCTGTGCGACGCCTCTTCCGACATCCTGTGTCGGCCGGTGGATATCAGCAAATACGGCATGCTGTACGCTTGTGCGCAGAAGAATGTCGGCCCCGCCGGCGTGACGCTCGTCGTCATGCGCGACGATTTGATCGAGCGCTGCCCCGACGACCTACCGAATATGCTGAGCTATAAGAATCTCGACAAAGCGAAGTCGCTGCTCAACACGCCCCCGTGTTTCGCCATCTACATGGTGAAACTGGTCACCGAGTGGCTCCGCGACGACATCGGCGGGCTGGAGAAGATGTACCAAATCAATCGCGAAAAGGCGAAGATGCTCTACGATGTGATCGACGATACGGACGGCTTCTACGATTGCCCGGCCCATCCGCAAGATCGTTCCATCATGAACGTCGTGTTCCGGCTGCCTAATGAGACGCTCGAGAACGAGTTTCTCGCCGAGTCGGCCCAGAATGGATTGACCACGCTCAAAGGGCACCGTTCGGTCGGCGGTTTCCGTGCCTCGATCTACAACGCCATGCCGGTCGAAGGCGTCGAGGCGCTCCGCGATTTCATGGTCGACTTTGCCAAGAAAAACGGCTGATCGATTCTTCGCGCGGCTGACCTCCGCGCGTTCCGTCATCGCCAAGAGAAATGAGCAAGGGCATCCCACGGCGTCTGAAACGTCGTGCGATGCCCTTTTACTTTTCCCGGGAGGTCATCGTTTCTTCGACTCGATCACTCCTCCTCTTTTTTCTCTTTCTTCTTTTCGGTGGTGTCCTTCTCCGAGGACTTTTCTTCCTTCTCCTTTTCCTTCACCACCTCATTTTTCTCGTCCACCCGTTGTTCCTTTTTCGGCGGGAGGATCGGCTCGTCCATCATGGGACCGCGAAGACCGCGCCCCATTCCGGGACCGCGTCCCATCGGGGGACCATCAGCACCAGGGCCGCGTCCCATGCCGGGACCGCGTTCCATGGGAGGCCCGCCTTCCGGGCCGGGGCGACGTCCTTGCATCCGACCGCGAGGTCCCTTCGGTTCGAAAGGAGGAGGTGTTGCTCTTCCATCATTATTGTTCATCCACGGTCCTGGTGTTTCGCCCATCCGAGGACATTCTCCGCCGTCCACTTGTGGGCAACCACGCATTTCTCTTCGGGGGTTTTGATACGGGTGTCCATATCTATTCCAATGATCACGTCCCCGCATCCTAGGTGCGTGCGGTCCGGGAGGGCCGAAATCTCTAGGCGATCGGCTTGCTGCAAATGGATTTCCACGCTGCATCATCCACCACTTGGCTGCCATGGGAGGACCACCGCGATGGCCCTTTCCCATGCTCCAAGAAGAGCCGCAGAGGGGGCAGGAGCCCATGCCGCGGCCGCGATGCATGGGAGGACCGAAGCCTCTGGTCGGACCGAAATCGGGGGCGAACGGCCCACCACGGCCAAAATGATTCGACGGCATCGACTTGCCGTGCCTCGCGCGGGCTTTCATCGCTTGGTGTCGCATCGCGACGGCTTTGTTGGACCAATGAGGCCCCCAAGGACCGCGGTGCATGCCGGGACGGTCTTTGCGAGTGGTGATTCTCTTGTTCACTCCATCCTTGACTTTGGCGGCTGCGGCGGCGAGTTCGTTCGGTTCGAGCACCTTGTCGTCATTCCGATCCGCCTTTTTGAGTAGAGCTTTCAGGCGTTCCGGAGCTTTTTCGGGGATCTCCTCCTCGGTGATCTTCTTGTCGTCGTTCTGATCGAGTCGCGCGAAAAGTCGTTTCCCGAAATCACGCGGCGATTTCTGTTTGGGGGGACCCTCTTCCGCGATGGCGACGGCGGGAATCGCCAGCATCATCGCCATGGGTAAAAGGAGAGAAGCTTTGATAAGTTGCATGGTTTTCCTCCTTGCAAACTGGTTGTGAAAGGGCGTACCTTCCTCGTGTTCATACCGTCAAGAGAAACTGCGAACGGTTCACGCAGAAACAGCGATGGGACGACGCGTCGAAAAGGGAACCATCTCTGAGCAGTCGGCCTCAGCTTATCAGGCCGCTAAAAGAATCAACCCGATCCTTCGAAAGCGGTTTCGGAGTTTTTTTCTTTTTTCTTGCCGGTGACGAGAAACTCCGGTTTTTTGAGATACCCGGATGCATCACCGTTTTCTGCATAAGAGCTTTTCTCGTACCGGAAAACAGGCTTGGTGCTTCGATTTGCCGAGTCGCTGAAGCTTTCCCGCATTCCTCGAGCGTGGCGGTTCACCACTAGAGTCAAGATGGAAAAGGGACATTGGGATGACGAAGAAGGGGCGCATGAAAAACGCGTCTCTCATTGGAGAGACGCGTCGGCGGTTTGTTGGAGATTTGAATAGGGACGAGGGTCACTCCCCGCATTCGGTTTATGAGAGGAGGAGGTCATCCTCGGAGGTGATTTCAACCCGAAAAGACATGGACTCACGCTTACCAGATGGCTCGTCTGCTGGCCCGGGGCGCGACGGCGGGTGCCTGGAAAGTGAATGGCTGATAGAAAATCCCGGGGGCCCAAAGTTGGTAGGCGTGTCCACGGGGTAGGGCGGGGCCGTTGACCATGTCGCCGGAGACGACCGGTCGCATCGCGGAATAGCCGTTCCATTTGCGGCTGGCGATGATCGACCGCCGCAGGGCCGCACGCTGTTGTGCTGCGCGTTCGCGTTTGATTTTCGGGTCGAGGAAATCGGCTCGGCTCTGTTCGTAGTACCACATTTCGGGAGTCTTCACCGCCGGCTCCGACGGAGGATTGGTGGACTTGAATTTCAGTTCTTTCTGATCGCTCGGCGTGCTCTCCGCGGAAGGAGAGGTATTCTGCGCCACGCGAATCTCCGATCGGTGGGATGGTAGCTCAATGCGCGAGGGCGCGGCGGGCGTTTGTCCGAATGCGGTCGACGCAATCGAAAAGAGCATCAATGTGCTTGTCATCGAGAGCCATTTCATGGCCAGGGCCTCCCTTTATAGTTCGTTTCGTATGAGTGCGGCAATGATCCACCGGTACTGGCCAACGGACGATGCCGGAAGCAGACAAAAGGACTATTCTGCTTTTTCGGCAAAAAAGAAGAACCATAATTAGCGGGATTCGAGGAAAAACAAGGATTGTTCTTCCTCAAAACTCGGTTTTCGGGATGGTTGTTCGAATTCGGTGAAATAGGAAGAATGCGGTGTTTTCTCCGCAAGCCTTCGTTGGGGAGGTACGTGCATGCCGCAAAGCAGGGCCCCTTGTCACAACGGGGTTTTTTGGTAATATTGCGATGGTTTCACTATTTTGATTGTTATTCATGTTCGCAAAGATAGTGACCCCTCGGTTCATGCTGTGACGACCGTAGAGCCGGGCTCTCGCTGTTCGCCCGGGGCTCACTAGATCTGCGACGCTCAATAATATTGCCCGTCGAGGAGAGCCCCTCTGGATGAAGCTCTTTTCTTAGGAGCGTTTTCTCCCCTTCGCGAACAGGTGTTGGGGGAACTCCGACGGTCTGCTTCCCGCCGATATCCATTGTAAGAACGTGTTTTGAAAATCGCTTTGTTCGCGAGAGCGAGAGAGACGAAAGTCCGACAAGGCGACCGAAGCAGGCGAATCCAAGGAGATTCGTCGATGCAGGTCAACGCGGTCGGCTTATGTCGCAGCCGCTCGCAGCTCAAATTGGAATTTCAAAACACGTTCTAAGCCTTTTCCATACAGAAAATGAGGAGGATGCCAACTGTGTTTGACTCTGTCGCCATCGTCGGCGCGACCGGTGCTGTGGGTACCATCATTCGCCAATTACTCGAAGATCGGAAGTTTCCCTTGAAGGAGATCAAATTCCTGTCTTCCCACCGAAGTGCGGGCAAGAAATTGACGTTCGCCGACAAGGAGCATACCGTCGAAGAACTTACGCCGGAGAGTTTCGAGGAAGGTCAGTTGGTCATCGCCAGCACCCCTGATGAAACGGCCCGCGATTTCCTCCCCGAGGCCGTCAAACG
Organism: uncultured Planctomycetaceae bacterium; assembly: GCA_964632505.1. Taxonomy (GTDB): domain Bacteria; phylum Planctomycetota; class Planctomycetia; order Pirellulales; family Thermoguttaceae; genus CAZWCE01. The sequence continues at coordinate 263,771 of CAZWCE010000003.1, read as the reverse complement.
CGGCGCGGTTTGCGTCGACGAGAGCGGTTACTGGCGCATGGATCCGAAAGTCCCGTTGGTGATTCCCGAGGTGAACGCCGAGGCGATCAAGAGACATGAAGGCATCATTTCCAGTCCGAACTGTTCCACCACCCAAATGGTTCAAGCGATGAAGCCACTGCACGATTTCGGCAAGATTCGCCGGGTGGTCGTGAGCACCTATCAAGCGACCAGTGGGGCGGGGCTCGCCGGCACTCGCGACCTCGAAGAAGGGACGCGCGCGGCTCTGGCGGGTGAAAATTATGGCTACGAGGCTTTTCAATATCCGATCGCCTTCAACTGCATTCCTCAAATCGGTTCCGCGAAACACAAGGGGTATACCTCCGAGGAAATGAAGATGGTCTACGAGACGCAGAAGATCCTCGAAGACGAATCGATCCTCGTTTGTCCGACCTGCGTTCGCGTGCCGGTCGCCAACTGTCACAGCGAGAGCATTCTGGTCGAGACGGAGAAGAAGATCTCCGTCGAGAAGGCCAGAGAATTGTTCGAGGCGACTCCCGGTTTGGTGGTGGTCGACGACATCGAGCAGAAGGCCTATCCCATGCCCTCGACATGCAGCCAAAAGGACGAAACGTTCCTCGGTCGTATCCGAGAGGACCTCTCCTGCGAGAACGGACTGGCGTTCTGGTGCGTCAGCGACAATCTCCGTAAGGGCGCCGCGACCAACGCCGTGCAGATCGCCGAGTATTTGGTCGAGAATCAATAAGCGGTTTTTGGAAGGCAGGGAGGCATTTCCGTGTCGGGCGGGGATGCCTCTGTTGCTTTCTTGATAGGGAAGGATCTTACGTCGAACGGACGTGCCGATGGAGCAGGGCAGGGGGGAAGCTTCTTCCTGACCCATGCGGGGTTCAGGGCGGGGCGGTTGGAGGAAAAGCGGCATGCGCAGAATTCGACTGCAATTAGCCTACGAGGGAACCGATTTTCACGGCTGGCAGACGCAGCCCGGCGTGCCGACAATCCAGGGCTCGCTCGAAGCGGCGATCCGCAACGTGCTCCGGGAAGAGGTCCGCGTGACCGGCAGTAGCCGCACCGATGCCGGAGTGCACGCTCTCGGCCAAGTCGCCGCCTTTTCCACGGAAAGTCGGCTCGAGCCCGAGGTGATCCAGAAGGCGTTGAACGCCAATCTCCCGGTCTCGGTCCGCGTTTGGAACGCGGAGGAGGTTGCGGCGGAGTTTCATCCCATCGAGGACGCCCGGAGCAAGTGTTATCGCTACCTGATCGACGACCATCGCCCGAGTCATCCCCTGTTGGTCGGCCATAGCTGGGCGGTTCGCCGGTCGTTGGACGTCGAGCGAATGGCGAAAGGCGGGGACTATCTGGTTGGGAAGCACGATTTTCGATGTTTCGAGACGAGCGGTTCTCCCCGGACCAGTACCGTCCGAACGATGTTCGACGTTCGGGTCCGACGTCTCGCGCCGCCGGAGCTCTGGGAGCTCGAAGGGCATCGCTTGGTGGCGATCGAAGTGGAGGGAGATGGTTTTTTGTACAATATGGTACGCGCGATCGCGGGCACGCTCGTCCGCGTGGGAGAAGGGGCCGAGTCGCCGGAATGGATTCTCGAGGTGCTGGCGAGTCGCGATCGGGCCGCGGCCGGTCCCACCGCGCCGCCTCACGGCCTCTACTTGAAACAGATCCGATTCTAAACGAGTTTCCGCTCACGCGAGTAGGGCAGGGGAGTGCCGATTTTTCCGACATTGCCGGTTCCCCAACGCGGTAAGCTATAATTGCAACACCATTCATTTTTCTTCAAGAGATTGCTACGACGAATTGTCCGGAAAGCGAATCGATGCGCATCGCCCATGTCATCACCCGATTGATCATCGGGGGAGCCCAAGAAAATACGATCCTCAATTGCGAGGATCTGATGCGCCTGTATGGCGACGAAGTCTTGCTGATCAGCGGTCCGACCTACGGTCCGGAAGGTTCGCTGGTCGATCGTGTCCGGGGGGGAGGCCTACCGCTGGAAGTGGTGCCGTCGTTGCGACGCGAGATTCATCCACTGCACGATGTTTCGGCCTACTTTGCTCTAAAGCGTGCATTTCGGGAGTTTCGTCCCGATGTGGTCCATACCCATAGCGCCAAAGCGGGGATTCTGGGACGGGCCGCGGCTCGCAAGGTCGGCGTGCCGGCGATCGTCCATGGGGTTCACGGGGCGCCGTTCTACCCTTATCAAAACCCGCTGGTGCGACATTTCTATCGCGTGTGTGAACGCTGGGCGGCTCGTCGATGCGATGCGATGGTCTCGGTCGCCGATGCCATGACCGATTTGATGGTCGAAGGCGATGTTGCCCCCCGCGATCGGTTCCGGACGATCTACAGCGGCATGGAAACCGAGAACTTTCTGCGGGCTCGAGAACATCGTGAGCGGGTTCGGGCAGAGTTCGGCTTCCGCGACGAGCACGTGGTGGTGGGCAAGATCGCGCGGCTGTTTCATCTGAAGGGACACGAATATGTCGTCGAGGCGGCCTCGTCGATCATCGAGAAGAATCCCAAAGTCCGTTTCTTTTTCGTCGGCGACGGACTCCTGGCGAACACGCTCAAAAGGCAGATCGAGGCTCGCGGTCTTACCGATTTTTTTCATTTCGCCGGGTTGGTGCCTCCGGCACGCATTCCGGAAATGCTCTCAGCGATGGATATGGTTGTCCACGCGAGTCTCCGTGAGGGCTTGGCGCGCGTGCTGCCGCAGGCACTCCTGGCCGGTATTCCCGCGATCAGTTACGACATCGACGGGGCTCGGGAAGTGGTCGTGACCGATCGGACCGGCATTCTCTTGCCTCCGAAGTCGGTCGAGCCCCTCGCCGAGGCGGTCTTGCGACTGGCCGACGACGCCGCGCTTCGAGAGAGACTGGGAAAAGAGGGACGAAGACGTTGTGAAACCGTGTTCGCACATCAGTATATGACAAATAAGATACGTGTACTTTATGAGGAGCTGTTGGAAAGAAACAATCGCCGTCACGCGGATCCAGCGCCGATGAGCAGGACCGTCGAGAAGGAATCAGGAGAGGACGACCTCGGAAAAGAGACACGGAATGATTGAATCGGAAGCCTTTTCTAATTACACTGGATAACATCTTACACGGTTTTTGCCTTGAAGCAGGTGGAACGACCACGGCAGAGCAGGGGAGGGGCACTGGGAGAAAAACAGTACCGAGACGTCGGCTTATGAAAAAGATGAGGGCAGCTTATCTTTTGTTTGAAAGATTGCAATCAAGCAGGGGACGAACGTGAGCAGTGCAAATATGGAATATTTAGGCCCTTATCGACTGTTGAATGTCGTGAATACGGGTCAAACGAGTCGTCTCTGGCAGGCGTACGACGATTCCAAGCGTGAATTTCTCGGCATCAAGACCTTACTGCACCAGTTTCGTCGGGACCGGACACAGGTTTCCATGCTGAAATGGGAGTTCCAGGTTGGTGAAAAACTCGATCATGAGCTGTTGATCGACATCCGGCGATACTTGTCCGATCGGGGGGTGCCTTTCCTCGTCATGGAATGGTTTTCGGCTCCCAATTTGAAGCACTTGCTCAATCGGGGGTACGATCAGTACTGCGCTTACCTCCCCAAGATCTTTCCGCTCATGGTGAAGTCGCTCGATGCCTTTCACGAGTATGGTTGGGTCCACCGCGACATCAAGCCCGACAACTTCCTTTTCCAAACCGACACGGGGCGGATGAAGCTGATCGATTTCGCGTTGGCCCGAAAATCGGCTCATGGGATCGCCCGACTTTTTTCAGGAAAGCCGAAAGTGCAGGGGACAGGGAGTTATATGTCGCCGGAACAGATTCGTCGACAGCCGTTGGACGAGGGGTCCGATATTTACAGTCTGGCGTGCACCATCTACGAATTGCTTGCCGGGCGGCCTCCTTTTACCGGGAATAACATGAGTGATCTTTTGCAGCGGCACCTGCATTCGGTCCCGCCTTCGGTGAGTGCCAAGAATAAAAACGTCACCCCCGAGATGTCCGAACTCTTGCAGATCATGTTGGCCAAGGATCCCAAGGAGAGACCCTCGAATTGTGGTGAGTTGATGAAGATGCTCGAGTCGATCCGTATCTTCCGCCGTACGCCGGAAATGCCTGAAAAGGTTTGATCCCTTGCGAAATAAGCTCCGCGAAGTATTTCAGCTTTGTGAGAGGGCGATGAAGAAGAAATAAGAGAAATATTTTGCCTGCTTTGCCTGTTCTCCATTTTTTGTTAGAATGGCCTTGCTTTTAGAAAGTTTTCTTTGAAAAATGGACCCTTGTGGGATTGTCGGTTTTGGGTTTGAATCCTTCATGACGATACTAAAAGTCGGGTTCCTCCTTGGGGCTCTGACATCCCCCCTTTAGTAAGGGGAGCACGTGGCGGAGAAGATCGCCCTTTCCCGCTGCCTTGCAAACCGCTTCCCTTTTGAAGAACTTCCACGAAACGACCATCATTCGATAGAAGAGAAAATACCCATGGCAGGAGTAGAACTGCGTTTGTCTTTCGAACGACCGATTTTTGATCTGGAAGCACGTCTGGAAAAGTTGAAACGCAATAATCGAACGCCGGAAGTTCGCGAGGAGATCCAGCGTCTCCATCGTGGCCTTTCCGATTTGAAGCGGAAGATCTACAACAATCTGAAGCCCTGGGAGACCGTCGAGGTCGCTCGGCATCAGGATCGCCCCCAGACGACGGATTACCTCAATCTGATTTTCGATGAGTTCGTCGAACTCCACGGCGACAAGTTCTTCGGCGACGACCGCGCCATCCGCACCGGTTGGGCGAAGCTCGACGAGTACAAAGTCATGGTGGTGGGCCATCAAAAGGGCCGGACGATCAAGGATCGTCTGGAGTGCAACTATGGATGTGCTCACCCGGAGGGATACCGCAAGGCGATTGGGAAAATGAAGCTCGCCGCGAAATTCGGTCTGCCGGTGATCTGTCTGATCGACACTCCCGGGGCCTATCCCGGCATCGCCGCCGAAGAACGAGGCCAGGCTCAGGTGATCGCCAATGCCATGTACGAGATGTCGGTGCTGCCGACGCCGATCGTGTGTGTCGTCATCGGCGAGGGCGGCAGTGGCGGCGCATTGGGCATCGGCGTGGGCGATCGTGTCGGAATGCTTGAGCACTCCTACTATTCGGTCATCAGTCCGGAAGGTTGCGCGGGCATCCTCTGGAAGAGTCATGAGTTCAAGGACAAGGCGGCCGAAGCGCTGAAGATGACTTCCAAGCATCTGCTCCGGCTGGGGGTGATCGAAGAGGTGATCGAGGAACCGGTCGGTGGAGCCCATCGCGATCATCACTTGACCGCCTCGCGCCTGAAGATGTTTTTGCGGAATCATCTCCGTCACCTGACTTCACTTCCCAAGAGCGAATTGGTCGAAAATCGTTACCAACGATTCCGTCGCATGGGTGTCTTTCTCGAAGGTGCTTCTCGTCAAGAAGGTGGTAAGGTCGGGGTTCCCCATCAGGCGATGGCAAAGCGATCGAGTAGCGAAAAGGTTTTTTGAGCGCTCAACGCCCGATGCTGGATGGTGAAACAGGATTCAATTAAATCGAGGTTGCGGGGATCCTTCTTGCGGCCTCGTTTTATTTCTTGTTCGGTCGATGTTTTTCCCGGCCGCGAATTTCGTTTCGGCGAAAGAATGTTCGCGCCGTCGGATCGAAAAAAAACTCTTCGATTTTCACTTCGATTTCGGACGACGCGAATGAAAAATCCGGCGCGCCGATTTCGATTTTTCTTGTCGGTTTCCGGATCGTTTCCGAAGTGCATTTCGCGCGCTGTTGAGCGTCGGTTCGGAGATCGTATTCGTCCTTCATCCGGGGATTTGTATTTCGCTGCCCAACGTCCGATAATGTTTCTTATGTTCGGTCGGACCGCCGTTTTTCGCCTGGTTTCAGCGTTGTTTGCGTTTGCGGGCCATCAGGCGGATAGGCTGATTGAACATCGAAATTCGTCTCCGTCGATCCCTTGTGCCCCTGTGGATTGCTGGAACGCCTGCGCGGTTTTTCCGAGCACGAATCGCTTCGAGAAGTTCAGGAGGAATCGGGGATCGGCGGTGGGGTTTTCACGGCGTCTTGCATCGACTTGTGCCAGGTTTCGACATCCCATGCTTTTTGGCCGTCGAGCAATCCCCCCTGCCCCTTGGCCGGCGTGAACGTCCCCTGCCCCGAATACGGCTTGGCGGCACCGTTTGGTTCGGGAATGTTCGACGGCGATAAGGGAATCGGAGGAATGTTCGAAGAGTTCGAAGCCCCCGAATCGCTCCCGGAATAGCCGGAGGTGTGCTCCTTGATTTCGTCGCGGCCTTCCCCGAGAAGATGGATGCCGTCGCGGAGTTTGTCCCAACCGCTTTTCAGTTTGTCCAGTGGGGTCGGTTCGATCGCGACTCCTTCTTGCTCCCCGCTCGAGGTGGATGTTTCCGCGTCGTCCGTTTCCCGGCCCTCCTCCTCGGAATGTTCTCCAGATTCCTCGCCGGCGTCATCGGACAGCCGGTGATTGAATTCCTGCATATGTTTTTGGAGTACCTGGGCGACTTCATCGGGCATGGTCGCCTCGGCCTGTTGGACCAGCATCCCCAAGTAGGGCCCCGAGATCGATTCCAGCACCGCGGCGCGCGTTCGTTCCGAAAGGGTCACACCGAAAAACGCAAGAATCATGCACAGAAGTATACCTTGGATGAGACCCAGCAATGCTCCCATCTGGCGGTCGAATTCTCTCAATTGGATCCGGTCGATCGCCTTGGAGATGAAACGGAAGAAGATCCAGATGACCAGCGACGTGCCGGCGAAAAGAATGAGCATCGCGAGGATCTTGTTCCAGGGAGCTTCGGTATCGATCATGGGGGCGACGGTCGGGCTGTAGCGGCTGGCCACTTCCCAACTGACCAGGATCGAACCAAGCCGGGCGATTTGCCAGGCCATCCCCTTATTGCCGCCGTAGAGAGTCATCCCCACCAGAATGATCAATACGATGATGTCGAACGCTTGTATTCCAATTCCTTCCACCGGTCATTTTCCTATGATTGCGAAAATCGATCCGCGGCTTGCCGGTTCCGCGGAGGGCTGCTCTGGGTCGATTGTAAACTTTTTTCGATGAATCAGAAACAGCGATTCGCCAAAAACGATCGTTTTGGCCGTTTGCGAGGGTTCGTCGGCATAGTGATGAAAACGAAGAATGCCTGTATGAGTGGTTTTGGTGGTTTGTGGGATGTGTGGAGAATAAGTTCCTTGTATGAAGGGCCAAGCAATTCGGGGATGCGTGGTCTAGGTTCCTTGAGTCGAGTTCGATGCTTACGTTGTGATGATTGAATCGGATGAAAAAATGGAGCAGGGGGACTGGGTGGATTAGGGGTCGCGCTGATGGAAAACTGCTATGGCGGCAATGCTTTTCATTTGATAGAACATCGGCGAGATGGATTCTCCGGCAATTCGGGATTCACCGTTCCCGATCACGTATTTCCCCACGCTTTCCTATGGCCGATTTCAAGACACATCTGACTTTCAGCACCGGCCTGGGCGCGGTCTACGCGGGGACGGCCTACTGGCATTACCAGGTACCGGAGTCGACATGTCTGCTCGCCGGCGGGCTCTGCAGCATGGCGGGGATGCTGCCCGATTTGGACAGCAACTCCAGTCGTCCGCTTCGCGAGAGCTTGGCTTTTGGGGCCGCTTTTGTGGCCGTCATGTTGGTCAACCGGCTCGAAGAGCTCGAAATGAACAACGAAATCGTCGTTCTTAGCGGAGCGGCGATCTATCTGGTGATCCGCTTCGTGCTCGGCTACATTCTCCGGAATTTCACCGATCACCGGGGCATGTTCCATAGCATCCCGGCCGCCTTGATTTTCGGCGAAATCACCTTCCTGCTTGCCTCGGGCAACGACGTGAATTTGAGGATTTTCAAGGCCGGTGGATTGGTGTTGGGATACCTTTCCCATCTCATGCTCGACGAATTCTACAGCCTGCAAGTGAAGCCGGGCCGGGTGCGCGTGAAAAAATCGTTCGGGACGGCGTTGAAAATCTTCCGCCCCGACCGTTTCTTTGTCAACCTGGTCGTCTACGCGCTTCTGGCCGGTCTGACCTGGGTGGTGGTCAACGAACCTCAGTGGGCGCGAACGCTCCTGGAGGAACGTGGCGGCAAAACGGCCCGTCTGGTGAAGCGAACGACCGAAAAGGTGTCGCAGGTCGCCCGGCGATTGCGGACCTATCGCGATCAGTATCACGAGGAAGGTGCTCTCGGCAATTTGAGCGAATTGCTCGATGCGCCGCTCGTGGAGCCGCCGACGGTTCGTTCCGAAGACTGGCTCGGCGAGGACCTGGACGTGAAAGAGCGATTGGGACGTTTCCTCTCTGAAGACCGGCAGCCGGAAGAAGAACGCTCCCGAGCGATGCCCCGGTGGTTTTTGGAAAGCGAAGCGGCCGACACTTTTTTGGAAACAGACGTGACCTCGGATTGGTTGGTGGAAGGTGGGTTTTCCAGCAGTGATTTGAGGATCGAGAGTCCCCGGCATCATTCGCAGCCAAGTCCTTCCAGTCCTTCCGGGCAACCGGGGACGGCGAAGTCGACGCGAGAGTCGATTTTGATCCCGGGGGATCCCCCGTCTCCTGAAATCGAAAAATCCGACGCGGAACCTCCCTCCGAGGCGAACGGGAACGCACCGATACGGCTTGCCCGAGAGCCCGATTGGGAGACGTTTCCCTCGGGAAGGTCGGCCGGGACCGTGCCGGCTCCTCCCCCGCCCCCGCCGGAGTATCGTTGAGGGAGCAAGATCCGGACAGTCGTCACGCCATCATCCGTTCGGTGTCGAGCCAGAGGGTGACCGGGCCGTCGTTGACCAGTTCGACCTCCATGTGTTGCTGGAACGCTCCGGAGGCGACCGGAATACCGGCCCGACGGATTTGGTCCTGAAAGGATTCGTAGAGCGACTCCGCCTGTTCGGGGCGTGCCGCTTCGACGAAACTGGGGCGGCGCCCCTTGCGGCAATCGCCGTAGAGCGTGAATTGACTGACCACCAGCACCGCGCCGCCGACACTTGCCAAATCGCGGTTCATCTTGCCCTGGTCGTCTTCATACACGCGGAGGCCGGCCGTTTTGCGCGCCAGATAGGCCGCTTCTTTCTCGGTGTCTTCGTGCCGGATGCCCAAAAGCACGAGGAAACCCGGGCCGATTTCGCCGGCGACCTGACCGGTGGCCACTTCGGTGACTTTCGCCCACCGGACACGCTGGATGCAAGCTCTCATCGTTGCTGCCTTCTTGTCTTCTAGGGAGCCCGGCTCGTCTCTTGCGGTGGCGATCGTTTGGGAACGGGAGTCGCCCGATCTCCATCCGGCGAGCCCAGGGGGTGCTGGTTTGAATGACGCCGTGGGGTACAATGATGCTCGCGTCGTTCCTGCTTTCGGCATTTCCTTCCCGTCATGGTTTCGGGGGGCTTCTCGATGTCGAGGAGGACCGAGCGGAGGCTGTTGTTCCAGTATAAATGGCCGCTTTCCCATTTGACAAGAGAGGAGATGTGGCGGAATCGATGTTGCCGAAGGGCCTGAATGAGAGATCGACATCCCTGTTGGGAATCACCATGGGCGATCCGGCCGGCGTGGGACCGGAGATCATCGTCGACGGTTGGCGATCGATTGGCAGTCGAGGCGCGGATCGGGCGGTGGTGTACGGCCATCCGGAGTTGGTGCGGCGCGCAGCGAAATTGCGAAAGGTGTCCCTGGAAGTGGTTCCCATCGAGAGCTTGTCGGATATCCCGGAATCTCCGGAGGTCCTGCCCTGTTTGCCGTGTGTTGCCGACGAGGTTCTCGATGTTCCACCCGGTGTGATCGATGCCCGAGCGGGCGAGGCGGCGTTTCGGGCGCTCTCGACAGCGATCGACGATGCCCTGGAAGGACGGATCGGCGCGATCGTCACCGCTCCTCTCCATAAAGCGGCGCTGCACCGTGCGGGGCACCGCTACCCCGGCCATACCGAGATACTCGCCGAGCGATGCGGGGTGGAGGATTTCGCGATGATGCTTTACCTGGGGCCGGAACCCCCGCTCGAGGGAAAGCATGGTCTGGCGGTCGTCCACGTGACGCTCCACACCGCCATGCGAAACGTCTTCGAAGAGATCACTCCCGAAACGGTGCTGGCGAAGATCAAGCTCGCCCATCGTTTCATGCGACGCATGGGGAACGATTCGCCATTGATCGGCGTTTGTTCGCTCAATCCGCATGCGGGCGAGTCCGGTTTGTTCGGCGAAGAGGAGACGACCTGCATTCGTCCGGCGGTGAAAACGGCTCAATCGCAGGGATGGCTTGTGGAAGGCCCCTTGCCCGCCGACACGATCATGGTGGAGGCGGTTTCGGGACGGTACGATGCCGTCGTGGCGATGTTTCATGATCAAGGTCATATCGCGCTGAAGCTTCTGGGAATGCATCGCGCGGTGAACGTCACGCTTGGACTGCCGATCATCCGGACGAGCGTCGCTCATGGAACGGCATTCGATCGGGCTTGGAAGGGAGTCGCCCGAAGCAGCAGTCTCCTCGAAGCGGTCCGCGTGGCGCGATTGCTGGCGGCTCCTCCCGAGTGACCCCCCCCTGCCCTGTTTGGAGATTGATTGATGCCCCCCTCCCCTGCTTCGAATGAATGCTATCTGTACTTGGTCCGTCACGGTGCGACGGTAAACAATCTTGCCAAACCGCCGATCTTGCAAGGCCGTCGGACCGACCCGCCGCTTTCTCCCCAAGGTCGGATCCAGGCGGAACGGACCGGCGCCTTTTTGGCGGGAATGTCGATCGATCGCGTGTACAGCAGCCCGTTGCTTCGTGCGAAGGAAACGGCGGAGGCGATCGCTCACTCTCACGGTTTGGAGGTCGAAATCGCGCCGGGACTCATTGAGGTCGACGTTGGTCGCTGGGAAGGCATGAACTGGCAGGAAATCGAGGAGAACGATCCGGAGGCGTATCGGCTTTTCATGAGCGATCCGACGGGCAATCCCTACGCCGGGGGGGAAGCGATCGGCTTCGTGCAGCAGAGGGCGACGAAGCACTTTCTGGAACTCTTGGAGGCGAACATCGGTCGGACGATCGTCGTGGCTGCCCACAATGTGGTGAATCGCGCTTGGTTGTCGTCACTGTTGGGCATCGAGCTCCCCCATTTCCGCTCGGTGCCGCAAGACAACTGCGGTATCAGCCTGGTTCGCTATCGAAAGGGGCGGATCAAGATTCTCACCATCAACGGTATCTTTCATCTTGATCAGAGGTGAGCTCTTCCGGCAAGGCGGGCTCCTCCGCCTTCGGCGGTGCCGGCAGTTTGAGTTTTTCGATGAATTCATCGGTAAGATTGTGGGGATGGATGTTCTCTCCGGGAAGGTAATGGAAAATCGACGAGGGGATCCCCTCCCCGTCGAGACGGACCTCGAAGATTTCCATCGTGAGGAACGGTTCCCCCAGTTCCTGCTTTTCCGAGACGCGACGGTAGTATTCCAGACGGTACGGGAAGAGATCGTCCTTGCCGAGGAAGATCACTATATCGGTGGCGATTTGTTCGGGGCGAGGCTTCTTTTTCGTCTCATTCGGCGATTCGCTGTTCTGATGCAATCGCTCGGTCATCCTTTTCTTCTGGTCCGAACGTAATCTGCCCTTCAGCCGCCAGGCGGCGATCTGCCCCCCCAGCATCGGCTCTTCCGGTGGGAGATCGAAGACGTAGAAGTTCTCGAGCTGCCGCAAAGTGCCGGCGAGTCCTCCGGTTGCGGGTATTCCCTGGATGCGTCGATATTTCTCCGCTTGACCGCCCAGGGCGATCGCTTTTTTGAGCCGTTCGACATCGATTCGCTCCAAGGAAGGCTTCTCGCCGGTCATCGAGGTGTACTTCCAGACATAGCGCCGATCGCAGACCGAGATGAGCGTATTGGGTTCCTCTTGCCCGAGGCTGTCGCTGGGAGGTTGGATGCGAAGCTCGAGGCGGAATTGGGTGCGATCGAAATCGGAGTGGATCGAAAGCGGGGACAACTGCTCGATATAGATGCCTGACCCGAAAAGCTGCTTATCGAAGAGGCTCAGTTTCTGGCGGATTTTCGACTCGATGGTGGTCCACGATTCGGTCTTGCGAATCGCTTGGCGAAGAATGGTTTCGGCGCGGGTCGATTTTTTCGCGGGAGACGCCTTTTTTTCGTCCGAGGAGTCTTGTGCCCAGGCGGTGGCCGGGGTGTTACCTTGGAGCATTTGGGCAAGGATTATCGGGGCGGCGAGCAAGCCGAGCCCAAGAAAAACGGAAAGTATTGATTTCATGCCGATGGATTTGTCGATTTTTCCAAAGAAACTCGTTGTAGTAAACCGACCAATAATGATCAGAGGGACAATTGCGCGACTATTCGCCGGAGGTCCAACGCAGATTTTTTTCACGACAAGGATTCCGGCGAGAAGCAAGCGACTCGCTAAATCGCTTTTGCATTTTAGTGAGGAACGATTTTCGGGTCCATGGCAATTCGGCCGGGAACTTGGAAAATCGGCCTTGGCCTGAAGTGTTCCTCGAAGACAGAAAAACACGACCGAAGATCCATTTAAGTAAGCTCTTTCTGGGGTATCGACGTTGCGAATCCCTGGAGCGACACGTTAAGGGGGAGAACCTGATGCGATATGGAATGTGTATTTTACTGGCAAGTCTGGTAGCCCTGTCCGGTTGCCAGGGGCCGATGCGTAATCGTGCTTGCCCGCCCGTGGCGGGGCCGGGACCGGGAGTGATCGCGGGTCCGGAAATGGCGGGAGTGATGCCGCAAGCCCAAACCTCGCAAGTACAGTTCTTGGGACCGGAAGGGATGCAGGTCTTCTGGGATGTGAGCATGCCGGGGATGTTCGATTCGGCACCGCTGATCGTGCCCGGACATTATGATTTCCAGCAGGGAGCGATGTATCGCTTGAAGCTGGCGGGGATTCCGTCCCGCCCCGGTCGGGAGCTGTTCCCGACGATCGAAGTCGCGCCGACGAACGCTCGTACGCAGGCGTTTTTGGCCCACAACACGATTCCCGTCGAATTCACCGACAACGATTTCGACCAAGTGTTCAGCGGCAATTACGTGACGAAGGTCATCTATCTGCCGGATCCTGAATTCCAGGGACTGGCGATGGCCGGGGTCGGAACGTTGGTCAACACGCAATTGGAACCGGGGGTCGATCCGATCACCGAGGCGGACAACCGGGGTGCGATCCTCGCCGTCTTGCGGATGGGCAACAAAGTCATCGATGGACAAATGTATGAAGGCGACATGGCCGCCGGCGGCGCGCCCGCTTCCGGTTCCTCGATTCCCAGCAATTACATCTCCGGCGTGACCGGTCCCGCCTACGGCGCTCCGATGACCGGTTCGACGGTCGGCCTTCCCGGACCGCCCTCGATTCCGCATGGCCCGAAAGCCAGTGGCATGATTCGTCAGAGGATGAACGGTGTGAAGGCTCATCCCTCGCAACCGTGATTCGTGGAAGTGAAGGTTCGTCCGAGAATTCCTTCAGCGTGATGCTCCCGAGGCAAGTTCGCAGGAATGACGACTAAATGGATCGGCAGTACAGCCGGTGGAACCGCTCCTTCGCAGGCGGTTCGCCGGCTCGCCTGTTGGGCCATGGGGTCGACATCGAAAACTCGGGCGAAATCGCGCTGGATTCCCGTTGGGGAAACGTGCTCGATCGAAACCTTCTGGATGACGTTGAACGTTGAAACCCTTTGGATGGGAATGCCATGAACGCTTTTTCCGCCCCGCGGAAACGCCTTTTTCCGCTAAGATATTGGGCTCGTTTTGGGATGATCCTGGGTCTGCTGGTCGTGCCGTTCCTCTCGACACGGGCGCAACCGCCCTCGCCGCCGGTGCACTACTACCATCAGGAGAGTCTTCCTCCGGGCGAAGTGGGGGCCGTGCGGCGGCAGATCGGTCCGCCGGCGGCGCATTATTTTCAGCCGGTGAAAGTCTTCGCACCCGAGGGGGTGATGATCTCCATCGCGCGCGGTGGAGGATTCGGCGAAGCCCAGATGACACCGATGCTTTCGGGGTTGCGCGTGGGCGACGTTTATCGACTCCGACTCATCGGGATTCCCTATCACGGCGGACAGGAACTCTTCCCGACGATTGAAGTGATCGACCGTCTTTATCCTCCCGCGGGCCAAGAGGTCCGTTTTCCGATCCGGGTGGAGTTGACACAGGAAGACCTGGAGCTGGCGCTTCAGGGCAAATTCGTCACCAAGGTGGTTTACGTCGAGGATCCCCTGGCGGCGCTTCCGGTGAGAACCGATGAAAAACCGGACGATTTGTTGAATTTCGACGTCCAGCCGGGGCAAAATCCCCTGGCGGTCGCCGACACGATGGGCCGGCCGGTGGCGATCGTGCGATTGGGCGGACGGGTCCCGAATCTCGCCGCCGGTCCCGATCCCGCGTTTCTGTTTCAATCGCCCGAGTGGATCGATTACGAAGAGTTCACCGTCGAGACGGCCCGACGTCCGGAGAGGTCGTCGCGGGGAATGCCCGCGGGGGGCGGCCGCCGAACGCCGTCCGCCAGTCGGCCCCGCATTCGATAGCGGAACAAACAATCACCTCCCCCGGAGAGTAGCTTTGAAGTTGGAAGAGGTCAAACGCATGAACCAGCGACCTGAGATCGTCAAGCGAAGCATCGGCGACATCCGGTTCACGGCCTGGGGAATCCTCCTGGCGATCGCCGGCGGCAGCCTCCTGATGTGCTCCTGTCGGCATCATCGGCTCGAGGCGCCGAGCAATCCCTTCGCGGCGGCGGGACCGAATCCCACGATGACCGCTTCGGGGGGGCAGTTGCCGCCACCGAATTCCGCGGCCTCCGACCAACGCCCGCTGCCTCCCCATGTGATGGCACAAACCGCGCAAATGGAAGGTGCCTCGGTCGATTCTTCGACAGTGCACCGAGCCGATTCGAACCACCCTGGGACACGGCAAGTTCAACCCGTCGGCTTTTTCAATCCGGTTCCGCCGAACGAGATCGCCGGACGTCCTCCGGTCGATGCGATGACTCCGGGTGCCCCGAACGTCATGGACCCGTGCCCGCCGGTTGGGAGCAACGTCTACTCCCGGGATGAGTACATCTGCGACGGCGGCGACTCGGTCGGCAAGGCGTATGTTCGTTCCGACTGGTCCGTCGAAGGGCTGGATCAAGAAGACACCATCGCCCACTTCGACACGCTCGAAGGACGAACGAAGGTCGAGGAATCGAATCGTGTCTGTATTTACAGTCCTCGCTTCGCGACGGTGCGGAAGATCGAGGGCGTCTTGCAGAGCGGGCAAGAGACGCACGTCGCTTCGGTCGATCGCAAGCTGCTGGCGGTCACCGAACAGAAGGAACATTCGGTCGGCATGACGGCGCAGCAGTCGCAGGCCGATTTCGCCCGAAACCGGAAGCTGGCCAACGCCTACCGCTCGCGTCAACAGGGCGGCGCCTTGGTCAATCCCCAGGGGCTGGTGCAACATAAGACGAACCGTTGGGCGAGGAGCGTGCGCGACCTGATGACGCTGAGTCATCTGGGCGATGCGGAATTGGCCTATCTGGCTCAAGATGCCGAGGCGGCACGGGCCTGGGAAAGTGCCGAAGGTGTGAAGGTGATTCTCAACAACAACAGCGCCATGGCGGTCAAGCGGCTTCAGAAGGCGGCGACGGTCTTCGTCATCGGCGACCCGGAGACGTCGCCGGAGTTGCGACTGGTCAAGATCGCCTCCACGTCGGCGGCCCAACCGGGCGAGATTGTCGAATTCACCTTGCGGTTCGACAACATCGGCAACGAGGTGATCGGCAACGTGACCCTCATCGACGAGTTGACCACGCGACTGGAGTACGTCGAAGGTTCGGCGACCTGCAGCTTGGAAGGAAATTTCGTGGCCGAGGCGAATCCGGTGGGTTCACGGACGCTCCGGTGGGAGATCACCGATCCGATGAAAGCCGGCGAACACGGAGTGATCCGGTTCCGCTGCCGGGTACGATAGCCGCGCGTCTTCATGCTCGCATCCGTCGTATCCACTCGGCTCACTCTGATGCGACGCTCGAAAAGGTACCGCTGGAGCCGCAATCCACGTGCCGACGAATCCCTTTCCGCGATCGGAACCCCGACGGTTCCGGTCGTTTTCGGTTTCTTGCCCCTCCCCTCCCCTCCCCTGTTCGGCAATGATTCTCCCATTTTCAATCGCTTGAAAACGGCGGCGGAATGTTTCCTTACTCCGTGCAAAAACGAAGCGTCGCCCCCCTGCCCTGATTTCCGGAAAAACGTATAATGGGGATCGTCGAGGAGGACTCGGAATTGCGAGGGCCCCTCTGCTGCGAACCAGACAATCCTTGCCAAACACGAAGAGAGTGAAAAGAGAGGCGAAAATGAATCTGCACGATGTGATCAAGTCGCTGAAGAAACCGGGCGGGAAGATCGTCATGATGGTCGCCGACGGGATCGGCGGCATGCCGTACGAACCGGGCGGGCCCACCGAACTGGAAGCCGCGAAGACCCCGAATCTCGATGCACTTGCCCGAAAAGGCGTCTCCGGGATGTCGATTCCGATCAAGCCGGGCATCACGCCGGGCAGCGGTCCGGGACACCTGGGGCTTTTCGGATACGATCCTCTCGAATTCGTCATCGGCCGCGGGGTGCTGGAGGCCTCCGGCATCGGCTTCCAATTAGGGCCGAACGATGTCGCCATTCGCTGCAATTTCTGCACCGTCGACGTCGACGGCAAGATCACCGACCGCCGGGCCGGCCGCATTCCGACCGAGGAAAGCGCCCCGCTGGCCGAGCGGCTCCGCCAGGTCGACATTCCCGGCGTGGAAGTCTTCGTGGAACCGGTCAAGGAACATCGCTTCGTGGTGGTCTTTCGCGGCGAGGGACTCGGCGGGGAAGTCGACGATACCGACCCGCAACGGACCGGCGTGGAACCGCTCGACCCGGTCGCTCGCGACCAGGACAGCCAAAAGACGGTCGAGGTCGCCAAGGAGTTCTTCCAGCAGGCCAAAAAACTGCTCGCCGACGAGAAAAAGGCGAATTGCCTAACGATGCGCGGCTTCGCCAAGAAGCCCGATCTGCCGAGCTATGAAGAGTTGTACGGGCTGAAGTCGGCGGCGATCGCGGTTTACCCGATGTATAAGGGCCTGGCCGGACTGGTCGGCATGGAGGTGATCGCGGGGGCGAACACGCTGGAGGAAGAGATCGACATCCTGGAGAAGGTCTACGACGATTACGACTTCTTCTTCGTCCACTTCAAGTACACCGACAGCCGCGGCGAGGACGGCAACTTCGCCGAGAAGGTCAAGATGATCGAGGAGTTCGACAGCGTCATCCCGCGCATCGAGGCGCTGAACCCCGGTTGCCTGGTGGTGACGGGCGACCACAGCACGCCGGCGAAGATGTCCTCGCACAGCTTCCATCCCGTGCCGACGATGCTCGTCTCCGACCTTTGCCGACACGATCCCTGCGAGGCGTTCAGCGAGAGCGAAGCGATCCGCGGCGGATTGGGGCATTTCGAAGCGATCTACCTCATGCCGCTGGCGATGGGCCATGCCGATCGGCTCGATAAGTTCGGGGCGTGAGCCTCGCAACCCGAAGCGACTCCCCTTGATGGATGTTGTTTCGGCAGAACAGCCCCCTCGAAAGAAAGGGGGAGCGGAGAAGAAGTCGACAAGAAAACCGAAAAGAAGTCCCCGATCGATTTGTTTCCATCGGGAAGATCTGCTATTCTTTTGTGGAGCATGGGGCGCGGAGCCGACGGCTCCCGGCGCCCAAAACATGAACTACATGAACTTCTCTTCGTTCCGGCCGGCAACCTCTTCGGCCGAGGACCTTTTTCGAAAGGAACGATGTAATGAGTGAAATGCAAGAACCGGGTGGCTCCCAGGTCCCCAGCGATGTTTCCGGGAAGAAAGTCGCCGCGGGGGTCTGCGGGATTGTCTTAGGATGGTTAGGGGTGCACAAGTTTATTCTCGGTTACACGACCGAGGGGGTTCTCCAGATTTTGATCACCGTCTTCACTTGCGGTTTTGGTAGCTTTATCGGATTGATTGAGGGGATCATCTATCTCATCAAAACCGATGAAGAGTTCTACGAAACCTACATCGTCAACAAGCGCGGGTGGTTCTAGGACCGCACCGCTTTTCTCCGTTCAAGCGGAAGCACACAAAAAAACCGACTCCGGCGCCTGGCCGAGGTCGGTTTTTTTCTTTTGTGGTGAGTGAGGCGGCGAGGTTACTGTGGTATTTGCGTCTCTTCGGCGTCGCGAGCAGCGGTCTTGACCTCTTCGGTTTCTTCCTGCGGAGTTTTGCCGGCGACCTGCTCGCCCGAGTCGCTTTGGCGCCGTGCATTTTCCCACTTCAGCAGCTTTTCAGTGAATCGCGACATGTAGTGCATCGAGCTCTGTTCCCCTTGGGGGTGGATGACGGTCTTGTCGACGTCCATCTGTTGGGAGAGGATTCGCCCGGCGTCGATGTCGAAGCGAATCTCACCGGAGCTGAGCCGCTGCACAAGCTGGGCCTCGATCGCCGGATCGTCGATCGGCGTGAGGACCTGGGTCTGCATCGAGATGGTCGCGACGCCGGTCCGGACGTCCTCCAAGCGGAACTTCTGCTGGGTGGCGATCCGCTCGACCATACCGTTGTTGGTCGGCAAGACGATGGGGTAAGGGTAGGTCCAAGTGTCGCCCACCGAGACTTCTTTCTCCGGCAGCGGGATGGTGATTTTCCCCTCTTTGCCCAGCCCGTTGTACTCCGTTTTGACATCTTTTTTCAGAACCTCGCCTCGCCGATTGATGGTCACGTGGGCCAGGGGAACGTCGATCGTCTCGGCGACCGATTGGAACGCGCCGGGAACCTCTTGGTCCCCCCCCGATTTCCACTGGGTTTCCGCGCGGCCGGTCAGCTTCTGACGCATGTCGGCGTCTTCCACGCGATGTTCGAATGTGGCGGTTCCCGACTCATCGGTTTCGAGTACCTTCCACACCTTGACCGATTTGCTGGCGGTTTCGGCGGTCTGGGTCGTGCCGGAGACGGTCATTTTGATCTTCAGTAGGTGAACGACTTCCCAACGGAGGGTTTCCCCGGGGCGGAATTGGTAGCGGAGGAGATAGGACTCTCGATCGTCGGAATTCGAGGTCTCGGCCCCCATCACCGTGAGCGAGAGCGCCGCGAAAAGGCTCAGCGAAATAGTCGCGCGAAAGAACATGGTTCCTGTACTCCTTTCAGGATATCGGTTGCCTTCGGTAGTCTTTTCGAGAGGGAATTTCTCGATGCGCGAATCGATCCCCGTATCGAGAAAGCGTTGGAGGATCGTACCAGAAGCGATTCGGCGGGTCCATGCCGATTCGGGGATTTTTCGCCTTTGGATCGCGGCAAGAAAGGGCGCCAAAGAGCGAAGAAAATCGGGATCGCGGGCGTCAACCGCCTGGTCGATTTCTTTTCGAAGACTGGTTCCGCGCGACGCGTTCGAGTCGACCGCTCCAGCCCAGCTTCTCCCGAAGCGTTCGATAGTAGCTGTGCCCCGGCATGGCGACGAGCTGGAACGGCACGGGAGATTTTCGTACCCGGACGACGTCGTACGCTTCGAGCTGCATCAAGACCATGCCGTCGAGCACGAGCGACGCCCCGGATTGATTCGCCACGCGGAGATCGTAGAGGCGATTGGCGGAATCGACCACGGGTCGATGGCTGAGGGTATGGGGGCTGATTGGAACGATGGTGAACGCCTGGAGATCTTTTCGAAGAATGGGACCGCCGGCGGAAAGGCTGTGGGCGGTGGATCCGACCGGAGTGCTGATGATCAGGCCGTCGCCGTGGTAGGTCGTGACCGATTCGCCGTCGACCGCCAGTTCGATGTGGAGCATCGTGAACGGCGGCCCCGATTGGATGGACACTTCATTCAGCCCGATCTTCTCGAGCAGCAGCTCTTCCCCTCGGCGGACCTGACACTGCATGAGCAAGTGTTCCACGACCGGCAGGGTTTTCAGGTCGAGCGTTTCGAGCAGTTCGAGGAGCTCCTCCGGTTTGACATCGGCCAGGAAACCGAGCGTGCCCATGTTCACGGCCAATACAGGGCGCTGGTTCGGCCCCATCTGATGGGCGGCGCGCAGGATGGAACCGTCTCCGCCGAAGACGATCATCAAATCGGCGTCGATTTCGGAGAGATCGGACTCTCCCGTGAAGTCGGAAGCCGCCACCGTGGCAATCCGCTCGATCTCGGGAAGCAATCGCTCGACCGCTTCCATGACTCCGGCCCGCTTGGCATAGCCGGTCAACATCACTCGCATCCCATCGTTTCCTTCTGAAGATCTCTTTCGTGCAGCTTCCTGCTTTGCACGTTGCTTGGTTTGGAATTCCGCCCGGAACCAGAAAGGGAATCGCTTTCCGAGGCGGGGGTTAATGGAGGGTCGATTCCGGCGAGGGGGAGGTGTTCAGGGCATGTCGACAGGCCCGGACGATTCCCTCGGCATCGAGTCCGAGCTCGGCCAGCAATTCCCGGCGTTCGCCATAGGGAACGTACGCATCGCCGATGCCGCATCGGTGAAGTCGCCTCGTATCGATCCGTTCTTCGCAGGCCGCCTCGAGGATCGCCGAGCCGAATCCGCCGGCGAGCATTCCTTCTTCGACCGTGACCAACGGACGGCCCTCGCGAAGCGGCCCGAGCAGGGTTTCGGTATCGAGGGGTTTGAGGAATCGGGCGTTGATCAATCCGAATTCGATTCCCTCGTGGGCCAGCCGCTGCACGGCCTCCCGGCAGGTGTCGAGCAATCCGCCGAGACAGGCGATCGTGCCGTCCTTGCCTTGGCGAATGATTTCCGCTTTGCCCAGTTCCACCGGATCGATTTGGCGGTCGGTGGTTCCGGCGGGGGCCTTCGGGTAGCGAATCGCCGCGGGGCGCTGTTGCGATTGTGCGAAGCGGAGCATCGCGGCCAGGTCGGGGCCGTCGCCGGGGGCCATGACGACGAGGTTGGGGAAAGGACGCAGATAGGTCAGATCGAAAACACCGTGATGGGTCGGTCCGTCCGGACCGGTCAGTCCGGCTCGGTCGAGCATGAGCGTGATCGGCAAGTTCGCCAGGGAGATTTCCTGGAAGATCTGGTCGTAACTCCGCTGTAGGAAGGTGCTGTAGACGTCGACGATCGGCCGCATGCCCGATTTGGCCAGTCCGGCGGCGAGTATGACGGCGTGCGATTCACAAATGCCGACGTCGAAGAACCGGTCGGGCATCTCTTCGCGGATCGGCTCGAGCATGTTGCCCTGACACATCGCCGCGGTGATGACGCAATTCCGCTCGTCCTCCTCCATCAACTCAAAGATCGTGTTCCGTGCCCATCGGGTGAAAGGATCCTTGTGGCTTGCCTCCGTCGTTTTCAGCGTGGGGCCGCCGTTCTTTTTGATTTCCGGCGTCGGCGAGTGGAAGGTGGTCGGATCCTCGACCGCCGGCATGTATCCGTGCCCCTTTTCGGTGACCACGTGCAGCAAAACCGGCTCCTCGTATTCACGGACCATCAAGAGGAACTCGCGAAGCTGTTCGATGTTGTGGCCGTCGACCGGACCGATATACCGGAAGCCGATCTCCTCGAAGATCATGCCCCCGAGCAGGCCGGCTTTCAGGCCACTGCGGACTTGATGGAGGAGCCGTTCGGTCGGTCCCCCCAGCAGCGGAAGATGATTGAGGAACTTCTGCACCTCCTGCTTCATGCCCACGTAGAACGGGGCCATTCGCAGGCGATCGAGGTAGTCGGACATCCCCCCCACACGGGGGCAGATCGACATTTTGTTGTCGTTCAAAATCACCGTGAGGTTTTTCTTGACTCCTCCGGCGTGATTGAGCGCTTCGAAGACCGAGCCGGAGCCGAAAGCGCCGTCGCCGATGACCGCGAAACTATGGCGATTCTCTTCGGGCCGCAAAAGGGCGTCGCCGAGGGTCAGTCCCAGTGCCGAGCCGATGCTGCACCCGACATGGCCGGTGATGAACAGATCGTAGGGACTCTCTTCGGGATTCGGGTATCCCATCAATCCGCCACGGCTTCGAATGGAGTTGAATCGGTCGAACCTTCCGGTGAGCATTTTGTGGGGATAGATTTGGTGACCGGTGTCCCAGATGAGTCGATCGTGCAGGAAATCGAAGGTGGAATGCAAGGCGATCGCCAGTTCGACCACCCCGAGGTTCGAAGCGAAATGGACCGCCCGGCGGTCGAGCACACGACAGAGCGCGTCGCGGATCTCCGCCGCTACCTGCTGCAACTGTTCGATCGAAAGACCGCGGAGATCTTCCGGCGTTCGAATTTGATTCAATAAGGATGACATGGAAATCGTCCCCGCTGACGTGAAAACCGTGTGCTTTCTTGGAATATGATTCGGTGGGATCCGGCATCCCCCGGGAGGATCAATGACTTCGTCGCGGGATGGCTTGTGCCAGCGCGATCAGCGGTTTTGCGGATTCACCGAAACGCTCGATTCGGGCGCAGCCGTCCTCGACGGCCTGTTTCGCGCGCCGCCGACTTTCTTCGATCCCCAACAAAGTGGGATAACTCAACTTGTTTTGCTCCCGGTCTTTCTGGGTGCGTTTTCCTACCTTTTCGGCATCGCCCTCTGCATCGAGCAGGTCGTCGGTGATTTGGAATGCGAGGCCGATTTCGGCACCGAACGCCTCCAGGGCGACCAGATCTTCTTGGTTCCCTCCCGCGGCCAATCCGCCGAGTTTCAACGACGCGCATAAAAGGGCACCGGTCTTTCGACGGTGGATCGTCTCCAGTTGTTCGATTGTCCGTTCCCGAGGGGGGAATAAGGTCATGTCGTCGGCCTGGCCGCCGACCAACCGGCACGGTCCCGCGGCGGTGGCGAGTACCCGGCAGCATTGCCCGGCCAGTGCCTCGGGCTTTGTCTTTCGCGCGACCACCTCGAAGGCGAATGCCAACAGGGCGTCGCCGGCCAGGATCGCCGTCGCTTCGTCGAACTTCACATGGCAAGTGGGCTCCCCCCGTCGGAGGTCGTCGTCGTCCATCGCCGGGAGGTCGTCGTGAATCAATGAATAGGTGTGAACCATCTCCACCGCGCAAGCGAGCGGAAGGGCCGTTTCCGTTTCCCCGCCACACGCCCGGCAGGCCAGGAGAGTCAAGAGGGGACGGATCCGCTTGCCCGGTGCGAGCAAACTATGACGCATCGCCGCGTTCAGTCGACGAGGACAGTCGTCTCCCAACCGCAGGTATTCTTCCAATGCGGTATTGACGCGAGAACGCAACGTCTTGTAATGAAGTTCCCACTCGGGGGAGATCCGGTTCGGCATGATCACTCCATTCTAACCAGAGTGAGGGGGCAGAGGCAAACAAAAAGTTTCCTCGCCGTGGAGACCGCGCAGCGACATTCACGCGACTTCGGGGGCGATTTGCGGTCGAAAAAGGAGTCTCGTCTGATTCATGCATGGACACTCGGAGGACCATATCTTCCCATGGGCGGTTTCGGCATTGTTGAGGTGGTGATCCCTCCTCTGCCCGGAATGCCCTTTGGAGAATCGGGAATCGTTCACGGCGATTCGTCGCGACGTCGGGCACGACCGGGTCGGGTCGCGTCGGATCGAAAATCCTCCGGGTCGATCGAATCGAGCACCGGATTGCCGTCGTCGTTCCACGCACGGAGCTGTTCGACTTTGCGCTCGGTTCCCGTCAGGAGGCGATGGCAATGCCGCAACAGTCGCACTCCCTGCTCGTATTCCTGGAGCGACTCGTTGAGGGGCGCCTCCCCTGTTTCGAGCTTCTCGACGATCGCTTCCAGCCGGGCGGTTGCCGTCTCGAAGTCCATGCCGGCCAGGGCCGCGTCTTCGGGGAGGCTTTCCGAGCAGTTGGATTCTCGACTTGTGCCTTCGCGCGAAGATTTCGAAGAGGTTTTTTTTCGGGGCATCGATCCCTCCTTGGTGATCGGATCCGTCTCCGTGTGCACTGGAGCTTACCGACGATCAAGCATCGCTGATGGTGACTTTTTCCATGCTGTCGCCCTGCTCGATGGAATCGACCACCTCCTGCCCTTCGATCACTTTACCGAAGACGGAATGCTTGCCGTCGAGCCAGGGGGTCGCGACGTGTGTGATGAAGAACTGCGAACCGTTGGTGTTGGGGCCGGCATTGGCCATGGAGAGAATGCCGGCCGAGTCGTGCTTCAAATCAGGGTGGAATTCGTCCTCGAACGTATAGCCCGGTCCGCCGGTGCCGGTTCCTTCGGGGCAGCCGCCCTGGATCATGAAGTCTTCGATCACTCGGTGAAAGGTCAGTCCGTCGTAAAAGCCGTCGGCGGCGAGTTTTTCGAAGTTTTCGACGGTTTTCGGGGCCTGTTCGTCGAAGAGTTCCAGCTTGATCGGTCCCTTGGGTGTTTCGATTTGAGCGACTTTCATGGTCTTTCCTTTCCTGGACAAATGAGTTGCCTTCCGCTGCGAGCGGGAGGCGGCGATGGAGCATGGAGATCAGGGGTGAAATGGGGGCATGCGACGAAGCCGGTCGCCAATGTGCCCGCTTGCTTCGACTTCCAAAGGGACATCATTCCCATTCGATCGTCGAGGGCGGCTTGGAACTGATGTCGTACACCACGCGGTTCACGCCGGACACTTCGTTGATGATGCGCGTGGAAATCTGGGCCAAAAGGTCGTAGGGCAAGTGACTCCAGTCGGCGGTCATGAAATCCTCGGTCGTGACGCATCGCACGGCGATCACGTCTTCATAGGTGCGGTCGTCGCCCATCACGCCGACGCTCTGGATGGGCAACAACACGGCGAACGCCTGGGAAGTCTCCCGATAGAGCTCCGCCTTTTTGATCTCTTCGACCACGATGGAGTCGGCCTCGCGGAGCGTGGCGATCCGCTCGGGCGTGACCGGTCCCAGGCAGCGGACGGCCAGCCCCGGGCCCGGAAAGGGATGCCGCCAGACGATGTCTTTGGGAAGCCCGAGCTCCAGGCCCAGCTTGCGGACCTCGTCCTTGAACAGATCCCGCAACGGCTCGATCAGGTCGAAACCGAGTTCCTCCGGCAATCCCCCGACGTTGTGATGGAGTTTGATCGTCGACGCGGGGCCGTCGAGCGAACCGCCGCTTTCGATGACATCGGGATAGAGCGTTCCCTGGGCCAGATACTTGGTATTCTCGATCTTCTTCGCCTCATCGGTGAAGCAATCGATGAACATGTGGCCGATCTTGCGGCGTTTTTCTTGTGGATGGGCTTCGTTTTCCAGAGCCTTATAGAAACGATCCGCCGCTCGGACGACATGCAGATCGGTCTTGAAATGGCCGGCGAATTCCCGGATCACCGAGTCGATCTCTCCCTTGCGCATGACGCCGTTGTCGACCAGAATGCAGGAGAGTTGCTCGCCGATCGCCTGGGCCAACAACGCCGCGACGACCGAAGAATCGACCCCGCCGGAGAGGCCGCAAATGACCCGATCGCCACCGACGGTCTCTTTCATCCGGGCGATCGTTTCTTCGGCGAAATTGCCCATCGTCCACTGGCCGGAACACTCGCAGATCTCGCGGACGAAATTCTCCAGCAGCGTCTGCCCTTCAGAGGTATGCGTCACTTCGGGATGGAACTGCAATCCGTAGACGGGCATTTTCTTGTGCTTGACCGCAGCGTACGGGCAGGTCTCGGTCGTCGCCAACGAGAGGAAGTCGTCGGACACGCGGGTCACCTGATCGCCGTGGCTCATCCAAACCTGGCTGATTCGAGGGACGTTGCGCAACAGTCGCGTCTCGGGATGTTCTTCGTTCAGCCGGCAAAACGCCCGGCCGTATTCGCGCGACGGAGTGTTGCCGACTTCCCCGCCGAGTGCCATGCAGGCGATCTGCATGCCGTAGCAGATTCCCAGAATGGGGATACCCAGGTGGAAGATCTCGGGGTCGCATTGCGGAGCGCCGGCGGCGTACACGCTGGCGGGGCCACCCGAGAGGATGAGTCCCTTGGGGGCGATCTCGGCGATGCGCTCCGCCGAAAGGTCGTGTCGGACGATGCGGCAATAGACTTGGTTGTCGCGTACCCGCCGGGCGATCAATTGGGCGTATTGCGACCCGAAGTCGAGCACGAGAATTTGTTCTTGGGAGATGGTTTCCATGAAATCGTCGGGGCGGTTCTGGCCAAATATGCCGGGCCTGGAAAAAAGCCAAATCGCCATTATAGTGAGATTTCCGCCAAAAGACAGGGGCACCTCCACGCACGATTCCTTCCTTGATGGGGAAAGTGAAAGGAATCGGCAAGAAGCTCGCGGATTTGACGGAAAACCGATGGAATCGAAAGAGGGCAAGGAGTGAAAAGATGATTTAACCTTATGCTAACATTGGATTTGCGTGAATGTCGATTGAATTGAAGCCTGCGTCGGATTATATTGGAAACTGTAGCCATTCGAAAATCGCCCTCGGGAAACGATTTTCCGGGGTTCTCGCCGAACGGAAAGTAGAGAAACGTGCAGATATTATTGACCAACGATGACGGTATTTACGCCCCCGGCCTGGCCGCGCTGGAGCGTGCCCTGCAACGGTTGGGCAAGGTTTGCGTGGTGGCGCCGGCGACCGAGCAGAGCGGCGTGGGGCACTCCATCACGTATTTGACCCCCCTGTTGATCAAGGATGTGTTCATCCACGACGAGCATTGGGGGTGGGCGGTCGAGGGCAGCCCGGCCGATTGCGTGAAGATCGGCATTTCGGAACTTTCGCCCCAAACGCCCGATTTGATCGTCAGCGGCATCAACGGGGGTTTGAACGCCGGCATCAACGTGCTGTATTCCGGCACGGTGGCGGCCTCCATCGAAGGCGCTTTTTTCGGGATCACGAGCGTGGCCGTGTCCCTGGAGTTCGGCGAAAACGCGCCCTTCGAGGAAGCGGCCGATGTGGCGGTCGACGTCATCGAGAGAGTCCTTGCCCAGAAGAAAGAGGGGCCTGAGCTTTTGAACCTGAACATTCCCATCGCGGCCCTGGAAAAGAACCCTCCGGAGGTTTGCGTCGTGCCCATGGACATGAAGCAGCACTGGGAGAAGTTCGAGCGCCGGAGCGACCCGTCGGGGAGACCCTATTACTGGCTGACCGGCCGCCCCGTCCCCCAGGATGAAGAGGGACTGACCGATCTCTCGGCGATCGCCCGGGGATGCGTCGCGCTGACCCCCCTCGACTTCAACCTGACGAAAATGAACATGCTCCGCCGGATGGAAAATTGGGATTTGACCCTTCCCACGCGGCACGACCGTTCGGCGGACGACGACAAAGGTCTTCGGTTGCCGCGAGGGCCCGGCGTCCGCACGGCGCCGTACCAGATCGATACCTCGCAGGTCGATGGGACCTGATCAACGGCCACCGAGGCGCAGAAGCGGGTGCTCGAGAAAGCATCCGAGAAAGAAACTTGCAATGAATAAGGAACGAACCATGAAAACCAGGGAATGGAATGTCGCGGCGACCGCACTTTTCTGCCTCGCGATTCTTTGCAGCGCCGTCGGTTGCGAATACGGCACGCCGAACCCCGAGGCTGCTTCGACCGGAACGGACCAGAACGACACCGAGGGGGCGACCACCGACGGTGAGGATTCCGAATCGGGATCCTCCGACGCCGACGAACAGGAATCGGACGACTCCCCCGAAGCTTCCTCGGATGAGCAAGCTTCCGCCCCGGCCCGAGAAACCGTTCGCGAGGAGGCGAAGGTCGGCATGGGTCGCAAGGGCCACTACGAGGGCGAGGGCGTGGTCCTCACGCCGGTGAAGATCTATTGGCGCGTCGGCGAGAAGGTCAAGCTTTTGCAAATCCAAGATCAAATGAACAAATACAAAGCACTCCACGGCGAAGCCCCGAAATCGCACGAAGAGTTCATGGAAAAAATCGTCAAGCCGCTTCGGATCGAGCTGCCTCCCCTCTATCCGGACGAGCGTTACGTGTATGTCCCCGAAAAAGAGATGTTGATGGTCGAAAAACCGAAAAAGTGAACCACGAATTTGCCAACGTCCCCAACATGTGTTTATGGGGCGTTTCCCCTTTTCCTTACCGGTGATTCCGCGGGGTCACCCCCTCCTCCTCCCCTTCCCTCTCCTCGAATCCGTTGGCATCGGCCGAAGCGTTTCGCTTGGAGCGATGCCGGAGATCCTGCCATGAAAAAATCCATTCTGAGGCAAGCGGCGCCGCTGGTGATATCGCTCGGGTTGATCTCGCTTGCCGCCGGATCGGTCCGAGCCGGTGGGACGACGTTCCTGCCGGGACGTTACAGCCACGACCGGCGGACCGGCGAACAGATCGTCCAGCACACGCCGAGACCGAATCCCCCGAAGCCGTATGACCCGACCTATCGCCGTAGCGGCGTGAACTATCGAAGGAGCGTTGCGCGAGGCGACGACGGCTCTCTGAGAATTCGCAGCACGGTCGAGAGTTGGGGGACTCCCTGGTACCACGGCTACGGATATGGGTACGGGTATCATCCACCGCTTTACCGGAGGTATCCGCATCCTTATGATCACTCTCCCTACCCCGCTCCTCATGCGGGGCTTTCGCCCGCGGCCGTCGGCTCATCGGGTTCCAACGCGAAGAAGTCGGGTCCGGTTCGCATCGGAAGGTAGCGCATTGGCCAACGCGACGTTCAGAGTGCCGTTGCCCCGGTCGCTTTGGGATTGAAATCGAGCTCATCGGTGAAGCACCAACCGTCTTCTCCCTTCTCGAGTCGGGCCTCGAATTTTACCCGCTCGAGAAACGGCTGCTCCGAGACGACGCTCGAGCTCTTCAGCTTCCCTCGAATGATGCCGGTGAATTGCACCCGGGCGGTCGGTGGCGTGGTGAGTTCGTTGATGTCGACCTCCAGGTCGGTCGCCTTGGCGTGTTCGATCTCGACCAATCCCATATTCACTCGGGCGAGTCCCCGGGTTTTCGTCGCCTGAGGGGAGACGTGTTCGAGGACCCCTTCGAGGTCGTTCGCCTCGATATCGTCGGCCAAGTCGTCGAGCATCATTTCGATCGCCTCGTACTCGGTCACGACCCAGTGTTCCAGGAGAAGCCCTCCGCCGACGACGGCCAACACGAGCAACGCGGTGGTGGCCAAGGCGTTGACGCGACGTGTATTGACGAACACGATTCCCCCGACCAGGGCGGCGACGATGCCGAAAAAGATCCACAGAACAGGGCTTTCAAAGGGATGGAGCATGGGAACGGACCTTGATGAAGAAGAGGCTTACGGCGAAACCAGCGCGTGTTCGCCTGTTGGGAAAGGAAAGACTAGCGTTGGAAAAAACGGTCGGTTTCCCCCAAGGCGATGTACTTTTCAAGAAATTGGGTGATTTTCCCGACCGTGGGGGTTCTCAAGGCGAGGGCGGTGATCAGGGCGGCGAGGAAGATCAAAGGGACATAACTCTTTTCCACCAAATAGGCGATGGCTGCGAAAAAGGCGGCGCTTTCGAGGACGGCACTGCCGATGATCAACTGGATCTGATAAGCGTTTCTCAGCGGCTCGAGTTCTTCTTCGAGCGAAAAATGCTCCGGATCGGGAGACGCCTCACCGGCACTTTTCGCCGCCTCTTGGGCCTGTTGCCTTTGCAAGAGGTATTTCTTCACCCCGTTTTGGACGTTGAGGCGGGAAGCGATCATCGCTATGGGGATGGAGGTGATCGCGAAGAGGGCGCTGACCAGAGAGAGTACCCCCGCGGCGCCGCTCATCTCGGCGTCGTTGACCATGATGGCGATCATGGCGAAGAACAGCACGCCCAACACGAGCATCGAGTTGATGATCAAAGGAATAACGTAGTACCTTTTGACCTGTTCCTGCCATATTGATCCAACAGACATCGGAAAGTCCTTTCAGATGGAATATGAGGGAAATGTCAGAGCCTAGCAGCTTCGGCAATCGCTCCCCGGAGAACGACCTCCTCCCCGAACCGGGCCAAGGCGAGTTCGAATTGATTCTTCAGCGGGGGAAAGACGTATTGGTCAATATAACGTTTGAGCGGCTCGAAGAAAAGAGGCCGTTCGATCAAGGAGACGCCGCCGCCGACGACGACGATCGACGGCGAAAGCAACGTGACGACCTGGGCGATCGCCCAACCATGCACGCGGCAGGCCCGATCGAGGGCCGCTCGGGCGATGAGGTTCCCTCGGCCGGCGGCTTCGGCGATCTGCCGGGTGGTCAATTGGGCGGGCGAACCGTCGCAGAGCGAGAGGAGTTGGCGGGGATCGTCGTCCGAGATCACCTCGGTGCCGAACGAATGAACGAGATACGACGCCAGCGGGCCTTTTTGCCCGTCGAGATATTGCCGCACTCCCCGGGCGATGCCCCAACCGCTGGCGGCCGACTCGACGGTGGCTTCGGGCGATTCGGCCTCGGGCCCGGGACGCATCTGCCCGATTTCTGCGGCGATGCCGCTCTGACCGGTGTGGAGTTGTCCCCGGAGAACCAAGGCTCCGCCGATGCCGCTGCCGCTGTTGGTGTAAAAGACGCTCGGTTCGGACCGCCCTGCCCCGAAGAGGGCTTCCGCCAATCCGGCCGCGTCGGAATCGTTGGCCAGACACGCGGGGGTGCGAAGGTGCTCTTCCGTCCACTCGACGAGCGGGAAACCGTTCCAGCCGTCGACCTGATGGCATTCGATCACCCGACCTGAATCGCGATCGACCGGTCCCCCGAAGCCGATGCCGGTGGCGCGGACTTGGTGGCTCTCGATGAGCGCGGGGGCATGTTTCCGAATCGTCTCGAGAATCCCTTCGGCGCGCCGGGCCGGGTCGATGGCGAACCGGTGTTGGGCGACCAGCGACTCGCCTGCGGTCGCCGCCACGGCGAGTTGGAGTTTCGTACCGCCGATTTCGATCGCCAGATACACGCCGCGATGCTCCTTCGGTTGACTACTCGGAATCGAGGGGTTTGATACGGATGCTGCGGAATTCCACGCGGTGACCGTGACCGAGGAAGCCGATGTTGCCCTTTTCGTTGTGCAGGCCGGGATGTTCCCGGTGGTCCATCGTTTCCTCGATGCCGCTGATGTCGGCGTCGACGATGACCGTTCCGTTGAGCGTGACGACGATATGGCCGCCGTCGGCGATGATCTCTTCGCAATTCCACTCGCCCGGTTTCTTCAGGTAACCGCGTTTGGCCGGGACCACGCCGTAGATGGAGCCGTGGTACTGATACGGCTGAAGGTTTTCGTAGCGCGGGGCGTCGTTGTCGAGGATTTGGATCTCCATCCCGTGATAGGCCGCGTTGACCCCGGTTTGGGTGCGGATGCCGACCCCGTTGTTCCCGCCGGGTGGAAGTTTGAATTCGAACCGAAAGATGAAATCGCCGAATTCTTCGCTCGTGAGAAGGTTTCCTCCCGGATCGCAGACGAGCATGCCGTCCTC
The DNA here is from genome assembly GCA_964632505.1 of uncultured Planctomycetaceae bacterium. Lineage (GTDB taxonomy): Bacteria > Planctomycetota > Planctomycetia > Pirellulales > Thermoguttaceae > CAZWCE01. The sequence goes on along the minus strand of CAZWCE010000003.1, from coordinate 232,476 downwards.
GACTTTGTACTGACCGGTGGCGCCTTGCCAGCCGTCGAGCGATTTTCCGTCGAACAACAAACGGAAGCCGAGCACTTTTTCGGCGGGGGTGAGCTGGTTCGGTGCGATGGGAGCGGCTTGGTTCAAGGAGTCCTGCTCTTGGGCAAGGGCCGAAATGGGGAGGACAACGATCCACAGGGCGAGAAACTTTGCGGCGTTGGAAATCGAAGACATGGGGTCGACTCCTGAGTGGGTAGGGAAATGGTATACGGAGAACAGCCGGCGGACGTGTGCTGCCTCGGCCGTTTCGTGATGTGGTCGGGGGAAATGCCTCGTCGGCAACCCGTCGACGGAATGGGAATGTCGCGGCCTACGGGGACCGGATGTTCACATTGTAGCAGAAATCGCCGGTGAAAGGAAATCTCCGGATCGAAAGATCGAAAGAATTGCAGAGAGATGGGAAATCATCAAAAACGGCCTCCCCCAGGAGGAGAGGCCGTTTTACGTTCGGCGATGTGTCGTCGCGACCGCTAACGGGTCGGCTCACTCCGATAAACTATTTTTGGGCGAAGAGGGGGCCGCCGTAGAGCGCGGTTTTGGCGAGTTGCTCCTCGATGCGGATCAATTGGTTGTACTTCGCCATGCGGTCGGTCCGGGAGGCGGAGCCGGTTTTGATTTGCCCGGTGTTCAGGGCGACGGCCAAGTCGGCGATGGTGGAGTCTTCGGTTTCGCCGCTTCGGTGACTGGTGACGGCGGTGTAGCCGTTGCGATGGGCCAAGTGGATCGCCTCGATCGTTTCGGTGATCGTGCCGATCTGATTGACCTTGATGAGGATGCTGTTGGCGATGCCTTCATCGATGCCGCGCTGGAGACGTTTGGTGTTGGTCACGAAGAGGTCGTCGCCGACGAGCTGGCATTTGTCGCCGATCTTCTCGGTCATGATTTTCCAGCCTTCCCAGTCGTCTTCGTCGCAACCGTCCTCGATGGACACGATGGGGTACTTGTCGACCCAGGAGGCGAGCACGTCGACCATGTCGGCGGAGCTGATCTGTTTGCCGTCGAGGGTATAGGTCTTTTTGTCCTTGTCGTAGAGTTCGGAGGCGGCGACGTCCATCGCGATGAACACTTGTTCTCCAAACTTGTAACCGGAGGCCTTCACGGCTTCCTCGATCGCTTCCAGGGCGGCGCCGTTGCTCTGGAGGTCGGGGGCGAATCCGCCTTCATCGCCGACGTTGGTCGAGAATCCCTTGCCGGAGAGAACTTTTTTAAGATGATGGAAGACCTCGCAACCGCATCGGATGGCATCGGAAAAGGTCTCGAAGCCCAGCGGCATGATCATGAATTCTTGCACATCCACCGCGTTGTCGGCATGTTCGCCGCCGTTGATGATGTTCATCATGGGAGCGGGCAGCACGCGGGCGCCGACGCCTCCGAGGTAGCGATACAGGGGAAGTCCGCAGTAATCGGCGGCGGCGCGGGCGACGGCCATCGAAACGCCGAGAATGGCGTTGGCGCCGAGTTTGCTCTTGTTCTCGGTGCCGTCGAGTTCGAGCATGGCGTAGTCGATGGCGGCCTGATTTCGGGCATCCATCTGACCGCAGAGTTCCGGGGCGATCTTTTCATTGACGTTTTCGACCGCATTCAGGACGCCCTTGCCCAGGTAGGTCGCCTTGTCGCCGTCGCGCATCTCCAGGGCCTCGTGCACGCCGGTGCTGGCGCCGCTGGGGACCGCCGCGCGACCGAACGAACCGTCTTCCAGTTCCACGTCGACCTCGACGGTCGGGTTACCTCGGCTGTCGAGAATCTGTCGTCCACGAATCTCCGCAATGATTGCGCTCATGTTCTTACCTGCTCTTTCTTATGAAAAATAAGGGGTGTCGGTGGTTTGGGGAGTGAATCACCTTTAATGAACTGTCGCGAGGAGCGACCGAAAAGGAGAACCCTAATATATAGTGATTTTCGGAAAGGCTGCAAGCAGGGGGCGGAAGCAAAAATCCCATTTTTCCCCTCCCCCGCCTTCAATCGAAACCACTTTTGCGGGATAATCAAATGTGAATATTCATGACCTGGAAAGACGTGCCGCTCGGGGGCGGCACGTCAAGAGGTGCTTTTTCGCCGAGAAACGCTGTCGGCTCCCCCCTTCCCGATCAAGGAGATTAGCAAGATGTTTTCAGGAATCGTCGAATCGCTGGGACGCGTGGCCGAGATCGTCTCCGAACCGCCCGGAGCCCTCTTAATCGTCGAAGATGAGAAAGTCGCCAGCGATACGGACGTGGCCGACAGCATCTCGGTCAACGGCTGTTGCCTGACCGTCATCCAGAAAGAGGGCGACAAGATGGGCTTCCAGGCCGGTCCGGAGACCCTGGCGCGGACGAATCTGGGCGATCTGAAGGAAGGAAGTTCCGTCAACCTCGAGCGGGCCCTGGCGGTGGGGCATCGCTTGGGGGGGCACTTCGTCAGCGGGCACATCGACGGTCAGGGAGAGTTGATCGAAATCGACGACCAGGGCGATTGGGCGACGCATTGGTTCGGTGTCTCTCAGGAATTGGCCGCGCACATGGCTTCCAAGGGATCGGTCGCGGTCGACGGCGTCAGTCTCACGCTGGTCGATTGCCTCAAGGATCGTTTCAGTGTGGCTTTGATCCCTTATACCCTGAAAGTCACGACGCTCGGCCAGCACCAGGTCGGCGACAAAGTCAACATCGAGACCGACATCCTGGCGAAGTACGTCCAGCGGCTGCTCGACTCCAAGCAGTGGTGATCCGGCCGCATTTCCAAGGCTTCGATCCTGCCGTTCTTTCGCTGCCACCATTTTCCGGAAATCGGTTGCCCATGTCCCCTGATTCCGCTCCCCGCCAGACCCGTTCCTACCTCATGAAACGATTCGAGGAGGCGGGGATTCATCCGCGGACGAAGCTCGGCCAAAACTTTCTGATCGATCTGAATCTTTTGCGACTGCTGCACGAAACGGCCCGGCTTGAACCGTGCGACGTCGTGTTGGAAGTCGGTACCGGCACCGGCGCGCTGACCCGAGCGATGAGCGAAAAAGCCGCCTCGGTGGTGACCGTCGAGTTGGATGCGATTCTCTATGGCCTTGCCATGGAGGAGCTCCAGGATCGCCCGAACGTGCACCAGATCCAAGGCGATATCCTCCAGAACAAGAACCGGCTCAATCCCGAAGTCCTGGAGTTGGTCGAGCAGCAGCGCCGAGCGATTCCGGAGAGCCGATTCAAGTTGGTGGCGAATCTGCCGTACAACATCGCGACGCCCCTTCTCTCGAATCTGCTTCTGATCGAACGCCCACCGGTTTCGATGACCGTGACGATTCAGAAGGAGCTGGCCGATCGCATCGTCGCCCGACCGGGCACCAAAGACTACGGCGCGCTGGCCATCTGGATGCAGAGCCAATGCCGCTGCCGCATCGTGCGCATGGTGGCTCCGACCGTTTTCTGGCCGCGGCCGAAGGTTCAGTCGGCGATCATCGAAATCATCCCCGACGAGCGTCTGAGAGCAAGGATTCCCGATCTGCACTATTTTCATCGGTTTGTCCGTTCGATGTTCTTTCACCGGAGAAAGTTCTTGCGATCGGAGCTCATCAGTGCTTTCAAGAAAGAGCTGGAGAAGGATGACGTGGATCGCATCCTCCAACAGATGGGGCTCGATCCTCAACTCCGGGCGGAAACTCTCGATGTGCCGACGATGTTGCGGCTTTGCCGCCTCTGCCGGGAAGAGGTCGAGCGGAAGAGTGGGCGATGAACGTCCTCGGCTTTGCCGAAACTTGTTCATCCATGTTTTGAGTCGATCATGGTCCCGAAGCTCGCAATTTTTCCCAGAGTGCCTATTTGCCGAGTGGGGTTTTTTTTGCTATGATACGAGCTGCTCATTTCGAGCGGGAGGTTTTGCCAGCTCGGCTCTAGAAGAGATTTCAAGGGAGGCGGGCCCCACTTTGCCGCCTCCTTGCCGCGTTGTTTTTTGTCAGGAAGATTCCCCGTTCCTTCCATTGGTTCATTAGGTTCCAAATCATGTAAGGGAAAGCGCTCATGGGATTTTCGTTGTTCAGTGCCGCCGATGCCGCGGCGAACGTGACGAACTTGATGCCTTCGGGCATCGCCTGGTTGGACGTGATCGTCTTTTTCGGTTTCATTATCACCGTCGTGGCGATCGGCATGTGGATGAGTCGTCACGAAGGCGACAGTGAATCCTACTTTCTCGCCGGCCGGGGGCTCACCTGGTGGTTGATCGGCTTTTCGCTCATTGCGGCGAACATCTCGACCGAACAGTTCGTCGGCATGTCGGGCGACGCCGCACGGGATGTGGGACTGGCGATCGCGGGCTTCGAATGGTTGGCCGCTATCACGCTGGTGGTGGTCGCCTTCTTTTTCTTGCCCAAGTTTCTTCGGGTGGGGATTTACACCATTCCGGAATTTCTGGAACAGCGTTACAGCCAGAATGCCCGGTTGATCATGTCCCTTTTCATGGTCCTTATTCTCGTTCTGGTGACGATGGCGGGCGTCGTCTACTCCGGGGCGAAACTGATGGACGAGTTGATCGATCATCCCTGGGTGAATTTGTATTCCGCTTCCTGGATGATCGGCGTCGTCGCGGCCGGCTACGTCATGTTCGGCGGACTGAAAGCCTGTGCCTGGGCCGATCTGTTGCAAGGATCCGCCTTGATCATCGGAGGGGCGATCGTCCTTTTCTTGGCCATGAACCAACTGAGCAACGTCGCCGATGAAGACCCCCGGCAGTTGGCTCAGTCGGAAGAAATGGTCGAAGAACTGGAGGGCAAGGGGACCATCGAGACCTTCACCACCTTGAATCGGGATCGCTTGAGCGCGATTCGCCCCGCCCACGACAATAGCGTTCCTTGGACCGCTCTGATTTTCGGACTGTGGATTCCCAATTTCTACTATTGGGGGCTGAACCAGTACATCATGCAGCGAACTTTGGGAGCGAACTCGCTTGCCGAAGGTCAGAAAGGGATCGTCTTCGCCGCCGGCATGAAGTTGATCATTCCCTTTATCGTTGTTTTTCCGGGAATCATCGCTTTCAATCTCTATCACGATAACATGCGGGAAACGGCGTTCGAAAAAGAGAACAAGGAGACCTTGGCGCTGTTCGAGACCACCGCCGGGATTTCGACCGGCTTGCTCGAGGACCACCCCGAAGTGTTTGAAGAGCTGGAAACTCCCGTCAAAAAGCCGCTTTTCAGGTTCCAAAGCGATTTCGCCGAGCTTTATCCGGGATTGACTCGGGAAATCATGCAGTACAACGAACAACAAACCAAGCTGGAAATCGATTATCAAAAGAACGAAAAAAACCGCATGGGAGAACCGCTGCCTCCCGACGAGTCGCTGGAGAAAAAGAACGAAGAATTGGTGGCCAGGATTCAGAAGAATCCGAAACTGAAGGAACAGTTTGTGTCGCAGAAGGCGCTCATGGGGTATGATGAGGATTCCGCTTATCCCTTATTGATCGAGAACTTGGTGCCCGAAGGCGGATTGAAGGGGTTCATGATGGCCGCCATCATGGGCGCGGTGCTCAGCTCGCTCGCTTCGATGCTCAATGCGGCCTCGACCATTTTCACGATGGATCTGGCCAAACGCCACATCTTTCCCGATATCTCGGAGTTCACCACCGTGACCATCGGGCGGATCTGCGTCATTCTTTTCGCCGTCGTCGGATGCGTCATCGCGCCGTTTTTGAGCCATCCGGCCTTCGGCGGGCTGTTCTCCTACATCCAGGAGTTCCAAGGGTTTATCTCTCCGGGCATTCTGGCGATCTTCCTCTTCGGCTTTTTTGTCCGAAAGGCTCCCGCCGTTTGCGGCGTTTTCGGCCTCGTGGCCAGCCCCGTGGTCTACGCCATCCTGAAATTTTCTCCCTGGATGGTCGTCTTCCTCGTGGTCGATATTCTGAAAATCCCCGTCGAAAACCAGCCCGAGTTGCTCATGAAGTATTCGGAATGGTTTGCGGGAATGGCTTACCTCGACCGTATGGCGATCACTTTTACAATCATTATGATCTGTCTGGCTGCGATCACTCTGATCAAACCGCGCAAGGAGAAGTTCGAGTTCGAGGTGCAGACCAAGCTCGATATGACCTCCTCGTCGGGCGCCAAAATCGTGGGCGTTGTGGTCGTGCTACTCACGCTGGCGCTCTACTACATCTTCCGGGGACCGCTGGTGCCGTTCTAACGGAAGATCTCCCAGGTTGATCCTTCCGGGAACCGGTCGCCTTGAGGCGGCCGGTTCCGCTTTGCCGAAAAGCGACACATCACCCTGGTGCCTCTTCGGGGATCGGCGATTCAAGCCTTTCGAACAAAAAGGTCTCCGTTGCGTATTGCATTCAAGTCGGCAGGTGGTATACTACCGATAATCGAAGGGAAACAGACAGCCGACCGGCCGTGGTCTTTCGATTCGAAAGGCATGAGCCCGGTCGTGATTAGGAGAGGTGGCTGAGTGGTTTAAAGCGCGGGTTTGCTAAACCCGTGAGGGGTACTCCCCCTCCGCAGGTTCAAATCCTGTCCTCTCCGCTTGGGGGGTTTGCAAGAGATTGCAAGCTCCTTCTTTTTGCGCATCAGGTTGTGCGTCCTTTTGACTTACTTCTGTTTTTGCATGTTCATGCAATCCAGTATCTTCGGGGTGTGTCCGCTCGATGTGGTTGGGAAAGTGCGGTCAAGATTTCTCGGTCGACCGTTGGTGCTAGTCTCGTCAAACAATCGTCCATTTCGATCGTCGTTCCCAAAAAGAACGATTTGATTCGAAGTACCGTCACTCCTGAAACATTAAGGAGTGATCGAAAGTGTCTCTTGGTTGGGCACTTCCCAGGACGCCTCGACGATTTTTCCCTGCTCGTTGAGTTCCACGATGGGTGAACAAGTGGTCACTCCCTTCCCGCCCGGGAGCAGTTCGGTCGCGAGGAGGAGCTTCATCGGCGGCCCTTTACGGAAGTTGAACTCCTTGTTCGGTCCCCGATAGCAGACGGCGTCGAGGTAGACCCGGTCGCCTTCTTCGCCCATTTCCCAGACGATCGGCTCGCCGTTGAATTCGCCGGGGAGTGTATGGATCACTGCGCGATGATCGCCGCCGATCATTGCGAATCGCCCTGCCCCGAGCGCCTCCACCTCGACGCCTTCGCCGATGAGCTCCAGTCGGAGTCGGAAATCTTCCGCCTGAAAAATGCCGTCCTTCGGCCGATCGAGATGGATGTGCCAGTCGCCGCGATTCGGAATCGGATGGATCATCGAAAGGACCTTTCCGCCTTCCTGATCGTTGAGTACTCCCATCGAAGCGAAATCTCGGCCGTCATGCAGAAAACGCATGCGAAAGACCACGACCGGATCTTTTTCGGTCTTCCAATAGCCGATCATCACGCGCCGCTGGGTCCAGAAGGAAGATCGATTGATGCTCCCGAGACACATTTCGGCGGTGTGCCAAGTCGTGCCGATCGTATTCCTGCTTGGCGGATCCTTGCGGATGAAGGTTCGCTTCAAACAGAGCGGGTCCGTCGTGAGCGACTGGAATCGCTCCTTGAGATGCTCCGGGCAGGGGAGATGGCGGACCAGGTCGTAGCTCGAGCTGTTGGTGGGCCCGGAGAGATCCACGTAGGGTGCGAGAGGCACGCCCGTTTGTTCCCGGAGAAAGCGGACGATTCGGTCTCTGAGTGTGTTGGAGTAGGCTCGGCTGTGCGGTCCGGCCCATTGGCCGGTGCCGGGATGGAAGCTGTCGGCGATCACTTGCCACGCCACTTGTCGGAGTTGTTCGGCGGCCCGGCGCGATGCGGGATCTTTCACCAGTTGTAAAACACGTTCCGTTTCGAACAGCGCCACGCGCGTGTAAGTCGGGCTGTTGTATTCGTTGAAACTTCCGTGATACTCCGCGTGAGCCACGCAATCCTCCAGCCGCTCGCGGCCGTACTTGAGCATAGCCGGATCGTCGAGCAATTCCCCGGCCGCCGCGCAGACTCCGCCGCCCATGATGGCGATGTTCGTGTAACTGGGCCTCACATTGCGCTTGCGGATTGCCCGTGCCGCGTGGCCGAGGCTTTCACGCATCGCTTCTTCCAGGTCGTCATCCACGCGATCGGGATACTCCACCAGTGCCAAGGCGAGCATTGATCCGAGAAAATCGGCCCAATTCCAGTCGGGCGGGGCCATCTCTTCGAGCGACTCCTCCATCAACCAGGGCCAGATGCCGTAGGTGGCGTTTTCCGGGTTCGTGTCCTGCAGCGTCAGAACTTTTCGGATGATCTTTTCCGCGCGATCGGCATCGCCGGGTTCATTTCGCTCCAAGAGGGCTACGGCGTAGTGCAACGATCGGCGCGTCGGATGGACCCACGTCCCCTCCGCGACCTGACTGTGATAACCGGGGCTGTGAAACTCGGTGCCTACCATGTGATGTTCGGGACTGTAATGCTCTTCCCAAAAGGATAGATACGCCTCCAGTTGGGGATCGACCTTTCCCGTATCCTCCCCGGAAGCAGACCCGGACATCAGTGCGGCGAATGAGACAAACAAGAACGCGAGCGGGAGCAGTCGAGGCATAAAAGATCTCCAAGCAAATTGATGGGCAATCATGTTTCGCGGAAAGGGTGTTTTCGAATACGATCGATTATCCAAGCCGGCGCATCGGAAGTCAAGGAGAACGCCGAGGCGCCTCCCTTAAACGAGTCCCTGTGACGGGGGGCCTGGAAACAAGCCGATTCCGACGATGGCGAGAATGTAACATTAATGTCGCTTCGGGCCTCTCGGATGGAGTTCTATTGGAGATAAGCTCTTACCAAAAAAAGAGATAGGCGATTTGCTACGTTCTTGTCTCTTTTCCCGATAGAGCGAACAAATTCCGGGTGGTCACGGCTTCTCCCAGTCCCTGGGAAGAGGCAAAGAGCCTGGATTTGGTGGAATAGACGCAGGCAGGACCGTTTATTCCAGGCATTGTGGCTTTTTATTGTACTGGCGTTCTCTTTGGCATGAGAAATGCTTTGTCATAGGGGCGTCGAGAGTTTGCGCGGCGGATGCTTCGCTGGACTCAGCAGAGCGATTCCGCTCAGGAACGGAATTCGATTGAGGAGGAAACGGTCCCAGAAAACAGGAGATGAAGCCGATCTGGACATCCATTCTCCTTCGCAACGTCGTCGGCGGTACTTCAGAAGCGATGATGAATCACCATGCAAGACACTATGATACGATTTCGGTCTTTCCAGTGGGCATTCCTCCTTTGTCTCATTTTCGGATTCGGCTGTCGCGCTCCCGAACTCGGCGGAGATTCTGTTTCTTCCACCGGCGACGCGCGGTTCGGCCGGCCGCCGATTCTGCTACTCGCTGCCGCCAGCACGACCAACGCCGTGCATGAGGTGGTCGAGGCGTTCGAAACGGAAACCGGTATTCCGGTCACGGTGAGTTCGGGGTCTTCGAACGGCTTGGCGCAGCAGATCGTCGCCGGGGCTCCGGCCGATGTCTATCTCTCGGCGAACGAGAAATGGGCCGAGTTCGTGGATGAACACGGCTTGGTCCGGCAGAGCAAGCCCCTGTTGACGAACCGGATCGTTTTGATCGTGCCCCGTGGGAATCCCGCGGGAGTGGAGGGATTGGAGGATCTGACTTCGTCTGAGATCGAGAAGGTGGCGATTGCCGGAAAACAGGTCCCCGCCGGGATTTACGCCGATGCGGCCCTCGAGACCCGCGGTCTGCTCGCGCCGCTGACCGAAGCGGGCAAGATCGTCCGGGGTAAGGATGTCCGCATGACGCTCAGCTACGTCGAACAGAAAGAGGCGGAAGCCGGCATCGTCTACGCAAGTGATGCGAAAATCACGGACCATGTCGAGGTCGTCGAGGAGCTTCCGACGGATTCCCATCCGAAGGTGGTGTATCCTTTGGTGCTGCTCGAAGAGGCGCCCCATCCGGAGGCGGCCCGAAAATTGATCGCCTTTTTCGAGCAGGAAACGGCGGCCGAAATCTTTCGCAGATGGGGGTTCGAGCCGTGGAAATCATCTTCGGAAACCTCCTCGCAACCGGAATAGGGAGAGATTGGTGTTGTCGCCCGCGGAATGGGAAGCGATTCGATTGAGTACGATCATCGCCGGGACGGCGGTCGTCGGGGGGCTCCCCTTCGGCATCGCCCTGGGGTGGCTGTTCGCGCGGAAGTCGTTCTGGGGCAAGACGCTTCTGGAGACCCTCGTCAATTTCCCGCTGGTCCTCCCGCCGGTGGTCACCGGGTTCTTGCTGCTTCTTGTATTCGGTCGCAATGGGCTTCTCGGCGGCTATTTAGAGCAATGGTTCGGGCTTAGGCTGGTGTTCGACTGGAAAGGCGCGGCTTTGGCGGCGGGCGTGGTCTCTTTCCCGTTGATGGTTCGCGCGATTCGCATCGGCTTTCACACGGTCGACCGTCGTATCGAGCAGGTGGCTCGAACGCTGGGAGCGGGACGGATCGACGTTTTTTTCACCGTTTCGCTGCCGCTGGCCCGGCATGGCGTCATCTCCGGTTGCGTGCTCGCTTTCGCCCGCGGCATCGGGGAATTCGGAGCGACGATCATGATCGCCGGAAACATCCCCGGCCAAACGCAGACGATTCCCCTATTTATCTACAACCAGTTCGAGACACCGGGGGGCATGGAAAACGCGATGCCGATCGTCGTCGCTTCGATTCTGATTTCCGGGGTCGCCCTCATGGTGGGAAACTATCTCGAACGTCGCGATCAAGAGAGTCGAGGCACCTGATGGCGCTGAAGGTGGATTGCGATCACCGTTTTTCCTCGGGGTTCACCCTCCGGATCGCCTTCGAAACGAAGCAGCGGGTCACGGCGCTGTTCGGGCCCTCCGGCAGCGGCAAGACGACGCTGCTTTCGATCCTCTCAGGAATCGAATGCCCCAAGCACGGCACCGTCTCCCTTCATGGACGTGTGTTGACCGATACCGCGGCTCGGATCCACGTCCAGCCGGAGCATCGTCGTATCGGGTACGTCTTCCAAGAGCATTGCCTTTTTCCGCACCTGAACGTTCGGGGGAATCTCCTCTACGGGATGTGTCGGTCCAAGACGCTGAATGTTCACCTCGATCACGTCATCGAGAGGCTCGAACTCGAGGAGCTCTTGTCCCGCAAGCCGCAGACGCTCAGCGGGGGTCAGAAACAACGGGTCGCCATCGGACGCGCGCTTCTCGCCGGACCGGAACTTTTGCTGCTCGACGAGCCGGTCTCTTCGCTCGACCGCCCGCTCCAGGACCGTGTGTTGATGCTGCTCCAGAAAGTGATCGCCGATTTCACGTTGCCGGTGGTCGTCGTCAGTCATGATCCCCGCGTCGTGGAACAACTGGCCGACCATGTTCTGGTGATGGAGCATGGTGAGATGGTCGAAGAGGGGACACCGCGGGAGGTGCTGACGGAGCATGGCTTTCGGTAAAGAAGATGCCGGAGAGTCGTCAGTCGGGCGACTCGCCGAGCAGCAGTCGGAGAACGATGTTCGCCTGCAGGTGCGCGGCGATGCCCACTCGTGGGGCCATCAGTCCTCGGCCCGGCTGGGCGGCACTTTCGAGGTCTCCCACCACGGTGATCCTCCTTCCCACCGTGTGGACCCTGAGTTCCGTGCCGGGGCCATGGCCTGCAACTCCGGAAGCCATCACCACCGGCTTTTCGGGAAAGGCGGCCGAAAAGCTTTCCACGAGCATCGTCTTCTGATCGGCTCGATCGAACGCCTCGACGAGCAGATCCACTTCCGAGAAGATTTGGGGAATATTCTCGGAGGTCAATCGCACGTTTCGCGCCAAGACCCGGACATAGGGGTTGATACGCTTCAGGTTCGCGAGCATCGCTTCCGATTTAGGCAGACCGATCTGGTCGACGAAGTACTGCTGCCGGTTCAGGTTCGAGGGCTCGACGACATCGAAATCGGCCAGCACCAACTCGCCGATTCCCGTGCGGCAAAGCGCGATCGCCACGACCGACCCCAGGCCTCCCAGTCCGGCGATGCCGACGGTCTTGTGCCGGATCTTCTCATGCACGCCCGGAGTGTGACGCGCCCGCATGAGCGCTTCCAGCTCTTCGCTGGAAGGAACTTCCCCCCGTTTCAGAAAAACGACCGCATCTCCTTCTTGCAGCTCCCGATCGGTATCCACCGGCACGCAGTTGAGGAGGATCACCTCGGCCAGAGGCTTGACGCGATCCCGCAACGCGAAGAGTCGCGTGCCGGAAGCGATCTCGGTTTCTTGTTCGGCAAGGAGTATTTTCATCGGGCGGAGGTGTCGTCGGAATGCGGAACACCGGGCAAGTTGCTCGATGTCTCTTCGGTTTCGAACGGAGGGGAGATCCCCGTATCCTCCGGCGTTTTCGGCCTGGAGAAGAAAGCCAGCTTGATCGCCGCCAGGATCATCACCAGCGCGAATATTTTCTGAAGAACGCGCACCGGGGCGTGTCGCGCGATCTCCGCCCCGATGATCGCCCCGACGATCGCCGTCAGGCCCATCAAGCCGACCGCCGACCAGTTGATTTTCACCCCCGGGTTGGCCATGTATCGCAACGTGGCCGCCATCGTCAGTAAGATCATGACCGCCAGACTCATTCCCTGGGCCGACTTCTGCGACACGCTGAACAGCATCACCAGAAGCGGGACCATCACGATTCCCCCGCCGATCCCGAGCATCGACCCGATAATGCCCGTGACCAACCCCAGGAGAAGATATCCCCACCAATATTCCATGATCGACTCGCTTTCTCTATCCGGGTTCTCGCGTCCGAGAGTCCGATCTTGCGGTGTATTCAAGAAGATTTTCCCCAACAGGGATTATCATAAAGCGATCACAAGAAAAAATCCACCGGCGTGGGGATATATTTGCCCCGCCATTTTTGGGGAAGGAGAACCCATGTTCCGCGCCGACAGGGATCGCTTAGCGAGCTCATGCGCCCGCCCATAAAAAGACGTCTTCCCATGTTCGTTGGGAGAGATCGGCTTTTCCTTGCACTCGCTCTAGGAGAGGCGCGTTGGAAAAAACCGCATTTGCCGTTTCAACCCTACGGTGTGGAGCCGGAAGAAGCGACCGTGGGGAATCGATTCTTCCAAAGGAGCTTTTCCCACCATCGTGGCTTTCGGAGTGCGGGATCGTCGGGATCGATCAGATGCTCTTTCCCGCGACGGGTTCGGGCGAGGATCTTGCCGTCTTCTTGGATCTCGACGACGGTCCAGAATTTGTCGACGTGATAGGTGTAATCCTCGCCGCGCGGAGCCGGCTGCAGGTCCTCCGCTCGAGGTCCGGGATTGGAGGAACTCTTTTGCTTGCGGTAGATGATCCAATCACCGACTTCATATTTTTGGGGCATGCGCGACTCCTTCGCTTCCGCCGCGATCCTTATCGATCCGGCGTTTCGATTGTCTCTGGGGATTTCTCGATCCAGTCACGCTCGACCCATAATTGGAAAATTCGGAATGGAGCTTTCGTTTGGATCAGTGCCCGCTCGCGCTCCACCTGGAGAACTTCGCATGGAATGCTCTGACCATTCGGAAGCGCCGAGGCGATGAAAGGGGCCACATCGACCAGAACATCTTCCCCCGGAGAGATCTCCGCTTTTCTTCCGGGGGCCTGCTGGTCGTCGTGCTGTTCTGTGGGTTGGGAATCGGAAGTCATCATGCTCCCCCTTGAGATCAATCTTAAGTAAGCAAACTCATGTGGGAATTGTAGGAAACAAACTCTGGAAAACAAGCGACATGTTAGCAAAAGAATTCGAGCTTGTTTAGGCCATATTAGCAGGGACGCCTCTCATTGACAAGGAGGTGATAAAATTGGAGGAATAAGCGGTTTTGGGTGATTTTCGCTGTGAGCTGAAGGGAGAAAAGGGATATATAGCAGTATCGAAATATGTGGCTTTCGTCGAGGCGGCGTGAGTGAAGATGAACGGTGACGGCATCGGGAGAGAAAATAAATGACTGTTTAAGGGGGGTTTGATTATCAGGTACGTTCCTTTCGATCCTCACGGGATTCGTTCGTAGCGAAGAAGGTCGACGGGATTTTGTTTTCTTCAAGCGATGGCCGACGTATTTTTTTCATGTCAAGTCCACAAAAATCTCTCATTCACGGCGGACCATAGGAGGTCATTATGTTGATCTTTCAATGGCAGGACATGTACCTTCTCGGCGAGGAGAGCATCGATCGCGAGCATCAGCATCTCTTCAAACTCGCCAACGAAGTCTTTAGCGCAAGCGAAAACGGGGCCGATACACAAATGATGTGCGACGCCGTGAAAGAACTCTTTTTCTACATGGAGACGCACTTCAAAAACGAAGAGGCGTTCATGTTGAAGTGCAATTATCCGAATCGGAGAGAACATCTCCACCAGCATCAGCAAATCATCGCCGAGATGAACAGTGCCCTGAAACACTTCGACAGCGTCGAGGCCTATTTGTCGCTGCTGCGAAAGATGATGATCTACTGGGTTGTCGATCACATCGTGGAACACGATCAGAAAATCGGCAGATGGCTCGAAGAAACGGAGCACGGCAAAACGTTGACCTACGCCTCCTCGGAGGCATGAAGAGCCCTCGATTCGTTCATCTCTTTTCCTTCCAGCGGAGCATGAACAGATGGTAGCGAAGGCTCAAAAAGCAAGCCAGGATCAAGAATCCGAGAACTCGTATCATTCCCTCTCCGGAAGTGAAAAGCAGGCCGGCGAAGAAAACGAGCAGGAGGCCCGCCGTGATCAGGTTGAACAAGATCAGCGTGAAGCGATCTTCGTCGTAGGCCGCGCGGTGAACGGGAGCCCCGCAGTGCGGGCATTGCGTGGCCCGGTAGGAAACGGTTTCGCCGCAATCCGGGCAGGGTTCCAGTCGCGACGTCGTCGAGTTCACGATGGATTCCGAGGGACCGCTGGGAGAGGAACTCTTGCCGCATTCTTCGTTCGGCCCTTCTCCATAAAATGGATGCACGGTGAACTTCTCTTCGCATTCCGGGCAAATCCGGGGACGTCCCAGATATTTCCGCTTCATTTCTCCCAAGGCGCGACAATGGGGGCACTGGTAACGCATGACGCAGTCGTCTCCTGAATGAAGGCGCTCTTCTATTTCCATCACCTCGATAGTATACCCTCTTCCGCCGATTCCGGCATCTGCGATGCCGCGGACCACTCCTTTTTTCTTCCTCCCGCTGTAGGTAGTGACGATGCCCTTCGGATGAAGTATAATCGGAACCATCGGCAATTCACACAGGACGAATGAGGCAGTTCGAAGCGAAAAAGGAACCCGATCATGACGGCGGTCAAGGACATGGAGAAGCGGCGTCGGGTGATGCGCCGTTCGATGCGTCTGGGGCACTGCATTTGCGATCCGAAGCAGCCCTGTCCCTGCGAAGTTTTCCGCAAACGCGACCTCTGTCCTTGCGCGGGAGAACACGAGCCGGTCGCGGAAGGGCCCGTCCGCTTGACCGAAATGGTGGCGCGACCGGGATGTGCCTCGAAGATCGACGAAGCCTCGCTTCGCCGGGTCTTGAAGGATTTGCCGATGATCAGCGATCCGAACGTGTTGCTGGGAGCGGCCGCGGGCGACGATGCGGGGATCTATCGACTCGATGAGACAAACGCCCTGGTGCAGACGGTCGACGTATTCGCCCCGTCGGTCGACGATCCCTACCTCTTCGGGCAAATCGCCGCCGCGAATTCCCTCAGCGACGTCTACGCCATGGGGGGACGACCGATCTGCGCTTTGTCGATCGTCGGATTCCCCATCCACGGCCAGTCCGAGGAAGTGCTCCGTCAGATCCTTCTCGGCGGGATCGAAAAAATGAACGAAGCGGGGGTCCCGGTTGTCGGTGGGCACAGCATCAACGAGGAGGAAATCAAAGCGGGCTTCGCGGTTTCCGGTTTGGTCGATCCTCAGAAAATCATCGGCCACGATACCGCCCGCACCGGCGATCTTCTCGTATTGACCAAGTCGCTCGGTACGGGAATCTTGGCGTTCGCTTCCCAGATCGATCGGGCGCCCAAGGGAACGATGGAGGTGATGCACGCCTCGATGGCTCGTTTGAATCGCCATGCCGCCGAGGAGATGGTGAGCGCCGGCGCCCATGCCGCGACGGACATCACCGGTTTCGGACTTCTCGGCCACGTCGCCGCGATGGCGGAGGCGAGCGAGGTCTCCATCGAATTGATTCTCGATGATCTTCCTCTCTTGCCCGGCGTATTGCAGTGTGCGGTCGATGGCATTCTGCCGGGCGGCATCGAGCGGAACCGGGAGGCGTCCGCTTCCCGATTGCAGGTCGATCCCGCTTGCCCTCCCGAGTTGGTCGAGATCTGTTTTGACGCCCAAACTTCCGGAGGACTTCTGGTCGCGATTGCCCGGGAAAAGGTTGAATCGTTTTTGAAGCATCTCCGGGAAACCGACTGTCCGGAAGCGACGGTCATCGGTAGTGTCCGAGATTGTGGAACGCCGCAGGTCATTTTACGGACCACGAATCAACGGGAATTGCCGCCGGCGAGAGAGATTTCCCCCGACGAACTCCAAGAGAAGGCGGAAGACGTCTCGGAAGCGACCTCGCCGGAGTCCGTTTCCTCATGTTGCGAGCCGGAACCGTGTTGCTCGGATCGTGAAGAAAGCCGACCCCCGGCCGCTTCCTGTTGCGGCGGTTCGCAGGACGAGGCCCCCGAGCAAAAGAAAAAGACGTCTCTCTTTTCTTCGCCGGAGAATCACTCCGCGACCGCCTCGCGGTTTTTCGAATTCATGCAGTCGGCCGGCGGGCCGGGCTCGCTCGATGCGCGTTGCAAAAAAGCGATTTCCATTGCCCTCTCGGTGGCTTTGAAGTGTGAGCCGTGTTTGAAGAGCCATCTCCGCAAGGCCCGAGAGATGGGCATGAGCGAAGAGGAGATCGAAGAAGCCGCGTGGATGGGCATCTCTTTCGGCGGGGCGCCCGCGATGATGTTTTACAAAACCGCACGCCGCGACTAGAATATTGAAATGGTTTCCGCTGTCCTCCGCCGTCGGCTTCGCGGGGGATGGGGAGGGAGGCGTCCCATTGCTTTGACAGCAAGGAGGTGGTCGGTACCTGGTGGTGCCCCTGGTCTTCAAAACCAGTGTTGGGCTCGACGAGAGTCCTGGGTGGGTTCGATTCCCATGCACCTCCGTTTTCTCGCCGAAGGTTCCCTCTATTTCGATTTTTCGGAGATATGCCGCGATGCTCAAGCGACGTTTATTGCGTACCGTCGTTCCGCTGACCCTGATGGTGCTCGGAGTCGCCGGTTTCGTTTACGGTTTTCACTTCCGATCGTTTTCGGTCGACCAGGAAGTGACGCGCACGGTCGAGATTCCCCCGCCGGAAATTCCGGCCCCGCCTCCCCCACCTCCCGGTCCCGAAGGGATGCCTCCGATGCAGGATCCCATGATGGGGGATCCCATGATGGGCGGCCCGATGCAGGATCCGATGATGCCGCCGACCGATTTTCCGGGGGCGTTCGGTCCCGAACCCGGTCCGCCGCAGACGGTGGAAATTACCGAAATGGTTTCCGAGAAAGTGGGGGAAAGAGCGCTGGTCAAGGACGCCACGATCGGAGGTATCCGAGAGGTCGACGGCCGCTTGGTCCGGACCTATTCTCCCGGACAGGCTCCCGATACGTGCCCTACATGAGTGAACTGACATTCGATCGTGGTGTCCACGATCTCTGCCTGATGAAAAAACGATCCGCTTTTCTCTGCCTCCTCCCTGATTTCACCACCGGTAAGCTGCGATGATCAAAAGCAATGCCTGGACCGCCAAGATCGCCCGATGGCGCGGCCTCGTCCAGACCGCCTTTCTGTTTGTGTGGGTCAGTCCCTGGTTGCGGCTGCATACCTATTGTTCTCCGGTATTCCACTGCTATTCATGCCCGTGGGCGACGTTCGCCTGCCCGATCGGGGTCATCGCCAACTTCGGCGCCTGGGGGATGATCTCCCTGATGGCGGTGGGGACGGTGCTCTTTTTCGCCGCGCTTTTCGGAGCGCTCATCTGCGGTTGGGCGTGTCCGTTCGGCTTCCTTCAAGATTTGATCGCGAAAATTCCCATCCCGAAAATTCGTCTTCCCGCCTGGACCGGCTATCTCCGCTACGTGGTCCTGGTGGGGGCCGTGCTGGCGATCCCCTATTTCTTAGGCATCGACCACCCGCTGTCGATCTGCCGCATCTGTCCCGCCGGGGCCATCGAAGGAGCCGGTCCCCTGATGGTGCAGGAGGCCTGGGCCGGCAATCCGATTCCTTGGCCGAGCCTCTCGAAGATCGCCATCACTTTGACGTTTCTGGGCGGTGCGATGGTCATCGTCCGGCCCTGGTGCACCCTGCTCTGCCCCCTCGGAGCCCTCTTCACTCTCTTCAATCGGTTTTCGTTCTTGCCGCTACGATTTCGCCCGACCAAGTGCAATCACTGTTCGGCCTGCAAGAGCATGTGTCGGTATCGAGGTGCTTATCAAGAGCGGGCCGATGAGTTGCGGTGCATCCGTTGTCTTGATTGTACTCAATGCGAAGCGCTGGTGCTGGCGACCGCTCCCTCGCTGATCGACCTGGATGTTCCCGAGGCAATGCATCGGAGCGATTCGGTTGAAGAACAGGAGCGTGAGGAAACTGCCGGAGAGAATACGTCGCCGAAGAACGATTGAGCCCGACCGGTGGAGTCTTGAGTTGCCCGGCGTGCTTCCGCAGTGTCGTGACCGCGAGCGCAGAAAAAAACCGCCACGGTGCGCGCGAAGCAGGAGGGTGCACCGATGGCGGTTGGAAGCCGATTTTTCAACCGGCTGCTGACTGGATGCAGGTATCCGACCTTTTAGATATCGGAGTACATGCAGAATTCGTAAGGATGCGGACGCAGACGAATCGCGTCGGCTTCGTTGGTCATCTTGTACCAGATCCAGGTGTCGATGACGTCTTCGGTGAAGACATCGCCGCGAAGCAGGAATTCATGGTCCTCGCGGAGGGCGTTCAAGGCTTCTTCGAGGGAAGCGGGCGCCTGCGGGACGTCGACCAGTTCTTCCGGCTTCAGGTCATAGATGTCCTTGTCGAGCGGATCGCCCGGATCGATCTTGTTCTGGATCCCGTCGATCATCGCCATGAGCATGGCGGAGAAGCCGAGATACGGGTTCGAACTGGGATCGGGGCATCGGAACTCGAGCCGCTTCGCCTTGGGGCTCTGGCTGTACATGGGGATCCGCACGGCGGCCGAGCGGTTCCGTTGCGAATAGGCGAGATTCACGGGGGCCTCGAAGCCGGGAACCAGACGCTTGTAGCTGTTGGTGGTCGGATTGGTGAAGGCGCAGACCGCTTTGGCGTGCTTGAGCAGACCGCCGGCGGCGTGCAGAGCCGTTTCGCTCAGTCCGGCGTATCCGTTGCCGCTGAAGAGCGGTTCGCCGCCTTTCCAGATCGACATGTGGGTGTGCATGCCGGAACCGTTGTCCTCGAACAGCGGCTTGGGCATGAAGGTGGCGACTTTGCCGTGCTTGAACGCCACATTCTTGACGATGTACTTGTACTTCATCATCATGTCGGCCATGTTCACCATTTCGGCGAATTTCAGGTCGATTTCCGCTTGGCCGCCGGTGGCGACTTCGTGGTGCTGGCATTCCACGTCGAGACCGCAGTCGATCATCGTCTGCATCATCTCATTGCGGATGTTCATCATCTGGTCGGCCGGAGGCACCGGGAAATATCCTTCCTTGTGACGCAGCTTGTGGCCCAGATTCGGGTACTCTTCCCGGCCTCGATTCCACTGCCCCTCGATGCTGTCGAGGAAATAGAATCCGCATTCGGGGCGCTGATCGAAACGGATGTCGTCGAAGATGAAGAATTCCGCCTCCGGCCCGACAAAACAGGTGTCGCCGATGCCGGTGCTTTTCAGGTAGTTGACCGCTTTTCGGGAGACATTCCGGGGATCCCGGTCGTAGTCTTCGCGCGTGACCGGATCCTGAATGTTGCAGATCATCGAAATGGTCGGCAGCTCGCAGAACGGATCGATCATGCCGGTGTCGGACTGCGGCAGCACGAGCATGTCGCTCTCGTTGATCTCCTTCCAGCCCCGGATACTGGAACCGTCGAATCCCAATCCGTCCTCAAAGGTGCCGTCATCGACCGTGTGGGCAGGTACCGTGAAATGCTGCCACAGACCGGGAAAGTCCATGAATCGGAAATCAACGGCCTTGATCTCTTTTTGCTTAATCAGTTCAAGAATTTCTTTTGGGGTCATTGCGGAATTTCTCCTGTAAGAATGATGGGAGGAAACGAGTTCCAAAAACCAAATTTCCCGGAATCGACGACCGGGGAGTTCCGTTCACGCACCCCGGTGCAACTACCTAAATACGTGCCATCGATAAGCCGAAAAGCGGCTGTCGACAGGGACGTGAGCAACCGTGGTTGCCTCGAAAACCGACCGAGCCCGCAATCCCCCCCGCTGGCTTTGGCTGCGAGTGCGTTCGAAAGTCTTACAATCAAAAGGTCCTTCTCGAACGGCGATCTTTCGGGGAGTATTTCGGGACTCGCTAAATGTCGACCCTGTATTTCAAGGGGATCCCTTTCGCCGGTGCTCTGAGACTCTGCCGATTCGCTTCTCCACCGTGGAGTATTAACGAATTGCAAAACTCGCATGACAAGTATTAAGAAACATTATAAGTTGGGGTGGGGCGATTGCAATACCTTTGAGAAGATTTTTTGAAAATATTTCCGGGGCCTTTTCGCGGCATGGCGATCGCCGCGGTAAGGAGTGGAAACTCTTATTGTTTTCGCCTCCACGACGCCGATAAA
Source organism: uncultured Planctomycetaceae bacterium (assembly GCA_964632505.1). GTDB lineage: Bacteria > Planctomycetota > Planctomycetia > Pirellulales > Thermoguttaceae > CAZWCE01. Next base: position 211,776 of record CAZWCE010000003.1, on the reverse strand, counting down.
AACCATGGCTCGGCAGCGTTTCATTTCACGGAGTTTTTTCTACTATCTTTTGAATTTCTTTATGAAAAAGTTTACTGGAGCCAGGCCGTCGTGACGACCCCCCTCCTCACGATTTTCCCCTTTCAAGCGGCAACTATGCCGCTATTCCATGATGATCGACTTCATTTTCTCTAATAACGGCAATAAATATGAATAATAACTCACTATTAGTTAAAATTATCGATAGGATCAGTTCGATAATTCCGCTTTCTAATTAGGAAGATAAAACGGGTGTCCTGTTGACATTAGCGTTCCTAATGGATTATAATACTTGAACCGGTGGGAACGCTTCATGCCCTCTGGAGACAGACACTTCCGATCACCAGGGGAATGGCGAATAGGATTCGGAGGAGTTGATGCGCAAATCCCGCCTTTTCGCGCCGGCTCGAAGAGAGTGGTGGTTCCTCTTCGCACGGTGCTGGTGAGACGGTGCATTCCTTGGCAAAGGAAATGGACCTTGAGGTCGGGAAGTTCGCTGGGATTTGCTGCCGTCCGGAGGAAGAGTTTTTCGCATTCCATTTTCCATCGGTCGCCGATTGGGGGGATTCCGACGGCGGACCTCGCTCCCTTACTGGAAATAGACGGCACATCGGTGAGCAGGCTTCGGGAACAATAGCATCTCACGGGAAAAAGCCTGACTCTTTCTTGTACATCGTGGTAATCACCCCGTTGAGTTGAAACGCTTGGCAAGGCTTCCGGGACGATTGCCCTAAAACGGTTAGAATGATTTCGGACGAGGGATGATGCATACGCGAACACACTTGAAAAAACGGCCCCTTGAGCCGACGGGTCTTTACGATCCGGCCCACGAACACGATGCCTGCGGCATCGGTGCGATCGTGAATATCTCCGGCGAGCGCGAGCACGCGATCATCGAACAGGGCAACCAAATTCTCATGAACCTGCAACACCGCGGTGCGGCAGGCGCCGACGGGGTGACCGGCGATGGGGCCGGGATGTTGCTGCAGATCCCGCATCGCTTCTTCGTCGAGGAGGCGACACGCGAGGGGGTTCGGTTGCCGGAATCGGGCCGATACGGCGTGGCGCAACTCTTTTTGCCCACCGACGACAAGCTCCGTGAACAATGCGAACGGATCGTCGGGGAGGAGTTGACCGAGGGCGATTTGCGGCCTCTCGGATGGCGCGACGTTCCGACCGACAACGCCTGTTTGGGGGAGATCGCCAAGGCAGCCGAGCCGGTGGTGTGCCAGTTGTTCATCGACGGCAACGGCCGTACCGACGAAGTGCTCGAACGCCGCCTCTATGTCGTTCGTAAGAAGACCGAGCATCGTATCCGCCGGGAATTACCCCATTTGGGCGATGAGTTCTATTTTTGCACCATGTCGGGCAAGACGATCTGCTACAAGGGCATGTTCCTCGCCCCGCAGTTGATGGCCTATTATCCCGATCTGGGCGACTCGCGCGTCGAGAGCGCCCTGGCCTTGGTGCATCAGCGGTACAGCACCAATACCTTTCCCAGTTGGCCGTTGGCGCAGCCGTTCCGCATGATCGCCCACAATGGCGAAATCAATACCCTGCGGGGGAACGCCAGTCGGCTCAAAGGGTATGAGAAGACGATGTCGTGTCCCGAGTTGAGCGAGAACTTGAGCGAGATTTTTCCGGTCCTGGAGCCGGGAGCGAGTGACTCGGCCTCGTTCGACAACACCATGGAATTGCTCGTTCGCGCCGGACGCACCGCGCCTCATTCCCTCATGATGATGATTCCGGAGGCGTTCGGTCCCCGTTATCACATCAGTACCGACAAGCGGGCTTTTTACGAGTATCATGCGGCGATCATGGAACCGTGGGACGGCCCGGCGGCGATGGTCTTCACCGACGGTCGCTACGTCGGCGGAACGCTCGACCGCAACGGTTTGCGCCCCTGCCGATACCTGGTCACCGAGGACGGTCGCGTGGTTCTAGCCAGTGAAGCGGGCGTGATCAAGTATCCCGAGGATCAAATCACCCAGAAGGGACGCCTGCAACCCGGGCGGATGTTCCTGGTCGATACCGAACAGAAGCGGATCATCGGCGACAACGAAGTGAAGGGAAAGATCACCCGACAGAAACCCTACCGGCGCTGGCTGGAGGAGAACCGCATCGAGTTGCGCGGTCTGTTCGAGCAGTCGGGCGACGTCCCGCTCGATACGGATACGCTCCACCAGCGGCAGCGAGTCTTCGGCTACACCCGTGAGGAGATGAAAGTCCTGATCGCGCCGATGGCACAGAATTCCCAGGAGCCGATCGGTTCGATGGGCAATGATGTTCCGTTGGCGGTGCTCTCGAATCGTCCGAAGCTGGTCTACCAGTATTTCAAGCAATTGTTCGCCCAGGTGACGAATCCTCCGATCGACCCGATCCGCGAGGGGTTGGTCATGTCGCTGATGTCGTTCACCGGCAAGCAGCAGAATTTGTTGAGCGAGTCGCCGGAGCACTGCCGGTTGCTGAAGCTGCCCCATCCGATTTTGAAGAATGAGGATGTCCGGCGATTGAAGTCGGTCCGTCGCGATGATTTCAAGGTGGCGACGCTCGATGCGCTGTTCGACCCCGATCCGGAATCTCCCGGCGCGGCTTTGGAAAAGGGGCTCGATGCGCTGGTCGATGCCGCCGAGGAAGCGATCCATGCGGGGGCGTCCCTGTTGATCGTCAGCGACCGGAAGGTTTCCCGGCACCGAGTCGCCATTCCGGCGCTGTTGGCCACCAGTGCCCTGCATCACGGTCTGCTGGAGAGGCGACTGCGGAGCGAGGCGGGGCTGGTCATCGAAACCGGCGAGGCCCGCGAAGTGATGCACTTCTGCCTCCTGTGTGGTTACGGGGCCAATGCGGTCAATCCCTATATCGTCTTCGAGACGATTCGCCAACTTCAGGAAACGCGGGAGCTGGATCCCGAGGAAGACGCCGAGCAGTACTTCGACGGTTACATCAACGCGGTGAAAAAAGGGATCCTCAAGACGATGTCGAAAATGGGGATTTCCACGCTTCGCAGTTACCATGCCGCCCAACAGTTCGAAGCGATCGGACTGAAGAAGGAGTTCGTCGACAAGTACTTCCGCGGCACCGCCTCCCGAATCGAGGGCGTCGGCATCGACCAGATCGCCAAGGAAACGCTCGATCGCCATTTCGCCGCGTACGAACCCCGTGTGCCGGGCTCGTTGCCTTTGGATTTCGGTGGCGAGTATCATCACCGCACCGACGGCGAGTTCCACTATTGGAATCCCCAGACGATTCAAAACCTGCAGCACGCGGTTGTTTTCGAGAAGCCGGAACTGTACAAAAAGTTCGCCGAAGAGGTCAATCAACAGACCCGAAATCGATGTACGCTCCGTGGCCTGTTCGACTTCGTGCCGGGCACGCCCGTGCCGCTGGAGGAGGTGGAGCCGGTCGAGGCGATCGTGCGCCGCTTCTACACCGGGGCGATTTCCCACGGCTCGATCAGCAAGGAAGCCCACGAAACGATGGCGATCGCGATGAACCGACTCGGCGGCAAAGCGAACACCGGCGAAGGTGGGGAGGATCCGATTCGCTACGAACCGATCGAGAATCCCGACGACCCCGAGAAGCCCGATTCGGCCAATTGCGCCATCAAACAGGTAGCCAGCGGACGATTCGGCGTGACGGGGCATTATCTGAGTCACGCGAGCATGATCCAGATCAAGATGGCCCAGGGCGCCAAGCCCGGCGAGGGCGGCCAGCTCCCGGGACACAAGGTGACCGACGACATCGCCCGATTGCGGCACTCCACGCCGGGGGTTTCGCTCATTTCTCCGCCGCCGCATCACGATATCTATTCGATCGAAGACTTGGCCCAATTGATCTACGACCTGAAATGCAGCAATCCGGGCGTTCACGTCTCGGTGAAGTTGGTCTCGGAAGTGGGCGTCGGGACGGTGGCCGCGGGGGTCTCCAAGGGCAAGGCGGACGAAGTACTCATCAGCGGGCACGACGGCGGAACCGGTGCCAGCCCTCTCTCCTCCATCAAATCGGCGGGAGCGCCCTGGGAAATCGGCCTGGCCGAAACCCAGCAGACGCTCGTCCAGAACGGGCTCCGCGATCGGATCCTCGTTCAGACCGATGGGCAGCTTCGTACCGGGCGCGATGTGGTGATCGGCGGACTCCTCGGAGCCGACCGTTTCGGCTTCGGTACCGGTGCCCTGATCGCTCTCGGCTGCATCATGATGCGGAAGTGTCATCTCGGGACCTGTCCCGTGGGGATCGCCACGCAGGATCCCCGCCTGCGGAAAAAGTTCCGCGGCAAGGCCGATTTTCTCGTTCGGTACATGCGGTACATCGGCCAAGAGATCCGCGAAATCATGGCGGAACTCGGTTTCCGCAAGTTCGACGAACTCATCGGTCGGGTCGATCGTTTGCAAACCCAAGAGGCGATCGACCATTGGAAAGCCCGGGGCATTGATTTGAGTGCGGTTTTCCAACCGGCGGAGCGTGTCTGGGGCGGCGATCTCTACTGCAGTGCCCAGCAGGACGATTCTCTCGACGATCACATCGACTGGGAGCTGTTGGAAAAGGCCGAGCCGGCGATCGAACGCCGTGAGGCGGTGAAGATCGAGCATCCGATCCGGAACGTCAACCGGACCTGTGGGGCGGTCTTGAGCAACCGCATCGTCAAGAAATACGGACCCGAGGGGCTTCCCGACAATACTCTGGAGATTACCCTGCGCGGCAACGCCGGCCAGAGTTTCGGCGCCTGGCTCGCCCCGGGAGTGACGTTGAAACTCTTCGGCGACACCAACGACTACCTCGGCAAGGGGCTCTCCGGAGGCCGTGTCGTGGTGGTGACTCCGCCGGAAGCGAATTACGAGCCGACCGAGAATGTTATTGTCGGCAATACCCTGCTCTACGGCGGGACCAGCGGTGAGGTCTTCATCAACGGTTTGGCCGGCGAGCGATTCGCCGTGCGAAACAGCGGGGTTCGGGCGGTGGTCGAAGGCGTCGGCGATCACGGTTGCGAGTACATGACCGGCGGGGTGGTCGTGGTCCTGGGAGATACCGGCCGGAATTTCGCCGCCGGCATGAGTGGCGGCATCGCCTTCGTGCTCGACGAGCACCAGCTCTTCGATACCCGATGCAATCTCGATATGGTCGATCTCGAACCGGTGACCGAGCCGGAAGATATCGAGTTGCTCCACCAACTCGTCGAGCGACATCACCGATGGACCGGCAGTGAACGCGCCGAACGCCTTTTGGAGAAGTGGGATCACGCTCCCGGCCGATTCGTGAAGGTCATGCCGATCGACTACCGTCGCGCCCTGGAGCGCATCCGGGAACAGGAAGCGGTCGGCGACGACGCCAGCCCCGCCACCGAGGAGGTCTTTACTCCCTGACTATAATTATCATGCCGACATGTTTCAGGCGTTCGCTCCCCCGAGCCCGACTTTTTTCGAACGAATCAACAGCCATCTACCATTAGAGATCATTATCATAGGTCATTGAAATGGGTCATCCAACAGGTTTTGTCGAATTTCAACGCGTCGATGCGGGCTACCGTCCCGTGGAAGAGCGCATCAAGGACTTCCGCGAGGTCTCGTCTCCGCTGGAGCTGAATGTGCTCCAGCAGCAGGCGGCCCGGTGTATGGACTGCGGCGTGCCGTTTTGCCACAGCAACGGCTGTCCTCTGGAGAACCGCATTCCGGAGTTCAACGAGGCGGTGTACCGGGGAAATTGGCGGGAAGCGGCGATGAACAATCTGTCGACCAACAATTTCCCGGAAATCACCGGCCGTGTGTGTCCCGCCCCTTGCGAAACGTCGTGCACGCTCACTTACATTCGTTCCGGCGCGGTGAACATCTGTCACATCGAGTATCAACTTGCCGAAAGAGCATTCGCCGAAGGTTGGGTGCAACCGCTTCGTCCGACCCGACGCAGCGGGAAGAGCGTGGCGGTGATCGGTTCCGGTCCGGCCGGATTGGCCGCCAGTCAGCAGCTCAATCGTATGGGGCACGAAGCGGTGCTCTTCGAACGCGACGACCGCATGGGCGGCTTGCTCCGCTACGGCATTCCCGATTTCAAGATGGAAAAGTGGGTCATCGACCGCCGCATGGAACAGATGGCCGCCGAGGGCGTCGTGTTCGAGCCGAATGTGAATGTCGGCGTCGATGTGACCGGTCATTATTTGCAACGTTCCTTCGACGCGATCTGTCTCTGCATGGGGGCCGGCAAGCCCCGCATGTTGAACGTTCCCGGTGCCGACCTCGACGGAGTTCATCTCGCCCTCGATTTCCTGATGCAGCAGAACCGTCGCGTGGCCGGCGACCTCGAAAACACGTTCCCGCTTCCTCCGGTCAACGCGCGGGACAAGCACGTGGTGGTCATCGGGGGAGGCGATACCGGAAGCGACTGCGTCGGCACTTCGGTCCGCCAGGGCGCCAAATCGGTCCACCAACTCGAGATCATGCCGAAGCCGCCGGAAGGGTACAACGAAACGACTCCTTGGCCCGCCTGGCCGATGATTCTCCGCACCAGCAGCAGTCACCTGGAAGGATGTGAGCGACGTTGGAGCACCTTGACGAAGGAACTTCGGGGCAAAGACGGCAAGGTCGAGGAGCTGATCGCTTGCGAAGTCGAGTGGGAGAAGACCGAAAAAGGCTGGAAGATGCAGGAGAAACCGGGAACGGAGTTCTCCCTGCAGGCCGATCTGGTGATCCTCGCGATGGGCTTTTTGCACGTCGATCCCACCGGATTGGTCGAGGAGTTCCGCCTCGATCTGGATCCGCGCGGGAATATCATCACGCAAGAGACGATGACCAGCGTTCCCGGGGTGTTCGCCGCCGGCGATGCTCAGCGGGGGGCCTCGCTGGTGGTCCACGCGATCAACGACGGGCGAAAAGCGGCCGAGGCGATCCATCGCTATCTTGCGACCAAGTGATCCTTCTTCACTCTTTTTCACGGGCAGCCAACGCATGAGCGATGCCCGAGAGGACGAGTTCCGGCTCGTGGCGAATCGCGAACCCACACGTCGAATGCTCTTCGAGGATTCGGTGCCGCATCGCTTCGGCGAGAAACTCTCCTGCCCCACCGGTGAGGACCAGCAGAGGCGTTCCTCCCGGCGGCCGTTCCGCCGAAGTGTCGGTGTCGAAAAGTTGGAGGGCGATCTGACGGACCGCTCCGACTGCGCCCCAGAGGACCCCGGCTTGCATCGCCTCGGCGGTGTTCCGGCCCGGGAGGGGGGGCAAGTTCTCGAGTGCCGGCCGCAGATGTGGCAAAGCGTCGGTCCGATCATGCAGCGATTGAAAGCCTATTTCTAGTCCGGGCAGTATCGCCCCGCCCAGAAAAGCGCCGTCCCCTCCGACCAAGTCCACCGTCAGCGCGGTTCCGGAATCGACCGTCACGATCGGCCACCCCGCCATGTGTCCTTCCAGGTGCTTTGCAGCATAGGCGCCGACCAAACGATCGATGCCGACTCGATCGGGATGTTCTACCGCAACGACCAGCCGCAAGTCGTTCGCCGAAAGTGCTTCGGCGCGATCCTCGGGTCGAACGGAAGCGATCCATTCGGTGAGCTTCCCGAGCGAACCGCGGTGGACGCCGGCGATCGCCCAGCGGCAGGGGGAAGTTTTTTCGAGCGACGGCATTTCCGTGAGCCAGTTCTCGAGCGCATCGAACTCATTCGGCGCGATGGTTTTGACCGACGCTGGTCGCGGTAATCCTCGCTCAGGGACCCTATCGGCCGGGTGTCGTGAAGAGAAAAAACCGCATTTGATCCGTTGGTTTCCGATATCGACCGTGATCAAGGGGCTTGTTTTTCCGTGTGCCAATGACGTGGTCTCCTCGTCAAGGGAATGGGGCGGGAGCGGGCCATCGGTTCTCCCGACTGCCGACCCTGAGCCCTCGATCTTTGGCCTCGAAGGCGTGAAGAAGAAATCGGCACCGGCGGCTTCTGACTTTGAACGATGTCGATTACAATGATGTGGTCCCGGCACTTGGAAGACAGAGTTTCTCCGCAGAGGGATGCACTCTTTTATGCCGGTGTGCATCGCATGTTCATCGTACCCTAAGAGGAAGCCGAAGTAAATGGAGACAGCGCACCGAGACCTTGCGTTTTCCCAACTGACTCCCGCCGGGCCGGCCGGGGTGGCCACGTTGCGCCTTGAGGGCAAGGACGCCTGGCCGACGATCGCCGCCCGAACTCGCCGGGACGGCGAACACCCGTCGGAACGTTGGCGACCGGGTGCCATGCTTTATCGTCATCTGCGACTGAACTCACTGACCGAACTCGACCCCGTCTGGGAGCAAGCGGTCCTCTTTTTGCCCCATGAACAAGCCGTGGAGATCCATTGCCATGGAGGGAATGCCGTCATTTCCTCTCTGGAGGCGGTTCTCGCGGAAGCCGGAGGGGTGCGTCTCCCATGGCGGAAATGGTGCGAGCGAGAAGAGATGCGTCCTTTTCGTGCCGATGCCCGTATCGCGCTCGCCCGGGCACAAACGGAGAAGGTCGCCTCCCTGTTGCTCGATCAGTATCACGGAGCACTGGGGGCGAGGCTGCAAGAGATTTCCCTTTTGTTTCGAGAACAGGGAAGCGACGCGGCGATCGACGAGCTGGACGCCTTACTGAATTGGAAAGAACTCGGGCTTCATCTGACGCATCCCTTTCGGGTAGCGATTTTGGGAAGGCCGAACGCAGGAAAGAGCAGTCTGCTCAACGCGATCCTCGGATACACGCGGGCCATCGTCGATCCCACTCCCGGGACCACCCGCGATCTGGTCACCGCCGCGACGGTTCTGGAAGGTTGGCCGCTGGAATGCATCGATACGGCAGGGCTTCGTGAATCGGAACAACACCTGGAAACGTTCGGCATGAAACGTGCCTGCGAGGTGAGCCGAACGGTTGATCTGGTTCTATGGGTCCACGACGCGAGTCGGCCTTCGGAGAAATGCGAAACGGAGTCGGTGCCGGGGATGTCGGTCTGGAGTAAAATCGACCGCTGCTTCGATGATCAGCGAAAGGCCGTCCCCCCCGACGTCATTCCGGTCAGCGCTTTGACGGGGGAGGGATTGCCGGCATTGCTTCGGCGATTGCGGGAGAAGCTGATTCCCGAGGAACCGTCCCGCGGTCAGGCGCTTCCGATCACCAGGGGACAAGTGGCTCTTCTGGAAGAACTTCGGGGGAAGCTTGCTTCTGGAGAAGGGATCGAGGAGGTGCTGAGAAACTGCGGAGTGGTTGAATCTCAGTAGCGCAGATTGTGTAAACCGGCCTCGAAGGCGTTTTCGAAATGCTCGATTGCCGGGCGATTCGTTTCGTCCGACCAGCTCACCGCGACGATGTCGAACCGGAGACCGGCCTTCCCCAGCAGTCGGTTCTGTTGGAGATATTGAATCGCCAGGGTGGTGAGCTTGGCTTGCTTCTTTCGATGCACCGCGAGGGCGGGCGAGCCCTTTTGTCGATCACGTCGCGTTTTGACTTCCACGACGACGATCTGGAGCGGTTTTCCTTTCAGTCGCGCGACGAGATCGATTTCTCCAGCCGGCAATCGAAGGTTTCGCTCCAGAATTCTCATGCCTTTCTTTTTGAGGAAGTTCGCGGCCAGTCGCTCGCCTTCCCCTCCGAGGATGTCTTTCTCGGCTTTCATTTTCGAAATGCGCGCGAACGGCTGTCTGAACTTGTCGGACCAACCTCGCAGAGAGATCCAAAGAGAACGGAGAAACCGCATACGTTCTTCTTCACGAAACGAACCAAGGTGCTGTGTTGCGGAGGAACCAATGATGATCTCTACTCGGCGGCGGCTTCCTTCTTCGCGTTCTTGCGTTTTTTGCCCCGGCGTCGTCCTTTGGGCTTTTCTTCGGCTTTCCGCTCGATGCGGCGTTCCTTCAAGCGGACCGCTTTGCCGATGCGGTCGCGGAGGAAGTAGAGCTTCGCCCGACGAACATAGGAGGATCGCACCACTTCGATGTCGGCGATTCGCGGGGAGTGCAGCGGGAATTTGCGTTCGACGCCTTCGCCCTGCACGATCCGGCGGACCGTGAACATCTCACGGCTTCCGGAACCACTTCGGGCGATGACGACTCCGGAAAAAATCTGGATGCGTTTTTTATCGCCTTCGAGAATTTCGCAATGCACGTTCACGGTATCGCCGATTTCGAATTTCGGGACTTCCTTTTTCAGGGTCTGTTGTTCGACGAGATTGATGATTTGCTGTGACATGATATTTTCCTTCTCTGTTCAGAAAAACCCCGGTCACTGTATCCCGGATTGTTTTTTGTCGGAACCGTCATTCGGGTTGGGTTTCAGCAGATCGGGCCTTCGTTGTTCCGTTCGTCGTAAGCTATCGGCATCCCGCCAACGCTCGATCTCTCCGTGGTTGCCGCTGAAAAGCACCTCGGGAACGCCGTGGCCACGAAACTCCCGCGGTCGGGTGTATTGGGCACATTCCAACAGCCGATTGCCTCGGGAAAAGGAATCCATTTCGCTGGAATCCTCGTCGCCTAAAACGCCGGGCACCAATCGCAGAACCGAATCGACGATCGCCATCGCGGCGACCTCCCCCCCATTGAGGATGAAATCCCCCAGGGAGATTTCTTCCGGCTGGAGAATGGTGCGGATGCGTTCATCGAACCCTTCGTACCGCCCGCAAAGTAGGAGGATCCGCTGGTGGGCGGCCAGCGACTCGACCACGTGCTGATCCAGCTTTTTTCCTTGTGGGGAAAGGAGTACCACATGGCCTGGACATTCCGCCTGTCGCTGCACGTCTTCCACGCAGGGAACCATCGGATCGACTTTCAGGACCATGCCCGGTCCCCCGCCGAAAGGACGGTCGTCGACGGTTTTGTGTTTGTCTTCGGCCCAGTCGCGAAGGTTGTGAAGAACGACGTCGATCAACCCCCGTTCAATCGCCAACCGCAGCAGACTCTCTTGGAGGTATCCGGCAAACATTCCCGGAAACAGTGTGACAACGTCGAATCTCATCGGTCGCTCGCAAGTCGGGTCGATCGAAAGCCGGTGGGATGTGGAACGCCGAAAAAAAAGGGCGGCGTCGCGAAAGCCTCCCGGAACTCCATGCCGGGAGCGCGATCAACCTTCCTGCTTTTCTTCCGCCGCGGTCTCTTGCGGGGCTTCGGCGGCTTCCGGCTTAGGTTCGGCGTCGGCGGACGCTTCCTCCGCTTTCGGTGCGGCCTCTTCGGCGGGAGCCTCCGCCTTAGTCTCCTGGGGCGGTTTTTCCGGTTTCGGCGAAGCGGCTTCTTCGGCGGCCGGTTGCTCTTCTTTCTTCTCCGTCTTCGGGGGCGCCTGCGGGGCGTCGATCACTTCCGGGCGACGTCGCTGCTGGGCCAATCGCTGAAAGGCCTTTTCCTGTTCTTCGAGATGGGTACCGTTCGGGCCGTACTTCTTGATCAGAACGGAGGCCTTTTCGGAAGGTTGTGCCCCGACGTTCAACCAATAATCGACACGGTCCCGCTTCAGATCGGCACGCGCGTCGGTCTCCGAGATCATGGGATCATAAGTGCCCAGCTCTTCAATGACGCGTCCATCTCGCGGGGAACGAATGTCCATCGCACAAACACGGAAAAACGGACGATGCCGCCTTCCCATCTTTTTCAATCGAATACGTACTGACACCTGCAACTCCTCGATTTCAATATTACGGAACTCATGATTCGGCCGGCCAAGCTCGAATCAATCCCGGGGGGCCGTCTTCTGCGCGTCGGGCAAAATGTTGCTTCCGCGCGAATCCTCGAAGACGGAACGTTTCTTATATTTTAATAGGATGAAAGAATATGCATTTCCCATGCGGGAAAGGTCGGGGGGATGTGTGCTGGAAAATGAAACCCCCAGTATATACCAGAGAGCCGTTTTCCAAAATAACCGGGAACCCGAAAATGACGTAAAAAATACATGATTTTTCCATTTCAGGCCGACGAACGTGCCTGAAAACGGCGTTCGTGTCGCTGCATTCAGGATTTCTTGCGTTTTTTCTCCCGTTTTTTTCGACGTTTTTCCTTTTCCCGCTCCTTCTTCAGCTTCGCTTTCTGTTTGGGGGAAAGGCGTTTTCCCGTCCCTTTCTTCTGCTTTTGCATGACGGCGTTCGGGTTTGCTTGGAGATTTTGCGTCATTTCCCGCACCGCTTTCACCCGATCGCGCATTCCCATGGAGGCCATCTGCTTCATCATGTTCGCCATCGGCTCGAACATCTTGATCAGCTCGTTGACCTGATGAGGTTCCACGCCGGAACCGACCGCGATGCGGCGACGTCGGCTCTGGTCGATGACCTTGGGGTTTCGTTTTTCCTCGGGGGTCATGCCGTCGATGATCCCCCGGATCCGTTTCATTTCATCTTCCGCGTCGGGCGCATCGTCCATCAATTTGCCCAGGTTCCCCATGCCGGGGAAGAAGCTGAGGACTTTGCTCATCGGCCCCAGTTTCGAGGCCTGGCCGAGCTGCTTTCGGAAATCGTCGAGCGTGAATTCGCCTTTTTTGAGCCGCTCTTCCTGCTCGGCGAGTTCCTCCCGATCGATCTTCTGTTGCGCCATCTCCAGCAGGGTTTGTAAGTCCCCCCCACCGAGGATGCGACTGGCCATGCGGTCGGGGTGAAACTCCTCGATCGCATCGAGCGTTTCCCCGGTGCCGACGAACTTGATGGGAACCCCGGTGACCTCCTTGACGGAGATGGCTGCCCCGCCCCGGGCATCGCCGTCGAGTTTCGTCAGGATGACGCCGTCGAGCTCCAGTGCATTATTAAACGCTTCGGCACTGTTGACGGCGTCTTGGCCGGTCATCGCGTCGACCACGAAATAGACCTGGTGAGGCTCGACACGACGTTCGATCTTGGTCAGTTGCTGCATCAATTCCTCATCGATGTGCAACCGGCCGGCGGTATCGAGAATCAATACATCCGCTTCTTGAGCTTTCGCCGCCTTGGCCGCCGCGTGGCAGACGGCCACCGGATCTTTCGCGTCTTTTTCGACATACACCGGGATATCGAGATTCCGGCCCAGCACTTCGAGCTGGTCGATCGCCGCGGGACGCTGCAGGTCGGCCGCCACGAGCATCGGCTTGAGATTCTCCTGCTGGAGCTTTTTCCCCAGCTTGCCGCATGTGGTCGTTTTTCCGGAGCCCTGTAATCCACAGAGCATGATGATCGTCAGTGGTTTCCGGAGATGAAGCGAGTGGTCGACCGGACCCATGATCTCGACCAACTCGTTGTAAACGATCTTCATCAATTGCTCGGTCGGGTCGAGCAGCTTGAGCACCCGTTCACCCAGCGCCTCTTCCTGGACGCGCTCCATGAACCGTTTGACCACCGAGTAGCTGACGTCGGCCTCGAGCAACGCCTGGCGGACCAACTCGAGCCCTTCCCGCATGTTCGATTCGGTCAGCTTGCCTTTCCCGCGAAGCGTACGAATCGCAGAACTTAGTCCGTCTTGCAATGATTCAAACATAGGCCGTCTCGAATGAGGAAAGCTCGGGCAGGATGCGCATCATCCTTGAAAAAAGCAAATCCTGGTAGTGGTGAATTGAAATCGCGCTCATACGGATAAACGCTTCATCATAACAACCACACGCCGACTTTGGCAATGAGGGGCACGAAAAGGAATCGATCTCGAGGCGATCCTCACCCCCGCGTCAGGAAGCCGGATGGAATGGTACATATCAGATGATGAAAGAAGAGTTTCTCGAATCGTTCCAGGTCTCGGATCATCGGGAGACTTTTCAGAAAAATGCGGTGACGGAATTTGACTCTTTCTGAAAATAACGTAATTAAATTACGAGAGCTTTGTGGGAAAGGGATCGAAGCCACGGGGGAGTCAGAAATTTTTTGGAAAATTTTCAGGAAGTTTTCCGGGCTCTTTTTCTCGATGGGGACGCAGGCGGAGTGATACCGGATCGTTTCGTTGCAAGCGATTCCTGACGACACCGGAGATCGTTTCTCGTCGAAACAACGATTCTCTTTCGTGGTAAATCACTTCCTGGTAAGGCTTTCTTATTAGTCACCTCTTTGGGGCGTTTTCGTTGGCTCCCGGCGACCGGCGCCGAATCGTGAGAGACGAAACCGCCTGCCGAAAAAACCCGCCTTGTTGGATGCGTTATACTTCTTTGGTATGGCGATCTTTCTTTCCCCCTGGAAAGCGTTCTGAGGGATTGACAGGAGCGATTGCCGGGAGAAAGATGCATGCTGGACGATCTCCCTTTGAGGGCGGGGATTTTCAAGCGGTGGACAAGTGATTGACGATGGTTATTTCATGATGATTCAATGTAAGGGATCGCAACCACCGGGCCGGGGTTGCCTCCCCCGCTGGAAAACGAGGGTGTATCGATGAAGCTACTCAAACCGTGGTTACTGGGGATCGGCTGGCTGATGTTGGCCTGTTCGGCGGCGGGAGCCCAACAGTGGGCTCAGGAGATGTTCGAGGTGAAGAAGCACGACTTCGGTTCGGTGCCGCGAGGCGCGAAAGCGGAGTATCGCTTCGAGATCTACAACCCCTTTGTTGAAGATGTGCATATCGCCGGCGCGAGCTCCAGTTGCGGGTGCACTTCGGTGAAAGTGGAAAAATCGACCCTGAAGACTTATGAAACCGGCTCCATTCTCGCCCATCTGAATTCCGACCGCTTCCTCGGCAAGAAAGGGGCCACGATTACCGTTCGGATCGACAAGCCCTATCCGGCACAGGTCCGGTTGCAGGTCAAAAGCTACATCCGTAGTGATGTCGTGTTCGAACCGGGAAGTGTCGAACTGGGAACGGTGAATCTCGGCGAGAAGAAGCAACAAACGGTCGATGTGGAGTACGCCGGTCGGAGCGATTGGAAAATCACGGATCTGAAAACCAACAACCCCCATCTGCACGCCGAGATCCTCGATGAAAACCGCCATCAGGGACGCGTCCGTTACCGCCTGATGGTCGAGCTCGATCCGGATGCCCCGGTAGGCTATCTCCACGACCGAATCGTTCTCCAGACAAACGACTATCAGAACCGTGAGGTTCCGCTGTTGGTCGAGGGGGTCGTGAAATCGAGCATCGTGGTCAGTCCCGCTTCACTTTTTTTGGGTAAAGTCGACGGCGGTGAGGAAGTGGTCAAAAAGATCGTCATCCGCGGCGATGCCCCGTTCCGCATCAAGAAGATCATCTGCGACAGTTCGACGTTCCACTTCGACTTCGACCCGACCGAGAACACCGAACCGCGCTCGCTCTACGTTATTCCCGTGCGTTTCAAGTCGAACCATCCCGAGGCGAACCAGAGAATCACCGAAGTCATTCGGATCGAAACCGACCAGGGAACAACGATGCCGGAACTTCCCGTCTACGCCGAGGTCTCCCCCGCCAACCACGAGCTGCAAAGCTCATCGCCCGAAAACGCGACCACCGGAAGCTGACCTCCTTCGCGATGACGCGATCGGAGCGGGATTCGTTTCCACCGGCCGCCCTGGAATCGCCGACCCAGATTCCCGGGCGGTTTTTCTTTTCTTGTTGTGATGAGGGGAAGGTCGGGCGTCTTGGTCCGGTCATGCAGAAATGGTTTCGGCGGCCACTTCCTCCAGAATCGCCGCGGCTTGGAGGACGTCTTCGCGAGTGACGTCCAGATGGGTCACCGCGCGGATGGTCGTCGGGGCGGTGGCGAGCATCAGCAGGCCCTTTTCGGCGAGTTTTGCGATCCAGTTCTCGGCGGACCCGAGCCGTGCCGCCACCTCGAAGAAGACCATGTTGGTTTCCGTCTCGGCGTATTTCAGCGAGAGCCCCTCGATTTGGTCGATTTTCTCGGCCAAAAGCTTCGCGTTTCGGTGGTCGTCGGCCAATCGATCGACGTGGTGCTCCAGTGCATGCAGGGCGGCGGCGGCCAACATGCCCGACTGTCGCATGCCTCCGCCGAGGACCTTCCGGCGACGACGGGCGATCTCGATCCATGGGCCACGGCCGACCAGGATCGAACCGACCGGAGCTCCCAGTCCCTTGCTGAAACAGAGGCTCACCGTGTCGACCTTTTCCGTCCAGCGGCGAGCGTCGATACCGGTGGCGATCGCGGCGTTCATCAATCGGGCTCCGTCGAGATGGACCGTCAGACCTCGTCGGTGCGCCCAATCGCAAACTTCACGGTAATCTTCGAAGGGGAAGATCTTCCCTCCGCCGCGGTTGTGGGTGTTCTCCAGAAAGACGGCCTTGGTGCGCGCCAGGTGGATGTTTTCCGGACGGGGCATCCCGTCGATGTCGTCGACCCCGAAAACGCCTCGATGGCCCCGGACGAACTGCGGCGCCACGCCGTTGATCTGCGCGTAGCCGGCCTGTTCGTAATAGATGATGTGCGAAGTGACCTCGGCGATGAATTCGTCGCCGGGTTTGCAGTGCAGGTAGACCGCGATCAGATTGGCCATCGTCCCCGAAGGCACCAGCATCGCCTGTTCCATGCCGAACATCTCCGCCATGGTTTCCTCGAGTCGGAGAACCGTCGGGTCGTCGCCGAGTACATCGTCGCCCAGCGGGGCTCGGGTCATCGCTTCGAGCATCGCGGCAGTGGGGCGGGTGACGGTGTCGCTTCGAAAGTCGAGTTGCCGGGAGGTCTCTTGCATCAGATGGCTCGCTTCCTGGAGTCTCCTTGCGGATGCTTTGCTCGGAGAGGGATTACGTTTGGTTTTCGTCCGGAGGGGGTTCGTCGGAGGATTCGGAGGGACTCTCCGGTGGTGCCGAGTCTTCTTTCGATTCCGGCGTATCGCACCCGGTTTTCTTTTCAACCAATTCGGGAGCGCCTTGGTCATCCTCGGCGATCGGGTCGAGTGGGGGATCGACGGTGGCGGCTGGTTCGAAATGCTTGATCTCGTCGATCGGCGTGCCGTCGACCTGACGGCGCATCAGCAGGTAGATGCCGGTCGAGGCGGTCCAGAAATAACTAACCGCATAAGCCTGTTGCAATATGATGAGCAGGCTATTCCAGAAATGGACGATCGCCATGGCGGTGGGCTTCACCGCCATCACCTCGAGGCGGCCTCCTCGGACTGTCTGCAAGGCAAGAAAACCGGGATGAGGATCGGCATCGTTCCAGGGGGTGAATTGCCAAACGAGGTAGAGGATGAGTTGGAGAAAAATCGTGACGACCAGCCAGCCGAGATAGCCGATGAGTCCGGCAAGCAGAAGGTAGAGCAGGAAATGCATCGGCCGTTGGTAAACGTAGGAAAAAACACGGCTGACCGCATCGAAGGCGTCGGAATCTTCGGTGGCCAGCGCGGCGAATCCCATCGGCCAGCCGACGACGAAGCCCACGCCCAAGAGCGCGATGAGGAAACCGAACAGCAGCGCGATCGGCCAAAGCAAAGCGGCGAGCCAGCCGGTCACGGTCCAGGAAAGCAGCAGTCCGGCGAAGTAGCATGGAATCATGCAAAGGAGGATGCCCACGATTGGGAGGAGAAACAAGCCGACGAAGGACCGCCATTTTCTCCCGATGAAATCGAGCAGACGTCCGAAGGCATCGGTCAAGTCGCTGGTGAAGGAGGTGGCGGCGGTGCGGCAGATCATTCCCCCGGCGATCGACCAGACCAAGAGGAGCCAGAGGAACCAGACCCCCTGCCGCCCTCGCGTTTTCCAGCTCGATTCCGGATGGAAGACGGCGATCATCGGCACGCTGAACCGGCTCCAGACTTCGGTCATCGTCCCCTCGGCTTGCGTGTACTGATCCACCCGCGGCGAAGAAGGCCATGGTGTGTCGGTCGTTCCTCTTAACCCGGGAATCCACGGCACGAGGCTGTTTTGGAGCGACAGCGCTTCTTCGGGGTTCGAGAGATCGCGGACCTCCGGCGTTTTGGAGGTGGATTTGGACGATCGTAGCTGCATGTGATGCACGCCCATGGCCATGATCATCGTTAAGAGAACACCGATGACGGAGACCCACAGGACACGGAAGGAGATGGCGATGCGGAACGTGCGAAGCAGCATCAACCACGGAAAAATCGCGAGCCAGTCGATCCGACGCAATGTGCCTTGGTCGATTTCACTACTCATGCTGGAGCCTCTTTCGATTCCAATGCCTTCATGCCCTTGACGGTTTGAAAATCCTGCCGAAGAAGCAAATTGTAAGGGAACCGGAATCGCTTGACAAGAACGATCGTCCGGTGAAAATGCCGAGAGTCATCACCGCCGGCACCAGAAGACAAGAGTCATAAAAGCAAGCAACGGGCCGCCTATAAAAAAGAGCGCAGCAGACAGGTAGGCCTCAGGTTGCGATCGATTGGTGAAGAGGGGGAGCGTTTCAGGGTTCGCGGTCGTCGTCATCGTACTCCCAGCCGTCGGGTTCCTCTTCCTGCTCGTCGAGGGAAAGATAGGGCAAGCCGTACTCTTCGCCAAGCCACCGGCGCGCGTCGATCATCTTGCACCGGCGGCTGCAGAACGGCATCATTACGCCCGGTTCTTCGGGATGGAAACATCGTTCGCAGATCGAGCACTTCATGGAAAACCGTCAAGTTTTGGTCGCCGGTGCGGTCTCCTTGGCGGAAGATTTTTTCGAAGACCCGGCGGAATCCTTGCTTTTGGGGGTGTCGTTCTTCTTCGCCTTGCTTTCGCCGCTCTTATAGGACTCGCTCCGGTAGTCGGTCTTGTAGAAGCCGGATCCCTTGAAAACCAGGGCCGCCCCCGGACCGATCAACCGGCGGAGCTTCATCTTGCCGCACTCGGGGCATTTGCGTTTGGGGCTCTCTTTGATGTATTGGAACAGTTCGAACTGGTGGTCGCAGGCATCGCATAGATAATCGTAAGTCGGCATGGCATTCCTCGATCGATGGTGGTTGACGATATCGTTCCCGAGACGACCCGTTCCGGTCGATCCCGCTGGATGTGGGGGCAAGGCATCATCGCGTCCCTTCTTCCCCCGCATGGTTCGCGGCGGATCGGGGCGTTGTCGCACGCCGGTCCGGGGAGCCATGCTTCCTTCAAGTTGACATGAATGCAAGTGCATCATGAGCATCGCATTTTTGTCACAAAAATTCCATTCTACTCGATGGAGCCGCTTTTGTCACTTGTTTTTTTCCGATCCGAGTATCACGCTGAATTGCGGTCGTCCGATGGATGGCGCTTTCGGGGGGCGCATTCCGCATTCAGTCTTCGTTTTGCTCTTCGAGTTGGGCTTCCGGATCCGCCGCGGCCAGAACGACCTGACTGGGGCGTACAACCCGATCGTGAAGCTGAAAGCCGACCTGGGTTTCGAAAATGACTGTTCCCGGAGGAAGTTCGGCGTTAGGCTGTTGGGCGATCGATTCATGAAAATTCGGATCGAACGGTTGATGAATCGACTCAATGCGTCGGCACTCGTGCTTCTCCAGCACTTCGAGCAGTTGCCGGTGCATCATGTTCAACCCTTCGTAGAGGGAAGCGTTGTCGTCGGTTTTGTCGACCGCCTCGAGTGCCCGTCCCATATTGTCCCAGACCGGGAGGAGATCGCGGAATAACTCCATCGAGGCGTATTTCCGCTCTTCTTCCATCAGTCGCTGCATGCGTTTTCGGAAGTTCTCCAACTCGGCACGGGCCCGGAGGGTCTTGTCGGTCGCTTCCTCGAGATCCCGGCGGAGTTGTTCGGCTTCCGAAAGATTGTCCGATCCCTGGGCGTCGGGAGACGGATTGTTTTTCTCCGAAAGGAGTTCTTCGTACGATGCGGCCGTAAACTCGGCTTTCCGGTCCTCGGAGGAGGAATCCTTGTCTGGTTCCGTATCTTTCTTCGACGAGGGGGCCGGGTCGTGTTGGTGGCGAAGGTCTTCCTTCGACATGTTGCCTCTCCTGGAATGAATCAAAAGGGAGTGTCTTCAGTGGGGAAACGTGATGAAAAGAACAAGTGAATGCGTGTTCACTCAAAAATCTTTTCCGAAACGTATTCCTTGAGTTTGGAGAAAAAGGATTTCCGGTCCTTCGAGACGTGTTCCTTTTCGATTTTCGCCAGCTCTCGAAGGATGGCTTCGTGTTCGGGTTTGAGTTTTCTCGGAACCTCGATGTAAACTTGAATGTGCAAATCGCCGGCCAGGTTGCGTCGGGGGACGGGCATCCCTCGGCTTTTGAGAGTGATGACGTCGCCGCTCTGGGTCCCCGCGGGGATCTTGATCGACTCCGGACCGTCGAGTGTGGGGACTTCGATCTCCGTTCCCAAGGCCGCTTGGGCGTAACCGATCGGAACGCGGCAGATCAGATCCTGTTGATCGCGGTGAAAAAGCGGGTGCGATTTCACCATGATGAAAATATAGCAATCGCCCGCCGGACCACCGTCGGGGCTCTTTTCGCCCTCCCCCTGCAAGCGGAGTCGGGTGCCGTTGTCGACACCGGCGGGGATTTTCACTTCGCGTTCGACCCGGTGGGCCTCCAGTCCGCTGCCGTCGCAATCGCGGCAGGGATCCTGGACGATGGTCCCCTGCCCCTGACATTGTGGGCAAGTCGTCTGGAGGGAGAAAATGCCGGTCGACTGCTGGATGCGCCCGTGGCCGCCGCAGTATTGGCACGTTTGACGTTGGGTTCCCTCCTTCGCGCCGCTTCCTCCACAGGTGGAACAGAGGTCGTGCCGGTTGAAGTGGACGACTTTGGTGACCCCGCGAGCGGCTTCGAACAGATCGAGCACCACTTCGGCCTTGATATCCGCTCCTCGGCGCACACGTCGCCCACCGCGCCGGCGTCCCCCGCCGAAAAAGCTTCCGAAGAGACTTTCGCCGAAGATATCGCCGAAAGCGTCGAAGATATCGCCGACATCGTGGAAGCCGCCACCGCCTCCTTGAGATTCCAAGCCCGCGTGGCCGTACTGGTCGTACAGTCGACGCTTGCCGTCGTCGCTGAGCACCTCGAACGCCTCGGCGGAGAGCTTGAACTGCTCCACCGCCTGGTCGTCGCCGGGATTCCGGTCGGGGTGATACTTCATCGCCAGTTTGCGATAGGCCGTGGAGATCTCGTCCTTGGTCGCGGTGCGTTGGATGCCGAGCACTTCGTAATAATCAGGTTTGGACGCCATGGTCTGTTTCATTTTTGATGGGAGCGGCGAAAGAAATCGAGTGAAACAAAATCGCTGATGGGATATGGATCGTCGCCAACGGCCGGCCGTCGGCGACATTCCCCCGAAACGGTCTACAGGTGAAAATGGGCCGCTCATCCATGTGAACGAGCGACCCCTTTCTGTATTCGGGCCGGGGAAACAGAAGCGATTCGTCCCTTTCCCCGGTTGCGTTTTTCGTCCGGAGTCATTGTTCCGGTGTCCGAAAAACGCGATTTTTCGGATGCCTAGCTCACCGCGCCGTGGATCGGCTCGGTCTCATCGTCCTTATCCAGGTCGGTCACGAGCGTTTCGGTGGTGAGCATCAACGCAGCGATGCTGGCCGCATTGGTCAGGGCCGTACGCACGACTTTCAGAGGATCGATGATGCCGGCCTTGTACATATCGGTGAACTTGGCGGCGTTGCCGTCGTACCCGGTGTTGGTCGGCTTTTCGGCGACCTGGTCGGCGATGACCGCGCCGTCGAGACCGCAGTTCTTGGCGATCTGCTCCAGCGGCCTTGCCAAAGAGCGGTAAACGATATCGACGCCGATCTTTTCGTCGCCTCGGGCATCGGAACGGCTCTTCTGAACCGATTCCCGGCAGCGCAATAGGGCCACCCCGCCTCCGGGCAACACGCCTTCTTCCGCCGCGGCCCGGGTCGCGTGAAGTGCGTCCTCGATGCGGGCTTTCTTCTGTTTCATCTCCGCTTCGGTGTTGGCACCGACCTGCACCACCGCCACGCCGCCGGCCAGTTTCGCCAGGCGTTCCTGGTACTTCTCACGATCGTAGTCGCTGTCGGTCGACTCGATCTGGTTGCGCAACTGGTCGATTCGGGCCTTGATGTCCGCCCGTTTGCCGCCACCCTCGACGATCGTCGTGGAGTCCTTGTCGATGGTGACCTGCTTCGCACGACCGAGTTGGTCGATCTCGACGTTGTCGAGCTTGATGCCCAGGTCCTCGCTGATGACGGTGCCGCCGGTGAGGATCGCCATATCGGTCAGCATCGCCTTGCGGCGGTCGCCGAATCCCGGCGCTTTCACGGCCGACACGTTGAGGACGCCGCGGAGCTTGTTGACCACGAGCATCGTCAAAGCTTCGCTCTCGATGTCCTCGGAGATGATCAGGAGTTGCTTGCCGGTTTGGCTCACCTTTTCCAACAGTGGGACCAACTCGCGGACGTTGCTGATCTTCTTTTCGTGCAGCAGGATGTAGGGATCCTCGAGCACGCAGTCCATTTCCGGCGTGCGGTTGATGAAGTAAGGGGAGAGATACCCCTTGTCGAACTGCATGCCTTCAACGACTTCATAGGTGGTTTCGGCGGTCTGACCTTCTTCGACGGTGATGACGCCGTCGTTGCCGACCGACTCCATCGCCTCGGCCAAGAGATCGCCGATGAGTTTATCGTTGTTGGCGCTGATGGCGCCCACGTTGGCGATTTCCTGCTTCGTCGAGATCGCTTTGCCCATCGACTCCAGGTGCTTCACCGCCGCGTTGACCGCCCGTTCGATGCCGCGACGGATCGCCGTGGGGTTGCTCCCGGCGGCGATGTTGCGAAGCCCTTCCTTGAAGATGGCCCGGGCCAGAATGGTCGCCGTGGTGGTGCCGTCTCCCGCCACGTCGGAAGTCTTCGAGGCGACTTCGTTGACCAGCTTGGCGCCCATGTTCTCGAAGGGGTCTTCCAGTTCGATTTCCTTGCTGACGGTCACGCCGTCCTTGGTGAAGGTCGGTCCTCCGAACGATTTGTCGACCACGACATTCCGTCCGGTCGGACCCATCGTCACCGCGACGGCATCCGCCAATTTTTCCACGCCCTGCAGTAC
The DNA here is from genome assembly GCA_964632505.1 of uncultured Planctomycetaceae bacterium. Lineage (GTDB taxonomy): Bacteria > Planctomycetota > Planctomycetia > Pirellulales > Thermoguttaceae > CAZWCE01. Next base: position 188,997 of record CAZWCE010000003.1, on the reverse strand, counting down.
TTTCTTGCGGGCATCATCGTCAAACAAAAGTTGTTTCGCCACGATGGTCGTTCCTTTTTTGGAGTAAAAATGTATTCCCACCCCTCGGAGGCGACCTGCTTCCTGAGGGAATGCTTACGAATGACAGGGCGGCGTGCCCTGGAATCGAGAAGGGACTGCCGCGGAAGCTTTTCCGGTTCGACGGGCAGCCCCGACTTTCGGTTGGTTCATCTCGAGTGTTTACTTGACGATTTTCGCCAGCACATCGCCTTCGCGAAGGATTTTGACTTCGCGTCCGTCGATTTCGACATCGCTTCCGGAGTATTTGCCGTAGATGACTTCGTCGCCGATCTGCACGCTCAATTCGCCACGGTCGCCGCTTTCCAGAAGCTTGCCGCTTCCGACGGCCACCACCGTCCCCCGTTGGGGTTTCTCCCGCGCGGTGTCCGGCAGGACGATGCCGCCCGCCGTCGTTTCTTCCGCTTCCATCGGTTCGACCACAATGCGATCATCTAAAGGTCGCAGATTGATCTTTTTCATTTTCGTTTCCTTTCATTGACTCGTTGTATGTAATCTTGGAGATGGGAACTTGTCCATCAGGTTGAACTTAATGATTTTCCCTCTATGGCGTTGGGGCGCGGAGATTCGCGACGCCGGCCGAAGGCCCGGAGGAAATGGAGTGGGATATCGAAAACGGGGGGTGCTTAGAAGCCACCCATTCCGCCCATGCCTCCCATTCCCATACCGCCCATTCCACCCATGCCGCCCATTCCTCCCATACCGCCCATGCCGGGATCCATTCCGGGAGGAGGTCCTTCCGGTTCGTCGGTGGGGATTTCGGTCAATAGGCAAGAGGTGGTCAGGAGAAGGGCGGAGACGCTCGCGGCGTTGGTCAATGCGGTGCGAACCACCTTGGCCGGATCGATGATGCCGGCTTCGACAAGATCGCCGTAGGTGTCCTTGTCGGCGTCGTAGCCTTCGGTTTTTTTCATGCTCTTGACGCGATTGACGACCACCGCGCCGTCGACGCCGGCGTTCTGGGCGATCTCGCGAATCGGGGCTTCCAGCGCCCGACGGACGATCTTCGCGCCGAGCGCTTCGTCGCCGTCGAGATCGAGCTTGCCGATCGCTTTTTCCGCTCGCAAGAGGGCCGTGCCACCACCGGGGACGATGCCTTCTTCCAATGCGGCCTGGGTGGCGGCGCGGGCATCCTCGAAGAGGGCCTTCTGCTCTTTCATTTCCGTTTCGGTCATCGCTCCGACGTTGATCTGCGCGACGCCTCCAGCCAATTTGGCGAGACGTTCCTGGAGCTTTTCCCGGTCGTAGTCGCTGTCGGTGGTGCCGATTTCCTGGCGGATCTGTTCGGCTCGCGCTTCGATGTCTTGTTTTTTGCCTGCGCCTCCGACGATCGTCGTGTCGTCGGAAGTGACGGTGACCTTCTTCGCCTTGCCGAGATCGGAGAGTTGGACGGCGTCGAGCTTCACGCCGAGATCCTTATAGAGAGCTTGTCCGCCGGTGAGGGTGGCGATATCGCCCATCATCGCCTTGCGGCGATCGCCGTAGCCGGGGGCCTTGACGGCACAGACGTTGAGAATGCCGCGCATTTTGTTGACCACCAGCGTGGCGAGTGCTTCGCCTTCGATGTCTTCGGCGATCAACAGCAACGGCTTGTTCGCCTGGCTGATCGCTTCGAGCAGCGGAACGAGATCCTTGGCGCTGGAAATCTTCTCTTCGTGGATCAGCACGAGGCAGTTTTCGAGTTCGACGACCTGATTGTCTTGATCGGTCACGAAATGGGGGGAAAGGAAACCGCGGTCGAATTGCATTCCCTCGACCACTTCCACGTAGGTTTCGGAATGACGACCTTCCTCGACGGTGATGACGCCGTTTTTGCCGACTTTCAAGAAGGCTTCGGCGAGCACCTGACCGATGGTGGGGTCGTTGTTTCCGGCGATCGTGGCGATCTGGGCGATCTCTTTTTTGTTCTTGGCATCGATCGAGGTGGATGCTTTGCCGATCGCTTCACACACGGCCTCGGCCGCCCGGTGGATCCCCCGGGAAAGCGACATGGGATCGCCTCCGGCAGCGACCATTTTCAAACCTTCCAGATAGATCGCCTCGGCGAGCACGGTGGCGGTCGTGGTTCCGTCGCCGGCCACGTCGTTCGTCTTCGAGGCGGCCTGTTTGACCAACTGGACACCCAAATTCTCGTCCGGATCGTCCAGGTTGATGTCCTCGGCGACGGTGACCCCGTCCTTGGTGACTTTCGGAGCTCCCCATCCTTTATCCAGGACGGCATTTCGACCTCTCGGTCCCAGCGTGCTCTTCACAGCCCGGGCCAGTTTTTTGACACCTTCGGCCAATGGCTGTCGTGCAGCGTCTTCAAAAACCATCTGTTTTGCCACAGCGGATTCCTCCTGTTGCTGGCGAATTACTGTTTATAGTTCGTTGTTCCAGTGAATATTGATGAAGCGTTTTTCAATCGACCGCCTCGGAAGAGTCGGGGAAACCTGCCAACGGGGAGCCGTTCTTCCATTTTGGCAGCGGCGTTGGTTTGTGTGGCAATTGGAAGCAAAATGCGTGCCAACTCGGTATGAGGAGCGTAAGTGCTTTTCAGTGAGTGACTTGCGGAAATGGGGTGAGCCAAGAATCGAGTTGGCTGAATTGATGCCGTTCTGGAAGATGCCATATTGGCAGATGAAGATCCGCGGAGCCTGTGAAAACAGACCGCGCACGACAATCCTCAGAATCAGCGAAGAGCATTCCCGAAAGGGAGATGAGAAAAGAACGGCGTTCTATGGTTCGTCCGTTTGTGCAAAGTGCTTCGATGAAACCGGCGCTGAAGAGGAAGATCGCCGAATAAGATGACCGAAGTGGTGGTTATTTGTCTTGCCAGACGCGACGCTGTCGGGAGCTGGGGATGTCCATCGCCTTACGGTATTTGGTGACCGTCCGCCGCGCGACTTTGAAGCCTTCCTCTTCCAGCGCGGCGACGAGATCTTCATCGGAGAGGGGCTTCTTTTTGTCTTCGCCGTCGATGATCTCCTGAAGTTTGATCCGGACGGCATCGGGGGTGGCTTCTTCGCCATTTCCGTCATGACCGCCCAGGCTGCCGCTGAAGAATCGTTTCAGGGGGAAAATTCCCCGGGGAGTCTGGATCCATTTATCGTCGACCGCGCGGCTGACGGTCGTCACATGCACGCCCACTTGGTCGGCGATCTGTTGCATTTTCAGTGGGCGAATAGCGTGTGGTCCGTGTTCCAGAAAATCGGTCTGATGGTCGACGATCGCCTGGGCCACATTCTTGAGCGTCGTCCGCCGCTGTTGGATCGAGTCGATCAGCCACTGGGCCGATCCGAGCTTCTGCTTGATATATTCCCGGGTTTCCTTCGAGGCTTTCTTCTCCTTGAAGAGCTTCCGATAATAAGGACTGATGTACAGATCGAGCGAGCGGCCGTCTTGGAGACGCACTTCGTACTTGTCCTGCTGGTTCTTTTCGACGAACAGGTCGGGGCTGACCGTCGGGGCGGTTTCGTCCTGGAACATCGATCCCGGACGCAGATTGAGCCGACGTAGTTCTTTCATCGCTTCTTGGATGAGGGAGATCGAAAAGCCGGTCTTCTTCGAGATGACCGGGAGTCTGTTGTGCTCTAGATCCTCCAGGTGGTCGGCGATCAGGGTTTGGAGGACTTCGTAATGGGGAATGTCGGGAGTGAGCTGCATAAGCAGACATTCCTGAATATTCCGGGCCCCGACTCCGGGAGGATCGAGCCGTTGCACCAGCGAGAGTGCTTTCCGGGCGACTTGGTGATCCGTTTCGGTCGCCTTCGGCCCCAGAAGATCCTCAAGGCTGCTTTGCAAGAAGCCGCTGTCGTCGAGATTGTAGATGATGCGCTCGCACATCGCCCGAATTTCGTCGTCCAGATCGAACCAGGCCAGTTGATCATGGAGGTAATCTTGGAGGGTTTGCGAGGGCGAGGGCATGTTCGCCATCGTGTCGTGGCGGCGCTGATTTTCCTGTTCGATGCGATCGTGCGAGAACGAGGAGGAATGTTCTTCGAAGGTGTCGGGCCATTGCTGGTCCATTTCCAGGAGCCGTTCGAAATCCTCCTTGTTGTCGGAATCCTCATCGATGACCAATTCCTGATCGTCGGGGATCGAGTCCTCTTCCTCGGCTGTTTCCCGCGGTTCCTCGTCGTCGGGTTCATCCTCGCGCAGCTCCAGGATCGGGTTCTCCTCCATCTCCTGCTCGATGCGTTCTTCGAGTTGATGCAGCGGCATCTGGAGGATTTCCATCGACTGGATCACCCGTTGCGTGATGATCGCCTTCTGCTGTTGTTTCAGTTCCTGTCCGAATGATAGCCGCATGGATTCCTCGTTGCTTCAGCGAAGCATCCCGAAAAGGACTTCGGGATTCCGTCCTCGGTCAAGTTTGTTGTGAAATCAGGTCTTGGTCAGTATTCTTGTCGTCCGGAAAGCGCATCGGAGAGCATCTCCTTGTTGGCGAATTCCAGCACGCTGCCGGTCGTGATGCCTCGGGCGAGTCGGGTGACACGGACCGGCAAATCTTCAATGCGATTGGTGATGTACAAGGCCGTGCCGTCTCCCTCGACCGTCGGATTGGTCGCCATGATGATCTCTTCGAAGTCGCCTTGGTGGATCCGTTTGACGAGCGGTTCGATGGTCAGGTGTTCCGGTCCGACGTTCTCCAGAGGCGAGATCCGCCCCTGCAATACGTGGTAAAGACCGTTGTACGACCCGGTTTCCTCCAGGGCGAGCAAATCGCGAGGTTGCTCCACCACACACAGGAGCTTCCGGTTGCGCTGTTCGTCTCGGCAGATCTCGCAATATTCTTCTTCGGCCAAATGAAAGCAGGACTTGCAGGTGCGGAGGTTCTCCTTCATATTGCGGATCGCCTCGGCCAGCTCCAACGCCTCCGTTTTGTCGACCCGGAGCAGGTGATAGGCGAGTCGTTCGGCCGATTTTTTCCCGATTCCCGGCAACCGGGTCAAGGCTTTGATCAATCGGGCCAGCGATTCGGTCAGTTCCGGCACGGTGAAATCCTTTCCAAAGGCGTTTCGGGCCTCACGTGGTGGGATTCTGCATGTTGTCCATCGCTTCCTTCAATCCCGGCAGATCCAGTCCGCCGGTGACCGACTGCATCGCTTCGGCGTGGGCCTGGCGGGCTTTGCCCAGGGCATCGTTCGCGGCGGTGATGACCATGTCCTCGAGCAATTCCTTGTCGCCGTCTTCGATCAGCTTCGGATCGATCCGGCAGGCGAGGAATTCCATCTGGCCGTTCGCCTCGATCTCGACCATGCCCGCCCCGGCGGAGCCTTCCACGCGAACCCCTTTCAGTTCTTCGTTCATCTCCTGCATTTTCCCGCCGATTTGTTGGGCCTGTTTCATGAGGGAGCCCAGTCCCATCAGATCTTTGAACACGTCCATTCCTCCTGTTGATGGGGGGGCTCGTGTCCCCGCCATTTGAGATGAAGATCGTCAAGGCGATATTCCCACGCCATGAGACGCTCCGAAGCGTCGGGTGAGCCGAATCCGAGAAATCGCCTCTGCTTATACCAGAGATATCTCCGTTATACCGATTCCTTCGCCGACGACAAAGCCCAGACAGGGACGGTTCCGGAGAAATCGGCCGGGTCGGGAGAAAAATCCGTGGTGTCTCTTGCTATCATTATTGTAGCTTACGAAAGAAATACCAGTGATGGGATTGCGGATTTCGTCCGGGGCGTATCCGTCGTTCCCCATGGGGGCCTGAACGCCTCCCCCGAAGAGGCATGCTCTCGAAAGTCGCCCTCGGCGACCGATTGAAGCGTCGTGCCGATGGGGGAGATCCGGGTCGGGAAAGATCGTCGATCCGGGGGTGCATGAGAGGAAGGGACGACCGGCTGGAAAAGGAAGATGGGACATTCTGGTCGGTTAAGGGGAATTCGGGGGATTGTCGACTTCCTCCAGATTCGCCCCGAAGACCTTTTCCGCCTTTTGCACGAGAGGATGTTCCGAAGTTTCCAGAAGCAACTGTTGTTTTTGGAATGGGGGGGCGCGATGGATCTTTCGCCTTGCCGCTTCCTCTGGGCCTTGTCCTGGGGGCTTTTCAAGACTTTTGCACTTCAGGACCAGGGTATGCCCCGTCTTTTCGCGGAGGGCATCGGTGAAACGTTGCACGTTTTCCTGATTCCGGCAGAGCCCCTGTACCATTTTGAAGTTGGCCTCGTCGTAGTAGAGCACCATCGTATGAGGAGGCGAAAAAGAGACCCTTTCGGCGTGCGCGATCTGGGTGGTGGCCATGCCGGTCATGTTCGCGGAGACCGATTTCCAGAGCCGCATCGCCTCATGGTCGTCGAGCTGCAAGGGCGTGGACGGTTGGGAGTTTGTTGAAACGTCAGGATCTTCCTCCTCGATTGCGGGGGACGACTCTTTTGCAGGTTGTGATGGTGGTGCGGTTTTTTTCGGAGAGGGAGGGGGACTCGAGTTGCTCGTATTTTCTTGCTTGTCTTGCGGGGAAAGAGATTCGGTCCCTCGCTCGGCGGGAGGGCCGCTTTCAGTGTGACTTATTCCTTGGGAGATTTTTTTTTTCGCGGCCGACGGTACCGCGGGCGCGGGCGGAGAGTTTTCCGCGGACTGGAGCCGGGCGATCAGTTGGCCCAGATCTTCCAGTTGATGCAGGTGACAGATTCGAACGAGCGCAAGTTCATTCAGAATACGAGGTTGCGTGCTGTATCGCATTCGCGTGTGGGTCTGTTCCAAAATCTGCAACGCGGCGAGAATCGTGTGGATCCCCAATGATTCCGAGGCCGATCGGAGCGTTTCGATCTCCGACGCGGAAGAAAACAGGACCAATTGAGGGTCCCCCCCACTGGCCAGGACCATCATGTCGCGGAATGAGCTCATGAGTTGCTCGATCAGCAATCCGTGGTCGACGCCTTCCCGGACCGATTGATCGAGTTCCTCCAGCACGACCGCCGGTTCACGCCGAAGAATCCCGCCGATTAGGTTGCCGATGCGGCGATCGTCGGCTGTTCCGAGCATGCCGTGAACATCGGCCAGGGTGATCGTTTCCGGCGCGAACGAGAGGAGTTGTTCGAGAAGCGATTGGGCGTCGCGCATTGATCCGGCGGCGCGTCGGGCGAGGATTTCCAGCACGCCGTCTTCAGTCTTCACCCCTTCTTCGGCGGCGATCTGACGGAGTCGGTCGATGATCTGGGGCGATTCGATGCCGGCGAAGTCGTACCGCTGACATCGCGAGAGAATCGTGATGGGAATCTTGGTCGGCTCGGTCGTGCAGAAGAAGAACTTCACGTGCTCGGGAGGCTCTTCGAGCGTTTTCAGAAGCGCGTTGAACGCTTCCCGAGTGAGCATGTGGACTTCGTCGATGATGTAAATTTTGTAGCGGCTTCGGCTCGGACGAACCGTCGCATTCTGTCGGAGGTGGCGGATTTCATCGATGCCGCGGTTGCTGGCACCGTCGATCTCAAGCACGTCGACATCTTCTCCGTGACCGATGCTTTGGCAGATATCGCAATGGTTGCAGGGCGTTGGCGTCGGGCCCTCGATGCAGTTGAGCGATTTGGCGAAGATTCGGGCCGTCGACGTTTTGCCGACACCCCGGGCCCCCGTAAAAAGGTAAGCGTGGCCGATGCGTTGGGTGGCGATGGCGTTGCTCAGGGCTTGGGCAACATGCTGTTGCCCGACCAATTGATCGAAGACCTGGGGGCGGTATCGGCGGGCGACCACCTGATAGGAAGCGTTGACCTGTGCGGGGGCGTCTCCAGAGGAAGTGGCGTTTGACGCTTGTTGGGAACCATCCATGCGCTTTCCTCATGCCCAAAGGGGTGCTGGAGGGCGTTAAGGGGGCGATTGGTCGACAAAAAAAGAGGGAAGTCTCCGTGGAAAGAAAAGAGCAGATGGGTGAGGTCGAGGAAACGCCGCGAATCGTACACGCGGGACCCCCCTCGACCTCCGAGGAGGAGCCCCAAGCACATGAAAGTGGCTGCTTATGGCTGCTGGCGCTAACCCCTGACCAGGTTCACAGTCTTCCATTGCCGGGGCCCCTCCTGGGAGGCCGATCGAGGGCCGGAAAGAGGAGACTCCTTACTTATCCCGCTTCGTTGACTTTGTGTTTCGTCATTGTACTATTTCGAGGGACGTCCGTCAAAGGGGTGCTTGTATCGGCCGGGGCGATCGCGTAAAGTGAAGATGGGATAAGCAAATCGTTTCTTCAAGCCACTTCCTCGATGCACGCTGTGTGTCGCCGTCGCCGTGTTTCGCCCTCGGAGATGGCTGCGGTTCGTGTCGAAAAATAATGATGCAGGAGACCATGACGATGAAAAAAGCGACCTATATGATGTCGGCGATCTTGGCGATGTTGTTTCCGGTGATCTGTTTCGGCCAGACCCCGATCAAGACGTTGATCATCGACGGACAGAACAACCACAAATGGGCGGACACGACCCCCGTGTTGGAAGACATGATGGAAGAGACCGGTCTTTTCACCGTCGACGTCGCCACCTCTCCCGCGAAAGGGGAGGATATGAGCGGGTTTCAGCCCGAATTCGACAAGTATGATCTTCTCGTGATGAATTACACCGGCGATGCCTGGCCGGAGGAGACTCGCGACGAATTCGAAGAATTCGTCCGCGAGGGAGGTGGTCTGGTCATCTATCACGCCGCCGACAACGCCTTCCCCGACTGGCCGGAGTACAATGAGATGATCGCCATCGGCGGTTGGGGCGGAAGAAATGAGAAGAGCGGCCCCTATCTCTATTGGGAAGACGGCAAGGTCGTCCGCGATCCCTCGCCCGGGAGAGGGGGCGGGCACGGTGCCCGGAAACCGATCCAGATCACCGTCCGCAAGTCGGAGCATCCGATCATGAAAGATCTGCCTCCGGTCTTCATGCATTCGGCCGATGAGCTCTATGCCTTCCTGCGTGGTCCGGCGAAAAACGTCGAAGTGCTTGCCACGGCCTATTCCGATCCCGACAATCGCGGCAGCGGCCACCATGAGCCGATGTTCATGACGATCCGTTACGGCAAAGGCCGCGTCTTTCACACGGTCCTGGGCCATTGGGTCCCCCAGCTCAAGTCGGTCGCGTTCATCACGACGTTCCTTCGCGGAAGCGAGTGGGCGGCGACCGGCGAAGTGACGATCTCCGTGCCGGAGGATTTTCCCGGTCCCGAGGAACCCTCGGTTCGCGAGTGATCTCTCCGCAATGACGTCCCATCGTCGATTCGTTCCAAGGGAGAGGTTGAAAAAGGCTGGAAGAGGATGGCATCCATGCAGTGGCTCAATGTGGCTTCGCGGCTTTCGGAGATGGCGGCCTACATCCCGGGAAACGTGGCGGTGGCCGAGAAAATTCCAGGTCATGAAAACCGTTCGTCGGTGGAAAAGGCGGTCGGGTATCATTCTTATACTTTTCAAGATCTCGATGAGGACAGCGACCGGATCGCCCGGGCACTGATCGATCGGGGCGTCGAGCCGGGCATGCGGCTGGCGCTGATGGTCCGCATGGGGTACGATTTCGTTTCGTTGGTCTACGGCCTGTATAAGGCCGGCGCTGTGGTCGTGCTGATCGACCCCGGCATGGGAATGCGACGCATGCTCGATTGCTTGGCCGAGGTGGAGCTGGACGGTTTCGTCGCGATTCCTCCGGTCCATGCGGTTCGGCTGTTGTTGCGTCACCGATTCCCCAAGGCCAAACACAATCTCACCGTCGGACCACGCTGGTTCTGGCGAGGGCTCTCTCTGCGTCGGATTCGCCGGCAACCGCACCCCGGCACGACGATCGTCCGGACCGCGCCCGACGATCCGGCCGCCATTATCTTCACCAGCGGGAGCACCGGTCCGCCGAAAGGGGTATGGTACACGCACCGGAATTTCGATCATCAGGTGGAACAGATCGCCGAACGCTTCGAGATTGAACCGGGAGGGATCGACCTGGCCGGTTTTCCGTTCTTTGCTCTGTTCAATGCGGCGATGGGCACCACGACCGTCATTCCCGAGATGGATCCGACTCGACCGGCGAAAGTCGATCCGGAGAAGATCCTGGATGCGGTCCGCCGGTGGGAACCGAATCAATCGTTCGCCTCGCCGGCTTTCTGGAATCGGGTCTCCCGCCATTGCATGAAGACCAATACGAAAATGCCGTCACTGCGTCGAGTCATTTCCGCCGGCGCGCCGGTGCCGTACGATGTGCTGAAGCGGTTGAAGGAATGCCTCGACCCCCAGGCCGAAATCCACACCCCTTACGGAGCGACCGAGGCGCTGCCGATCGCCGCGATCACCGCGAGTGAAGTTCTCCAGGAGACCGCCGAGAAGACGCGCCGGGGGGCGGGCGTGTGCGTGGGCAAGCGTTTTTCCGAGATCGAGTGGAAAGTGATCGCTACCGAAGACGGTCCGATCGCTCGGATGGAAGACGCCGAAGAGTTACCGGTCGGGCAAATCGGAGAGATCGTCGTGCGAGGGCCGCAGGTGACGACCCGATACATCACACGGCAGGAGGCGAACGCCTTGGCGAAGGTGACCGATGACGCTTCCGGAGAGATCTGGCATCGGATGGGCGATGTCGGCTACCTGGATGAAGAAGACCGTTTCTGGTTCTGCGGCCGCAAGGCGCATCGGCTGGAAACGGAAAGTGGCCCGATGTATACCATCCCCTGCGAGGCGATCTTCAACTGCCATGAAAAGGTGTTTCGCACTGCGCTGGTCGGCACGGGGCCGTGGGGAAGTCAGAGGCCGGTGTTGGTCGTGGAGCCGCACGCGGAGCACTTCCCGAGCACGATCGAGGAGGCCGAGACGTTGATTGAGGAACTCCGCGATCTGGGGCGCCCCAACGCATTGACCGAGAGCATCGAGCGATTCCTGTTCCACCGCGATTTTCCGGTCGACGTGCGGCACAATACGAAAATTTTTCGCGAGAAATTGACCGAATGGGTCGAGTCTCATTTCAAAAACGGGACCGATTCCCCCTTCTTAAAGTAGCGGTTCCTCAGCGGTCGGAAACGCCCGCTAGCCAGCCGGGTTGTCTTCGAAGAAGCGAAGGACCAGATCGTGGACGTCGCGATCGTCGCACTGAAGCATCCCCTGCTCTCTTGAGGCGGCGCTTGTTTCCAGCGGAGCCAGGAAAGAGGGTGTGTCGGCGAGCAATACCGTCTTCTGTGAGGCGTCGCGCGCCGGAGCTCCGTGGGATCCGCGGACCAGGTCGGCGTCGAGCGGAATGCCTTTCCGTTCGGGATCCAGGAAAAGTTCGACCGGATCGTACCCCGGTTTGCGGTGGATATCGACCGTTCGGGCAAAGGCGGGAGCCCGATCGTCGCTCGTCCACCAGTAATAGGCGAACCAGCTGTCCGGCGTCGCGGACAGGACGAGGTGCCCGCTTCGGGGGTGGTCGACGCCGAATCTTTTTTTGGCTTCCTGATCAGCCAGTACATGCTCAATGCCGTCGATGGTGGCGAATCGATCGCGAATCTTGCGGAGAATGCCCGGCTTCCCGCCTTTAATGTATACATGCGCACACTGATGATCGCACAGGCCCCACGCCTTGCTCTTTTCGAGATCGAGGTGCTCTCCGTCCGCTTCCCCGCGCACTTCCAAGAGTCCCATCTCCCGCAACAGACGATTGGGATAGACGGCGCTCTCTGTTTTCGTGATGGCGTATTCACCGGCGACCACCCAGGTCGGATCTTCTTCGAATATTTCCCGCGCTCCTTCGACCAGCCGACGAAGTAGATCGTCGAGTTCCGTCCGCGCGGTGGCGACTTCGGGGGAGTCGGGACCGTTTCGCTGAGGCGCATAATCGAGATGGGGCAAATAGAGGTAATAGAAATCGACCGGATGCCGTTTTATGGCGACCAGGGCCGCCTCGACGATCCAACGAGAGGCTTTCACGTCGGTCAGCGGTCCCCAGTAGTGCTTCAGCGGGAAATGCCCCAGTCGTTCGATCAGTTCCCCATATAATTTGTCCGGATGCGTGTAGCACCAGAGCGATTCGCTGCCGTCGGGATGGTGGATCGGTGCCGGCGTGCAGATCAGTTCCGCCTGGGCCTGCTTGATGTGCAGTGGAAACCAGGCGGCGCTGCGGTGGCCGGACTGTCGTCGGGCGAGTGTTTCCCAAAGCTGAGGACGCTGGATGCAGTGATTCGGAGCGGTCCACATCTCGACTCTCGGGGGAGTGGACTTCTCGGGCCAAGGGGGAGAAGAGGCTTTTGGAGCCAGACTTTTCCCGTGACAGGCGGGGCAGATCGGTCCGAAACGCATTTGCGAACCCCCGCTCGAGACTTCAGGGAAGGTCTCCGGCGAGATGAAGAAACCGTTGGCGATCACCCCGTGCTCGTCGGGAGAGACGCCGGTGGTCATGTTCGCCTGAACCGTACAGGTCACCGCCGGAAATCCGGGAGTAAGCATCGCTTTTTCGCCTGTCTGAAACAGTGACTGCAAAAAAGGCATCGCCTCGCAGTCTTGCGGACGCAACGCCGGAATGGAGAGCAGAAAGAGACGTTTTCGCGACATGAGATCTCCCTTCTCGGTGTCCGGAGGTCCGGCAGATGGAGAGACCCACTCAAGCGATCTCTTCCAGTCGGAGCGGCTTCAGATCGAATTTCGGATTTTGCCCCATGTATCGGGCGGGGTTGTTGTGGAAGATTTCGAGGGCATCTTGAACGGAGTGTCCCCGGGCCCGAAATTCCCGAATGCACTCTTGCAGCAGGAAGGGATCGCTCGGTCCCCAGTCGGCCGAGGAATTGACCAGTGTCCGCTCGTGGCCGAATTTTTCGAGGATGTCGACCGCTCGCTTGGGTGAGCATTTCGTAATCGGATACAGGGTCATGCCGACCCAGTACCCGGCGTCCTTGGCGGAACGGATCGTATGCTCTTCGACGTGATCGATCCAAACGTGTTCGGCCGGAATCGGCATTCCCGCGAGAATCTCCAGAGCCCGCTTGGTACCCAAGGCCTTGTCGGCTAGATGCGGGGTATGCACGACCAGAAGCTGCTGGTGATCGATCGCCAACTGGATCTGGGCCTCAAAAATTTCGCATTCGTTGCGTGTCGATTTGTGCAGTCCTGTTTCTCCGACCCCGAGGACCGTCGGCTTCTCGAAAAAAGACGGCATTTCCCGGATCACTTCGTAGCTGAGCTGGAGGTGGTCGGCCTCCTTGGGATTGACCGCCACCCAGCAGAAATGGCGGATGCCGTATTCGGCGGCCCGCGTCGGCTCGAAGTCGCTGATTTGGTGGAAGTAATCGAGGAAGGTTTCCGGGTAGCGGCGATCGAAGCCGGCCCAGAACGCGGGTTCTCCGACCGCGACGACTCCGGAATGGGCCATTTTTTCATAATCTTGTGCCGTTCTGGCGATCCCGTGGTAATGGGGTTGGATGATTTGCATGGCGGAATGCCTCCAGCGTCGCTTTTCGAATAAGGCTCGATATTCAGGAGATCGGCTCAGAGAACAATTCGAGCAATCGGGCGGCGCGCTCTTTTTGTTGTGGATCGTCGAGCACGTCGATGGCGGCCATCCACTGCGATTTCCTGCGGTCGCCTTCGTCCGATTGCCCGGATCGCTCCACGGCGGCGTCGTACCGATCGAGCGCCGCGGCGATCTCCAACAGCATACACCGGACCTCGAGATACTCTTTGTCCAGCACTTCCGAAGGAGTCAACATCGAAGGTCTCCTTTTGTTTTCTGTGCGAAATATGTGCTCATTCGCGTCGGGGGGATTCGTCCGATCTTTTTTAGAGGCCGAGGACATCGTTCATCGAGTATTGCCCCGGCTTCTTGCCGGCGAGGTATTTCGCGGCGGACAAGGCTCCCAGCGCGTAGCAGTCGCGGCTCGATGCCCGGACGGTCAGCTCGATCGTCTCGCCGAGCATGCCGTAGACGATGGTGTGTTCCCCCGGGTTGTCGCCGACGCGAATCGCGTGGTAGCCGATCTCTTCGTGAGGACGTGCGCCCACACTTCCCTCTCGGCCGTGACGGTGCTCCTTTTGTCCCATCTGCTTTGCGATGATTTCTCCGAACTTCAGCGCCGTGCCGCTGGGGGAATCGGCCTTGAAGCGATGGTGGCGTTCTAAAATCTCGACGTCGGCATCTTGATCCCGCAGGGCCTTGGAAGTGATTTCCGTGAGCTTCATCGTCAGGTTCACGGCCATGCTGGTGTTCGGGGCTTGCAGTACGGGGATCTTCTCGGCGGCCTCTTCGAGCTTTTGGACCTGCGCCGCGGAGAGTCCGGTCGTGGCGGAGACCAGCGGGACTTCCAGTTCGACGCAGCGCGCGACCAGCGCGTCAATACTTTCGGGCGTGGAGAAGTCGATCACCGCGTCGACTTTTTTCCCGAGAGTATCGGACAGGGGAATGCCGATCGAACCGACTCCGGCGAGTTCGCCGGCGTCGTTGCCCAGCCCGGAATGGCTCGGGGATTCGATGGCGGCGGCGATTTTCAACTGAGGATCGGCATGTCCCAGTGCGATCAGCCGTTTTCCCATGCGGCCTCCGGCCCCGTGAATCGCGATTTGCAAGGTGTTCATGAAGTTTCCTTCCCATTCTTCTGGAATCGAGAAAATCGATCATTGTTTTCTTGGGTGACGGTTCAGGCGTGCTTTTCGATCGTGGCGACGAGACTTGGGGTATCGTTCGGAACCGGAATCGGACGATTGGCGAACGTGGCTTGTTCGACACCGCGGCTGCCGAGGATTCGGTCGAAGGTTTCGGAATCGTTGCCGTGATAGGCGACCGTGGCGTTCGGATCCTTGAGAAGATGGCCCGTGAGCACGCACGCGACCCGCTCTTCGGGCGCGATCACTCCCTCGGCGACCAGCTTTCGGGTCCCGGCGACACTCGCCGCGCTGGCCGGTTCGCATCCCAGCCCCCCCGCGCCGACCTGGGCCTTGGCATCGACAATCTCCTGCTCGGTCACCTCGCGGACCACGCCATTGCAAATTTCCAGAGCCCGAAGGCATTTCGTCAAGTTGACGGGGCGATTGATTTCGATCGCGCTGGCCAGGGTCGATGCCCGGAGCTTTCGGCGGTCCATTTCCTCGAAGAAGGAGGCGGCGAGCGAAGCATCATAATGTCCGCCGTTCCAGGCGAGTCCTTCTTGCTCGACGAGCCGGTAGAGGGTGTTGGCGCCTTCGGCGTTGATGATCGCCAGTCGGGGGATGCGGTCGATCAGTCCCAGCCGATGCAGTTCTCCGAACGCCTTGCCGAAAGCACTGGAGTTGCCGAGATTTCCGCCGGGAACCACGATCCAGTCGGGGACCTCCCACCGGAGTGCTTCGAGGATGCGGAACATGATCGTTTTCTGCCCCTCGAGCCGGAAGGGATTGACGCTGTTGACCAGGTAAATGCCCATTTCCCGCGCGACCTCGCGGACCCGGGCCATGGCGTCGTCGAAATCGCCTTCGATCTGAAGCGTCAAGGCGCCGTAATCGAGCGCTTGCGAAAGTTTCCCGAAAGCGATCTTTCCGGAGCCGATGAAGATGATCGCTTGCATCAACCCGGTGGCGGCGCAGTAAAGGGCGAGCGAGGCGCTGGTGTTGCCGGTCGACGCACAGGCGGCCCGTTTGGCTCCGACCAGGCGTCCGTGGGTGAACGCCCCGGCCATGCCGTTGTCCTTGAAGCTTCCCGAAGGATTCAGCCCCTCGTATTGCAGGTACAGACGCCCGCCGGTCAAGCCGGCATATCGAGCGACCTTTTCGGCATGTTGCAAGAGGGTCTGTCCCTCGCCGATGGTGACGCAATCTTCCAGCGGGGCGAACGGCAAGAGGCTATGGAATCGCCAGACGCCGCTGAAACGTTGCGGCACGTGTCGCTCGGACCAGAGTGTTTCCAGATCGGTCAGTCGCTTGGGAATATCGAGGCGATCCCATTGGTAATCGCAGTCGAGGAGACTGTTACATCGAGGACAATCGATATGGATCTCCTCGATACCGAAGGTCGCTCCGCAGTTCGGAGAAATGCATTGTTGGAAGGCAATATCGGTCAAGCTCAATGATGTTCCTCGCCTTGGTGGATCGGATTTTTGACGGGGGAAGAAGCGGTTCCGACGGATTTCGGGTTTGTTGCGCGAACCGCCCTTCCCGACGCCTTTTCAGGACTGTTCCTCAACGAAGGGGTAAGGAAAAAATAGTCGGTATCTCCGTAAAAAAACAAGACTCCCCCGCCATGTGGTTGTTCCCCGCTTCCTCCCGGGAGAGTCTCCTGGAACGGTTGCATTCGCCATCGCAGGCTTCGCATCTATTGTAGTATTTAGGGGACGAGCTGGAAAGACGGGGCGGATCTTCCGTTTTTTCAGGTCGACGAAAAAAGAGACCGAGAAAATGATGAACGATCGGAAAAACGAAGCATTGCCGAAAACCCTGAATGTTCCTCGACTCGCGTCGAAAAAACGTTTCTCTTTTCTGGAAAAACGCATAAGTGTTTGACTTTTGCTCTACGGCTGGATAAAATGATAAGGCTATCAGGATTTGCAAGTTGTCTGATAGACTTTGCTCCGTGATCGCGATGATGGGAGTCGAAGTTGACATCCTCTATGGCACACCCCCAGCGAGAGGCGAAATCATGAAAAAACTGACCCGTGAAGACATCAAAAAATTCAAGGATAAGTTGATATTGCTCCGGGCTCGACTTCGAGGCGATGTCAACACCATGGCGGATGCCGCGTTGAATAAAAATCGCTCGGAATCTTCGGGCGATCTATCCACCATGCCGATCCATATGGCGGATATCGGAAGCGACAATTTCGAGCAAGAGTTCACCCTTTCGTTGATGCAGTCGGAAAATGACCTTCTGGAAAAGGTCGAAAATGCGTTGGAACGCATCGAGGAGGGGGAGTACGGCATCTGCGAGGATTGTGGAGGCCGGATTCCCAAAATGCGGCTGAACGCGATTCCGTATGCGTATATGTGCGTGAAATGCGCCTCGGCGGCGGAAGGTTCTCGGTAGCGCCCTTCCCGAATCGCCCGTTCTCCGCAACCGTGGAGGCCCGAGAGGCGATCTTTCCTTGGAAACGGTTCCCGAACTTCACGCCATCGGTCATGGGCCGGAGAGATCCGGCCCGTTTCTTTTTTCGGAGCATCCCTGACTCCCTCCCCGATTTTTTTCGATGATTCCCATGAAGTCCGTTCCGACGAACCGCTATTTTCTGTTTTTTTTGATCGCCATCGCTGGATGTTGGCTCGATCTGGTGACCAAACACTGGATCTTCCGGCGACTCGGGATGCCGGGAACGCATGGCGATCCCTGGTGGTTATGGCAGGATGTGGTGGGCTTTCAGACCAGTTTGAACGAGGGGGCGCTTTTCGGAATCGGACAGGGCAAGGTTTTTCTGTTCGCCGTGCTCTCCGTGGTGGCGGTCATCGGCATTCTGGTGTGGTTGTTCGGCTTCGGTGCGGCCGAAGATCGAACGCTGACTTTCTCAATGGGCATGGTGACCGCCGGCATTTTCGGAAATCTCTACGATCGACTCGGATTGCACGGTCTCCAGTGGCATTACACCGATGCGACGCATCAGACAGGCGAACCGGTCTACGCGGTGAGGGATTGGATTCTCGTCATGATCGGCGATTGGCCGTGGCCGAATTTCAACATCGCCGACAGCTTACTGGTCAGCGGGGCCGTCTTGTTGGCGATCTATGCCTTGACCTATCGTGAACCGGAGCCATATGGAGATGAGACGCCGGAACGCGAAGCCGGGGATTCCGGTCAGGAAGCGTGATCCGCGATGACCGTATCGATGCGCCTTTTCTTTGGAAATTCTCCGCCGGGGCGATCTTGTCGGAAGAAGCGAATTCGGCTATGCTGTGAAGGAGCGTCGTGTTCGTGGGAACCGAGGGCATCCATGACCGAACCAACGGGACCCCCGATGCGACCTTGAAAAACATCAAGTCTTTGTCGAATGAGCATCGCCGCGGTTTTTAGCCCCGGCGATGACGACGAGAAATGGTGGCCGGAAGTGGTGTATCTCCCCTTTCGGCGAACAGGGAACCCGGTGTGAATCCGGGACGGTCCTCGCCGCTGTGATCGGCTAAACGTTTTCTATTCTTCAGGAAAGCCATTGACGTGACCATTCACGTCGAGAAGGCTCGGAAAGCGTTTGTTCCGTAAGTCAGAAGACCTACCATTTCCACTGTTTGCAGATTGCACTTGCGACGGACGAGCATCTGCAAGGGAATTTCGAAACGTCTTCGTCGGTTGATGTCTGAAGGATGATTCATGACCCCCGACGACTCCGTCACGACGTTTCCACGCAAAACGGATAGGTTGCGGTATGTTCTTTTTTCGGCTTTTCTCACTTCGTCTTCCTGTTGCTGCGCGCCCACGGCTTCACGCCCGTCGTCCTTGCGAGGGCTCGGTGTCGCGAGGGTTCACCCTGGTGGAACTTCTGGTGGTGATTTCCATCATCGGGGTCTTGGTCAGTTTGTTGCTCCCGGCCGTTCAGGCGGCTCGGAGCGCGGCGCGTCGGATGATGTGCAAGAACCATCTCCACCAAATCGGGATCGCGTTGCATTCCTACCATCAGGTTCACGAAACCTTCCCGCCGGGAGGGATCGATGTTCGGACCTGGAAAAATCGCCACGGCGTCCAGATCGCCTGGTCGGCCTTATTGCTGCCTTATCTGGAGCAGGCACCCCTGCATGAGAAGATCGACTTCAGCCGCGGATTCGATTCTTCCGAAAATGCCGAAGCGGCCGCAGTGATTCTTGATGTGTACATTTGCCCAAGCGTCCCGCAGGGCCGTAAACGAGTCGACGGACGCGGCCCGACCCAGTACGGGGGGATTTACGGCGAAAGGATCACCGGTCCGAACGATCCTCCCAAGGGGGTGATGCTGTACTTCGAGTCGATTTCCATCGCGGCGATCACCGACGGGACCTCGCAAACATTGGCGGTGAGCGAAGATTCGGAATTTCACGACGGCCAGTGGATCAATGGGCGGAACGTCTTCGACCAGGCGTTTCCGATCAATGCGGCCCCCAGGTTCGAAAACGACATTCGCAGCGAGCATCCCGGCGGGGCGCACGGGTTGTTTTGCGACGGTTCGGTCCGTTTTCTCTCGGAAGAGATGAAGCTCGAGTCGCTGGCGGCCGTCTGCACGCGCGAAGGCGAGGAAGTGATCGAAACATTCTAGGTCGGCGTGGGGGTTACGGGTCGCGGTTGCGTGCCGCCGGAACCGGCGTCTTTTCCGTCATGTGCATGTCGACTTCCGCGTGGATCGAAACGGCATCGGACGCGACGAGGGTTTGCATTTTGAGGCCGCGGAACCAGTTCAGCGGCGGAGCCACGAATCCCCGGGGGGCGACCGTCGAGAAGAGCGAACCCGAAGGAGCGTCCCGCAGCGCCGTGGAAATCCATCTTCCTCGTCCGGGCGCATCTTGTTGGTAGCGGTAGGTTCCTCCCAGCGGGCAAATCAAGGTGCCGTCGAGCAGCATCTCGGCGATCTCCTTTTGTTGCGGTCCCGCCACGTGCAATTGCTGCCCGAGTTGCTTCATCAGAATGAGGTTGCCGCGTGAGGTCTCCCGCGTCCGCGCGTAGGCGAGGTTGTTGACCATCGGCATGACGTCGGAATCGGATAAATCGCCCACTTGTGCGCGAATCTGCGAGGCGAAGTCCTGTTCGACGAATTGCAACTGCGGACTGACGGTCTCAAGAATCGAGCGGTGTCCCGAATAGAGCGTGAAATCGCCGTAATAGCGACGCCAGCTCCCGAAAAGTCCCCGCGAATAGCCCTGGGGATCGGGAGACTGCCGAAAACCGAAGTCGAGTAGCCTGAGCATCCCCGATGGCTTGGCGGGTTGACGGCTCGGAGAGCTTGCGCCGCCGGACGAACCGTAGACGCCCCAGTAGCCGGGCAAGAGATCGCGGGGCATGAGATTCCCCTTCAAAAGCGCCGCGAACGTCATCGACTCGGCCAATTCCCGCTCCCGCTGGTCACTCCGGGAGCCGACCGGGCGACTCCAGAGCCCGCCGAATAGACGTTGATCGGAAAGGATCGCCTCGAATTGGGCGATCGCTTGCGGTATGGAGGCCAGTTTGCGACGGTCCGGCGCCCCCACCATCGATTGCAGTTGCTGGAAGTTCTTTTTGGAAAGCGGGGCGATCCGGGCATCGATGTCGACTCGTTCCAGGTCGGCGTTTACGCGGGAACGTCCCAGCGCCAGGACGATCGGATCGAGATTGCTCCACTGGTCGGCGAAACGCCGACAGAAGGCGTCGTAGGCCCGTTGTTCCTCCGGGCTGATCTTTTCCGGCAAATGATCGGCCGCCGGTAGAAAATCGCCACGGAATCCTCGGAGTGAATCGTAGGCATGTCCGCTTTCGGTGAAAACGGGGCGACCTCCGTCGGGACGATGCGGGAAATCTTCAGGGAGCAGTCCCGCTTCGATCAGGTCCTCCATGTTCTTGTGCGGCCGCCCTTCCGATTTCCCCGCCAGTCGTCCGAGCATCAACAGATTCGTATCGGCGATCGCCTGCGTTCTTCTCCGTGTTTCGATCCAGTAGTCCGGCGAAAGCAATTGGAAAAGATAAGGTCGTGAAAAGTAGGCGAAGATCGTATCAGGGCGTTCCTTCGGCAGAATCTCACGCACGACCTGAAACTCCTCGAGCTCCCCCAACGATCGAAGTTTCGCCGCACTCTCCTGCCCTGCCGCGTCCGGTTGGGCATGAACGGCCAGAAACAAACGCACCAGCGTTTCGCTCCGACTGACCAGGTGGAAATCGCCGACTTGCACATAATAGGAACGAAGCGTATTGTCGGGAGTCGAGAGGAAGGAGACTTCGCGGTCGCCCATTTGCAGGGTTCGTTCTTCTGCTCCATCGGTCTCCTTGAGTGCGGTGTTGCGCTGTCGCTGGAAGTCGCTCGCCAGAAGAGCATTGTTTTTGGCCTGGAAAATCAGACCGTAGGAACCGCCGTCTTGAAGATAGGTGTCGGTTCCGATCAGGGCCACGTCGCCGATGACCGAGTTGCCGAACATCCTCGAAATGGCGTTCTGCTCGAGAGCGAGTTGACGTTCCATTTGCTCGGAGCTCCGGTAGTCGATGCCCCGCAGGGCGATCAAGTTTTGCAGATCGCCCCCCCAACGCTCGATGGTGTCCTGGACCCAGAGAAAGTTCTGGAAATTCCCGAACCGAACATAGAAGCAGTTCTCCGGGACGTGCAGGGCCATCGTTTCGATGCCGGCGATCTGCGGGACCGGTGCCGCTTCGGAAGATTCGTCGGCATTGGCGGAGTCGTCCCGAGACGTTCCTTTTCCTTGAGTGGTCATCTTGGAGAAGGTGGAGCTGAGCGATCCCCAGAGGCTTCCCTTTTGGCTCTTTTTGGAAGCGTCTTGTGAAGAGGAGGCGTTGGCGGGAGACGTTTCGAGGACCTCGGCCTCGGGCAATGTTTTGAGGAATTGCGTGAGCGAGTTCTCCCCGCGGCCCAGTCGTTCGGCGAGCGACGGTGGTGTCGGTAAGGTGGCTCGGTTTTGAGTCGCCGGGGGCCCCATGAATCGTTCCTGTTGGGCCCGAAGGACGAATCCCGCCGGATCGAGGTCGAATCCCATATGATGCAACAACAAGGTTCGCCACTTGGGAGGATCCTTTTCGGAAAGCGGCATCCCCAATCGCCAAGCGAGCAAGGTATGGAGATAGTTCTCCACCAGGGGGGGATAGTCTTCGGTCAAGTTCAGACCACGAGGATCGGCGTAGGCTTCCCACCACCGGCTTCGCAGGGTTTCGAAGCCGCCGGCGTCGGGCGAGGGCCGGAGGGTGAAGCTCCGGGGCCGACGCGTGGTGACTTGGATCTCCAAGGGAGCATCGCCCTGGAACAGGAAAAAGACTTTCACGTTGGGCTGTACCTGTTCTTCGAGGATATCGCCGATGAGCCGCCCCAGCGGACGCCGCGATTGCTTGAGTATATTGGTTACCATCTCGGGGATCTGATCCACTTGGATCGCCGGATAGAAAACGCGGCCTCGACGTTCGACGATCTGAATGCCCTCGGCGCCGAGCATCGGGGGAAGGTCTTGCCGGGAGATCGCCATTTCGATCACGCCGACGCCGAACGGCTCGCCGGGATGTGCGGCGCTGCGCTGCGCGAAGGCGTTCGTCGAAAAAACGCTCATCGCACCGAGCACGAGCATGGCCGAGCCGAAAACTCGTCCCAGACGATGGAGCGGGATCGCTTGCCTCGCCGTGTGTTGAACACGATACTTCGTCATATGATTTCCCCTGATCATGAACCCAGCGGTGCGGAGGGGATCGGCGTCGGACCGATCGGCCCGATGGGATTAGTCCATGTAAGTGAAGAAAAACGTTTGGAGGACGGTTCGTGGAGATCTTACGAACCGGAATGTCTCACTGTGGTCTTCCTGGGGGAATGGTAGTCACGTTGCGCGATGACGTCAACCTGCCCATCGGAAAAACCGCGAGATGCCCCCGTGGCGAAGATGTTCCTTGCAGAATCGGGAAGAAAAGCGATGAGGGGGCCGGCATTCGGTATAAAAATAACGTGTCGGGCCAATCGAAAACGCGGTGGAGCTATTCGGCGATGGTATCGGCCAATCGAAGGACCTTGGAGCTGATCTGCAATTGGTGATGTTTCATCGACTCGAGATTGATCGCGAATCTCACCTTGTTTTCTTCGATGAAAAAGCCGGTGATTCCGCCCCGTACCGCGAAGGTCCGGCTATCACCCGAAAGAAGAATGGGGGCGCGATCGACGACTTGCAGGGTTTCTTTCATTTCGGCCGCTGTGAGCTGTTTGCTGAAAAAGAGGAGATGACAAGGGGGCGGGCTCTCTCCTTCCAGGTGTGGGTAGTATTCGACGACGATCGATCGGTCGTGGATCTCTTTTTTTTCAGCGGCGCGTTCGAGGACATTGGCGAACGGATTGGGGCCGAGAACGCCGATCACCAGGGGAGCTTCTTCATCGTGGAACGCTTGCTCGGGCCATTGGGTGTACTTGGCGAAATTCAAGAGATACGCCGCCTTCACGAGGTACTCCCGGCTGACGGGCTCTTCGAAGAAGGACTCGGACCCGTTCTGAGCGAAACAGGGAGAAACACCCGGTAAAATCATCAAAATGATAGATAGAATAATACCCACAGGCGCTTGATTCACCTTCACTGCCCGAACCATGGAAGCATGCGAATGGGCGGCGATGGATCGTCTTTCCACCACGGACCTTTTCGGTGAAAAAGACTCGGGCCTGAGGGAAGCAACCATCGTATTCTCGGCGTGGAAGTTTTTTCAGCTTCGCTCTTTTTCGCGTAAGAGGAAACTTGGAAAAATGGATGATTTTTTTCAGTCGATTTTCGAACTCCCGATCAAAGTTGCGTCTCATGCGTGGTTATTATTCGTTTAATGAATGATACATCTACAGAGGGGAAGGTCAAGGTTTTTTTGCCGCAACATAAAAAAACCGGTAAAATAAATAATGCCCACCTAATGTTGTTTATCTTCGGAGCGTCATGCCGGCGAACACCGCGCGGCGGATGCGAACATCGGGCTCGCCGAATTCGAAATCGGGGGAGTATTCCAGGTGACTCGGATTCAAGAGATTTTCCCCGACGACCTCGAATTCGAGATTTTTTATGGGTTGCCAGCCGAGTCGCAAATCCAACTCGATGTAGCTGGGGACGTTTTTTCCTCCGATGAGGTCCACATAGCGGAAGGCCGAACCGAGCGTCCACCGCTCGTTCAGGGTCCAGAAGTTTTCCAGCCGAGCCTGGTTTTGGATGAATTCTGTATCTGCGTAGTAGGGTTTCGAGAATGTATCTTGGTAAAGCGTCGCGTCCTGGAAGGTGTAGAATGCCGAGATCAGCCACCAATCGGCGAGCGTGTATCGGGTCGTGAGTTCCAGTCCCCAGACGTTCGCCGCTCCGCCGTTGTCGAAGCGCAACGGATAGATCGTGTACATGCCGCCTCCCATCGTGTAGGGAGTTTCGCTCAAGAAACCGACGAGCTTGTCGTACCGGTGAAAATAACCGGCGAGGTCCCAAGCGAAGCGTTCGGTCGGCTGGGCACGGTATCCCAGTTCATAGGCGAGCAGATCCTCGGATTTCAATTGGGAGTTGCCCCGGAACTCGATGAAAGTCGTGCCGGAGGGATCCGGAAAGTTCGGCGTGACGAAATCGATGTCTTCTTCGAGCCGCGAGGGGGTCCGAACGGCGCGGGACACGGCGCCCCAGATGACCCGTTTCGGGTCGAGGACGTAAAGGCTTCGGATCGAGGGTTGATATTCAAAATCGGTGTAGGAGTTGATTTCGAATTTGGAACCGACGGTCATCGTCCAACGCTCGGGGATCAAGGCGATCTCGTCTTGCACGAAAGCGTTGTAGCGAAAGGTTTCGCGCGAGGAGGGATCGAATTTCAGGCTCAGGGTGT
This sequence comes from uncultured Planctomycetaceae bacterium, assembly GCA_964632505.1. GTDB lineage: Bacteria > Planctomycetota > Planctomycetia > Pirellulales > Thermoguttaceae > CAZWCE01. The sequence continues at coordinate 164,647 of CAZWCE010000003.1, read as the reverse complement.
TGGCCAGATGGTCGTGGACGTAGCGATACCCGGTGCCCCAGATCCATTGATGCCGTGGATGTGGGCGGAAGCGGTGCTGGAATTCGACATCGAACGTGTTGTCGAGGTGATTGAAACTGGAATTGGCCCGGTAGTTCTGGGCGAAGAAACTCTGGAGGGTCCAGTCGGAATCGGGACCCAACTCGTGATGCCATCTCCCCAGGAGATTCGCCCCGCTGTAGCGTTCATCCTCGATGTAACGCTGGACAAATCCTCCGCCCGCGTTGTGCTCGACGCGTTGGATATCGATGCCCGCTTCCCCGCTGAAGTAGTCGCCTTCGAAGGTGATGTGGTCGTCGGGGCGATCCTGAGGATTCCAATCCATGCGGAAACCGCCGCGACCGGCGCGCCAGTCGTCCGATTGCATGGGCGATGCCTGGGGAGCCCGCTCGAAATGCTTTCCCCAGACGCGGTAGCTGAGTTCCTCTCCCCCATCGCCGTATCGAAGGGTGTTGTCGAAACGGTTCTGGTCGCCCCCGCCGACGACGACATGGGTGCCCTGGGTGTCTTGGCTCTTCTTGGTGATGATGTTGATCACCCCGTTCACGGCGTTCGCGCCCCAGAGCGTCCCGCCCGGGCCTCGAATCACCTCGATGCGCTGGATGTCTTCCAGCGGCATGTCGATGGTGTCCCAGTAGACTCCGGAGTAGATGGGGCTGTAGACCGTCCGTCCGTCGATCATGACCAGCAGGCTTCTGGAATAGCGGGCTTGGAATCCCCGGATGGTGATCGCCCAGGTGTGGTTATCCATCCTGGAAACCTCGACCCCGGGGGCCATACGCAGGAGTTCGGGAATCGTCTTCTTGCCGCTGCGGCGGATCATCTCGCTGGTGATGACGAAGACGGCCGCCGGCGACTTGCCGACGGTGCTTTCCTGCTTGGCGACGGAGGTGACCTCGACGTCGAACGAGGGGGTGTCGATGTCGACTTGGCTGAGCTGCTCGATGTCCATCTCCAGAATCGAATCGACCGGATCGTTTTCGTCCTTCGAACGATCCTTTTCTCCGTTCAGGGCGTCGGGGCTCATTTCCGCAAGAGGGTCGACCAGCGGGTCGGTGATTTCCCCGCCTCCGGGGGAGTGATTTTCCGGCGGTGCCGCATCACCAGGGGCGGCTGCGAAAATCAAGAGCGAAGTGGAAAGAAGCACGATGGGCAGATGCCGGCGCGTCGACGCAACCCGACCTCGACTCGAAATCTCCCTCCATAGGACATTCAATTGCTTTTGGTGGAACATGCAAATATCCACATCGTGAGCAGGGAAAGTACAGGATCCTTCGAAAGGGGCGTCTCTTGGGAGAAAGCGGATCGGATGGAAAACGAAGGTCTCCCCGAAGACCCACCGGGAGACACAGAAAGTGGTATCGACGTTTCCCAATCGGGGGATCGTATGATTCCGGCCGAGAATCATTGTATTGATTATGCCGGTTTTTCAAGGGACAAGGAAGTTTGCGGGAATCATGAGATATGAGGGGGCTGGATCGGGAATCGTTCACGGATGGGCTCGAATCAACCGCTCCTCCCCGAGCAGCGGGGACGAGTTCCAATCTCCGAGATTGGTGGTCGAAGCAGACTTTTTCGCTTATCGATTGCCGAGGAGATTTTGTGTCGACGCCTCCCATTTCAAAAGAAAACATGGGGTATACTATTACTATGTACGTTGCGGCCTTCATTCTTGATTTTCAAGGAAGGGGGCCTCCGATGACTTTCCATTGTCTAAAAGCAGGTTGGTTTTAGCATGAGGCGTTTTGTTTTCCCGCACCTTTCTCGCCTTTTTTCGAGAACGCGAACTCTTTCGATTCGGGAGCGGCTTTTTCTGCTCGTGGGCGGGGCGGTCACCATCGCGCTGGTCTTGTGCACCGCCGGATTCATGTATCACGACATCCAGGTGACGTACCGGATGAAAGAGCGGGAGATGTCGGCCCTGGCCGAAGTGCTGGCGGTGAATGAAATGGCGCCCGTGGAATTCGAGGATGAAGCCGCGGCCGAAGAGGTGTTGGAATCGCTTGGGACGTACCCTTCGGTGCTGGTCGCGAAGGTGTTCACCGCCGACGGCGAGGTGTTGGCCTGTTATCCTCCGGACCCGCCCGGTCCCTTCGGAATCCGAGCCCCTCTCGAGGAGCGAATACGCTATGTAGACCACCGGATCGACGGCAATTCTTTGGCCTGCATCGAGACGAGCCGTTTCATCGAGTCGCAAGGGGAACGCATCGGCAGCCTCGTTCTGTTGATGAGCACCGCCGAGTTGCAGGAAGTGGTCGCAAATCACTTCCAAGTGGCTGCCGGGGTCCTCATCGCGGCTCTTTTTGTCTCCTTCTTGATCACCATGCGGTGGCAATATCGCTTCACCTCGCCGATTCTCGAGTTGGTCCAGGCGATGAAAAAGGTGGGCGAAGGGAGCAACTATTCCGTTCGGGTTTCCAAAAGCAGTCACGACGAGTTGGGGGTCCTCCAAGAGGGATTCAACTCGATGATCGATCAAATGGAACAGAGCCGGATTCAGTTGGAGCAGGCGAACGACGAACTCGAAGCCCGAGTCTACCAGCGGACGAGTGAGCTGAGCCGAGCGAATCAGCATTTGGCGCGGGAAATTTCGAAACAGAAGCTCATCGAGGAGCAACTGAAGGTCGCCAAGGATACGGCGGAAAGTGCCAATCGCACCAAGAGCGAATTTCTAGCCAATATGTCGCACGAAATCCGCACCCCCATGACCGCCATCCTCGGGTTCACCGATCTGTTGAAAGATTCGTTCCATTCTCCTCAAGATGTGCAGGAATATGTTCACGTCATCCAACGCAACGGAAAGCATCTACTGAATGTGATCAACGATATTCTCGATATTTCCAAGATCGAGGCCGGAAAGATGGAGCTGGAATGGGCCGATTGCGAAGTTGAGTCGCTGGTCGATCAGAGCACCGAGCTGATGGCCGTCAATGCGGAATCGAAGGGGCTTTCGCTTTCGATCCGGTATCTCGGGCCCATTCCGCGAACGATTTGGACCGACGCGGTTCGCGTGCGTCAAACCCTGATGAACCTGCTCGGAAACGCGATCAAGTTTACCAAGACCGGGGGAGTGTCGATCGCCGTCCGCATGGCCACCACCGAGGAGGAACGTCGACTTCGTGAGGAAAGGGAGGAGGACGAGGAGGACGATCGACTTCCGCGAAATCATCGGCACATCGTTTTCGAAATCATCGATACCGGAATCGGCATTCAGAGCGCCAAGCAGAAAGAGGTCTTCGACACCTTCTCGCAGGCCAACACGACCTCTTCCCGTCAATTCGGCGGCACGGGGCTCGGATTGTCGATCAGCCAGCGGCTGGCCCGGTTGCTCGGGGGGAATATCACACTCGAGAGCAAGTACCGGTCCGGCAGCACGTTTCGCGTTTTTCTGACAACCGGTTCCCTCGAAGGAGTTGCGATGATCGAGCCGGAGTCGCGGGAAGTCGTGGCAACCGACGGCATCGTGCGTTTGGAGAGAGGAAAGCCGGTTCGGGATCCGGATCAAGCCGAAGACGAATCGGCGTGGCGATGCGAAGAACGCGGCTGGCTCCCACCGGAAAAGCGGATTCCCTCGCGCATCCCGTCCCCGACCCCGGTGTCGGAGACGCCCTCCCCTTCGCCTCCTTCCGGCGCCGTCCTTGCCGGAAAGCGTATTCTGCTGGTGGAGGACGGAGTCGACAACCAGCGGTTGATCTCTTTCTTTCTGAAGAAAAGCGGAGCCGAGGTGACCGTCGCCAATCACGGGGAAGAGGGCATCCGGGAGTACCACCGGAGCGAAAAGGAGGGAACTCCTTTCGATCTGATCTTGATGGACATGCAGATGCCCGTATGCGACGGGTATCGTGCCACGACGCAACTGCGTGAAGGCGGTTGCGGGCTGCCGATCATCGCTTTGACGGCTCACGCGATGAAGGGCGACCGTCGGCGCTGCCTCGAAGCGGGTTGTGACCAGTATCTTTCCAAGCCACTCAAACGCGAGGAGCTGTCCGAGGCGATCTCTTCGCTGCTCGTTCGTTCGCAAGCCTCGGAGAAGCCCTCTTCTTGATCTCCCCTTCAAGCGTGCTCCCCCGCCGGAAGCGGGGAAGCCTCACGAACCACGGAAAAACAGGTTACGCATACTCATTGGCGAATGCGAGCCAGATTTCCTCCAGCCCGGCGTCCCGAGGCATGCCGGTATATGCAACGACGCGGTAGTGCATCGTGATCGATTCCCCTTGGGGCAACTTCCACGGTTCGGTCAGGAAATTGAAGGGGGTCGGCGACATGAAACCGTAGTCCCGGGTGAACCAGGGACAATTCTTGAACGGTTCGTCGAGCGCCATCAGTGCGATGCCTTCGGTGATCTCCTTGCCCGACGGATCGGTTCGCTTACCATAAAAAGTGCACCATTTGGCCGGCTTGCCGAAGATGGCGTCCGATCCCTTGACGCCTTCGGAGTTTTCCAGCACGCCTCCGCCATCGGGCGTCAAATCGCCGGCGGCACGAATCGCGAAGAGCGAATGGTTCGTTTTCTGAATGGTGACATCGACCAACGCCTTGAGCGTGACGCTCGCGTCGATCATGTAGAGATCGGGCTGCGACTCGGGCAAGGTGATCAAGAAACGTCGCGTATCCTCGATGTCCGGATCTTCCCCGTCGCGTTTCCAGAGGCAAGTGTCCAGAATTTCAGCACTGCCGGGAGTGCATTCGCCCAGCCGGGCATCTTGCGAGAGGATCCTCCCCTGCGGCAGCGTCCCTTGCCAGTAGTTGCCGCCGTTGACCTTGTCGCACGCGAACAAAAGCGAGCGGTGATGCGGCCACGGTTGCGAGGTTTCCGTGGTGAGCGATCGTTTCGAGGTCGGGCCCGTGAGAGGATAGAAATAAGGGTATTTCTGAGTGGGATGGGCACGATAACTGGTGAGGAGTTCGTTGTGATCTCGAATCCAAATATGGGGTCCCACCTGATAGGCGGTGAGGTGATCGGCCGGCGCGGCGCCCGAGGAAGGAACCGGATCGCCGGCAAACAACTTAATCCCGCTTCCGGCGGCCAACGTCGTCGCTCCGAGTGCCAACGAGCGTTTGATGAAATCTCTGCGCGGCAAAGCTGACATGGAAAAACCTCCTTATTGCAAAGTCTTTTCTCAAAAATGTGTGTGAAGAAGATGCCTCGAGAACGCTTGCATGCTTCGTCACTTTTCCTTCTTCGGATGATCCTTCGACTCGACCGCTTTTGCATTCCGCCCGGTGAGGTAGGCATCGTACAACGCTTGGAGTTTCTCGGTGGGGAGTTCCCCCCGGTGGACCAGAATGCGGTATTGCAGATGGATCGGTTCTCCCGGAGGGAATGGCCGATCCTTCACCCCCGGCCAGCCGACGCACATCGCCCCGTAATGTCGGGCAAGCCAGGTCGGCGGGTAATCGGGATGACTCTTCGGGATGAAGATGGCCGCACCGCTCTTGTCTTCTTTTTCACCGAATTTCGAGGTAAAATCGGCCCAGGGCATCTTGGTTTCGGGAAGATCGCCCTCGGCCACGCCGTCCGGATTGGTGATGGTCGATGCCTCATGACGGCTCCCCGGTTTTCCCGGCGGATCGAAGCGGACGGTCAGGCCGCCGTAACTCTTGTTCGCCGCTCCCCGGAGGGTGATCGCCCGATCGACCGGAATCCAGATCATCTCCAGATCGATTACTCGCCGTCCCTCCTCTTCCGGGTAACTCCGCATCCAAATCCGCTCGATCATCACCTTCCGATCGCCCACGAACCAGCCGTTTTCGACTCCCAGCACGGCGCCGACCACATCGGGATGTTTGCCGAGGAACTTCACGAATCGCTGCTGAATCCCGCGATCGGTCCAGAGATCGTACTCCTTTTCCTCGCCTTCGATCTTCACGTGCGGCCAGGTCCAGAAGATGCCGTGGTGATGATAATGATCTTTCGGAAAATCGGCGGTGAGGATCTCGCCGTCGATGCCGAACAGCGGATGGAGATAGCATCCCCGTGTGCGACGTCGTTCCGACTCGGGTAGGTCCTCTCTGGTGATCAGCCCGTGGTTGTACCGCCAGTAAGGCGTTTGGCGATATTTCAGCAGAAGCGACTTGTCGCCCACTTCCTTGAATTGGAATGGACTGCCGCCCATGGAGGAATCGAGGATGGTGAACGTGCGTTTTTTCTCGGACGGCGGAATCGTCGCCATGAGCAGCACACGGTTCTCATCGGGGGTCCCGTTCTCGGCGACGGCCGGCGCGGGGAATGCGAGAATGGCCTGCGAAAAGGGCGCTCCCTTTTCACGCAACGCCACGACGTCGGTTTGGAAGGTGCGGAAGCTTTTCTCCACCGGGACGGCGATTTTCAGCGGTAAGTCCGAGGCGGGCACTTCGATTTCGGCGGCGCATTCGGCGGCGCATACAGTCACCGCCAGGGAGAAAAGGAACGTGCAGGTCATGCACGGCACAGCATGGCGAAGCGGGGATCCAGTCATCAAGGCATTCTCCTATCGAGCAAAGGTGCTCTGCCGGATCCGCGTCGCGAGACTTTCTTTCGAAGCCTACATGACCGCGAAATAATTTTCGCAGGCCAGATCGAAATAGTGTTCGGTCATCTCATTCTCGATGCCGTGGTACTTGCAGTAGTTCGATACCTGCATCAAGAGGTCGCGCGGCTGGCAGAATCGGAATGGACGGTTGACGGCGCGGTAATGCTTCTCGATCAAATAATCGACCGCTTTCTCATTGTAGCGGAATCCGAGATGTTTTGCCATGATTTTCATCAAATCCCGGAATTCCTCCTCCGTCGGATCGATCACCTCGATTTTGTAGGGAATCCGTCGTAGGAACGCCTCGTCGACCAGATCGCGCGGTTCCAGGTTCGTCGAGAAGACGATCAACTGATCGAACGGCACCTGAATTTTCATGCCGTTGGGCAGGTTCAAAAAGTCGTATCGCTTTTCCAGCGGGACGATCCATCGGTTCAGCAACTGATCGACCGGCATCTTCTGTCGCCCGAAGTCGTCGATCACCAATGAACCGCAATTGCTCTTCATCTGGAAGGGAGCTTCGCTGATGCGCGTGGTCCGATTCACGCTCACCTCGAGCGAATCCATCGTCAGTTCGCCGCCGGCGACGATCGTGGGCCGCACGATACGGATCCAGCGACGATCGAACTTCCGGTTGTCGTAGACACCGTCGCTTTCGTCGATCGGGGCGACCTCGTGATTGACCGGGTCGAAGAGATTGAGAATCTCTCCCGCGACCCCGATCGCCCGGGGGATCCAGATATATTTTCCGAATGCTTCGGTCACCCGTTCGGCGATGCTCGTTTTGCCGTTGCCCGGAAAACCGTACAGAAACATCCCGCGACCGGAATTGATCGCCGGACCCAATCGATCGAGTATCTTGCGGTTCAGCAGCAGGCCCTCGAACGCCCGGTGGAGGTCTTCGGCAGTCGGGTGCTGGTGATTGAGCGACTGCGCTTCCACGCTTCTGATATAATCTTCCAGCAAGACCGGAGCGGCCCCATTGTAGGCGCACTGTTCCATGTGGCGTTTGCTGCGTTCCCGACCGAGATCGCTCAAAATGTAGCGGTAATCGTTCATGGGGGCGTCGCTCTTGTGCCCCACGAGCTGGTCGATCTTCATTTGCCGGAGGAATTCATCGATGATCGAAAAAGGCAGTTTGATGTGTTCGGCGATATTTCGTCCCGTCGCGTCGCCGATGCCCAAGAGATATTTCAGGATGAGTCCTTCGACGTCGGAATCGGAAAGACCCGCTTCTTTGAGCGATTCCGGTTCCATCGGAAGGAAGGCATCTTCACTCCCCTGCTCCTGGGCAACGCCGGCCGACGGCAAGGGAGGTGGAGCCGCTTGTCCGACGCTCTCATCGGACGCCTCCGCTTTGGATTCCGCGGTGTCATTCTCCTGCTGGTCCGGTTTGTCGATTTCCATGTCGAAGTTCTTGAACGATTGAATCCGTTCGGCGAGCTTCTCGAGATGGGCGTCGACATTATCCATATCGCCGGAAACTTCCGCATCCTCCTCCGCCGGGAGTTCCTCGGAGGCGGTCTCCTCCGGGGGTGGAGTCTCTTCCTCGGTCCGCTGATCCTCGGGAGAAGCGGATTGGGAGTTCTTCCACTGCTCCAAGTATTTCGCCGACTCCAAAGCCAGGGAAGGTTTCTCTTCGACCGGTTCGTTCTTTTTGGAAAAAAGTCCCATCGATCATACCTCTTTTTGAGCGTCGTATAAACAGCGGGCCGAGCGCGAACATCGAGAGATGCGGCACCGCGGGCGTCAATGCGTGAACCAAAGGGGGCACTACCGCGGCGAACATGAAAACAAAGGAGATTACGGAAATCGTTGCCGTTTCGATGTGTTCATTCGAATGGACATCGAACGACAAGTTCACGAAAGGAACCCGACTCTAATATAAAAATAAAGTCTCTTTTTCTCTTCGGTCGCCTCAGGAAGGCAAAATCTCGGAGAAATCCTCTTTTTTTCGGTGAATGTGACACGCAATTAGTAAACTATATGCTACGATTATTAGTAGAGAAGTCGCTTCCGCCATGTCGCCTCGCTGAAAGGAGCGGAAAGCGGTGGTCCATGGTCGCAAAAGAAGGGGCCCTCGGCTCACGATGGTTGCGACGCTCAATCCATGAAGAAAAAACGCGGAAGGCTCTGCCCGATGGGAAACTCGATTCCCGTTTCACGGAGTGCCTTCAGCAGGTGCTTATCCTGAATCTATTCACTTTATCCATCCTGAAATCGACTTTCCGTACCTCCGAAAAAGGTATATTGATACCTGGGGCAAAGGAGTCCATGGTCTTCCTCGCGCAGCTTTTGACAAAGAACGTCGCGGGGAGAATTCTGCCGGAAGAATGCTTCCAGAAACAAGGTGGTTTCACGGTAGGGACACGGACCGATTTTCCCTCCGCTCGGGATGGGAACCTCGTCAAGAAAATTCCAGCTGCGACTGTTCTCGGCGGAGCCGGACGGCGACGTAGTTCGGGCCATGTTGTCGGGAGAATGCTTTGGCGTTTTCCCCGGGACACGGAAGCACGGGAAGCTTCGGCGTCCTCCTGCAAGGAGTCATTCCCCATGCTGTGCCACCAAATTGCAGAACGTATCGAAGAACTCGAACCCCTGGCGACCCCGACCGATGTCGCGCGGTTGTGTCTGCTTCTCTACAACCAGTTCGAGGATCCGGAAATCCTGAAGACCTACGAAGATGAGGCATTTTTGAACTGCCTTCGGGAAGTGGATCTGATGATGCAGTCGGCCGTGGATCAACATTCGGCCGTGACCCAGGAATTGGATCACTCGACCGACGAAATTCTGATGAATCTCTCGACGGAACATCTGGGCATGTTCTTGCGAGCGCTCAAGGTCCAGACTCAGGTGCTTTCGCTTTATGTGGGGATGCCTCAGGAACTGTCCGAGGAGTCTCCAGAAGATTTTTTCTGATGGGGCGTTCAGAGTCGCCGGCGGAGATGTCGACGGATCGCCTCCGCCGCTTTGTCCGGGTCGTCGGTCTCCAGATCGTCCAGTAGCAATAGATGATCCGCTTCCGGGAGAGGCTGTTCGGGGTTATGCGGCAGGAGTTTGCTATTGGCATAGAAAAGATTGTGCTTCATCACGTAGTCGAACTCCCGCATCATCACCATACTGTTCGAGAGCGAGATCAGCTTTTTGTGAAAAGCGATTTCGTTGCGCCACCTCTGGATCGAATTCGGGATCGACTTCTCGGTTTGCCGGGCCATCGATTCCAGTTCGTCTCGCGCTTCCCGAATCGGTTTGTCGCAATAGATCCTCGCCGCCTGAGTTTCCAGTGCTTCGCGGAGGGTCAGATAATCCTTGACCTGCTTCTTGGTGATACGGCACACCCGGGTCCCTTGTCGGGGAACCGTTTCCAGAAACCCTTCCATTTCCAATTGGATGAAAGCCTCCAACACCGGCGCAACGCTGATCTTGAGTTTCTCGGCGATTTCCCTCCGGTAGAGCGCATCCCCCGGCTGCAGCTCGCCGTTGAGGAGCCGCTCGAGGATCCAATGGTACGCTTGTTTCGAAAGGGTCGATTCCGTCATGCTTTGCTGTCTGGAGCAATCGCACGGAAGGTCTTTCCGCGTGATCGGCTCGTTGCCTCCAGATCGGGAACGAAATGTCGGATAGACTAGTTGGTAAGTAAATACATCATTATGCTACCCGAAGGGGTCATGTTACAGAAGGCCTAAAACTGAACATTTGTCTGAAATATCACGAAATAACTATTTGTGAATCAATGTATTAGAACAAGTAATTTCTTGTTGGGAAAAATGGGATCTCTTCCAGCCGGAAATAAGAAGTGCGGGGTCGGTCGGTTGCCTGGAAAACCTCATGATGATTGACGATTCCCCCCATCGGGTGATATAATATCGACTCTCTTGAATTGTGCCATGAAGAGGTGATGTTTTGTAATTCGTTGTCGTGCATCTAGGACGGGAAGCATCGAGGATGAAAGGTAACCATCAACACCCCTCTGTGTGGAGGATTCCGCCCCTTTTTTCCGGTGGCGTGATGTTGACTTATCAGTGTAGCCATGCCTGCAAGCATTGCCTCTATCGTTGTGCGCCGGCCGGCGAACCGCGGTTCATGCCTCGGGATCGTATCGATCGGACCATGCAGGCATTGGCGGAGGAAAGGACGCTCCTGGGGATCCACTTCGCCGGCGGAGAGGCGACGCTCCACTGGTCGCGGTTGGAATATGCCCTCGATTCAGCTCGGCGACATGGGGTTCCGGTCGATTATCTGGAGACGAACGCCGGTTGGTGTGACGATTTCGAGACGGCCCGGGATGGCTTCCTCTCCCTCCAAAAGGCGGGGCTCGACGGCGTGCTCATCAGCGCTTCGCTCTTTCATCTTGAATACACGCCCTTGGAAAAGACCAACGCCGCGATCGCCGCGGCCCGGGAGGTTTTCAGTCGTGGAGGCGTGATGGTCTGGACCCCCGACGTCTTGGAGATCATGAATCGAAACTTGGAGCCGGACCGGACCTATCCGCTGGCAGAGTCGTGTCGAAGAGTCGGAATCAGCGCCCGCAGGACCGACCTCTGGCGAATGCATTCCTACGTCCGTCCCGGCGGACGAGCCGCCGAACGCCTCTCCGCGGGGCTCCCCCACTCGCCCCCGACGGAGTTTCGCCATGATGATTGCGCGGGCGTGTTGGGATCGACGCAGCATTTCCATGTCGATCCTTCGGGCAATTTGTATACAGGCCACTGTCCGGGGATTTCCGTCGCTTCCATTGAGAATCTGCATCCCCAAGTGACGGCTCAAGATGCTCCCGCCTTCTGGTGCTTGCTGGAAGGGGGACCGTATCTCCTCTGGCGCGAGCTGGCGCCGGAATTCGAGCCCACGGCGGAGGGATATGTCGGGAAATGTCATTTCTGTTTGGAGGCCCGAAAGCATCTCTTCGCGCAAGGGAACCACGGGGAGCTCCGAGACGGAGCCTATTATGGAAAGCCGGCGAATCCGGAGTGAGTGAAGCGCCGTGGTGAACGCGCACGGCGTGAGAATCGATTTCGAGGCCATATCGTATCAATCTTGGACTTTGTTTTGTGGATGGGTAGAAGAGTTCCATGGCGCACACTATTGTCATCTTTGGTGCCTCCGGCGATTTGACGAGTCGTAAACTCATTCCGGCGCTTTATCGGCTTTTTCAGAAAAAGCGGCTTCCGGAACCGACGAGGATCGTCGGCTTTTCCCGAACGAAAATGAGCGATGAGCAGTGGCGGGAGAAGTTGGCTTCGACCACCCAAGAGTTCCTCGGCGACCGTTTCGACCGGAAAACGTGGGATGCGTTCGCTCCCTCGATTCATTATCATCCGGGCGATTTGACCGAAGTGGAGGATGTCGGTTCACTGGGGCAGTACCTCGGTGAATTGGAAGAAGGATCGCCCACCGAACGGATCTACTATCTTTCGATGTCGCCGAAGTTCTATGAAACGGCGGTCGAGTGCCTGGGAAAACAGGGGATGGCTTCGGAAAGCAACGGCGCACGCCGCATGATTATCGAGAAACCGTTCGGGACCGACCTGAAAACGGCTCGGGCCTTGAATACCTCGATTCATCGAGTGTTTCACGAACACCAGGTCTACCGGATCGACCACTATTTGGGCAAGGAAACGGTGAATAATCTGCTGGTACTGCGGTTTGCCAATACGATTTTCGAGCCAATCTGGAATCGCAATTATATTGACCATGTGCAAATCACCGCGGCGGAATCGGGGGAGATCGGCCGCCGGGCCGCCTTCTATGAAACCGCGGGGATTCTCCGCGATATGTTCCAGAATCATCTGATGCAACTTTTGACGCTGACCACCATGGAGCCTCCCTCCCGGTTCGAGGCGAAGGAGGTTCGCGATGAGAAGGTCAAAGTGCTCCGCGCGATCCGCGCGATGACGCCGGAGCAGATCCTGAAGCACACGCTTCGCGGCCAGTACCGCTCCTACCGGAATTGCGAAGGGGTGGCGCCGGGCAGCCGCACGGCGACCTTCGGAGCGGTGAAGCTGCGCATCGATAACTGGCGCTGGCGGGGCGTGCCGTTCTATCTCCGATCCGGGAAAGCGATGAGTTGCCGAACAACGCAGATCCTCATCCAGTTTCGGCAACCGCCTCACATGATGTTCCGCGGAGGCCCCGAACTCCCCCACGACGCGAATCGTCTGTTGCTCCAGTTGCAGCCGGCAGAGGGAATCCAGCTCTATTTCCAGACCAAGATTCCCGACACCGAAATGCAGATGCGCATGACCGAGCTGAATTTCAACTTCAATGAGAGTTTTCGCGGGGAGCTTCCCGAGGCCTACGAGCGGTTGCTTCTGGATGCGATGCAGGGCGATGCGAGCTTGTTCGCCCGGAGCGACGAGGTGGAAGCGGCCTGGTCCCTGGTCGACCCGATTCAGCAAACATGGGACGAGAACCCGAATGATCCGGAATTCTACGAATCCGGCAGTTGGGGGCCGACCGCGGCGGGGAACTGGATTCGCCAGGACGGCCGCTTCTGGTTCGATGCCTGTCCGGTGCTCACCTGAGGTCGTTTGCCCCGAAGAAGAAGCTCCCGTTTCCAATGCCCCCTCCCTGCTCTCTTCCCGGTAAACTTGCGAGGAAGTTATGCTTTCGCTCGGCCCGGTCGATTTGGAGTTTCCCATGGTTCAGGCGCCGTTGAGCGGCTATTCCGATCCGCCGATGCGCCGCATCGCCCGGCGTCTGGGCGCCGAATTCACTTTCGCCGAAGTGATGCTCGATCGTTTTGTCGTCGAGGTCTCACGCGGCAAGAAGGCCGATCGTTACCTAGCGCTCGACGAGCACGAGCATCCTTCTGGTGCCCAGTTGATGGGGAGCGATTCCCGGGAGCTGGTTCCCGCGGCCCGAAAGCTGGTCGAGTTGGGGTTCCGAGTGGTCGATCTGAATTTCGCCTGTCCCGTCAAAAAAGTGATCGGCAAAAAAAGAGGCGGTTATCTTCTTAGGCGGCCGGGGTTGGCGTTGGAGATCGTCGAGCGGGTCCGCGAAGCGCTGGACGATGCGGTTCCGGTAACGGTCAAGTTGCGGAAGGGATTCGACGACCGTCCCGAGAGCAGCGAACGGTTCTTCGAGATTCTTCGGGGCGTCTACCGGCGGGGAGCCGCCGCGGTGACGCTGCATGGCAGAACCGTACTCCAGCGATATGCCGGCCGGAGCGATTGGGCGTTTGTAAAGCGGGTCAAGGAGGAGATCGGCGAGCATGTGCTGATCGGTAGCGGCGATCTGCTGACCGCCACCGAATGCGTGCGGCGTCTTCGAGAATCGGGCGTCGACGGGATTTCCGTCGCTCGGGGGGCGATCGGCAATCCATGGATCTTTTCGCAGATCCGGGCGTTGCTGCGGGGGGAGCCTCTTCCCGATCATCCGTCGGTCCGTGAGCAAGGGGAGGTCCTTTGTGAGCACTTCCACCTCAGCACCGAGTGCTACGGCCCCCGGCGAGCCTGCCGCGTGATGCGGAAATTCGCCTTGCGTTATGCCGAACTTCATCCCCGCCGGGAAGAGGTTTCGCGAGCGTTCATCGCCTCGGGCCAGCCGGCGGAGTGGCTGGCGGTGCTCGATCGTTTTTACCGCGAGGATTTGCCCGGTCGGCAACCGAGTTCCGAGGAGGAGAGGGTCGTGTGAACGCTAGGAGATTCGTGGAAGGACGTGCCGGGGTTGACAGTTCTCCGCTTTGCCCTCACAACGATTTCGTCAATAGGGCCACCTCTTGTTCGCCCTGATCGAGGATAGTGAAATACCAGGAGAAATGTGGCTTAGATCGGGCGATGAGCATTGATCACTCCTTGCTGTCGGAGAGGAAGGAATCCAGAATCGGGATGATCCGTTCGTGGGCGTCCTCGACGACATAATGGCCGGCGTCTTCGATCGGGTGGACTTCCGCTTGGGGAAAATATTCTTGGAAGCGTTGCAAGAAGTGCGGCGAGAAGCACCAATCGCGCATCCCCCAGATCAGGCACATCGGATGATGTCGGAAAAGGTTCAGCCTCTCTTCGATCTCTCGGAGGGTGGCGTACGTCGGATGGGAAGGACGCAGGGGGATATCTTGAACAAATCGGTAGACCGCCGTTCGGTGATGCCAGCTATCGTAGGGCGCGAGCAATCCTCGGCGTAATGGGGCGGTCAAGCGTTCCGGTTTCTCGGTCGCCATGCGGAGGGCGGCGCGGGCGAAAAGGTTGCCGCCCTGGACGGCGAGTCTTCCCAGCAATGGAATGCGGCAAGCTCGGATCCGCCAGGGGCAGCGCCGGCTCCGAAATGCAGCGGTGTTCATGAAGATAAATCGAGAGAATCGCTCCGGCATGCGGGTCGCCGTGCCCATGCCGATCGCCCCGCCCCAGTCATGGGCCACGAGTGTGATGTTGCGTAACTCGAGCCGATCGACCAGTTCGCGGAGATTCTCGATACGCCGTTCGAGTGTGTAGGGATACTCCGATTCGGTGGGGGTCTCCGAGTGGCCACAACCGAGGTGATCGACAGCGATGATCCGATACCGATCGCGCAGCGCCGGGATGAGATTCCGCCAGTAGAACGACCAAGTCGGGTTGCCGTGCACCATCAGCAGCGCAGGGCCGTTTCCTTCATCGAGATAGTGGTATTGGAAGCCGTCGATCTTCGCGAAGTGCGAAGCGAACGGGTAGAGCATTTTCCAGTCGAGATCGGGCATGGGTGCGTGCGGCAAGAGAGTAATGAGGGAATCATCGGTGAAGCTACCGCCAGTTTACACCCAGATGGAGAGAAAGAAAAGACAAGGTCTAGAGCCTTCAAGAAATAGCGAACGCAAGTATACTCGTCGCAAGGACTGAAGATACTTGCGTCCGTGGTGTTTCGTCACCATCGGTACGGGGAAACCTAGCCGTGACGATTTGCGATCCCCCGGAGATCTCACTCCGAACGGGATTCCGCTAGCCGAGACTAGATGATGCCGCCATGCGTACGGTAGGGATTCAGGTGCACCGGTTGATCGAGCAGCCAAGCCCGTTCCCATTCGTCGAGAATATGGCGCTGATTCTCCGACGTATAGATCAACTGTTGAACGCGACGCTCGGGTTGCCCGGAATATCCCGGCAGCACGCAGCCGGTGGAGCTGCTGATGAGACATCCCAATACAATCGCCAGCAATAACTTACGCATGACGGACTCCTCCATGAGGCTTACAAATACGGAGTTTCCCTCTCCGGTTGTTTTTGCGGATGAAGCACTATGATCGCTAGACTTTGTACTCATCGGAACGCGAAGCCGCAGAACTGTAGAAAACTTTGATCCTTCGGACCGGATTTGCGAGAAGTCGCCGTGAGATCGCCTTCGAGAAAAGCGTTTCGGCCTCGCTCTGGGACGGAGCAGTGAATGCAGGGGGAAGGATAATGTCAAGAAGAGGGGGTCAGAGAGAGATTCTCACTTTTTCCATAATCGGATAAAAGGAAAGTGAAAAGAAGGAATTGGAATGCGGAATTGACGTTTTCCTTGTCGATTCCGAAAGGAAATCCCTTGGTCGTCCCCTTTTTGAGAAATCGATAACTCTTTTCCTCAGAAGGACATGCCGTCATCGGAAGAGGGATAGGAGGACGGTGCTTCATGAGAGGGAGTCGAGGGAGCCGGCGTCTGTTCCGGGGCGGGCGAAGTCGATGGTGAGGCGGAACTCATTTGCCCATCGTTCTGCTCAACCTTCGTCTTGTGCAGTTGATGAACCTGCTGCTCCATGAATTTTCCCGGCTTGAACGTCACGACGTACTTTTCGGGGACATAAACAGGCTGTTCGGTTCGGGGATTTCGCGCTTTCCGCGCAGCCCGTAACTTCACTTCGAACACACCGAAATTTCGCAGCTCGATCCTTTCGTTTTCCACCAGCGTCTCAATGATCGACTCGAAGGTGCGATCCACAATTTGCTTCACCTTCAACTGGGTGACGTTCAGTTCTTGCGCAATGTTCTGGACAATCTCTTTTTTGGTCACGACTTTTTCTCCCGTGAGAAATGTCTGCCAGGGGTACCGAAAAAGGCTCGAAAGGAGGATCGAACCGACGCTCTCTCTGCGTCTCAAATGTAAGTGCCGCAACAACTAAAGTCAAGCCCATTCCTTTCGGATTTCCAAAAACCTTACCCTAGCACTTTAGAGAATTTTAGGGTTGAAAAAATCAGGATGTTGCCGTCTTGCGGATTTGAAAAAAGACATCGGGGGGGCATGTTCCCCCTAGAATGGACGTGTAAAACAATCGACAATGGTGTAAGTAATTGTGTTTCAATAACTTATGTTCAGAATCCCAATAATGACCACTTGACTTGTTAATATTAGATTCGGCAAAGAAGATCGAAGATAAAAAGCAGTGAGTATAGGAAGGAAGGGGTAGATAGTTAATGTGTGTCAATTAAGTTTCCCATCCCCCTCGACGGTTCCGACGGTGAAAAAGAAGTCCGAATTTCGCTTTTCTTTGCGTCGTGCAACTTTCCGAGGAGCTCTCGGCGACGTCTTTCGGACTCTCAGGGAGACCAGTTCTTCCACCAGAGGGGGATCTGAAAAAGGTTTTGCGTTCTTCCCATGAGGATGGGGGAAAGAATGCCGATGAACGACGTTCGCACGAAAATGGGCGAATTCCGCTCGTCATTTGATCACGGCAAGCCCCCTGAGAAAGGAAGATTCACGATACCCACAACGGAATCCGGGAGCTTGACATCGTCCTACCTGGAGTGTTAAGGTGGCCGACGCCGACGGGGCACGGTTCCCCGATCCTGTCTTTCCAAGAGGGAAAGGGAGGTAGCGTGAGGAAGCAAGTGTTCTCGTCTGTATCGAGCAAGGGACGCAGGCGTCGGAAATACCGCTAGGCATTGCTTCGGCGGTCTGAAAGGCGCGAGGAATCATTAAGGACAGGAGAAATGATATGGCAAACCGGCCACTGAATGTAGCGATGATCGGTCTGGGATTCGGCGCGGAGTTCATTCCAATCTACCAGAAGCATCCCGAGGCGAACGTCCATGCGATTTGCCGCCGCAACGAGGCGGAACTGAACAAGCTGGGCGATGCGCTCGGGATTGAACATCGGTACACAAATTATGAAGACGTTCTCGCCGACGAGGCGGTGGACTTCGTCCATATCAATACGCCCATTCCGGATCACGCTTGGATGTCGCTCGAGGCGCTCCGCGCCGGCAAGCATGTCATGTGCACGGTGCCTATGGCCACGACGATCGACGAGTGTCGTCAGATCTGCGAGCTGGTCGATGAGACCGGCCTGAAGTACATGATGGCCGAGACGGTGGTCTACAGCCGCGAGTTCCTGTTCATTAAGGAACTCCACCAGAAGGGCGAACTGGGGAAAATCCAGTTCATGAAGGCTTCGCATCCGCAGGACATGGAGGGCTGGCCGGAGTACTGGGAACGCATGATCCCGATGCATTACGCGACCCACGTGGTCAGCCCGGTGCTGGGGCTGGTCGAAGGCCGTGCGGAATACGTGAGCTGTTTCGGCTCGGGCTCGATCGATCCGCGACTGGCCGAGAAATCAGGCAATTCGTTCGCCGTGGAATCGTGTCATCTGAAGATCCAGAACTCCGATATCGCCGCGCAGCTCTGGCGGTTTCTGTTCGATACCGCCCGACAGTATCGTGAAAGTTTCGATGTCTATGGAACGAAGAAGAGCTTCGAGTGGGCGCTGATTGAAGGTGAGGAGCACGTTTTACACACCGCCAAGAAGCCGGAGCCGGAGATTCCCGGTCGGGTGGCGGTTCCCGATTACGCGCACCTTTTACCGGAAGAGATTCAGCCGTTCACGCAGACGATTCAGGACGCCGACCACCTTTCCTTCGTTCAGGGAGGTGGGCACGGGGGATCTCATCCGCATTTGGCCAACGAATTCATTCGGGCGTTGTTGGAGGATCGGTCTCCTTTCCCCGATGCCCGAACCAGTGCCAATTGGACCTGTGTGGGGATCTGCGCGCACGAATCGGCGACGCGCGGCGGCGAAATCGTGCCGCTGCCCGATTTCACGCTGCATTCGTAGTCGGGCCGTTTGGCATCGACGGTTCTCAGAAGGTTTGCACCTCGACGGCCTGCCCTTTCCGGTCGGCGGAAACGTACGCGCTGTAGATGGTGGAGATCGAATCGGCGGCGAGAATGCTGTCGCTCTCGGCGGGGTCTCCGTAGGCGATCGTCCGGTAAAACGCCTCGATCTCCTGCGGGTAGCCGGTGAACCAGTCCTCATCCGGAGAGGTCATTGCCCAACCCTGCTTCGTGCCGATCTTCTCGAGTACGTAGATGTCCTTGAAGTTATCCTCGACCGGGTTGTAGGTTTCCATGGCGTTGTTCGGATTGATGTTGCACCGGGTGCGGTGGTTGTTGGCGCAGACTTCGAGCCAGTTGTGGATGCCGCCAAGGACGATGTCGCTGGTCAGCAGCGTGGCGCAGGTGCCGTCCTCGAAGTCGACGTGGATCATCGCGAAGTCGTCGATATCATAATAGCTGCATCGGATGTGTCCCTCGTCCCGGAAATGGTCCATCCGGGTCATGCCGTACGCGCGGGCGGTGACGCTCACCGGGCGGATCGGCTTGCCGTCGCGAGCGATCCCTTCGACGCGTTTCAGGTACAACGCCGCGGTCAACGGGTGGCAGCCCTTGCCGATCAGCACTCCGCCGCCGCATCGGGCGGAGTAGGCGTAGTCGACCGAGTGCGATCCGCTGTGAGCCTCTTCGCCGTGGATCCAAAGAATCTGGCCGCCGGTCTTGCGAAGGATTTCCACTTCCTTCTGAATCGAGGGCGCGTAGACCCAGTTTTCGGCATAGAGAAGTTTCCCTTGGCTCTTCTTTTCCGCCTGGAGGATTCGCTCGACGCTTTCCAAGGCCGTTTCGAGGGCGACCGCCTTGTCGGCGTGGTCCCAGTGGAAGTCTTCACTCCCATCCCCGAAATAGCCGGTCAGCGGCTTTTCGCAGATGACGAATTTGTCGCGTTCCAGAGCCGCCACCGAGATCGGCTCGTGACCCATCGGCGGCACGCAAATATGGATCGCATCGACCGCGTCGAGCATGCTTTCCAGGTCGGCGAAGAACTGAATGCCCCGTTCCGCCGCGTAGCCTTTGCCGGAGTCGTCGAGCGTGTGCACCCCGATCACATCGATGTTGGTGCCGTAGACCTTTTGCAGAGCGTGGTAGTGAAATGTGGCGGAGAACCCGGCGCCGACAATCCCGGTTCGAACGTTCTTTTTCTCCATGGGGGATCCTTTCTCGTCTACGTGGTTTCCATGACTCAGTTGCCTCGCAGTGGAGCGATGCGGCTCGCCGTTTCCCTCGACGCGAGACCGGCCTCGGTCGAGATCGTTCCGATTATACAGGAGGTTTTCCTTCCGGGCAATGTTCCGGGGGCGCACAAAAAACGCACGACGCGAAAACGCCGTGCGATGCAAAGGCTCAGAGAGCGAGCCAAGGGATATTTCGGGGTTCGATCTTCAGCGAATGAGATTCCGCAATTCGCGATCGAGTTCCACGGTTTGGACGTTGTGGCGAATGACCCGGCCGTCCTTGTCGATGAGCATCATCATCGGGGGCGTTTGCACGCCGAGATAGTTCGCCGGGCGGCTGTCGAGTCCCCCTTCCTCGTGGATTTGCGGCCAAGGGAGCGGATTCTGAGAGAGGAATCGCGACATCGCCTCCGGATCGTTGTCGAGATTGATGCCGATGATCTCCAGCCCCATGTTGCCGTAGCGTTGGGCCAACGATTTGAGCATCTCCATGTTTTCCACGCTGGGATCGGACCAGCTCGCCCAGAAGTGCAACAGGACGACATTGCCGCGGTAGTTGCTGATATCGATCTTCTTCCCGTTGACGGTGTTTCCCTGGAAGGTGAGCTGTTTTCCGACCGATTGCAGTCGCCGAAGCGATCCTTCGGCCTTTTTCGCGAATTCGCTATTGGGGAAGCGTTCCACGATCTTCTCGTACCATTTGGTGGCGTCGTCTTCCTGGCCGCCGAATTCCCGGTTCAAGGCAAGTTGGAGCATCGCTTCCGCGGTGGCGGGGGCATCGGGATATTCGTTGGCGAACGCCTCGAGATCCTTCATCCATTCGACCTGGATCTCCGCGTAATCGGGATCTTCCCCGAGCAGTTTCGAGTAATAGTCGGCGGTGATCTGTCGGAAGCGGATGTGAGCGGTCAGATCTTGGTTGTCCTCGGCCTTGGCTTTGCCGAGCAGGGTCGTCAAGTGGCGTCCTCCGCTGGGATACGTCCCCGTTTGGACGGCGGCACTGATGATGTCGGCGGTTTGCCGGATCCACATGTCGTATTCCGATTCGCTGTCCGACTCGTTGGCCACCTGAATCATCAAATCGACGATGCGGTCGTAGATCGGGGGAACCTGGTCCGGGGGCGTCGACTGCGCCTTCACCTGAAGCTCTTCGATCTGTTCGATCATCTTCTGCACTTTTTCCGAAGGTGGCGAGACAGCGCCCATGGCGTTTTGGGCCAAAGAGTCGGGATCGGGATAGAAGATGTTGTTCTCCATGCCGGCGGTCTGCCGATCGCTATCGAGCGTCGGGACATCGATCGTTCGCCAGGTATCTCCAACGCGGATGAGCGTTCCGATGAAAAGCTGTTTGTGGGCTTGGCCGTCCTGCACGATCGCCACGACGTTTTGATAGACTTGGATGTCCTTCGTCTGCCCATTCTTTCCCGCCGGAACCAAACCGGGGCGATTGCCGCTGAATTGGACCCACTCGGCACCGCGGGCGAGCGGGCTTTCGGAAGCGATCTTCTGGAAGTCACTTTCCAGTGAGCTCAGTTTTTGACCGATCTTCTTTTCCAGTTCCGGCCCCACTCCGAGAGATTGGAGCTGTCGGGGGGTGAGCGTCACCCGCATGAAGCGCTTGATATCGCGCGTCGTGAGCGCCCGGGCGATTTCTTGAGTGACTTCTTCGGCGGAGATCATCTCCCAGCGATCGATCACGCCGTCTTCGTTTTCATCGATTCCGGTCCGAAGGCCGTTGGTATGGAACCAGCGGCACTTGTCGACCTTGGTGTTGCCGTTGGTGTCGATATCGCGGAAGACCTCCAGACCGTTTTTGTAATAGCTCCACTGGTCGAGCACTTTATCGCCATCGGTATCGACGAAGGTTCGAAGCGTTCTGCCTTGGGGATCGAGAACGACCCAACCGGAGTTGTCCTTGTAGGATTCGAGCGTGCATTTCTCGATTTCTTCGCCGGTGGGGCGGTCCATGTCGACTTCTTCCTGCGTGGGAACCAGTCGGAGCGCCTGACTCACGCTGGGGGCTTCGGCCGCCTGAGCCAGAACTCCGCAACAGAGGAAGGTTCCGGTGATGTGCAGGCTGCAAACGCCGAGAGCGATTTTGCGGGCGATGGATTGATGGAGCGTCATGGCGTGTCTCCTTGCCTCGTTGGATCGAAAAACAATTCTGTGATGGGAGAGAGGTGAGTGTACTTGTCAGCGAATGCGGGTCGATTGCGGGGAACGGTAGGCGGCTTGTCGAACTTGTCGGGCGGCGCGATTTTGAAAAGCGTTTCGCTCGACGACTTGTGGAGCCACGCGCTCGGCTTCGGGCGGCGCTTGTCTTGCCACGAGGTCTTCTCGAAGGGGGCTCGGCCCGTCGCCGAGATGGACCACATGTTGCGTGACGCATCCCGGAGAACTACAGGTGGCGGCGGAATGTCCGTAGGAGGGAGCGCAGGTATCGCAAACGGCGCCGGGCCCGATGTAGTTGCCGCATTGATCGCAAGGATCGCAGAAGTCGGGGGGATGGTTCACGTAATCGCCGTAATAGACTTCGCCGCAACCGCAGCTCGGATAGGTGCCGTGGGTGAAGATGCCGTGGACCCAGCGGACCGGCGCGGCGACGACATGGCCGGCCACCGCGAGCAGACCGGGACCGCAGGGGCGTACCACCGGGACGGGACCGCAGGTGCCGCACTCGCATGCCTCCACCCCGCAAGGTTCCAGGCAGGGATCGACGCAGGGATCGCAAACCGTTCCCGGCACACCGCAGCTCGCAAGCGGATAGCATACGCAGCCGAACGACTGGCCGAGACCGGTCAGAACAAGTAAACAAAGAAGCAGCCGCTTCATTGGATCATCTCCACTAAGAATAGATTGGGGGGATCTCTTCGGGAATTCGCTCTCTCTGAGGGCTTTCGAAGGCATGGAGGCTCGAAGATCGAGGAATCTTTGAGCCCCTTCGTGGGAGAAAGGAATCGCTCCGCGCATTTCGCGACCAATAATACCGTTAGAGATCCTATCGACCGGAAGAATCCGGAAATTCATTAAAAGCATTACAACTGGCAAATTTTACCAGAAGTGACGTCTCGGCGGCAACCAATTCGCTCTCGAGAGGAAGGTTGGGGGGAATGGGGAGGTCGCGTGTCTTTGCAAAAAAGAAGGGCTGCCATCGTCTTCACGAGGCGAAATACCGTTTTTCGTGATCCAGAAGACGTATTTTTGTGTCCATTCCGCCGGGGCCGGAATAGTTTCCCGGCGATCCGTCGCTCCGTACGACGCGGTGGCAAGGGACCACGATCGGAAAGGGGTTGGCGGCCATGGCGGAACCGACGGCTCGGGATGCGCCGGTGTTCCCAGTTTCGGAGGCCACCTCTCCGTAAGTTTTCACCTGACCCGGGAGGATACGGCGGCAAACGCGATAGACTTCCCTTCGGAAAGAAGAACAATCGGCGAGGTCCAGGGAAATCGAGGAAAAATCGGAGCCTTTGCCTTCGAAGTATTCCCGGATGGAGTTCACCCAGTCGGGCGGGCGAGTGGAAGCGGTCGCGACCACGGGCCCCCGTTTGCCTGCCGGCAGGGCTTCTCGGGCCCTCGCGGAGTTCGGATGCCCGAACACCAGTTGCCGAAGAACATCGCCGCGATGCAGCGCGGCGGCCCAACCCCATTCGGTTTTGAAAAGCGTGTACCGATTGTCCGACATCGTGGCTTCTCCTTCTTGGATCGGAACACGCCGGATCGTCCCCCGGCCGGTCACCGGGACGACTTCTCCATGAGATAGCGAAATAATCCCATCAGGGCGATGGCGAGGTTCAGGAAAATGAACGTGACCAGCGCGAACCAGGCGTTGGTCGTGTCGCCGGAGGCGTAGGTATGTCGGCCGGAGACGAACACATAATTAATGCCGTACCAGGTGATGATGATGGCGATCGATCCGATGACCGCCCCGACGGCCAAACCGATGTTCCCGTAGAATTTGGCGGTGCGGCCATGGAGGATGGCGAGGTAGATCAGGAGGGTCACCAGCGCCCAGACCTCTTTGGGATCCCAACTCCAGAAGCGTCCCCAGGAGTGATCGGCCCAACGGGCGCCGAGGACGGTCCCGATCGCCAACAGCAGGGTGGCGGCCTGCATCGTTTTCAAAAGATAGGGTGCCAGCGACTCGGCCAGGTCCGGGGTATGGAGAGACGCTTTTTCGTCGGTCTCCGATTTCCGATACTTGCCGAAAGCGTAGGCGAACAGGGCGATAAGCCCCAGGACCCAGCAAACGGCCCCGGCGGCGTAACTGACGATGATGGCGGTCACATGCACGGCCAGCCAGAAATTCGAGCGTAACACGGCCATCAACGGCCGGATGTTCGGATTGAACTGCGGATTGTAGTACGCGGCCAATCCGCCCAACAGCGCCACGACGGCACCGGCCAAAAGGAAGAGTTTCCGTTGGTAGATCTGCTCGATTTGCTCGGTCGGTTTGCTTTCTCCAAAGGCTGGGCGGCGGCAGAAGGGAGTCACCATGCCGGTGAGAAGCAGTCGAGGAATCCACCAGACCATCGCGGCGAGCAGTACCACGACGACGATCCAGTCGATCGGGTCGTTCATGGCGAAGGACCGGAGGATCGTCTCCAGCGTCACTCCGTCGGCGTACTCTCCGTAGGAGATCCACAGGACGATCCAAAAGACCACGGCGGTCAAGATGCCTCGGGGAATCACGAGCCATTTCTGCCAAGTACGGATGGTTGAGTTTGACGACGTATGATCTCGTGTTCTTCCAGGAATCGCGGTGGCCCGCCAGGCGAATTTCGTCATCGGCCCTAAAAGAGGCTGGAAGGTGAACCAAAGCCCGAAGAGGGCCGCGGAAAAGACCATCAAGACGATCGTCTCGAACATGTTCGTCACGGGAGCCCAGCCGGTGATGTACGCCCGGACCGCTCCGCCGAGGAAGGTGACGATCTCCGAGAGCAGGAGCGTCGCGACGCCTGCCCAAAAGAGCACGATTTCAGCACGAGGACGCCGGTCTGTTTTTTTCTTTCGGGAGAATCTGCCGAGCAAAGAAAACAGCATCGAGAGTGAGAGGAGGATGGTGGCCAGGAGGCTGGTCACCCACATCCAGAAGAAGGGGCCGAGTTCCTGGTAGAAGATTTCCGCCTCGGTCGCGCCGGATGGTGGGTAATCGGTCTGGTTGAGGATCTGTAGGTCGGCCTTGTCTTCCGGCAGGAGGGCGCGACGGACCGGTTCGATTTTCTCCGCGTTTTCGCGGACCACTTCCGTGAAACGTCGGAGGGCCGTCTCCAGTTCGGGGGCACGCTGCGCGTTGCGGCGATCGGCCCAGGCGACGGCGACCTCGGCAAAGGCATCGCGGATTTTGCGCTGGGGATTGCCCTTCCGACCGACTTCCTCAAGATAGGGGACCAATGAGCGGTGGAGGACCTCGACGTCGGGACCTTCGAACGCGGGGAGGTCGGGATCGGCGAATCGGCGAACCATCTCATCGGAGGCCCAGAGAAAGAACGTCAGCGGGAGCCAGGGGTTCGCGCCGATCGCCTCGGAGCGGTCGGCCAGCATCGCTTCGGGGTAGAGGCTCGGGTAAATGCACAGCGCCGGGCTTTCCGAATAGAGAGCCAGCGCACCTCCTTCAAGGTAGTTCTTCATCTCCGAAAGATTGTAGTGCAACGTGTGGATGTTGTTGCGGTAGGACCGCATTCGCCAGTCGGGGAGTTCTTCGCCGCCTTCGAGTCGGAAGGCGAAGTCCACATGGTTTCCGGTCACCTCGATCATCCGTTCCAGTTGATCGATCAGCTCCAGCAGCATCGACTCCGCCTCGCGAATCGAAACCGGCTGATGGTATCCTTCGGCGTCCTGGGCGGAATAGAGTTCGTTGAAGGCGCCCAATTGCTCCATGAGCCGGCGGAATTGGTCATCGAGCGACTCGGGGAGTTGGTCCTCCGGTTCCAGGGGCATCGCCGACTGCTGGCCTCGAAGCTCTTGCCAGGCCTTGGCGGACTTCTGCAACAGCGGCATCACTGCCCCGGCCAGCCGCAGTGCCCGCTCCGGACGATCCCGGTTCGGATTGAACGTGAGATTGCGAAAGATCATGTATTGGGATTCGAGCTTCTCGATGCGTTTGTCGGTTTCGCTCATTCGAAAGAGCGTGCCCTCGGGGCCTTCGGCCTTCTGCTTTGCCTGGTGAATTTCTGAAAGACGCTGCAAGAACGCCTCGGATTCCGTCAACTGGATCGGGGCGATGCGGTCGAGTGTCGGCGAAGCCTCCGAATCGTTCAAGTCGAGGATCTTCCGCCGGGTTTCCGGATCCCCGGCCGGTAAGATGGGAATGTATTGCCAAAGTTCCGGTTCGGAGAGCCAGGCCAGCAGAAGTTCGTGGGCGGCCATGCTTCGCGAACCGTCGGGGATCAGCGACTCGATGCGTGCCCTCGCTGTCGGTTCCAAGGACTCGAGGAGGGCGGGATCGAGCTCGATGCGTGGTGAGGGAGTCTCGCAGATCGATTCAACCGTTTCTTCGGCGAAGGTCGCCAGCGGCATGATGCGTCCGTTGGAAAAGACCGGCATGCGGCGCCACTGGGACCAGTCGATCTCCTCTTCTCCCGAAGCAGCAGAAGTGACGGAAAACATCGAAGCGATCGCCAAGAGTAGGATTCCCATTTTCCCGGAGACCTTCGATTTCTTCGCGGAGTCTTCCGGATCGATCTTTTTCTCGTCCGCTTTGCGGGATTTTTCGGATTTGTTGCCGAAGAAGAGAAACCCGACACCGACGAGGATCAAAAGGCATCCGAAGTATTTCAACCCGCGGCCGGGGTCGTAGTTGATCGAGAGCGTCGAGAGATAGAGGTTGTCGCGGGGAGCCTGTTCGCCGGGGATCGTTTTTCCGCCGAGGAAGAAGTCGTATTGCGGATCGCCGGGGTGATAGGGGCCGTCGTAGGAGCTCTGGTAGATGCGGTAGGAACGTCCGGTATTCGGATCGGTGAACATGCCCGGTTGGTTCATCTGGATCAGGATATCCCGCTGCAGAACCTCGGGCGACTCGTCCTCGCTTTCCTTCTCGGCGACCTTGTCGACCCGGCTGGAAAAATGCGATGGAGTGCGGGTGCCGGGATCGAATTTCCTCTGGAAATCGTTCAAGCGAAGCCCGAACCCCAGATCGAGTGTTTCCGTTTTCCACTGAAGCCGAATGGATCGTCGATCGCCGACGATCGTGTGCTCTTGATCGTCCTCGGGCGAGCTGGGCACGGTGGTCGGTGGCTGGAAGCGGATCCAGAAGATCTCCTCGTTGCCGTCGACGCGGGCGCGCACCTTCATTCTTTTCACCGGATGGCCACCGCGATGGACCGGACAATTCTCGGCATGGTCTTTCACGAAGGGGATGGGGACGATCTTTTCGCCGGGAAGATCGTGCGGCACGAATTGTACTAATGTACATTTCAACGGGGTGTCGGTCGAGGCGGCGAGAGAGAGTGTTTTCTCCTCCGCGGGCATTTCGCCGGTCTCGTGGACCTTCCCCGCGGACCAATAGCGGTAATAGAGTTTGCGGTCGGTGCCTTGCAGCAAATCGAGTCGGGGCGCCGCGGCCCGATCCAAGAGGGAATCCGGAACCGATTGCGGCTGTCGATCCCGGACGATTTCCGGATCGTACCAGAAATTGCCCACGATGCCGAAACGATCGGACTGAGAGTTCGATTCCGGCACGTCGGCGAAAAGCACGAGTTTGTCGGTGTCTCCCGAGGGAGCGTGCGCCGTCAGGCGAATCGCCGGCACCTGTGGGATGAACTGCGTCGGCTCAATCGAGAACCCGGTTTCGCCTAGGGGGAACCGGAGTTGTTTTTCGAGTTCCTCCAGGGAGGCCTCTTTCTCGGCGATCTTTTTCTCAAGCGCTTCCAGATCGTCTTCCTCACTCGATTCATTCGAGACCTCGGCATCTCCTTTCTGATTCTCATTCAGATCGACGGGATTCGCCGAGGCGAGCGTCTCTTCGATCTCCCGATCGCGACGGGCCTTCAAGCGGTTGATTTCCTCTTGGAGCTCCTCCCTCTTCGGTCCGAGTTTCGATTCCCGCTCGATCATTTCGTCGGCGGAAAAACGGTAGTTTTTCCCCTGGAAAAACAGCACGACTTGGCCCCAGGTCCCCATCTCTCCCTCGGGAGCGCTCTTCAGGAAGGCGGGAGTTTCCGGTCCGATTTTTGCGATGCGAAACGTGACCCGGGTTCCGGAAGGAAGGGTCTGCCTTGTTCCCAAATCGAGCCGGAATCTCCCCATCATGCCACCTTGTTGGTTTGATGGAGGTGTGATCACCAGCTCGAGGTTTTTCCATTCCCGACTTTCGGAAGAGTCGGATATTTCTTCGCCATCTTGTCGCCCCGGTGGCGGCAGCACGCGGATCTCCAGCGGCGGCACGGCTTCGGTCGTGGAATCGGAGAGATAGTCGAGCACTTCGACGGTGACGTCGTTTTGGTGATAAACGGTGCCGGTATCGCGGTGGGCCAGGAGCCAGGGAAACCAGAACAGCCGCTGGCGTACGCGCAAGCCCGGGAAGCGGAACCAGGCCATGTCCTTGTAGACGCGCCAATTGAACGGACCGCCGACGAAGTGGAGGCGGTGTGTTTCCGAAGGAGCGAAGGCGTCTTCTTCGGTGTCGTTTTTTTCGGCCGACTCGTCTTCCTGCGGTGGATCGAAATCGAACACTTCGAGGAGGATCTCCTCGCGACCATTGCGATTCGCGATCTGTTGGGTGCTGCCTTCGTAGATGGAGATCGCCGCTTCGATGCCTTTTTCCGCCGTCAGCCAACATCCGGCGAACAGCACCAGGATTCCCAGGTGGGCCGCCAGCAAGGGAATGTGCCGACGCTGCCACGGAAGGCGTATCAACATGGAGACGAGCAGGTTGAGTCCGAAAATCGCCAGAAGTAGATAAAACCACCAAGTGCCGTACACCCCGAAATGGGAGGCGGTCGCGCCGAAGTTGTTTTCCAGGAAGGTCGTCCAGGCGAGGAGGATCACCAAGAGCCACATCAGGAAAACGGCGAATGCCAAGGAACCCACGGCCCGGAAAATCGGGTGAGAGAGTATCCTCGGTGGTCGGCCGGTCGTTTCGGCCGAGGTGCCGTTCGATGCTTCAGGCATGGGCGCTCGGGATGGGGAAGAGGCGGAAGGGCCGGAATTCGGTTTCTCGGAATGGGGCGTCATGCTTGGCTGGCTCGAAAAAAAGGAAGGAGTAAGGAAATGGAACGACCGATGCACCGGCGGGAAGACGAGGAGAAATCGGCCTGCTTGTCATCGTCAAGGTCGCGAAAGCAGCAGTCCCTTGATTCCCGGATCGATGTCCGGAGGACCGGGGTACCACGGTTTGTTTTCGATTCACGATCGAGTCGACGCTCAACCATACTACGTAGAAAAGCGCAGTTTAGGTATTCTAGCGCATCGCCAGGCCGGAATCAAGGAGCAGACGCCGTCGGGGAACCCAAGCCGGTGTCGAATGAGCCGGATCAGTAGAGCTGGGGAATCGTTTCGGTCCATCCCAGAACCGGTACCCGGCGATGGCAGAGAAAAATCTCGACGCGGCGATTGCGACGGCGCTCGTGTTCGGTAGTGTTCGCCGCGATCGGTTGATGGCCTCCGAATCCGGCGAGTCCGATCCGGTCCTCCCCGATACCGAGCCGACGAAGATATTCGCCCACCACATTGGCACGCGCCGTACTGAGGCGGAAGTTGTTTCCGTAGCGCGTCCTCGAATCGGGAGCGACGATTTTCTGATCGTCGGTGTGGCCGACCAGGAGGACGCGGAGGTCTTGTCCTTCAGGAGACTTCAGCTTGCGGACCAACCGGGAAAGAATGGGTTCGGCTTCGGGACGCATCTGGTCGCTGCCGGGACGGAAAAGGATGTCGTTCTCCAATTTCGTGACCGATCCGTCTTCCTGCAATTCCGCTTCTCGCAGCGGCAGGTTCGAAGAAGCGAGATGCGAGACGAGTTGGCTCGAATCGCCGCGGACCAAGAGCCCGAGTTGATCCTCAAGCAGTTCGTTCGTTTCCCGGGTGTCGGCCAGTTGTTGTCGGTCGAAACCGACACGGCTTTGCAGTCGGGTGCGTTCGCTTTCGGCCTCGCAGAGGCGGTCCTCCACCTTCCGGGAATGTTCCTGGAGCATTTTGTAAGAGGTTTTCAGGGCTTCATATTTGTCGGTGATCGCTTGGTTTTTGCTGCGGAGCGTTTCGTATTGCCCTCGAGGAATCATGCAACCGGAGAATGCCATCGACCATAGAAGCAAAAGCGCCGCCCACCGACATTTTCCCGTGGACCGAAACGGTTTATTTGAGCTGTGGAAAAAGTGAGGCGATCCGTGCCGCGCAGTAAGTCGGTGGCGGACCTCTTCTTTTTGTGAATCGGGAACGGCCGGTTCCGTCATGCTCGACTCCTTTCGACACCGACGGCGTTGCGAAAAACGATCGGGAAGCGCTGGAAACGCTCCGACGAGGGAAGAATAGGCGAAAATACGGCTCGCACGCAAGGCCGATTCCAAGAAAAACAGCCTCTCCCGGTTTTCCGAGGCAATCTTATCGGAAAGCGAGGAAAGGCTGTTGGAAGATCGTTGAAGTTTGCGATCGCTTGAGGGAAAGCGGATGGAAAAGAGGAATGGACAAGTTTCCTTCAAGCAAGGGAATGCCGAGTCGCTCCTTGGACGGTTCCTGTCGCAAACAGGGGTCGCGCGGCCTTTTTCACGGGTTTCTGCGCGATTACAGAATGCCGAGTAATCCGCCAAGCATGTCCATGATCGTGCTGTTGAGGGTGTAGGGCTGGTTCCAGCTCCACATGTTGCGGATCAAGTCGTAGGTGAGCATCCCGGCCAGGCCCAACAGGATGATGCAGGGCACGAGCCCCAACCCGATGAACATGCCGGTGTAGGTCGGTTCGCCGGTGGAGGCGGTTCGGGGCTGGGCGGCGGCCGGTTCGGCCTCCATCCCTTCGTCGGCGAGATCGTCCTCGTCAAGGGCCGATTCGAGACCCGCCATTTCTTCTTGGGGGGCCTCCTCCGCCGGCGCTTCTTCCTCGGGAGCTTCGGTGAACATGTCGTCACTTCCCAAGTCGGTTTCCATGTCGTCAAAGTCGGAATCGCTGTCGATGGCGATGACCTGGGAGGCGCTTTCGGAATCGTCGTCGACATCGTCCAGATCGGGGGTCAACTGGAAATCGTCGTCGCCCTGCAAGACGGTGGCGGTATCGGTGTCGACATCGTCGGCGAGTGAAAGGATGTCGTCGTCTTCATCGAGCTCGAGTTCGGCGTCGGAGCCGGGTTTTTCTTCGTCGTCGGCCAGAGAGAATCCGCTGTCGGCCGCGGCATTGTCGACCAGGGAGATGCCGCTGTCGCCACCGAGATTCACATCGCTGCCGCTACCGCCTAGAACGACGTCGTCGTCATCCATCCCCGACTGCGGGCCGGCCAGGTCGACCGCCGAGCCGCCGCTGCCTTCCTCGTTCAGGGAAATGCTGCTGTCACCGCCGAGATTCACGTCGCTGCCGCTCTCCTTCGAGTCTTCCTCCTTCGGGGCGTTTTCTCCTTCTCCCTCCAGTGCGAACGTTTCCACTTCCTCTTTGTCCTCTTTGGGATCGTCGTTCTCGGCAAGTTGGAGGTCGTCCTCGTCGAGCGAGAGATCGTCGTCGTCGAGGGAAAGATCGTCGTCCTCTTTCTTCTTGTCGCCGGCGTTGGGGGAGTCGATTTCCGCGGAGGCTTCCTCGATCAGGGAGTCGAACGAGGCGGAATCGGCGAGCATGGTGGGGGCGTCGTTGTCCTCGGAACCGAGATCGAGCAGATCGTCTTCTTCCGAGGAGTCTGCCTTATGTTCCTTGTTTTTGATGCGCTCGGCCAGAAGGTTTTCTACATCGTCGCGCTTGAATTTCCAGTTCGAGCCATCACGAAACGCACGAATCGAGCCGCTTTCGCGCATCCGGTTGACCTCTGCCGGAGTGGTGCCTAGAATCTCTGCGGTTTTTTCGAGATTGTAATATTCCTGGGCCATGACGACTTCCTCTAGTGTTATCGAAGGGGTTCCGTTGACCATTGCCCGGGAAATGCCTCACGCCGTAAGGAATGCTCGGGCGGTCATCAAAAAGGTTCGGAGCGATGCGATTTGGAATCATCCCGGGCCGGCGGGTATGCGTGAGTCCGCGGTTCCCCGGGGCTTTGACGTAACTGTTGTTGCAAATCTCGGATTTTCGGGGGCAGCGGGTCTTCTCCGTTGAAGTAGGTCATCTGAAGATCCCACTCGATTTTCCGCACGCAGCACAGCTTCACATTTCCGGTTTCCAGACTGACTTGATAAACGCTGAAGACTTTTATCTTCGGGTCGATCACGGTGATCTGTTGGTATTGATCATCGACGTCGGTCGAAAATGCGATCAGCCCTGAATCCGTCCCTTGGGAAAAGTTGATGGGGGGGGAAGGATGTTGGGCCAGTGCTGAATCTTGGGGGGGAAAAGTCGCGTGGCGAAGCAGCATCAACACGCCGGCCACGGTCAATACTCCAAGCACTACCTTTTTCATGGCTGCTCCTTGAAGGTTGATCACGCCACAAAGTAGGAAGGTTGGAGCCCTTAGGTATTTATTGTAAAAAGGCTCCATCCTTTTGCAAGCAAATAATTTCACGGCGAACGGCCATTTTGAGGTCTTCCCATGACGGAAGACGCCCATCGGATCGCGTCCTCCCGGCAATTGACGGAACGGCCGAGTAGTGATCTTGCTAAGTGACGTTTTTTAAGTTGTTTGTTCCCAATAGGTTAAGTTTGTCGGCTCGGTAATCGGTGAAGTGTATTCCTGTTCGAGGGGTCCCGAAGACGGGGGGAATTCACCCTGAAAAAAATTTTCAGGAAAAAATTTCCTTTTTCAAAATTCCTTCCGGAGCGGGAGTGTAGCGGGAACCCCCCTTTCAAGCAAGGTCGATTCCTCTCGGAGCTTGTTTCTTCGTTCGTGAGGTTTCGATCACGCTTGCGCTTTGAAAGGATCGTTCCACGGCTTCAGGCCTTGCGTTTTCGCCGCGAGGAAGTAGGTTGCGAACGAGCGATGCTCCCCAAAAAACTCAAAAAAAAGCAGCTCTTTTTCGGTCTCGCCTGTCTGAAGCTTTCCGCGATGATTATAATAGGGGGATGGTTGTCGTTTCTTCAGAGGACCTCGGCTCCGGAAGGTCGATGGAAGGAGAAGACGACGCCTGCTCGGTCGAATCCATGCTCCCCTTCCCCACGTAAGGGATCCAAATATGTACGCTATTTCACGAACGTTCGAATGTTGTTACGGTCATCGCTTGGTCGATTATGAGGGGAAATGCTGCCATTTGCATGGTCACAACGGCAAGATCGAGATCACGTTGGAGTCGGATACGCTCGATCATCGCGGTATGGTGCTCGATTTCGGCGATCTCAAAGTGGCCGTCGAGCGATGGCTCGATGCACATCTCGATCACAAGATGGTCCTCCGCGAGGAGGATCCCCTGATCGATCTCCTCCGACAGGCGGGGGAGCCGATCGAAGTCGTGCCCTTCAATCCCACGGCGGAAAATTTGGCGAAGTGGGTTTTCGAAGCGGTCGCGGAGTTGGACTATCCGGTGCGGGAAGTGAAATTCTGGGAAACGCGGAAGTGCCACGCCCGATATTCGAGGCCGGGATGATTCGTGATGGATCCTTCAAGACCGAAGGAATGGAGCATGATCAGGAAGGGCCCCTCGCCCCTGACGATGAGAAGAAAGCCCGGAGCCGCGAAAGAATACACCGGACCCGGGCGCTATGCTGATATGAATATTTTTGGAAAAAGATGAAAACGATGCATCCGAACGATTCCAACGACAACCTTCCCTCTTGCTGCCGTTCGCGTCGCCAATGGTTTCACCGGCTGGGACGGGGACTCCTGGGGGTCGGGACGTGCTGCGCGGCGGCCGGCGGCGGGCTGTGGATCGCCGCCACGGGGCGTTTTTTCGTGCCGAATTCCACCACCGGCAAGGCCCGACGTTTTTCGATCGGTTTTCCCGAGGAGTTTCCCCCGGGACTGGTCGAAACCCGATTTCGCGACCAGCACGGGGTTTGGATCGTCCATGCGGAGTATCGGGGAAAGATGGAACTGTTCGCCCTGAGCACCGTCTGTACTCATCTGGGTTGCATCACAAATTGGGTGACCAGCGAACATATGTTCAAGTGCCCCTGTCACGGGAGTGGTTTTCGCATCGACGGCACCAATACCCAGGGCCCCGCTCCGCGACCGTTGGAACGCTACGGCATTGCCCGGCTGGCCGACGGTCGACTGGAAGTCGATAAGCAAAAGGTTTTCCGGCAAGAACTCGGTCAGTGGGACGATCCCGACTCTTTCGTCCGTACGGGATCGGCCTGATTCATTTGATTTCCCCCACCGCGTTTCCTCCTGTATTTTCCCGCCGCGTCACACTCCCCTGCGAGAAGAGTAACCCACATCTTTCCTGTCGCCGTTGCGAACCGATATGTTCAAGCGTTTACGAACCTCACGAATCTGGAAAAGCATCTTCCGAGAACCCTGGCCGAAGGATCGGGTCTCGCGGGTCCGGGTGGTATTGGAGAATTTTTTCCTGCACATCCATCCTCCTCGAATCCGAGTGCAGGCGATTCGCCCCGGTTTCACCTGGTACCTCGGTGCCATTGCTTTCTATCTCTTCGTTTTCGAGACGATCACCGGCGTGTTGTTGATGTTCTACTTTCGGCCGACGGTCGAGTGGGCCTATCTCGATATGCTGAATCTCCGCGAGAGCGTCTCGCTGGGGATTCTCCGGGAAATGCATCGATGGGGAGCGCATGCGATGGTCATCGTCGTCTGGCTCCACATGCTTCGCGTCTTCCTCACCGGCAGTTACAAACCGCCCCGCCAGTTCAATTGGGTGTTGGGGGTTTTTCTTCTGGTGTTGACGATGCTCCTCTCCTTCACCGGCTACCTTTTACCGTGGGATCAACTATCCATGTGGGCCGTGACGGTCGGGTCGAACATGGCTCGGGCGGCGCCGTTGATCGGCCATGAGGGGCCCGGTCAACAGTTGCTCGAAAGTGGAGGGACCGATCTGGTCACCGATACGAGCGATGCCCGCTATGTACTCCTTGGATCCTCTTCGGTCGGACCGGAAACGCTGAACCGATTCTATGTGCTGCATTGCGTGGCGATTCCTCTGGTCGCGGCGTTGCTGATCGCCCTGCATTTCTGGAGGATACGCAAGGACGGCGGAATCAGCCTCCCCGACGAGGACCTGCCGGAAAAAAGAGATCTTCCCATGAACGTCGAAAAGAACCATTCCCGGAAAGCCCACGATGCACGATGAAGTGACGAAACATCTCGCCGAGATGGCACCGCTGCTGGGCGGGTATTTCGCCGCCTGCGCGCTGCCGGGACTGTTCTTCGGCGGCCGGCTGCTCGCCCAACGCCGGAATCGGGAGTCGGCTCTCTGCCGGGATCCGATACTCTTCGGTTGGACCCCCGCGGCGCTGTTTCTCCTGCTGGCGATGCTGTCCTTCGCGGGCGTTCCCCCCACGTTGCCGGAAAGCTTCAAGGATGCCGTTGATGCCCTGCTCGGTCCGGTGACCTTGTTCGTCGGCACGTTCGCCGCCCTGACGGCGGCATACCTCGGTCGAGGTTATGCAACGCGCCCGGCAGTCGGGCTGACGCTTCTGCACATCGGATTCTTGTTTTTCGGGCTGGCAATGACCGATCGGCAGTTCGCCGAGCAAGTGGCCCGACCCGACAATGTCCCCATCGTCGTGATGTTCTTTCTCCTCGCCGGATTCACCTGGTGGGCACTTGCCCGAGCGGTTGAAAACGACCGTCGACTGGAACAGGGCCTTGCCCCCCGCGAGAGCGAATATGGTGAGCGGACCTCGACCTGGCCGGAAGTCGTTTACCTGGAGTTGATCGGCCTGTTGATCGCTACGAGTTTACTGATCGTCTGGTCGATCGTCCTAAAGGCGCCGCTGGAGGATCCGGCGAACCCCGCGCTGACGCCCAATCCGGCG
This sequence comes from uncultured Planctomycetaceae bacterium, assembly GCA_964632505.1. GTDB lineage: Bacteria > Planctomycetota > Planctomycetia > Pirellulales > Thermoguttaceae > CAZWCE01. The sequence goes on along the minus strand of CAZWCE010000003.1, from coordinate 128,882 downwards.
AAGGCCCCTTGGTACTTCCTCGGTTTGCAGGAGCTCTTGGTCTACTTCGACCCCTGGATGGCCGGAGTGGTTGTGCCGGTGTTGATCATCGTCGGGCTCTGCGCGATTCCCTATCTCGATTTCAATCCTCGGGGAAACGGTTATTTCAGCATCCAGACGCGCCCCCTGGCGGTCCCGCTTTTTCTGTTCGGTTTCTTCATGCTCTGGATGCTCCCCATCCTGATCGGCACGTTTCTCCGCGGACCGAACTGGTCGTTTTTCGGGCCGTTCGCCGTGCACGATTCCGGGGTGCTGCCCGATTATGAAAATGTCAAACTCTCCGAGTGGTTTTGGGGCCATCTGGTCGGCCGGTCGATTTCGGAACCTTCCGGTACGGACGAAGCGTCGCGCCCGATCGCCGGGATTCTGCTCCGCGAGTCGCCCGGCATATTGCTGCTTCTGATCTATTACGTGGGGGTTCCCGCTCTGCTCCTTCGCACCCGATGGGACAACCTTCGACGCGAAATGGGGTTTTTCGGTTATGCTTCACTGATGTTGTTGTTGATGACCATGTTTCTGATCCCGTTGAAAATGCTGCTTCGCTGGATGTTCGATCTGAGCTACGTGGTCAGTATTCCGACCTGGAACTTGCATTTGTAGCCGGAGTTTTTCGTACAGGATTTTCATCCGGCCGAATGGCGTTCGATCCGTTTCCTCAAGGTGAGTCGTCCATGAAGGAACCCGAGAAGACTTTTTTTTCGATGCGGAACCTGCATCTCTGGTTCGTGATTTCCTCGATCGTCTTTCTGGCAACGACGGTCTGGATGATCGCCGACGATCACCTGCGCCCCTGGAAACGCTTCCAGAAGCAGTACGAGAGCCGCTTTCGCCCGGATTGGCTGCGGATCGAATCGATGCAGGAGGAAGTCGCCCGCTCGGCGAGCGAAACGAGTTCCCGACAAGACGGCGACCACGCGGACCCGGTAGATTTTTCGGAAATCATTGCCCGAGTGGAGCAAAATGTTCCGGCACCGAAAGCACGTTTCGACGTGCCGCTGTTGGATGCTTGGCTGAGCCCCGTTTCGATCCACCAGCAGTGGCTTCCCGGTTTGCCTCTGGACTACCACTTCGGGCCGGTCCAGCGGCTCGATCGCTGTCGGACTTGTCACCTCGGCGTTGTGAGGCAACTTCCTCCGGACCCGGCGGTCTGGCGCTATTGGGACGCTCCGAAGAACGCTCCACTACTTCGGAAAAAGCGACTGCCGATGAAGTTGGTCCCGGAACGACAACGTGGCGAAACTCCTCTTGTCGAGGAGGCGATCCACGGCCTCGTCCTGGTTCCGGAGCAGCTCTCCGCCGCCAAGACGCCGACCGTCGGAGCGGTGCTTCCCGGTTCGGCCGCTTCGAAGGCGGGATTTCTGCCCGGTGACCGGATCCTCACGATCAATGCCGACCGTCCCGAGCACTCCCAAGAGGCCCTCTCACTGTTGCGGAGCCCCCCTGCCCTTCCGGCGAGCGTCACTTATCCGGAGTTGATCTCGGAGTCGATCTCGGAGTCGATCTCGGAAAAGGAGGAGAATGCGATTTACATCGAGATTTCTCGAGGACGTCCTGCGCCGCTGGCGACACATCCCCGGCAGGATCTTTTCGTCGGCGCCGAGAGTCCCCACCCGGTCGATCGCTTCGGTTGCACGATCTGTCATGGGGGACAGCCGCTGGCGACGGACATGTCCCGCGCAGCACACGTGCCGAATTCCAGCGCCCAAGCCGAACAGTGGGAAAATGAATACAAATGGTCTTTTGACCACCATGCCCCCGAGTCGATGGTTCCTCGGCGTTTTTTGGAAAGTCGCTGCCTGAGTTGTCACGTGGAGGTCACCGCTCTGGAAGAGGATGAGGCCTTGGCTCCTCCGCCGGCCCGAAAGCTGGTGGCGGGCTACAAGCTCGTCCGCCGTTACGGCTGTTTCGGATGCCATCGGATCGACGGCTACAACACGCAAGGGGAACGGGTCGGCGTCGATTTGCGTCTGGAACCCTCCTCCGGGGACCGTTCGCCGACGACGAAGGGAAAAGAGATCCCCGGGCAGATGCGCAAGATCGGTCCGCCGCTCCGCTCGCTCGCCGCCCGCATGAACTCCGAGGACATCATCCGTTGGACGGAGAACCCCCAATCGGTCGTCGAGGGGGCGAAGATGCCCCGTTTTTTCGGGCTTGACGACCACCTTTCCCCGCAAGAGCGTGGCATGGCGAAGCGTCGCGAAGCGGTCGAATTGAAGGCGATCGCGGAGTATCTCCTCGGTCGGTCGGAACCACTTCCGGCGGCCGATTCGGCCCAGGACGACTCCGAGCTGGTTGCCCCTTCGGCAACGCGGGGACGTTATTTCTTTCAGTCGCTCGGGTGCACGGCTTGCCATCGTCACGACGCATTCCCGGCGATCGCGACATTCCAGGGCGGCGATCTCTCCCGTTTGGACCGTCGTTTGACCGGTCCGGAGGCCCGACGATGGGTCGCCGAGTGGATTCGTCGCCCTCGTCGGTTCTCTCCACGTACCCTCATGCCGAATATGTTGATCGCCCCGCAGAAAGTGGATTTTCTCGTCCCGACCGAAGGGCTGCCCGAGGACCAAGGCGAGCCGCCGCTTTGTGATCCGGTGCGCGACATCACGGAGTTCCTCTTTCGCGAAAGCGAGCCGTTGCCGGCTTCTGCGGGAATCGAATTCGATCCGGAAAGCCGCGATTCGTTGGGAATCGCTTACCTCTCATTGACTCGTCCTCAGCATGCGGCCGCGGAATTATGGAGAAACGGTTTTCCGGAAGACGGCGAGCAGAAGCCGGTCGGCGCGGAGGCGATTCTCTCCGCTCCTTTGACCGAAGAGAAACGTTGGCAATACCTCGGCAAGGAAACGCTGCTTCGTCGGGGCTGCTTCGGATGCCACGATTTACCCCAGATGATCGAGGCGACCGAGATCGGTCCCGAACTGACCGGATGGAGCGACAAGCATCCGTCTTTATTAGGGTTCGAATCGGTCGAGAATTTTCTACTTGACGAAAAGGGGACCGAAGCCTCTGCTGAGCCGGATCACGACTTTTGCATGCAGGCGATCGTCGACAAGCGGCCGATGGGCTTTCTCTGGCAGAAATTGCGTCGGCCGAGGAGTTTCGATTACCGACTCGCCGGCGAAAAGGGATACTTGGATTGGCTCCGAATGGGGAGGTTCGATTTCACGGCCCGGCAACGGGAGCAGATCATGACGTTCGTGCTCGGGCTCCGCTCCGATCCGCCCCCCGAACCCTATCGCGACGTGCCCGAGGGAAACCGGATGGCGATCGCCCAAGGACGCGAACTGCTCGATCGCTATGGGTGCGATGGTTGCCATATTCGGTCGATGGGACGATGGGAGTTCACCCTCCGGGCGGAGGATTTCGAGTTGCCGCCGGAACTGCCGGCTTACGATTTCATGAAACCGGAGGTTTCGCCGGAAGCCGTGGAAAACTCCCTTGAGGAAGATCTCCGAGGGACCAATACGGCGACCATCACCGGACGAGCGATGCACGACGAAACGGGACAGGTGGTGCTCGACGAAGATTGGGACGGCAACCCCCTCCTTTTCATCACGCCGTGGAAGCCGGCGGTCATCGGGGGGGAAATCTGGCCCATCGGAGAAATCAGCATTCCGGTGAGCGAACCTTCGATCGATCGTCGCCGATTCCCGGTGGGAGGAAGTGCCGCGCGAGAGCTCTACCCGGTGGTCGTCGATCGGGCCCTGACCAGCGGCACGAGTGGTTCCTTCCACGAAGCCTGGGGATGGCTGCCGCCGCCTCTGGTTCGGGAAGGTCGGATGATTCGCCCGGACTGGCTTTTCCAGTACTTGTTGGAGCCGACGGTCATTCGTCCCGCCTCGGTGATGCGCATGCCGCAGTTCTATTTGAGCGAGTCGGAGGCGGCGCGATTGGTCCGCTATTTCTCGGCCGTCGACGAGTTGGAAACTCCGTTCCCTGTAGAGTCGGTTCTCAAAGATTCCGAAAACGATTCCGATGGGGATCTGGAAAAAGTCGATGCCCGAACGTTGGTCGACCGGCCGAATCGGATGAAACGACTCGACCAAGCCTTTGCGCTGGTTCGAGATCAAACGACCTACTGTATGAAATGTCACATTGTGGGTCCGCTGGAGCCGGAAGGGGGGAACCCGACGGTGTTGGCGCCCGACTTGGCCGGTGTCGCCGGACGGGTGCGTCCGCGGGCCTTGCGGCGGTGGATCGCCAATCCGAAAGCGGTTCTCCCCTACACGGCCATGCCGGTCAATTTTCCGCCCGAGCAGGAAATGGGGCAAGAGATTCTGCCGGGAACGAGTTTCCGGCAGCTCGATGCCGTTTGTGATCTGCTTCTGAATTTCCATGCCTATCTCGCCGCTCGAGAGCTTGGATCTTCCGCGGAAGCTTCCGATCGGAAAAACGACGGAGCACCTTGATCGCCGAGCCTTTTCGCCGACAGCAAGATAGAACGCCAGAAGATTTATTCATGTTCGCATCAATAGTGGCCCCACGGTTCATGCAATGATGCCCGTGAGGCCGGGCTCTCGCTGTTTGTCCGGGGTTCACTCGATATGCGACGCTCCATAAGAGTCTTTCGAAAGGAGGCGCCTTTGTCACCGCAGGAGCCCGCTCCCGGAACGGAACAGCATCTGGAGGTCCAACCTTCCCAGTCGGGATGGCGGCTGGACGTCTTCCTCGTGCACCACTACCCTCAATACAGCCGTGTTTTGATCCGAAAAGCGATCTCCGCGGGAGGAGTGACGATCGACGGCAAAGGCGGCAAGCCCGCTTATCGACTCAAGCCGGAGCAACGGGTCACGTTCGTTTTGCCGGAGTTGCCTCGAGAATCGCCCATTCCGGAAGACATTCCGCTGGAGATTCTCTTCGAAGACGAAGATCTGGTGGTGGTGAACAAGCCGCCCGACATGGTGGTCCATCCGGCGCGGGGACACTGGTCGGGAACGCTCGTCGGGGCGCTGACCCATCATTTCGGTGGGAAACTGAGTAAAGTCCGCGGCCCGATGCGACCGGGGATCGTGCATCGATTGGACCGCGATACCAGCGGAGCGATCCTGGTGGCCAAGAACGACGTCATCCACGCCCAATTGGGGCGGCTCTTCGAAGAGAAACGCATTCGAAAAGAATACCTGGCGATCGCCCAGGGCAATCCCGACCGGGATCGCGATTTGATCGACGAGCCGATCGGCATGCATCCGCGGCAACGAGAAAAGATGGCGATTCGCCGAAAGGATCCCCATGCCAAACCGGCCCAGACTTTTTTCGAGGTGCAGCAGCGATTTCGCGGTTTCTCGCTCATTCACGCCATGCCCCGGACCGGTCGGACCCACCAAGTGCGACTCCATTTGATGCACGCCGGCTGCCCGGTGCTCTGCGATCGGCTCTACGGCGGGAGAAGCAAAATTACGCGAGGAGAAATCAGAAATCGATTGGAAGATGACCAAGTGATTTTGGCCCGGCAAGCGCTGCATGCCTGGAAGTTGACTTTTCCCCACCCGGAAACCGAAAAAGAACTCCAGATCGAAGCCCCCCTTCCGGAGGATATGGCTGAGGTTTTAGAGAATCTTCAGTGCTTCCGAGGGGGGAATTGTTAAATATGTCCGCCAAAAGAAGGGGAAAGAAATTATTGCTAAAAATTTTGAAAAATGGCGAGTTCTTGCCTCTTTTTTCTTGAGTGCCTCTCTCCCCCTGATTAACATAGAAGAATCGATTGCGTAAGATAATTTTCTAAATATTTTTGTTTTTTATTCCTTTCTCGTCAGATGATTTTTTCGTGATTCCTCCCTGTTTTTCCGATTTTTCGGGGGTCTCTTCTCCCATAATATTGGTTGAATAGAATGAAAGACATCGAGTGAAGGATTTCGTGTCGGTGAAGATCCGATCCGAAGAAGAGCCTTCCTTCGAGATTGCCGAAACCAATCCTGCTCGATGTCGACGCCTCCTTTCCCGCCGTGATTCTTCATCGAAGGATTCGGTGATCCCCACCCTCGCCCCCACTTTCGACCTCGGTATTTTTCTTGGTGAAGGAGTTTTTTTGTGAAACGGCAACCGGCCCCTGCTGATCGAAAACAGTTTTTCGCCCTCGCTTTTCTCTGTCTGCTGGTGCTTGCGATTTCCGCCGGTGCCTTGTTCACTGCGTCGCCGAAGGCGGTGAGTCAGGACCTTCCGCCCGGGGAGGTCGCGGTTGCGTCGGAACAGACGCCTGAAGAAGATCCGGCCGGGGAAAAAACGACTTCCGCTGCGCAGCAGGTGGCAGAAGCACCGAAGCCCGCGGATGCCGAAGAAGTCCCGGAAAACGAAGATACGATGGAAAGCCCCACGCCGACGGTTCCGGAAGTGAGGGTGGAAGAGCCTTCGCAAGAGCGAGTCGAAAGCGAGCCCGCTCAGGAGGAGGAACGCATGGACGCTCCGTCCGAAGGCGAAACGGAGGCGGAACCGCAGATCGACCGTGGCCCCGCTTCGGAGCAACGGGAAAGGCTTTCCACACCTGCCGGTGAAGAAAGGCCGATGGAGTTTCATCAACCGTCCGAAGCCGGGCCGGTGAAATTGCGTTTCAATTTCCGTTACCAACCTTGGGCCGATGTTATCGAATGGTTCGCCGAACAGGCCGACCTTTCCCTGGAAATGGAGACCGCCCCGCCGGGCACTTTCAATTATATCGACCGCCGGGAATACACTCCCGAACAGGCCCTCGATTTGCTCAACAGCGTTCTGCTGACAAAAGGGTACACGCTGCTGCGTCGGGAGCAGATGCTGTTTTTGATCAATCTCGAGGATGGAATTCCGCCGAACATGATCGACACGATCGCACCGGAGGAGCTGGAGCATCGTGGGGATTATGAACTCGTGCAGGTGCTTTTTACACTTTCGCGTGTGACACCGGAAGAGGTTCATGGAGAAATCGAACCGATGCTCGGGCCGCAAGGGGCGATCATTCCGCTCGATCAATCGCAGCAGCTTCTGGTGACTGAAACGGTCAATCGCCTCCGAGCGATTCAAAAGATTCTTCAGAGGATCGACGACCCCGAAGGAATCAGCACCGGATCGCTGCACACGATCACCATGGAGAATATGGCCGCCGACGAGGCGATCGCCATCGCTCAACAGCTTTTGGATGTGGACGAAGAGAATCCCGAAGTCCGGTTCGCGGTCGATCTTTCCGGGACGAAGATCTGGCTGACGGGGCGTTTCGACATGATCGAACGGGCCAAGGAGATCATCACCAATGTGGATCAATCCTATCACGACGCCTCGGGTGGGATCGAAGAGAGCCTCCAACTGGAGGTCTACCCGATCGATACGGCCGATCCGGAGTCGGTGCTGGCGGTGATTCAGACGCTCTTGGTCGACGAGCCGGATGTGCGGTTGTCGCTCGATCCGAAGACCAATGCCCTGGTGGCGTTGGGGCGCCCCTCGAACCACCAGACGATTCAAGCGACTCTCACGCAGATGCAGTCCGACGCCTACCAGGTGGAAGTGATTCCGCTGACAACGCTCGACCCGCTGACGGCGGTCTCTTCGATCGAGAAGTTTTTCGGGGATCCGACCGCTGAAGAGGGGGCCGAAGTGAACGCCCCGATCGTCGAAGCGGACGTTCTGGCCGGTCAACTCCTGGTGCGGGGAACGAAAACCCAATTGGCCCAAATTCGCATCCTTCTGGAAAAAATGGGCGAGACCGATTTCGACGAGTCGGTCGCCGGCAGCGACGCCACGCTCCGCACCATCCCGCTTTCCTCAGGCGCGGCCGCACTGGTGCTCGAGCAGGTCCGGGAGATCTGGCCGGAATTGGGGGACAATGAGATACGCGTGGTGACCCCCTCAGCGATGATTCCCTCGATCCGCAGCAGCGATCTCGGCAGTCCTCCGGTTCCCGACGGTGATCGTGGGGAGGATTCAACATCGCTCGATGTGGATTCTCGAGATCCGATTCCGGAAACCACGCCGCCGCCCCGAAACGAGCCAGCGGAAGAAATCGAGCAATTGATGGACGAAATGTTCGGCCCGCAGCCCGATTCTCCTCCCGCCCAAAAAGCCGAGCCGCTGTCCAAGCCGGTGCCGATTCCCGGACCGGAGACGGAGGTGCCTCCTTCCGATACCCTCGAGCCCGCACCGATTCCCGAGGGACCACCGCCGACGGAGCCGTCTCCGAAAACCACCCGACGGAGTGCTCCGCCGTCGTTTCCTTTTCAACTTCTTGGCGGCAGCTCCCGAGCAGTCCCTTTCCGTCTGGTGGCGCAACAGACCGAGATCGCCTCGTCGGATGAGACGGCCGAAGGTGAGGAGGCTCCTTCCTCCGTCGCCGGTGCTCCGATCACGATTTCGCTCGGTCCGGAAGGGATCGTCATCGCTTCCGAGGACACCGAGGCCCTCGATCGGCTCGAGGAACTGATCCGCATGCTCGCCGATGAAACTCTGCTGGAATCGACCCGGTTGACCGTCTATTATCTGAAACATTCCACCGCCGAGGTGGTGGCCGGTACACTCCGAACCCTGCTCGATGGACCTGCGTCGATGTCTTCAGGACTCGAAGACGACCTGATGAGTTCGCTGATGAGCCTCGGCGCCAGCGGATCGATCGAGTCGACCGGCCCGGTGCAGATCACGTCGGAACCGCGTTTGAACGCCCTGTTGATCCAGGCGAATCCGGTCGACCATCGGACGATCGAACGTTTGCTGCCGATTCTCGATCAACTCCGCAGTCCGGAAGATATCCTCATCAAGTCGAAGCCGCATCTCATTCCCCTGAAGAACACCCGAGCGGAAGATCTGGTCGACGTGGTCAAGGAAGTCTTCGCCACGTACATGGAAGGGGGGCAGCCGGCGCAGCAGGCTCAAAGGCAAGGTGGCGGCGATCGGCCCTCGCCGATGGAGATGTTCATGCGCATGCGGGGAGGGCGGGGACGCGAAGAGGATAACGAGCGCGGTCGGCAGACGCAGAATCAGCAAGAGGTCCGCGAAGTGCTCGATAAGATGACCGTGAGTGTCGATCCCCGCTCGAATTCCCTGATCGTCTCTGCCCCAGAGGCGGTGTTTCTCGAGGTCGAGGCGTTCGTCAAACGGCTGGACGAGGCGGCGTTGGAATCGGACGAAGTGATGGAGGTCTATACCCTGCGGAACATCAGCCCCGAGTTGCTCGAATCGGCCCTTTCCTCGCTGGGAAGCGACTCGGTGGTGTTCAATCGCAGCGGAGGGGGAGAAAGTTCGAATCGCGGCAGCCGATCGAGCAGCAGCCGTTCGAGTGGTTCCGATCGGAACATGGATGCCGTCCGCGCCCGCATCGAGGCGTTCCGCCGCATGCGTGAGAGCGGCGGGAGACGACCTTCCTTCCGTCCGCCGGGCGGCGGTCGTTGAAACGGTCCTGGATCGAGAGAAGAAACGATCGCTACTTGGTTTCCCCGCGGGTCTGGAGTTGTGCGAGGGCCTGCCGGGTCGCTTCGACCTGCCGCTCCAGATCGGCCAGCGAATCGCGTTCCTTTTGAACGACTTGCTCAGGCGCTTTGGCGAGAAACTTTTCGTTCTGAATTTTTTTCTCTTTTCCGGCGACCCGTTTCTCGAGCTTGGCCAGGTCGTTCTGCTTCTTCTTGATTTCCGCCTCGACATCGATCAGATCGGCCAAGTCGACGAAGACGTCCATTTGCCCGAGTGCCACGTTCGAGGAGATCGCCGGCGGTTCCACGTGGGGCCCCCACTCGGTCGCTCGGGCTCCGGCCATCGATTCGAAATACCGCTCCATCGGCAACAGCAACCGAACCGTCTCTTCGTCGCACCGGACCGAGAAGCAGATTTCGGTCTTCGGCGGAACGTTCTGCCGCGAACGGATTTCCCGCACCGCGCGAAGCACTTCCTGGAAGAGTTGGAACTGGGATTCGATCACCGGATCGATCGCCGACGCATGGGGCTCCGGCCAAGGAGCGATGATGACGGCCTCGGACGCGGGAGCCGGTTCCGGAATGCCGCGTACCGGAGCGAGGGGGCCCAAGAGCTGCCAGACCTCTTCGGTGAGGAACGGAATGATCGGGTGCAACAGACGCAAAAGCACGTCGAGTGTGTGCGCGAGGATGCGCTGCGCCTGCGGGCGTTGGTCGGGGGTTTGCAGCCGATTCTTGATCATCTCGACATAGAAGCTGCAGAACTCGTCCCACGCGAAATCATAGAGCGTGCGGGCCGCTTCGGAAAAGCGGTAGTGGTCGAGCGCTTCGGTTACTTTTCGGGCCACCGTCGCCAATCGGGAGAGGATCCAGCGGTCTTCAATCAGGAGGTCTTTCTCCCGTACTTCGCCGGGTTGGAAGTCTTCCAGATGCATCATCGCGAAGCGGGACGCATTCCACAGCTTGTTACAGAAATTCCGGGCAACCTCGAAACGTTCCCCGATGACCGCCGCCTGGGGCAGCTTTTTGTCTTCGGCCGATTCGGCCCATTGCGTGGCGAATTCCTTCTTGCAATGCGGGCAGCCGATCTTCGCCAGAGTACGGTTTTTCCGTGTTTGTTCGACCGTCTCCCCGCAATGCGGACATTGGAAATCGAGTCCCAGACGTACGTCTTGGCTCTCGGTGGTCAGGTAAGCCAGCGCGAACCGGAGCGAGTCGGCGCCGAACTTTTCCATCACCGAAATCGGGTCCACGCCGTTCCCCTTCGATTTCGACATCCCCTCGCCGTACTTGTCGAGAATTTTCGGGTGGATGTACACTTCGTGGAAGGGGATCTCCCCCACGTTGAACAGCCCGGCGAGCACCATCCGGGCGACCCAGAGCGTGATGATATCGCGACTGGTGATCAGGACGCTCGTCGGGTAGAAGTATTTGAGCTCCGGCGTCTCTTCCGGCCATCCGAGGGTGGAATGAGGCCATAAGGCGGAACTGAACCATGTGTCGAGGACGTCCTCCTCCTGGACGAGTTGGTGCCCGGCGACCGCATCGGGAGCGAGATCCTCTTCCCGGGAGCAGATCCACCACTGCTGCATCTCGTCGTCCCAATGCCAGACGACGTCGTCCCGACCGGCGAACGCCTTTTCGAGGGCTGCCTGATCGGCGTCGGCGCAGTACCAGATCGGAATGCGATGCCCCCACCAGAGTTGCCGGCCGATCGGCCAGTCCCGCTTTTCGCTGAGCCAGTCGAGATAGCTTTTGGTGTATCGTTCGGGGATGATCTTTACGCGACCGTCGTCGACCGCATCCATCGCCGTTTGGGCGAGGTGATCCATTCGGACGAACCATTGGTCGTTCAGATAGGGCTCGATCGGCGTCTTCGATCGGTCGGAATGAGCCAATTCGATGATGCGGTCCTCGACCTTCTCCAGCAGCGAGAGTTTCTCGAGGTCGTCGACCACTTTTTTCCGGGCGTCGGGAATCGCCAAGCCTTGATAGGGGCCGGCATTTTCGTTGAGCGTGCCGTCCTTGTTGAGGATGTTGACCATCGGCAAATCGAGCCGCCTGCCGACGTCGTAGTCGTTCGGGTCGTGAGCGGGCGTGACTTTCACGCATCCGGTTCCCAACTCCGGTTTCGCCCAGGTATCGGCGACCAGAGGAATTTCGCGGTCCAACAGCGGCAGATTCAGTTTTCGGCCGTCGAGGGCCATGTCGCGGAGGGTGATCAGTCGCGGGAGCATCGTTTTCCGGCGTTCGGCCAGCGCGGCCAGATCCGCCTCGATCTCCTCATGCTGTTTTTTCGGCGCGTTTCGGATTTTTTCTTTCAGTTCGTCCTCCGCCCGATCGAGCGCCTTCTCCGGATCGGGATGCACCGCCACCGCGGTATCGCCGAGCATCGTCTCCGGGCGGGTCGTGGCGATCGTCACATGTTCCGGCTCGCCCGTTTTCGGTTCGAGCACCGGGTAGCGGAAGTACCAAAAGTTGCCGGGGACCGTTTCGTGGAAGACCTCGTCGTCGCTGACGGCCGTTTGCAGGTGGGTGTCCCAGTTGACCAGTCGCTTCCCGCGGTAAATCAGCTTCTCTTGGAACATTTTGAAGAAGGTGTGGCGCACCGCTCGGGCGCAAATATCATCGAGGGTGAAGCGCGTCCGCCGCCAATCGCAACTGCAGCCCATCTGCTTGATTTGTGCGGTGATCCGTTTCTGATAATCTTCCTTCCAGTCCCAGATTCGCGCGACCAGCCCCTCGCGTCCCAGATCGTGTCGCGTCTTTCCTTCTTCCTCCAAGAGTCGCCGTTCCACAACCGCCTGGGTGGCGATGCCGGCATGATCCATGCCCGGAAGCCAGAGCGTCTGGAATCCTTGCATTCGTTTGAGACGGATCATGATATCCTGGAGGGTGTCGTTCAGGGCGTGGCCGAGATGAAGGGCTCCGGTGACGTTCGGCGGGGGGATGACGATCGTGTAGGGCGATTTTTCGGGATTCGGATCGCTCTGGAAAAAGCCCTTCTCCTCCCAATAGGAATACCAGCGTTTCTGCGCGGCGATGTGTTCGTACTGTTTGGGGAGTTCTTGCTTCATGGTGAATGGAGGGAAAGAGGATTCGCAATAGTTGAAGGGAATATCGCCGGATCGATGTCTCGCAACGGCGATCGACTTGGCGCAGACCTCAACTCTCACGACCGCGCCGTATGAAGCAGCCGTCATGTCGAAGACGGAATGGAGTCGGGAGAAGGCCGATACACGCCACCAAGCAAAACGGCCTCGGTTTCCTTTCGACGAACAGGCGTTATGGTGATCCCGGACGGCGGAATCAGTGTCCGAAGATCATCTTCTTCGCGTCGACCCCGGTCAAGTCGTTGATCTTCTGGATCATCTCCTCGACTTTGGCTTCGTCGCCGACCATCTCCAGGATGAGCAGGCCCGCCGGCGAGCAGGCGTCCTCGGTGACCGTATGCAGGCCCAGTCGGGTCTTGATGTTGCAGCCGTACTCGGTCAAGATTCCCTGCACGCTGCCGGCTTTTTCCACGCGATTGGTGATGTGGACGCCTACGATGATATGATCGTCTTTCATTCCTTGTCTCCTTGTGAAAAATCCTGGTCGAAAAAAACCGAGAAGTCCGTTGCTTATTCTCCGGAACCGTCTCGTCGGGACAAGTCCGAAAAAAAAGGCCGGAGTCGGCGGAAACGACCGCTTATTCTATCCAATTGCTTCATCGGCGGCTAGCCGGGGGCCTCCCCCTCCCCTTTGCCGGAAGATCGTACTATTATAAGCCTTAGTTTTATCGGAATATGCGAGATTTGTATTCGGGAACCGCCTCATCTCGACGGTTCCGGGAATCAACGGAGAATCATCGATGCGATTCATGACGGCACTGAAGGCGTTTTTTTCCGTGCTCGGCAATCGGGAAACGGCCGATCGGGTCGAAAAACTGCTTGCCGGCCGGTCGGTGCCCGCTTTGGGCCACGAGCCGGAGCCCGAGGGGAAACAACCGGCGGCGCCGAAGGAACCTACCCGTGAGAAGATCACGCAGAGCGAGGCGATCACCCTCCTGTCGGCGCTGCAGCGCGAGGCCCGGTTTCTCGATTTCATACAGGAGTCGCTCGACGGCTACAGCGACGAGCAGGTGGGCGCGGCGGCTCGGACGGTCCACGACCATTGTGCCGAAGTACTGGAGCGATGGTTCGCGATTCGTCCGCTGACCGATCGGAAGGAAAATGAGACCGTCGAGGTGAAAGAATCCGAAACCGCGTTCTACCGACTGTTGGGCGATGTTTCCGACCGGCCGCCGTTCCGGGGAACGCTGACGCATCACGGTTGGAAAGCGACCCGTACCGAGTTGCCCCAGTGGACCGGCGCCGCCGAAACCGTGAACATACTCGCGCCGGCGGAGGTCGAGCTGTAGCCGTGCGGTCGAGAGATGGCCGCTGGTCACGTTGCGAGAGAATGAATGGCGGCAACGGTTTGCCCGCGAAAAGGAAATGGAGTGGATGAAAGAGTATGTCCCGCTATGTGATTGGAATCGACCTGGGAACGACCAACAGTGTTCTGGCCTATACTCCGCTGGAAACGGAGTCGTCCGAAGTGGCGTTGCTGCCGATTCCCCAACTGGTCGATGTCGGAACGGTGGAGTCGCGAACCCACTTGCCCTCGTTCGTCTACCTGGCGACGGAAAAAGAGGCGGAAGGGACGGATCTGGCGCTGCCGTGGCGGGAGCGTAGCGATTTCGCGGTGGGCGAGTTCGCCCGGCGACGTTCGGCCGAGGCGCCTGCGCGGACCGTCGGTGCGGCCAAGTCGTGGCTCTGCCACAGCCGAGTGGACCGCCACGAGGCGATTCTGCCGTGGAACGCTCCGGCCGAGGTGGCGAAAATCTCGCCGGTCGAGGCGTCGCGCCGTTATCTGGCTCATCTGTGTGCGGCTTGGCATCATGCTTTCCCCGACGTTCCGATCGCCGAGCAGCAGGTCGTGTTGACGGTTCCCGCCTCGTTCGACGCCAGTGCCCGTGAACTGACCCGGGAGGCGGCCTCACTGGCCGGCTTCAATCCCGAGACGCTTCTGTTGCTCGAGGAACCGCAGGCGGCGGTCTATTCCTGGCTTTCCGATTTGGGCGACCGTTGGCGAACGTCGCTCTCGACCGGCGATCGGGTCCTGGTATGCGATGTCGGCGGAGGAACGACGGACCTGACGCTCATCGGAGTCGAGGAGCACGAGGGGGACTTGCAACTGAAGCGAATCGCCGTCGGGGAACACCTCCTGGTCGGTGGAGACAACATGGATCTCGCCTTGGCGCACTTCGCGGCGGGGCTCTTCTCCGAGAAGGGAACCAAGCTCGATCCTTGGCAATCGGTCGCCCTGTGGCACAGTTGTCGCGCGGCGAAGGAGAAGCTGCTGGTGGAGAACGGTCCGGAGACGCAGACGATTTCCGTACTCGGACGTGGTTCGAAGCTCATCGGAGGAACCGTTTCGGCGGATCTTCCCCGTCGGGAATCGGCCTCGCTGCTGGCCGACGGCTTTTTTCCGGAGTGTCGCCTCGATGCTCGCCCGAAGCGGCATGCGATGTCCGGTTTTCGCGAGATCGGACTTCCCTTCGAGCAGGATACGGCGATCACACGTCATTTGGCGTCTTTCCTGCATCGTCATCAGGAGGAAGCTTCCCCCCGGATGCCGACCCACCTGTTGCTCAACGGCGGGGTTTTCAAGGCGGAGGTGCTCCGGACCCGTCTGTTGGATGTGCTCCGCGGCTGGAGCGATGAAGCGACGCTTGAGGTGTTGAACGATCAACTGCCGGAGGAGTCGGGAGGGAACCTCGATCACGCCGTCGCCCGGGGGGCGGCCTACTACGGTTGGGCGAAAGAGCGCGGGGGTGTGCGGATTCGCGGCGGCACGGCGCGATCGTATTACATCGGCATCGAAACGGCGGGACTCGCGATCCCGGGGGCCCCGCGACCGTTGCGGGCGCTCTGCGTCGCCCCGCAGGGCATGGAGGAAGGAACGGAGACCGACGTTCCCTCGTCGGAAATCGGCCTGGTGGTCGGCGAACCGGCCCATT
The DNA here is from genome assembly GCA_964632505.1 of uncultured Planctomycetaceae bacterium. Classification (GTDB taxonomy): domain Bacteria; phylum Planctomycetota; class Planctomycetia; order Pirellulales; family Thermoguttaceae; genus CAZWCE01. Next base: position 113,438 of record CAZWCE010000003.1, on the reverse strand, counting down.
TCCGCTTCTTCAGCTCCACCGTCCGGAAGGAGGATCGCGCCGGCGACCTGCTCGAACCGTCGCTGATCGACCACGCCGACGCCCCGGAAGCGGAACTCCAAGAAAGCGATACGATGGAAACGGTGCTTCCGCGCGATGAAGTGGAGGAGGACGACTGGGTTCCGGTGCAGTTCCAGACGCGCGTGACCGAGTTGGGCGTTCTCGAACTGTGGTGTCTGGCGGTCCGTGGGGAGGGACGCTGGAAGCTGGAGTTCAGCGTTCGTGAAAGCGGCGATTGAACCGCTTCTCGATCTCTTCTGCCGGTCGGGGCCTTTTCGCCGGACGGCTTTTCTTTCTCCCCCGTCCCATTATAATAATGGTTTGACCAAGAGGGTGGGATGGTTCCCGGTTGCGATGTCTCCCGGTCTGGCATGCGTGACGGGATCGATGATTTCTTGACGATTTCAGCCAGTCGATGCGAGGCGATGAATGAGCGAGCAGAAATACCGCTATGTATTGAATGTGATGTCGGACGACCATCCGGGCATTGTCGCGGGGGTGAGTACGGCGGTGGGGCATCTTTCGGGAAACATCGATGCGTGCAGTCAGACGGTGCTGGGAGGCTATTTCACGCTCATCATGATCGTCTGCCTGCCGGAGGATATCGAACCGGATCAGTTGGCCAAGGAGATCCGTGACCACGAGATGCTCGGCGAGAAGTATCAGGTTGTCGCACGTCGGGTGATCGAGTCCCGCATGTCGGAAGAAGGGAAGAAAGCCGATTCTTTCGTCATCACCGCCTTCGGCGAGGATCAGCCCGGCATCGTGCAGCAGTTCAGCCGCTACCTGGCCGGCCGGGACATCAATATCCAAGATCTCTACGGCGACCTGACGGGCGAGGAGTTCGTGCTCATCGGGCAGTTGGAGGTTCCCAAGGGATGGGACTTGCGTATGCTGCAAGACGATCTGGAGGAAATGGGCCGGGAATTGGGATTCACGGTCAAGTTGCAGCACAACAACATCTTCGTGGCGACCAACGAGGTCCGCTTACATTTCCAACAATAGTCGTTTTTCGTTCCGCCGTTCATTTTTCCCCGCCCATTTGCTTGCTTTTCCAAAGCGATTCTCTTTTTTTCATGCGAGTCAAGATCATGTTGCGAACCGACGATATTCTCTCCACCATTCGAATGCTGCATGCGGAACACTTGGATGTCCGTGCGGTGACGCTGGCCCTGAATGTGAACGATTGTGCGGCACCGAGCGTCGATCACCTCTGCCGGAAGTTGCATCATAAGATCACTTCCCGAGCGAGCCAACTGGTGAAGGTTTGCGACGAAGTCGGCGGCAAATACGGTATTCCGGTGACGAACAAACGATTGGCGATTTCCCCGATTTCGCTCATTCTCGCCGGCCACGGGAAAGCGGCCGCCGTCCAGGTGGCCAAAACGCTCGACAGGGCGGCACGGGAATGCGGGGTCGATTTCGTCGGAGGCTTCACCGCCCTGGTGCACAAGGGCATCACTTCCGCCGATCAGGTCGTGTTGGACTCGCTTCCCGAGGTGCTCTCCCAAACGGAACGGGTCTGCGCCTCGATCAATTGCGCTTCCCGCAAAGCCGGCATCAATATGGACGCGATTCATCAACTCGGTCACCTCCTGCCCGAGATCGCCGAATCGACCCGAGAACACAAAGGGTTCGGTTGCGCCAAACTGGTCATTTTCGCGAATATTCCCGAGGACAACCCGTTCATGGCGGGGGCCTACATGGGCATCGGGGAACCGGAGGCGACCGTCAATATCGGCGTTTCCGGTCCCGGCGTGGTCGGCAGTGCGTTGAAACGTCGCGTGAGCACCTCGAAGAATCTCACGCTGAACGATCTGGCCGAGGAGATCAAGATCACCAGCTTTCGGGTCACGCGCGTGGGCGAGCTGATCGGGCGGGAAGTCGCCGAACGGCTGGAGACCGAGTTCGGCATCGTCGATCTCTCTCTGGCCCCGACGCCGACGATCGGCGACAGCATCGGCGAAATCCTCCGGACGCTGGGGATCGAAAATATCGGTGCGCCGGGCTCCACTGCCGCGATCGCGTTGTTGAACGACGCCGTCAAGAAGGGCGGACTCTTTGCCTCCAGCAGTGTGGGGGGATTGAGCGGGGCCTTCATTCCCGTTTCCGAGGATGCCGCCCTCGCTTCGGCTGTGGGATCGGGCCACCTCGTGCTCGAAAAACTCGAGGCGATGACCAGCGTTTGCAGCGTGGGGCTTGATATGGTGCTGATCCCCGGCGATACTCCCCCGGAAACGATCTCCGCGATCATCGCCGATGAAATGGCGATCGGGGTCATCAACAACAAGACGACCGCCGCCCGGCTGGTGCCGGTGCCCGGGGCTGCCGCGGGAGAGGAGGTCGATTTCGGCGGGCTTTTCGGCGCTTCGCCCGTTCTGGAAGTCCGCAATGCGGGAGCGAGTCGGCAATTCGTTCATTTCGGCGGGCGCATCCCCGCTCCGTTGCAATCGCTCGGGAATTGACCGCCCGTCGTTGAGAATTCAACGCAAGAGGTGGTTTCCGGCGGTCAGCCCCGATCCCCCTCCGAAGAAGGCGAAAACGGCGTGGCTTCCTGAATCTGAAAGGCGACCGGGAGCTGTTCGGAAGGTGGCCCCGGTTTCTCGTCCTCGTGGAAGATGATCGGCCTCGGAGTGAAGCCGACGATGACGAACGCCAATGTCGCCCAACCGAGCCATTTGCGGAACCGCCCGATCGGAACGGCGTCGCGCTGCGTCGGCGGGTGACGGGGGCCCATGAGCATCAAGAGGACCAGCATCAAACTCCACTGCCAGTACTGGAAGATGAACACCAGCCCCACCATCAGCAAGAGGAGCAGAGAGGCGTAGTCCCAGGCTTTCTTGCGGAGCAGGGAGTAGAAGACGTGCCCGCCGTCGAGCTGGCCGATCGGCATCAGGTTGAGCGAGGTTAGAAAAAGCCCCACCCAACCGGCCATGGCCAGCGGATGCATCAGGACGGTCACATCGGGAGGCAGGGCTCCGAATGTCAGGTGGATCAACCACTGGAACAGCAATGGTTCGCCGAATTCCTGTCCGCTGAAGCCGGTCATCGAGGTCAACTTGGAGTATTGCAGTCCGAGAACGATGCAGAAGATCGTGGGAACCAGTCCGGCCAAAGGGCCGGAGATGCCGATGTCGAACAGCGCCCGGCGATCGGGGATGCGGCCGTCCATGCGGATGACGGCTCCCATCGTTCCGAACGGGGGAAGCGGCATCGGGATGAAAAACGGCAAACTCGCCGAGACCTTATATCGTCGGGTCTGGAGGTAATGGCCCATTTCGTGACAAGTGAGAATGGTCATCAGGGCGACCGAGAACTGCCATCCGACGGGGCCGAAGGTCGCCACCCCAACGGCCATGGTCGTCATCCAGGTGAACAGGTAGAGGAAAAACGGTAGTTTCCAGCGTACCTGCGATGGGGATTGGTCGACCAATTCCGCCTGGACCGGCTCCTCGTGAGAGCGGAATTCGTAGCGATATCCGCCGCCGGCCAAGGGAATGGGCCCCGAGATGTTGCGCGGCCTGGCATATTCGCTTCCCTCTTCGCTGTGCCAGATGTCGACGATTTCAGGCTCCAGCGGATTTCGAGGCGGTGGTGATTCGCCCCGACCGTTTTCCAAGGACGGGGAATGCTCCCGGTTGCGGTCTTCATGAGAATTGGGGCGATCAAGATCAGCCATGGGAAGGTCGTGAGGGGGATCAGCGGGAAAGGAGTGCGCGAAAGGAGAACGATCGTTACGAATGAATGATCGGGAGATCTTTCGTATCGACGTTTTCGGGGCGATAAGGTTGCCGCTTCTTCTGCTTTTCGATCTCGTCATGAATTTGCATGACTTTGCGAGAAGCCTTGCAGCTGCACTCGCCGTACTTGCGGCGGAATTGCATCCCGAAAGCGAGTGCCAGGAAGACCAGAAGGAAAACGAAAAGTGTGATTAAAAAAATGACGATGTTCATCAGCGGCCTTTTGCTTGAGGGGGAGGATCACAACTAGGTCGGCGACCTTGAATCGAAGAAAACAGGGAACGCTGTGATCCTCTCTCCCTTTATTATAGATCCCCATTCCCGTGGCGGCAACGGCCCTCGAGACGCCTCGACGAAAACCGCCGGGATTGCCGGCGGGAGGGGGCTTCTCGCCGACGGTTTTCTCAGAACGGCGCCTCATCGGAGCTCGTTTCGGGGGAATCGGCCTTTTTGGTCGTTTTCTTTTTGGTCGTCTTTTTCGCGGCCTTTTTCTTGGTGGTCTTCTTCTTGGCCGCTTTTTTCTTTTTCGAGGTTTTCTTTTTGGTCGTCTTTTTCTTGCTCGATTTCTTCTTCTTTCGGGCCGGTCCTTTCGCCGCGCGTTCGGCCAAGAGATCAAGAGCCCGTTCGAAAGTGACCTCGTCCGGTTCCAATTCCCGAGGCAAGGAGGCGTTCGTCTCGCCGTCGGTCACATAAGGGCCGAAGCGTCCGCTGAGGAGTTGAACCTTCTTACCGGTCACGGGCGATTCATCGAAGACCTTCAGCGGTTCCTTCTTTTTGGCGGCGCCGCGTCGATATTTCGGCTGGGCCAGCAGATGCAGCGCCTGCTCCTGCGTGATGTCGAGCGGAGAGTACTCGTCGCCGAGGGAACGGGTTTCGTCGCCGCATTTCACGTAGGGACCGAATCGGCCGTTGAACGCTTGGATCGTTTCCCCCGACTCCGGATGTTTGCCGACCTCGCGCGGGAGGCTAAGCAGCTTCAGGGCGGTCGGCATGTCGATCTCTTCCGGTTTCATGCCTTTCAGCAACGAGGCGTTCTGGGGTTTCTCGTCGCTCTCGGGATCGCCTCGTTGGACGTATGGCCCGAATCGTCCGACCTTCACGAAGACCGGAAGATCGGTTTCGGGACAGATCCCCAGCGGTTCCTCGCCCTGCTGCGATTTTTCGAGCAGATCGAGAGCCAGCTCGATCGTCAATTCGTCGGGAGCCTGGCCCTCGGGAATGCCGGCTTGACGCTCGCCCTGCTGGAGAAACGGTCCGTATCGTCCGATCCGCACGTAGATCGGTTCCGCCTCTTCCCCTTGTTTGTCTTCGGGGGTGCCGATGTAGATGCGGCTGACGTCGCGGGCATCGATCTCGTCGACCTTGTTTTCCAGGAGCTGCTTCAGTCCGGCGTGTTCATTGCCGAAATAGAACGAGTTCAGATAATCGACGTGCCCCATCTCACCGCGACTGATCGCGTCGAGTTGATCTTCCATCTGGGCGGTGAAGGTGTAGTCGACCAGATCGGGCAGGTGGGTCTCGAGTAACTGGCAGACGGCGAAGGCGACCCAGGTGGGGATGATGGCGTTGCCCCGTTTGAAGACGTAGTTGCGGCTGAGAATCGTTTCGATGATGGAGGCATAGGTGCTCGGCCGCCCGATGCCCCGTTCCTCAAGGGTTCGGGTGAGCGAAGCCTCGCTGAATCGTGCCGGAGGCTGGGTCGTGTGCGATTTCGGCTCCAACTCCCGAGTCAGCACCTCTTGCCCCTCAGTGAGTTTCGGCAGCGCGAATTCGCGGTCGGCCAGTTCGGCGTCGGGATCGTCGGAGCCTTCGACGTAGGCACGGAGATAGCCCGGGAAATCGATCGTCTTGCCGCTGACCTCGAAATGGGCCTCGTCGATGGCGATGGTCACCGTGACGCGATGTCCTCGTGCGTCGGCCATCTGGCTGGCCATCGTACGTTTCCAGATCAAATCGTAAAGCCGGAATTCATCCTTGGTCAAGCTGCTTTTGAGCGACTCGGGCAAGTCGAACGGGTGCCCTGCCGGCCGGATCGCTTCGTGCGCCTCTTGCGCGTTCTTCACCTTGGTCTTGTAGACCCGCGACTGCTCCGGGAGGTATTCCTTGCCGTACTGCGAGACGACCAGATCGCGCGCCGCCTGAGTCGCTTCCTTGGCCAGGTTGGTCGAATCGGTACGCATGTAGGTGATGTGCCCGTTCTCGTAGAGACTTTGGGCTACACTCATGGTGATGCGGGCCGTGAAACCGTATTTCCGGTTCGCCTCCTGCTGGAGCGTGCTGGTGGTGAACGGGGGATAGGGGCGGGTACTGTAAGGTTTGTCCTCGACCTTGAGGACCTTCGCCGGCCGGGTTTTCAGCCGCTCAGCCAATTCGGTCGCTTCCCCTTCGTTCAGAAGGAGCAATTCCGGCTTTTTCAGTTTTCCGGTGGTCGAGTCGAAGTCGCGGCCGGAGGGGATGTTGCGCCCGCCGACCGAGACGAGTGTCGCTTCGAAATCTTTTTGGGCTTCCGGCGCGAACGTCCCGATCAGGTCCCAGTAGGTCGCCGAATGGAAGGCCGTCCGATCCCGTTCCCGTTCGACGATCAGCCGCACCGCCACGCTCTGCACTCTGCCGGCGGACAGCTTCGGCCGGACCTTGTACCACAGAAGCGGCGAGACCTCATATCCATATAGGCGATCGATGATCCGCCGGGCTTCCTGCGCCCGGACAAGATCTTCGTTGATCTCGCGCGGCGTTTCCAGCGAGTCGAGAATCGCCGACTTGGTGATCTCGTGGAAAACGAGGCGATGGACCGGAACCTTTGGGCGAAGCACTTCGCAAAGATGCCAACTGATCGCCTCTCCCTCGCGGTCTTCGTCCGTCGCGAGGTAGACCGCCTCGGCCTCCTTGACCAGTTGCTTGAGCTTCTTCATCTGCTTCGATTTGTCGCTGGGGACGATGTAGATCGGCTCGAACTCCGATTCCACGTTCACGCCCAGTCGGGCCCAAGATTCCTTCTTGTACTTTTCCGGAAGATCCTTCGTTCCCTTCGGGAGGTCGCGGACGTGACCGATGCTCGCCTCCACCGTGAAATCATTGCCGAGGTAGCCCCCGATCGTTCGGGCCTTCGCCGGCGACTCGACGATCACTAGGGAAAATCCGTTTGCGCCGTTTCCTGCTTCGTGTACCATGATTCCTTTATCGTTTATTCAGAGGATCAAAAATGATTTCGGCTCTCATCCGACATTTGATTCAGCGGCCACGAAACATCCCTCTTCCTGGTGGAATAAATGATGTAATGGCTTCGAGAAAAGAGGCCGGAAGGAAAATGAGAAAGGTTTTTGCGAGAGTATAGCACACTTCCGGCGGATAATCCTATTGATATTTTTAGATATTTCGGTTTTTGTCAATGCGTATGATGGGCTTTTTATGCCTTTTATACCTTTTTATCAGGTATTTCCTTATATCGACGCGCGGCGGGGAGGCCCTTTTCTCACCGGAAAATAACGTCAAAATTGCCTCGGACCGATCTTGCCGATTCTCCCTAGATTCGCCAGGCTCTTCTCGGCCGAGGTATGCGGCATGGGACTCGGGGCACGCCTTTTCCAGACGAAGGCTCTCTCGGCCGCACTTGCCCGGAAGATGCACCCCCGAGAAATCGGTCCTCTTGAGTTTTTGAGGGGCCCTTTCGAGGCGACCTCTCGGAAAAAGCCGACTTGTGGCCAAAGATCCTGCCGTTTCCGGTTTTCCGAGAAGGGGGTTGTTGCTATAATCGGTCTTTTCCCCAAATCAATCGAACGTCTTGCCACCCCGGCCGGATCGGAGACTCTTCCGTGAGGAAGAGGTCTTTTCGATTCGCTGGTGCCTCCCGGTCGTTCGGGCAGCAAGATTCAAGGGATGAATGAAACTTCGAGTAAGGAAAGATCCTGATGGCCAATCCATTTAATGTATTTCGTAAGAACCAAAAAGCGGCCCTGGCGGTGTTGGGCGTCTTGGCGATGGTCAGTTTCGTGGTGTTGCCGATCGTATCGAAGATCATCGGTGCCGCGGCCGGCGGCGGAGATCGGGTGGTGGCGAAATGTGCCGCCTACGGCGATTTGAACGCCATGCAGCTTCAGACGCTCCAGTCCCAAAGGCGACAACTGGCCGGTTTTTTGCGCTACGCCATGCGCCTGCTCACGCAAGATCAGGATCGGCCTCCCATGGCGCTGCAGCGGATGTATCAACAGATCAATAACTTCGAGGGTGAGGCGGTCGCCCGGGAGTGGATGCTCGCACGATATGCCCAGGAAAAGGGGATTCGCGTTTCCGACGAAAGCATCGTTCTCCTGCTCAATGAGCTCTTCGATAACCGTCTGACGACCCAACAGCTCACCCAAATGCTCGGGGAATTGGGCATTCATGAAGACACGCTCTTCGCCGAATTACGGGATTATCTGCTCAAGCGGCAGTTGATGATGATGATGGGATTGAGTCTCGACAGCGCGACTCCCGGTCAGCGTTGGGAGTGGTTCCAGCGTTTGAACCGAGAGGTTTCGATCGAGGCGGCCGCGGTCCCGGTGGAGAGTCTGGTCGATCAGATCGAAACTCCGGAAGAAAGCGTCCTTCGCGAGTTCTTCGCGGAGCACAAAAATGAAGTCCAGGTGCCGAGCAGTCCGGAAACGGGCTTCGCGATCCCGAAAAAGGTGGCCGTGGAATATTTTGTCGTTTCGATGGACAATCTCGACACCGAGTCGATTCCGCAGGAGGAAGTCGAGCAGTACTACGAAGAGAACAAGAATCAGCTTTTTCGCCGGGAGAGCTTCTCCTCCTTCGAAGGCATCAACGAGGGGACGTCCGACTTGACCGAAGGCGGTCCGCAATTGCCCGGCATGGAAGACGGCGGGGCGTTCCCGCTCGACATCTCCGACCCCGCGACGCCGAGCGAATCTGAGAGCGATGAAGGAGCGGCGCCGGAATCGGAGAACGCGACGACGCCGCCGGAAATCGGAACGTCGCAGCCGGAGGCATCGGAAGCCGATTCCGAGAACGAGGAGGAGTCGGAGCCGGCCGAGGAAGAAGCTGCGGAAACGTCTCCCGAGACCTCGTCGACGAGCATCCCGCATTGGTTCCGCACGGTCTCCTACCAAGAGGAGAGCGAGGCGACGGACGAGAAGGCCGAAGATGACGAGTCCGCTTCAGAATCGGAGCCGCAAAACCAGCCGGCCGAAACGGAAGCGGCGGATCCCGCGGGCGGGGAAGGTGAAAAGGAAGCCGGTTCCGCGGAAGAAACGCCCGCCGACGCCGCACCCGAGGGTGAGCAGGACGCGGAGCATGCCGACTCGGAGGAAGCTTCCTCGGAAGAGGCTTCTGCGACCGAAGCGAACGACACGCCGCCGGAGATCGGCAAGCAGACCGACGATCAGCCGCCGGTGGAAGATACATCGAACCTTTACAAGCCGCTCTCGGAGGTCGAGGATCAAATCCGCCGCACCCTGGCGCGGCAGGAACGGATGCAAAAGGCGGAATTGCTCGAAGGACGCATGAACCGCTTTTTCCAGGATTATTTCAAGCACATGGCCGATCCTCGGAATCCGAAACCGGCCTCCCTGGATTTCTCCGCTTTGGCCGAGGAGCATGACATCACCTCCAAGGAAACCGGTCTGCTCGACGTCTACGAATTCTCCAAACTCCCGGTGGCCGATGCACAAATCGGGCAAACCGGCGCGGGTAGTACGGTCGTCGATGTCCTTTTCAACGCCGATCTGAACAATTATGAAGTCTTTCGCGCCATGGATACCTCCGGTGATTTGTACCTCTTGTGGGTGCTCCATTCGACCGAGCGTCGCGTTCCCGAGTTCTCGGAGGTCCGCGAGGAGGTCCTCAATCGGTGGAAGGAAGTCCAGGCACGCAAGCTCGCGTTGGAAAAGGCCCGGCGGCTGGCGAAGGAGGCTCGGGAAACGGGAACATCGCTCCGGAGCGTCTTCTCTGAGAACGACGACGTGCCGGTGGTCGAGTCCGATTTCTTTTCCTGGCTCGATTACGGCGATCTCCAGCCTTGGCAGTTGCAGATGTACAGATATCAGATCCCTCTTCAGGTTTCGCAGATCCAAGAAAAGAATACCTCGGACGAGGAAGGCGATTCGACCGGGAAGAAGAATCTGATCGTCGCTCCCGGCAACGAATTCATGAAGAAAGTCTTTTCGCTGCAAGTGAACGAGGTCGGAGTGGCGATGAATCAGCCCGAGACGTCCGCCTACGTCGTCCGGGTTCTCGCATCCCGTCCCGACGGGACCGAGCTTTGGGAAAGTTTCCAACAGACCCCTTTTCAGACCTACCAAGGCGCGGGACGCTTCGATACGAGCGACGTCATGCAAGCCTGGAATCGGGAAGTGGAAAAGGAGACCGGGTTCGAATGGATCGGCTGGCGGGAAGACGAGGAATCGGATTGATACGCTCCTCCGTTCCGACGGCCGAAGGTCGCTTCACCAGATGAATTCCGTGACGAATCGCCAGAAGGCCAGCAAGAAGAGCACCGTCCCGACCGGCACGATGCCCAGTAGAAAAATCAGCCACGCGAGGATGCGGAGTCGAGAAAAACTTCGGTCGGGATTCGCCTGCTCTCGAGAGAGTTCGATTTCCATCGAAAGGCTGGAGGCGGTTTCACGATCGGCAGGACGTCTTTGCACAATCGGCGGAGGCTGCACGTATACCGGATCGGGATTGCCCGGAAGTTGGACCGGGACCGGTATCGGATCTTCCGATCCCCGGTCCATGTCGAGTTCTTTTTTCCCGGCCACGTCGGATCCGCCGCTCACGTCGGAGATGGTCGATACTTCCGATTGCGAAGGCGATACGACCTGTTCTTCTTGCTTCGCCCCCTCATGATTTCCGAAAGAGGATCTCTCACGGTCCCGGTCTGCCCGTCGGCGAGGTTCCCGGGCGGGAGGAGCCTCCATTTTAGGCATTTCCCCACGTTGCAGCGGTCTGGAAAGAAAGCGGAAAAAACGTGTCCAAAGGGATTCTCCTTGTTCCGACTCGGGATTCGGAACAGAAATCTGGTCGCCGCTGATGAAATCGTGAAACGGGGCGGTCCGTTCCCCCGGGGCAACATCTTCGTGGAAGTCCTGGTCGAACCGGGAGAAAGAAAAATCGAGTTGTGCCGGAGCGGTGGTCCAAGGTCTCAGGGATTCACTCACCTGTTCGGCGGAAGCGAAACGCTTTTCCGGTTCGCGCTCCATCATCTTCTGTAGGCACTGGACGAACTCCGGTGAGAGATACTGGTTGAACTCTCGAGGGTCGGGGGGCGTCGACTGGAGATGCGCCTTCAGTTTTTGTGCCGTCGTGCCGTTCGGGTAAGGCACCGTCCCGGTCACGGCGTGATAGAGAGTGCATCCGAGCGAATAGATATCCCAAAGTGGAGTGGGATTCATGGAAGAGAGGATCTGGTCGGGGGCGATATAATCGGCGGTGCCGACAATCTTTCCGTACTCCGGGCCGTTTTTGGCCTCTTTGCCGAGGTAGCCGATCAATCCCAAGTCGGAAAGCTTGGCTTGGTGATCCTCGGAAAGGAGAATGTTGGCCGGTTTCACGTCGCGATGGATGACCCCCTGCTGATGGGCGTAATGCAGCCCTTCGGCCACTTGTCCGATGATACTGGCGGCCGTTTCCAGAGTGAGCCGTCCTCGGGCCCGGATCAATCCCCGTAAATCGCCTCCGCCGATGAATTCGCTCACCATGAAGTGGACGTTTCCGTCGTGTCCCGAATCGAGTTGTTGGACCAAATTCGGGTGCGAAAGCCGGGATTGGATCTCGATTTCACGCTTGAATCGGGCAATTTTGGCTTCGGTCGCTTTTTCCAGAGGAAGCACTTTGATCGCCACCCGCGTTCCCTCGGGGAGCTTCCGGGCAAGAAATACCTGCCCCTCGGCGCCCTGTCCCAGTGCATTGATGATCTGGTAGCGGGAAAGAGTGAATCGCGTTCTTCCTTCGAAGAGCTGGGAGACCTGCCACGCATTGAGACGACCTTCCTCGACGAGCCGCTCGGCGACATTTCGATCGGTCACTTCCCCTCGTTCGGCGCGCAACTCCTGTTCCAGCCGTTTGACGTCCTTTCGCGAGACGAGTTTGCTGGTAATGACGGAACGTGAGAATTTCGTATAAGGGTGTGAGTAGGACACGGCCATCGCTCGAAAAAGGGTGACTGGCCAAGCATCCGCTTCCGGCGGTCCGGTGAAACGACCCATCTCTTCAAATTGTCATGAACTTCCGGCAAGCATTCCTTTGCGGAAAAGGAGCTTCGGGGACCTACGGCGCTGAATGCTCCGGACAAGGTGAATCATGACCGCGCGGGGAGTCCTCCGACCGGCGGAGGATGCGGATTCTTCGTGCTCGGGCAGCATCTCTAGGGTAATCCGTCGAGAATGCGGCGCCAAGGAGATTCAACTTCACGGACAAGAAGACATGGGGGCCTATTTGAAGTGCAGACTCCTATTCTTCGAGACGTCCCATCCAATGATCCGGCTTTTTCAGGAGAAGTCAAGTCGTTCGTCAGCGAGGATGGAATTCTCCGAACATTTCGACCCGGCCGAACTGTCGCCAAGCCGGCGGCAAAGGGGCGGTGAGCTCCATCGCTTCGTTGCGGACGGGATGCACCAGCTCCAGACGCGCGGCATGGAGGGCGATGGCCGGCTTCTTGCCCGGAGGAACCTTCACGTTCCAGACTGTTTTAGCCCCGTATTTTCGATCTCCTACGATCGGGTACCCTCTCGATGCCAATTGGAGACGAATCTGATGCTTGCGACCGGTGATCAGTTCGATTTCCAGAAGGGAGCGGCTCTGGAATCGCTTCAAAAAACGATATTCCAACACCGCTTCCTTGGCTTCGGGATGCTCCGGCCGCACCACGTGCATCCGTCGGTGACGCTTGTCCTTGGCGAGCCAATCCCGACACGTCGACTCCTTCGGGTGGATCAGCCCTTCGATCAGGGCCAGATACGTTTTGCGGACCTGTTTCGTCCGGAACGCTTCATTCAATCGGGCGGCGGCTTTGGAAGTTCTGGCGAACAGCAACACGCCGGTGACGGGAGCATCGAGACGACTGACCACGCCGAGATAAACATTCCCTGGTTTGTTGTATCTCCTTTTGATATAAGACTTTGCGACATCGAGCACCGTTCGGCGGTCATCGGAGACGCCCATGGTGGCCATTCCGGGAGGTTTCGAAATCGCTAAAAGATGATTGTCTTCATAGATGATTTCAAGATCTTCTGTGGCATCAGGCATGAGAGATCTCGCTGAAAGGAATGATCGATGTCCGATGAAGTCGTGTTTTCTCGTTTCTCGTGTTTTGCGCTGCCGGGATTCCGAAGGGGGCTTCGGTTCACGAGGGAGGTGGTGTTCGTCGGCAAATGTTCGTTCAATCAACTCACCTAGCCGGAGGCGATCTTCATGAAATCGAGGGAGGGAATGGTTGGAAAATCGGCCGTTTCAGGTTAAAATAATACGCTGCGCCATCACATTTTTTGGAGGCCTTTCGCTCCAGGTCGCAGGGCGTGAGGAAAAGTCTTTCTTCGCGGAAGAATTGTATCATCGGTTGGAGTTTTTCGAAAGTGGATATCCAGGAAACCATCGCTAAGCTTCCGTTGATTCTTGCGAGCCAATCGCCGCGGCGCAGAGAACTTTTGAGCACGGCGGGATACCGATTCGAGGTGATTCCGCCCAGCGAAGGGGCCGAGGACAAGATTCACGGCACCGAGGATCCGAGGGAACTTGTCGGTCGGTTGGCGTATCAAAAAGCGGCGGACGTCGCCTGGCGTGTGGAAAAAGGACTGGTGCTCGCCTGCGATACGCTGGTCGAAGCCTCGGGAACGGTCCTCGGGAAGCCCCTCGATCGAGAAGATGCACGCCGAATCCTCTCCCTGCTTCGGGGGGAGAGGCATTGGGTGCACAGCGGTGTTTGCCTCTGGAATCGTCCGGACGATCGGCTCCATCAGGCGGTCGAAACGACGGAGTTGATCATGGAACCGCTGACCGACGCCCAAATTGAGGAATATTTGGAGAGTGGTCTTTGGCGGGGAAAGGCCGGGGCATTCGGTTACCAGGACGGCCTTGAGTGGGTGCGTATCAGCCGGGGAAGTGAATCGAACGTCGTGGGGCTTCCCATGGAACGCCTGGAAGTGCTCTTTCGCGAGTGCCTTGCATCTTCTTGAGAGACCAACGCCCAAAATTCATTTCCCGAGTCCACCGATTCTTATTCCGGGAGACTGCCAAGACGGCGAAAATATCCTATAATTATTTATCATTTCCTCGAGGCGGAGGCTTTGATTTTTCCGCTCGAGGGACGATTCCCGGCTGGAGGTGGAAGGTCCCCCCATCGCTCGAGATCGAGTGCTCCGCTTGGAAGCACCGACCATTTCGGCCGATAGGTTGCGATCGGCTCGGCAGTGAGCCCCTTTCACGCACCGGGATTCATCGTCACGCTTCCCTCCTTGTTTTCCGGGCAAGCAGAGTATGGCGTTTGAATCCGTCGACACACAGGATGGTGATCATGTTTCGAATCAGGAAATCCGACCTTACTTTCTTCTCGACATTTCATACTGAACCGGCGACGATCTCGGTCTTGGGAGCGTTCCTCGTTCTAGCATGTTTGGTAGGGACGAATTCCGTTTCGGCCCAGTTCCAGTTGCAGAATCCCGCGCAGCCGGGCGGGGCGGTGCCGAGAGCTCCCGGTCCCGGCAATGGGATCGGGGCCCGGAAACCCCAAGAAGAAGTGGAGACGGCTCGCCGCAAGTTCGATATTCTTGTTCCCCCCGATCGCAATCGGTTGCGCCTTCTGGAGCAGATCGAGCAGTTGATCGAGACACAACGGAACGCCGAAGCGATTCGTTTGATCGGCGATTTGCTTTCGGATCCGGGCGATTCCTTTTTGCCGCCGGAGGACGCCTCCGTCGAGACGATCCGAAAAACGTTGCGGCATGAAGTGGTGCGACTGTTGGGACGGCTGTCCCCCGAAGGCCGCCAGCTCTACGAGTTGCAGTACGGCCCCGCTGCGCGCCTGGCACTTCAGGAGGCGATCGCCACCGGGGATCCCCACCGGCTCGCCGAGGTGATTTCACGTTACTACGGGACCGAGGCGAGTTTCGACGCCTCATTTCTTCTGGGACTTTATCAATTCGATCAGGGAATCTCGGCCGCCGCCGCGATGACGCTGGGCGATCTCCAGGAGCATGCTCCGGAGCCTGGGGATTATCAACCGCTTTTGGGGATGATGCTCGCTACCAGCCAGTTGCATGCCGGAAGACGGGACGAAGCGAAAACGACCTTGGATCGCCTTCTGATGCATTTCCCGGAGCTCTCGGTAACCTCCGGAGCCGGTGAGGAATTGTCGTTGGCCTCCCCCGAGGCGAGTTTGCGGCAACTGCTCCAGTGGAGCGATTTGCCCGCGCTAACCCCTTGGGAAGTTCGCGCCGGCTGGTTTCTCTTTCGCGCGGTGCCCTGGCGGAATGTGAGCACCGAGGCCAGTGCCCCGCTTCTGCGACTCGCCTGGCGAATTCCGACGGTGTCGTACCCGAAACTCGATCCCTTCCTGGAGAGGCTCATGGCCGAGTCGGAATTGTCTCCCCATCCGATGCTTCCGGGCTGTCACCCGATCGTCGTGGACCGGATCGCCTTTCTACGGACGATCGACGGTCTTTTGGCGGTCGATCTGGAGACCGGCAAGCGTCTCTGGAAGAAGTCGGAGACGGGGGTCGGGGAGGTGCTCGGGGGATCGCGTGGCTTCACCGACATGATGGGCCGCCCCGGGCTTCTCATGGAAAACAACCCGATGCTCTGGCTTGCCTGTATCCGGTTGCGTCTCTGGGGCGATTTGACCTACGGCACCCTCAGCAGCGACGGGGATCGTATCTTTTCCATCGAAGAGATTCCTTTGATCCCGGGGGTTCTGACGGCTCCCATGCAGCCGATGGGATTGCGGCCCGGCGCGGGGAATGCCGATCGGAAGAAGGTGATCGCCAATGCCTTGGCCGCACGCGATCCTCGAACCGGCCGCTTGCTGTGGAAGGTCGGGCGACATTCCGAGGAGGACGTCCCCGGTGACGGGGCGAGGGAGAGCAACTCCAGCGTCCCCGCCGCCGCTCCCTTTGAACAGTGGTTCCCGGATTCAGGTTCGGGTCCCAACGCACCCGACGAAGAGGAATCCGGGGAGGAAAAAAACGAGGAGTCGATGGATGAAAAGGAGGATGCCCAAGCTCAACCCTTGGAAGAAAACGGCAACACGGACCGAGAAGCGGAATTGCTCCAAGAGACTTATTTCCTCGGCCCTCCATTACCGCTTGAAGGAAGGCTCTATGTGCTGGGGGAAGTCCAAGGGATGGTGCATCTGTTCGTTCTCGCTTCGGAAACGGGCGAACTTCTGCATCGCTTGCCGTTGGTGGAGCCGGCTTGGCCGATTGAACGCGGTTCACCACGACGGTTCAGCGGCATCACTCCCTCCGCCCACGGCGGCATCCTGGTCTGCCCGACGTCGGCCGGGGCGGTCGTGGCCATCGACCGGACCACCCTCGAACTACGCTGGTGCTTTCTCTACGACGATGAGATGTTCGGATTCCAGGAACGGCGCGGTGCCGGACGTTTTATTTCCATTTCCTGGCTTACCCACGGTTCCGATCATTTTCTCCAGAATCGCTGGCACGATTCGGCGGTTTTGATGGTCGACGGCAAAGTGCTTGCCACGCCGGTCGGTTCGGAGCAATTGTTCTGCCTCGATCTGGAAACCGGCGAGGTGCTGTGGGAGCATTCGCGGGGCAACGATCTTTTCGTGGCCGGCGTTTGTCGGGGGCATGTCGTCGTGGTCGGGGTGCAGCAGATTCGGGCCTACCGACTCGACGACGGGGCTCCCGCTTGGAAGGGGAAGACAATTCGTCTGCCCGAGGGAACTTCACCCGCGGGAACGGGGATCATTTCCGGCACCCGCTATTACCAGCCGCTGGCCGACGGCGGGATCGCCGAATGCGATCTGACGGGAGGGACGCTGGTGCGGACCATGCGGGCCCGGGACGCGGACGTCGGCGGCAATCTCATCGCTGCTTCAGGACGCATCCTCGCCCAACGTGCCGGGGCCGTCGACGCATTTCATCAGATCGAGGCACTCCGTGAACGCGTGAATCAAACCCTGGCAAAAGAGCCGGAAGATATCCGAGCACTTTTAGCGGCCGGGCATATCGACCTCTCGGAAGGGCGACTGGCGGAGGCGATCGATCACTTCCGGGAAGCGGAAAAGGTCGAACCGACGGGCCGGGTTCGCAGCGCGCTGCTCGATGCCCTGGAAGAAGGGCTCGACACTTCCTTCGATACCTACAAGGACGAGTACGAGTCGATGTTGAAACTGGCCGAGACCGACCGGCAGAGGCGGGAACTTTTGCGAAGTTTCATCGCCGGTTATCTCGAAAAGGAGCAGTGGCGATCCGCTTGGGATAAAATGGTCGCTCTACTTCAACTTCAAGAGGACGACTCCTCGGAAACCGGCGATCAGACGCTGGTCCGTGACGGTTCGAACAGACAATTACCGGAGAGTCGCTGGATTTCCGGCACGCTCGCGGCGCTTGATCGTTCCTCGGGGAAATCGCTGGGTGAAACGATCGATCGATGGGTTTCCGAGCGTCTGGAAACCGTCCTCGAATCGAAATCACTCGATGCGATGGAGCGATTCCTCGACCGTTACGGGGAGCTGACCGACAGTGCTTCGGCCTGGAATGCCTTCTTCGAACAATGTGGACGAAAGGGGCAGCTCGCGCGGCAGGAACTGCTCTTGCGGAAGCTTCCCTATTTGCCTTCCGAAAAGGGAACCTCAGACGATGCCAGGACCGCCGAATGGATGGCCGATCTGGCCCATCGCCTGCAAAATCATGCCCATTGGCGGGCCGCTTGGCATTATTATCAATTGCTCGGCGAAAAGTTCGCCAAGCTCGAGTGCCGCGGCGACAAGACCGGCGCCGATTTGATGCAGGAGGCGTCGGCGCTGCCGGAGATCGCCCGGGTCGTCCGGGAACAAGATGCTTGGCCGATCGGGGACGTGGAGATCCGTCGGTCGCATCCGGAGCCGGAAGAAGGTGAGACGGAGGAGGATCTTCGCAATCGTTTGATCTATCGGAGATACATCGACACGGTGGATACCCGGGGGCCTTTTCTGAAGAATCTGGAATTCGCCTACTTTCAGAGTCCCGAGGAGAAGTTGACGGCCTATCACGATTACGGCGGCGAAGCCTGGACCGTTCCCATCGAGAAGGAGGAGAAGGAGCGTTTGTCTCGAGGGAGTGGGATGGGCATGATGGGAGGCATGGATCCCCTGTTCGGTTCGACGAACGGTTACGGATCGAAGGTCGAAGAACAACTGTTGATGATGGACCATTTGGTCTTCTACTTCCAGCAGCATCAATTATTCGCGGTCGATGCGTTGACGAGGGATGACGAGAATCGGGCGAAGCTCCTTTGGCAACGTTCCTTGGAGGGAGCCCGACCCCAGACCGGAAAACGCGGGGGGACCTTCGCGTTGAATTCGCTGCGGAATATGTTCACCGATCGTCCCGAAGAGTCCCTGGCTTCCTTGCCGGGGGGAATCGGTCGCGACGAAGGGGTTTGCCTGACACCTCTGGCGATCTGCTACCGAGTGATGGACAAGATCGTGGCTTTGGATCCTTACACCGGCCGGGAACGCTGGAATCGCGACGGGTTGGCAATGGGGGCCGGTTTGACCTCCAGCGGGCGACACGTGATCGTCATGGAACCGAAGGCGAAGCGGGCCCTTGTTTTGGATGCCGCCGACGGACGCGAGCTGGGACGTTGTCCGCTCCCCTCACATCGTTTCGCCTCGCTGGGGCCGCTGGTCATTTCCGTCGAAGGTTCCGAGAAAGGCTTCGCCATCGTCGGTACCGATCTGTTGGCCGAAGAACCGGAACAGAGGCGGGCGTGGTCGATCGACGCCCTGGCCCCCAATACCATGGTTCGGCTGGTCGATGAAGACCGGAAAATGGTCTTGATGGATCCCAAAGGACGATTCCGGCTGATCGATCTCCGGTTCGGACGCATCATCATCGATTCCTGGTTTCCCAGCCCCAAGGGGCAGAAGTTGTACACCGACGTCGAAGTGTTTCCCTTCCGGGACTCCTATATCGTCATGGCGACCGAGCACCGCCAGATTACGCAGACCACCACCCGACGCCGATACCAAGTGCAGGGAATGGCGAGTTCTCCGGTCGGCCGGGCGGTCCTGAACGCCTTCAAGGACGACGGGACCGAAGCGTGGAAGCAGCCGCTCTGGGTGAACAATACGCATTTCTTCATCCATCAGCCGAAGGGACTGCCGGTCTTGTTCTTCGGGGCGACGATCGATGAACGTTCCGACGAGGATCAAGGGCGGTCGCGCAGGAATTACCTCTCGATCTTCGGGATCGATAAGCGAACGGGAAAAGGAGCTTTCGGGCTCGAGGTTCGTCACCGGGCGCAACCGTTCGCCCAACGCAATACCATGCGGGGATTCCGCATCCGCGGCGTTCCCGAGGAAAATTTGATTTGCCTCGATTTCTCCGCTTCGACGATTAAGCTCCATTTCACCGGGAAGGAAAAAGACGAGAAAGAAGCGTCGAGCGACGAAGACGAGAGCGCCTCCGAGAAACAACCGATTCGTTTCGGCAAGGTGCTCCAGGCTCTCGAGGGGGCGATCCAGGCGACGCCGATCGAGATTCGCCAAAAGTCGATTGAGGAGATTCTCAAGAAGCAAATAGCCGAAGCGAAGGCGAAAAAAGAGGAAAACGGCCCCGAGGAGGAAATGCCTCCCGAGGAATGACCCCCCCCCTGCCCCTTTTTGCGGGACGGTTTTTCCCCTTTCGGCACGTACTATCGATCATTAGAAAAATAACACGGAAATAGATCAGCCAATGAGTCTCTCTCAATCGAAAGCTGTTTTGGAACTTTTCGAGACGAATTATCGCGCGATCCGCGCGGAATTGGAGCAGGTCGAAAGGCGATTGCAGCGAGAGCTGCGCAGCGAAGATCCCTTCGTCGATGAACTGGTCCGATACGGCTTCCGGCTGGGCGGAAAGCGATTGCGTCCCGCCTTGGTGTTGCTTTCCGGGAAGGCTTTCGGGAAGACGCAGGAGAATCATCTCCGGTTGGCCGCGGCGGTCGAGATGATTCACACGGCCTCTCTCATTCACGACGATATCCTCGATGGGGCGCTGGTGCGACGCCATCTGGCGACGATCAATTCCCGATGGAGCAACGAGGCGAGCGTCATGGCGGGCGATCTCCTGTTCACTCGGGCGCTTCGCATGGCGACCGAATCGGAGGACCTCTTCGCCATCAGAACCCTCTCGGAAGCTTGCAGCATTACTTGCGAAGGCGAATTGCGACAGATCTCCCGCCGGGGAAATTTCGAGATGTCCCAGAAGGAATACCTGGAGATCATCCGGGCGAAGACGGCGGCCCTTCTGGCAGCGTGTTGTCGACTCGGGGCACATTACGCGGGGGCAGGAAATGAGGGAGTCGCCCGGCTCGGTCGTTTCGGCGAGGAGCTGGGGATCGCCTTCCAGATTGCCGACGATATTCTCGATCTCTCCGGCGAAGAGTCGGCCATGGGAAAGACGCTCGGCACCGATCTCTCCGGAAAGAAGGCGACTTTGCCGTTGCTTCATTTCCTGGAAGTCGCCGACGACGATCGACGCCAAGAGGTCCTCGATATGTTTCAAGAGACGCCGGAGGTCGACACGAAGCTTTTGCTGGAATGGATGAACGAATGCGGTTCGCTCGATTACGCCAGAAAAACCGCCGAGGATTACGTCCAATCGGCGATCGCTTCCCTCGACGAGCTTCCCGCGACGGACGCCCGCGACGGCTTGAAAATGATCGCCGCGTTCGTCGTGTCGCGTCACCGCTAACGGCGTGCTGGATCACACGGAGCGAAATCGATTGCTTCAGTGGAGACGCCGCAAACCTTTCTCTTGTCGGAGTCGGTTGACCCGATCGAAAGCCGCCGGTTCTTTTTGCAGGAAGCGGATCAGTTGCGAAGGGGTGGTGCCGAAGTATTCCGACGTTGGGCGCAGTTCCATTCCGTGGTGGGTTAAGAGGTCCAGGAGCTCGGCCAGCATGACGGGATAGTCGGGATGCCCCGGCCGGATTTGCAAGCGCGTCCCCTGAAGGTGTTTCTTCCAGAGTGGTGAAGCGTTGCTCGACGTGTCTTGGGGGAAAGTGGGAACCTCGGAGCGAATTTCCAACGCCAGCTTCAGACGCAACCTGGACAGCGCTTCCGCCCGATTCTGCGACTGACTGCGGCGCTCGGAGGCTTCGGCGGTGATGCCCGTCGGTTCGTGGTGCAAGCGAACGGCCGTTTCGACCTTGTTCCGATGCTGTCCCCCCGGCCCGCTTCGCCGCAAACGCTCGAACCGGCACCGGCGCATCAACTCCTCGTCGCTCAAGAGAACGGGATGCCGAAAAGCGTTCTCGGCCATGCAGGGGGTCCTCCCTTTCTCCAGGAGATCTTCGAGGGAATGGCCGCCGCCGTTCGATCAGTCCTCGTTCGTCAGCAAGGCGTCGGCGACCATTTGTCGGGCCTCTTCGAGGAGTTTTCGCAGGTGTTCCTTACTTGTGAACGATTCGGCGTAGATCTTGTAGATGTTCTCGGTCCCGGAGGGCCGCGCGGCGAACCAGCCGTTTTCCGTGGTGACCTTCAATCCCCCGATTGCGGCGTCGTTTCCGGGCGCCCGCGTCAATTTGCGGACGACCGGCTCGCCGGCGAGACGGCTCGCTGTGACGGCGGCGGGCGAGAGGGTCTTCAGGATCGCTTTTTCCTTAGGGCTGGCCGGTTCGTCGATGCGTGCATAGTAGGACTTGCCGAACTTTTCTTCCAGCTCCATGTAATGCTTGCCGGGATCGCGTTCGGTACGGGCGAGAATCTCCGCCGCCAGCAGGCTCAAGATGATGCCGTCTTTGTCGGTCGTCCACGTGGAGCCGTCCTTTCGCAGGAAGCTGGCCCCGGCGCTCTCCTCGCCGCCGAATCCGAGCGTGCCGCCTTGTAGTCCCGTCACGAACCACTTGAAACCGACCGGTACCTCGACGAGCTTCCGATCGAGCATGGTGGCGACTCGGTCGACCATGCTGCTGGAAACCAGGGTTTTGCCGACGGCCGCCTTCGGGGACCATTTCGGGCGGTGGGCGAACAGATAGCGGACCGCGACGGAGAGATAATGGTTTGGATTCATCAAACCGACGCTGGGGGTGACGATGCCGTGGCGATCGGTGTCGGGATCATTGCCGAAGGCGATGTCGAACCGGTCTTTCATTTCCACCAGCGGGGTCATGGCGAAGGGGCTGGAACAGTCCATGCGGATCTTGCCGTCCCGGTCGACCGACATGAAGGAGAACCTTGGATCGACCGAAGCATTGGTTACCGTCAAGTCGAGACCGTAGTGCTCGGCGATCGGTTCCCAGTAGTGGACCGCCGCCCCACCGAGAGGATCGACGCCGATTTTCACCTTCGCTTCGGCGATCGCTTCGAGGTCGATCACCTCCCCCAGCTCCGCGATATAGGGCGTCATCAGGTCTTCGGCGTGAATGCAGGGGGTCGTCAGCGCTGCCTCGAACGGCTTACGACGGACCTCCCGGCAACCGTTTTCGAGGATCTCATTCGCCCGGGCCTGAATGGACGACGTGATGCCGGCTTCGGCCGGACCGCCGTGCGGCGGATTGTATTTGATGCCGCCGTCGGTGGGAGGGTTATGCGAAGGGGTGATGATGATGCCGTCGGCGTAACCGTGGTTGCGGTCGCGGTTGTAGCTGATGATCGCCCGGGAGATGACCGGCGTGGGCGTGAAGCCGAGGTCCTGCTGGAGGATCGTCTCCACCTCGTTGGCGGCGAGCACTTCCAGGGTGGTTCGTTGAGCGGGAAGCGATACGGCGTGGGTATCCATTCCCAAATAGAGCGGCCCGGAAATGTGCTCTTTTTGTCGATGCTCGCAGATCGCCTGCGTGATGGCCAGAAGATGCGCTTCGTTGAAGCCGCCGCTCTGGGGCGTGCCGCGATGACCACTGGTGCCGAAGGAGACCTTTTGGCCCGGTTCCGAAGGATCGGGCTCGATCGTATAGTAATCCTTCTCAAGCTGCGCCGGGTCGATCAACAGTTCATTCGGTGCCGGTTTTCCGGCCAGGGGATGATTCACCATGCCTTCCTCTTTCCTACTTGCGTCTTACGTCGTGGAGGAGCACTCCCACGAAGCCGACGGACCGACATCGTGAGCGGGAAGAACGCCGATGCGTGCGAGGATCGGCGGTTCTTTCCCTCCGGGCGAGGTGGGACCAATGAGGTGTTGCTCGCCGGTTCGGAATCATTAGGAGTGCTTTTTCTCGTGCTCCTCGATGAATTTCCCGGCCTGATCGGCATCCTTTTCCCGGCAGTAGAGGTCGACCTCGAACACTCCGGTCAGTCCGCCTTGCCGGACATCGCCCACGCGGCACGCGATCCCCTCGTTGCGGAGAGAATTGGCGATGATTTCGGCGTGGTAGGCATCGTGGGTCGTGTAAATCTTCACCACTTCGTTCGGATCGAGTTCTTCCTCCTCGGCGGCGAGATGGTCGGTGATCCACTGCCGGGCGGCCTCTTCCTCGGTCAGATTGTAGTACTTGATTTTAGCGGAAGTGAAAGGTTTGCAAAAGGCGGCCATCCCTTTTTCCCAAGTGCTCTCGCCGACCATGGCGAGTCGTTCGATGTCCTTGAAATGCTTCACGTCGAATTTGATATCTTCCCAAAGGGCGCTCGCCGCCCAACCGTGGAAGTCGCGCATGACCATCAGCACGCGCAATTTCCCAATCTCTTCGATTTTCTTTTCCACCAGCGGCACGAAGTATTCGTAGTCTTCCTTGGCCAGCTTTCCCGTGAGATGGACCTCGATGATGTTCGTATTGGTGATCGGTTTGATGGTGACGGGCATCGTTTTTCTCCTTGAATCGATTCGTCGGAAGGCAGAGGAAATCAAATCGACCGACGTTCGGTGGATTCGATGAAATGGGGGACATCTTTCCGCGATTGGTGTGTGCTGCTCTGCTTGCTTGTTTCGTCGGTGAAGGTGCCGATCGCGTGGTTAGCCATATTGTATAGAATCTTCGCGCGATGCCAAAAGGGCCCCGGGCCGAAAAAACACTGGAATTCGGCAACATTATTTTCCCTGATCGCCTTGCTCCTGCATGATCTCTTGCGAGTGTGGTTTCGGTCGGAGTCGACTGAAAGCGTACAGGAGGGCGGCGGCGATTGCCAATCCGAGGAGAATCGCCGGCCACTGGTAAATCAACGCGGTGGTCGTCTTTTCAGGATCACCGAACCATTTCGCCAAGGCGGGAGAGTCTTCGATCCACCGAGCCGGGATCCGCGTCGAAAGGGCATTCAGTCCATTGTGGAACATGTGGTAGAGGATCGCCGGCCAGATGCTTCCCGTCTGGATCGTCAAATAGGCGATCATCACTCCCAGGATCATCGCCAGAAGCGATTGCTGCAAGATGGGGTGAGTCAATCCGAAGAAGATCGCGGTGATGAAAATGGCCCGCCACTTGGAGCCTTTCTGCTGGAGTCCCGAGAGCAGGAATCCACGGAAGGCGATCTCCTCGCAAACCGCCGGAAGCACGGCGATGACCAGCAGGAGCGACGGCACGGGGGCCCGGGTGATCATCTCTTGAATGCCCGAGATCGACCGCATCACATGATCGCTGACCGGGTAGAGCTGCATGACCCATTTCTGCAACTGGTGCGTGAACGGATGAACCGCCAGCGCCAGCAGGACGACCGCCGGCAACGTCCACAGCGGCGGCATCCGCAGTTTCAACGTCTCCCGGGCACTGCTGGTCAAGAGCATGGTGGCGAGGATGGCCGGGAAGGCGATCACAACGATTTGCGTCACCACGGCGATTTCGACGAACCGGCGGTAAGAGTCGGGCGAGGGCATGGAAAACGAAATGAAGAACTTGATAATGAGGATCAACAGCCCGAGCAAGAGGGCCATCGGCAGAGTCGGCGTGGGACGGCGATCCTGCATCAACCGATGCAGCCACAGATTGAGGTTGAACTGTTCGCTTTCGCGGAAGAGGACCGATTCGGAGTTGAATTGGTCGATCGCCCAGCGGATCGCCAGCGCGCAACACGCCAGCGTCACTCCGGTGACCAGGAAGATGTACGGCAGCGTTCCTTGATAGTTGCCTTCAAGGAAACTGCGCAGCAAGAGGACGATGCCGGTGATCGGCAAGAGGCAGTTTCCAAGATTCAGTTCGGTGTTGGGAGCCATCGGAAGGATGATCAAGGGCATCGTGATCATCAAAAGGGGCATCAGATAATATTGGCCTTCCTTGGTGCTCTTGGCGAAGGCGGCCAGCGCGAGGCATAGGGCGCTGAACAGCGCCGAGACCGGCACCAACGCGGCAAGCAACCATAGCGACGGAAGGATCGGCGGCGCCCCATAGCCGGGCATTTCGGCCAGCACCAGAAATCCGGTGATCCCCATGCTGATGATGTTTAATATGGAGGTGATCATGCTGAACGACATGATCGTGAACATCTTCCCGAAAACGATTTCGCTCCGAAGCGCGGGGCTGCAAAGCAGGGTTTCGAGGGTGCCTCGTTCCTTTTCGCCGGCACAGAGATCGATCGCCGGGTAGAACGCTCCCGTGAGCGCCCAGATGAGCAGAAACATCGGCAGGACCTTCGACCAGAACGACGCTCCTTGATACGTCGTGTGCTCGGCGATGTCGCGCTGGGCGATCTCCAGCGGGCGGGCGACCCAGCCCGGCAACCCCCCCTTTTCGAGATTCTCGTGTCCGAGACGCGCATTCCATCGCTGCAAGAGATTCGCCAATCGATCGCGTGCGATCTGGGATTTGTCGCCGGAGGTGGTGTAGATGATCTTCGGTCCCGGCAAGGAGTCGCGGCCTTCCGATTGCGAAGGGGGCGCGGGGGGAGAGCCGATTGTTTTCCGGAGCCGGAAATATTGATCCTTCAGAGCTTGAGGTACGATCAAGGCTGCGTCCACCCTGCCCCGGCGGATCTGCTCCCGGGCATACGCCTCGGCGGCTTGCATCCAGGGAGACGGCGCTTGCACCTGGGATCCGTTCTCCGGGAGGTCGCCGTTGGGGGCAATCTCCTCGGCCGGGATTTCCGTCACTTGAAGGAGCCGGGCTCTCTGTTCGTTTTTGAAAAGATCGGCATCGAAGCGGCCCCGGAAGGCATAAGGAATCGTTTCGCCGGAAGCCTTTTCCGCGATCGGTTCCTCCTCGGCATCGTTTTCTTCATTCGTTTCCGTGTCCGGTCCGAGCAGCGGGGCGATCTTTTCGGGCAAATACTCCGAACCGATCAACAAAACGTGACTCGGTTTCTCCTGGACGAACTGCGCCACCTGCAGGAAGGTCATTCCGAGAAGGGGATACAAGAGCAGCGGCAGGACGAAAATCATGAACAACGTCCGCCGATCGCGAATCTGGTCGTTGACTTCCCGAAGGAACAGGATGCGAATATTCTTGATTTGCATGGACCGTCTGAACTTTGGGCGAGGGTGAAAAAAGAAGACTTCAGTAGGGAAGATTTTCTTCCTCGGAGAGAGGAAGGATTTCCTCCTCTTCGGTTTCCCGGCGATCGGGGTGCTTTTGGTTGTAATCGGAAATGAGACGGAAGAACAGCTCTTCGAGATCTTCCTGTCGATGTTTTTCGCGAAGCTCGGCGAGGGTTCCTTGGGTGAGGATGTGTCCTCGATGCATGATGGCGACCGCGTCGGAAATTTTTTCGACTTCCCGCATGATGTGCGTCGAAAAGATGATGCACTTGCCCTGGTCGCGGAGTTGGAGGATCGTTTTCAGCAGAGCACGGGCCACGAGGACATCGAGTCCGGCGGTCGCTTCATCGAAGATCAATACGGGGGGATCGTGCACGAGGCAACGCGCGATCGAAACTTTTTGCCGCATGCCGGTCGACATTTTCGAGCCGAGTCGATTGCGTACATCCTGCATGTTCAGTTGCTCGAAGAGTTGTTCCATCCGCTCGTGAAGCGGCTTTTTTTCCATGCCGTAGAGCAATCCGAAATGCTCAACCATTTCCCATCCGGTCATGCGATCGTAGATCGAGGTGTTGGCCGACATGAATCCGATATGTCGGCGGACCTGGGCCGCCTGCGTGAACACGTCGTACCCGCAAACGCGGACCTCTCCGCCGCTGGGATGCAGCACGGTGCTGAGGATGCGCAACGTGGTGGTTTTGCCGGCGCCGTTGGGTCCGAGAAGTCCGAAAATCTGCCCGGGAGTTGCCTCGAAATCGACGCCGTCGACCGCGGCGAATGTTCCCCTTTTCAGATCGGAATAGTATTTCGTCAGTCCTTTTACCGAAATCATGCCGGCATTCCTTAAGCTATACTGAATACATTGACTTTGGAGGCGGTCCGCCTCTTTGGAGTTGAAGGAAGGGAAAACGATGACCCTCTCGATGGGAAGTCCCCCGGGATTCCTTCACTGTGAGGATACCTTATAATCGGCCGTCCGGCACCGGTCATTTCATAGCCCTAAGCCGGGAATCGGCACCTTTTTCCGTGAATGGCGGGAAAAACCATTTCAGGTTCGCCTCTCGGGCAAGTCGAGCCCGAAAAAGAACAAGTGTCGCCGAGGCCTTCGCCGAAATGGATCGAGGGCGATCGTATCGATTCTATCAATCAACGGGTTCCGTCAAGGGAGACCTCGCCTTTTCCGGCATTCAAACCGGACCGGGAGATCTCTCGGGGGTGATTCCGAAAAAATACATATTCGTTTCAGCAGTGACTTTTCGGTTCGCGCGTCGACTTCCTCAGGGGCGGGCTCCCGAGGCTCGCCTTCGATTCCCACATGATGCGACGCTCAATAACAATAATATACTCGTTTTCGGTTGGCTGGAAATACGGAGAAAAGGAAGATGACTCAAAGTGGAGAAGACCTGGCCAAAGGAAAAAAATTGGCCAAAAACGTGGAGCGGTTGGTCGAGTCGCCCAGTTTTCGACTGGCCTATCGAGATGATGATTTTCTGTCCGGCCGCAGTGCCCGTCCCGTGCGATTGCAACTGGAGTTTCTCAAGCCGGAAGTGGCGTTCGAGGAGCATCAAATCAATTCCACCATTGTCGTGTTCGGCAGTGCCCGGATCCTCAGCAAGGACGATGCGACCAAGCGGTTGCGACTTTTGGAGGAAGAACGAGTCTCCTCCGGCGAAAGCGAGACGCTCGAACAGGAGATTGAAACGGTTCGAGGGCTGCTTTCGATCAGTAAATATTATGATCAGGCGCGTGAATTTGCCCGCATCGTCTCCCAAGCCGGCCAAACGAGAAAAGGTTGCGACTACGTCATTTGCACCGGTGGGGGGCCGGGGATCATGGAGGCGGCCAATCGGGGGGCTTATGAGGTGGGGGCGAAGTCGATCGGGCTGAACATCCACTTGCCGATGGAACAGTTGCCGAATCCGTATATTTCGCCGGAATTATGTTTCAATTTCCACTATTTTGCCATGCGGAAGCTGCATTTTATGTTGCGGGCCCGGGCGATGGCGTTCTTTCCGGGAGGATTCGGCACTCTCGATGAGCTTTTCGAGGGATTGACGCTCCGTCAAACAGAACGGATGCAGCCGCTCCCGATCGTCATGTTCGGTAAGGAATATTGGGACAAACTGATCGATTTCGACTACATGGCCCGAATGGGCACGATCTCCCCCCGCGATTATGAGCTGATCCGCTTTTTTGATAGCCCGAAAGAGGGATGGAACTATATTCAAAAATATTATGAATCACTGAATAATACCTAATTTTCTTTTCGAAAAACTCTTCAAAACCGTCGGTGCGGGGTGGGAATGCTTCCTTCGAGGGAGAAATGTGTTAAGATCGATATCTTGACACTCGATTTTCCTGAAAACTGAAAGGAACTCCCATGTTGAGAGAACTGTTTTCTTTATGTTTCGGCGGTTTTGTGGTTTTGGCGATGGCGATTTCGCCGCTCTCGGCCCAGGAAGGAGCTCCGGGCGTGCCGATTCGACCGCTGAACCCGCAGAATCCCCCGCCCGTTGAAGAGGAGGCGCCGGCCGATCCCTTCGAGGTGCCCGAGGGAGATGCCGAAGAGTTGATGGGATACATCCAGAATCTTGCGCAGCTTCGTCCCGATCCCAGCCAGATGCAGAACATGGCGCAAATGATGGATTTCCAGATCAAGAAGTTGCAATCGCTGAACGAAGCGGCCACGAAGCTCCTGTCACTGAAACCTGAGGAGGAAGTGGTCGGTCAAGCCGTGCAGATCAAGGTCGACGTTTTGGGTATGCTCAGTCAGATGGGCAATGAAGATGCCCAAAAGGAACTCAAGGGGCTTCCGGAGAAGCTCAAGGAGCTGGGCTACCCGGAACAGATCCAGAAGGTGGAGATGGCGGTTCTCCAGCAGAAGCTGGGCCAGTTCGATGGGGACAAGGAAGCTTTTGCTCCGCTTAAAAAGCAGGCGATGGAGATGATGCGCGCCAAGGTTCCCACGCTCGACATTGCGACGTATCAATTGGCCCAGTCGTTGACCATGGCGACGGAGATGCTCGGTCGCCGCTTGGGCGATTACCAGATGGTGGCGGAAACCTACCAACAGGTGGCCGACATCTTCAAGGGCATGACCGAGCCGCCCCAGGCGAAGATCTTCGCCGAAAGTTTCGAGGCCTCCGCCCGACGTTACGGGTTGGTCGGTAAGCCGATGCCGTTCACCGTCGTGACGCTCGACGGAAAAAAGGTGACTAACGAAATGTTCGAAGGCAAGGTGATTCTGGTCGATTTCTGGGCGACTTGGTGCGCCCCCTGCATCCAAGAGCTTCCGATTTTGAAGGAGACCTACCGGAAATACAAGGAGAAGGGCTTCGAGATCGTCTCGATCAGCGTGGACGAAGAACTCGACGCGCTCACGGCGTTCCTCGAGAATCAGCCGCTTCCTTGGGTCGTGGCCTCCGATGTGAAGACGGTCGAGGCGGATCTCCCGTCTCCCGCCGAGCAGTACGGCATCTCCTCCATTCCCGCGATGATTCTTGTCGGCAAAGACGGCAAGGTGATCGCGCCGCAGATTCGCGGGGAAGAGGTCGAAGAGAAACTGGCGGAGTTGCTCGGTCCGGTCGAAGAGGCTGCCGCGGAATCGGCCGAGCCCGCCGAAGCGAACTGAGCCGGTCGGAATGACTGAATCGAAGAATGAACCGGAGGTGGTGTTCCATCTCCGGTTTTTTTATTTCTTGGCGAGATCTTGTTCGAGATCGTCCAGAAAGCGGTCGATCTTCGGCATCGTCATATGCGGTAGAATGACGAGTTGGGCCCAGTGTCGGAATGTCTTCAAATGCCATTTTTTCACGGCCGACGCCCCGGCATCTCGAAAAACGACGGTCGTCGCGTTGGGATCGCGCCAGGGCGCCAAGTCCCATTCACGGAGGCGATTGAGGGCATAATCGGCCAGGACCATGCTCCGATGGACCAGGTTCCGAAGACCGTGGGTGCCGTGATGTTCCACCAGAAACCACAAGTAGAGCGAAGCCAGCGCGTTGCGGGTCCCTCCGATGGTGGTGACGGGAATCTCGTGGTCGGAAACCTTTTCGAGGTGTTCTTTTCGCGTGAGCACCACGCCGCAAGGCAGCGGGGTGCCGAGCATTTTGTGGGCGCTGACCGAGAGGGTGTCGGCCCCGTCGGCGAAGTTCCAGGCCGGCGGATCGATGCAGAACGGGAGGATCATGCCGGAGAGGGCGGCGTCGACGTGAATGTGAGACTGCCGGCAACCATTTTCCGCAAGGATCGCGCGGATTCCGGATAGGTCGTCGGTGGTTCCGAACATGCTGGTGCCCGCGTTAGAGACCACGATCGCCTCGCGATCGGCTCGTTCGGCGAGTGCTTCGCAAAACGCTTTTTCATCGAGGGTGCCGTTTTCTTTGCATGCGATGGGGATCGTTTCCATGGCGAGGCACCGAATCGCCTTGAATACGGAAGGATGCGTCGCTTCGCTCAGGTAGACCGGGGCGCCGGGAAGTCGCTCCCGGGCAACGAACAGGCCGAAGAGATTTCCCTCCGATCCGCCGGTGGTGACGTACCCCCGGCATTGCTCCGACGGCAGATGGGTGAGCTTGGCGAAGAAGGCGAGCAGTTCCCGTTCCTCGGCGAGGGTGTTGCCGGGAGTGTCGTCGTCGTCGAAGGGATTGCCCAGATTGATCATCGAACGATGGAAAAACCGCTGCAATGCCTCGGCCGCGAAGGCTTCCGGCGGCGGATACCCCAGATGGTTTTCCTGGGTTTTTTCCATGGTCTCGAAAATCGCATTAAGGCGGGCCTCCGGTTCCGCGTGTTCCGGGCGAGATTCACAGGTGGTCGACATAGTGGTATCCTTTTGCCCATTAGAACGTGTTTTGAAATTTCAATTTGAGCTGCGTGCGACGGCGACGCAAGCCGACTGCGTTGACCTGCATCGACGAATCTCCCTGCCTTCGCCTGCTTCGGTCGTTTTGTCGGACGTTCGTCTCGCTCGCTCTGGCGAATTAAGCGATTGTCATCACCGTTCTAAGACGGTTTGACCTAGCTGACGGGGATGAAGGCCGTGAGGACCTCTTTGAACGGAATATCCTGTTTTTTCCATCAGCCCTTTGTGAGCGAGCCGACCGGGAGCGGGAGGTGCTGATTTCGAAGTGGACCAGGACCTCACGAATCGACAGGGGGTTATGCAACCTTAGCACGAAGAATGGACCGGAGCAAAGAAAAGGCCCCGCGACATCTCTGCCGGGGGCCTTGAGAAATACGGAACGGGCGACCCGAGGAAAGGAAACGCCGGCCGTTTTTCGGTCCTATCGATTTCATGGAAGGGAGGCTGTCATTTCCTGGGGATCTCTTTGAGATAAACATTTCGGAAGAACAGCTCGTGGCCATGGTTTTGCAGTTCGATTTGACCGGTGGGGTAGATCGGTTTGTCTCTCTCCCAGTAGTTTTCCATGACCACATCGTCGACGACCAGTTCGCCGTTAAGCCAGACGGTCACTTTTTCGCCGACCATCTTGATGCGGAAGGTGTTCCACTCGCCGATGGGATTGTCGGCGCAGACCAGTGGCTTCGAGGGATGCTCTTTGTTGTTGTAGAGGCCGCCTGAGCCTTCGGGGTGATCGGCCGGATCCCAGATTTGCACCTGGGGCGAACCGCGGAGATAGACGCCGCTATCCCCGTGGGGCCCGATTTTCCAGTCGACGTACATGTCGAAATCGCCGTAATCCTTCGCCGTGCAAATGCTGCGACCGCCCTTTTTGCCGTCGAAGACGAGCAAGCCGTCGCGAACGTGCCAGTGTTGCCGCATGTTTTCGTCGGCTTCTTTTTGGGCGGCGGCCAATTCTTCGGCCGACATCTGGGCCCGCACTTTTGGATTGGCGACCAGGCCTTTCCAGCCGCTGAGGTCCTTGCCGTTGAACAGCGCGATGAAACCTTCGGGGGGATCGACCTTCGCCGTTTCGCTTTCGGGTTTCGTCTCGGGTGCACCTTGGTCTTTGCCGATTTCCACTTTCACCGGGTGGACGAAATCGTTCCGAAGGGCCTGCGCCTGTTCGACCGTCATTTCCCCTTCCTGGACCCAGACGCGATAGTTCAGCTTCAAGGGGTTATCCTCGTCGAGATCGTATTCGAAGTAGCTCCCGAAACGGCCGTAATCGCGTTCACTGTATCGGGCATCTTTCGGATTATCCGGATGATCGACATACACGGCCGTGTATCGCTGCCCGTCGATGACGAAGCTCATCGCGTTCCACGGGAGATTCGTCGTCTCGGGAGTGGGATTCTTCGCCGACCAATTGCGCGTCTTGCCCGGTTCTCCCTTTCCGCTGGGGCGAAGGTAATAGGTGTTGCTTCCCGGACCGTCGGCCACCTCTTGGGCAGCGCGGAACTGGAAGCCGGCGTGTTGCGGATCGCCGTCGAGTCGCACCGGCTCTTCGCTGTAGAGCACGGTGGTGAACTCGATCAGTTGACCGCCTTCGGTCGCGTAACAGCACAACTGACGGGTCTCTTGGGCGAATCTCTTCCCTTCGACGCCGTTCCAGTCGACCACCACGGAGTGTTGCCCGAGCACCGGACCGGCGATTTCAAGGAGGGTGTCGTCGTGGGCCTGATGGGCCTCGCCCTTGCAATGCCAGACGTCGGCCTTGCCGGCATCGTAACTGATGCGATTGAATCCGAAAAACAGTCCCCGATGATGGGTGTACCGACCGCCGGGTCCCTTGGTGATGAAACGCTCGCCCTGGGGATCGTAGACGTGATGGAACACCTTGTACGTCTTCTCGCGGGCCTCGGCGCTCGATTCGTCGATCGGAGTGCGCATGTAACGCAGAACGGGCCGAACGCCGTATTTCAGCTCGTCGTAGTTCGGGTCGGACTCGATCCATTGAAAGGAAGTGGCTTTCGGGCCGACCGCTTCGGTCGAGATCGTCGCCGTCAGATCGGCCGGTTCCCCCTTGGAGAGTTTCGGGAGGATGAAGGCCAGATAGAGCTTGGGGCCGTCGTAGGTGCCCGCGAGCAAGCTGGGGAGATGATCGACCGACGGGGGAATGCACTGGGCCGGCAGACTCCAGCCGTTGCCGTCGACGCGGGCATGCAGGCGGTCGAGGTGTTCGACGTCGAGCTTCTGGACGAAATCCTGAGGCAATGCGACACGCACCGGCGTGTTTTCCCGATCGTACGCGCCGGCGGAAAGATGCAGCGGCAACTTCCACGACTCGGCCGTGGCGATCGCGGGCGTCAGCACGCCGAGCCACAGAGTGAGCAAGAGAATCCTGGGGTGTTTCATTTCGGAAGACCTCCTATCAGTGATTGGTTCCAAGAGGGTGGATCGCGGAAAGCGGGACCGTTTACGAAGGATCCCCCGATTCATGAACGGGGGACGTCGCGCATGGGGTTGCGCTTGAAGACATTATAAACGTCTGTCGCCGAGAACGCAAAGGAGGAGAACGGGGCGAAGATTCATTCCGATTCGTCAACTTCGTTCAGAGAAGCGACCGTTTTTTCGAGCTGATCGAGAATGAGCCGTTCGGTGAGACGCTGGTCGTCGCTGCCTTCGAACTCGGGCGATTTGATGTATTCGAGGGCTTCGGTCAAACGTTGCTCAATGAGTTCGACGAGAGAATCGAGTTCGTCGGGAGAATCGAGCGTGTTTTTTTGGGCGTCGCTGGTCAACCCGTAGATGAGCATCAGATCGTGATGACGGCGGTGTACTTGCTCAATCCGCAACACCAGCGGCGCGAGACGGTCCGTCGTCCAAGGACCTTCTTTGCCCAGGGCGAACCGTAGCTTCCGCACCATGCTGTTGTTGCCCAAAATGTTGGCCTGGAGTTCGTCGAGATTGAGCTGGTTCGACGAATTTCGCGACTGGGGGGGGCTTTCCCGGAAGTTCGTGACGTCTTCCTCTTGAGGATCGGGCAATGAGGCGGGGTGACCGACGGGATTCGCCGTCTTTTCGTTGTCGGATTCCACGGCCATTTTCGGATTCTTTTCCGCCTCCGGCCAGACCTGCTCGCTGGTGGCTCGCTTGGCCAACGTGGCGGCGATGCGGTCGCGGAGCGGTTCGATGGAAAACGCGGCCGAGGTTTCCGGGGCCGGATGTTCGTTTTCGACCTCGGGGAGCGGAAGCATTCGATCGGAGTTGTCTTTCCATGGAGAAGAAAGGCGGGAGGTCGTTCTCGATGGAAGATCGTTTGTTAAACGGGCGGGCGGGGGAGAGTTCTGTGCCCAGTGGTCTTGAGACACGACGGCGGGGGGGGAAGCGAAACCGAAATTTCCCGGCATCAGCGGCATCGCGGCAAAGGTCGGGGCGATCGGATCATGGGAAACCATTTCTTCCGACGAAATCGGAAGCGGGGTCGATTTGCGCTGGGGAAGATAGATTGCCGGCAATTCTCCCCAGGGCGGGCCGTCGCTCTCGCGCGAAGGAGCGAGTAACTGCATTTTGCTCGTGGGAGAAGAGATGCCTTCCTCCGAGAGAACCGGTTGGGGGGACCCCCAACCGCAGGCGGTGAAGGCGGCAAGCAGAATCGGGAAAAAAATGGTTCCGTGGCGTTGCATCATCGGATCCGAACCGTTAAGAACTAAGAAAAATGAATAGCAAAAGATCGGGCGACCGGTTCGCGAATGCGGTCAGCCCCTCTTTTGAGAAAGGCATTCCGATACCTTGAAAAGTATATCATGCGTTCGGCGCATTTCCAAGCTTGCCGAAAAGTAGGAATGTCAGGTTTGTGCCGGCGATGGCGATCAGGAAAAGGAAACGCATCCGATGCGGCAGTGGGCAACACCGATT
This sequence comes from uncultured Planctomycetaceae bacterium, assembly GCA_964632505.1. Lineage (GTDB taxonomy): Bacteria > Planctomycetota > Planctomycetia > Pirellulales > Thermoguttaceae > CAZWCE01. The sequence goes on along the minus strand of CAZWCE010000003.1, from coordinate 78,360 downwards.
CTATGGGGAATCGTCATCTTGGCGATCCCGGTGATTCCTTTTCTCGGGTTCGGGCCTGCGCTGGAGGAGGCGATCGCCGAGTGGCTGCGGCGGGAACATTCCCGCTGGGTCGTGGCGGTGGCAGTGATCGGATCCTTGAGCCTTGATGTGTTTTTGCCGATTCCTTCGAGCGTGGTCAGTACCGTCGCGGGACGGATGGCCGGCTGGGGCCTGGGCACCCTTTTTTCATGGACCGGCATGATGCTCGGCGCACTGCTGGGCTTTTCTCTGGCTCGCTGGGGAGGACGCCCTATGGCGAAGCGGTTTTCAAGTGCCACGGAACTCGATCGGCTCGACCGACTTGCCCGGAAGCACGGTCTGTGGATTTTGATTCTCCTCCGGCCGGTGCCGATACTCGCCGAGGGCTCGACGCTCCTGATGGGACTTTCGGCGATGCGCTGGCCGGTTTTCCTTCTCGGCGTCGGTCCGGTGAACCTGCTCATTTCGTTCTTCTTCGTCGCCTTGGGACGGACCGTCCCCCTACTCCCCGCCATGGCGATTTCCGTGCTGGCGGCGCTGATGATCTCGTATCCGGTGAGAAAACGGCTTTTCTCGGAGGCGCCTTCGAGGGAATCCGAAGAGTCGTGAATCGCGCCTCCCGGAAGGAACGGGATTGCAAGCAGGTGCGGTTCAGTCTTGCCCGAAAATCTCGCGGACGTATTCGGCACTTTGGCCCAAGGCTTCGACGGCGTTCATCGTCTTGGGAGTTTCCCCCTCGGGAGCCTGTTCGAGGACGATGTGGGGATGATATCCCTTTTCCTTGAAGTACTCCGCGAGTCGGACGTAATCGATGTCGCCGGGGCCGAAGGTCTCGGTCCAGATACCATCCTTCGACTGTCGCAGATGCAGCTCAACGACCCGGTCGCCGAAGAGTTTCATGACATCGAAAACGGCGACCTCGCTGTTGTCGGATCCTCGGTAGATCCAGTGGGTATCGAAGCAGAGGCCGACATTCTGCGGATCGGTGCCGACCAGGTTGTGGCGGAATTCCCTGGCGGCGTGTTCCAATTCCGGGGTATGGAAGTGGACCGCCAGCTTCATGCCCTTCTCGCGGAGCGCTGCGCCGATTCGATCGAGGGCCTTCGCCTGGCAACGGAGCCGCTGATCGCTTTTGTCGTGTTCGCTCATGTTCACCACGATGATCTCCAGGCCGAGCGGCTTGCCCGCCTCCGCGATCGCCATGATGCGCTGGTAGGTCTCTTCGGCCGTCTCGGGAGTGTCCATCTTGCACCCGTGATAAATGGAGCGGAGTTCGATTCCGTACTCTTCAAGATGCGGCTTTAACGTTTCGAATTGTTCGGGCGAGCGGATCATCGCCTCGAATCCGTCGAGGCCGGCCTCCTGCATCGCCCGGATCGAAGCGTCCCAGTCCTGCCCGAATTTTTTTCCGTCGCGCTGGAAGTATTTCATCCAAGGATACTGATTGCACGCCACGTGCAGGGAATCCTCTTGTGCCTTTTCTTGGGCGGAGAGGCTCGCAGGCAACAGCGCCAGCCCGGCGAGGCAAGGAATCCATAAGGGAATGATCCGGAATTTTTTCGTCGGCATGGTGATGTCCTCTTTTCTGATCGGTTGGCGAAAACCCCGCGAACGTGTGCTCGCGGAGAGGGGGCGTTTTTTTCGATTCTATCAGACGGCCGGCGGCGGGGAAAGCGATTTTGCCCGGCGGATGGCCTGTTTTGTTTCCGTGAGGTGAGGCCACAAAAAAACTCCCGACCTTGGGCGAAGGCCGGGAGTGATTTCAGGCTCGGTTCGAGGAAACGGCTTATTCGAGTTCCCCCTCGGGATTGAAGACCTCGTGGCAAGTATGGCAGGTCTCTTCCATTTCGGCGTAAGCGGCGTCGATCGTGTCGAAGTCGACTTCTTCGGCCTCGTACTTGTGGGCGAGGTCGTTCACCTTCAGGGCCGCATCGCGGGAGAGGATACTGTATTCGACCCATTTGTCGCTTGCTTCGGGTTTGATCGTTTCATCGGCGTTGGGGATGGTTCCCTGAGAGATGGCTGCGATGACGGCGGATCCGCCTTTGATTTTGTCGATACCGCGCGACAGATAGCGGTCGCTTTTCATATAGCGTTTCATGCCGGTATTGATCGCGGGCACATGCTCCATGACCTCATGGAGTGAGGCGACTTTCGTCCACTCGAGCGTGTTCGGATCCCCGGAAGCTTCCAGCGACGCCTGGACCGCCTCGACCGCTTCTTCGGCAGCTTCCAGATCTTCGGCCTTCGCGGCTTTTTGGGCGGCTTCGATGATCGCCGGAGTCGCTTTCTTGTACTTACTGTCTTCCTCGGCCTTTCCGATCGCCAATGCGATCAGGGCCAGTGTGTTGGCGTCCATGTACAGGCTTTCCGAGTTGGACTCGAAATCGGGAGTTCCCTGGAGGTCTTCCAGGTCGTCTTGCAGTTCCTCGACATACTCCTCAAGCTGCGCTTCCAGGTCGGCCACGGGAGGAAGCTTCACTTCCACACCCTCGGGCAATTGCGCAGTCATGAGTATCGTCGGCCGGACCGCTCCGGCGATGGCCAAAAGCAGATTGTCGTTCGCGGGGAAGCGCGATGAGGTTTCGTCGCCTTCGGTGCCTTCTCCCTCGTCGCTGGAGCCGCCGATCGTCGGCGGAGCTCCTTGGGAATCGTCGTCGGAAGCGCTGTTGCTGGGGCCACCAATACTCGGAGGAGCATCGTTGGTGGTCGCGTCGGCGGATTCGTCGGCTCCGGCATCCGCGGTGCCGTCGTCGGTCGTTTCCTGATCGCCGGAATCGGGCGCGGTGGTCTCTTCCGGCGATTGGCAGCCGATGATCGCCGCGGCGGTGAACGCCACGGTCAGAGAGAATGCAAAAAAGCGGAATCGGGAAGTGAGGTCTCGGATCATCATGTTGGTATTGCTCCTTTCAATCGTTCCAGACAAACTGTAAGCAAAGGGTGGGCTCGGGGGAAGTTCGGGGGATGAAAAAAACGAACCGCGTCGCAGAGCGATATCTCCTACGGCGGGGCGTCCCGCCGGGTGCGCGGAAAAAGGGGGAAAAAAGGTTCCCCCCCTACTCTTCACATGGCCATCGTTTCGGGAAATGCGACATCAGTCGGTGACAAATAACCTCCCTTCCTCCCGAAGGACCTTCGGGCCCTTCAGAATAATCGAGAGAATATCCCGAAAAAACACGTCCGTTTCGCGAAAAACCGCTCCGTTGGGTCGAATCTTCCGAAAGGGATTTCCATTCAGTATATCTTGTTTTTCTCTTTTTTAACAGCCCTTGTCAAGCGCTATGCAAAAATAATGAAAACCATTCGATATTCGAAGACGTAGTAGTCCTTAGACAGAAGTCGGGCACACTTGCAACCAATATTATCCACTACAAATATTATAAATGACGAATGCATTCCGTTTCCCATGGTTTGCCCGGCGACCGGAGAACCGATCAGGAGACGAAACGAGAAAAAACGATTTTTTCTTGCCCCATTCTTGGGAGGCACTCCTGCGCGGTTTTTTCACAAAAGCGGTCCGATCGGTTTGCAAACGCCAATTTCACCAGGTAGAATAAAAGCTTGTTGAATCATGGTCAATCACCTTCATTCGGCTTGGTCCCGCACGCTCTCTCACGACGGGATTTCCTGTCGTCGAAACCGTCGATTATGCTATGTTGTGGGTAGAGGGGGATCTTGTTGAAGAAACGTGATTTTAAGCGAGCGATTTGTACCACTTCAAGATAAGGAAAAAGGAAAGTTTGATGAAGATCAAGAATCGATTACTGGGCCTTCCGGTCCTCGTGATGCTGGCCGTTTCCTTTTTTGCCGTGCAGGCGGCGATGGGAGACGAGGATGATCCGAACCGCGACTTGGCCGTCAACTGGCTGAACAATCCGGTCCCGGTGGAAAATGCCGAGGCGAACACCGAAGAGGAAATGAAGACGTACGTGGAGAAGCTTCCCGGAACCGACATCGAATTCAAGATGCTCCCGATTCCCGGAGGAAAGTTCGTCATGGGCAGTCCCGAGGACGAGGAGTTCCGCTTCGAGGATGAAGGGCCTCAAGTCGAGGTCGAAATCGAACCGTTCTGGATGCAGGAGCACGAAGTGACCTGGGAACCGTTCGAAGCCTGGGTCTATTCCATGGTGAAGGATATCCGCAAGAGTAAAAATCTCACGCCGACCGAACGGGACCTTCTGGCCGACGCCATCGCGCAAGCCACTCCTCCCTATGATGCCGGAGCGATCAGCTACAATAACGCCGGCAAAGATGGGTTTCCGGCCAGCGGGATGACGCAGTACGCCGCTCGGATGTACTGCAAATGGCTGACCGCTTCCACGGGACGGTATTATCGTCTGCCGACCGAGGCGGAATGGGAATATGCCTGCCGTGCGGGAACGACCACTCCGTTTTACTTCGGCGATGACCCGGACGATCTGGAAGATTACGGATGGTTCATCGACAACATCGAGGAAGGCTACGAAGAGGTCATGCAGCTCAAGCCGAATGCCTGGGGACTGTACGACATGCACGGCAACGTGGCGGAATGGGTGATGGATAAGTACGATGAGTCCTACTACCAGAAGATGAAGGAAGGCAAAGTCGAGCATCCGTTTTCGTTGCAACCGGCGGATGAAGAGTACGGGCAGGTCCTTCGTGGCGGTAGTTGCGATCACTTCCCCGAAGATTGCCGCAGTGCCCGGCGTCTCTTCGCCGAAGACGACTGGAAGACGCAGGACCCCCAGTTGCCGCAGAGCATTTGGTGGCATACCGATGCCCCATTTGTCGGCTTCCGCGTGGTGCGCCCGTTGACTACGCCGACCGAAGAAGAGGCGAAATACTACGAGCCCGATCCGGAAGTCTATGAATTCTACAAGATGCTCCAAGGCGGTAAGGAGTAGTCGCCTCTAGAAGCGACGGTCGAGCTGACGGGGAAGGAACCACACCTCTTTCCCCGTTTCTTTTTTCACGGCGCAGGAAACCTCAAGGGGGATCGGCCTTTTCGACAAGGTTTTTTCCCGGTTTTGACGGGGGACTATTGAAAGTGGCGCCGCGAAGCGTTATATCAGTAGAAGATGAGGGAAATGTTCGCGGCCGGTTGCCCTCGAATTTCGGTCGTCTCGATCCCTTGGATATCGTTTTTGTGAATTTCCACGGCGAGGAAATCGTTTTCAGTCCAGGACCTTTTGAGTCCACGACGACGGCGTTTCGTCGAACGTTTTTCCCGCGGTCGGAATCCTTTCGTACTTTTTCACCGTGGCCGTCTGTTGAGTTTTCGGTCGCCGGGACCGAGGCGAATCAGTCCGGCTTATCCGTAGAGCGGTGCGGTGCCCTCTGAACGACTTACTAAAAATTTGGACAGGAGAACGAGGATGAGCAACACTCAAAAATCGACCCGACGTGACTTTTTGAAAACTTCCGGCGTGGTGGCCGCCGGAACCGGACTGGCCGGGAGCCTGGGCATCACCCGCGGCGCGCACGCTGCCGGCGACGATCAGATCAAAGTGGCTTTGATCGGTTGTGGCGGTCGCGGCAGAGGCGCAGTGGCGCAACGCATCAAAGTGGGCGACAACTGCAAAGTCGTCGCCGTGGCCGATGCGTTCGAAGACAAGGCACGCAGCGCCAAAAAACAGTTCGATGCCTTGGCTCAGAAAGATCCGTTCAAGGGCAAGGTCGATATTCCCGAGGAGAACGTCTTCTGGGGCTTCGACGCCTACAAGAAGGCGATCGATTCCTGCGATCAGATTCTCATCGCCACCTCTCCCGGCTTCCGTCCGATCCATTACAAATACGCCATCGAACAGGGCAAGCCCGTCTTCATGGAAAAGCCGCTCTGCACCGACGCCAAGGGCTTCCGCATGCTGATGGATACGAACAAGCTGGCCGATGAGAAGGGCCTCAGCGTGGTGGTCGGACTGCAGCGCCACTACGAGAAGAAGTACCAGGACATGATCGAGAACGTCTGGAACGGTGCGATCGGCGATCCTATGTTCGCCCGCGTCTACTGGAACGGCGGCGGTGTCTGGGGGAACAGGCCCCTCCTCCGCGGCGAGGACGAGACCGAAATGTACCACCAGATGCGCAGCTGGTACTACTATGCCTGGCTTTCCGGCGACAACATCACCGAGCAGCACGTCCATAACATCGACATCGGAAACTGGGCCCTCGGCGGTGAAAACGTCATGGATCGCCATCCGGTCCGCGTCAACGGCATGGGCGGTCGCCAGGTCCGGACCGACAAGGGTTTCGGATACATCTACGACCATCACTTCTGCGAATTCACCTTCGCCAACGGCACCAAGATGTACAGCCAATGCCGCCACATCCCCAACTGCATGAACCAGGTCAACGAGTTCATCTACGGAACCAACGGTTACGCCAACCGCTCCGGCATCGTCAAGGGCAACATTCCCGCCGACGACCGCGGTGTGAAATGGGACATGACCTTCGGCAACGAAAAGATGAAGAACTACAGTGGGGACTACGAGACGGCCAACCCCTACGAAATCGAGCATATCGAACTGGTCAAGGCGATCCGCGGCGACAAGCCTCAGTTCAACGACGGATACTTCGGCGCCCTGTCGAGCTTCACCGCCTGCCTCGGTCGCCTGGCGACCTACTCCGGCAAGGTCATCGAATGGGACGAGGCCGTCAACAACGGCGTCGACGAGATGGTCTATGCCGACGATATCAGCTGGCAGATGGATCCCCCGGTCATGCCCGAGGAAGACGGCAGCTATCCGATCCCGATGCCCGGCGTCTGGAAGCCACTGAAGGGATAAGATGATCTCGATCAGTTGGTGTTCGAGAGCACCATCTGCTTTTTGCTTTTCTACCGCGGTGAACGGCTGGCTCGTTCATCGCGGTTTTTTTGCGCCTGACCCGCACTTTTTTTCGGGTTCTTCCGACATTTTAGTGGCTGATTGATGAGTCCTTGTCGTCGATCACGATTGGCTCGGCTCGGATTCACCAACCAAAGCAGGGGGGCGTTCCCTGCTGCGCCCTCCACCATCTCCGCCTCCTGGAGGCCTGCGGCCGTGCGGGTGCGAGGCGAAGATGGCTCCGGCCGAAGCAGGGGACGAATCGAACGCTTTTTACGCATGACAATTGGATTGGCGTATCATTGCACTTCGGCACTAGCCATTAAAATCCGTGAAGAGCCTTTTTTCGAAGCGATGATTCGACCCGGCAGTGATGCCTCCACCGGGGAGGGTGGCTTGTCAGAACGCCTTTTTTCGACCACAATAGTCAGGTTCGAAAAATTCTTTTTGCCGAAAGGATCCAGTCATGAAGGTGTTAGGCATTTCGGGAAGTCCCCGGAAGGATGGAAATACGCAGAGAGCGATCGAAACCGCGCTGGAAGTGTTCGACCGAGAAGGCCTGGAAACGGAGCTCTTTTCGCTGGCCGAAAAGCCGGTCCAGCCTTGCACGGCTTGCGGCGGCTGCACCACGGCTAAGAAGTGCGTACTCGACGATCCGCATTTCGACGAGGCGATCGAGAAGTTCCGGCAGGCCGACGGCATTCTCGTCGGTTCGCCCGTCTATTTCGGTTCGGCCACGCCCCAGGTGATGTCGCTCTTGGATCGGGTGGGCTACGTTTCCCGACGCGACGGAAATTTCTTGCGTCGGAAAGTCGGCGCTTCCATCGCCGTTGCGCGCCGCGCGGGAAAGAACTTCACTTTCGCTCAACTGAATTACTTCTTTCTGATCGGCGAGATGATCGTTCCCGGTTCGACGTACTGGAATGTGGCGATCGGTCGGGAGCCGGGCGAGGTCGAAGAGGATGAAGAAGGAGTGCAAACCATTCGGAATCTCGCCATGAATATGAGCTGGCTGATGAAAAAATTGGCCGATTGATCTCTTTCCCCTTTTTGTCATCGCTTTTTCCTTATTGGCGGGCGTCGGCCCTCCTTTCTCCTCACACGGGGTTCCTTCCGCCAAAGACGAAGTATTTCAGGAGTAACAGACATGCCGAAGGAAACGACGTTGCAATTCGGAACCGGCAGATTCTTGCGGGGGTTTGTCGATTTTTTTGCCGACCAACTCGCCGAAGGGGGAGACGAGGCCTCTCCGGGCAGCATTGTCATGGTGCAGTCGACCGGCGAAGAAAGGGTCCGGCAGTTCGCCGCGCAGAATCATGCCTATCATCTCGCCGTGCGGGGCATCGAGGGGGATCATCCGGTTGACCAGGTCCGCAAGGTGCACAGTGTTTCCCGTGCTTTGGTCGCCACGAACGACTGGCCCGAGGTGGAAAAGTTGGCCGAAACCGACGATCTTCACTGGGTCGTTTCCAACGTCACCGAGGCGGGCTATGTCTTGGAAGAGGAAGATGCCGAGGCTCCTTCCGATTCGCAACATGCCCCCAAGTCGTTTCCCGCCAAGCTTCTGGCGGTCCTGATGGCCCGCTTCGAAAAAGGGGCGGAACCGCTCTCGATTCTCCCATGCGAACTATTCGAAGAAAATGCACTAAGGCTCCGCGAATTGGTCCTTGAGCAGGCCCGACGATGGAAGATCGGAACCGAGCGCGAGAACTGGGTCGCGAGCCGCTGCCGTTGGTACAATACGCTGGTCGATCGCATCGTCACCTCGCCGACCGACGACGATCCCCTGGCCCGGGAAGATCCCCTGATGGCAACGGCCGAACCGTTCGCCCTTTGGGTCCTCCAGCGGATCGAACCCGAGACGCCCATCTCCGAAGATCGAGACCTCGATCCTTGGACCCGGCATCCGGCCGTGCAGCAGGTCGACGACGTCGAGCCGTTTCGCCTCCGGAAGGTGCGCATTCTCAACGGGGCCCATACCGCGCTGGCCGAACGCGCGATTCCCCGCGGCTTCAAGATCGTCCGCGACGCCGTCCTCGACCCGGAGATGGGCGGATGGCTCCGACGGCTTCTTTTCGAAGAGATCGTCCCGGTCCTCGAAGGGCGGCTGCAGGAACCCCGAGAGTTCGCCGAGGAAACATTGCGGCGGTTCGCCAACCCGCATCTCGATCATCGCTTGGCCGATATCACGCTCCATCACGAAAAGAAGATCGAAATCCGCCTCGTTCCGACGATGAACGAATTCCGCGAACGCTTCGGCACCTGCCCTCCCCTGTTGACCGAGCTGTTGGATAATCGCCAAAAATGAGAGCCCGGTTTTTTCCCTGGGCTCGGGTTCGATCGCGCTTGCGAGACGTTTGCATCATGTTGGTCAAGTTCAAGACATTTTCGCTTCTAGGCATCGACGCGATTCCGGTCGAAGTGGAGGTGGACGTCTCCTCCAGCGGTTTGCCGAAGACGATCCTGGTCGGTCTCCCGGAAGCGGCCGTCCGGGAAAGCAGTCACCGGGTCAGTCGCGCGATCGAGAATTCCGGCTTTGAAAATCCCCGGCATCGAATCGTGGTGAATCTCGCCCCGGCCGATCTGCCGAAGCAGGCCGCTTCGTTCGATTTGCCCATCTCACTGGGCATGCTCTGTGCTTCGGGGCAGTTCGAGTCCGACCTGCTCTCTCAGTACGCGGTGGTCGGGGAGTTGGCCCTCGATGGTTCGGTTCGCCCGACCAAGGGCGCCTTGCCGATCGCCCTGGCTACGGCGAAGCAGAATGGGCTCCGCGGAGTGCTCTTGCCGGAGGAGAATGCGCGGGAAGCGGCGGTCGTCGACGAAATCGACGTCATCGCGGTTTCGCATTTGGCCCAGGCGGTCGGGTTTCTCGCCGGGGAATTGGAGATCGAGCCGGTTCCGCCGATGGGAGAGACGATGTTCGAACAGCTCTCGGAATACGAGATCGACTTCTCCGATGTCCGGGGCCAGGAAACGGCCAAACGGGCGATGACCGTCGCCGCCGCGGGGGGACACAATGTCTTGATGATCGGCCCTCCCGGCACCGGCAAGACGATGCTCGCCAAGAGGTTCGCCACCGTCTTGCCGAAGATGTCGCTCGCCGAATCGCTCGAGACGACCCGCATCTACAGCGCCCTGGGGCAGATGACGTCGGGCGTTCCGCTTCTGGCCGTCCGCCCCTTTCGGGAACCGCATCACACGATCAGCGAGGCCGGGCTGGTGGGCGGCGGTTCCCCCCCGTCGCCCGGCGAGATCAGTCTGGCGAACAACGGAGTGCTCTTTCTCGACGAGTTGCCGGAATTCAATCGAAAAACGCTCGAGGTGCTCCGCCAACCGCTGGAAGACGGCACGGTCACCATCGCGCGGGCATCGCACACCGGGACCTTTCCGGCGAGTTTCATCCTCATCGCCGCGCTGAACCCATGCCCTTGCGGATATCGGAACGATCCGCGCCGGACCTGCCATTGCAGTGTCCCCCAGATCGAACGGTACATGAACAAGGTCAGCGGGCCGTTGCTTGACCGGATCGACATCCACATCGAGGTGCCGCCGGTCGATTACCAGGAGTTGGCCTCCCGCGAACCCGGCATTTCCAGCGAACAGGTCCGCGACCAGGTTCTCGGGGCACGCGATCTCCAGAAGCGACGATTCCGACGCAGCAAAACCCGGTATAATGCCGACATGACCCACCGGCAACTGAAACACCATTGCCGCATCGAGCCGGAGGGGCACGAGATTCTCAAGACCGCGATGCAGGAGTTCGGTCTCTCGGCCCGGGCCCACGATAAAATTCTCCGGATCGCCCGAACGATCGCCGACCTGGAGGAGTCGGAAACGATCCTGACCGCCCATCTCTGCGAGGCGATCAATTACCGCACCCTCGACCGCAAATTGTGGTCGTGACGGTTTATGGTAAATTGGCGAGATAAGTAGATTTTTTCGGTACCTCCTGAATTGCCGGTTTTATCGTTCCTAACGGTCGATCCTTCTATTACGATTCCTTGAGCGCAAACGCATCCCAAGCGGTCCATCGGGCCGAGGACGCCGTCGCTTCTCAAGGGATTCCTGCCGACGACGATCTGCCTGGAACCGGTTTTTGCAGATTTCCTACCTTGCCGATTTTCTGCCGATCCCGCGATACCTCCCCCCCCGGTATGCTTGGGGTCATTAAACTCCATAACTGGGGGGATGTATGCCGTTTCGCGTTCATGGCCATCTTTCGCCGATTCGAACTGATTCGAGAAGTGGTCTCATCGGGGGAGGAATAACGGTTAGAAATGGTTCTGATCGACGAGGTGGTGTCTTCGCATCCACAGATCGGACGGAATCATCCCTGACGAACCTCTCTTCGATTCCTTCCCTTAAGAAGACTTTATCTCTCAGTGGTGGCGGTCATCTGATGTTGGAATCCCGGCATCGCTTTGCCGATCACCATCGATGGGAATCGAAGGCCGGGGACTCGCGACAGCATCTCTCGACGGACTTGCAAGGCGAAATTTCCGCAAACGCTTCTGCGGAATATGGTTACGAAGCGAATGGAGAGGTGCGCCTTGCTCCCGGCCGAGAGGTGGAATGCTCGGGGCGATTCCGATCGGGGGGAACGGCTTCCGGAGAAAGTCGGCTGGATCTTGCCGGAAATTTTGAGTACGCCGCCTCCCAATCGCTCGGGCCGCAAAAACAGGTGGAAGCCACCCTCGAAGGGGGATTCGGCCTATCGACTCTGGTACGGGCGGAAGAATGTGGCGAAATCCACTCCCGGCTGGAAGGCAACGCGGCGGTTTCAGGGCGATTCGCATTGCATCACGGCTCGGTGACCTTTTTTGTGGAGGCCGAAGCGGCCGGAAACCTCCGCGGGGAGAGCGGGGAGTCGGTCAACTCAGAGCTGAACGGGGAGGCGGAGGCGAACGTCGGTTTGCTCTGGCGATTTTAATAAGGCGATCCTCCTGCAAATCATCGCGAAATCCTCATTTTCCCTTGCACGCCGCGGAGGCATTTGCCGAAGAGAAAGCGGCGTCTGATCTTCCACCGATGTCGGGGAAAAGATCGCAAGCGACATTATACGGAGAAAGAAAAAATGAGCACGGCGCAGCAAGGCCATCGGGAAGGGGAAACCTTCGGCACTCACGGTCGGTCGAAATCCGACGGTCACGGGCGGGAATTGTTCCGTCGCGACATGCGTTTGATTCGCGGGGCCGCGGAACTGATCTGGTGGAACGGTCTGGGACGACACGTGGCCGCCCCCCCGAAATCGCCGTGTCGGGATCTCTCCGATCGTCGGCCTGAAGACGGCTATTCCTATGACGGAATGAAATCGGAGGATTCATCGACCGACTCGGCGAATCGTGCCAAGAGATCGGCGGCGTGATCCATGTCGTCGAGCGAGACGATTTCGACCGGGCTGTGCATATAGCGGTTCGGCACGCTGACCAGTCCGGTGGCGACCCCGGCCCGTGTAATCTGCATGACATTGGCGTCGGTGCCGGTAGGGCGACCGTCGGCGGCGAGTTGGATCGGAATCTCATTCTTCTCGGAAAGCGAAACGACCTGGTCGACGAGTTTCGTGTTCATGTTCGGACCGCGATAGACGACCGGGCCGCTGCCGACCTTCACTTCACTCAATTGCTTCTTTTCGATCGTCGGACAATCGGTCGCGAAGGTGACGTCGACGGCGATGCCGGCGTGCGGATCGATGTTGAATGCACTGGTTCGGGCTCCTCGGAGTCCCGATTCTTCCTGCACCGTGGAGACGGCATAGACGGCGCAGTTCAATTTGCTTGCATCGATTCGACGCAGCGCTTCCATGACGACCCACATGCCGCTCTTGTCGTCGGTTGCCGGGGAAGCGATCCTCCCGTTGAGCAGCTCCCGGGGCTCCAGTTCCACGGTGACCGGATCGCCGATGGTGACCAGCTCTTCCGCTTCTTCTTTGCTCGAGGCGCCGATGTCGATCCAGAGATCTTGAATTTTTGGGACCTTTTTGCGCTCCTCGTCGGTGAGTAGATGGATTGGCTTTCGTGCGATGATTCCGGAAATGGGACCTTTTTTCGTCCAGATATGCAGTCGCTGGCCGAGCAGGTTTTGGGGATCCCAGCCCCCGAGGGAAAGCACGTAGAGGAAGCCGTCGGCATCGATGTAATGCACGATCAGCCCGATCTGGTCGCAATGGCCGGCGAACATGAGGCGGATGGGCGCGTCGGGATTGCGGATGGCCATGACATTGCCGTGGACGTCGGTTCGAATCTCATCGGCCACCGACTCCATGTGCCCTCGGACCAGATCCTGGATCTTCGTTTCGAAACCGGAGGGACTGGGGGTTTTCAGGGCCTCTTCAAAAAAAGCTTTCGCTTGGGGATCCATAAATCATTCTCCATGAAGTGAACGTGAGGGAAGCTTCCGGCGATCGTTCCTTCGCGTCGGGATGGTTCCCATGCGTCGAGTCGGGCCAAAGAGCCTTCCCCAGAGGGGGACGGCTTCTTTCGCTTCGAGATGGACCATCCGACGGCGGAAACGCGGGGTTCGCGCATCGTTTTTTTCGCGAAATGGATTTCTCCGTTAATATATCCGGGAATCTCCGGAGCGACCACCATGGGGGGAAGGTTTTTCGGGTAGGATGCTATAATTCCAGGGGCGAGCGTCGCCGTGACCCGGGTTGCGAATCGGGGAAAAGCTTTCCGACGTCGAAGGCCGCGTCCCATGGGGCCCGGGAAATGCAGTGGAACGCCTTTCGCCGAAGTCCCATCGCGAGGGTCCCCACTTGACGGAACGCTCAAAATATCGATAAGATGGATAGATTATTTGTAGTCCAATGCATCGCCCTTTTAGGGCCACGATGGGGTTATTATGGAGACAGTCAAAGTAGCACTGGTCGGTTTTGGCACGATTGGAACGGGCGCGGCTCGGATCCTGCTCGATCATTCTTCGCAGGTCACTCGCGCGGTCGGCAAAAAGGTCGAGTTGGTCAAAATCTGCGATCAAGACATCACCCGACCGCGGACGGTGGACGTTCCCGAGGGAATGTTGACCGATCAGCTTTCGGAAATCACCGACGATCCGGAGATCGAGGCGGTCATTCAACTGATCGGCGGGACGGAGACGGCCCGATCGATTATGTTCGAATTGCTCCGCAGCGGCAAGGATGTGGTGACGGCGAATAAGGCGTTGATCGCCCAGCATGGGCCGGAGCTTTTCGAAGAGGCGCGGAAGTTGCGTCGGACGATTGCCTTCGAAGCGGCCGTGGCGGGGGGGATTCCGATCATCTCCTCGCTTGCGACCTCGTTGCAGGCGAACCGGATCGAGACGATCTACGCGATTCTCAACGGCACGAGCAACTTCATTCTCTCACAGATGGGCGAGCATGGCACCGAATACGCCGCCGCGGTAGCCGAGGCCCAGCAATTGGGGTTTGCCGAAGCGGACCCGACGATGGACGTCGACGGCACCGATGCCGTACAGAAGCTCACGATCCTCGCGCAACTGGCGTTCGGAGCGAACGTGAACTGGCGCGATATTCCGAAGACGGGAGTCGATATCGTCAGCGTGGCCGATCTGGAGAGCGCCTCGGAGTTGGGATACAGCATCAAGCTCTTGGCGGTCGCCGAATCGACCGAAGAGGGGCTGGAACTGCACGTTTCCCCCACCCTGGTCCACAAGACGTCGCCGTTGGCGGAAGTCCGCGACGCCTACAACGCCATCACGGTGATCGGCGACGCCGTCGGCGAGGTCTTCTTTCACGGACTCGGGGCGGGCGAAATGCCGACCGCCTCGGCGGTGATCGGAGATTTGATCGATACGCTTTGCGGGCGATCGGCCATCACGTTCAACACGCTGTCGCTCTGGTCGGAATTGCGTGAGTCGACACCGGTCCGCAATCCGGCCGATCTGGTCGGGAGAAATTATCTGCGGTTGCTGGTGGAAGACCGCTCGCGCGTCCTTTCCGAAATCGCCGGGGTTTTGGGCGAATACGGTATTTCGATCTCTTCGGTGATCCAAAGAGGCGAACAGCCGGAAATGATGGCGGAGGTTCCTTTGATCATCATGACGCATCCCGCGCGGGAAGGCGATCTGCTCGAGGCGATCGAAAAAATGAATCACCTGGATTGCGTCCGCGGAGAAACGGTGCGACTGAGAGTTCGCGACTAAGCGGCGAGGCAGCGGTCTTCCGCCGATGCGCTTTCGCGAGAAACTTTTTTCGAGAGAGATGCGAAAAGTCCAATGAAGTATGTAGTCATCATCCCCGATGGTGCCGCCGACGAGCCGCAAGAATTTCTCGACGGGCGTACACCGCTTGAAGCGGCGGATATTCCCGCCATGGATGCACTCGCGCGGCGAGGACGCACCGGGCTTTCATGGAATGTCCCCTCCTCACTGGCGCCGGGCTCCGACGTGGCCAATTTGAGTCTGCTCGGTTACGATCCCCTTTCGGTGTTCACCGGCCGCGCCCCGCTTGAGGCGGCCGCCCAAGGAATCGCCATGGGGGAAAACGATTGGGCCTTTCGCTGCAATCTGGTGACGCTCGACGGCGACACGATGGTCGATTTCACCGCCGGGCATGTGTCGACCGAGGAGGCGACCGAACTGCTGGCTTCCGTCCAGGAAGTGGTCGGTTCGCAATACGAGGGGTTGGAATTCCATCCCGGCGTGAGTTATCGCAATTTGTTGATCGACCGCCGGCGGCAAGCCGATACGCCTCGATACGATCAAACGACTGCGACGTTCGCCCCGCACGATTACACGGGAAAGTCGTGGCTTCCCGGAAAAGCCCGCGGCGCGGGAGCCGATTTTCTGGAAACGCTCATGCAGGTGACCTCGGAAGTCTTCACCGATCATCCCGTCAACCGGAGGCGGCTCGAGGAAGGCAAATTGCCGGTGACGCAGGCGTGGCTCTGGGGCCAGGGACGCCGACCGAGTTTGGAACGTTTCGAAAAGAAATACGGTGCCGGCCCCGGCGCGATGATCACGGCGGTCGATCTCTTGCGCGGCATCGCCCGTTTGATCGACTGGAACATTCTCGATGTGCCGGGGGCCACCGGGTATTTGGATACCGACTACGCCGCGAAGGGGCGTGCGGCGATCGAGGCCTTGAGTTCGCACGATGTCGTTTGCGTGCATGTGGAAGCTCCCGACGAAGCCTCGCACGAAGGGAAATTGAAAGAGAAGATGGAGGCGATCGAGGCGATCGATGAAAAAATCGTCGCACCGGTGACCGACGCGCTCCAAGGTGAATCGGACTGGAGGCTGTTGGTTTCCCCTGATCATCCTACGCCGATACGCACCCAGACCCACAGCCATGATCCGGTTCCGTGGATCTTGGCCGGGAGCGACATCGCTCCGGGCTCGGCGAAGCATTACGGCGAAGCGGAAGCCTCGCGATCGGGGGAACGTTTCGAGGCGGGCTGGAAGCTGGTGGGGCGATTTCTCCATCGGGAAGGTTCGCATTGATGAGGATCAAGCAGCGAGGATCCCTGCCATCGCTGGTGTAGGATTGTATTAATACAACAGGGAGTTAGAATCCAGGAGAAGATCATCGATGTCGGTCATTGTACAGAAATTTGGTGGAACGAGTGTCGCCGATCCTGAAAAGATACTCGCCGCGGCGCGGAAAGCGATCCGGGCGCAGAAGGATGGTCACCAGGTGGTGATGGTCGTCAGCGCAATGGGCAAGAATACCGACATGCTCGTCGATTTGGCCGCGCAGATCAACGAACGTCCGCCGGCGCGTGAGATGGACATGCTCCTTTCCACCGGTGAGCAGGTCACCGTGTCGCTCATGGCGATGGCCCTGGATTCGCTGGGGCATCAAGCCATCAGTTTCACCGGAGCACAGATCGGCATCGTGACCGACAGCATCCATACGAAGGCACGCATCCGCTCGATTTCGACCGAGAAGATGCGGGCAAGCCTTTCCGAGGGGAAGATCGTCATCGCGGCCGGGTTCCAGGGCATCGATGAGGATTTCAACATCACCACGCTCGGTCGCGGCGGCAGCGATACGACCGCCGTCGCCCTGGCCGCGGCGCTGGAAGCGGACGTCTGCGAAATCTATACCGATGTCGAAGGCGTGTACACCACCGACCCGCGAATCGTCCCCGAGGCTCGACGCCTGAATCAGATCAGTTATGATGAGATGCTCGAAATGGCCAGCCTGGGAGCCGGGGTCATGCATGGCCGTTCGATCGAGTTCGCCAAAAAGTTCGGTGTGCCGGTGCATGTGCGGAGTAGTTTCAGCGACGCGACCGGGACGGTGATCGTGGCGGAGCCGGAGTCCTACGAAATTCCGGTCACCGGAGCGGCACTGGAAAAGAAGGAAGCCCGACTGACGATCCGGGGGGTCCCCGACGAGCCGGGTTCGGCGATGCGCATCTTTTCGAAGATCGCCCGGAGAAAAATCTCCACCGACATGATCGTCCAGAACATCGGCGAAAAAGGCCGAGCGGAGATCTCCTTCACCGTCCCGCAGTCGGATTTGCCGGAGGCGAAAGAAGTGCTCGATGAATTGGTCGAGGAAGTGGGCGCGGAATCCTTCGATTGCGACGAAGCAGTGGCGAAGGTGTCAATCGTCGGCCTGGGCATGGCCGACCAGCCGGGGGTGGCCGACCGGATGTTCGGCGCCATGGCCAAAGCGGAGATCAATATCAAAATGATCGCTACCAGCGAAATTAAGATTTCGGTGCTCGTCTCCGACGATCAGGCGGTCGAGGCGCTTCGGGCGGCGCATCGGGAATTTACCCTCGATAAGGAGATTCCCCACGCGGCGAAAACCGAAGCGGCCAAGTTGGGAGAGCGACGGAAACCGCCCGTACACCGGGAGCTTTCCCCGGAGACGATGTTGCAATTGACGGCGATGGAGGATATTATCATCGATCGAGTCACGCTGGACGACAACCAGGCCCGCGTGACGCTCAATCGCATTCCCGATCGGCCTGGACTGGCCGCAGAGATGTTTCATCGGATTGCCCAAGAGGGCGTGAACGTCGATATGATCATCCAGAGCGACGGGAAGGAGGGTCTGGCGAACATCAGTTTCACCGTGCCCCGGAATGATCTTGAGAAAGCGCTTCAAGTGGGGCGAATTTTGGCCGAAGAGTTCGAAGCCCCTTGCCCGGAGCATGTTCCGACGGTTGCGAAGTTGATGGTCTTCGGCACCGGAATGTGGAGCCACACGGGACTCGCCTACCGCATGTTCAAGACGCTCGCCGATGCCGGCATCAACGTGTCGGTCATCAGTACCAGTGAAGTGGGGGTCAACGTCATCGTCCACAGCGATCAGGGCGTACAGGGCCGGGAGTTGCTTGAACGGGAATTCGCCGAAGAGATCCTTTGATCCATCGTTCCCCCTTTTCGACGACCACGTAGAGGTTCGGCGGAGCAAATGCTCATGTGGCCGATCCGGTGTTCTTTATCTCGAATCCACGAAATAGATAAATCCATGCGACGTATCCAGATCTACGATACTACATTGCGCGACGGCTCGCAGGCCGAGGGAGTCAGTTTCTCCCTGCAGGATAAACTCCTGTTGGCCGAGCGCCTCGATCGGTTGGGATTCGACTTCGTCGAAGGAGGATACCCCGCCTCGAACGAAAAAGATGCTCAGTTCTTTCAGAAGGCGACCTCCCTCGAACTGAAGAACGCCAGGATTTGCGCGTTCGGCATGACTCGGCGCAAAGGGGGCTCGGCCGTCGAAGACCAGGGGCTGGCCGCACTGATCGCCGCCGAAACGCCGGTCATCACGATCGTCGGCAAGTCGTCGGCATTCCAGGCGATCAAGGTCATCAAGACGACGTGCGAGGAGAATCTGACGATGATCGCCGAGTCGATCGATCACTGCCGTCGGGCTTCGCGCGACGTGATCTTCGACGCGGAACACTTTTTCGATGGCTGGAAGGAAGATCCCGAATATGCGATCAGCACTCTCAAGGCCGCCGAGGAGGCGGGGGCGGAGACGGTCGTGCTTTGCGACACCAACGGCGGCTCGATGTCGGACGAGGTGACCACGGCGGTGCGGCAGGCCGTCGACGCGGTGCGGGTTCCGGTGGGGATTCACATCCACAATGACTGCGGGCTGGCGGTCGCCAATTCCATCGCCGCGGTCGACGCCGGAGCATGCCAGGTCCAGGGCACGATCAACGGGTTCGGGGAACGTTGCGGCAACGCCGATTTGATCCAGATCATCGCCAATTTGACGTTGAAAAAACAAGGGTACGAACTTTTAGTCCCCGATGCCCCCTCGCACCTGACCGAGCTCTCCCGCTACGTGTATGAAATGGTGAACATGCATATCCCTCTGCATCAGCCGTTTGTCGGCAAGAGCGCGTTTGCCCACAAAGGAGGGATGCATGTCAGCGGGGTGAGCCGGAATACCTCGGCGTACGAGCACATCGAGCCGGAGCGTGTCGGCAACGAACGGCGCGTGTTGGTGAGCGAACTCTCGGGACGATCGAACATCGTCGCGATGACGACCAAGCACAATATCCAGAACGACAAGAAACTCCTTGAGAAAATCCTCACCAAGGTCGTTTCGAAGGAGCATGCCGGGTACCAGTACGAGGCGGCCGAAGGGTCGTTCGATCTTCTGGTGCGTCAATGTGCGGGGACCTTCACGCGGCATTTCACTCGACTGAATTACCGCGTCAACATCGAGACCGACGCCAGCGACGCTTTGGTTACCGAGGCGACGGTCAAGATCCAGATCGGCGACCGTATCCGGCATGAAGTAGCCGAAGGCGACGGACCGGTCAACGCCCTCGATCAGGCGATGCGCAAAGCGCTGCACCCCATTTTCCCCTGCCTTCGCGAAATGCACTTGGTGGATTACAAGGTCCGGGTGATCAACTCCGAGGCGGCGACGGCCGCGGGGGTCAGGGTGGTGATCGAGAGTCGTGATGCCGACGACGTGTGGGGAACGGTCGGCGTGAGCGAGAATATTATCGAGGCGAGTTGGATCGCCCTGGTCGACAGCATCGAGTACAAACTCTTCAAGGAGGAACAGAAAGAGGACGCTTCCAAAGAGTCGTCTTCCTGAAAACAGTGCCGGAGTCCTTCTTATCGCATCGTCCACGGACGGGAACATCGACCATGCTTCTTCTTTCGGTTTCGCATCTTCGAAAACAGTTCGGTCCGGAAACGACGGTCCTCCAGGACGTTTCCTTTCATGTCCATCAGGGAGACAAAATCGGGCTGATCGGCCCCAACGGCACCGGAAAAACGACGCTCCTGAATATTTTGGCCGGCTTGGAAGAGCCGGAAGCGGGCCAGATCGAAACTTCCGGTGATTCCCGCCTTGGTTATCTGCGGCAGCGCCCCATGCTGGAGCCGGGAAACACCCTGCGGCAAGAAGCTCGGAAGGCGCTCGCCGATCTTTTGGCGATGCAGCAAGAGGCGGAAACCCTTGCACTGGAAATGGCGGAATCGTCCGGCGGCCGCGAAGGGGAGAAGATCGCCCTCCGATACGATCGTCTCCACGAGGAACTGCTCCGTCGCGACGCCTATCACGTCGACCACAAAATCGAAAGTGTCCTCGAGGGGCTCGGCTTCGACGAGGAGATGTTCGATTTGCCGGCTGAAAATCTCAGTGGCGGAGAGCTGAACCGGCTTTCCCTGGCACAGTTGCTACTGGCAGAGCCGGAAATTCTATTGATGGACGAGCCCTCGAACCATCTCGATCTTCGTTCGACTGAATGGCTGGAGGAGTACCTCGCCGGTATTCAGGCTTCGGTCATCGTCGTCAGCCACGATCGTTATTTTCTCGACAAGGTGACCAACCGTATCCTCGAGTTGTATCAGGGTACGGTCGACGACTACTCGGGCAATTTTTCGGCGTATCTCACCCAGAAGGAGCAGCGACTCCTGGTCGAGAAGCGAACCTGGGAGAAGCAACAGGAGGAGATCGAAAAGGCGGAGGATTTCATCCGTCGGAACCGCTATGGTCAGAAACATGCCCAGGCGGAAGATCGCAAGAAGAAACTCGAGCGGATCGACCCGGTCTCCCCGCCGCGCGACATCCAAGAGCCGCCGATGCAGTTTCCCGAACCGTCACGGACCGGGGATGTCGTCTTCCGTTTCGAACATCTCTCCAAGGGGTATCTCGAACCGCTTTTTTCCGATTTGACGTTCGATGTCCATCGGGGAGAGCGGTGGGCGGTGATCGGACCGAACGGTTGCGGCAAGACCACCCTGCTCCGCTGCCTCTTGGGAGAGGAAACGCCCGAGAGCGGCGCGGTACACTTCGGGCACGGGGTGAAGATCGGTTATTTCGACCAGCATCTGGAAACGCTCGACGACCGGCAGACGATTCTCGAGGCGGTTCGGCCGCAGGGTCAGTTGATGCCGGAGGAGCAGCGTCGAGGACTCCTGGCGCGATTCGGCATCACCGGCGACATGGTCTTCAAGGAGATCGGTTTTCTCAGTGGCGGCGAGCGATGCCGCGTGGCCCTGGCTTGCCTGGCTGCCGAAACGGCCAATGTATTGGTGCTCGACGAGCCGACGAATCACCTCGACCTCTGGGCGCGGCGAGGGCTCGAAAGGGCTCTCCGGCAATTTCCCGGCACGGTGTTCTTCATCAGCCACGACCGTTTCTTCGTGAATCAACTCGCCGATCACCTCTTAATCATGCAACCCGATGCCCGATTTCGGGTCCTCGAGGGAAACTATACTCTTTTCCAGCATATGGTGAGAAAAGGGGCGTTCGCCGATCCGTTCGCCGCGGCTCCAGCGGAAGAAGTGGCCGAAGCGAAAGTGCAGAAAAAGTTGAAGGTCGAACAAAAAAAACAGGAGAAGAAGCAGGATCGTCCCCAGAAGAAGCGAAAGTTTCCTTACCGGAAGGTCGATTCACTCGAGTCGGAGATCTTCGAGAAAGAAACGCGGTTGGAAGAACTTCAGGACCTGTTGATCCAACCGGAGACTCAGCGCGACGGCGAGCAGATCCGTCAGGTCCAGGAGGAAATCGACGAGTTGGAAGACGCCCTGGGCCTTCTCTACGAGCATTGGGAAGAGGCGACCGAGATGAACTGGTGAGCGTCGGTTACCATCGCCGTCGGAGTTGTCCCCAGGCGGCGGTGCTGTGGTAGACGGGCGAATCGGTGTATTCGACCAAAGCATTGCCGCCCCATCTGCGCGTGATGTCCCAGTGGAGACTCCCCCGATAGAGATTGTAGTCCTGCGCGTTCGAATCCCACCGGTGCCGATAGGCGAAAGAGAGCCAGCAAGTAGGAGCCCCGTCGTAACGCTTTCGGCTCAGCCAACGCCGGTACTCGAGTCCCAGATCGAATTGCGAAAAACGATCCGGGGTAAAATAGGGATGACGCATGCCGATCAGCGTATCGGGGGCGGGTTGGAAGACCGATTGGCTGTCGAAATTCCAGAACCGGTAATCGCCCAGGAGAAACCACTGGTTCGGCGGTTGGTTCAGTTCATAGCGATTGCGAAAATCGACGATGTTCTCCCAGTTGTTGTCGGAATACCACCGCGATGTGTACATAAATTCATTTCTCCACCGCTGAGTCCACTGTTTCGTCATCGAGGCGAACAGTCCGTAACGGTGAAGATCCTGGCGGAGCGATTCGGAATTCTCCAGCACGTTGTCCATGGTGCCCGCGATGGTCCAGAGAGTGTCGCCCCTGGTCCGCCATTTCAGCCCGCTTTGTAAGACGGGTCGGGTCCGGACCACGTGATCGTAGATTTGAACCTCGACATCGGCGAAGAACTGCGGGGTTTCAAAGGCCCCGAGCCGGTCGCCCCAGTCTTTCGGGAGACGATGCCGGTAACGGCCCCGCAACCCACTGCCGCCGATGGTCAGGTCGTCGGTCGTCGACAGGTTCAAAAGGGAGTACTGGAAGCCGATCAGCTCGTCCTCGTTTTCCCCGGGCATCCAGAAGCCGAGCGTTGGAACACGGAGTCGGTCGATGCTCGTCAGACCGTTTCGCCCTCGCTCCCGCTGAAAGCGGAATTCGGTGTCGAGATAGGGATGGAGTTGCCATCGCTTTCCGGAAAGGGCGATGCGGGCGTCTCGGTGATTGGGGTCGTTCGCCAGTAGGGAACAATAGCTGGAAATCGCCATTTGGGTTTCGTCGAGAACTCCGTAGGTCTGTCCCAGTTCAAAACGCAGGTTCTGCTGATAAGGTTCCTCCCAGAGCAATCGACTGTAATTATCCGTCGCCCGAATCGGATGCGGCACCTTCTGCGCTTGTGCTGCGCATTCCAGTTTCAAAAGATAGATTTCCTTTTCCAGCACTTCCTCGTTCGGAACCGCCGCGCTCGGACCCGGCTGCTTGAGTGCGGCCATGTAGCTCCACTGCCGAAATTTCAGCGGATCGTTTTCCGAAGCGGGGGCACTCTGTTTTTCCTCTCCCGTTGGAGAACCTTCCCTCGAAACCAAGGGCGGAGGTGTCGGCTTTTCGACAGGTGCTCTCTCTGGAGTCGTCGGCGATTCCAACTCCTCGGCATCCTCGGAGTAAGCGCCGCTTCGGAAGAGGATGGCTCCCCGATAACTCCGCTTACCCGCTTTCGGCGATTCGGCGTACCATCGCAATCGGGCTTCTTCCCGGGCGATGACGAGATTCCACGGCCGGCGATGACCCAGGTCTCGATAAGTTCTGAGCGCTGCCTCTCGGCACTGCGCGGTGACCTGGGATCGTGCCAGCGCGAGTCGGGCCAGGTCGTTGTCCTCTTGCCGAGTGAGCACTTTTCGGAGCAGGTCGATCGCTTCTCTTGCCGATGTCTCGGTGCCTTGAATCGACTTCCAAATCCCTCTTTTCGCCATCACATTTATTCGATCGGGTGCAAGTCTCTCGGCCTCCCGGAGCATCCGGCCCGCTAGAGAAAGATCCCCGTCCTCGATCGCCCGATCGCTGATCGCCAACGCGTAATGCAAGGGAAAATCCTGGTTCTTCATCCCGTCGAGCAACCATTCTCGATTCGCTTCTCCTTTTGCGCATGCGGCGCGATACCGGCCGTACCAGGCTTCCGCCGAATGGCGGGGATTCTTTTCGATCGCTTCGCGGAACTTGATCTCGGCCAACGAATACTGGTGCAAAGCAAGATGCACTTCTCCTTCGAGCGAGCACAACAGCATCCCGGCGTTTTGATCGAGATCGTCACGCTGTTCTGCGTTCTGGATCGCCTGGAGCGCCTTCTCCGGAGTTCCCCGGAAAATGTGACATTTTGTCAACCATCGAAGGGCCTCGACATCGGAGCGGTTCTGCTCCAGCAACTTCCGGCACTGGAACAACGATTCCTCGATGCGCCGCTGCAGATAGAGGGAAATGGCCCATTCTAATTTCGCCTGGCGATGGGTGGGATCTTCCGTGAGGACCGTGCGATACTGATGATCAGCCTTGACGAATTCCTGCTGGGCCCGGTAGAGATTGCCCAGCGTGCATCGGGCTTTCGTGTCGTTTGGATTGAAATGCAGCAATTGATGAAGCAATCGAGATGCCGAGCCGTACTGGCCGGAGAGAATTCGTTTCTCCGCCAGAGTCAAGGCCCAGGTCCTTTGCCTCGCTTCCGGAGGGACTTCCGACAAGTATTTCTGAGCTTCTTCGTTGCGATCGTCCCGCAGCGCAATGCGGGCCGCGCCGATCAGTGCCGTGACATTCCGTGGCTGGATTTCGAGAATGCGTTGAAAACACCGCCGGGAAAGCGTGTAGTACCCCATGGAATAGAGCATTTCGGCAAGATACATGCGGCGGTCGATTTCACGGGGAAACCACTGATCGAATTGTTCCAGCGTTTTCCTGGATTTCGAAAAATCCCCGCTGAGTGTGTAATACTGAATCGCCGCGGAGAGAATTTCCGGCCGGCGGGGATCCGATTGCAACAGGGGCTCCAGGTAGATCCAAGCCCGTCGGGGATGTTTCAGCAGGAGCAAGAGATTCGCCGCATCGAGCTGTTGCGATTCCTTTTCGAAGGGGGTGCCGTCGAGGTATTGCATCGCGATCTGGTTCGCCCGGCGATGGTGGTTCTCCAGAGCATAGAGCTGACCCAATTTCAGGGCGAAATCGGCCCGACCGGGCCATTTCCGGAGCCCCTTTTCGAGGAACCGCTTCGCTTGGGGATGATCGCCGAGATTCAGCAAGCCGTCGATCAGGTGGCAGAGCGTGTCGGCATCCTCGGGAGCGATCTCTACGAGTTTGCGATACTGGGCGACGGCCTCCTCCACTTTCCCTAGATGGAAAAGACAGCCTGCCAGTTCCTGCCGGGCTTCACTATCGTCGGGATGCAGCTCGAGCAACTTCAGATAGCGCTCGATCGCTTTGCCGTATTCTTCCGCTGCCATGGCGTTTCGCGCCGCATGGAGCAGAATCTCTCCGGGCGACACTTCTTCGTCGTCGTTGGGGAGAACGGCGTTTTCCGAAATCGCGATTTCGACGGTCGAAGGCTTCGTACCAAAGTTTAGTCGAGGGGGATCCGAGGCATCGACTCGTTCGATCGGACCGAACGCGCACATGAGAAGACCGCCCACGAGGAAGAGGCGGACCGTCGCGGGAACCTTCAAAGGGCGAATGATCGCTGCATCTATGAATGAGGAAGTTGCTTCCATGGACTTTGTCGTTGAGTCAAGGCTTGTCCGGGATCCCGTTTGCGGTCGAAACTGGATGTCGTGCAAAAAGGTGGGCCTGTTTTCCGGAAGAACCTCCATCTTTCGGGAGCGGAATAATGCGTTTCATCGAAAGATCCACCGCGATCGGAAAAATGAGACCTTCTATGTTGCCCCGGAGGGAAATCCATTGGTGGAGGTATTGGTGTCTATCGGAAGGTCGTCCGATTCTCGGGAATGTTTCATCCGGGGTTTGGGAGATCGCCGGACAGATCCCCAGGTAAGGGGCGTGTTCAAACAGTCATAGCGTGTTTGTAGATCCGCCGGTCTGGGGAAATGACGTCGAGAATATCGAATAGTGAAGAGATGAACCCTATTTTCGGAACATTTATCCTAACCCTTATTTTCGATGTTTTCATTGCAATCGATATTCAGGAACGGAGGATCCCGCGCCGATCGGGAAAGAGATTTGAAGAAGCTCAGTTTTCGTCTTCGCCGGCGTTTTGGGACAGGGATAGATTTTGAAGGAGTTGCTCAAAATGCTCTTCTGCTTTTCCAGGATGCCCCTGCTGAGAAAGAATCTCGGCCAGATGCAATCGGAGGTATCGGGATTCTGGAAAACGTTCCACTCCTTGTTGGAAGACGAACTGCGCTTCAGAAAGTTTTCCGGCCTTTTGGAGGATGTCGCCCAGGCGTTTCAAATCGTCTTCGGAGAAATTGGAGAATTGGAATTCCTTGCCGGCTTGGTAGTCCTTGAGGACCTTTTGGACCAGCGCATTCGCCGGTTTTGTCAGCGCCGCGACGGCCGCCAGGAAATTGCTTCGAAGACGAGGAGAGTTCGGGAGGATTTGTCGCAATCGCTCGATTCTGGGAATCGCCTGGCGGTATTCTTTTTCGGCCAGCAGCATATCGATGAGCGTTTGTTGATCCTCGAAGGTCGCCTCGTTTTGCGTTTCGAGACGTCGGAGAAGCTCGATTGCTTTGGAGAATCGCCCGACCATGCGTTCGGCCAGCGCGGCCCGTCGAAGCAGTTCCGGCGTTGGCGGACGAAGTTCCAGCATTTGATCGTAGACCTTGGCGGCCGCTTGGAAATCTTGCTGCATTTCGAGGACGCTGGCGAGTAGATCGAGCGATTCGAAATTCTCCAAATACTGCAATTGCTCTTTCGCCTCTTGGAGTTCTCCCATTTGCACCAGCAATTGGGCGAATTCGAGATGGATCGCTTCATCGGGTTTCTTCTCCATCTCCAGTGCTTCGGCGAACTGTTTCTTCGCTCGGTCGTATTCATGTTTTTCCCGGTGCTGTCGCGCCGCGAGAACGAGCACTTCGCGGAGCCGATTTCGCCAGGTTTCGTTTTCCGGCGAAAGCTCGGACAGATGCCGGTAATAGGGAAGCGCGGCGATGAAATCTTCTTGCCGCGCGGCGATATCGCCGAGCCGCTTGAGAATCTTCCGGTCGTCGGGATGGTTGTCAAGAAGTTTTCTGTACAGAATAGATGCCTGTTCGAGATTGTCTCCGATATCGTGAAGGTTGGCCTGCATGCGGAGCCGTCCTTCCGGGGATTCCTCCTCTTCCAGGTAGATGCGGTCCAGCAAAGCGAGGGCTTCTTCAATTCTACGCATCTTGACCAACAGGCCGAACAGCTCCTGGATGAGAGCGGTGTCGGAAGGATTCACTTCGGCCGCCTTTCGGAACAGGGCGATCGCCCGGGCGGGATCGGACACCGAGTTTGCCGCCCTGCCCGCGTCGACCAATAAATCGGCCTGTTTCTCGGGGGGAAGTTCTTCGGTGGATTGCATGGCGCGGATTTCCCGGAACCACTTGTCGGCGGCATGGTAATCGCCGACTCTGTAGAAATCGCGTGCGGCGTTGATCAACCATTCGCGGCGTTCTTCGGGGATGCGGTCGGCGAGACGCAAAGCAGCCATAGCGGCGAGTTCGTATTTTTTCAGTCGGTAGGCGGTATCATGCACTCGCAACAGGTGGGCGGTGGTCACCACGGGCGAGGCAACGGCGCTTTCGCCGATGTTTTCGAATTTTCTTTCGACCACCGGCGTGACGTCTCGGCCGCGGAGGATCGAGAGCATCAACAAGTCGCTGCGGTGAAGGTAGACGAACAGCGTGGCCGTGAAAAATATGACCCCCAGACAGCAGAAACTCAATTGATTTCGGATCGCGCGGTCGTTGAAGAAGAATCGCTGATGATTGATGTACCGGAAGACTCGACTCCACTGATTCCGCTGGGCCATTTTGAGGAAGCGTTCCAGTTCTTTTTGCTTCGAAGCCCCCAGCGGCTTCCCGTTGAAGCGGTGTTGATGGACGACCCTCGGACCGACTCGGACGGCTTCGACATCGGCCACCTGGTAGGTCCCTGAAAACTCTCCCTCGAAGGTTTCCAGGAGAACATCGACTTCGGATCCTTTCGGGATCGGGTGTGTCAGCACCGCCTGCATGCCGTATTTTCCGACCCGCTGGAGCACCGTTTTCTGCTCCCTTTCCGGGGTCTCGTTCGAGAAGAAGCGGGCCGCCAGAGGGAGGTCCAACCTACGGATGCGCTTCATCACGGAACGTTCGAACCACCAGCGTTTGAGCTGATGCCGATATTTTCTTTTCACCCGGTATTGATCGACCATGCCGGGAACCACATATTGCATCGCGATCGTGGCGAAACCGTCGACCTCGGCGTCGGTGACATCGAAAAGCTGGATGTGGTGTAAGTATCCGACACCTTGTCGGCGTCCCTTTTCTCGGGCCGCGCGGACGCCGCGCACTTTCCCCCGGCATTGGACCGACTTGATCGGCGAGACCAGCTCGATGTCGATGACTGTTCCTTCAGGGAGCTCTCGGGAAGCGAGCATCGACAGCCCGCCCTCGTGAAAGTCGAGCGTGACGCCGCGAATGGTCGACGGCAATGGGCCCCCGGCCGGCGGTTGGGGACATTTTCGGATTGCCGCTTCGACGTAGAGATTCGCCGGATGACGCCATTGCTGGCGACGGTTCGTGTTCGGCTTGCTTCGTCTGACAACGATGTAGGCCAGATAGGCGTGATAAAGACAAAGCGGTGTCCCGATGGCGATGCCGAGAAAATCGTGGGAGAGTCCGAGAATGAGTTTCACGCAGGCCCAAGTGACTGCGGCGAGGCTCAAGGAACCGATGATCGCTTGGGGGAGAATATGCCGGGTGAATCGTGTTTTTTTCGTTTTCTTTTTCTTTTTATCGGTGACGACGAACTTCTGATGTCGACGACGGAACAGGGCGCGGTAGCAGGATCGCAATTGTACGAAGAAACCTGACATCATCGAGATTTCGATCGCGAAGATCTGACCGCAACCGCGTGAGGCGATCTTGACCGCCGACCAGACCGAGAGGAGATAAACCGCCAGGAGCACGAAATAGAACGTGGCCGTTCCCCGCACCGGCGCGATATCGGTGATGAGCATGAGGATAGGCGTCAAATACATCGCCAGCCGCGCGGGGCCGTAGGTCCAGTTCAAGAGTGAACCGAGGTAGCAGATCCTCTGAGGAAAGGTGAGCCCTCGCATGGTGAGCGGGTTGTCGAACGCCGCGACACTGAGGTTCCCTTCCCCCCAACGTAGTCGCTGGGTGTTGAATGTGGCGATGTCTTCCGGCGATAATCCGGCGACGAGCTGTTCGCCGACCGCGAGCGATTTCCATCCCTTGCTGTGAAGGCGCATCCCGGTGTGCAGGTCTTCGGTGATGGTTTCGGTCGCGAATCCTCCGACCTCTTCGAGCGCCTCCCGGCGGAACATCGCCGCGCTGCCGCAAAAATTGCTCGAGTTCCAGTGGTTCTTGCCGAGTTGGACGACATCGAAAAACAGCCGGACATCTTCCCAGTAGAGTCGACTGTCGGCATTCCAACGTCCCAGGAAGTTGTCGAGATTGTACGTCGTGTGAGGGGCTTGGACGAAGGCGAGTTCGGGGTCCTCGAAATACCCGATCAGTCGGTGGAGCATGTGACGCACCGGGACATGATCGGCGTCGAGAATGACGACGAATTCGCCCCCCGTCTGCGCCAGACCGTTGTTGATGTTGCCCGCCTTGGCGTGTTGGTTGTCCGCCCGATTGATGTACTCGATGCCGAGTCGGTCGGCCAGTTGCCGGACTTCGGGTCGATTGCCGTCGTCGAGGACATAGGTCCTGTGCGGATAATCGAGCTGCCGGCAGGCGCGGAGGGTGCCTTGCAAAAGCTGGATGTCTTCGTTGTAGGTGGGGACGAAGACGTCGATCGTTTTTCCCTGAAGCGGTTTTTTGACCGGCGGTTCGATCAATTTCCAAATCTGGAAGAAAAAGACCGCCAGAAGCATTGCCCCGTAGAACTCGGCGATGTAGAGGGTCACCGAGATGATCGAGGCGTACATGCTCGTCAGATTCAGCGTGAACCAGAGCCGATAACTCAGGTAGAATGCCATCATGAAGCATGCCAGGAGCATGGCCGCCTGACGTCCCCACTGCCGCTCCGGGAGTTTGCTCTGGCCGAGTTGCATCTCCGCGAGCGTGGGCGGCCTTTCCGTTTCCGTTTCACGTCGCCGATCGACGGAAGGAGCTTCGAACACACGGTTGGTTTGTGCGTCGAGGGTATTCAATTGGCGGAGCATTTCCGCTTCCAGCCCTTTTTCCGGTGGAGGGAAAACGCGGGCTTCCGGCGAAGGTTTTGGGAAAACTTCCGCGTCCGGAGACTCCTCGAGATCGAGCGGATCATTTTCGGGAGTGAGATGGTGATTCATGGAGCCGGAAAGGGATGAATGGTGCTGCAATGCGGAGTGAAGAAAACCATCGATGAAGCCGATGGAGAACGGACCTTGAGGCATTCGACCATTGCGGTCTCCATAATAATAGAACCTCCCATCGGCAAGCGCGATGGGGAACGGGATTTTCCGGAGGGGAACCTTTTTTCACTTGAGGATCAACCGGGTTGTAGCGAAAAAAGGTTTTCGATCGACCTTGTTTTTTTCGAAGGGCTTCTCTCATTCCGCGAATGTGGCGAATACGGTCCCCGTTGCGTTTTCAGAGTTTGTAAGGATGGGTTCATTCCCACTTGCAAATCTTATTGAGCGTCGCATCTATCGTAAACACAGGGCGAACAGCGAGAGTCCGGCCTCACGGGCGTCACTGCATGAACCGAGGGGCCACGATTGATGCGAACATGAATAAAAACGCTGGGGGAGTATTTCTCTGAGAATGGCTGCCGTTGCCGGCCTGCACTGCTGGAATGTAATGGGAAAGTCGAATCGAGACGATTGTCTCGATCGCTCGGATCAGGTAGACTGGTATCCGGTTTTCCAGCGGTGCCAACCATCGCTTGTTTTTTTGAAACCTGTTGCTTCGCCTGTCCGCCGTTCTTTCCAAGGCGAATGGAATGGTTGGCTCTCTCCCATTGTATGCCCCCATTCATTGGTTGAAATCACAGAGAAAGGACATAAGCATGTCGAGAAGAGGAACGGTCGTGGCGTGGTGCTTGGTGTTTGTTCTCAGTGGATTTTTTGCGATGGCGGAAGAGCGAAAGGCTCCCAAGGCGAAAAAGTCGCCTCCTCCGAAGCGCAAGGTCTTTCAGAGAGTCCCGGAGAACTCCGAGCTTCCCCGGGTGTTGCTTCTGGGCGACTCCATTTCGATCGGCTATACCTTTGCCGTCCGCGAGTTGCTTGAGAAGGAGGCGAACGTGCAACGCGCGCCGACGAACTGCGGTCCGACTTCTCGTGGATTGGAACAACTCGAAGCTTGGTTGGGAGAAAAGCCCTGGGATGTCATCCATTTCAATTTCGGTCTCCACGATTTGAAGTACATGAACCGGAAAGGCCAGTTGGTCGATGTCGAACAGGGAGCGCAGCAGATTCCCCCCGAGCTGTACGCCGAGAATCTCCGGAAGCTGGTCGAACGCCTGAAGCAGACCGATGCCGTGCTGATTTTCGCGACCACGACCCCGGTTCCTGAAGGAGCCAAGGGACGTATTCCGGGCGATGAGGTTCGTTACAACCGCATCGCCAAGGAGATCATGCAGGAAGAAGGGATTCTGGTCAACGATCTCTACACCTTTGCCGAACCGAAGCTTCACGACATCCAATTGCCGGCCAACGTGCATTTCACGCCGGAGGGCAGTCGGGTCTTGGCGGAAGCGGTCGCCGAACACATTCGCCAAGGGCTCGAAAAGAAGGCGACCATGCAAGAGTAGCGATCCGGCCCGCCCTTCGGAAGAGGGGGTTGGGGCAAACGCGACGAATCAACGATTCTTCGGTGCCCGGTTTCGGGAAAAATCGTGAAAAATCCTCGGGAAAAACGCAAGGGGTCCCCTTGCCAATACGTCCTTTTTCCTGAATGATGTAAGTTTCATATTGACAGAGGGTTCAGCCTTTCCTCTCGTTCCTCGCCGCCAAGGCGTAGGAGCCTCTTTTCCACGAGAATTCACATCAGTCAGGAGCATCAACCATGCGGCGAATGTTTGTAGCGGGCAACTGGAAAATGAACATGGATCTCACCTCTTCGGTGGAATTGGCCCAGGGCCTCGCCGAGAAGTCGAAGGGAATTTCCGACATCGACATCGCCGTCTGTCCGCCGAGCGTGTATTTGCAGCCCGTTGCGGAAGTGGTTGCCGACTCCAATGTGGGACTGGGAGCCCAGAACGCCTACCACGAGCCGAAGGGCGCATTCACCGGCGAAATCAGCATGGCGATGATCAAGGACGTCGGTTGCCGATATGTCATTCTCGGCCATAGCGAACGCCGTCATGTGCTCGGGGAGTCGAGCGAGGATGTCAACGTAAAGGTTCTCGCCGCACTCGAAGCCGGATTGACGCCCATCGTTTGCGTGGGAGAACTGCTCAGCGAGCGGGAAGCGGAGGTGACCGACTTGGTCGTCCGGCGTCAGTTCGAAGGCTCCTTCTCCGGCGTTTCGAGTGAGCAGATGAAAGAGTGCGTGATCGCCTACGAACCGGTCTGGGCGATCGGAACCGGCAAGGTGGCCACCCCCGATCAGGCCGAAGAGGTGCATCTTGCCCTTCGCAAAATTTTGGAAGAACGTTACAATAAAGACGTCGCCGAGGCGGTCCGCATCCAGTACGGCGGAAGCGTCAAGCCCGACAACGCCAAGGAGTTGCTTTCCCAACCGAACATCGACGGGGCCCTGGTAGGCGGCGCCTCGCTGAAGGTCGATTCCTTCCTCGGCATCATCGAGAACGCGAAGTGATCGATGTCCGGCGAGTGAAGCCCGTGACTCCTGTTTCCCCCGGACGCGGCCGGTTTCCCTCCTGGTGGACGGCCGCTCCCCCGCGATCCTGATTTTTTTCAGCGGAAAGGGTAGTAGCCGATCCCATGCAATATCTGATCATGTTAGTTCTGCTTTTGGTCTCCGTTTTTTTGATCTTGTTGATATTGATTCAGCGAGGCAAAGGGGGTGGACTCGCCGGCGCCTTCGGCGGAATGGGAGGTCAGAGTGCGTTCGGCGCGAAGGCCGGGGATACCTTCATGCGGATCACGGTGGTGGTCTCGCTCATTTGGATCCTTCTCTGCATCGTCGCCCTGCTCTATTTCAATGCCGTGGGGCCCGGTGGAAGCCGACTCGAAGGGCTTGGGGGGGGCGAAGTTCCTACTGAAGATGCTCATGCTGAAGAGGGGGGGCAAGGCGAAGAAGGGGAGACCGGCTTATCGCTTCCCGGAGAATCCGTTGGGGAAGAAACCGGCTCTCCGACTCCTGAAACGACCGGGGGCGGCGAAGAAGCCGGCGACACGAATCCTGCTTCGGGCACGGAAGATCCCGGAACATAGCCCGCCCCTCATAGGCGAGGATCCTGTTCCTCCGACAAGTCGGGCCGCCTTTTTTTGTTAGCACGCCCCCCTTTCTCGAAGTCGTGTAAAAGAGGCGAAAAATGAAATCCTTCGCATCGATCCAGGGAACGATGGGCTTTTCTTGACAAGGGAGATGTCGACTTGATCAACAGCATGACGGGTTATGGAGAAGCCGGAGTTCATGAGGAAAAGCTCGACCTCTCCGTTGAAATCAAAACAGTCAACAATCGATATTTGAAGATCTCCGTCAGAACGCCGGAAGGTTGCACTTCCCTCGAATCTCCCGTCGAGTCGATGGTCCGCCGGAGGATCCAGCGGGGCACCGTTTCGGTGTTTCTAAAAATCATCCGCGAGACGACGTCGGCCGATTACCAACTGAACGAGGAAGTCCTCCGGAAATATTTCGATCAGCTCAAGCAGATGAACTTCGGGGGAACGCCTCTCTCTTTTCCTTCCGTGGTCGAGTCGCTTCTGCTCCTGCCCGGGGTGGTCGAGGAACCCCAACCGAGCGAAAAGAGCTGCGTGACCGCGGAGTTCGAGAAGCTCGTCATGAAGGTGCTCGAGGAAGCGCTCGATCGCCTCGACCGTATGCGGGCCGAAGAAGGTCGGAACATGACGGGATCCCTGAAAGAGGATTGCCGCTTCTTGGCCGGCGAGATCGATCGGCTGGCCGTGGACGCCCCGAAGGTGACCGAGAGTTACCGACAGCGACTCGAGGAACGCATCGGCAAGGTGCTCGAAGAGAAGCAGTTGACCTTCGAGCCCAGCGATTTGATTCGGGAGATCGCCGTCTTCGCCGATAAAAGCGACGTTGCGGAGGAACTGGTGCGATTCCGGAGCCATCTGGACCAGTTCGAGACGATCCTCGAGGAAGGGGGAGCATGCGGGCGCAAGCTCGATTTCCTGACCCAGGAAATGTTTCGGGAAGTCAACACCATCGGCTCGAAGTCGAGCGATGCGGCGATCGCCAGGGTGGTGGTCGACATGAAAGGTGCCATTGAACGTATGCGGGAAATGGTGCAGAACATCGAGTGATTTCCGAGACAGCGAAATCGGAGCGCGGAGACCCCAGGCGATGAAAAAGGGGAAAGTGGTCATTTTTTCAGGTCCTTCGGGGGTCGGCAAAGGGACGCTCCTGAAGCGGGTGCTGGAGGATTGCCCCTTGCCGCTGGAGGTGAGTGTTTCGGCGACCACGCGTCCGCCGCGAGCCGGAGAAAAAGGCGGAGAGGATTACCATTTCCTCTCCGAGAAGGAGTTCGAACAACGACGACGAGACGGCGCCTTTCTCGAAAGCTTCAAAGTGTTCGGCAAGGGACAGTGGTACGGCACGCTCGCCGCGCCGGTTTGCCGAAGTATCGAGGCCGGTCGTTGGGTCGTGTTGGAGATCGACCTGAAAGGAGCCCGGGAGGTCTTGAAGGTCTATCCACGGGCGATCACCATCTTCGTCCTCCCGAAGAATCTCGAAGTGCTCCAGGAGAGGCTTCGGGGGCGGGGCACCGAATCGGAAGAGACGCTCCGACAGCGTCTGAACCAGGCGAAAGAGGAGATCGAAAAGTCCGATTTTTACCGCTACCACGTGGTCAACGACGATTTGGACAAGGCGGTTCGCGAAATCTGCGAGATATTGAAGAACAATGCCAAGGCGTGATCATTTCCCGCGGCCGGCCGCACCGGCGACGGGAACCCCCAGAGGAGAACGATACCATGCTCGAAGAACTCAAAGATGAAGCCCTGATCGAGAAGGTGGGCGGACGTTTCAAGTTGTCCTCCCTCATCCAGAAGCGACTGGTCTACCTGAACAAAGGGGCCCGGTCGTTCGTCAATACCGACAAAAAAGACAAGATGCAGATCGTCATCCAGGAGATTCTCGAGGACAAGATCTATCTCGACATGGAAGGCAACGTGCGTGCCCAGAATGTCGAAGGATCGGACGCCGGGGCGATCGACGATCTTTTCGACCCGAACCTGACATGAAACGGCCGGAAGTACTCATCGGAGTGACCGGCGGCATCGCGGCGTTCAAAACCGCGACCCTGGTCAGCCGACTCACGCAGTGGGGGGCGGGCGTTTCGGTCATCATGACCCGCAGCGCCACCGAACTGGTCGGCCCGAAGACGTTCGAGGCCCTCAGCGGTCGTCCGGTGCGCGTCGAAATGTTCGATGCCTCGATCTCGCATCCCCATATCGAATTGGCTCGGGAGGCTTCCCTGTTCTGTATTGCCCCGGCGACGGCGAACTTCCTGGCCAAGGCGGCGCACGGCATTGCCGATGATCTGCTCTGCACGACGTACCTCTCCTTCAACGGGCCGGTTCTGGTGGCGCCCGCGATGAACACCGTCATGTGGCGTCATCCGGCGGTGCGACGGAACGCCGACCGGCTCCGCAACGACGGCGTCACCCTGCTCGGGCCGGCGGAGGGGCACCTCAGTTGCGGGCAAACGGGTCCCGGACGGATGGTCGAGCCGGACGCTCTTTTCAGCACCATTTGCGAAATGCTCGAATCGACCTCGCGAATGGTGTAAGCGCTTCCCATCCTGCGCGCGAGAACACTCTGCGCGCGAGAACACTTATTGAGCGTCGCATAGATAGCGCCTATATGGTGAACCCCGGACGAACAGCGACAGCCCGGCCCTACGGGCGTCGCTGCATGAACCGAGGGGCCACGATTGATGCGAACATGAATAACATTCAAATCGATGATGATGGGAGTCCATGCCATGTCCGTGGTGACCGAGTCGGCCTCGTGGAAGGCCCTGAAGGAACATGCCGAGAAGATGCATCCAATGCACCTGCGCGATCTCTTCGCCGAAGATCCGCGGCGTTTTGACCGATTCTCCTTCCGGTGGAACGAGCTGCTTTTCGATTATTCGAAAAATCGCATCACCGAAGAGACGATCGAACGGTTGGTGCGACTGGCCGAGGAGCGCAAGCTCGGGGAGGCGATCGAGGCGATGTTTGCCGGCGAGAAGATCAATCTCACCGAGCAGCGGGCCGTGTTGCATGTGGCGCTTCGGAATCGGTCGAATCGACCCATCGAGGTCGACGGCGAAGACGTCATGCCGGAAGTCCGTCGCGTGCTTGAGAAGATGAAGCAGTTCGCGGCTCGCGTGCGCGGAGGCGATTGGAAAGGTTACTCCGGCAAAGCGATCACCGACGTGGTGAATATCGGCATCGGCGGGTCCGATCTGGGACCTTTCATGGTGACCGAGGCCCTCACGCCGTACCAGGATGGCCCGGCCGTGCACTTCGTCTCGAATATCGACGGCACCCACTTGGTCGAAACCTTGAAAAAAGTGGATCCCGAGACCACGCTGTTCATCATCGCTTCGAAGACCTTCACCACGCTCGAGACGATGACCAATGCCCGTTCGGCCAAGAGCTGGTTTCTGGAAAAGGCGAACGATCCCTCCGCCGTGGCGAAGCATTTCGTCGCACTTTCGACGAACGATTCCGGCGTCCGCGATTTCGGCATCGATCCGGAAAATATGTTCGAGTTCTGGGATTGGGTCGGCGGACGCTATTCGCTCTGGTCGGCGATCGGTTTATCGATCGTCCTGGCGATCGGCTTCGAGAACTTCGAGGAACTGCTGGAAGGAGCTCACGAGCTCGACGAACATTTCCGCACGACGCCGTTCGATAAGAATATTCCCGTATTGATGGGGCTCTTGGGGCTCTGGTACAACAACTTCTTCGATGCCCAGTCGCACGCCATTTTGCCTTACGATCAGTACCTGCACCGCTTCGCCGCCTATTTCCAGCAGGGCGATATGGAGAGCAACGGCAAGAGCGTCGATCGGGAGAACCGACGGGTCGACTATTCGACCGGGCCGATCATCTGGGGAGAACCCGGCACCAACGGCCAGCACGCCTTCTATCAACTGATCCACCAGGGGACGAAGCTCATCCCCTGCGATTTTCTCGCCCCGGTGCTCTCGCAAAACCCCCTTGGCGATCATCATCCGAAACTCATCTCGAATTTCCTCGCCCAGACCGAGGCGCTCATGAAGGGAAAGACGCTCGAGGAGGCGAAAGAGGAGCTGGCGGCCAAGGGGCTTCCCCCGTCCGAAGTGGAGCGACTGGCCCCGTCGAAGGTCTTCGAGGGGAATCGCCCCACCAATTCGCTCTTCTTCGAAAAACTCACGCCCCGCATGTTGGGGAGATTGATTGCCCTGTACGAGCATAAGATTTTCACCCAGGGAATTCTCTGGAACATCAATTCGTTCGACCAGATGGGCGTGGAACTGGGCAAACAACTGGCCCAGAAAGTCTTGCCCGAGCTTGAAGGTGATGCCCCGGTCGACACGCACGACAGCTCCACCAACGGCTTGATTCAATATTTCAAGGAGGTTCGCGAGAAATAGCCTTTTCGGTTTTCGATCGTAAGCTATAGTAACGAAAACCCCATTGTTCCCCTCCCCCACTGCCCTGCCCTTTTGGGATGACCTGTTTTCGCGAACCGAACCCCTTCGCGAGGAGTTCTCCATGAATCTACACGAACGATCCAGCGGCGTTTTGCTGCATATCTCCTCGCTCCCCGGTGCTCCCTACTGTGGCGACCTTGGCCGGGGGTCACGAGCGTTCGTCGACCTGTTGGTGCAAAGCGGACAGCGGTGGTGGCAGACGCTTCCGGTGAACCCGATCGACTACTTCTTCTCCCCGTACGCCAGTTTTTCATCGTTCGCCGGGGAACCGCTCTACCTCTGCCTGGAGCAGCTGGTCGAAGACGGTCTGCTCGATCGGTCCGATCTGACCGAGCGGGGAAACGGGAATCCGGAGAAGACCGATTTCAACTCGGCCCGGGAGTATCGATCCCCCCGCTGGAAAAAAGCGTTCGCTCGATATCGGGATCGAAAAGGCGAGCCCTATCGCGACCAGTATGAAAAGTTCATGGAGGGGAATGCCTGGTGGGTGGAGCCGCACGGCATGTTCTGCGCGCTGCTTGAACGGTTCGGCGTTCGGGATTGGATGAACTGGCCGGACGAGAAAATCCGCAAACGCGACCCCGAGGCGCTCCGCGCGGTGGCGAAGGAACTCGAAGAAGAGATCGACTACTACATCTTCTTGCAACTGGTGTTCGAGATCCAGTGGAACCGGCTCCGGGAATACACGCAGCAGCAGGGAATCGGGTTGATTGGCGATCTGCCGATCTACGTGAGCCAATCGAGCGTGGAGACTTGGGCCAGTCCGGAGATGTTCGAAATCGACGAAAACGGTCACCCGCTTCGCGTGGCGGGGGTGCCGGGCGATGCTTTCAATCCGAACGGTCAGCGATGGGATTCTCCTTTGTATCGCTGGGAGGTGCATCGGGAAGACGGCTATCACTGGTGGATGAACCGCATCGGGCTGTCGCTGCACCGATACGACGCTCTGAGGTTGGACCATTTCATCGGGTTTCACAATTTCTACAGTATTCCGGCCGATGCCGAATCGCCCCTGGAAGGCGAGTGGCATCAAGGGCCCGGCGAGGATTTTTTCCGGAAGGTCTTCGAGCAGTATCCCGGGGCGCAACTGATCGCCGAAGATTTGGGCGATGTGAGCGAGGGAGTGATCGCGCTGCGCGACCAGTTCGACTTGCCGGGACTTTCCGTGCTCCAGTTCGCCTTCGACTACCAGCACGAGGGCGACCCGACCGAAAAATGGCCCCAGAATACGCTCGTCTGTTCCGGCACCCACGATACGAACACCTTGATGGGATGGTACGATCAGACGATGACCCAGGATCAGGACGCCCTTCCCTTTTCGCGCGAGTACATGTTGGGGATTCTCAAGAAGTACTTGCCGGAGGAGGGAGTTCCCCGCCTGCCGACACATTCGAAGTGTCCGGAAGCGGAACGGGAAGATCTTCGCCGGTCGGTGGGGCATCAGGCGATGCTTCAGATGGTGCTCCAGTCGAAGGGGAATCTCTCGATCTTCCAGATGCAGGACCTTTTGGGTCTCGACCAGAGCGGGCGGATGAACTACCCCGGCGAGGCGGAAGGCAACTGGACGTGGCGGCTCCGCGAGGGCTGGACCGACCCGGGGTGGATCGATTCGTTTCGCGAACTGACGCACCGGGCCGATCGGCTCGCGCGATAGCGTGCTCTCCTCTTCTCGATCTCCACGTCTGTTTCTCTTGCAGCCGA
This sequence comes from uncultured Planctomycetaceae bacterium, assembly GCA_964632505.1. Classification (GTDB taxonomy): domain Bacteria; phylum Planctomycetota; class Planctomycetia; order Pirellulales; family Thermoguttaceae; genus CAZWCE01. Next base: position 39,092 of record CAZWCE010000003.1, on the reverse strand, counting down.
AGCCGCCCATCGCAGAAGGCGAGGGAAATCCACCTCGAAGTGTCGGGGATTCTTGTCGTTTTTCCCGGAATATGGTATCCTCGTGATTCTTGGAAAATACTTCATTTCGCGGTCCGAGGGCCTGTCCGGCAGAGGCTTGATCGGCCCTGTTTTTTTCCCGAAGGAATCGACCGAACCGATATGCCTGCGAATTTGACACAACAGTATCTGAAAGCCCAGGAGCAGTATCGCCAAGCCGGCTCGCTCGACGAGGAACTCAAATGGCTGCAGATCATGCTTCAGGAGATCCCGAAGCATAAAGGGACGGATCACCTTCAGGCGAAGTTGAAGTCAAAAATCTCCCAATTGAAGAAGGACGTCCAGCAGGAGAAGAAATCGGGCGGCAAGAAAGGACGTTCGTTTCGCATTCCCCGCCAGGGAGCCGGAACGGTGGTCCTTTTGGGCGGACCGAACGCCGGCAAGAGCCAGTTGCTTTCGACCTTCACCAATGCCGAACCGGAGGTCGCCCCCTACCCGTTCACCACGACGGTGCCGCAGCCGGGAATGATGCCCTGGGAAGATGTGCTGGTGCAATTGATCGACACGCCTCCGATCACCAAGGATTATCTCGATCCGATCCTCTTCAGTATCATCCGCGCCGCCGATTTGGGCTTGTTGATGGTCGATCTGGGCGACGACGGGGGGGTGGAGGCTTGCCAAGAACTGCTCGACAGCCTGCAACAAACGAAGACCCGACTGGCGACCTCTTCTTATCTCGATGAGGAGGACGTCGGGCTCTCGTTCACGCGGACGTTCGTCGTCCCGAACAAGATCGACCTGCCCGAGGCCGAGGTGCGGCTGGAGCTGTTTCACGAGCTGCTTCCTCTCGACTTCGAGGAGTTCGTCGTCTCGGCGACCGACGTCTCGACACTGGAGGACCTTCGCAACGCCGTCTACAAGGCGATGGATGTCGTTCGCGTCTACACCAAGCTGCCTGCCAACAAGGAGCCGGACATGGATCGGCCGTTCACCGTCCGCCGGGGGAGCGATCTGGTGGAGCTGGCCTCGCAGGTGCACAACGACTACGCCGAGAACTTGAAGTTCGCCAAAGTCTGGGGCAGCGAGGTGCACGACGCGACGGTGGTGAAAGGGGACTACATTCTCAACGACGGCGATATCGTGGAGCTGCACGCATGAGAATCGTACCGGGGACACGCGTGGTGATCACGGGGGCGTCCTCGGGAATCGGGCGAGCGCTTGCCCTGGAGATGGCCCGGCGGAAGACTCGGATGCTGGTGACCGCCCGGCGGCGGGAGAAATTGGAAACGCTGGCCGACCAAATGGAAGAGTCGGGGAGCCGGCCGATCGTCGTGGTGGGAGATCTCACCGAAGCGACGGTGCGGCGGGAAATCGGACATCTTGCGGAAACGGAACTGGGAGGACTCGATCTGTTGGTCAATAACGCCGGCGTCGGAGCGACGGCCCTGTTTCGCGAGAGCAGCGAAACGCTGTTTCGGCATTTGATGGAGCTCAACTTCTTCTCCGCGGTCGAACTGACGCGACTCGCCCTGCCCCTGTTGAAGCGTTCGGCGCTCGATCGGCCCGAGGTTCCCATGATCGTCAACATCGGTTCGATCGTCGGGCTGCGGGGAGTGCCTTCGGGCGGGGCCTACTCCGCTTCGAAATTCGCCCTCACCGGGTTCAGCGAGTCGCTTCGGGCGGAACTCTCCGGCGAAGGCATCGATCTTTTGTTGGTCAGCCCCGGCACGACGGCGACCGAGTTTTTCGATCGCCAGTTGGAGGATCGAACGCCGCCGAACTGGCCGGAGCATGTCCCCGTTTCCGCCGAATATGTCGCCGGGAAGATCGTCGCGGCCGTCGAAAGCCGAAAGCATCATATCGTTCCCTACCGGAAGGCCAAGATGCTCTATCTACTTAATCGCCTCTTTCCCACTTGGATCGATCGACTGATGAGCCGCTGCTGCTGAACCGTGAAGGAGCCTTTCCCGGTCGGAGGGTTCCGGAAGAATATGGGATGAACGCTCGATGAACTACGAAAACGTATGCCTGGAAGCGATCACGTGTACGCTTCCAGAGGAGAGGTTGACCTCCGAGGAGTTGGAGTCGCGCCTGGAGCCGCTGTACCGCCGTTTGCGTCTGCCGGAGGGACGGCTGGAACTGATGACGGGCATCCGGCAGCGCCGACTTTGGCCCCGCGGGGTGCTCCCGGGAGATCGGAGTATCCTCACCGGGAAAAAACTGCTCGAAGTGACCGGGTTTCCGCCGGAGGAAATCGGCGTCCTCATCCACGGTTCCGTCTGCCGCGATTTTCTCGAGCCGGCCACCGCATGCAAAGTCCATCAACAACTCGGACTCCCGGAGCAGTGCAGCGTTTATGATGTCTCCAACGCCTGCCTGGGCCTCCTCTCCGGCATGGTTCAGGTCGCCAATCAGATTGAATTGGGACAGATCGAGGCCGGGCTCATCGTCGGCACCGAAAGCAGCCGGGGATTGCTCGAGGCGACGATCGATCATTTGAATACCGAGATGTCGCTGACCCGAAAGAACGTCAAGCCGGCGTTCGCTTCGCTGACGATCGGTTCGGGAAGTGCCGCGATCCTCCTGACCCATCGCGATCGGAGCCGGACCGGAAACCGCTTGCTGGGAGGGGTGACCCGCGCGAACACGTCGCAGTGTCATCTTTGCCAGAGCGACACCGATCGGGCCGGAGGGGACGCGATGAATCCACTGATGTGGACCGATTCGGAAATGCTCATGCAGCAGGGCGTGGCGACGGCGAAGGTGGCCTTCGACGATTTCCTCGACACACTCGGCTGGTCGCGGGATGCGATCGACAAGACCTTCTGCCACCAGGTCGGCCGCGCGCATCAGAAGTTGCTGTTCGAACAACTCCGGCTCCCCTTGGACCTGAACTTTTCGACGCTGGAGTACCTCGGCAATACGGGGGCGGTCGCCTTGCCGACGGCGGCGTCGCTGGGCATCCAGAGCGGGTTCCTCGAATCGGGCGATCGCGTCGCGCTGTTGGGAATCGGATCGGGGATCAACGTCGTCATGCTTGGGATCGAATGGCGGAAGTCGCTCATCGATCCCGATTTTTCCCACGAGGTCCTCGACGGAGTTTCTCGGCTTCACGGCCTCTCTTCCCACTGATTCGGATTTCCGTCGCAAAGGAGTCTCGGATGGATTCCAACCTTTCGCCGAATGAGAAACGTCGCATCGAGCAGGTCGTCGATGTCCTCCTCCGCGCGGAAAGCCTCTTGGTCATCACGGGAGCGGGGCTTTCTGCCGATTCCGGGTTGCCCACTTATTGGGGCGTCGGGGGGCTGTACGAAGAGCAATCGTTCGACGAAGGCCACGAGATTCAGGAGATCCTTTCCACGCCGATGCTCCACACCCGGCCCGAGTTGACCTGGAAGCATCTGCTCCGCATCGGTCGGGCGGTGGCCCAGGCAAAACCGAACCGGGGGCACGAAATCCTCGCGGAAATGGAACACCATTTTTCCCGGTTCTGGATTCTCACGCAGAACGTCGACGGTTTCCACACCCAGGCGGGGGCCGAGAATGTGCTGGAGATCCACGGAAACATGCACCACCTCGGATGCACCTCCTGCCGCCGGCGTCGCCGCACGTTCGAAACGCTCGACGAGTCGCCGACCCCCCCGAAGTGTCCCGATTGCGGAGAGTTGATACGTCCTGAGGTGATTCTTTTCGGCGATCTGCTGCCGACCGACGTGCTCGACACCCTCCAGCGAGAGCTTGAGCGCGGTTTCGATCTGGTGATGAGCATCGGCACGTCGTCGAACTTCCCGTATATCGCCCTTCCCGTGCAGTTGATCGCCCAGCAGGGTGGGGCCACCGTGGAGATCAACCCCGGCACGACCATGATCAGTGACTTGGTCGATCAAAAAATTTCGTTACGTTCGGCCGAAGCACTGGAGGCGATTTGGGAGGCGTATCGGTCCCGTCGAGCCGACGAGGGCGAAGATTTGTAGAACGCTTATCTGCATAGTGGATGGTAGGGTCGGCTCAGGCGATATCCTGAAGGAAAGGATTGTAACGCCTCTCCCGCTCGACGGTGGTCTTGGGACCGTGGCCGGGATAGAAGACGGTTTCTTCCGGTAGCGAGAGGAGCTTGTTTTTGATGCCGGAGAGCAATTGCCCGTGATCGCCGTCGTGGAAATCGGTTCGGCCGATGCTTCCCGAGAAGAGGATATCGCCGACGAACACGATATGATGGTTCTGATCGTCCTCCAGGTGAAAGGCGATGTGGCCCGGACTGTGGCCGGGAATTTCAAGCACGCTCCACTCGATGCCGGCGGCTTGGTGGCGATCCCCTTCTTGCTGCAGGATGTCGGCCGGGGGGCTGGTTAAGGGAAAACCGAACTCCGCCGAGAGGTTGAGCGTACTATCGGTGAGTTTATCCTTTTCCTTTTCTCCGATGACGATGGGAGCGTCGGGCCATTGCTTTTTGAGGACCTGGTTTCCGGCGATGTGGTCGGCGTGCCCGTGGGTATTCAAGATGGCGGCGACTTCGAGTCGGTCCTGCTGAAGAATGCGGAGAATCTCCTCGGGATCGAGCCCCGGATCGATCACCAATGCGTCTCGACGGTCCTGGAGGTGGACGATGTAGGAGTTCTCCTCGAATCCCTTGGAAATGGCCGTAGCGATGACTAATTTGGAAAAGTCCACAAAATGGTCTCCCATCGGTTTGTAATTTTGAGTAAAATAAAACACCTCCAGAGAACAGAAAATGCCTGTCGCTTTTAGGGATTCTGCCAAGGAATCGGGAAGCGAAATCCCTTCAAAATGGAACGGGTTATGATGAAAGGCGGCATTTTTCCGCTTCCGGGAACGATAGACATAATATAGTGCGTTGTTTCGGGGATCAAGTCCCCGAACCGGATCCCGAGGACGGTGTCGCGTTTTCGCAAATCACGCATCAAGAGGTTGCATTCAGCAGGATCAGCTTATTCTCCATTGTGCAAAGGATGGCGAAGGAACCCATGCGATTTTTAACCATTGCTTTTTTGATCATGTCATTTGGGGGAAGTGTGGCGATGGCCCAACACGCCGGTCCCCCGCCTACGGTGGGAGATTCCGCGTCCGGTGCTCGCGAAATGCAAGCTCCCGCTCAACCGCGGCAACAACCGCAATATGCACAGCAGCACGGCCGGCAACCCGCCGCGACCGCCTACCAGGATCAGGAACGCTCGCCGCATCGCCGTGCCAGGGCGGCCGATTCGAATGCCGGACCAGCCGCGGCCCCGCAAGGTCGGCCGCGTGCCTCTCAAGGCCAAGCCGGCTCGCAGCCCTACGTCCCGGCGCCGGCCGGTCGGCAGTACGGCTCGCGACAGATGCCCGCAAGCACCGCCAACCTCCCTCGTGAGAACCGGCAGGCCACGCCGCCCCCGAAGCAACCGGAGCACCCGCTGGCCCCGGTTCTACGTTGGGCCAAGTCGGAACGTCGGAAGCTGGAAGAACGCATCACCGATTACATGGCGATCCTCATTAAGCAGGAATGTGTCGACGGGGAAGTCAAGGAAGTCGAGCACATGTTTCTGAAAGTACGGCATGACCCGTTCAGCGTGTATCTGCGTTTCTTGGGACCCGAGAAGGTGCAGGGGCAGGAAGCCCTCTACGTCGAGGGGCAAAACGACAACAAGCTGATCGCCCACGGCGTGGGGCTCAAGAGTGTCTTCGGGACCCGGGCACTCGACCCGAACGGTTATTTGGCGATGAAGGGCAATAAATATCCGATCACCGACATCGGCATTCTCAATTTGGTCGACAAGTTGATCGAGGTCGGCGAGCATGACATCCAGTACGGCGAGTGCAAGGTGAATTATTACGAGAACGCCAAAGTGAACGACCGGATCTGCACGTGCGTCGAGGTGGTTCACCCGGTGCCGAGGACGAACTTTCGATTCCATATCGCCAGGATCTTTATCGACAATGAGCTGAATTTGCCGATCCATTATGTCTCTTACGATTGGCCGGAAAAGGCGGGAGAAAAACCGCCGTTGATCGAGACCTACACTTACAATAACCTCAAACTGAATGTGGGGCTTACGGATCACGATTTCGATCGGCATAACCAAAAATACAATTTCGATTAAGCAAAACGAATACGAGCCCTCGACCCGGTCTTGTGCGGCAAGGCCGGGTTTTTTGTTGCGCCGAAACCCCCAATGGAGAAATGCCCACCTTCGTTGAATTCCGTTCGTTTTCGGGGTATGCTGGGGAGGATCGTCGCAACGGTTATCTCGTGGAAACGATGAACCTCCGGGAGGCAATGCCATCGTGTCGGACGAACATAAAGACGAACATCAAAGAGAAGAAGAGATTCTGCATCAGGAAGAGACGGCTGAAAACCCATGGAGCGCGTATGGGGAATCCCTGGGAGGTGACGGTGGGGAGGGCCCCGAGTCGCCTCCGGGCGCCAAACAGCCCAAGGGGCAGCCGGCGGGACTCTGGGTCCTCTTTCTGACCGAAATGTGGGAGCGCTTCAGCTATTACGGCATGCGGGCCCTCTTGGTTCTCTACTTGATCGCCAAGACGACGGGCGAGAATCCCGGCTTCGGCTGGGAGGAAGAGAATGCCAATTTGCTCTACGGCTTCTATACCTGCATGGTCTACCTGACGCCGATTCTCGGAGGCTGGCTCGCCGACAAATTCCTGGGAACCAATCGGTCGATGTTGATCGGAGGATGGATCATCGCCGTCGGGCACTTCTGCCTCGCGGCCACCGAACTTTTCGGACACCCCGAGGTGGGAGGCGTCTATTTGGATACCTCTCCCGGTCAGCTTGTGACGTTCATGCTCGGTTTGTTTTTGATCGTCGTCGGCACGGGCTTTTTCAAGCCCTGCGTTTCGGTCATGGTCGGGCAGCTCTACAGCGCCGACGATCCCCGACGCGATTCGGGATTCACCATCTTCTATATGGGCATCAACGTCGGGGCGTTTCTCAGCGGCATCGTCGCCGGCACGCTCGGCGAGAAGATCGGTTGGCACTGGGGATTCGGTTCCGCCGGAGTCGGCATGATCTTTGGGCTCGTCACTTACCAGATTTTACGCCCGAAGTTCCTCCAGGGAGTAGGATTGCCTCCCGGCCTGAAGCAGGAGGAAAGCCAAATGACGCCCCTCCAATTGCAGCAGGCCGAGGTCGATCGGTACGAGCAGACCCGACCGCTCACCCGCGTCGATTGGGAGCGAATGGCCGTGGTGCTCATTCTCACCTTTTTTTCGATCGTCTTCTGGGTCGCCTTCGAACAGGCCGGGACCTCCTTGAACATTTTCGCGAAGCAAGAGACCGATCGGAGCATTCCCTTCCTGCCGCCCTTGAAAGCGCAAGGTGAATTGGATGAATATGAGCAACAGCAGCGCGACGACTGCTTCATCTTTCCGGCCACTTGGTACCAGTCGGCCAATCCCGCGTCGATCGTCCTGTTCGCGCCCCTGGTCGCCTGGCTCTGGATCTGGCTCCAACGCCGCCGAAAACACCCCTCGATTCCGGTGAAGTTCGGACTCGGTTTCCTCCTCTTGTCGCTGGGATATGTCGCGATGATCTTCGGCGCGGTCGAAGCGAAGGAGGGATTGGCGGGGCCTCATTGGCTGCTCATCTGTTACGTCATGATGACCCTTGGCGAACTCTGTATTTCACCGGTGGGCCTGTCGATGGTCACCAAATTGTCGCCTGCTCGATACACCTCCGGAATGATGGGGCTTTACTTCGGCATGCTGGGATTGGCGAATCTGCTGGCCGGCGTGGTCGCGAGCATGGCCACCCGGGTGGAAAAAGGAGATTTCGGCACCCTTTTCGGAGGCTTGCCCGACTTCTTCCTCTTTTTGGCGGTGTTGCCGATTATCGTGGGGTTGATCGTACTTGTCCTTTCCCGCCCGCTCAAGAAGATGATGCACGGTTTGCACTGATATTCGAACGTTTTCGTTCTTGTGAAAGAATCCGGCTTCGTGTTCGGCATGGGTTCTCCTTCGCTTGTTGACAGGAATTCCATGATGAATAGATTTCAATCCATCCCTTCCGGGGTTGTGCTTTCCCTGATCGTGATGCTGGTGGCGGTCGGATTTCGGGGGTCCACTCTCCGGGGACAAGAGAAGTCGAAAAAATCGACCGAAGCGAAGCGGGAGGCGGCTCATCAGAAAGAGTCGTCGCTGCTGACGCTTGAGCGGATCTTCGATTCCTCCCATTTCCGCAGTCAGGGCTTTTCCAAACGTTGGGACGATGAACGCAATGCGTTTCTATCGCTGGAGTCTTCCGAGCGAACTCCCGGCGGGCGCGACATCGTTCTCACCGATGCGGTGACCGAAGAAAAAGAGATTCTCGTCCCCGCCGAGGACCTCATCCCCGGTGATGAGCGCAAGCCACTTTCGATCGAGCGGTACACGTTCTCCGAAGATCGATCGAGGTTGCTCATCTATACGAATGCCCGAAGAGTCTGGCGGACTCATTCCCGAGGCGATTATTGGGTGTTGGATCGTACGAGCCGGTCGCTTCGGAAGTTGGGCGGACCCGATGCGAAGCCCTCGACGCTGATGTTCGCCAAGTTTTCCCCCGACGGGCGGAAGGTCGCCTACGTGCGCAAGAAGAATATCTACTGCGAGGACTTGGTGACAGGCCGGATCGTTCCGCTGACGCAGCGCGAAACCCCGCATATCATCAATGGAACATTCGATTGGGTCTACGAGGAGGAGTTCCGATTGCGCGACGGTTTTCGCTGGAGTCCCGACAGTCGCTCGATCGCCTACTGGCAACTCGATACCGAGGGGGTGCCGACCTTCACGATGATCGACAACCTGAGCAATTTCTATCCGGAAACGATCACCTTCGCCCATCCCAAGACGGGCATGACCAATTCGGCCGCCCGGATCGGCGTGGTCTCGGTGGAAGAAACGACCGGGAAAAAGGTCCCGCCGACGCATTGGGTACCGATTCCCGGCGATCCGCGGGAGAACTATCTCGCCAGGATGCAGTGGGCCCCAGTGGTCGACGGCAAACAGGAGCTTTGGATTCTCCAGTTGAACCGTCTACAGAATCGATGCCGGCTCTACCTGACCGATCCGCTGGCGGAAACTCCTCGACGATTGTTCGAAGAGAAAAACGATTCCTGGCTGACAGTCTACGATCCGTATCTCTGGTCGGCCGACGGGCGGAAATTCACCTGGATCAGCGAACGCGACGGCTGGAGGCATGTGTACGAGGTCGATCGGGAAACCGGCAAGCAGCGTGTCTTGACTCCCGGTGAGTACGACATCCTCGAACTTCTTCATTGGCAGCCGGAAAAGAAGCAGCTCTACGTCACCGCGTCTCCCGAAGAGGCGACCCGGCAGTATCTCTACCGCGTTGAGATCCCGGGGGGGAATCTTCACCGCGTGACGCCGAAGGAACTGCAAGGAACGAACGGCTACCGCTTTTCGCCGGACGCCTCCCTCGCCGTGACGACCCATTCGACAATGGACCGACCGCCGGTGGTGCGTCTCGTTTCGCTGCCCGATCACGAGACGATTCGCATGCTGGCCGAAAACAAAAAGCTCAAAGACACGCTTGCCGAGGTGACTCAGGAGCCGGTGGAATTTTTCCAGGTGCCCACCGGAGAGAAATGGGACGACGGCTCTCCGGTGGTGCTCGACGGATGGTGCATCCGTCCGCCGGATTTCGATCCGAAGAAGCGATATCCTGTATTGATCTACGTCTACGGCGAGCCGGCCGGAACGACGGTCAGGGATCGCTGGCCCGGCAGCACCGGCCTCTGGCACAAGATGCTCGCCCAACAAGGGTATTTCGTCATGAGTTTCGACAACCGCGGCACCCCCGCCCCCAAGGGACGAAAATGGCGGAAGTGCATCTATCGAAAGGTCGGCATCATCGCCCCCCGCGATCAGGCGGGCGCCTTGCGTGAAGTGCTCAAGCGAAGGCCTTATCTCGATCCCGAGAGAACGGCCATTTGGGGTTGGAGCGGTGGCGGATCGATGAGCCTGAACGCCATCTTCAAGTACCCCGACCTTTATCATGCGGCGATGGCGGTTGCCCCCGTTCCTAATCAACGGGCCTACGATACCATCTACCAGGAACGCTACATGGGACTGCCGAGCGAGAATGTCGAAGGTTATCGTGAAGGTTCGCCGATCACGTATGCCCACCAACTTCAGGGCGATTTGCTGGTCGTTCACGGAACAGGAGACGATAACTGCCATTACGCGACGGTGGAGAAGCTGTTCGATGAATTGATCCGGCACGGCAAGCAGTTCACGATGATGTCGTACCCGAACCGGACCCATTCGATTCGAGAACGGGCCGGGACCACGATGCACCTCCGGACCCTCTTGACCAATTACCTTCAGGACCACGTCCCACCAGGCGGACGGCCTCCGGCGGCTGAAAAAACGCCAGCGACGGAAGCGAAACCGTCCAACCCTCAGAAAAAGAAGAAAGAGGCAAAGCATGGAAGTGAATGAAAACACGGCAATCGTCATGGCCGGCATTCCGGCCACCAGCGCCGCGATCTATCATCGGATCCGCTTCTCGGTAGGCGATCCGGTCGTCTTTCTCGATCTGCCCGACGCTTCAGGCGGCCCTTCCGGTTCGGGGAGAAGATCCCTGCTGATCCTCCGCGACATCGAGTGCGATCGGGCGGCAAGAAACGCCCGGGTGGATACGGTCGCCTGTCCCGCCGATTTCACTCCCGAGGGAGGACTTTCCGGAGACCGGGAAACCGCGACCGGCCAAGCGGCGGTCGAATGCCTCGTGCGAAACGGTATCGAGCGGGTCGTCGGCGATCGTTCACTCCCATTGATTTATGCCGACATGATTTCCCGGGCTGGGATTGCGTTGGTCTGCGACCCGGAATTGGGAGTGTTCGACCGTCGCCGGAAAGATTCTCAGGAGATCGAGTGGATCCGACAGTCGCAGCGGGCGACTGAAGAGGTGATGCAGCGGGCTTGCCGGGCGGTGCTCGATTCCGAACCGCGGCTCGATGAGGTGTTGCTTTTCGAAGGAGCTCCTCTGACCTCGGAACGCCTGAAGACGATGATCGAACACTGGCTGATCGACCTGGGCTACCAGTCCGGAGGTTCGATCGTCGCGTGCGGGAAGCAGGGAGCCGATTGCCACGATGCCGGAAGTGGCGATCTGTATACTTCCGAGCCGGTCATCATCGATATCTTTCCTTCGAGCCGGACGACCCGGTATTACGGCGACTGCACGCGCACGGTGGTCCACGGCGAGATTCCCGATCGGGTCGCTCGGTTGCACCAAGCGGTCCTCGAGGCGAAGGAGGCGGCTACCCGATCGCTCCGGGCGGGCGTGACGGGGGAGGCGGTCCATCGGGCGACGGTCGAATCGTTTCGTCGGGCCGGGTACGATGACGGTCTTCCCGAGGCGAACGCGCCGGAGGATTATTGCGCCATGACGCATGGGACCGGTCACGGCCTTGGACTGGAGTGCCACGAGCCGCCCCTTCTGGCCGAGGCCGGGCCGGAATTGATCGCTGGCGATGTGGTCACCATCGAACCGGGGCTCTACTCGAAGGCGGTCGGGGGCGTTCGGGTCGAGGATCTGTTTCTCGTCCAGGAAAGCGGCAACGAGAATTTCAACTCTCTTCCTTGGGGATTGAAGTTGGACTGAACCCTCGGCAATACCAAGGTCCGATAAAAAAAGATGCGCCTCCGAGAAGAATTCGGTGGCGCATCGATATTTTTCAAGCCCCTTTCGCCCCCGGCGGAGCGGAAAAAGGGGATCGATTTTCAACAAGGGCTTGGTCGATCAGCCGATGTATTTCCCACGCGGAGTATAATGCGTGTGGAGCAACTTGTGGCTGAGATGTCCGCAAGGGCCGTCGGTGAGGAACTCGGTGTAAACCCGGGTGATGGCCGGATTTTCGTGGCTCTTTCGCGGTTTGCCGGTCTTGCCGTAGGCGGCGTCTTCATCGTAGATGGCTTTCGCCCGAGCCTTGCGGATTTCGGCGCTGGTGGGGATCGGTTGTCCCCCGCCGCCGAGGCATCCTCCGGGGCAGGCCATGAATTCGATGAAGTGGCATTCGCTGAACTTGCCGCCGGCTTTGATGTCTTCCATGACCCGCTTGGCGTTCGCGGTCCCATGAGCAACACCGAGCTTGAGCGTCGCGCCCTTGAGCCAATCCCAGTTCGGGACCAGGTGTTGGATCAACTCCGGCACCGGACCGAGTTCGGCATCGGGAATCGGCAGCTCCACATAGCGGATGCCTTCGAATCCACGGACGGGGATGATGTCGGCGTGTTCATAGAAGTCTTCGACCTTCTTGCCGGTGACGAATTCGAGCACCGAACGCAAGGCCGCTTCCATGACGCCGCCGCTGGCCCCGAAGATGACGCCGGAACCGGAGGCGGTGCCGAACGGATCGTCGAAGTCGCTCTTGGGCATCTCCGGCAGGAAGATCCCGGCTTCGCGAATCATCTGCGCCAGTTCGCGTGTCGTCAGGCCGTAGTCGACATCCTTGAAGCCGCTGTCGGCCATTTCCGGTCGGTTGCACTCGTACTTCTTCGCCGAGCACGGCATGAGCGCGACCGAGACGATATCTTTCGGATCGATATTGTTGATCTTCGCGTACCAGGTTTTGATGAGCGAACCGAACATCTGCTGCGGGCTCTTGCAAGTCGAGACATGCGAGAGATATTCGGGATAGAAGTGCTCAATGTACTTGACCCAGCCGGGGCTGCAGGAGGTGAACTGCGGCAGCGGCATGGAGGGATCGCCCTCGACCAGATTCTTGTAGAGGCGTAGGATCAGCTCCGTGCCTTCCTCAATGATGGTCAAGTCGGCGGTGAAGTTGGTGTCGAAGATCTTATTGAATCCGGCGCGTCGGAGCGCGGTGTTCATCTCCCAGGTCATGGGGATGCCGGGCTCGAGGCCGAACTCTTCGCCGATTCCCGCGCGGGGGCTCGGGGCGGTCTGCATGACCACATGCTTGGTCGGGTCGTCGATCGCCGCCCAGACGTCGTCGGTCGGATCGTTCGCCCGAAGCGCGCCGGTGGGGCATCGGTTGATGCACTGACCGCAATTGATGCAGACGACGTCGGCCAGGGACTTATCGAGGTAGGTGGAGATGGTGGTCTTGTCGCCACGGCCGACCGCTTCGAGGACGCCCACTTCCTGCAAGTCGATGCAGGTCCTAACGCAACGACGGCAGAGGACGCACTTGTTCATGTCGCGGACGACTGAGTAGCTCGTACGATCGATCGTGTGGACCGGCTTTTCCGGATGCCCGAAGCGGAAGAAGTCGACGCCGTACTCCTTGGCCAACGACTGCAACTCGCAGTTGTTGTTGCGGAAGCAACTGTAGCATTCGCCGGAGTGTTCGGAGAGGAGCAGGTCGATGATGTGGCGTCGGGCCTTGCGGACTTGGCGGTTGTGGGTATTGACGGTGATCGGGTGGGTGATCGGATAGGCACAGCTTGCCTGGAGGGTGCGCTGCCCTTCGACTTCCACGACGCAAATACGGCAGACGCCGGCGACACAGAGGTCGTCGTGATAGCACAACGTAGGGATATGGATTCCCAGTTGTTGGGCCGCCTCGAGGATGGTGGTGCCCATGGGGACTTTCAGTTCGTGGCCGTCGATGGTCACGCTGATCAGGGCGCCGATCGCGTCATTATCGTCGGGCGAGGTGACGACTTGGGGGCGTTGGCTGGTCGGGGCTCGACAACTGCCGTCGGCGCAAGGATTATCTCTCTTCATAATCGATCTCCTATAAGTTTGGCTCAGACCGTCTCGGCGACGCGTCCCAGGATTTCTTGACGGAAGTTTTTGACGATGGAAAGGAAGGCGTTGGGGCTGGACTGGCCGAGGCCGCATTTCGAGGAAGCTTGCATCGATTCCCCGAGTTCGCACAACTCGTGGAGGTATTTCGTGGAACACTCTCCGTTTTTCAGCAGACGCACTCCTTCGAGCAGTTTGATGTTTCCGATGCGGCAGGGCGTGCACTGGCCGCAGGACTCATCGACGAAGAATTCGAGAAAGTTCTCGGCGGCGTCGAGCATGTCGCGATCGGAACCGAAGACGATGACCGATCCTCCGGTGGCGACGTCTTCGTAGCTGATTTCGCGGGAGAAATCGCTGGCGGGGACGAAATGGCCCGAAGCCCCACCGACGACGACCGCCTTGGCATTCTCTGCGCCGGCGGCGTCGAGCACTTCGCGAACGGTGGTGCCCATCGGGAATTCATAGACACCGGGGTTGGTCACGTCGCCGGAGATGCTCAACATTTTGGGGCCGGTCGATTTGTCGGTTCCGACATCCTTGAACCACTCGGGGCCGTTGGCCAAAATGGCGGAGGCCCAGGCGAAGGTTTCGACGTTGTTGACGATCGTCGGCATGCCGTTCAGGCCGGTATTGACCGGGAAGGGCGGACGGTTTCGGGCTTCGCCGCGGTGGCCTTCGAGGCTCTCGATCAGGGCGGTTTCTTCGCCGCACACGTAGGAGCCGGAACCCATATGGATGTGGATATCGAAGGAGAAGTCGTCCTTGCCCTGGATTTTTTCGCCCAAGAGATTGGCTTCGCGCCGTTTGGTAAGGCAATCTTCCAGGTGTTTGCGGAGGTAGGTGTATTCGCCGCGAAGGTAGACGATCCCTTCGTCGGCCCCGATGGCGTACCCGGCAATGGTCATTCCCTCGAAGACCAGATCGGGCCACTCGCTGAGGATGACGCGATCCTTGAACGTTCCCGGTTCGCCTTCGTCGGCATTGCAGACAACGTACTTGTGATCGCCCCGGGCGGCGGCGGCGAAATTCCATTTGGTTCCGGTGGGGAAGCCGGCGCCTCCGCGTCCTTTCATACCGGAATCACGGATCGCCCCGATCACATCGGCCCGGTTCATCTCCAGGGATTTCTTCAGCCCCACTTCGGCGGCCACCTTGGCGAGCGTCATATCGTTTCGAATGGTTGTCATATCAGGTGCTCCTCCTCAATATGCGGGGTATGGGGACCAAAGGCCTTTTCGCAAGCGGTCAGGATATGGTGAACCTTTTCCGGCGTCACCTTGGTGTAGACTTGGTCATTCACCAACAGGGCCGGGCCCTGATCGCACATGCCGATGCAGTTGGCCCACTCGAGGGTGAAGCGGCCGTCGGCGGTGGTTTCGCCGAACTGGATACCGAGATCGTTCTGCAACTGTCGGGCGACGAGGTCTTTTCCGGCCATGTCGCAACTGACCGTCTGGCAGAGACGGATGACGAAGCGGCCGTGGTATTTCTCGTTCAGAAAGGCGTAGAACATCACGACGGCGTAGACTTCCACCGGATGGATGTCGAGCCGATCGGCGATGGTTTGCATGGCGAAGTCGTTGATCGTGTGATATTGTTTCTGCACGTCCTGCAGAATGGGGATGAGCGAGCTACGGGTGGCGCCGTGCTGGGCGACCAGCTTGTCGATCTCACCCATGAGTTTATCATGTTGGGTGTTCAGCATGGGAGTCTCCTTGTTCAGCGATTCAGCAGGGATTGGACCTTGTCGACCAGCACCTGGGGTTTGACCGGTTTTTCGAGGAAATCGTCCACCGGCATGATCGAATCATCACGATCGTAATTCAATCCGGTCACTTTCGAGATATTGGACATCATCAGGATCGGTTTATCGAAGCCCGACTTACGCAATTCTTGGACCATCGTGGCCCCGTCGTCGGTATCGGCCATGGTCTCGTCGTTGTCGGGATTGGTCATCATGAAATCGATGATCAGCAGATCCAGGTCACCGTTCAGGGCGATCTCCATCGCTTTCTTTCTTCCCTGCGCGCCTTCGACCTCATGTCCTTCCTTTTCCAGGTGCTGACGAACTCCCCGGACCACATCAGTGTCGTCATCCACCACGAGAATCTTACCCATGCCCTTCCTCCTATTCATTTTGCACATGGAGCGTCCCTCTCTTCTCCTCGCCGACCGGGAAGTTCCGTCTTGGTGACGAGATCGCGTACGTACTTGAGAGTAGAAGCTCTAACTAATCCAAAAAACACAAAGAGAGTATATGCCGCTCATCTTACCGCAGAGCGCGCGGTGCGTATACCCCCTATTTGGTTTTTTGAAAAAGATTCACGGGCCGTCGAATCGGCATCCGCTTTCCTACCAACGCAAGAAAGGGAGAATGCGATTCTTGGAGGGAATCAGGGCGTGGAGAATCGTGGGGACGATCTCGGAAGCCGGTATTTGTGGCTCTTGTCGAAGAGAGAAAAAGGGAGACCAACAACACATTCTTCTGGGGAACCGAACGGTGGTTTCGAGGCTCGGCCCTTCCTGTTTTCTTCTGAGAGACACGTTATTATTCTCGTCGGAAAGCGGGAAGGCAATCTTTTTCGCTGGTTTTTTTGTGTTTTTTCGAGGCAAACGATTTCTTTCGCCGGTTGTCGCGGGTTCCCCGCGTTGCTCCTTGGGGGGGCCTTCTCGTATCCCTTCCGAAAAAAAAGCCATGATTCCGAAATGGCGGATGCCGCGAGCGATTTGCTTTTTTCACGGCCGAGAAGTACCATAAAAGCTGTCGACTGATCGAGCTCGCTCAAATCGTCGATGAACCGGCCGCTTTTCACGGTCCGTTAGGGCCATAGGTGTTTTGCAAGGAGCGAAAATCATGCGATGGCAAAGTCAAGCGATCCTCTTGGTGTGGATTCTGGCATCGACCTTTTTCGGGGTGGCGGCTCTCCCTCGCTGTCGGGCTCAGAAAACCGAATCGCTCCACTACTCCGTTCCTTATCAGAGTCGTGTTTCCCAAGGGACCTGGGGCATCCACCAGAAAGATGGGGCGAATCGTTCCACCCGGCCGTACTTGAGTTCCTTGGTCGGCGGCGAGTCGGGAACCGGGAAAATCAGCTCTCCGCCGTTTCGGCTTGAAGAGTCGGAAATCGTTTTCACGATTCGAGGTCACGACGGTCGGGAGGGCGGCAATAACGAGAATTACATCGCCCTGGTCGATGCGAAAACCGGCAAACCTCTTCGAAAAAGTCCCCCACCGGGACAAGACTCCCTCGCCGAAGTTTCATGGGATGTCGAACAATGGATCGGGCGATCGGTTCGCATGGAACTGGTCGACGGCAACCGCGACACCGCCTTCGCTTGGTTCGGCATCGAACGACTCGACGCCGGGGAGAACATGAACGTCGATTTTACCAAGGGGCTTCCCGGCAGTTGGAAAACAGCACGATCCGAAAAAGATGTCGCGACCACCGACCATCTCGACGGTCCCGTCCCTTTTCGCAAGTACGGTCGGCTTTTCACCTTGATGCCCGAGTCGGGGGGGACTCGATTGCCGGTGGGAACGAAAGTCCGGACGCTCTATTTTCGGGGATTGACCATTCCGGTCACCCGACCGCTGGCCGATGGAGGACGGATCGAACTGATTTACGCCGATCAATCGAAGGATCAGGTTCCGCTGCTTTACGGTTTCACACTCGAAGGCGATACGAAGCTTCCCGGGACGTATCCCGAGCTGTTTGTTCGGCCGGTCGGCGATGGAACGGAGTATCTGCTGGCGATCGCGCCGCGGTCGAAGCCTCTTGCGGCGATTGTTTTGCGGCCGTCGCGTGCCGGCATGCGCCCGCGTATTTCCGCGATCACCTGCGAAATCGCCCCCGGACCGGAAGTTCCCGACCAACTCGAAAAACTGCCGACCACGAAGATGACCGAAGCGGACCGCCGATGGATCGCATCCCACACGCTCTCTGCGGGGAATTGGGCGGAATCGCTCGATCGGGAAGCGATTCTCCGGGTCTTTCACGTTCCGGTGACTCTGGAGGAACGTCGGGCCATGGAATCGCCGATGCCGCTCCGTTTTCGCAAACAGAAGATCGCCGACACCCCTTTCGAGGCGGCCTGCGTGACCGATGTCGATCAGGACGGTGCCAAGGATATCGTTTCCGGAGAGAATTGGTGGAAAGGGCCGGACTTCAAGATCGTTCACAAGCGCGTCACGCTCATGCCCTCGGGAGATTACTTCGACGATTTCTCCGACTACCCGATGGACGTCAACGGCGACGGCTTCCCCGATATCGTATCCGGCGGCTGGTTCGGCAAAACACTTCGCTGGGAGGAGAATCCCCGGGGGCGTCCCGAGCCCTGGAAGATCCATGAAATCGATCAGCCGGGACCGATCGAGACGACCCGCTTCTGGGATGTCGACGGCGACGGGCACGTCGAGGCGGTGCCGAACGCCGGCGGGAATGTGGTGGTCTACCGCCTGGTGCGGGATGAAGACGGCCGGGGAACCGGAGAGTTCGAAAAGCACATGCTCCAAAAAGGCGGTGTCGGGCACGGCATCGGTTTCGGCGATGTCAACGGCGACGGACGCAAGGATTTCGTCATCCCGACCGGTTGGCTCGAAGCCCCCGCGCATCCCTATGAGGATCCATGGGTTCTGCACAAGGAGTTCTCGATCGATCGGGCGAGCGACCCGATGCTCGTGCACGACGTCAATCGAGATGGAAAAGCTGACCTGATCGTCGGGCAGGCCCACGGATACGGACTGAATTGGTATGAGCAGCAGCAGGATTCCGAGGGGAAGCGGACCTGGAAAGTCCACCCGATCGACCCGGCGTCGTCCCAATATCATGACTTGGCTCTGGCCGATTTGGACCGGGACGGCAAGCGGGAACTGGTCACCGGGAAGCGTTATTACGCCCATAGCGGTCACGATCCCGGCGCCGAGGATCCGGTCTTCGTACGTTATTTCGATATCGAAGACGGCACGTTCGTGCCGCATACGATCGACTACGGTCCGGCGGAGGAGGCCAGTGGCGTGGGGATCTATTTTTGGCTCGACGACATCGACGGCAACGGCTGGCTCGATATCGTCGCTCCCGGCAAGGAAGGACTGTACGTATTCTGGAACGAGGGGAAGGCCCGGTAGCGGCCGTGCGTTGGCCGGAAGTGGTTCTCGGACAGCGCTTCGGTGGTTTTCCACGGGTGGATCGAACGAATCATCGTTTGGATGAGGGAAATGAGTCATGGCCGTGATCTCGAACCAACGCAGAGATTTCTTGAAACGTGCGACGACCGCCGCCGCGGGATTGGCTTCGCCTTGGATCGTGCGAAGCGGAGTGCTCGCCGCTCCGGGACGCCCCGGACCAAACGAACGCATCCTCGTCGGCTTCGTCGGAACCGGCGGTCGGGCACGCCAGTTGATGGATCATCTCCCCGAGAGGGGACGCATCGTCGCCATCTGCGATTGCTATCTTCAACGGGCCCGCGAAACGCTCGAACAAAAGAAAAAAGACTGGCCGGTCTACCAGTACCACGAGGAACTTTTCGAGAAGGAGAATCTCGACGCGGTGGTCGTCGCCACGCCCGATCATGGCCGTGTGCTTCCCTGCATCCATGCCTGCCAAGCGGAGTTGGATGTCTATGCCGAGAAGCCGCTCACCCTGACGATCGCCGAAGGACGCGCGTTGGTTCGGGCGGCCCGAAAGTACCAGCGCGTCTTTCAGGTCGGAAGCCAACAGCGGACGATGGAGATGAACCGTTACGCCTGCGAGTTGGTCCGCACCGGCGGCATCGGCAAGTTGAAACGGGTGCAAGCGGTTTGCTACTCCGGTCCCCGCGATTACGACGGCTTGCCCGCCCAGCCGGTTCCCGAGGGCGATGATTGGGATCGCTGGCAAGGTCAAACGACCGCCCGGCCGTTTCATTCCTCGCTCCAGTTCGCCTGGATGCAGTGGCGGGCCTATTCCGGGGGACAGATGACCAACTGGGGAGCTCACGGCGTCGACCAGATCCAATGGGCCCTGGGCATGAGCGAGTCGGGCCCGATCGAGATCGAGCCGGTCACGCCGGGAACCAGCGGCGAGGTCCACATGAAATACCCCGGCGGGGTCGAGGTCCGTTTCGAGTTGACGCAAGGACCGATGGGCGGGGCGATCTTCACCGGCGAGGAGTGTAAGATCGAGATCAATCGGAACAAGTTCGTCACGAATCCCCCCGATTTCGTGATGGATCCTCCGGAGCCGGCGTCGGCCGAGATCTGGGAAGGCCCCGGCTGGATCGCCCGACCGCACATGCGGAACTGGCTCGACTGCATTCATTCACGGGAACGCCCCAACGCCGATGTCGAAATCGGGCACCGCTCGATCTCCGTTTGCCATCTGGCGAATATCGCCCGCCAGTTGGGACGGAAACTCCGATGGGATCCGGAGAAGGAGACGTTCCCCGGCGATCGGCAGGCAAACTGTTTTCTCGATCGTCCCCGCCGGAAGGGATATGAACTTCCCAACCTCGATTGAAATGAATCGAGCATTTCGAAAAGAGTTCATGAGACAATGAAGTTGGAAACCGTCGAATACCGTTCCTCGCTGTTTCGCGAGACCGTGGCGTACGATGTGCTGCTGCCCGAGGGGGCGGGCCCCTTTCCGGTCGTCTATTTTCATCACGGCCTGGGGAACGACCGGAGCACGCCGACCAAGCGGACTCGTCTTCAAGAGCTGGCCGCTTCGAGCGGTTTGATGCTGGTGATGCCCGATGCCGCCGACGGTTGGTTCGCCGACGATCCCCGCCGGGAAGGCTTGCCCTGGGAAACGCATCTGGCGAAAGAACTGGTCGAGCAGGTGGATCGGCGATTCCCGACGATCGCTGAACGTCGGGGCCGCGGACAGGCCGGATTCAGCATGGGCGGTTACGGCGCGATGATGCTTGCGATGCGCCACCCCGACCGTTTCTCGGCGGTCTACGCCCTCTCGGGTTCCTTCCACTTCGGGCATGCCTTCCGCCCCGATCGCCCCGAGCGGACACCATTCATGAAAGCGGTCGCTCCCCCCGGCGGAAAGTACGACCTCTTTCGCCTGGCTGAATCGCTCGGCGATCGAGGGCCGCGCCCGGCGATTCACTTCTGCGTCGGGACTGAGGACCACCTCCTGGAGGCGAATCGGCAGTTGCATCGGCATTTCGAAGAGACCGAACTGCCCCACCTCTACGAAGAGATTCCCGGCCGCCATAGCTGGGAGTTTGTCGACCAGCGGCTGCCCACGATGCTCGATTTCATGAAGGGCCGCCTGGAGCCTCCCGGCGATGTCTGAGATGAGAATGTTCAAAGAGTGGTCTTGATCGGGACGAAAAAACAGGGACAATACCGATATCGAGGACAGAGGTTCGCCGAGGGGATCTTGGCGAGTTCACTCCGGCGTCCCCACAATAGTCGATTTTTCCAGGGAATGGATACGGATGCACAAGGAAATCGTGTTCAAAGACGATGGGTCGCTCAAGTCGTCGCGTTCTTTTGCTCCACACATTCCGGTATCGGAGACATCGACTTTTCCGGTCGAAGCGGTGCTCGAAAGGGCGATCGACTGGAGTTTTCGGCACCAATCCGACCGGGGATCTTGGGTCGGTCGCTTGGAAAGCAACGCCTGCATGGAGGCGCAGTGGATTCTGGCGATGCACTTTCTCGGGATGGACGATCGCCGCAAGTGGGATCCGGTCGTACGAGCGATTCTCGACCGGCAGCGTCCCGACGGTTCCTGGGAGATCTATCACGCCGCGCCGGAGGGCGACATCAACACGACGGTCGAGTGCTATGCCGCACTGCGGACGGCCGGCTTTCCAGCGGAAGCGGAACCGGTGAAGCACGCCCGGAAGTGGATTTTCGAGCACGGGGGCCTGGGCCGACTCCGCGTTTTTACGCGATACTGGCTCGCGCTGATCGGCGAATGGCCCTGGAATGAAACTCCGGCGGTTCCACCGGAGTTGATCGCTTTTCCGAAGTGGATGCCGATCCATCTCTATCGTTTTGCCTCTTGGGCCCGAGCGACGCTCGTTCCCCTTTGCGTTCTTCGAGCCCGAAGACCGGTCCGCCGGTTGCCGGAATCCTTGCGCCTCGACGAACTCTTCCCCGAAGGACGCGAAAATCAGGATTACCGGATGCCGTTTCGGTGCATGCCGCTGAGTCTGGACTGGTGGTTTCTCAAGGCGGATCGGCTCTTGAACGTGTATGGTCGACTGCCGTTTCAGCCGGGCCGCGAGACGGCGATCCGCCTCTGTCTGGAGTGGATCCTCCGGCATCAGGACGCCGACGGGGTCTGGGGGGGCATCCAACCGCCGTGGATCTATAGCTTGCTCGCATTGAGCGTGGAAGGATACCCGAATTCGCACCCGGTGATGCAAGCGGGCATCGGGGCGTTCGAGCGTCACTGGAGCTACGAAAAAGACGGAGCGCGGTATCTGCACGCCAGCGATTCGATCGTGTGGGACACCGCCTTGACGTTGATCGCCCTTTTGGATGCCGGTTGCCGATTGTCGGAATCTCCGCAGATGACGAAGGCGGTCGACTGGCTCCTGGACCAACAGGTGCTCGCGCCGGGCGACTGGCAGGAGACCGTTCGGGACGCAGCCCCCGGCGGTTGGGCGTTCGAACGGGCCAATCGCCATTATCCCGATTGCGACGACACCGCCGTGGTGCTGCAAGTCCTCGCCCGGGTGCGGAGGGAGTATCCCGACCGGAAACGGTTGGAGACGGCGATCGAACGGGGGCGCGCCTGGCTTCTGGCGATGCAATGCCGCAATGGGGGGTGGGCGGCGTTCGATCGGGACCATACGCATCGTCTGGTGACGCGCATTCCGTTTTGCGACTTTGGCGAAGTGCTCGATCCGCCGAGTGTCGACGTGACCGCCCACGTGGTCGAGACGCTGCATCATCTCGGCGAAGATTCCCACTCCCCTGCCCTTCGCAAAGCCCTGCGATTTCTTCTCGCCGAGCAGGAGCCCGACGGGAGCTGGTTCGGTCGTTGGGGGGTGAACCACATCTACGGAACCGGCGCGGTGCTGCCGGCACTGGCCTGTTTTCAGGAAAAGGAGTTCGTCGGCGATGCCGTTGCTCGCGGGACCGCCTGGTTGATGCGTTGCCAAAACCCGGACGGCGGTTGGGGCGAATCGCCCGCCTCGTACATGGATCCCGCGCTTCGCGGCCGCGGAACTTCGACCGCTTCTCAAACGTCCTGGGCTCTCATGGGGCTCCTCTCTCAGCCTCGTGATCGGCAGGCGAAGGAGTCGATCCGCCGAGGTCTTCGTTTTCTGGCTGGTAGCCAGCAGCCGGAGGGAACCTGGGACGAACCGGAATACACCGGGACCGGTTTCCCGGGCTACGGTTTCGGCGATCGGCTGATCCGCTCTCGCAAAGGAAAGCCGTTGCCGCAGGGGACGGAACTGGAGCGGGGATTCATGATCAACTACAACCTTTACCGGCACTATTTTCCGATCATGGCGATGGCCCGGGCTGGGAAAGGGCCGTCCGACGTAGCGAG
The DNA here is from genome assembly GCA_964632505.1 of uncultured Planctomycetaceae bacterium. Classification (GTDB taxonomy): domain Bacteria; phylum Planctomycetota; class Planctomycetia; order Pirellulales; family Thermoguttaceae; genus CAZWCE01. Next base: position 15,839 of record CAZWCE010000003.1, on the reverse strand, counting down.
GGGTTGATTTTTTGCCGACTTCGGTGGTATTTCGTGTTCGAAGGAGATATACTGAATTTTTGAAACCATGACCATTGACGGTTTTCGTGCTCTCGACCGAAATGCCCTAATTCGATCCATGAAAGGGACCCCTATGTCATTACCCAAAACGAATCGACGTCGTTTTCTTCAAAGCGCCGGTGCCCTGGCCGCGCCGCTCTTTGTTTCTTCGAAGGTGCTCGGTCGCGATGGGCAGGCTTCGCCGAATGAGACGCTGCAGATCGGCATCATCGGCCTCGGTGGCCGTTCGAATGCCATCGAAGGGGGATTAGGCAATCTCCCCCACGCCAACGTTGTGGCGCTGTGCGATTGTTTCAAACCTCGCGTCGATGCGAGGGTGAAGAAGGCCCCGCAAGCGAAGGGCTATACCGATTTCCGGGAGATGATCGAAAAAGAGAACCTCGATGGGGTGGCCGTCGAAACGACCACACACGCCCGGGCCTGGATCACCTGCCACGCCATGGCGATGGGGATGGACGCCTACATCGAGAAGCCGATGAGTTTGACGATTGCCGAAGGTCGCGAAATGGTCGATGTCGCGCGGAAGCACAAGCGCGTCACGCAGGTCGGCACGCAGCAGCGCTCGATTCCGCTGAACAACTGGGCGAGCGATCTGGTCCAGAATGGGGCGATCGGCAAAGTGAAGGCCGTCCTGGCGCCGAACTTCGTCGGTCCGGTCCGTTGGGATCCGAAGCCGGCGGAGGAGATGCCCGATGGAGGCAGCGACGACTGGTGGGAGATCTGGACGAATCAGGCCGAGATGCGGCCCTATCGTCGGGAGTTGCATTATGGTTGGAATCGCTGGTGGGCCTACGATGGCGGCGGTCGCTGTTTCGGCGTGACCGGCTGGGGCACTCACAGCTACGACCAGATCAATCGCGGACTGGGCACCAACGATACAGGCCCGGTGGCGGTACTGCTGGAAGAGCCGGTCAAAGATATGGACAGCGGCAAGTTCGATCCGCGTAAGCCCGACCTCGAAGAGACCGGTGCCGCCTATTACCGCATGGCGCGGAATGTGGTCGGTCCGAGGGCGAAGGTCCGGATGAAGTTCGAAAACGGGACCGAATTGCGGCTGGAACTCGACGCCGACTGGGGACCCGGTTTGGGATGTATCTTCGTCGGTGAGAACGGCAAGATCGAGATCAACCGCGATAAGGTCGCGGCGAATCCCAAGGAACTGCTCGAATCGCCCGATAAGCCGGATCATCTGAAGGTACCCGAGACTCAGCCGCACATCGAGAACTGGCTCGAGTGCATCAAAACCCGCGAGAAGTGCACCGCCGATATTGAATACGGACAGCGGAGTTCGACGCTCTGCTATCTGGTCAACATCGTTCGCGATGTCGGTCAGGTCGGCAAGTGGCTCGAGTGGGATCCGGTCGAGGAACGCTTCCCCGATTGCGAGGAAGGCAACCGGCTTCTCTCGCGACCCAGGCGTCAAGGCTATGAACTGCCGACCTAGCGGATGGATCCGAATCATGATCTGAACCCCCGTCTCCCTGGAGTTGCCTTCCGAACCACTTCGGGGAGACGGAGTGATCCGCCGGCGATCTCTCGTCGGTTCCGTCCTCCCCTGCCCTTCGATGCTCCCCCGTCTTTTTGGAATGGCCCACCATGCGATACCTCCTTGCCGTCTTCTTCGTGCTTCTCAGTTCCGCGACCGCTCCGGCCCAGCAGTCGTTTTGGCCTCAGTTTCACGGGCCCACCGGCGACTGCGTTGCTCAGGCGACCGACTTACCCCTTGACTGGAGCGAGTCGGAGAATATCGTATGGAAGACGGTGATTCACGATTTCGGTTGGGCCTCTCCGGTCATCTGGCAGGACCAGGTCTGGATGACCACCGCCAATGAAGATGGAACGAAAATGTACGCCGTTTGCGTCGATGCCCGAACCGGCGAAATCGTGCACGACCTTCTCCTCTTCGACGATCAGCAGCCGACCGACGATCTGAAAACCAACTCCTTCGCTTCCCCGACGCCGGTCGTCGAACCGCATCGGGTGTACGTGCATTTCGGCACCTATGGGACCGCCTGCCTCGATACCGACACGGGCGAGATGCTCTGGAAACGCAGGGATTTGCATTGCGATCATCTTCGGGGCCCGGGTTCCTCGCCCTATTTGGAAGAAGATCGCCTTTTTCTGATTTTCGACGGGGCGGACCGTCAGTTCGTCGTCGCATTGGATAAAAAGACCGGCCGGACCATTTGGAAGAAGCCCCGATCGACCGATTATGGAGACATGGACGGCGACTTGCGCAAGGCTTACGACACGCCGCTGATGATTGATGTCGACGGACGAAAACAGTTGGTGTGCACCGGTGCCCATGAAACGATCGCCTACGATCCGCCAACCGGGGAGGAGATCTGGAAAGTCGGATACAAGGGGTTCTCGAACGCCTCGCGACCGGTCTTTCATGAGGGAATGGTGCTGGTGAACTCCGGTTTTTCAAGAGCGAAGCTGTTGGCGGTCGATCCCCGCGGACGGGGCGACGTGACCGAGAGCCATGTACGATGGCGGTTGGAGAAAGGAGTTCCCTTGAAGCCGACTCCGGTGGTCGTCGGTGAACGGCTCTATTTGCCGGGAGATGACGGCATCCTGACCTGTGTCGACGTGGAATCCGGCAAGATGATTTGGCAGGAGCGTCTCGGAGGGAACTTTTCCGCGTCGCCGCTGGTTGCCGAAGGGAGAATCTATCTTCCCGATGAGTCGGGCATCACGACGGTCATCGCTCCCTCGTCGGAGAACGAACGGTGCGAGATTCTCGCCGAGAACGAGTTGGAAAACGGCTGCATGGCCTCCCCGGCCGCGGTCGGAAATGCCGTTTTTCTGCGGACCAAGACGCATCTGTACCGCATCGAAAAGAGCCGTGAGCATTGAGCGCCCCCTCGATCGTGAATCGAGGGGAATCCTCGGGAGGCGTGCCGTCCTCGGACGTGCATGCTGGAACCTGGGACCACGCCTCATGCGACGATGGATCGTTTCTCAGCGTCGACTGCTTCGACGCCCTCGAGATCGCTTCCCGGAACGCCGTCGGGTCGTCTCGGCATGGGGAGCGGGAATCGTTTCGTGAGATGATTCGGGAGCGGCGTTGGGGGACGCGGAACCTTCGGCAAGCAACGCGCTCTTGGTGATGGGCGCCTTCTTGGTGAAGACCTGCTTGGTTTTGGTATTCGCCCGAGTCGTCACATTCGACTGCGTCGTTTTTGCTTCGTTGGAAGTGCGCTTTTCCGAAGCCGGCGTTTCCGAGCTCGACATGCCCACCAGTGGGGAGAGCTTCTTAAGTCGCTCGGCTCGCGCCAGGCGCCAGATGATGTCGAGCATCGGGGCCTTCCAGTTCTTTTCCGGCTTTTTTGTGGAGGTGGTCCAGCGGACTTTCTCGGCCAGAGTGGCGATGGCGTAGTAGCCCCGTGTCAGACACTGATGCTTCAGTTCGTTGGCCTCCTGCTCGACCTGTTTCCATTTTTTTTGCTTGCCTAAATCGAGCATCGCATCGACGTGGCGGTCCAGCGGAGGGACATGAGGATGGATTCGTTCGCCGTGTTGGAATTTACCGGTTGGGTGATGGGCGGGATGCAATTCCTGCCAATTGGATTTCTTTTCCATGGGAAGCCTGCTTGGTGGGCACAAAAGGGGATGGAAGCGGAGACGAATATCCCCGCGGGGAGTGGTTCGCCTTCGGGATTGTTTTAGAAGAATGGCACTTGCCATTCGGGTATGACTATAGGTCGCCGCGATGCAAAGAACGGGAAGATTCAACGGCAAGAAGGAAAAAATCCGGGAACCAACTCGCTAGAACCCTTTTTATCGGTACTCCTGGAACCGAACGGGGGGTTTGGTATACTGGCCCGGCAGTGAATGGGCTCGATCGACACGATCCTTCGCGGTTTTCGCGACTGAGGGAGAAGGCACGATCGTGGAACATGGACCCCCTACCAATGAGAGGCGGACGCGAATGCACCTCGCCAAGGGATATCGTTTTGCCGGACGGCATTGCGGCATCAAAGCCAAGTCGAAGAAGCTGGATTTATCGCTGATCGTTTCCGATCGACCCGCCGGTGCGGCGGGCGTGTACACGCGGAACTTGGTGCGTGGAGCGCCGGTCGTCTGGAACGAAGCGTTGACACCCGGCTCGGAATTCCGCGCGGTGGTGGTCAATTCGGGCATCGCCAATGCCTGCACGGGACAGCGTGGTTTGGCCGATGCCCGGGAGATGGCCCGAGTGACGGGGCAGGTCTGTCGGTCTGCCGCCGAGCAGGTGCTGGTGATGTCGACGGGCGTGATCGGTACCTTTCTTCCGATGGAGAAGATTGCCGCCGGGGTCGAACAAGCCGCCGCCGAGTTGGGGACTTCCCCGGAGCACTTTTCAGCGGCCGCACGCGGGATGATGACCACCGATACCGTTGAGAAAACCGCTTCCCGGTCCCTGTCTCTCCCCGATGGTCGGACGATCACGATTTCGGGCATGGCCAAGGGAGCTGCGATGATCGGACCGAACATGGCCACCATGCTGGCGGTGATTCTGACCGATGCCTCGCTCCCGCCCGAGGTGCTCCAAGAGGTTCTCCGCGAAGTGAACGAGAAGACGTTCAACTGCATCAGTGTGGAGGGACACACCAGCACGAGCGATATGGTGCTGCTGTTGGCCAACGGCGCAGCCGGTGAATCGGAGTGGGCCGGAGAGAAGCTCGATCGATTTTCCGATTCCCTGAAGGAAGTTTGCCTGGAGCTGGCTCGATCGATTCCCGCCGATGGAGAAGGAGCGGATCATTTGATCACCATCGATGTATTGGGGGCCGTGAATGCCGCCAGTGCCCGACGGATCGCCAAAACCGTCGCCGAAAGCGCTTTGGTGAAGACCGCCGTCGCCGGAGGCGACCCGAATTGGGGGCGGATCGTCTCGGCGGCGGGCTATGCAGGCGTGCCGTTCGACCCGATGCAGGTGCAATTGATGCTCAACGACCACCTGCTCTACCGAGAGGGAACGCCGGTCGACTTCGACGAGGCGGCCGTATCACGCTCGATGAAGGAGAATCGGGAAGTACATATCGAGCTGCGTTTCGCCGAAGGAGAGAGCAACGTCCGATTCTGGACGACCGATCTGACGCAGGAATATGTCCATTTGAACGCCGATTACCGCACCTGAAACGCGCCCTCTCTGTTCACGCCGTCAATCGGCCGGCTTTTCATATCGTATTTGTTTTCCTTCCGACGGCGGTTTGCTACAATGATTCTTGTGGTTTTTTCTTGAAAGATCGCTATTGAAAGAAAGGCAAAGCATCATGAAACAACTCTTCCTCTTGCTGATCGGTATTTCGGGATTTCTTGTGTTGGGTGTGGCCGTCCCCTCCTCGGCCCAGGAAAAAGAGCCCTTGAAGGCGGGCATGGTCGGGTTGACCACCTCGCATGTTCCCGCGTTCGCGAAAGTGCTCAACGATAAGGAAGCTCAGGGGTGCCTCGCCCAGGTGCAGGTGACCGCGGGGGTGACCGGCGGGATGAAGGACAACCCCGCCAGTTGGGATCGACGCGAGAAGTACACCGAAGCACTTCGACAAATGGGGGCGAAGATCTATGATTCGGTCGAGGAAATGCTGCCGCATGTCGATGTGGTGATGGTGATGAGCGTCGACGGCCGCCCTCATCGCGAGCAAGCGTGCAAGGCGATTCTCGCCGGCAAGCCCGTTTATATCGATAAGCCGATGGCCGGGTCGCTGGCCGATGTCTTGGCGATTTTCCAGCTTGCCGAGGAACACGACGTCTCGGTCTTTTCTTCCTCTTCACTTCGCTACAGCAGCGGTTTCCAGAAAATGCGGAACGACTCCCCTTACGGTGCCATCCTGGGTTGCGTGGCGTTCAGCCCCTGCAAATACGAGGAGCACCATCCCGATCTCTTTTGGTACGGGGTCCATGGAGTGGAAACTTTGTTCACCATCATGGGAACCGGTTGCCGGGAAGTGAAACGGACCCATACCGAAGATGCCGACCTGGTCACCGGAGTGTGGGACGGCGGCCGCATCGGATCGTTTCGCGGAAGTCGCAAGGGCCCCCACTCGTACGGTGCATTCGTTTGGGGAGAAAAAGGGAGTGGGACCGCCGGTTCTTACGAAGGTTACAAGCCGCTGGTGGAAGAGATCTGCCGTTTCTTCACCACGGGCGTGGTTCCGGTCGAGCCGGAGGAGACGATCGAGATCTTCGCCTTCATGGAAGCGGCCGATGAAAGTCGACGTCGCGGGGGGGAAACCGTGACGCTCCAGGAGGTGATCGAAAAAGCCGAAGCGGAGCTGGAAGCGGAAAAACGCTGAACCGCGGTGGATTGCTCGAAAAGCAAAAAGCAAAAAAAGAAGGATGCATCGGGGCTTTCCGTCCTGGTGCATCTTTCTCTTTGCGCCCTTTGCTCATGAATCGAGCAAGAGGTGAAGTCGCGTTTTTGAGGGTGAAATGCACTCCTGAAGTCGGAATACGCCGATTCTACCAGTGAAAATGTATCAAATAGGGGGCCATATTCCTTTTTTCCTTTCCCGAACAGATCCCCACCTGTCGCGGGATGATATCCTTCACGTAGAGACCTTTCGGACATCCGTCGGGGGCATTGATTCGAGAAGGGAGAGGGGCGATGGCATTTGGAAAATCTTCTTATCCGTCAACGCGCGCGCCCTTTCTCTCGACGCGCGTGGGAAAATCGGGAAAGCTCAAAACCGGGAGACGCGATTCTCGAACGAAAAGGAATCGAAGAAAAATGCCCGTGGAGGATGTTTTGGAAATCGGTCAAAATCCCTCGCAAGAACGCGAATCACGATCCGTGAGATCGTCTCGGGGATGCACATTGGAGGACCCGGGCGATGCCGGGGACCAACGTGAAGTTCGCGTTTCCTGGGTCAATTGCCAGGCCATGCGGGAGTATGCGGCGCATTCCGATCAGGAAAGACACTGGGCTCCCGAACCGAGATGATCTTTTCCCCATCCGTTGATCCCAAAACGGTCGATCGGCGAATCGCTGGTTCACTCAAACGGTCCTGAGGGACATCATCGTGTTCGTCCATCGGGCGTGGTCGAGAGCGGTTGCGGTGGAGGGGCCAAACGATCGGGGGGCACATTCTGAGGCGTTTGGTACGGCGTGGCCGAACCGCGGCTGGAATACTCGGCCGTGTCGACCGGTTCCCGCAATCGGGGAATGCCGCGTGATGGGGGATTCCGAAAAGATTGGAACCCGGCCTGCAGGATCGGATGCTCGAACTGCGGCCAGGGCATGGTTTCATCTCCCAGACCATTGAGATCCCCTCCTTGCTGTGTGGTCGTTTCGGAATTCGAAACGAAACTCTCCTCCTTGCGCAATGCGTTGATCATCGCTTCGGCGTTTCGTTGCTCTTCAAAAAAACCGTGTCGTGAGGTCGCTCCCTCGGTCGAGACTTCGATGGAAGGTGAAGTCGTGACCGGCAGGTGGCGGAGCCAGCGTTCGGAATGCCGGGTCAAGGGGATGGAAGGCGTGTCCTTCGGGGAGAGAATCTGAAGAAGAGAAGTGTAGGGAAGCGATTCCTTGGCACCGCTTTGGTACAAGGCGAACTGATTTCCCGTCCGCAACAGCAAGCCCGAGGGATGGCTCGACCAGAACGTGCTTCCCGTCGGATCGAAATGGAAGTAGACGATCAAACGATCGAAAGGGACAGGCAATTCCGTAGCCGGCATCACGTTTTCCGGCTCGGTGGACAGCGAAAGCGCGTCGACGAACTGTTTGAGGAGTCGTGCGGGGAGAGATCCGTCGGAGGCGTCGAACCAACCTGTCGCCCGTTGGAGTCGTCCCCCAACAATCAACGCCGACTGAACGCCGAATCGCGACACTTTTCCCTTGATGGGATACGACGTGACGCCGGAGGCGAGTCGGCCGAAATCGACGTTTTGAACATCAAAGTTCTCCAGTTGTACCGACGATCGATCCTCTTGCGACGAAACGAGATGTTCCCCCTTTCGAACCGTCAATCGACCGCGGAACCGCCCGTTGCCGAAGGTAGCGAACGATTCGCAGAACAGAGCCGCCAGTGGGCAGGGAAGCGTGGCATCGGCCGTGGAAAGGGAGAAGACGGTTTCAATCGATTTCTCCTTCCGGTCTCGGATGACGCGAAAGGCGACCGGTTCTTCGGAGGCGATGTCGGGCATGTGGAAGGAAATTTTCGCCCAACTTCGAGACTCGCCCTTGAGAAAGATCGCCTGAAGTTCGGTGACCCGAAAAAGGTGACCGGCGGCTTCCGAGGATGGGGGCGTCGTGTGGTTTTTCTCATTCCGATAATGAGAATACCGCATGTCGGCAACGGGGGGCTCCCTCTGCTCAGAAGAAAGAAATCGGAGCTGATCGACATTCAGAATCACGGGAATGTTCGCCGGGGCGCTGCCCGAGAGCAATTCATCGAGCAAAACGGGGATCCGCTTCGCCTGCTTCGAGTCGACCATGATTTCCGGGATGTAGACGGAAAGGTAGCTCCTCTCGATGCCGGGAAGTTTTTTCGAGGCGGAACCGCCATCATTTTCAGAGGACGATGAGTTTCCCGTGGGGGGCGAGCCGATGAAGTGACGGGTGATATGCACTTCTCGGCAGAAAAGGCAAGACGCTCCGGTGACGCTGTCGGCCGGCATTTCCAATTCGTGATAGACGGTTTCGCCGGGGCGTAACGGAACGCTTCGCTTGATCGTGACGGGAGAACGGAACCAGGAGGACAGCCGCTCCGATGCGTTCCGTGCCGCCGAGGGAAGATGGCGTCGGACCACGGCGACGGCGACGGTCGTCGTCAGGCCGGGACCGAGCACGCAGAAGAGTAGAATGGCGATCCCTCGTCTTGTCCGATCGAAAAGTTGGAACATCCTTGTTCCTCATTTTGGGGATTTCACAGGGGGAATGTGCTAGCCGGCCATCTGATGGAAGAGTTCGAAACGTCGGAGCATCTCCTGGAGCTGATCGCCTCCGAACTTGTCGGTCAGTGCGGTGGAGATCTCCGTCGCGACGACGTTTTCCAGGACCACGCTGCACGCCGCGATGGCACAGACATCGCTCCGCTCGTAGGAGGCGGTCGCCGGCTCCTTCGAAAGGATGTTGATCGAAGGAAGCCCGTTTTTCAACGTAGAAATCGGCTTTTTGGCCGCCCGCAGAATGATCGGCTGAGAGTTCGACATGCCCGCTTCCAGTCCCCCGGCATTGTTCGAGGGGCGTTGGAATCCGAGTTGGTTCGTCTCACGCAGCTTGGGGTCATATTCAATCGGATCGTGGACTTGGGAACCGAATCGGCGTCCCGCCTCGAAACCGATGCCGACCTCCACGCCCTTGATCGCTTGTACCGCCATGATCGCTTGGGCCAGTCGGCCATCGAGCTTGCGATCCCACATTGCATGGGTTCCCAGCCCGAAGGGCACGCCGGTGACGCGAATCTCGACGATCCCTCCAACCGTATCCCCCCGTTCGCCGCACTGGTCGATCATCGCCTTCGCTTCGTCATCCCGTTCGGGAACCAGTGTGTTCAGTTCGCTTTGGTCGCGGCGCGAGCGAATGTCTTCCGGGAAGGGATCCGGCGGAGGCAGTTCGAGCGGACCGATCTGGACGACGTAGGAGGCCACGTCGATGCCGAAATGGTGTAGGAGTTGTTTGTTCAACGCCCCGGTGGCGACCCGGGCGGCGGTTTCCCGGGCACTGGAGCGTTCGAGGATCTGCCGGATGCCGGTCCCGTACTTGCGCGAGCCGCTCAAATCGCCGTGCCCCGGCCGGAAGGATTCCAGATCGGGCATCTTTTCGATCTTAAAGTCTCGATTCTTCACCCAGAGGGCGATCGGGCTTCCGATCGTCGTCCCCCGCCACGTGCCCGAGAGAATCTCGACGGTGTCGGTTTCGATGTTCTGCCGACCACCACGGCCGTATCCCTTTTGGCGACGTTGCAGTTCGGCGTCGATCAAGTCGGTGTCGATCGTCAGTCCCGCGGGGAACCCGTCGACCAGGGCCATCATTCCCCTGCCGTGCGATTCACCCGCTGTCCAGTATCGTATCATTGTCTTCACCATGATTGATTATGGAAACCATTGCCGGACAAGCTGAGCCCGGCAACCCGGCACGCAGCGAATGGTTTCCTGGAAAGATCGGTTATGGAAGAGAGATTCCGGAATGGAGAAGCCTTGCCGAGACCGCCGCATTCTATAGAGATGGCCGGACTATCGCCATACCATTTTTGCAAAAAACGTCGTCGTGTCGAATTTGAAGCTCCATGCAGGTGGTTCGGGCTAGCTCACTTCCAACGGCTTGCCGGTCAATCGCTCGAACGCTTCGATGTATTTTTCTTGCGTCTTCCGGACGATCTCGTCGGGAAGTTCGGGAGGCGGGCTGTTCTTGTCCCAGTCGGTCGTGGAGAGCCAGTCGCGAACGAACTGTTTGTCGTACGAGGGTTGTCCCTTGCCGGGTTCGTACTGGTCGACCGGCCAGAAACGCGAACTGTCGGGAGTGAGGACTTCGTCGATGAGGATGAGCTGGTCATCGACGCGGCCGAATTCGAATTTGGTGTCGGCGATGATGATCCCTTTCGAACGGGCGAATTCAGCGCCTTGCTGGAAGATCTCGATCGATTTCTCGCGCAGTGTTTCGGCGAGTTCCCGTCCGATGATCTCCGCCATTTTCTCGAACGAGATGTTTTCGTCGTGACCTTCCTCCGCCTTCGAGGCCGGAGTGAAGATCGGCTCGTCCAATTGGGCGCTCTCCTGGAGCCCTTCGGGAAGTTCGATGCCGCAAACGGTCCGGCTCCGTTGGTATTCCTTCCATCCGGACCCGGAAAGATAACCCCGGACGACGCATTCGATCGGGATCACCTCGCATTTCTTGCCCATGGTCGAGCGGCCGGCGAAGAGGTCCTGGTCGGTTCCTTCCGGCAAATCCATCTTGGAGACATCGGTGGTCAGGATGTGGTTCTCCACGCCCAGTTTCTCGAACCAGAAGGCGGCCATCTGGTTGAGGACTTTGCCTTTGAAGGGAATGCCGTTCGGGAGGACCCAGTCGTAAGCGCTTATTCTGTCGGAACTTACCAAGAGAAGCCTGTCGCCGAAATCGTACAGGTCTCGAACCTTGCCGCGTTTGGGGGTCATACCGGGGATGTTTGTTTCCATCACGACGGAAGGAGCCATATTCATTCATCCTTTCTTCAACGGGGGCAGAAATCGCCTTGGCGGCGCACGAGACACTCTCTGTCCATTCAACTTCAACATGGATGATGATCGTCTCAGCATCCATAGCTTCCCCCCCAAGATAACGGCTTTTTCCCAGAAGGCAAGGACACGGAAAACCGGGGAGGTTCGGATTGAGCGCTTTTTTCGATTTTTTTGCGGAATTGAATTGACAAATATGCGTGTCCCGCATATAGTGTGCTAACAACGTAGTACGGTCGGGAGGCGATTTTCGCCCGGGGTGTCACCCATTAATAGTACGGTAGGAAATGTCATGCTGATTCAAATCGATCCGACGAGCGATCTGGCGATTTACGAGCAGATCATTCGGCAAGTGAAGTTCGGCATCGCTTCCGGGGCGGTTCGTCCGAACGAATTGATTCCCTCGGTTCGCGAACTTTCGAAGCAACTGGCACTGAACCCGAACACGGTCGCCCGGGCGTATCGGAGTTTGCAGAGGGAAGAACTGGTGTATGCCCGGCGTGGCCTGGGATTGGCGGTCGACCGGCAGGCCCCTGAGCGGTGCCGGCGGGAGCGGGTCGAACTGATTCGCGAGCGTTTTCGCCAGGTGTTGCAAGAAGCGCGACAAAGTCGTCTGGCGGTGCAGGAAATCGAGAAACTGGTTGGCGAGGAGCTGCGGAACCTTCCCTGGGAAGGTGAAAAGGCGTCTTCGGGGGAAGAATTTGCGGAATGGGGGAACTACGAGAAACAGGAAAGGAACGAGCATCATGAGTGAGACGAAAAACGTGATCGCGATGGAACGGATCTGCAAGCGGTACAAGGAGACCGTGGCTCTGGACGATTTTTCCCTTTCGGTTCCCGCCGGGACCGTCTTCTCGCTGCTGGGTGAGAACGGAGCGGGGAAGACCACGGCGATCAAGATCATGCTGGGGATGGTCGAGCCGGAGGAAGGGCGTTCGCAGGTGCTCGGTTTCGACAGCAAACGCGAGGATCTGGAAATCCGCCGAAAGGTCGGCTATGTGCCGGAGCAGTCGGCTCTTTACGACTGGATGACGGTCGGGGAGATCGGGTGGTTCGCCGCCGGGTTCTATCCCCAGGGGTATTGGCGGGAATTTGCCCGGCTGGTCAACGAATATCGGCTGCCGGCCGATCGCAAGATCGCCTCGCTTTCCAAGGGCATGCGGGCGAAGGTGTCGCTCTCGCTGGCGTTGGCCCATGATCCGGAACTGTTGATTCTCGACGAGCCGACATCAGGGCTCGATGCCCTGGTGCGGCGGGAATTCCTCGAGAGCATGGTCGATCGGGCCGCCACCGGCAAGACGGTCTTCCTCTCCAGCCACCAGATCCAGGAAGTTGAGCGGGTCTCCGATTACGTGGCGATTCTCCGCGACGCCAAGCTGCTGCTGATCGAGCGTCTCGATGTCCTCAAGGCGAATACCCGGGTACTCCGGTTGACGTTGACCGACGACCGCGTCGAGCATGACGAGGAACCGGACGACGTCTCGATTCCGTTCGAGCAGGTGCTTCGGCAGCACCGGCACGGTCGGCAGATCGAAGTGGTGGGACGTGGATTGGCGGAAAACGCCGGCGACGTGCTCCAGGCCGACCCGAAGGTCGCCGCATTCGAGTGGCGGGTGCCGACTTTGGAGGAGATCTTCGTCGCCTGCATGGAGGGGAAGGAATCGACAACGCGGCAGTGGGCGGCGTCGCTGAGTGGATCGGTTCACTAAACGGGGCGTGGGTTATCATTTGCATCGACGGGGAAAATCGTCATGAATCGAAAGAATATCAAACAGGTCTTTTGGAAAGAATATCGCCAGCAACGAGCGATGTGGATCGGGGTGCTTGCGCTACTGTTTTTGATGCAGTTGTTCCTGGCGATGGGAGAGGTGCTCAATGACGGTTCGAATTTTTCGGCGTCGTTTTATTTGAATGTCGGGCTCATCATGACTGCCTTGTACGGGGCGGCCAGCACGGGGTTGCTCTTCGCCTCGGAGCACGAAAACGGCACGTACACCTTGCTGAGAGCCATCCCGGTTCCTTGCCGGGAAGTCTTTTGGGGAAAACTGGCCTGGAGCCTTGCCGGTACGTTGTCCATGGCCGGAATCGTTTGGGGGGCCTCGGCGATCTGGAAAGGGCATTACCCCCCCGGCACGGCAAGCGTCGATGCCTTGCTCCTCACCGGCGTAGGCATCGTCGAGGGGCTGGCATGGGGGTTGTGGTGGTCGCTCAGGATGCGCAAGACGATCGTGACGATCGTGCTCGGCATCGCTTCGGGGAGTCTGGTTTCCTATCTGATCGTGAATGTTCTGTTCACGATCTCGGGCACTCGCGGCGCTCGCGTGGAGGAGTTGTACATCGATTCCGGCGGGGCACGACTGGTGGTGGCCTTGTTGGTGTTCGCCGCGGCGATTTATCAAGGCCGAAACTGGTTTCGGATGAGCGAAGGCGGCAGGGAACGTTCTCCCTCTCCCAAAAAGCCGATGGCGGGAAAGGTCGCGATGCCTCTGGATCCGACCCGGGTGCCGAGCTCCGGAATGAGGCGTCGCTTTCTCTGGCTCTATTGGCGGCAGTCGCGACGGTTGCTCGGGATTCTGGTTTCGCTGTTGATCCTATTCACTCTTCCCTATTATTGGAATCTCTGGGGAGATCCGTCGCGGCATGACGAAGAAGGGATCTTCATCTTTCCACAGTTTTCCGCGTTAGCGGCTCTCTTGTTCATGGCCGGCACGGCGTTTCACGCCGATGGCCAATCGGCAGCGCGAATCTTTCTGGCCGGTCGCGGTTTCTCGGCCAGGCGGCTTTGGTGGACCCGCTTCCTGTCGCTCTTCGCGATGAGTCAGCTTTTCTTTTTCGGATTCGGCGCATCGACTTATTTCGTGGCCCAAGGGGGCAACTCGGTGTTTTCCTATGAGGTCTGGGGGCTCGCCTGGATGTTCTGGGTGCAGTTCTTGAACATGATCGTCGCCGGAATGCTCGCCTCGTTACTGGTTCGAAGCGGCATTCTCTCGCTGGTACTCACGGGGATCCTCTTTCTGCCTCTGGCGGTTTGGAGTTACGTGAGCGGGATCCTCTTCGGGTTTTCGTTGCTCTGGAGCTGGCTTCCTCTGGTGGGCGGCATGCTGCTGATGGGCTATCTCCACGTTGACGACTGGCTGGCGGGTCGCGGCGGCTTGCGGCGGTGGAAGCGGCCCCTACTGGCTCTGGCTGTGCCGCTGGTGTTCCTGGCGATTGCGGTGCCTTCGGCCCGGGTGTATCAGATTCCCAAGGTCGATGACGGTTATGCTCTCGATCGGCGCGTAGTCGAAGAAATGCTGCAATATCGCGCGAATCGGATGGGGCATCGTCTCCCGAACCGTTCTCGTTTCGGGTTGGCCGATTGGTGGAGCTTGATGGATCAGATCGATCATGCCGAGAGCCGGGAAACGGTGCGCGATATGCCCAAGGACCAAAGGCTGGCTCACTTATTGAAGATGTATCGCGGAGCGTATTTGGAAATGCGCAAGGACTTCAACCGCGGAGAGCTGCCTTTGTGGAATCTTACCAGCTCCTACTTGCAATTGCATCGGATCGTGCGTGAATGGTCCGATCAGTGCGACAAACGCGAGCAGGTCGAGGAGGGGATCGCCTTCGTTCGAGAGATGCCCCGATGGCGCATCTCGCCTGCAGAGGTGCTTAAGCGGGAATATCAGTACGATTATCTTTTCGCCCGGTACGGGGCGTATTTTCCCGATGTCATGGATTCCCTCACCGGCGACAATGAGAATTTGGTCACCATGTATATTCTGATGAATCGCCTTCCCTGGGAACGCGAACGCACATTGCGACAGCTTGATCGGGTTTTTCAACAGAAATCGCAACTGGCTTGGCAAGCGGAGTTGGCGTTCTGGGACGATGTCGGCGATGCTGGAGAAGTGTATCATCAAGCTAGCATCATGCATAATCAGCATTACTACCTTGCGGACGGCGGACGCTCGCGAGGTGATTATTATCAGATCGGCCCGGTCTATGCCTTGAACCGGCAGAGGTACTATTTTATATGTGATGATGCATATTCAACGGAAGCGGACCGCCGCGCGACGCTCCTTTACCTCGCCATTCGCGGCTACTTCCTCCAGCACGGCGAAGTTCCCGAATCGCTCGACGATTTGAAAGGAAGCCGGCTCGAGGAGATTCCCAAGGTGCCGGGTATCGGTCTCGATTATTACTACCAGCCGCATCCTCGAAAGATCGACCTCGAAGCGTTCGAGGAAGAGGAATATCGCGAAAGGAAACGCTTGGAGAATTTGCCCCCTTTGGTGCGCGACGGTTTGCCCTATCTCTGGTACCCGGAAAGTGGCACTATTCACTATGACATTCCTTTCCCCTCCCCACATATCGAGGAAGCCGAGCAGGATTGGCGAAGAGTCGACGATGGCAAACTCATTCCCCTGCATTTTGCGAAGTTCACCTTGAATGTGGATTCCGCCGGCGAGGAGACCTCGGAAGTCGGCGACGCAGCGACCGGAGAAGAGGCGAAATAGTTTCTTTCCCTTTATTTCCGAAGACCGTCTCGGGGACGTTTCCCGGGGCGGTTTTTTTTTGGGTTCTTCCAACATTTTAATGGCTGATTGATGAGTCCTTGTCGTCGATATCGATTGGCTCGGCTCGGATTCACC
>CAZWCE010000002.1:93402-330156 GCA_964632505.1 uncultured Planctomycetaceae bacterium | reverse complement strand
TACCCTACTGGCTCAGGCCGTCTGAGACAGAAAAATCGGCAAAAGTCGAGCTTAGAAAGAAGTTGCTGATTTTTCCAGGAAATGCCGTTGACAAACGAGGTTTCGTTTGAATAATAGGATCTTCATCTAAGCCCTGTTCTGACGAAATACCCAGCCCCCTTCGTCTAGTGGCCCAGGACATCGGATTCTCAGTCCGAAGACAGGGGTTCGACTCCCCTAGGGGGTACTTGTACACTTGTACAGTACCGTAAGAAGTTGAAAGACCCTGTAATTTACAGGGTCTTTCTCATTTCTTGATTCTTCCCTTCCGGTCCCTACACCCCGTTTCCCGCACTTACTGCAGCGCATATGCAGCGCCATTGGGGATGAAGGATAGGATTGCCATTGGTTTGCCAAACTCGTTGGTTCGCCACATTGCTTTGTCCTTGGCAAACCAACTTTGACCCTATGTTTTTCAGGGTTTCGCGTTGGTCCGCCAGGTTTCCCTTGTCTCTTGGGGGACCTCGGAAAAACCAAGTGAAATCCCTCTCGATGCCGCTGTTGTGACGTGACTCGGCAAGATTTGTTGATAGTGCCGCATGGCGACCTCGGGGGAGGCGTCGAAGAATTCCTTGATCAGGTGGGGCGGGAATTTGGTCGCGACGTCAGTCAGGAGAGACGCTCTCAAATTGTGAAAAATCCTCGGCCAGGGTTCAATGCCGGCTCGAAGAATGATCTTATGGAATCGCGTTCGCCGATTCTGATTGGCGGCGTCGATTTCGGTGAAGACACGGACACTCCCCTCCTCCGCCTCCTCGAACGCATTTTCCAGGTACGGCCGAATTTCCGGGAAGATCGGCACATGACGAGTCTTGCGGCCGTGCCGCTGGTTCTTGACGCACTGGACGATAAAAAGGTCCTTGTCCCAAAGGATGTCATCCCAGGTCATCGGAACGATTTCCGTGGGGCACCGCAGCCCGCCGAACCGGCAGAGAGCCACCAGAAGCTTCCATTCCGTGTTGGGACATTCCTCGAGGACTCGATTGATATCCTCGTTTGAAATGTAGTGAAACCGTTCCGGATTCACTTGTGCGGATGCCTTCATGTCCGCCATCGGATTTTCATCGATCAGCCTATCCCGCATGGCCGAACGAAAAAACTGCTTCGCCCGCTTCAGGTCCCGGCTGACCGTCGCTGGTGCAAGTTTTCTTTCCCGTTCCATCCATGCCTTCCACCGGTCGCAGTCCCCCGGCGTGATCGCCTTCATCAATCGGTCGCCCCCGAAAAACTCTACAAGTTTTTTGATGGTGGAATCGTAGTTCTTGAGGGTGTTCGGGCGAAGGTGAGAATTCATTTGGCGGATGTCACTGAGGAACACCTCGAGCGTGACGGTCGCAACTTTCTCCAAGAGGCCGAGACTGGCGAGCCGACCGGCCAGCGGATCTTTCACTTCAGCGGCCCATGCGGCGGTTCTCTGATCGAGAGGCAGCCCGGAGACGTGCGAAGCGATCAGCCGATCGATCATCAGTAGTGCGTGGTCCGCCGTGCGTCGATCCATTTTGCCGAGGCTGATCGTCCGGCGTTTTTGTGAGGGATCGACGTACTGAACGATCCACTTTCCACCTTTCACCCGGCTAAGAGAAGCCATGAAACACCCCTTCCGTGGTAAATGTCCCGAGAACGCGAGATTCGCCGCGTGACGGGATTATCGGCCATCACGACGATAGAATCAAGAGAGACTTGGCAAACGCAAGAGGGGCCAATCTGTGGCGTTGTTTTCAGAAGCCTTCGGGTGATAAATCGGTATTCGGTTCCGCGAGGGACCAAATGTATGGGCCCTTCGCTTTGGTTCGCTGTTTTTCGACGCCTATACTTGTTGAAGCGCGTTCCAGTGTGCGGGCGGTGATGCCCCGCTCTTCCGATGCGTCGTAAACATCATTCCGTAGCTTCGGCCCGTCGGCCAGGTAGGAGAGGAGAAAATCGGTCGCATCACCCATCTTGTTCGGCTTCGGTCCACGTTTCTGGGATTCCGCCAGATGATCATCAGCGCTCATCGCCACCGGGTCGCGTTCCCAGCATGCCCTTGCTTCGTGCTCGTCGCCCTCGATGGTGAGCGCGAAGCCGCCTTCCTCCGGCCCGAGGTTGGTTTTACCCGGCAGGAGCAAACGCCGCCGCTTGTCCTCATTGTCACGCATCAAGTGCCAGACGACACGGCAAATGCCAGTGAATGCCCGGGAGCCGATCGCCAGGTCATCGGCAAACTCGACCGCCCCGCCTTTCCTTCGGTGAGCGATGACCAGGACCGCTAGGTTTCGCTGTCGGGCTAGGGCAGCGACAGGTGCCAGGACCGATCGGACCTCGTTATCACGGTTCGAGTCGGTTCGTCTACCGAGGTAGCTTCCGACGGGATCAACGATGACCAGTCGGCAATCCGGCGTTTGGTCGATCGCCTCTTCGAGAATCGGTAAATCTTCGAGTGTGAAGGATCGCTCCTTGCGGGTTTCCTTTTCAAAAAATTCAACCGCGGAAAGCAGGTGGACCCGATCGAGGTCGGCTCGATGGTCCTCCAGCCGCGGCCGGATCGTGTCGTGTGGATCGTCTTCAGCAGAACACATGATGACGGACCCGCGTTCGCATGGCGCACCGTCCGGCCATGGTGTGCCTGTGCTGACACGGGCCGCTAGGTCGCAAGTCACAAACGATTTCCCGACGCCAGGCATTCCCACCAGGAGGTTGAGGCGACCGAGTGCCAGCTTTTGATGCCAGAGCCAGTTGACCCGGCGTCGCTCGTAGGCACTTGCGGGTTTGAGAACCGGCGATGTTTTTTTGCGGATGCATGAACCATTCCGGGATTCCAGCCCGGAAATATCCGACGACGATTCCGGAACGTGGATCTCCTCCTCAAGCAGCCAGCCCGAGGGTTTGCTCGGCGGATTCTCTCGTGCGGAGTCGATCTTGTGACGCAGTTCCTTTTCGCTCCAGGGTGGCTCGCATCGCGGGTTGAAGTGATTCGCCATCAGGGAGTAGGCCACCTCGTCGGAGAGTCGGAATCCATGAACCAAGGCGGTGGCCAACTGGAAGGTGGTGCTATGTCCACCATTGCCGGATACGGCCGGAGGCGTCGATTCGATGTAGGCCAGTGCTCGGCGTTCGAGTTTATCATCGAGCGAAACCGGCGGGGCCGAGGGAATCATCGGTTCCGGCTTCCGGATCGCATCGAGCAGCCACATCGGTGCTCCGGCGATTCGGCGTTCGTCCCGCCAATCATAAGTTCTGCCACTTTCGTGAATCGACGGAGGCGCGACCACGTAGCCGCCTTCGCCTCGAACGTCAAGCCCGGGTAAAAAATCCGTTCGGTTCCCGATGCCGTCGACGTGATGGAAATAGAGGTGTCGGCCACCGCCTCCGGTGCGGACTTCGAGTGTTTTGATTTTGCCGTGTGCCGATTCCAATTCGGCGAGAGATTCCGTTCCTCCCCTTGATGGATCGACGTCGACGGCCATCACCCCGGACCCCACCCCGGTGGCCAACCCGATGTTTGCCTCCGGCCACTTTCGCCACCAAGATTCGATTTGCTTCAGGTCGGTCGTCGCGTCGTGGGACCCATGTTCGGTGAGTGGTCGCTTGCCGCCTTTTTTGAGTGGAAGAATAGGGTATCCGAGTTCGGCAAGCCGAAGGGCGGATTTCAGAAAAATATCTTGTGCTGAATTTGCGATCATGATACAATATCCTTATGTGCAATTCCTGTAGTGTGAGGCTCGCCCCTTGGCGGCCTCGGGTAACGCGAAAGAGTCGGTGTTTACGCGCCGGCTCTTTTTTTTGTGTCGTCATCATAGCCGAAAGTCTCCTGCTCCACGAAGTTCCTGCCGGATCCATTCGCGAAGGTACTCCACGGAGTACCGCCGCCCCCTCTTCCCAATGCGAATCGGCGTGATCCGACCGTCACCCTCCATGTTGATCAGCGTCCCAACCGAGATTCCCAGTAGCTTCGCCGCCGCCGGTCGGTCGAGTAACAATTGCTCGTTCGTGCTGTTTTCCATAGTCTTACTTCCTTTGCTAAGGTTTCGAAAAAAAATATCCTGTCTTCAAAGATCTCCGGATCGGTGCATCTCGATCGCCGTCCGGGCGAATCGAAGCACGTACTCGCGTCCCATCAGGTGCCGGATGTCGCAAACGCCTTCCGCGTGATTCTCGGGGTCTAGGTGAATTGTGATCCTCCCCGCCTTCCGGTGGTAGCGTCCCAGTGACGTGGAGTGTTCACGCTTACATGTTGCCGGGTCCTCCGCCTTTTGTAAAGGCTCTTTTCTTTCCGGTGGCCGACCCGGATACCGCGATCGGTCATAGGTCTTGCCATTCTTCCCAACAAGCTGGGTTCTCGGCTCGATCAATCCCGCCGCCTCGAATTCTTGGCGTCGATGCTGAACCGTCGATTTTGAGACCCCGAGGTAGTCGGCCAACTTTTGCGATGAGTACTCGCCGCTCATGGGATGTCGCAGGGCCAAGAGGACTTGCTTCCGCCGGTCGCCCGGTGAGAGTCGCTTTCCATGCGTCAGGTTTGCTCCCAGTGCCGCCCATGCGGCCGCCTGGCGATCGCCCTCGCGGATGTCCGCCTCGATGGATTGAAGCCCCGCGATCTTGGCCGCCTCGAGGCGATGGAACCCGTCGGCCAGCCAGACGCGGTTTTGGGGATCGACAAAGACGATGATCGGCGGCATCGACTCGCCGCGCTGGTACGCGAGCGAGTACGAGACGACCACCTCCTCGTCGACCGCCTCCCGAGCTTGGATCTCAAGGTCGGCGATAACTTTTTGTACAGCAATCGATTCCGTCATGAAAAAAAACCTGGGTTTGGAGTTTGGAAAAAGCCGAGGGCGGGGAAGGAGGACCCGCCCCCAGCCAGGGGCTCCCGAGAGGGATGGGTGACCCTCTCGGAAACGAAGGAGATTCAAGATTACGCAGCGCCTTTGCTCATGACGCCGCCACGATGATCGATCTGGCAGACGCCAAAGTCGTGCAGGCATCGCCACATGAGAGCCAGACGATCCGCCGGCGGATCGACACGCCGCACCTCCGGACCGCGTCGGCCGCCCAAGTACGCGATCCCGAAACACGGGACGTTCCCCGGGTCCGCCAGCAGATACCAGGCGGTCGTGCTGTAGCCGGAATAGGAATCGTTCGAAAGGCTCGGCACCACGACCGGCTCGAATTGTTTGTGAAACGGATTTCCACCAACTTCCGCAACCGAATCAGCGATGATCGAATCGGAGTTGTAGTAGCTCCGCGCTTTGGCGGAAAGCTCTGGAGGAACGACCAGGTATTTTCCGGGAATATCGATCGAATTTCCATTTTCGTCGGTTTGCTTGAGCAGCGTCTTTTCCGCCAGCGCAAGCGAGTCATGCGCGAGCGAGGTTTCGGAACCGGAGATGTAATTGGAATTTCCGGTTCCGAAGAAGCTCCCAGAATTCCCGAGCACCATCTGCCAGAAGACCGTTTCTTCCCGAAGGGCCGCGCCTCGACCAAGGTTCATCATTACGTCACTGAGGACGTTTGCATCATCGTTGACCCAATCTCGCCGATCGATCCCGACAATTTTCGCGTAGGTGTCCACCTGATATGTGTACGCATCATCACTAAGGTTCCCGTGGTGAACCTCGCCATCGGTGCCGACTTTTTCAGCCACGAAATCGCCGGTCAGCCGAACGCCGGTGTGCTGCTTAAAATCGTTCGCGGTGAGCGGCTTGCTGATTTTGCGAGCCGCCGAAGCGCTCATGCGGTATCCAGCCAGAGCCGTTTTATTAGCGACGTTTGAAACAATGTTGGAAAACGATCGGGTCGAAACCGCTTCCTCGAAAATCCGCGAAGGGCTCATGCCGGTAAGCTCGGCTTGACCGATGGCACCCTCCGCCAGAATCTCTTGAGCGAACGGCGTCCATCCGCGAAACGGTCGCTTCTCCGCCGCTTCGGCGACCTGCTCGCCGAAATGCTCCTCGACCAGTTCCGATCGCCCCATGTAGTGGAGCAGCCTCGCCTCGTGGAGCTCTTGCGACGATCCGGCGGCTCGCCCCGGAACGTGCATCGCCGGAGGCGTGACGCTGTTCTCCTCAAACTCCTCGACCTTTTTGAACATCACCTGGAGTTTCGTCTCATCGGGAGTCCACCCTTCTTCGATCGCCTTAGCCATCAGCTTTTCGCGTTTGCGTGCGATTTTGCGGATTTCGGAAATTCGCTTCTGCTCCGCGAGTTCCTCTTCGCGAATCTTCTGTACATCTGTATCTTTTGCCATAATGTTCTCCTCTTCGTAAAGATTTTTAGCCGTTGCGGGATCCGCCACCAAATCGACGGATCTGAGTTCGTGAATGCTGCGAACCACCGGGGTGTCTTGCCCGTAGTCCACCTCGCCTTCGGCGGAAATCGACAGGCCGACCCCATGGCCACCAGAAGCCAATTCCAAAATCCGATCCCGGAGCGGGTGGCTTTTGAGCAAGGAAAGGTCACCACGAACGGCTCCCCCCTCAACTCGCGCGTTTGAGATTCGGCCTACCAGGTCGGCCACGCGGCGGGGGCCTTTGCTGTGGTCGGTATACACTTTCGCCCCTTCCGCCAGGTCGGCCACCTGGCCGACCGCTCCGGTGGTGTACACCCGTCCATTTCTCGACTTCGGCCCCAAGATTTTCACGTTCCGTAGGATGTTTTTGTCAACAGTCCCGCCCGCTTGTGTAATTTCGTACAGCCGTTCCATGATCACCCCGCGAATGTAAGATTGCTGTTTCGGATTTCCGAGTTTTGATCGTCGAGTAGACTGACGACTTGACGCAATTCATCAAGCTGCTCCTGATCGAGATTCTTCCCGCCGATGCCCTGGAGCTTGAAGGCGCTGAACGCGCCGATCGAACTCATTTTCTCTTGCGCCCCACCCATGTCGGATCCCATATCGGGAAGCGTCGGATCGAAGCCTTCCTGCTCGAGTTTATCCGCACGTGCGATCTCCGCCTTGATTGATGCTTCCTGACTGAGTGCCGCAAGCTCTTCCCGAAGGGCGGCCATCTCCTTACGTGCCGCCGCCTGGCGATTCGTCTCCGCCCGATTACGAGCCCCGATCCTGCCGCCGAGATTGTCCTCGATCATTCGGCCCGCCATCCCGGATACGTCGGTTCCGAAGTCGGTCGCGTCCTGCGCCCTTTGAATCGCCGCGACAACGCTGTCGCCGATGCCGGGAATGCGGCCCGCCACGTTTTGGAGCATCTCCAGGAGTTTGGAAATCCCACTGGTGATCGTCTCGACCAGGCCGAAGACCGCCTTGCCGATCAGCAGTTGCATGCCGTTCCAGATGTCCAGCAGGCTGTTGCGAAATCCGTACCAGAGATCGAGCACCTGATCGAGCCCCGTCTGCCAGACGACCTCGAGCGCCTTCATCGCAACTTTTCCGGCGAGGGCCAAATCGCCCGCCGCCAGGGCATCGCGGATCCCGCCGAAGACCTGCATGAAACCCTCGGAGAACGCCTTCCACCGCTCAAAGAGGAAGTCGATCGCCTTCGCGCCGTTCCCACTGAAATAGAGCCACGCCCCGGCACCGGCGGCCAGCGCCGAGGTGACCAGTCCGATCGGCGAGACCAGGGCACCAAGGACGGT
Organism: uncultured Planctomycetaceae bacterium; assembly: GCA_964632505.1. GTDB lineage: Bacteria > Planctomycetota > Planctomycetia > Pirellulales > Thermoguttaceae > CAZWCE01. Next base: position 322,548 of record CAZWCE010000002.1, on the reverse strand, counting down.
CCCGGCGATGCCCACGACCGATCCGAAAGTGCCGATGATCGCAGAGACCGATCCAAGAATCGCACCAGCGCCGACGGTCGCCGCACCGATCGCGGTAACGGCAGCACCAGCGGCGAAGATACCCGCCGCGATCTTGGCGGCGGTGGCGATCAGTTCGCGATTTTCGGAAATCCATCGGGAAATCGTAGCCACAACAGTAGTGATTCGATCCCCCATTTCGGTGAGCATCGGAGCGACCGATGCTCCGACCTTAAAAAGAACAGCTTCGAGCGCGTCTTTCACCCGCCCCCAAGAATCGCCGAGCGCGGCTGCCGCTTCGGCGTCTTTCGGATCGACCGAAAGGCTCAACTCCTGTGCCTCCTTCCGCATCGCGGCGATGCCTTCGGCCCCGGAATTGAGAAGCGGCAAGAGTTTTTGCGACGAACCGCCGAACATGATCTGTGCGAGATATGCCTTGCGGGATGCGTCCTCGACCTTCGAGAGCTCCTCGGCGATCGTCATGAACTGTTCTTCCGGCGAGAGATTCTGAAGTTGCTCATAAGACAGGCCCAATTCATTAAGCCCGAACTTCGCTCGCGAGAGTCCACGGGAAGCACGACCGAGCATGTTCTGCATCTGTTTGACGCCACCGCCGACATCCTCGAGACTCGCCCCGGATCGCTCGGCAGCGAATCCCAATTCGGAAAGGGCGTTGGTGCTCATACCTGTACGTTCGGCCATCTTGTGAAGCTGATCGCCGGTCGAAGAGAACTTCGCCGCCGCTGCCAGCATAGGTGCTAAAGCAGCGCCGCCGACACCCATGATACGGGTCCCGATCGCCTGTACGCCGACACCGAACGCCCGGAGGCGTGCTTGTGCCGCATCGAGCCCACGAACGAATTTGTTATTCTTGGTATAAAGCTCTACGAAGGCCGCACCGGCCTTGATGTCACTTGCTCCAGGCATGGTTTGAAATCCTTTCCGGGCTCGTATTGCCCGCACCAATCGCTTGGCCTAACGAGCGGCCAAAAACTCGAGCCGCAATGCATTTGGGGCGGTCGCCAACGGCAGTCACCGTCGCCTGACACGCCCTCAAACTGACAGAAAAAACGGCAGTGCTCACATATACATTGCGATTCGCTCATTTTTTCGCTCAAATTTCCTCCGGAAGAGAAAGTTCATTTGGAAACGCATCATCCCACAAGGGATCCGCCAGTTCACTCGGCTTCGCGTCGGGTAGGCCACGCTTGGCGTAGGACAAGAGTCGGCGAATCGCTTCGCTGGGCGATTCGCTCTTTTTCCGAGGGAGCCACCCCGTCCAGCCGCCTCGCGGGCAAATCGCCGGATCGCTCCACGACGGCAAAATGTCACAAACGACATATTCATTACTCGCAAGGTCAGGATGTTCGCGGTGCTGGATGGCGACGACCGCTTGCCACGCGAGACGGCAAACCGCCTGAGGGGTTTCAGCGAATTCATCGCTCAAAATTTGTGGGCAAACGCCCAAGCGTTTCAGGCGGGTCACCAGCCCGAGAGCGTAGGTCTGACGGATCTCGACCGCTGCCGATGGTTCGCCGTCATGCATCTGAAGAGCGATGATCGAACGCCGGTTGTCATCGTCCGCCCGATATACGACATTTTTAGGAGCCATTTCCTGCATCCCTTTCGAAAAAAAGTGTTTCTCACCAATCAGGTCGTGCATTAACCACGTATCGCACCCGATTACAAGGATCGACTGCCGGATGTCAAGTCTATGCTTGAAATTTTTCCAAAAAAAAAGGCCGCCCCGGAGGACGGCCCTTTTTGAACCTTTATTGATTTACTAATAAATGCCCAGGCTTTCCGCTTCTAGTGGGGTAGGCCACCGCCCCCCGTGGCCCACCACAATTCGACGTGCGCGCAACCAACTGTGTGTAATAAAGTGGCTGCTTCGTCCGGGAAGCTCTCGATTTCTATTCTTAAAAAGTACCTAATCATCCATCGCCGGCATTTTTTACAGGAGCGTACCAGTAGACAATTACCACCATTAAGGATGGTGTGGGCATGCTTCGTATTGGTGGTGTCTTATATTGGTCCCCCAGGACTCCCCTGTAACTTGGCAAACCAAGAGGAAATGATATATATATAATTCTTTTTTGGTTTGCCATCCTTTTTTTAATATGGCAAACCAAGCAGTTTTGGCAAACCAACAAAGCCCCCCCGTGGCCTACCCTGATCTTCTATTTTTTACAGGCAGTTCTCGTCATATTGTCGTGGTGCAGCGCATATGCATTCTTGCCGAACCCCTGTTTCCTTAAAGCCTTAATATATATAGGTTTACGCAAGATAGTTCGACTCCCCTAGGGGGTACTCTGAAACGAAGCGTCGCAAGTGCCTGTCAAATAGGTGTTTGCGGCGTTTCTTTATGCGCGGTTTGAGGTGAGGACTGAAACGTCGGTCCAAGGGACGACACCCGTAACGACATCCGCCCCTCCCCCCAATTTTCTTGGGGCCAAAGGAGATGCCAGTGGCGGTTGATGGGACGGTTCTGCAGTTCGTCACTGGGGTGGTGGCGGAGGCTATTTGTCCTTGGCCTGGTCATCTTTGAGACGCGTCTCGATCGCATCGGCAACGGCCGCCGCCTCGTCGGCCAACGCCTCTCCCGCGGCGAGATCCTGGGCCAGTTGCAGCATGTCCTTGCTCGGGTAGCGTCTCATGACCTCGAGCACCAGTTTGCGTTCGGCGTCTCGTTCCGCCGCTTCCCATCCCTTGCGACACATCGCGACACGCTGCTCGTTCGGCATTTGTGGACCGAACTGTCGCGGCAATCGCAAATATCCCCGGAGCGCTCTGACGCGATAGGACGATTGCGGGTCGGTGGCGAGTTCGAGCAATACCGGACCTGCGTCGATGGTCATCCACTCGCCCAAAACTCGGGTGGCGGTGTCCTGCAGTTTCTTTTGCCCGGACTTGCCCAGGCGGCCGACCGCTGCAAGGGCCGTCGGACCTCCCATTTCCCCCAGCGTTTTCATGATCGCCACTCGGGCGGCGATGGGCGCTTCGTCCAAGGTTTCCGCAAGTCGTTCGGCACACCCCTCTCGGTCGGGCATCCGCACGGCCGCGGCCCGAAGCGCCTTCGCGGCAATCTCCGCATCCTCGGCATGGGCGGGCTTCAGCACGGCATCAATCAGCACCGGCAGCTCCTCGAACGAAGCCACCTCTCCCAGCGCCTTCCATCCCGCGGCTCGCACCTCCGCATTCGAGTCGTTTATGGCTTCCAGAAGCGGATCGACGACCTCGATGCGACGTTGGCCGACGAGTTCGAGCAGGGCGATTCGTTGCTTGTCCTCCGCTTCAGCCAAGTGCTCCACCAGCAGAGCGTCGACTCCCTTTGCCGGCAGAATCGACAGCGCCTCGCGAGCCGACGCGCGGAGATCATCGTTGTCATCCACAGCCAGGGACAACAATACGGGAACGCAGGTTTCGTCTCCCAGGTGTCCCAGCACTGCGATCGCCGACACGCGGACGTTGACCGGACCTTCTTGCGCGGCGCGGAGCATCGCCGGGATCGTCTCGACGTCGCCACGATCGGCCAGTGCCGCGATCATCAATGCTCGGTGATCGGCATCCAGATCGGACAAGCCGGCGAGCAACTGTTGGGTCACGCCCGGGGCGGTCAACTCGCGAGCCGCGGCCAGCGCCGCCTGCACCATCGGAAGATCCCCCGATTTCAACTGGTCGAACAGAAGCGGAACGCCTTGGTCGCCGCGTGCAAGAATTGCGCCCCGCGTGGCCGGGGCCGTTCGATTCGGGGGCACATCGGCCTCGCGAACGGCATCGTAAAGGGTTGCCGCCGCCATCGCCTTGTCGGCGGCCAAGAGCCTATCCGCGCAGACAATACAGGCGTAGGCTGCCTCGCTCCGCAACGGTTCGGCGTCCGTTTCCAAAGCGGAAACAAGGGCCGCTCGGGCTTGGTCGCCTCCGATTTGTCCCAACGCTTCGGCAGCGGCGGTTGCCAATTCGACGTGGTCCCTTCCCAGGTGCTCGGTCAACGTGTCGACCGCATCGACATCCCGGCGAACGCCGATCGACTTGATCACGCCGATCCGTTGGCGTCCGTCCAGGCGCTTCATCGCTGCACGCAGGGCTTCGTCGACCGCCGGATCGGGAATGACCTCCAGGGCGATGCGAGCCCAGGCCGCCAAGTCCGCGTCGTGAAGTAGCCCGGCGAGCGCAGGGACGCTTTTGCCGGAGCCGGAGATTGCCAGCTTTTTGCATGCGATCGTCTTTTCGCCCTTCGGTGCGTCCGAAGTGAGTACGTCGATGAGCGTCTGCTCGTCTTCGGCGAACGAAAGAGTCAGGGCCGTCCCAAGAGAGAGGATCGACACGCACATCAGTATCAACCATGTGTATCGTAAACCGTTCATGAGTTTTCCTCACATCGAAGTCGAAACATTTCTTTTTCCGTTGTTCTCCCTCTTGCGCGTTCCGGGCGGCGCTATCCACGGCTCGCACGCGACAGCAGTCGATTGGCGGTCGGATCGTTCGGGAACGCTTCGGCGACCGGATCCCATGTCAACGAACGCCCTAGCTGATAGGCGATAATCGTCAAGTGCCCGAGCGACGCCGCGCGATGCCCCAGCTCCGCATCCGTACTCGGTCGTTGTCGCGTGCGGATACAGTGCAGCCAATTCGCATGGTGGTTGTTTCCTCCTCTATCCGGCTCGCGTCGATCCGCGGGGATGCCCGACATGACGTCTCCGGGCCCTCCCTCGATCGGTCCGCCCGTCGTCATCGATGTTATCCAGCCCTCTTCTCCCACGAAAACGCCGCCGAAATTTCCGGCCAGGCGGGCCGTGTCTGGCACGGCGTGGTACAGCCGTTTGACGTCCTGCCAGTTTTCGATCAGATGCAGCAACGTCCCGTTGGCGTAACGGTAGGTCAGCGTGGGATAGGGCCCGTCATTGGGATGAATGAACTCCACCGGTCCACTGCGTTCCATGCCGAGGGCGTACTGAATGACGTCCACCGAGTGTGAATGGTATCCGGTTGACGCGCCCACCCCGAACTCTCGGCAGAACGACCAGGGAACGACTCCCGGCTTGGGATTCGTGTGAAACAGTCGGTTGTAATCATGCCACGGCGCCGGACCTACCCAACGATTCCAGTCCAACCCCTCGGGGACCTGCTCCGCCGGCAACGAGACGTCCAAAGGGATGTAAGAACGACTTGCCGCCTCGAAGTCCAGAAATTCGCGATAGGGTTGAAAACGCGGATGTCTTAAGTAGCCCGCCATGGTGTGCCAAAGCGTGAACACCGATTTGACCTTTCCCAAGCCGCCATTGCGCACGAAGTTGCAGACTTCCCGGATCGCGGGGATCGAGCGATATTGGGTTCCGGTCTGAAAGATCCGATTGCTCCGCGCGACGGCTTCTTCCAACTCGCGTCCCTCTCGGACCGTCATCGAGACCGGTTTCTCGCAGTAGATGTCTTTGCCGGCCTTCGCGGCCTCCACGGCGATGGGGGTGTGCCAGTGATCCGGCGTGACAATCACGACCGCGTCGACGTCATCCCTCCCCAGCACCTCCTGGAAATCGTTGTAGATATCAGGACCGGCATTCTCCTCGGTTTGCGCGAGGGCGGCCTTCGTGGCCAAAAGACGCGTCCGGTCCACGTCGCAAAGAGCCACCAATTCCACCGAAGGGTCTCTGTTCAAACGGCGAACATGCCCCTGCCCCATCATGCCGAGCCCGATCGGAGCCACCGTGATCCGATTGCTGGGCAACGTCCGCCCCTGTGCCCCCCACGCCGACGCCGGAATCAACGACGGCAGGGCCAGCGTACCTACTGCGCCGGCCGCATGGCGCAGAAACCCGCGGCGATTGAGATTCAAGCCATCGCCCGCCTTTTCACGAATGTTCGCTGTTGTGGATTGCATCGAGTGAACCTTTCTTCCTGCAAACTTCCAGTGCGGATCCGACGTCCGGTGCGCTGGATCGCGGCCGAACGCCATGTCCTACTCCTCGACCTTCGCCAGTTCTTTGGTCGTTTCATTGAAAAAATGCACGCATTGCGCGGCTTCAGGCATGGAATCATACCAATCGTAAGAGTACTCCAAGCCGATCATCTTGGGATGGACGCCTTGCCGGTGAAGTTCCGTTAGGAATGCCTCGGTTCTTCCCTCGCCCGTCCCCCAAGGCACATCGTGACCTTCGGAAGTGAGTGCATTGAGGTCGTGCAATTGCACGACGAACAACCGAGATCCGATCGTTTTGATCGCGGCCACGTGATCGATTCCGGAGCGCATCCAATACCCGACGTCCGCGCATACGCCGATGTGCGGTCCCCGCCCCTTACAGACCTTCATGACCGCCTCGGGACTCCAATAATGCGGCGACGCTTTTGGGTCGTGGTTGTGGATAGCCAGGTCGATGTCGTACTCGTCGCAGAACCGTTCCATCATGTCCAGCGATTCCAGCGGCGGTTCCGAGATGAGCGTTTCAATGCCCATCTTTCGAGCAAACTCGAAGACTTGGCGACACCCTTCTTCATCGGCGGGAATATTGGCATAGTAGCAGGTCGGCATGCGCACGCCTGCTTCGTCCAACTTCAGCCGAATCGCCTTTAACTCGGCGTCGTTGAGGTTGGCGTCGAACGGTTTGTCGATGTCCTTGCCGACCTTCTGGAAGCTTAAACCGCCCAAGTAGAGCAGGCCCAACGGCTCGGTCTTCTCGATGGTCTCGAATAGGGTGTAACGGTGAAAGGTGTAGGCCGTCACGCCCAGCCGCCAACCGAGCTTCTCCTGAGCGGAGATCGCCGGAGTCAAACGGTCGCTCGGGACGGTCGACGCGGGGAGGTCTCCCAACACGAATTGAGTCGCGGCGAGATAGAATTTCAACATGCGCGGATCGCGAAACACCTCCGGATTGTGCGCAATCGTGCAATAGAACACGCGGCCTCGTCCGTAGTTGCGAATCCAGGAGAGTGCGTAGTCGTTGTCTTCGCGTTCTTGCTTCCAGCGTCTCTCTTTCGACGTCAGGTCGGTCTTGTCGACATCGATGCTGAAGAGCACCCGAACACGATCACGTGAATAGGGGCCGTGAACGCGAAAGAACTCGTCACGATACTCGAATCCCTCCGACGGGAAAACGCGAACGAGGGGATGGTTCGGCGAGTCGATTTTGGTGAAGACGCGCTCGTCGAATTCACGATGCCGCGCGCCCCGTCCACCGAGCATGACGCCGAATTCCGGCCAGTCCTCCACGGCACCCGGCCACTTGGTAAAGGCGACGGTCGTTCCGTGCACTCCCATCAAGCCACCGCCCCCATAGACGAATTCAACGAGATTCCGACGCAATTCCCGATCCTCGAACAGGTTGCCGACCGTATTGTTCAAGAAGACCGCATCGAAACGCGACAGGCTTTCGCGACGAAACACCTCGGGATCACGGCTGAGCACGACTTCGAACGCTCCCGTCTTCTCGCCCATTCGTTCGAAAGCGTAGTTGGCGTGGAAACGCGACGGGTGGCCGGGATAGCCCACGTTGACATCAAAGATCAACAGCTTTCGACCCTTGCCGGGAGTTGCAGGCGTCTCATCGGGCAACGACGTATCGATTGCCGATCTGGCGGCGGGGTCCAGGTCCGCGGAAGAGATGAGGCGTTGGCGGGCCTCCTCCGCTTCTCTCTGGTATCGCTCCCGGTCACGGACGTCCGTTTCCGAATTCGCCTGGGCACAAGCGCGGCCCGGCATGACGGTGACGGCAGCCGCGCCGAGCATAAACGCAATCAAGGCTCGCGCGACTCGATCGTATCGTTTCATGATCTCTCCTTCTTCTCCAGTCCGTTTACTATTCATAAGAAAGAATCGCCGCACGCAAGGATATGTTTTTTTATCTTCGGTTTTCTTCCGTTCCGAAACAGAGGAGTTTGCCGTCGACGGTGGAGAGCAGTACTTTGCCGGAAGCGACGATCAAGCCGTCGAAGACGGGGGACGAAGTGAGCTTTTTTTGCTGTAGCCTTTCTCCCTTTTCCGCGTCGTAGACACGAAGGACGGCTCCCTTTCGACCTTCGAAGGCTCCCATGGGATCCTCGGGATCGACAATATCCGGAGGACCGGCCACGACGAGGTGCTTCCCCGCGAGGGCCATCGCCCGAATCCGAATGGGAACCCAATCATGCCAGATGGGGGGGCGGCTTCGAGTGAAGCCCCATCCTTTGGTGGTTTCGCGGGTCCGGTGATCGAGGACCGGTTCGTTGTCGTTGGCGTCGGCGAAGAGGAGGTAACCTTTTTCTCCGGGTGTGAAGAGGGGGCTTTGCATGTTGCGGGTATTGTACGCCTGTACCGCATAAGTTCTCTCGGGTCCGACGACCAGGAGTTGGCCTGTTTTTGCAGCGCGATGGGCGAGATAGAATCCCGGCCAAGAGTCGGAGTACATCCAGTAGGTGCGATTGAACCAAGTGTCGTCGAGCAACCCGAACGTAGCCAGGACGTGACGCCCCATGCGACGATGGCCGTGATTGAACGCCCCGTGCTTCTCTCGAAGCTGCGAGACGATGCCTTCGGCGGACCTTTCGAGCCAGGCCCTCTGGTGCTCTTCCAGACGCTGCGATTCCTTCATGTCGCCGGCGGCGAAGGGTTTGTCGGTCAGGTCCATACCGCGTGGTTTCTCTTCTTCTTTTTTCGGTAATATATAAGGGCATTCCAGTTCGTTCAGCGCGGTGTCGAACTTGTACTGGCCCATGTAGAGGGCGTCGTTCTCACAAACGATCAGGTCGGAAAGAGCCCCTTCCATGTGGTATGCGGGCACGAACGGCTTGTCGACGGCATCCTCGCGCGTGCGCGACCATGTGTCGAGTGTCTTCTGGTGGAGAACCTTCCCGGTGACTGGATCGAGGGCGAACAAGTGGATTCCACCATCGAGGAACGTCGAGCGGCCCGCGTTGCAGTAGAGAAAGCCATCGAAGAAAAGGACGCTTCCGTGGACCGGCCAGGAAGATTCAATTCGCCCGTAGGAAACGATGCGTCGCTCGCTCGGTGCCGCTCTGAACCGCCAGACGAGTTCTCCATCCGCGGCACGGAGACACTGTACATATCCATCGGCAGATCCGAAGAAAACCAATTCCCCCAGAATCGTCGGCGGGGAATCGATGCGTCCGCCCGCCACGTAGTTCCAGATTTGTCGACCACGGGTCGCGTCGAAGGCGAAAAGGACATGATCATGTTTCCGGGCGACGAAGACTCGGTCGCCTGCGAGTACCGGGGGAGTGAGCTTCCCTTCGAGAGTGATTTCCCAACGTTGAGAGAGGTCCTTGGACAATTGGCTCGAGCTGCTTCCGGAGCGTCGGGCATCGTGCCGATACATCGGCCAATCGTCGGATGAGAGTTTCATCGACGCCAGTTTTTCGGCCTCTTCATAGGCCGGACCTTTTTCCAAGCGCGAAGATTCCACACGCGAAGATGGACCATCGGGTTTCCCGTCCGCCGGCTCGCCTGAAAGAACATTCATTCCGGTGAGTTTGACGCCGGGATAACAGAAGCATGGATGCGGCGGCACATAGAGCAGACCGTTTGCGGGCATGACGCCGTAAGTGCAGGAGCCGCGTATCCAGTCGTTTTGGACATGCGGTTTCCCTTGGATGCTCACGAATTCCACTCCTCTGTATGGCGTGAGCAAGTAGTTGACCGTTGCCTTACTCTGATAGCATCGGAGATGATGCCCCGGCGTGAAGATGTCCTTGGGATTGAGCGTGGCGACGACTTCTCCCGTTTCGACATCGTGACCGTAGAGCACATCGTTGTCTTTCCAATGCCAGACCTTCTGTTGGGCGATGAAAATCTCCTTCCGCCCTCCGATGGGAGTCTCGACTTTCCAAAGTCGTTTTCCCGTATTGGAGGAAAAGGCCCGGAGGCTTCTTCCCTCGGAAACAACCAGATAAGGCTGGTCGACCACGAGCATCGCGGAACGTCCCCAGCTCTTGACCGCCTCCTCTTCGTTCTTGGTTTCCCAGCATTTCCGCCCGGTGGTAAGATCGACACAGACGAGGCTTGCCTTTTCCAGCCAATAGACTTTTTCCTCCTGGGAGGCGAGAGTGTTGGAGATCGGCCGGGCGTCGATTTGCCAAATCATTTTTCCGTTGCGCGAATCATAGGCCATGATCCCTTTTCTTCCGGTCTGTACCAAGAGATTGCCGTCGATGCAACGCAATTCTGAAGCTCCCTCGGTGCCGGGCAAGGTCTTGAGAACGTTTCCGGTGGCGGCATCGAGAATGGAGACCGGTGATTCGAGTCCCAGCGGGACGAAAACCCGATCGCCCTCTGCCACGAGAAGTCGGCGGAGCCAATCGGGCACGCCTCTCAGGGACCGATTGGTCCATCGTTTGCCGCGAAATTGATCGAATTCCTTTTCCCAAAGCAATACGCCACTGAAGGCGTCGCGTGCCGTGAGTGTCCATTTTTCAGGCAAAAACTCGGACGTGACGCCGGTGAGTCCCTGGTCGACGATGTAGAAGAGTCGGCCGTTCGCGGAGACCATATTGATGTGGCTGGAGGTCAGTTCGTGACTGCGGAGCCATCGAGGGCCGCACTTCCAGCGAAGGTGACGCGGCGGAGCGACGCGGGTATCGTCGGCCACCGCGTTGTTCGAGGCGTCGTGAAGAAAATGGGTCCAATGGTCGATGTCCTCGCGCCACGGCTTGATCCGCTTGTGCCGGCCGTTTCGGGTTTTTTCGATCATCACTCCTCCCGGGCACAGCACTCGCAGACGTTCGGTCATGGAGACGCCGAGGGCGTTATCGACAATCAGCAGCCGCACCAATGCATCGGCATAGGGAAGGCGGTTGCCGCGAAGGGGTTCGATGGAAACCGGACCGTAACGGTCGAGTCCGAGGACGAGCGATCGGGCTGCCTCAATCTGATGCGGATCGGTCTCGAGACCTTGGACAAGGAATGCCGGACTTTGATAGAGTGCCGCCGTGAGGGTGCCGTCGCCGCAGCCGAGGTGGACGACGAGGCCTCCTTGGACTCGGCTGTCTTTCAGGATCTCCTTCGCTTCGGAATCTTGAAGTTCTCGGGCGATGGAAACCGGAGAGTCGAGAAATAGAAAAGGGACGATCGCGAAAAGAATCGCAATGAACGGGGGGGATATCGCCGCTGTTTGATGGGATAAAAATCGCGTGACCCTGAGAAAAACCATTGGAAGCTCCTGATGTGCTTGTGGCCGGGAAGGCGAATATCTGACGGTCATTATAGCAATTCGAATCAGCGGCTTCCAGTGGCGATGGAGAGAAATGTTTGAGATCCGTTTCCGGCGTGTGCGACGTTTTCGTACTTGACAAGTGATTCCAAAAGTGTGATAAAGATTCGAGGAGCGTCGAGGAGATGGTATCGGACACAACGGCATGAGATTGCCCGCCCTTCAAAAATGAGGTTCTTCCGACATTTTAGTGGCTGATTGATGAGTCCTTGTCGTCGAGATCGATTGGCTCGGCTCGGATTCACCAACCAAAGCAGGGGGGCGTTCCCTGCTGCGCCCTCCACCATCTCCGCCTCCTGGAGGCCTGCGGCCGTGCGGGTGCGAGGCGAAGATGGCTCCGGCCGAAGCAGGGGACGAATCGAACACTTTTTATGCATGACAATTGGATTCGCGTATCATTGCACTTCGGCACGCCATGAAAATCCGTGAAGAGCCAAAAATGATATGGTCGATAAGCGAGACCGATCAATCCCGTTTCGGAAGCGAGAAAGTGGAATGTTGTGTTTTAGATTGCAGTGTTTGCTGATATTCGCCGTGATTTCTTCATGTGGATTTGTCAAGGCGGAATCTTCCGATACCAGTTCGCCTTTGGATTTGGGGCGTCGTCGGGAGTGTTTTATCGATGATTATCTCATCGATCGATTGGTGGGAGACGTCGAGCAGCGTTTGCATACCCCCCGGCCCGAAGAAGTCGTTCTGCACACCGACCGTCCCTGGGAGGGAAACACCTGCGGCTACTTCACGATTTTTCAGGACGGGGCTCGGTACCGCATGTACTACCGAGGGTCCCACAGCGAACAAGGAAAAATGACGCACGAAGTCACCTGTTACGCCGAGAGTAAGGATGGCATCCATTGGAAGCGTCCATGTCTCGGGCTTTGCGAGTTTGCCGGCTCGAAAGAAAACAATATCGTGTGGGATGGTCTCGGCACGCACAATTTCACCCCATTTCTCGATAAGAACCCGAATGTTCCGGAAGCAAAACGCTACAAAGCAGTGGGACGTGGAAAGCCCAAGGCGGAGAAAGGTCTCTACGCTTTTGAGAGTCCCGATGGTCTCCACTGGTCGCTCATGCAGAAGGAGCCGGTCATCACTACAGGGGCGTTCGACTCACAGAATCTCGCTTTTTGGGATCCCGTTGCGAAGAAGTATCGCGCCTATTGGCGGGATTTCCATGAGGGTGTGCGGGGCATCCGTACCGCGGTTTCCAACGACATGATCCATTGGTCCGAGCCGGTGTGGCTGGAGTACTCCGGTTTGCCGAAGCAGCATCTGTACACCAATCAAGTGTTGCCGTACTCGCGTTCGCCCCATCTTCTTTTAGGGTTCCCGACCCGTTTTCTTCCGAAGCGGGACGCCCTCACCGAAGGCCTACTGATGTGTAGCCGTGACGGCGTTCATTTTCACGTATGGCCGGAAGCTTTGATTCGGCCCGGTCGACACGCCGGCAAGTGGCAGAATCGCAGCAATTATATTTGGTGGGGAATGCTGGAAACTCCAAGCGATCTTCCCGGCCATCCTCTCGAACTGTCTCTCTTTGTGAACGAGTCTTATTATGACGGGGATGGAAGCGATCTTCGCCGTTATACCGTTCGCCCGGATGGTTTTGTGTCGATCCATGCCTCCTTTGAAGGAGGTGAAATGATCACGCGGCCGTTTCTCTTCTCCGGCAAGCGACTCTGCTTGAACTTCTCGACCTCCGCGGCCGGAAGCGTTCGCGTGGAAGTGCTGGATGCCGAGGGCAAACCGCGCCCGGGTTTCATGTTGGCTGAATGCCCCGCCATGTATGGTGATGAGCTCGAACGGCAGGTTTCCTGGCAACATGAATCCAGCCTCGAATCGCTGGTGGGAAAACCGGTCCGGTTGCGCTTCGTCCTCCGGGATGCCGACCTCTATTCACTGCGTTTTGCCGAATAGCGTGTGTCCGGAATGCTTTGTTGTATGTCTCGAGATTCGATATGATAAAGGGCATCCTCACTGCACAAGCGGTACGAAGCTGACACGCAACAGCGGTTCGATTTCCGGTTTGCTTTCCTGCATGGTGACCAGGACGAGCTGCTGGTGGTCCAGACCGATCGGAAGAACCATCCTTCCACTCTCGCCGAGTTGTTCGATAAGCGAGGGGGGGATTTCTTTCGGAGCGCAGGCCCCCAGGATTTTTTCGAAAGGAGCCGCCTCCGACCATTCGAGCAATCGTTCGCCGGATTGAATGTGGATTCTCTCCTCGGGATAAAGATCTTTGAGGATCTTTTCGGCGTGCTCGGCCAGTTCGGTAATTCGTTCCACCGCGAAAATCTCTGCGCCCATTTCCAAGAGGATCGCCGACTGATAGCCGCAACCGCAGCCGATTTCAAGAATTTTTTCGCCGGGTTGAGGATCGAGCACGCTGGTCATGTAGGCCACGATGAAAGGCTGAGAGATGGTTTGCCCATGCCCGATGGGAAAAGGTTGATTCCTGTAGATCGACTCAGTACGGTAGTCGGGTGGGGGGAAGAGATGTCGGGGCACGCGACTCATCGCTTCAAGGACCTTTTCGTTGATCATCCCGTAAGTGCGCACCGTTTCTATCATTTGACGCCTCGATTCTTTCCATAATGTTTCTTCTTGATGAGGATCGAAAGTCATTTGATCGAAACCGTTTTCCTATGCAATTGTTCTGTTTGGGATAAGTAAGAAAGGAGTTCGGTGAAGTGAAACGAACGATGCCCCCTGACTACCTTGCCAAACTGACTACCTTGCCAAACTACCAGTGATATGATCATGGAGCAAGAGGGGCTTTCGGGATTCTATGAGAAACTTCCCTTTTTCTCGGACCCGATCTGGCTTAGAATGCAGAACCGGTTTTGTATTGATCGCGGTTCTCTTCTTCCCCGAGTTTTCGGGAAACCCGTTTTGAATGAAGGTATCACAGTTCAAGAAACACCGACCAAGGAAAAATTATGGCGAAGTATTTATTGATCAGCGATTTGGACGAAACGCTCATCGGCGATCGGGAGGCCCTGGAGCGGTTCGCCGTTTTTTATTCCGAATCGCGAAGCTGGCTCAAACTGGCCTACGCGACGGGGCGCCTTTTCGAATCGGTCTTGTCGGATGTCGAGAAGACGCCACTCCCGAAGCCGGTGGCGGTGATCGGGGGCGTCGGCAGTGAGATTCGGGCATTTCCTTCGGGGACCCCCGTGACGAAATGGTGGGAGAAAATCTCCGAACGTTGGGATGCAGCAAAGATTCGTGAGGTTCTCGGAGAAGAACCCGATTTGGAACTTCAACCGCCGGAATGTCAGACCGATTACAAAGTCAGCTATTATTTCGAGAACGCGACGCAAAGGGATTTGGATCGGTTGGTTGACAATCTCGATGTTGCCGGTCTGGGCGTTCAGTGTATCTATAGTTCTGGTCGGGACCTCGACTTTTTGCCGAAAGGGGTCGACAAGGGCTCCGCCGCCGCTTTTCTGGCAGAGCATCTACGATATACGCCCGATCAGATCATCGTGAGCGGCAATTCGGGGAACGATTTGGCCCTCTTTGCGCCGGGTTTTCGTGGAATCATTGTGGCCAATGCGCACGATGAACTGAAAAAGCTTCATGAGAAGCCGCACGTTTATCTCGCGAAAAAGGAGATGGCCGACGGTGTCCGGGAGGGAATCCAGTATTGGGTTTCGCAACGGAGAGCACAGCAGAGGGAAAAATCATGATGCGTCGCATTACCCAGACCTTCTTCAAAGGACTGGCCGTCATCCTACCGGTGGTCGTCACGGTTTACGTTTTCATCTGGTTGGTTCGTACAGCCGAATCCGTTATTCGGATCCTCACCAAACAGTTCATTCCCGAGGCGTACGAATTTCCGGGGATGAACCTGATTCTGTTTTTGCTCATCATCTTCGGGATCGGCGTGCTTATGTACACGTGGATAGTACGTTGGCTCCTCGAAGGGGTCGATCGGGTGCTGCGCGCCATTCCGATTTTCGGAAAGATCTACGGCGCCTCCAAGGATTTGATGAACATGTTCCAAGGCGATGTTGAGCAGCAACTCGGGCAGTGTGTGTTGGTGGAAATTCCCAATACCGGTATCCGAACGTTGGGATTCATCACTCGAAGGGACCTGTCTGGTTTACCTGAGGGGTTGGCGTATCAAGGGCACGTGGTGGTCTATGTGCAGTGGAGTTCCCAGATTGGTGGATACTGCTTCGTCGTCCCCGAGGAGGCGGTCACGCCGGTTGAAATGACGGTCGAGGAAGGGATGCGCTGGGCCTTGACTGCGGGGGTTTCAGCTCCCACCCGTATGCCGCAAACACTCCAACCTCCGTATGCAGCCGATTCGGATAAGAAGCAAAACGCCGATTAATCCGGCTTATCTCCTGCTCGCCGTTTCGATTGGATTCTTGAGCGTTTTTCACGTCGGCGACGATCAATCCCAGAATTTCTTGAGGCGATCAAGGATGCGATCCGAGGCGTGACCATCGCCGAAAGGGTTCGCGGTTCGGGCCATGGCGCGATAAGCTGCCTCGTCGGTCAGAAGACGACGAACGGTTTGACAGATGCGCTCTTCGTCGGTGCCGACCAGTTGTACCGCGGATGTTTCGAGGGCCTCGGGCCGTTCGGTCGTTTCTCGCGTCACCAGGACCGGCTTGCCGAGACTGGGCGCTTCCTCCTGCACTCCACCGGAGTCGGAGAGGATCAGTGTTGCACGGTGCATCATCGCGACGAATTCGAGGTATCCCACCGGCTCGATTAGGTGGATGTTCTTCCCTTGCCCGGTCGCTAAGAACCGTCGGGTCCCCTTCTGCACGACGGGATTCAAATGGACCGGATAGACGAAATGCACTTCCGGAAACTCGGTGGCTAGAGTCACGATCGCCCGGCAGAGACGCTCGAGTCCTTCCCCGAAGTTCTCGCGTCGATGTCCCGTGATGAGGACCATCGGCGGATCATCGGTCGAGGATGCCGGCTGCAGGAATTCGGGGAGTTCGGAAATCGCCGGCGGATTTTTCTCGATGCTCCCCAAGGCGAGATGGAGAGCATCGATGACCGTGTTGCCGGTGACGGTGATCTGGGAATCCCGAATCGTGGAATTCAAAAGATTCCGCCGGGCTCGATCGGTCGGCGCGAAATGCAGATCGGCCATTTGCGAGATCATTACCCGATTCACTTCCTCGGGGAAAGGGGAGAAACGGTTTCCGGTCCGCAATCCGGCTTCGACGTGGCCGAGGGGAATTTGGAGATAAAAGGCACAGAGCGCAGCGCAAAAGGCGGTGGTCGTGTCTCCTTGGACAAGGACCATGTCGGGACGTTCCGCCCGGAGGCAGGTGTCGATCGCTTCGATGGCTCGGGCGGTCAATCCGGCGAGGGATTGGCCCGGACGCATCAGCGATAGATCGGCATCGGGAGAGATTTCGAAAACGTCGAGCACCTGCTGGAGCATTTCTCGATGTTGACCGGTGATGCACAGATACGGAAGAAAGTCTCGGTGGTTGTGCATCGCCAGGACCAACGGTGCGAGCTTGATGGCTTCGGGACGGGTTCCAAAAACGAAAGCTATTTTCTTCATGTGACGGGAGATTCATCCTCTCTTCTCGTGGGGCGTAAGCCGTGAACCGAAGGCGATCATCTACCATCCCGGCGGTGGTGGACGCGCCGGCTTGGATCGTTTCTAGAAACACCCGCTTTCGACGTCATAGGCGTCGAGGAAAGAGTTGCCGAATCGTAGATCGGGCGCATCCCGGCCGGCATCTTCTGGAGCGCAAACGATCACTCGAAACATTTATTGATGTTCGCGTAAGTAGTGAGCCCTCGTTTCAACGCTTAACTCCCGCGATCACTGGCTTTCGTGGGTCGCCCTGGGCTCACTGTTTATGCGACGCCCAATAAGAGCACGCTTACAGAATCTTACCACAACCCGACTGCCGATCAAACCTTGATGCATTCCCGCTTCTCAGGTGGCGTACTGGATGGTCGACATGGAAGTATCTCAATCGCACAAACCGGACTTTCCCCCCCCCTGCTCGGCTCATTGCTGGGGCGCTGAAGTGGGTGTCGTCGAAAGAGCAGATTGAGATGATTGTCGGCACGGTGATGTTCCATGCCGACTCGAAGGCCCCTGTTTCCATCGAAAACGGCCGTTTTCCGATCGATTCCTTTGGCTTACTTTTTCTCCTGGGTGAGGGTGACGCTTTCCGCAAGTTGTGGGTTCGGGGAAATGCGGGGCTCCTTGCCGCTGGCGGTTTTCAGACCCCGAATCGTAACTTTTTGGCTCAGCGCGTAAGGGAAAGCTGCCTTTTCGGATTGGCTCCCGCCGGGATTGCTGAAGAGATACATGCCCTGATAGTTTTCGGGATGATTCGAGTCGTCCACGTACAATCCTTCGATCGTGATTTCGCGGGGCATGAAGCAGTCGTAGCCAAAATCGTGCTTGCCGTCGTTTCGAACATGGATCAAATTCGGGGTGCATTTTCTGCCGCAGGCCGGAATCCAGCGGCAGTCGCGGATGACGACCTCTCCTTCCCAAGTGCTGCCGTAATCGCTACGGAAGTTGATCAGCGATCTATCGTATAGTGTGGAGTCTTCCACCAAGAGAAGTCCCCGACCGATGGCGTTCAGCCCCATGTGGCCAAGTGCACATCTTCGAATCACGTAGGTCCCGGAAACCCCCATATGCGTGTCCATCCTCGAGAGTTCGCAGTCTTCGAGTAAAATATTTTTGCAGAAGTTCGTTCCGATCACACCCCAACGGGTTCGATCCTTGATATGATTCATCCGACAACCGATCATACTGAAGTTGACCACGCTATTGGCGGAGTAGTCGTACGAACCCATGCTGACCGGCCTGCCCGCCGAGCCGATCGTGGAATAGATTTTGTGTCCGGTCGCGAAGCAGTTCCGCAGGGTCACATTGGCGCAGTTGTTCACCCTGATGAAGCCGGAGTAGGGATGCCCGACCGACGTTTCTCCGACGACGTAATGGGTCAAGCCATCGACCTCCGTATTGGAGCGTTTGATGGTGATGTTTCGGCCCCAATAGTTGTATCCCTTCTCCTGCTTCATGCGATTGGCGAACGTCGTGAAGACGCCGCCTCGCAGGACGAGCTTCTTTTCATCGATGTGATGGGCCACCACCCGACTGATGTGGTCGTAGTCCCAATCGATGTCTCCTTCGATGGAACCGTCCCGACGAAGGATGAAGCAATCGCGTTGAGCGGTTCCGGAGTTCTGGTTGCTTCCGCGGCGAATGTATCGTTTGATCTTGTTGTTGGTCACAAGAACGTAGCAATCGCGTTCGGGATGCACTTCCAGTTGCTTCTGATCGCGGGTGAGGCTTTCAATCGGCAAATCCTCGGATTCGAGCAAGGAACGCACTTCAAAAAGAGATTCCTTATGATTTTCGACGTCGTCCGTATCGTCGATCGTGAAGCGTGATGTGTTCCAGTCGGTGTCGGTGGCGATGACCGCCGTCAACGCCTTGCTGCCGAGATGGTAGGTCGCGTTGGCCTTCGATCGGACGGGAAGTCCTTGAGCATTCGCATACTCATGCGCTTCGCATATCGCCGGCAAATCGTCGTGGACCCCGTCGCCGACGGCACCGAATTTTTCATAGGTGACCACCTCTTCGGCTTGGGAGGAGGGGGCCGCAAGAAACAACGACACGAACAATATCAGAGAAATCGTGGATGGTTTGTAGATCATGAGACGTACAACTTATCTTTCTCAAAGGAATGAAGGGGTGAGACAGCAGTGAACGGTGAGAGTGAAATAACGGCCGGGGTGACTTGGAAGGCGATCGTGAGGGGAGAACGAATATATTATACAGAGGAAGGCCATGTCGGATCAAGGGGGTTTTTCGTCCGACGATGGAATAGGATGTTTTCAAGGAGCGTCGCACCGATCGCGAACCCTCGGCCCATTCTTGATGCGACGCTCCATAGGTTTTGTTCGGTTCTCAATTCCCTTCTTTTTTGGCTCTTCCGGGAATTTAATGGCTAGTGCCGAAGTGCAATGATACGCAAATCCAATTGTCATGCGTAAAAAGCGTTCGATTCGTCCCCTGCTTCGGCCGGAGCCATCTTCGCCTCGCACCCGCACGGCCGCAGGCCTCTAGGAGGCGGAGATGGTGGAGGGCGCAGCAGGGAACGCCCCCCTGCTTTGGTTGGTGAATCCGAGCCGAGCTAATCGATCTCGACGACAAGGGCTCATAAATCAGCCACTAAAATGTCGGAAGAACCTCTTTTTTCGTCATCCCCCGCAGCAAGGCGGTGGTTTTCTCGATGTCGTATAGATCGGCACGGCACCAGGGTTGATCGAGTTTCGCGGCGAGTGCTTCCGACGCGGCGGGGGTGCCGTCGGCCCAGGCAAGAAATATGCCACGAGAAAGATTTGGCGGAGAGATGTAATTTTCTCCTCCGATCATGCGTTCCCCGTAAGTCTGATACCATAACGGCAGGGCAGCTCGAAGGTCGGTTAGATGTGTGCGATATACTTTGCCTGAATGATGCGAGATCAGTCGGGCCACCTCGGGCACGAGGTCGATGTATCGCGGCACACTTGCTTGGTGGATACCATGGGTTTCGCCCTTGGTGGGGCGGACGAGGCGATGATCGCTTCGTTCATGATGGACTCGGAGTGTCGTCTGTTGTGCGAGTTCCTCCAGAGCTCTTCGATATCGTGGTTGATCATCCCATCGCTTGAAAAGACGGGCCGAGCCGATCAGGCCTGCGATGCGTCGATTGAGATGCCGGCAGGCGTCGTGTTCCATGTCGTCAGGATCGAACTCGGGCATCGCTTCGACTTTCTCATCGAATAGCTTGGTGATTCTTTCACGTTGGGAAGAGACCGCTTCCCAACGATCGGCGAAATGCGCGTATGCCCAGAGAGCATAGAGATCGGCCCATTCGGCATCCACTCGAGGAGGAGCGGTGGCGAATTCACGCATTTCCGGGCCGAGCAGGAACGGCTCTCTCCGGGCCCCGTTGGGATCGTGATGCGTTTGCTCCAAAGGAGACCCGGCTTCGACCAGCCGATCGAGGTAAGCGATTGCCTCTTGTTGCCTAGGTTTGGAAAGATAAGGAAGTGCCATTGCCAAGATCCGCAATGTTTCGCCGGTCCGGTGGAAATGACGCTCGTGGCGGCTGATCCCCAGTTGGACGACAAGCGGTGCCCACGGAGTTCCCCCTTTGCCCGCGATCAGTTCTCCGATTTCCGATTCCAGACGTTTCTGCAGTTGAGTGAAACGTGGCACGTCTGGAAATTCAGCATGTGTTTTCGCTTCGTCGACCACTTCCGTCAACTGCTCCGGGGTCATTCGGCGCAGCGAGTGTTTCTCTACTTTGCCTTGTCCGCGGTTGGAGACATTCCCTCCCGGGACGACCGGCGGCAGACGCAAAGGGATAGGAGGCGGTGGTTCGGTTCCCCCCGTTTCGGTAGCGGGCAGATCGGGGCCTCCGATGCAGACGACCTGCGATCCGGCGATCCAGAAAAGGCGGTTTTCGGCGATCGAAACGATGGCGCGGTCCGGGCCGTGCCACTCGTTCGGCATCCCGGTGAGATATCCTTGGGCCGCGAGCTTTTTGGCTCCATCGAATTTTCCTTCCACCGCACCGGGTCCGAAAATACCGGCGTAGGTATCGCGAGCCGGCCAGATGGGCATCACCGAACCACTCGCTGGATCGATCGCGCCGAGAACACCTTGATGCGTGCCGACGATCCACTTGCCCATCATACCGAGCGCCTGGGTTTCATCGGGGATCATCGGGAAATGACGCCAATTCTCCTCTTCCTCCTCGGGCCAGACCCAGTCGGGACGGCCGGTTTGTCGATCGAGTCGCACCAAGCAGGAATATCGGCGAACCCCACGTACATAATAGGTCAACGCCGAACGTGATAGTGTATAGAGATGCCCTGTTTCGGGATCGAAGGTCGGGGGGGTGGGAGGATTGTGCAACCCACAGGTGTAGAAGATGGGGGCGATCCACGGCTGTCTACCGTCTTCCAGATCGAAAGCATAGAAGGATTGATCGTGGGGATGTTCTTTCAAATGCTCCGTGACCTGCCGGTTCTCTGCGTTTCTTCGATCGGGGCGCGGGGCGAGCAGAAGATCGCTCCATTTGTCCAGCAGCACCGCATCTTCGGAGGTCCGTGGGATCTCACGTTGAATCGCTTCGAGCGTCTCCCCGTTGCGTCCGAGCACTTTATGAAAGGGATCGGCCGGATTCGTCCGCACGATCGCCAGCCCGCTCCATATGGTGGGGCCCTGGTCACGGAGGCTCAGCCCGGCGAGTTTTTCGCTCTTCCAGAGCAGTTTTCCCGAAGGCGTGAGGCAGTAGACGTGCATATCCTCGGAGCCGAAGAGGATTTTTCGCCCATCGACACTGAAAGAAGCCGGTTTCAGGATCATATACCCCGTCGAGAAGGTCCATTGCTTTTCGCCGGAAGAGACGTCGACGGCATGAAACTTTCCCGAGCGGTCTCCGACGTAGATATTTTTTCCATCGCAAGCGGGGCTGGCCCAAAGCCCGGCGGGAGATCTATACTTCCATACACATCGACCGTTTTCGGCATCGAGGCAGGCGAGCGTCCCCTGGTTGAAGGCGTCGTCGGAGACTACATAGAGCTTTCCCTCGTGGTAACAAGGCGAGGCACCGATCGGCCCGTCGGCCTGATGGGTCCAAAGTGTTTTGCCGGTATCGACATCCAAAGCGCGGCACTTGCCGGCAAAAGTGCCGACGAAGACTTTTCCCTCGGCGACGATCGCTTCGCATCGCGTCGCGATGATCTCGTCGTGAAAATCGCGCCACCATTTCCGCTCATAGGGGCCTTCGACCACTTGGTCGGTGTGGCCGCTCCGCTGGTAATCCCTGTGCAAGGTGGGCCATTGGGCGGGGCTCTGAACCGTCCAGAGCAAAAAGAACGCGAGCATGAGAATGATTCGATCGGCTTTTCGCGTGGCTCTTGACATCGGAATCCCTTTCGGTGATGCAGCATTTTTGGAAAAAGGAAACGAGAAGGTGAGCACCATAAGATTATCGCACAGCAGGACTTGAGTTACAATGTTTCGGAGCGTCGTCGGAAGAAAATTTTCCGTAGATCGAAAAGGGCTCTGGTGTCGGTTGGCGGTGTTTTGGAGAAAAGCTAAAATGCGACTTCGATGACTGTTGCGTATCATTCATGAACACGAGAAGAAGGAGAAACATGATGACGAACGATGCCGGCAAGATGTTTTCCCGTCGCGAAGCGTTGGCCACCTCCCTGGGGGCGGTCGGTGTGTCGACCGTTTTCACTTCTCCCGCATTGGCGAGCGCGAACGAACCGCTGAAGGATAAACGGGTGTTGGTGATGATCGGCGATTTCACTGAGGGGCTGGAAACCTATTATATGGTCTATCGCTTGATGGAGTCGGGGGGGAAACCGGTCGTGGCCGCTCCCAAGGTGAAACGACTTCAGATGGTCGTGCACGATTTCGACCCGGAATACTCGAACTATATCGAGATGACCGGCTATTGCATCGAGACGGAGATCGCGTTCGAGAAGGTCGATCCCGAGAAGTTCGACGGCCTGCTCATTCCCGGCGGCCGCGGTCCGGAACAGATTCGCCAGGATCCCGAGGCCCGGCGAATCACCCGGTATTTTCTCGAGAAGAATAAGCCGCTGGGCGCGATGTGCCACGGCCCGCAATTGCTTTATGCGACTCAGAGGCTCGACGGACGCAAGGTCGCCGCGTATTCGGGGATTCGCGCCGATATTGAACTCTCCGGTGCTGAATACGTCGACCAGCCGGTGGTGGTGGACGGAAAACTGGTCACTTCCCGGGGATGGCCCGACTTGCCCTACTTCATGCCGAAGTTTTTAGAAGTCTTGGCCGGTTGAGAAGGATCGAGCGAAAGCATGCGTCCCGCGGCGGTTCAAGGCAACTGCTCGAGCAGCGTGCGCATCGCCCGAGTCATCGCTTCGGGGTAGCGTTCAAGATTGCGGACGTGAAACCGGTAGCGATCGGTCTTTTCGGAAGTCGATTTCCAGGAAGTGACGGCGTTCTCGTTGCAGGTCACCTCAATCGAGTCGAAGGAATAAACGGGCGATTCCGCTTTTCCAAGCGGGACGATCTTCCCGTCGGGGGTGACCGTCTTCCCGACCGAGTGCAAAAACCCGGCCGTGCACCACATGTTGCGTTGCATCGCCTCGATCGATTGCATCGCCTTCGAGTCGATCGGTCGTCGGAGTTCCCGCAGCCAGTCGGCCTGGAGAGCGGACGCATCGCGTTCTTCTTCGAAGAAACGTCCGTCGCGGAACATCGAAAGGAAGTACCTTTGCATCCCCGGCGAGAGATGCGGCAGGATCTCCCCCTGACGAAAACGATAGAAGGTGCCGTATTCCGCGACCCGAAAGAGATCGCGCGTATGGGGATGCACTTCTTCGAAGCAGGGCATCCAATAGAGGGGACAGGGAAGCTCGAACATCGCGACGTAGGCTTGCGGTTCGAGATGGACATTCCATTCCAACCGTTCGGCTTTCGAAGGGTCGGGGGTTCCACTGCCGGCGTTCAAATAGATCGCCCTGCACTTTTCCGCGAACAGATCGGGAGCGAGGCGGCCGGCCATCGCCAAATCGCGGCAAGAACCGAGTACGTGGATGACGACCGGCTCGGGGGATCGTCGCATGATCTCGAGCATCGAGCGAATGCCGGAAAGATCCTTCTCCAATTCCGCCGAGATCGAGCCGGGGGAATCGTGCCATTGCGGCGAACCGACCATCACGGGAACCGCTTCGCCGGTGAGGTAGTTCAATTGCGCGACGGCCATCACATCGGGATCGTTATGCCTTCCCGGCTGCGGATCATCGATCAGGATCCCCAGAAGGTCCACTTCATTTTGATAGGCCAACGAGTAGATGCAAGCGAGATCCCAATGATCGTCCGGATCGTTATGAGGGCGGAAGAGATCGCTTGCATGAATGGTGGGGACCGGCTCCGTCGGAGGTTCCGCCCAAGCGACGAGACTCGTGAGTGCGGGGAGTAGCAATGAAGCGACGATTTGAAGAGTTCGATCGGAAATGGCCATCGTACGGCTCCTGACCGGAAAAGAAGTGAAATATCTTTTGGGAAAGCTGCTGCTTTTTCCCTGAGTCTAGTCGCATTCGACGGAAGATTCCAGGGACGGAGCGAGAAAATGAGATGGGGCGTTTCCACTCTTCCGCCCTCTGTTTCGTCGAAGTGTGCCGACGCTCATCCTGAACATTCAGCCCCCCATTGGAGCGGTTTGAGTCTCGGGTTGTTGAGAAGTGCGGGCCAACGTGTCATACTATAAGAATCTCCGAAACAACATTGAGGAAGTTTTGATCATTCACCGCAAAAGTCGCTCTGCACTCCGTCCAAGAGATCACCAGCCCATTTTTCCCATTCCCGATGTTGTCCAATCCAAATGTTGCTGGCGTTTCAATCACCCGATTCGCAGGAGGAAAACGATGTTGAATAATCTAAAAGGTCGAAGCACGACGCGTCGTGATTTTTTACGCAACACCGGCCGAATTGCCGCGGTTTCGGCATTGGCGACGGGATTCGCCCCGCGTGTGCATGCGAAGGAAGACAACACCATCAAGGTGGCGCTGATCGGTTGCGGCGGTCGTGGTACCGGGGCGGCGGCGAACGCGTTGTCGGTCAAAAAGGGACCGATGAAGCTGGTGGCCATGGGGGACGTGTTCGAGAATCGTCTCGCAAGCAGCCACAAGGCGCTTTCGAGCAAGTACCAGGAAAAAGTCGATGTGCCGGAGGATCGCCGGTTTGTCGGATTCGACGCTTACAAAAAGGCGATGGATTGCCTCGAACCGGGCGATGTCGCCATCTTCGCCACCCCGCCGGCCTTTCGCTGGGTGCACTTCACTTACGCCATCGACAAGGGCTTGAACGTCTTCATGGAAAAGCCGATCACCGTCGATGGACCGACCAGCCGACGGATGTTCGATTTGGCGGAAAAAGCGAACGCGAAGAATCTGAAAGTCGGCGTCGGGTTGATGTCGCGGCACAGTCGGGCGTTGCAGGAACTGGCCAAACGCGTCCACGACGGTGAAGTCGGCGAAGTCATCCTCCAGCGAGGATACCGCATGCACGGCCCGATCGGCTTCTTCGCTTCCCCCCCGAAACCGGAAGGTATTTCCGAGCTGATGTACCAGGTGCAGCGGTTCCACAGTTTTCTCTGGGCCAGTGGTGGAAACTACAGCGACTTCTATATCCACCTGATCGACCACCAGGGTTGGATGAAAGGCAAGTGGCCGGTGAAGGCCCAATCGCTCGGAGGACGGCACTACCGCCAGGCCAAGGGCGGCGAGCCTTCGGTCGATCAGAACTTCGACATCTACGCCGTGGAATACACCTACGATGACGGGACGAAGTTCTTCATGGACGGCCGCTGCATCAGTGGTTGTGCGAATATCTACGAGAGTTACCTTCATGGAGCGAACGGTTCGGCCATCGTTTCCAACAACGGTGATTGCGGGTTGCCTTCGCGGATCTTCCAGGGGCAGCAGCCGAACAAGGACCAAATGGTCTGGGAATCGAAGGTGCCGGCCGATCAGAAGAATCCCTACCAGAATGAATGGGAGGACCTGGTCGCGGCGATCCACGACGATCAGCCGTACAACGAGGTCAAGCGTGGGGTCGAAGCGAGCCTGGTGACCAGCATGGGACGCATGGCCGCACATACGGGGCAAATCATCACTTACGACGAGATGCTCAACTGTCCGCACGAAATGGCTCCCGGATTGGACAAGCTGACGAGCGAATCCGACGCCCCGCTGAAGTCCGATGATCAAGGACGATATCCGGTGCCGATGCCCGGGATCGTGACCGATCGAGAATATCCTGCCCAGAGCTAGCGGACGTTGAGGAACGGTCAAATCCGCGAAACAGAAATGTCATCGAGGTGGAAAACTCCCCGGCGGGCCTTGCTCCCAAGGCTGTCGGGCTCTTCCTGCTGAGAAAAGAGAAGAAGGCCCTCTTGCGATTCCATGAAGGAGCGAAAGGGGGTTTCAAAGACACGACCGATATTTCATTTCAATATATCTTTGCCATCATTTCAGAAAGGGTTGATTCATGGCCTTGCATCCATCGAACATCAAGTCGAATACCTCTCGCCGCGAGTTTCTCCAGGTCGGTGGCGGACTTCTCGCCGGAGCGGCCGTCTCGAGCGCCTTTTCCCCTCGAGTCCATGCGGCGGAGAACAATACCATTCAGGTCGCCCTGATCGGTTGCGGCGGGCGAGGCACCGGAGCGGCGGCGAACGCCTTGCGGACGAAAAAACAGGGACCGGTGAAGCTCGTCGCACTGGTCGATGTGTTCCAACACCGAGTCGACGGAACCCTCAAGCTGCTCCAAAAGGACTTCGCCGATCAGGTCGATGTCCCGCCGGAGCGCCGATTCGTCGGTTTCGACGGCTATAAGAAGGCGATCGATCTTCTAGGCGACAACGACTTGGTGCTCCTGGCCACCCCGCCGGCGTTCCGTCCGATGCACGTGGAGTATGCCGTCGAAAAGGATAAGCATGTCTTCATGGAAAAATCGTTTGCCGTCGACGGCCCCGGCATTCGGCGCATTCTGGCCGCCGGCAAGAAGGCCGATGAAAAGGGACTCAAAATCGCCAGCGGCTTGATGAGCCGGCATTACCCCCCGCTGGAAGACGCCGTCAAGCGCATTCATGACGGCGCCATCGGCGATGTGGTGACCTGTTGGGCCTACCGCGAACACGGACCGGTCGGCTTTCGCCCGAAGTCGGAAAAGATCTCCGAACTGGCACATCAGATCCGCAATTACAGTTGCTATACTTGGTGCAATGGGAGCTTCCTGCTCGACTGGTTGATCCACAACCTCGACGTCTGCTGTTGGGTCAAGGATGCCTGGCCCGTCTCGGCCCAGGGGCAAGGGGGACGCCAGGTCCGCGAGCATCCCGATCAGCTTTTCGACCACTACGCCGTGGAATACACGTTCGGCGACGGAACCCGACTCTTCGGTCAAGGACGCCACATGGCCAACTGTTGGGGCTTCTTCGGCGACGTGATTCACGGCTCCAAGGCGGCGTCCGTCTTGGGCGAAGGCATCAAGAAGCCGGCGATTTACAAGAGTTATCAGCAAACGCCGGACCACGTCGTGTGGCAGTACGACGGCCCCCCCGTGAACGCCTACGACATCGAACACCAGCTCCTCTTCGACGCGATCCGAAACGACAAGCCCTACAACGAAACCGAACGCTCGGCCTACGCCGCACTGACCGGCATCCTCGGTCGCATGGCCGCCGAATCGGGACAAATGGTCACCTGGGAAGAGGCGCTGAATTCCGACCTCCAGCTCGCGCCGAACCTCGATCAGATCGAGTCGATGGATGATCCGGCCCCGGTCCAACCCGACGAGGACGGCCAATATCCGATCGCCATGCCCGGCTTCACCAAGGCGTTTTGAGAATCATCCCTCCAGACGCTTCGGACAGCACGGCACCGGAGAAAATCGAATCGTATGGGTGAACGCTTTCACTTCTCCTGAAGAAGGTGCTTCTCGACCTTCTTCAGGAGATCCCGTCTGCGCGCACTCGGTGTGCCCGGAGCTGAAAACGGGGCATATGATTGATCTAGGGATTGGATGAAGATGAAGTTGCCGGCTCACCTTGCGGGAACTCCCAGGGAGGCCCTTCTCTGTCGTCGGTGAAGACTCATTCGTCGTCGAGGATGCCGTATTGGGCAAGTTTGTTTCGGAGCGTGGTGCGGTGGATGCCCAATTTTCGAGCCGCCTCGGCGCAGTTTCCCCCGCAGACGGCCATCACCTGTTCAAGGAACGGCCGCTCCACCATTTCGAGAAAACGAGGTTGGAGGGGAGTGTCCGAAGCGGCTTCGCCGATATGTTCTTCGGTCCATCTTCGGATCGATTCCGAAAGCGAATACTCCGGCGGGGGGGGCGATGATCGGACCGAGGGGATCGGTGGCGGCAGATGATAGGGAAGGATGGTTCCCTTTCTCGCGTGGATCATCGCGTATTCGATCGCGTTGCGCAACTCCCGAACATTGCCGTGCCAATTCCGTCGGCGGAGTTCTTCCATGGCTTGCTCGGAAAGTGCCGAGAGAGGAAGCCGATTTTTTTGGGCCATGCTTGAAAGAAAATGAGAAACCAACATGGGAAGATCCTCGAGACGCCGGCGCAGTGGCGGCAGTTCAATGGTAAGGGTGTTCAGTCGGAAGAAGAGGTCGTGACGGAAATCGCCCATTTGAACCCGCTCGAGCAAATCGCGGTGGGTGGCCGAAAGAATTCGGAAGTCAGAGGTCATCGGCCGATTGGCCCCGACCGGAAAAAACTCGCCGTGTTCCAGGGCACGGAGCAATTTGATCTGAATCTCCTCCGGCATTTCCGCGATTTCATCGAGAAAGACGGTGCCTCCTTCCGCCTTTTTCAATAGCCCTTGGTGCTTTTGTTCGGCGCTGGTGAACGCCCCTTTTTCATGCCCAAAGAGCGCGCTTTCGGCGAGGGCCGGGTTCAGCGAGGCGAGGTTGATTGCCACAAAGGGGGCCGATTTCCGATGGCTGTGGTGATGAATTGCCCGAGCGACCAGTTCCTTGCCGGTGCCGCTTTCGCCGAAAAGATGAACGCAAGCGTCGGACGTGGTGGCCAGGGCGATCTTCTTGAAGACCTTCTGCATTTCCGGCGAGCTTCCCAAAAGGGGCTCCCCTTCGGCGGTGTCGTAGGTGACCGGAGTCAGGGAGTCCGTCGGAGATTTCTCGGCGAGTGCCTGCTCGATGAGGGTTCGCACCTCTTCCAGGTCGAACGGCTTGGCCAGGTAATCCAGGGCGCCTTGCCGCACCGCCCTGATGGCCGTTTCCAATTGGCCGAACGCGGTCATGATGACAATCGGCACGCCGGGACGAATCTTTTCCAAACGGCCCATCGCCGTGAGTCCATCGATACCGGGAAGCCGCACATCGAGGAAAATCATATCGGGACTCTCTTTTTCGAGTTCCTTCAGCCCCTCTTCCGCGCTGGCGGCTGTGGCGACCGAGTGCCCCTCGGTACGGCCGAACTGCCGGAAAGCCCAGCAGATGCTCGCTTCATCGTCGATGATCAAAAGGTGTGCCATGCGATTCTTTGCCTGAGGTCGTTATCGAGAATGCGCCACGATTTCGGATTCCATGTCCGGATCAGGAATGTGTACATAAAAACATGTTCTTCCTTCCCGTCTTTTCCACCGAAGTATTCCGCCGTGGGCCTGGACGATCTGCTGCGCCATGGAAAGTCCGATGCCGGTCCCTTCCGGTTTGGAGGTGACGAACAGTTCGAACATGTTTCCGGCGATCTCTTCGGCTGGGCCGGGACCGCCGTCGCAAACTTCCAGCGTAATTCGGCGCCTCTGTTCGTCTCGGTGAAGAGCGATCAAAATCTCTCTCGCTTCCGTGGAGGTAACGGCGACGGCGTCCATGGCGTTCATCACGAGGTTCAGGATCACTTGGCGGAGGGCTTCGGCCCGGGCGAGGAGAAAGATCTTCTCCTTGGGGATTTGCGTTGCGAGCAAAATGTTCTGGTGACGGCAGCTCGGAGCGACCATCGCCACGACCTCCTGAATCAAATCGGCAATGTTAACCTGCCGGGGGGTGTCGCCGTTGCTTTTTCCGAGCGAGAGGAATCGCTGCAGATGGGTTTCCATCATCTCCAACTGGTGGAGTGCCTGGTCGATCGCCTCGCGTTCCGAGGAAATATCGGTTTGTTGTCTGGAAATCTGAAGGGCCATACGAGCCCCGGTAGCGTGATTTCGCAGTTGATGTGCCAGCCCTGCGCCCAGCCGGGTGAGGATGGCGAAGCGTTCTTGATGGCGGACCTTTTCGTCGTGCGCTTTCAAACGCAGCGCCATCTGGTTGATCGACTGGGCCAAGTCGTGGATCTCATCGCGACGCTCGGGGAGAGGGATCGGCTCGAAGGAACCCTCGGCGAGTGTTTCCGCCTGCCGACGAATGGCACGTATCGGTCGGACCAGCTTCCTGGACAGA
The DNA here is from genome assembly GCA_964632505.1 of uncultured Planctomycetaceae bacterium. GTDB lineage: Bacteria > Planctomycetota > Planctomycetia > Pirellulales > Thermoguttaceae > CAZWCE01. The sequence continues at coordinate 292,348 of CAZWCE010000002.1, read as the reverse complement.
ATCGCCGAGATGCCGATCGCAATCGGCAGCACCGCCACGCCGGACAAAAGAATCGGCGAAGCGACTTCCAGCAACAGAGCCCACCATTCCTTTTTGCGCGAGAGAACGCAAAGAAGCTTCGCTTGGGGGCGACCCGAAAGAGGGGAAATGTCCACCCACCGGAGGGAATAGGGGCGATCTTCTATTCGGATCGCATCCTTCCGAGGAATTTCGCCGGTGAGATGATTCTCGCGCAGTCGAAGCATTTCCTTTCGGGTGGAATCATCGAACTGGAGGGTTGCGTGTTCGATCGCTCCTTCTTGATCGAGCAGCACGAACTCGGCACCGCAGAGGCCTCGCATTTGCCGCAGAACGGAGGAGGTGAGCGGGTAGTTCGCCTCGGAGAGGGTTTCCATGACCCGGTGGAGGTTCCAGGACTGTCGCTCTCGCACTTTGTGGATGCTGAAGTAAGCGATCACGCAGGTGTTGGCCAAGACCGTCAAGATGACGATGCAGGAAAAAGCGAAAAAAAGACGTCGGTGGATCGTCATCGTCATGGCAACAGTCTTGGAGTCGGCTTTGCAGGGATGATGATGTTTCCTTCTCCCCGGTAAAAATGGGGCGAGAAGGAGGCATTCCTATTTTGAGGACAAGACGCGAAAAAGTCAATTCGGAAAGAGATCTCTCATCGTCTATGTCGTGTTTATAACATGTCGAATGATTCGACATGCTTGTTGAATGAAGCGACATTGAAAGGGGCACTTGGGCGATCACGCCGGATTCGGCCGAGCGAGAAATACTTCTCCGGGGCGGGATAGGAGGGTAAATAAGATTTTTCTCTTGATCTCATGGATAATGGCACGAAAGTTGCTGTAGCTTTATGATTTGTTGTGCCTTGAACAAGGATTTTTTTTGTTTCTGTTGCCCCGACATGAAATTCCATCTCGGGGATCCCGGTTGTTGATGCGGACATGCATAAGAAAGGAACCAATGGAATGCCTTTTGAGAAGTCGACTGAAGTTTCGCCAGGAACCCTTCGCTATTCCTCTCGTCGTTTTGGACGTTTTGTGGGATTCACTCTCGTCGAGTTGTTGGTGGTCATTGCGATCATTGGAATCCTGATTGCCTTATTGCTTCCGGCCGTCCAGGCTGCCCGGGAGGCGGCACGCCGGCTCAACTGCCGCAATCATCTCAAGCAGATCGGGTTGGCCGTTCACAATTATGAATCATCGAACCGTTGCTATCCACCGAGTTTCTGTATGCCGCCGTCGGGCCAGATTTCGGGGAACAACGGTTCGTGGTCGATCCACGGCCGGATCCTTCCCTACGTCGAACAGGCGAGTGCCTACGACCATGTCCGGCTCGATGTTGCCTGGGATCTTCAGCTCGAGACCGGCGTCCCGCAAATGCGGGTGCCGATTTTCGTCTGCCCGAGCGAACCGCATGACCAGGTTCGGATCAAGAACGGAAACCCGTACATTTATCCAACCAATTACGGATTCAATTTCGGGACCTGGCTGGTTTACGACCCTCGAAGCGGAGAAGGGAGCGACGGGGTGTTTCATGTGAACAGCAAGACGCGCCCTGCCGACATCGTCGATGGGCTCAGCCATACGCTATGCGCTGCTGAGGTGAAGGCGTTCACCTCTTATGTGCGAAACACTTCGAATCCCGGCGATGCGGTTCCGCATCATATCGACGATATCTCAAGCGTTTTCGGTTCGGGGCAGTTCAAGCTCGGGCCGCAGACGAATTCGAACACGGGACACACGGAATGGTGTGACGGCCGCGTGCATCACAGCGGCATCACGACTGTTTTCACGCCCAATAACAGGGTCCCCTACCAGCACGGCGACGGGGTGACCTACGACATCGATTACAACTCGATGCAGGAGGGGAAGAGTATGACTCAGCCGACGTACGCGGCGATTACTTCGCGAAGTCATCATCCCGGTGTGGTGAACGTCGTGTTGATGGACGGTTCGGTGCAATCCGTTTCCGATTCGATCGATCTGGCGATCTGGAGAGCGGTCGGGACGCGGATGCGGACGGCAGGTGAACCGATCACGCTGGAGGGGTTCTGAAGATTTGACGAGTAGGCGATTTCAATTTTCCGTTTCTCCTCGGGAGCGATCCGCAAGTGAGTGTGATGGTGCGTTCGTCTCAATCGTCTTTTTGAAAAACTCGCCTGAAATCATTCGGAAAACGATCGTGCGCTGCCGGGTGCGAGGAACAAGAAGCCGGAAGAATAGGTATCGCGGAAGGCGTTTATTCCTCGGTCATCTCGATATCCAATTCCACATCCTCATGGGGTAAGTCGAAGGATTTGACATAAAGATCATCGCCCAAGGTGTTCCCATAGGGGGAAAATTCGGGATCGGGATTTTTTCCGTCGAAACCTTGAATCGTGATGCGCTGGGGACCTCCGGAAAATCCCTTCCCGTCCAAATCCGAATCGAATTTCCCATCTTTGATGGCCGCGGAACCTGCCGGTCCACTATTGTCCTTGCTGGAATCGGGTTCGTACATGATCGTTCCAATCGGGACAGGCTCTCCTTTGTAGGTCACCGTCCCATGAATCCGGTAGCGTTTGGGCCCTTTCTCGGCGCACCCGCAAATAAACAATGCCAAAACGACCAAAATCGAGGCCGAGAAAAAACGGTACCTCTTATTATCCATAAAATGGTTCCTTCTATGTGGGAAAAAACTCCGCAAATGTATACCCATGTTCCCATCCATCGTGAAGCCTCGGTCCACGATGGATGCGACGCTCAATCAATCATTTTTACACAACGTTCCGGCGAGAAGGAAGCGGCCAAAAAGGAAATCGAAAGATCGGTAAAAGCGAACGAAATGCTCGCTCTTACCGAGTGAAAGAACAGCGGCCATTTCCTGTACGGAACAAAGAGAGCTCTTTGTCGGTTGCTTCAGTGAAGCTCTCGATGGATAAGGCGGACCAGGTGTCTTGCCTTACGGCAGAGAAACCGGCTCACCACCTGCCCGACTGGTGAGTGGTCGGTACACATTCATGTCGATGGTTTCGGCGAGAAATCTCACGGATCCGTCCATGACTCCGAAGTTCGCACCACCGGGATGTTCGCTGCCGTAGCCCGCATTGTTGAATCGCATGGTCAACGTGGTGTCTTTCCCGGCATTGATGGGCCAACGATGATTCTTCGTGCTGATCAAGGCGACGCCGTTGTACCAAAAAAGCCCCCGAGTCCAAGCCCGATAGAACGGGTAGTCTTGCCAAGAGATTTCTCCAATTCCGATGGTGTTCGAAGTCCCATCGAGGATGTCTCCGAAATCGAGGGTGCTGCGGAGGAGGAAGATTCCCTCGGTGGCATATTCGCCGAAATTCCCGTTGCCTTCCCGGCCACGATCTCGAGAGTACTCTTCGTCGGTGAAGGGATTGATCCCCACCGGGCCGGCATTTCCATAATAATGCGTCGTGTAGCACCCATCTTCGGCACCTCGTACCGATTCCTCCTGAGGGCCACTCGGGCAAAGAAACGTCTCGACCTTGACTCGCGCGACATCGAAATTGTCGGTGTATCGATAGTTATTGCTGTCGAAAACCACTTCCTCGAAGAGATTCTGTTGCTCGATAAAGGGCAACAAACGGCAGAGGTAGCTTGCCATCCCCGCTCCACCGTTGCTCGATTGAGGAAACTGCTTGTTCACGTCGTGATAATTATGCAACCCCAACGATAATTGCTTCAAATTGTTCGAACATTGCATGCGCCGTGCCGCTTCACGCGCTGCCTGGACTGCCGGTAGCAGAAGTGCGATTAAAATACCGATGATCGCAATCACGACCAGTAACTCGACGAGCGTAAAGCCTTTTTTCTTCAAACATGGATCCATCTGGAGCTCCCTTGAACTGACAATGACCTAGAAAAAATACCCTAAATATTGATAATAGCAAGAATGGTTTATATTCCGCCAACAATTATTATACCAATTACCCAGGTCGCGTCAATTCAGGAAAGAGTAGTCCTGATTCAGTGGGCGGTGAGGTGGCTGGGAGAGCCGAAAAAGAGAGACCGAGGCCATCGCCTCTCCCTTGGGCTCCCCATAAAGGGGGGTTTGGAGAGAGGGGGATCCGGAAGGGTGGGATTCGCGAAGGGGCTTGTCGGTGAAAACGCTATCGGAGTTCGGGAAAGCGTTCCAGCAACAACTGATGGACGAATGAGGTGGCCTGATCCACATCGAGAAACTCCATATTCAAAATGAGGTCGTACCGATGGGGATCGCAGTTGCTCGAACGGCAAAAATGCTTCACGAAGTCTTCACGCCCATGGTCGGTCTCCTGGATCAACCGTTTCGCTTTCGCTTTGGTCATGTTGTTCCGCCTCATGATGTTTTCGACGCGGAATGTCTTCGGCGCGATGATTCTCACTGAAAGTCCACGCTCTCTCGGCAGGAAGAAGTTGGCTCCCCGCCCGATATAAATGGCATGGTGATTGCGAGAGTTCAACCGGATGATGCGTTCCAGATAGACCATGTATTTTTCGTGAGATATGGCGCCGGAATGCAGATACAGCCCAAGTGTATCATAAGCCCAATTGATGGCCTTTTCATCGACCAACTCCAAACCGGAACGGGACAGGCAATACCGGTCGGCGACGAGATCGAGGATGGATTTGTCGAGCACCTCCCATTGAAGGCGTTTCCCCAACTGTTCGGCGACCTGAGTCCCGTTGGAACCGCATTCCCGGGAAATCGCGATGAACTCCTTGACCTTCGAGGGGCGAAGGAAGGCACTGTCGACGCGGACGTTGGAAGCGTGTTCCTGGGTCCGCGCCCAAGCACGCATTCTTGCTTCGGCGACGGCGGCGATTTTCGGGTCTTTCATTACGATCCTCCCTTGAGAAAAAAGGATAATATATCCCGTTCCTGTCCGCACTCTAAGAACGCCTCGAGGAGAGCCCAACGACCCTCCTCCGGAGAATGGAGGAATTCCGGTGCGCTATGTGGTACGGTTCGCCGAGGTTCGCTTTTTGAAAAAAGAAAACGCCGTGAAGACGTTTTCCAACACGATTGGAATTCAAAAAGGCGAGCTTGTCGGCGCGATCAATGTAATGAAAGCTTGCCCGGAAGCGGTGATTCGCGGTGTAGATCTTTCCCGAGATAAGCAAATGCTCGATCTTGAAAAATGGAGGAGGATCTCGATCCCCTACCATCTACAATTATAGATGAGGGAATCGTCAAATGCGAGTAAAAAAGAGTGAAGAAACACGCAAGTCAAGAAAAAAAGATTTTCGATAAACCGGCGGCGATGGGACCGTCTTTTTCTCCGTCGACGAAATCGTTGTAAACGGCAGAATGCATGGAATCGAAAGAGGATCGCCAAAACCGGTCATCATCAACGCCGCTCTTATGGGGCCTTGGTCGGATCGGAAGATGAAGCGGAGCTCCTTCCGGCTTACTCTTCCGGCAACTTGGCCAGATAGTATTCCGGATCGCTCCGGAAAGTCGGTTCGCTTCCTTTGCAATCGACGTAAATCACGCGACCTTGGTATTTGAATTTGTGAGGCTTGCCGGTCGTCCCCAGAATCGTTCCCGTGACCGGGCATTTTTCCTGACTCTCGGCCGCTCTTCGATCGGTCGAAGAAAGCTCCAGCAGTCCGGAGGGAACGGTCTCGCCCGTCTCCGTCACGGTGAATGCCTCGGCCTCTTGCTTGTATTTCGGCGGCGCTTCATAAAAAGGGCTGCAGCCGGTCGAGACGAATATCCAAGCAATGGCGATCACAATCAGCGGTTCAAAGGTACGATGCATGGGAAGACTCCTCTTTGAAAATGAAGCCGTGAGAAAACGAATACAATAACTATAATACATTATCATAAAAGTAGTGTATATAATTGCTTCACAGCCTCTTTTCAGTGATTGCTGCTAAAGCTGGGGCCGTCTCGGTGAAAATTGACAAGTAGGCGAGAAGTATCGAGAATAGGGATGATTCCGTGTTTGCCCCTCGCACGGAAGCAAAGAAGAAAGACGTTCTTGTGATGGGATCGGACAACGGAATCATTCAGCCACGCACGGCTGGTTTTCCAAATAGCTGCGAAGCGAGTGGGTCAGATCGGCGCCGAACGCCTTCGCCGAAGCGATGGTGACCGCCTCCCCTTCGGCATTGGCATAGGGAATCTCCAGCGTGGTGGCGATAAGGATTCCTTTCTGTCTCTCCGCCCAACTCCTGAAGGAGGTGCGCATTTCGGCGTTGTTCCATCCTTTTCCCCAAGGATAGTTGTTCGCCGCCCGGTACGGAAGTGGGGAAGTTCCCTCCCGTTCGAGCACGTTGGAAAAAACGGCCAACTGCTCGGTTTGTGGTTCGTCGGGACCGAGAACGAAAAAGATCGTTTCGTTGTTTCCACCACGAATATAGGGGCAATGCAGATCGATCGCCACGCGGGTTTTCCCGTGCGACCACTTCGGAAAAAAGTGTTTCAACGCCCGGACGGTCGGGTAGATCGGATCCTTGATGTAGTCACGGTTATGATCGTGAGGATGACGCCCCTTGCCCTGGTCGCCGTTTTCCACGCCCCGGGGATCCATCATCGGAAGGATGAGAAATTCGACGTGTTTTCGAAGCCACTCGCCGTCGTCGGTTTTCGAGAGCACCGCCTCCATCAGCCCCTCCAAGACCCAGGAAGCCATCATCTCGCAACTATGATGGCGACACGTCAGCAAGACCCGATGGCGGCAAAGCGATTCCTCATGCTGCCCCAGGAAAATCCTTAACGCGGGCGTCTCCGTCTCGTCAAGGGCATGCGTTTCATAACGAAGAGCCGGATCATCTTCGTGCCGCGCGAGAAAGGCGTCGAGATCGGCCGCTTGATAAGGCATCGCCAGACAGAAACGGGCGGTGCTCCGTTCGCGGGAGTCCGTGGTATTCGGGAACACGAAGGTGAAGGAATCGTTCTCGATCGCTTCCGGCCCCAGCCATCGCCAAGTTCGTCCTCCATCGGTGCTGCAGGCAGGGCCTCGGGTCGTCATCACGTTGCCGTCGGTGAAATGGAATGTTCGCCGGCTGCCGGCGGGAGCCTCCGCCTCGAAATACCAGTAGAACCACCATCGCTTGGTATCCCGCGGGTCCTGGTGGAGGTAGACCTCCTCCCCTTCGATGCGATCCACAATGATATTTCCTCCGGGGAAATCGCAACGGATCTCGGTTTTTCCTGCGTGTGCATCGCGATGATCCGAAGTCTGAGCGTTCACGATGCTCCCGGCGAAAAGGCCGAAAGGAATGATCATCGTCCCCAGCAAAAGGGCGAGGCGTGTCACCATCGATTTGGAAATCGGCATCGCGAAAGCTCCATTTCATGAAAAAATAATGTCGGCCTTATCCTCGAATCATCGACTATCGTAGTGGATCGCCGAAAAGCAATTCTTTGCGCCATCATCGCGGGGAACTTCGTGTTGGGGCCGCGAAGGTTGTTGGGAGGTGGGGCCTGCGAGTTCGAATGCAAGAACAGTGGGCAATGCTTTTATTCTTGTTCGCATCAATAGTGGCCCCTCGGTTCATGCAGTCATGCCCGTGAGGCCGGGCTCTCGCTGTTCGCCCGGGGGCACTATCTAGGCGACGCTCAATATGATCGTGAATATATCGGATTTGATCCGGCGAAGCAAATTCATCTCATCGGGATTCCCCGGGGATCAATCTTTTGGAGGAAGTCTGAAGGTTCCTTGGTCAATGACTGAAGGAGACGGACCGGAGAAAAAGTTGCCTTATGGATTTTGGTTTCTCGAGGACGGTTTGATAGACAGCCGATGACACAAAAGGTATAATTGGGAAATCGGACCATCGCAAAGGATTTTTCGCATTGACCTATTTTCCACTGGAAGTGAACAGGAGGGAATCATGCATCGAGGTGTCATCCCCGCAATGGCTTTTTTGATTTGGGTCATCTTCCCCTTGTGGGCAGCGGGGCAGAACGATACTGCCTGGGATGCCACCGGATATTTGAAAATCAGCGGCGTTTATCCTCACCTTTCAACGCACAACCAACCCGACGATCCCGCCGATCAGAAAGCCCATGCAGAGGCTGGGACGGGGGCGATCGTTCCCTGGGCAGGGCATCTCTGGTATTTGAGCTATCCTCAGCATAAGACCCGGGGCAGCAACGACAAGCTTTATCAAGTCGATCCGCAAATGAACCTGACGATTCGACCTGAAAGTATCGGCGGAACCCATGCGAATCGTATGATTCATCGGGAATCGAAGCAATTGATCATGGGAGCATATTTCATCGACGACCAAGGAAACGTGCGAGTGTGTGACGTCGAGCAGCTCGTGGGCAGAATGACCGCCACGATGCGGCATCTTTTCGAACCGAAGAAGAAAGTCTATTTTTTCGACATGGAAGGCGCGATCTATGAGGTCGACGTCCATACGCTCGAAGTCGAGCGGCTTTTCCGGAAACCGTTTCCCGGGTGGCACGGCAAGGGGGCCTACACCGGCCAGAACCGCGTCGTATTCGCCAACAACGGCGAGCGAAACAGCCACTCCTATCAACATTTGTTGGTGGGGGGACCGGCCGAGGGAGAAGAGGCGGGAGCCCTGGTGCAATGGAACGGCAAACGCGATTTCGACGTCATCCTCCGCAAGCAATTCACCGATGTCACGGGGCCGGGCGGTATCGAGGGAAATCCAGATTCCGAAGCCCCCATTTGGAGCATCGGATGGGATAAACGCTCTGTCATACTGCAATTGCTCGATGGTGGAAACTGGTACACATTTCGTCTTCCCAAGGGGAGTCATGCATTCGATCATCGGCACGGCTGGTATACCGAATGGCCGCGGATCCGCGAGATCGCTCCCCATGAGCCGATGATGTGCATGTTGGCGACGATGTTCGATTTCCCGATCGACTTCCGTCACGGGAAGACCGCCGGCATTCGCCCCATGGCGACCCATCTTCGGTATGTTCCCGATTTCTGTTATTGGCGCGGGAAGGTGATCATCGGTGCCGACGAAGCGTCGATGATGCACAATCCGTTATGCGGCCAGGCACAATCGAATCTCTGGTTCGGTGACAAGGAGGAGATTCACCGTTTCGGTCCCCGTCAAGGTTGGGGAGGGCCGTTGCAAGAGGACGCCGTCGAGGCCGGACGACCTTCGGTACCTTATTTCTTTGCAGGCTATGATCGGCGCATTGTGCATCTGATGCACGATCACGCCGAGTCGGTGGAATTCACTTTTCAGGTGGACCGGCAGGGAAACGGCAAGTGGGAAGAACTTGTCAAGGTCAATGTCCCCCCCGGCGAGAAGGACGCCAAAGGATATGCCTATCATCTTTTCGACCGGCAAACGCCGGGCGAATGGATTCGGGTGATCGTTGACCGCGATTGTACCGCCACCGCGTATTTCTTGTACGATTCTCTCCGAAATGCACCCGAACAGGAGAAGCAGATTTTTCAAACCCTTGCCCACGTGGATCAATCTGAAAAGTGCATCGGCGGGATCGTTCGGCCGGCATGGCACAACACCAGCTTGCAGTGGCTCGTGCGTTCCGGTGAGAACGATCCGGTGGGATACCGTGAGGTGAAACTGATGGTCGATGCGGAATCGGTGACGAAAAAGTCGAGTCTATATTTCGATCCGGCAAAGAACGAGGTTCATGAGCAGACGGAAAAAATGGAGAAATTGTTCGATTTCGAAAAAGACTATCTAGAAGATGAAGCCTCGCTCGTGGTGACCGACTATCGAGGAATCCGATATCGTCTCCCCAAGGGGCCTGGAGTGACGCGGGTGTCGCACCGAGGGGTGCGCGAAATTCAATCGGAACGCTACGCGGCGAACCTTGGTGGAATTTTCTACGAATTGCCTCGGGGGGCGGACAATGCCTCGCCGGATTTCGACAAGATGAAGCCTATCGCTTCTCATGATCGATTGATCACCGATTTCTGCTCGTGGCGCGGGCTTCTGGTCCTTTCCGGCGTTCGTGCAGATGCCTCGCCTGATGCTCATTGTTTCGTCGACGGCCAAGGCAACGGACTTTGGTTCGGTTCCATTGAAGATCTCTGGCGGTTCGGCAAGCCGGTTGGCCGGGGAGGCCCTTGGGTGGAGACTCCCGTCAAGGCCGGCGATCCATCCGATCCGTTTTTGATGACGGGCTTCGATCAGAAAGAACTGACCCTCTCCCATGACGCATCCGAAGAGGTAGCGTTTTTGCTGGAAATCGATTTCGACCATACCGGATTCGTCCCACTGAAGCGATTGACGGTCGCTCCCGGAGAGAAGTGCATCCATCGTTTTCCGCAAGGATTCCAGGCCCACTGGATTCGCCTGACCACCGATCAAGACTGTAAGGCGACTGCCTGGTTCGAATACCGATGATCTTCGATAAGGATTTGGGCGGGCAGGAGACGCGGTTTCCCCCGTTGTCGCTGTTTTCTTCGCCGGGAATAATAAGAGAAAAACACGAAAGGATGGTCTCGTCCATGACGTTGCCCCTGAACGATATGAAATGGCCATTGATTGCATTGTTTATCCTCATGTGGGGCTTTCTCGGCTCGACATTCGCAGAAGAGAACGATCCTCCCCTCCCCGGTCCTTATGAAGTACAGAAGAAAGAGATGGAGACTCGACTTGCCTCGAGCAGTGCAACGGCTCGGGCTTCTGCCGCCGAGTCGCTCGGTCTGATGCGTTGTTACGCTGCCGAAGAAAAGTTGCTTGCGGCGCTTGGAGATCCTTCCGCGGAAGTCCGACGCGAGTCCGTCATGGCGCTCGGATGGTGTGGCGGCAGATCCTCGATTCTACCACTGATCGAAAGCCTCGATGACTCGGACTGGCTTGTCCGCCAAGCCGCCCATGTTTCCCTCAGCAATCTGACCGGAATGGAATTCGCTTATGATGCGCTGGCGGAAGAAAAGACACGTAAAGAGCAGAGCGATCAGTGGCGGCAATGGTCCATCCAGTTGAATCACCAGGCGGTCCCCCGCGAAATTCTCGCGCTCTTGGAGACTCCCTGGGGGGGGCACCCTGATGGCTTTCGAGCCACCGCGTCGACGACTTACAAAGGACCGCCGGCGGTCGTCCTCGACGGACAGCATGACGGCGCTTATTGGCAAACCAAGAATGTCGATCCGCCCCAATGGATCCAAATTGATCTGGGAAAAATAAGGACCGTCCATGGAGTTGTCGTTGTTCAGTATAGCGAACAATTCGTCATGAACGGTTATGAAATAGCGGTGAGCGAGGATGGCAAGCGATTCGAGAAGGTAGCCGAAGCGGAGGGGAAAACCCCGGTTCGCCTGAAGGTTGAATTCCCGGAACGCACGGCGCGTTTTGTCCGCATCACCAGTCGCGGATCCGTCAATCCGACTTATCCGACGACCTTTTTCGAAGTCGAAATCCTAGAGCCCGGACGGTCGGCGGCGCACGAGAATGCCGACGTTCTTTCTCGCGATATTCTACCGGGAGTCGGGATGGATCCGCTCCGGCGCACAGTACTTGAGCAATTGAGATTAGGAGTCGAAAAAACCCCCGATCCGCAAATGCCCTCCGATCACCGTAATGTTGATCCCGTGGCGTGGAAGCATGAACGCGGTCTCCGGTCGCTGGGGGTACTTGGAATCCCCGGGAGTAGTCGAAAAATCATTGAAATTCTAGGGCCCCGGCCGGTTACGTCGAAATCCTACCGACAAGCGGTCCGGGCAGGAATCCGCTCTCTCGGTCGCTTGCGGGAAGAAGCGGGGTTTCGGTATCTGCTCTCACTACTTGAGCACCCTTTCTGGGCGCGTTACGCTGCTGAGGCACTCGGAGATTTCGGTGATTCCCGAGCGGTTCTCCCGTTGCTTGATGCATATGAACGGTTTTCAAAAAAGGTAGATGGTTCCGACCCTCCCGAGGTGCCCCGAGATGACAAGATGACCTTCCCGAGCATTGACCGCATGCTCGAAACTCCTTACTACATCGCCCTTTCATTGACACGTTTACCGATCGAGTCTGAGGATAGCCGAAAGAAACTGGCTGAGCTGGCGCCCCGATTCATGGCGAATCTTCCGGGGGATCACGACACCTTTTTCCTTTATGAACCGGAGGTCGGCCATCGCATCCTATCCCATTTAATGTTGCGAAGCGGGCGCCTCGAGGAAGCACGCGAACATGCCATGATCATTTTAGGTCAGCCCGCGCGAAAAGAGGTCGCATTGGACCCGTCGCATTGGTCCCCGTTTGCCGCCGATCGCATCGCGTCCTGGCTCCCGGTGGTTTGCCGTACTTCCAAGGATGTCCCGCGACTTGTCCTACTCTTAGATCATCCAGAGGGATGGGTGCGTTTGAATGCAGCCAAGGCCCTCGGCTGGATCGGGGACGACTCCGCGATTCCGCCTCTTGCAGAGCGTTTGCGAAAGGCTCCGGCGGAAGCCGAGTTCGGATATAATCCGGTCTTCAAGAATGAAGAATACGATGACCCGGCGCCACGTTGGCGGGAGGGGCTTCTGCGGGCTCTGGGGATGCTCGGAGTTCACGAGTGTACCGGCGAGATCATCGCAGTGATGAACGACGAGCGTTCCGTTGCGGAGGTCCGCATGGCCGCCGCGCAGGCTCTGGCCGACTTGGGAAACGAGCAGGCCGAAGCAGCGTTGATGAAGGCCGCCCGATCTCACCCGATCTTTTGCATTCGGCACACGGCACGCGATGCACTCAGGGAAAAAGGGAGCGTTCTCGAAGAGCAGGCTCCCATGATCCCGGAAGAACAATTGAAAGCGGAAACGCCGCCTCTTCGCGGAAACGAGTCGTCGACGACGTTCGATACGTTGCTTTTTATTCAGGGAAGTAACGACATTCCCAATACCAAGGGGACCGTGGAACAGGCGGATCGCTGGCGTTCCACGTATGCGGTGACCGACTCCGGACCGGCTTACCGTCCCGGTAGAAATCTCTATCTTCTTTCCCCTCCCGGTCCCGATGGAGAGATTCGTCCCCTGACCCGTTTCGAAGGAGGGTACGTTGCCGACCCGGAGCTTTCCTGGGATGCCCAAGAAGTGGTTTTTTCGTATCGTACAGAAGATGATCCCTGGTGGCACATGTACCGAATCGGTATCGACGGATCCGGACTCGAACAATTGACCTTCGGTCCCTATCATGATGTCGGGCCTTGCTATCTTCCGGATGGTCGATTGGTCTTCGCATCCAGCCGGAGCGGTATTCGCGATGAATACCATGGATACCCATGCACCGTATTGTGTACAATGGATCCGAAAGACGGGGAGATCCACCCCATTGCCACCAACATCGGCCGCGATAACGAACCGTCGATTCTCGACGATGGACGTGTCGTTTTCAGCCGTCTCGAAGTTTTCTATTCACGCAATAAAACCGAATTGATGCTCCACGCGGTCTATCCCGATGGAACGCACGACATGGTGCTTTACGGTCCGGAACGGCGTCATTATTGGCGGCACCTCGATCACGGCCCCCGCACGCCCGCCGACGGCCAGGAAAACCCTCTTACGCATCGGGTATTGCGGCCGACGCAGCCACAGCAGATGCCGGACGGCCGGTTGATCGTTTCCACGCAGGCCGGTTTGACGATCGTCGACGGTCTCCGTGACCGGGAAATCAACATGATGGCCGACTATCGAGAACGTTCTTACACCACACCTTGGCCACTGCCCGATGGGCGGATTCTTTGTGCCTCGACGCTCAAAAAATCGGAGCGTTTGGAGGTCGATCTGGGCCTCTATTGCTACGATCCCAAGAACCAGCGGTTGGAGTTGGTCTACAACGATCCGGAAAAGGCCGATTTCGAACCGCGTCCCGTCATGGCTCGAACCCCTCCGCCTCTTCGTCCGACGGTGACGGTCCCTGGAGCCTATAGCGGGCAGTTCATTTGCTCAAGTGTGTTTGCCTCCCAGGAACCCGAGGTGCCGTTGAAAGGGAAATACGTTCGTCTGATCGAGGGCATGCCCGTCATCGCGCGGCATTCCACCCACACCAACCAGCACGAGGTTTGGAAAAATCATGGAGGGACGTTTGCCCGGATTTTGGGGACGATTCCCCTGGCGACCGACGGTTCCTTCCGGGTCGAGGTGCCCGCCGACCGACTGATGCATTTCCAAGTGCTCGACAGCAATCGGCGCGTGGTCGGCAATCAGAAAACCTGGATCTATCCTCGTCCTGGTGAACGAAAATCGTGTGTCGGTTGCCATGAGCATCCCCATTCGACGACGCGCACCCTCAACTCAGGGCATGCCAAGGCCGCGTTCCAGCCCTCTGTCGATTTTCTCCCAACACCCTACGATTTCAATTATCGGGCCAAAGCCTGGTACAAGGGAAATCTGCCCTCGGCAATCGAGGAGCGTACGCGAACCGTCCGCGCAGTGAACCGGATTGCCCGTTGAACCGAGGCGGCGGTGTCGTACGTGTGCCGCCCCCTGCTGAATCGGGTCTCTCTCCATCGCCCATGACCGTGGTATCACGCGGAACGCCGAACTACTTGTCCGACTTTTTTTCGGAAAGATCGCTCAAGTAGATATTCTTCCACCGAACTTGAAAAGGACCGGTGCCTTGACGGATACTGTGAACCTGGAGACCGATGAAACCGGAATCATCCAAATCATCCTTAAAATCGGCAATTTTTTCCCCATTGATCCAGCTTTGGATGCGATCTCCCTCGGCACGGATTCGGTAGTGATTCCATTCCCCCTCCCGAAACGCTTTTCGGGCTTCGGGATTCTCCGGTAATGCGTTGAGCCACTTGGTCCTTCGGCCTTCGTCCCAAAAGCTTCCGGACCGTCCCGACTCGGAGTCGGTGATCTCGCACTGATATCCGTAAACCTCTCCTTCTTCCCGAATCCGGTTGGGATTCGACATTTGTGGGGTCGGCTTTTGGTAGACATGACTGCGGATTTGGATGCCTGAATTCAATTCAGGGTCGCACAGAACATCCAGCTCCATTTCGAAATCGGAATAATCTTTTTCGGTGCACAGAAAAGTATTTTTGCTTCCCTCGACCGTCGTCCCGACGATCATGTCGTCAACGATTTCATAGGTAGCGGTGCCTCCTTCAATCGTCCAGCCGTCGAGTGATTCTCCTTCGAAAAGGCTGCATTTCTCCGGTGTTTCCGCCAGAGAGACCAGGGAAAAGGTACAAAACATCAATGTGAAAAGCATCTTTTTCATTTTTTTCTCCTCAAATAGCGGCTTTATTCATATTCGCATCAATAGTGGCACCCTCGGTTCATGCAGTGAAGCCCGTAAGGCCGAGCTCTCGCTGTTTGCCCGGGGTTCACTATCGATGCGACGCTCAATAGAGCTCCTGCAAGAAGCATTGATGAAACGGTGCGATGGTTGGATACCGCTCAGTTTCAAATGTTTCTGTGTTCAAAAGAACAGACTCTTTCCAGACGTGTTTTCTACAGTATCTCATGCGAAATAGAAGTCGGCGATATGGCTGGGTTTCACTCTCACAGAAAGAACGTGCAACTGGAGAATTTCCAGGGGAGTGCTGTTGGTCATCTGATACAACTCGAATCATCATCTTCGCTTCGCATCCAATCTCAATGGATATCGTATCGTTGAATGAATGAAAAAGCAAATGAAGGTCTGAGAAAACTTGTTGATTCGGACGTTTGAAAACCGAAAGAGGAGGTGTCGTTCATTTCGGTTGCTCTTGAGAATGCAGGTCATCTGATCGGTTGAAGAGTTATGTCGCTCCCCCTTTTTTTACAAAGGATACTTTTGAAATATGTATTCCGATGCAGTTCTGTGCAGCCCGTGAGACCGCGCCGTGGTCTTCCCCAAGTTTTGGTTATGATGATTATCAAATCAGAGAAAGTCGATTTTTCCACAATCGGTATTCTTGAAAATGAATCCCCCCTTGAAAATATTGTATTTAGATAGTATCTTATTAGAAGTTTGTTCAATTCACTCAGAAAGGATACCAACATGCCCAATCTAGCCGCAACCCTTAAGGAAGAAATTCGGCGTCTGGCCAAAAAAGAGGTGAAGACGCAGCTGGAAACGACCAAGAAGAGTGTAACGGGATTTCGTCAGGACATCGCGAGGCTGAAACGCATCGTTGCTCGTCAGGAGAAGCGTATTTCCTTCCTCGAATCCCAAGAGAAGAAGCGGATTTCTCAGCCGGAGCCCAATCCGGAAGTCGCCGATGATATTCGTTTCTCGCCGCGGTCGGTGAAGGCTCAAAGGGATCGCTTAGGCTTTTCCGCCGCCGAGTACGCGCGCTTGGTGGGCGTTTCCCAGCAGACGATTTATAATTGGGAACATGGTTTGAGCCGGCCGATGAAGCAACAGTTGGCCACACTGGCCTCGTTGCGGGGAATTGGAAAGCGGGAGGCACAGGCCAAACTCGATTTGCTCAAAGAAGGATCAGCGGAAAAGAAAAACGGAAAATAGTCTTTCCCTTTTCACGCCACTCCGATTTTTGATTGCACCTAATACAACGGTGATGCCTCTCGTGCCGATTTTTGCAGGTGGAATCCTGTCTACGCATTTCAGTGGAGACGGTGTTAGACTTCGAGTTGGCCTCCTCGCTCAAGGATGATTCGACGAATCGCTTCCGGGTCGAGATCCCGCGGATTGCATTTCTTCTCGCTGCATTGCGCGGCTGCGATCCCCGCCGCTTGTCCCATCATCGAGCCGGTGGTGCTCACTCGAGCCGAAGAAAGAGCCAGCTGATCCGCGGAAAAGCATCGTCCCGCCATCATCAAGTTCTTGCTGTCCTTGGCAATCAGGCACCGTAGCGGAATCTGGTAGGGCGGAACGGCCAGTTCGTCTTTCGGGAGGATGTAAGTACGCTTGTCATCATCGGGTTTGTGTCCGTCTAGATAAAAAGTTCCCCGAGCAATTCCGTCTTCGAACGCCCTGCCCTGCCGAAGATCGTCGACTCGGAGAACATAATCCCCCCTGATCCGACAGCCTTCACGAATGCCGATGATCGGACTGCAATGATCCAGTAACCAAGGGCGGTTTTCTTGCCGTTGGTGAAAGTCGAGCACTTCCATCATGCGTCGACGTCCTTCGATTTCCGCCTGGGTTAGACTCTCGGTATCGGTGGCGTCGAACATGGGGATCTTGATCTTGATGGCGTTGCCGCCAGGGCCGTCGGGCCAAATACTCGTCATCGGGAGGTCTTCCTTTTCCAGAATCGGATCGAAAACTCCTTCCGGCAAATGCGGCGTAGCCTCCGAAGGCTCAACGTGACGGATGAAGTACATCATCGACATCGGTAATTGGTAACCACTCGGGCCGCCCTTCATCGTGGAAAAGCCGCAGTAACGGGCCAAATCGCCGTCGCCGGTGGTATCGAGAAACTGTCGGGCGCGAATCGCTTCAGGGCCACTCTTGCCGCAGACGATGCATTCTTTGATCGTTCCATCTTCCTCGACATTTGCATCGACCAGTCGGGTGTGCAAGAGCACTTTCACGCCGTACTTTTGAAGAAGCTCCTGAAGAACGATCGCAAAGATTTCGTAGTGGAAACAGGTGCTGCCACCATGCCCCAGGGCCTTCCATTTTCGAAGGGCGGCGACGATTTCATCGAAAATCTCTCCTTGGCCCGTCATCTGTCCGCAGAAGTTCGCAACGCCTCCGGTCGTGAGCACGCCTCCGGTGACGGCGAACCTTTCGACCAAAATCACTTCGGCACCCGATTTGGCCGCCGCACATGCAGCCGAGACTCCCGCGATGCCCCCTCCCATTACGGCGATGTCGGCCTGGTAGGCAACCGGAATCTTCCGTGTCCACGTGATCTCCTCGGCAGCGGGTTCCTGCGATGCTGCGGCAGCCGAACTCTGCGAACATGCCGCGCTTCCGGTCAAGCCGGCGGCAAGAGGAGAAATTCCCATCGTCTTCATGAAATCGCGGCGTTTCATCTTTTGGCACCTCTTTTTCTGATGATTCTCGAGTCCTTGTCCCTCGCCTATCCATTGAGCTTTCCCAAGGAGGCAACTCCATTATAAATGATGCTGTTCATGGTCGCAAAAAAAGAATTGCCGCCGGGTCCCTACATGGAGATACTCGATCCACTGATGCGACGCGACCGATTGAAAAGAGCCGGGTTCTTATAAATCCGCAAAGTGGATTCGACACGCACTTTTTGTAATTGAACGATCGCGTGTTGATTCTTCTCGGGGCGATCGGTTAAAATGGGGTTTGGAATCGAAAACACCCACCACGAGTGGAACACAGGGAATTCAACTGAATGGAGCAATATCATGCCTTCTGTATCGCGACGCCGCTTCCTGAAGACCTCGGCCTTTTCGTTGGCGCTTCCCGCATTGGTGCCGGGCTCGGTGATGGGAAAGAATCCGCCGAGTGAGCGGGTAAACGTCGGGTTGATCGGTTGTGGGAATCAATCTCGGGCCGACGCTCCTCGCATGATGGCATTGGACGATACCCAGTTGGTGGCCGTTTGCGATGTGAATCGAGCTGGCCGTGAATATCGTATCCCCGAGCACCATCGAGGGAGAGTTCCGGTCCAGAAAGAGGTGAACGAATATTACGCCGAAAAGACCGGCAATGCCCATTACCATGGATGCGATGCTTACGAAGATTTCCGGGAAGTACTGGGGCGTTCGGACATCGACGCGGTCATGATCGTCACGCCCGATCATTGGCATGCGCTAATGACCTGCATGGCGGCGAAGGCGGGCAAGGCGATCTACTGTCAGAAACCGCTTTCCTTGACGGTTCACGATGGCCAACAAATGGTCAAAGCGGTTCGCAAATATAATGTCGTTTTGCAAACGGGTAGCCAATATCGCAGTAATCCGGTAGTTCGCCGGGTCGCGGAATTGGTTCGCAACGGTCGTATCGGCAAGGTGGAACGAGCCACCGCCATCGTCAACTCCAACGGGGCGGGGCCAGGCGTCGACTGGAAGCCGATGCCCGTACCGGAGGGATTCAACTACGATATGTGGTTGGGACCGGCACCGAAAGAGCCTTATCACGTCGATCGATGCTTTTATCGCTTCCGCTTCATTCTCGATTACTCCGGCGGGCAGGTGACCAACACGGGGCATCATTCCAACGACATCGTTCAATGGGTCTTGGGCAAGGACGGCACCGGGCCGGTCGAATTCGAGGATACCGGTTCCCAGTGGCCTTCCGAGGGAAGTCTCTGGAATACGGCGACACACACGAGTTTTCGCGCTCGCCATGCCGACGGCATCGAACTGATCTGCCGAACGCAGGATCCGGGATTCGGAGCCCGATTCGAGGGAACCGAGGGCTGGATTGAATATCAGTACAATAAGATTCTCTGCGAGCCGGAGTCGATCAAGGATTCGGTCATCGGAGACGATGAAATCCATCTACCGGTGAGCGACAACCACTATCGCAACTTCATCGACGCGGTGAAGGCGGGCGTCGACCCGATTGAACCGGTCGAGGCGGGCTATCGGACGGTTTCCATCTGCCATCTCGGGAATATCGCCATGCGGTTGAAGCGGAAGATACGCTGGGATCCGGAAAAGGAAGAGATTGTCGGCGATCCGGAAGCGGCGTCGATGCTCCGTCGGCCCTACCGGGCTCCCTGGAGTTTAGAGGATGTTTGACCGATGTTGCTTTCCGCATCTCGGGTCAGTTCGGATTCCAAATGAAACTCCGTCCGTGGAGGTTCGCTGATCTGTCGGGCGTGGTAATAAAACGCTCCGGATTGCAGGAATTTCAGCTTCTTGTGCCCTTGCTCGACCTTGGCCAAAACAATATCAAATGATTTCGCCAACACGATGCGTTTCGGCTCAAGCATGCCGAAATGGCGTTCGGGAAAGCGGGCGTCGTCACCGATCGAAAGATCCACGGGAATCCAGTCCCCACTCGGGAGCATGAATTCCGCCCAAACGTGCCATTGATCGGTGCCGTCGGCCCAGGCGCCGATCACTCCGCGGGCGGGAATCCCCAGCACGCGGCAAAGGGCCACGAACAGGGCGCTGTAGTCGCCGCATTCGCCGTGTCGATTGGCCAGGCAATATCGGGCGCCTCCGAACCCTTCGATGAGCTGGTAATCGGTCTGTTCGAGGATCCAATGATAAATCTTCAAAGCCGTTTCCCAGGGAGTGGACGAAGCCCCTCTCAGCTTATCGGCGGCTTGCCGGATCTCCCGCGAACGGCTTTCCACTTTGGACTCCGGTTTCAAGAAGACCGAATCACGCACTTCTTCGGGATATTCGCCGAAGGAGAATTCGCTCGCTCGTTTCGTGTCGACCTGGATCGCTCGCGAGAGAAGTTCGTAGTTGATCTCTAATTGAACCGTCTCTCCCGGATTGGGAAGATTCCGAGATCGATACATTCGAGCGACGGCGAAGCGGCGATGCGGGTCGAGGAACAGCGGCACTTTCGGCGACATCGAAAACGATTCGACTTGCTGTTCTCGATGATTCAAAGGAACCGGGAGCCACAACTCCAAGCTGGTCAAATCGGCCTTCCGATTGATGATCGTGCCACGATGGCGGACGGAAAATCGCTGGAAATTTGGTGATCGAACGACCGACTTCGTTTCGGAAACCTTTTGCCTCGGAGGCGACGCCATCGCCTTTTCGCCGATCATTTGCCGGAGAGGCGGAGTCGTCAAGAAAGTGGTGCCGGCGGTGCATTGAAGGAGAAAGGAGCGGCGCGTTTGTTGCTCGGCCATGGCGGTGCAATCTCACGAGAGAAGAAATGGTGGACGGGGATGGCGAAGATCATCCTGCTCGCGCTATCCGTTTCATTCTACGGAGCTTTTGGGAAAAAGGCAAGTTCGAGCTCCTCGATTACCTTTTGGGACATCGGGGCGATCTCACCCAAGGGCCGACTGTTGATGATCGCTTCGGCGGTGGATTCCAGGACTTCGAGACGATCGAATGTGTCGAGAATGTTTTTGCCGGTGACGAGAACTCCGTCGTTTTCCAAAAGGCAGATGGGCGTATTCTGGGAAATCGCCTCGGCCAGAGCTTCGCTATCGCGAAATTGAACGCCGTAGGAAAGTCGGGCCACCTGGCGAAGGAAAAGGTAACTCTCGGGAATCGTCCGGGTATCGAGAGGTGTTCCGGTCACCGAAAACGCGGAAGCGTTGACGGTATAGGCGTTGACGACGGCACCGACAAACGGATGCTTCTGATAAATGGCCCGATGGTTGCTTGTCGCCCGACTGGGGATCTTTCCTGCTTCGGCGGCTCCGTTTTTCACCAGCACCAATTCGGCGGAGGTGAGTGTTTTGCGATCGACCTGATAGGGAGTGATCAGGAAGGTGTCGTTTCCGAGTCTCGCCGAAAAGCTGCCCTCGGTGCTGATGAGCAAACGTTGTTGGTAGCCGCGTTTGACGAATTGAGAAAGTTGACGTCGCATCTCTTTCTCTTGGGAATCGGGGGGTGGCGGAGAAAATTCGGGCAGCACTTTGGCATGGTCTCGGGGCAGTTGGACTTCGGCATCGTCGAGGTATCGGACCGTTCCCAAAAGACTGCCTTTGATGATGGTTTTTGCGGTGAACTCGAGTGTTTCGAACCGCTCGAACGCCTCTTGCAAGTGTTGTCCGCCGGTGACCACGCCATGATTCTCCATGATCACGGCGTTGCGTCCTTGATGAAATTCATCGGCGATGTTGCTCCCGAGCGACTCACTTCCCGGCAGGGAATAAGGGGCGAAGCCGATTTCGCCGCACACGTGCCGCGATTGATGGAAGAGTCGGGTATCGGGGATTTTTTTGCTCACGCTGAACGCGACCAGGGCGACCGGATGGGCGTGAACGATTCCCTCCAAATCGGGCCGGGCTTCATAGATCGCCTTGTGAAAAGGGAATTCCGAAGAAGGAGGATGATGGCCGTCGACGGTGCCGTCGGCACGAACGCAGACGATATCGTCGCGCGAGAGAGCTCCCTTGTCGATCCCCGCCGGAGTGATCCAGATGTCGCCGCCCGGTTCTCGAATCGAAAGGTTGCCGCCCGAGGTGGTGGTCATTCGATAGTGATAAATCCGCTCCATGGTTTGCATGATTTCGTCGCGCGGATGCAGGTAACGTGATTTGCAGGGCATGGAGATGGCTTTCTTGAATTCCTTGATAAGGGATGGATGGATTTGTGTGCGGTTTTTCAGCTTCGGGCCAAGCGACGTCGTCTCGGGTACGGAGGCCGAAAAGAGTGAAAAAGACGAGCGAACGATGAGACGGTCGTCCTTCCCTCAATGTCCATCAGGTAAAGACTCTTGGGAGGCGAAATCATCCAGCGTTTCGAGTAAGGTTATCAGAGCCTTTCCATCGTAGGTTGTCAAGTCCTCCCCGGTTTTTGGCGGAGGTCCCCGTTCCGAAATAGCGACCAATTTGATCCATGCATTTTCCTTCAGCGGATTCGCCTTGCTGACAAATCCCAACTTCTCTTGGGTCATGAAGTCGAGCAGTTTCCGCCGTACCTCGACAGTTTTCTGCAACACGATGAGGAGTTGCTGCTGTTGGTGAGCCATTTCCTCGAAATGGGAAGCAGGGCTCTCTTGTTCCTTCGGCTCTGGAGAAACCACTGGCTGAGGAACCTCACGAGGCGGTGTTTCCCGACGCGGGGAAGCATCCGGCGACATGGAAGCTTCGGGATGGTGTGTACGGAAGTATATGATAGGAAGCGATACGATCCACCCCAGCAGAAAACCGATCGCGATGCCCCACTTTCCGAGACCGCCTTTTGAAAAAGGACGATACCAATACTGGCTGAAGACGACGTTGCCCCGCTCATCGTGGCTGAGGCTCACGTGGACCAGCCAATTCCTTTTCTTACGTGGTTCGATCAGAAACCCCTTGGTCGCGACGGAAGCGGCATGAGTCGACGGTGGGAACTGGTCGAGCAGATCCAGGGCATCTTGTTCCGCTAGGGAGGAATCCGAGCCTTCATGTCGAAAGGCCCGATAGCCTTCTCCAGGTTGTCGGGCGACCGAGAAGTAACCGTTTGCCTGTTTCATGGTGTTTCGCCTTCATTCAAATGGGGAGAGTCCGGCAAATGGGGAGAGTCCGGCTCGGCATCGCGCTCCGGGATGGCTTTCCAGAGAAGCGCCAACTCGGTCAGAGGATATTTCCGGTTCTGGAAGCGAATTTCGATTTCGTAGTCGTGCGTCTGGATCTTCATTTCATACGTCGCTTGGTTCCGGATGAATAGGGGCATTCCCAAGGGAGCGAGGGACTTTTCTTTCGAATGAATCGTGTTCAAGTCGAACTTTTCGAGCAGTTTCCAGTCCTCCCCGGCCGCTTGGTAACATTCGAGGACGGCCTGTTGCGCAAGAGGCATGTCGATGGAATAGGCGTCCTCACGAGTGCGCAACTTGGAGGAGCTTCCTTCCGGGATGAGGGCGATGCTCGGCGGGGAATCCAGCCGTCCGGGCATGAGGACGAGGCTCCCCACCGGGGGCGGGGCTTCCGGGCCGAAGTATTTCGCGGCGATCACCTCGAGTCGAATCCGGTATCCCTTTTCCTCCAGTCGATCGAGCAGGAAGGTGCGGGTGAGGCGGAGTTCGTCGATCAACTTGTTTTTCCTCTGCTCGGGAGAAAAGACCTCTAACTTCGCGAATTCGTGTTCCAGGTGGTCCAGTGTGGCGACGAGTTCCTTGAGCGTTTCCCCGGCCGTTGAGCCGGCGATGGCGCGTCGGCGGAGCACTTCTTCGAGCGTGGCGACGGCTTCCTCTTCGGCCAGCTTCCAATGTGCGGTTTGGATCTTCGGAAGCAGTGGTGCAAGATGCTCGGCATCTCCCACCCCGTCGAGCATCGACGCTGCTTTTCGACGTTGAGACGGCGAAACGGATGATCTGTATACAATCTGATGAAGGTGCTCCGAGGCGTTCCGGAAGGCACCGGTGAGTTGTTCGAGTTGTTTGTCGGAAAGCGCGTGATGCGTTCGATCGGGATCCATCAGAATATAAAAGGCGCGTCGAAAAATATGCCGATCCTCAGAGCGATCTTGTTGGGGATCGAAATGATTCAACGACTCCAAAAGCTCTTGGAAGTCGGCCTCGGTGACAGACGGGGTGATTTCCGAAATAGGTGAATATGGAACCGAGACATCACGGCGCCAATAGAGGAAACCGGTCAATAGCAGCGACAGAACGAAGACGACGACGATGATGCCGCCGACGTAGGATCGGTCTTTCTTAATGAATTCCCGGGATGCCTCGTGCAGTTGGAGGAGCTTTTCGATCGGTCGCAGCACTTCCTCATGATCGCGGACCGAAGAGATTTGCAAAAAAATGTCGTCACCTCGCAGCAGTGACGCGGGATAATGGTCCCGGAGCTGACGGTACTCCTCCCGGAGCATCGCTTCAAGACGGTCGAACCAGGCACTCGCCTTTTGCTGGATTTCCGGGGAGGCCGACTCGAGTTGATCGAGATGGGTTTGCACGAAAAGAACCGGGAAGTAGTCGTTTGCACGAACACGGAGGACGTACCGCAGGAAGGTTCTCGCCCGCTGCAATTCCTTTTCGTGGTGGGCATCGATCTGTTCCGGCTGTTCGGAACAAAGTGGATCGAAAAAAAAGAGGAACCCGTCGCAGTGCCGCACTTGTCCGGCGATGTGGGTTTGCCGATCACGGGTTTTCAGAAGATCGATTTCCCTGCTGAGCGCCTCGCCGCGGAGATCGCGGAACACGAGTTTCAGGCGCGCCTGATCGGGAAGATGCTTCAGGAACTTGTGTTGATGACGGGCGTTGGGGATCCAAACCGTGATTTTTTCGAAAGGCGATGAAGTCGCCAAAGGGGCGTTGTGTTCGGCGATCTGCGTTTCGATGGTTTGCAGGAATTCTCGGCAAGCTTCATTCGTATCGGCGGATTTGGAACGATACCAACCATCGATCCATTGATAAAGAAAGCGGGTCTTGCCGGCGGCGGTATGTCCGTAAATCCCGACGGAGATCTTCCGGGCGACTCTTGGCTTCCTGCTAATCATGATGGGTGATGACCTCGCTGTCGGGAAAATACATTTGGATCATGTTCCTTGCGTACTCCCTCACGTTCATGCCGGGGGCATTCAGAATTTCGACCTTCAGAGGGACATCGGCGGCGACGCGTTGTCGCTGAACGCCTTGTCGAACTTGGGCCCAAAAAGTATCGCGGGGATTGGGGGCGTCACTTTCGTCGATGGCGATGGGGGGAAGATTTTCATCGCCCCGGATCGTACAGGTGTATGGAGCATCACCAAACAGAATAGTGATCGTTTGGGGGGCGCGATGCGAGAGATTGCGATTTCCGCGAGGAGGCTTCGAGGGGATCTTCGGAGAGACGCTTGGCGGTACCGTTTCGGTTTCGGCGTTCGAATTCGCCGGTGGAGTGTTGGTTTTCCCCGTCTCCGGCCCTTCTCCTCCTCCGCCGCCTTGGACTCCCGAGAGGATCAGCATTCCCAGAAGAAAAACGGAACTGCTGGAAATCGTGAATGAGTTACGTCGGGGATGACGATCTCGAACCACGTAAAAATAGATCAAGCAGATGCAAAGGATCACCAAAAAACAATTCAAAAGTGAAAGAGTTGGGGAAATAAGCCATAACCAGAACGTCTTCGCTTGTTCCAGAAGATCGAGCATGATGAGAACTCCTGCGTTCGAACTTGCGTCCTCTCTCCTGCCGTCCGGTGGATCGAGGTTTATGGGAAATCGACTTCATCGAGTCTCTCGGATACATGGAGTGAGGTTCCAAAATGGTACGGCTAATTCGGAAATGCGACATTCACCACCCGAATGATCGGGTAACCCCACGTCTTCTCGATCCGTTCGATCGTTTCTTGGTTCCAGTCGTCATCCCAGGCGCCTTCGGGGGAAAGAAGAAGGATGATCGGCCGGCGCGGTTGATTCGCGTCAACGAGCCTTTGGATATCGCGTTTCGATTCGGTATCGATTTCTCTGCCGGGCTCGAAGCTTTCATCGAGGAGGTAGCATCGCCCTTTCCTCTCTCCCTGGAATCCGGCGTAAAGCAGAATGGGATGCAGGTGTTGTTCGATGATCCGGCGCGACAGGTCGGAGAGCCCCGACTGCTCCGGAATGTTCGTTTCAGGAGATGGGGATGTGGCCTCGAATTCAGTGAGTTCGCCGACCGAGAGCATGAGCATCATCAATCCCAGAAGAATGATGGTGACATCGAGCAGGGAGGCGAATCGTGCCAGAACATTGGTCGCGCGCATGATAAGGTCAGTAGTTCCTCGCCTTGTCGGGAATCAGCAGCCACAGGAATGCATTCAGGGTAAGGTTCGGAAGGACCATGATCAGTCCTGAAATGGTGGTCGTCAGCGCCGGGGCAAACCGTTGGATCATCGCCGCGATTTCCGGCTTTCCCTCGGGGGCGTCGCCGATTCCCTCGAAGGTGTGCATCAAAGCCAGCATGGTACCTAATAGCCCCAGAATCGGCAGGAGTTCGGTGAACAGCAAAAGCAGCGATTGGTAATACTCCAGCCGCTGGACAAACATCTTCCGACGAAGCCATCGCCCCAGAAAGGCGATCGCGTGCAATACGACCAGCAGTGCTCCCAGGGAAAGGATCAACAGATCGAAGCCATTGTCGAGTGCAATGTTCAAATAGGAATCGAGCATGGAGGAAACCTGATCACTCGGGAAATATCAAGTAGGTTGGCGGTCGACTCCACGAATATACCATAATTCGCGTTCCATGGCACGCGATGCAATGCCCGATCGTCTATTTTTCGCGATCCTTTCACGGCCGTCGCCGACGCCGGAAGTGGGTTTTTTCGAGAAAGCCGGCTTTCGCGTGAACTCGGCCCAGATGGATCGCAGGGAGATTGGCCGGGAGACCATCAATGCAGAGAGGCGGGCGATTCCCCCGGGAACGGTTCGGTGGAATACGAGGCCCGGAACTTCCAGCCGACGCGGAGCATGGAAAGGAGGGTCAGCAGGACGACGAGCCATCCAAGGATTCCCGGCAGTAGGAAAAGCCAAAGCAGTATCCCGATGGCGACTCCCCAGAAATAGGGGAACTGGCGGGACAGATCTTTCCAGAGTGAGGATTGCAGAAAAATGGCCAGCCCGATTCCCCCGATGCACCACCAGACGATGCTCCAATATTTCTCGGACAGCCAAGATCGCTTCGCGGAAACGGGGGTGATTTCCAATGACGTGAGCGTGTGGTTGGCGACGCCGGCCAGAATGTGGCCGTCTTCCAGGTGACTCATCCGCCACAGCGAGCCCCCGAGATGATGGATCGGTGGCCGTTGGCGGATTTGTTCATCGACGGATTCGAGTTCCCATTGCTGGATCATACGCTGTTGCTGGGTTTGCAGCCGGTCGAATTTTCCTTGTAGTTTCGAGAGAGAGGAAATCTCCAAGCGCTGGACTCTTGCCTCGGCGGGAAGAGCCGTTTGGAAGTTACTCTCCTCGTTCGTCCGGTCGGGAGAGATGGTGGGGGGAGTGATCTTCTCGACCAGAAGCGGCCCGGCTTGATTTCGGTCCAAGGAAAGCGATGTCCGCTGGTGCTCGAAAAAAGATTGAGTTTCCCGATGAAGCTCCCACCATCGGTGGCCCCAGGGGGAATACCAGCGCCGGAGTTCCTCGTGGCCGAGGGCCTGTCCTTCCGTCACCGAATCCAAAAGGGCCAGGAGATTCTCCATACGGCGGAGATGCAAGCAGAGCATCATCGCTTGAGGGGCTCGCGAAGATTCCATCTCCCACCGCGGGCCTTCGATTGTTTGCATCACGTCGGTGGAACGATTGGCTCGATGGGGGCTGTTCGGCGAACCGCTCGATGATTCGTCGGAGGATTCCTGCGATAACCTACGGCCGTGGAGAACGGATGAAGACGTCGTGACGGGGAAAAACGGGGTAAGCCATCGAGAGGCCCCATTTCCAGATGCGGTGGACGCGCTGTTCGCGGAGGTTGAAATGGGGCCCGCCTGCAACAAAGAGATAAAAGGTGTGGCGAGATTCGAGATCCCCCCGGCGGTCGCAAGAGATCTCCAAGCGAAACCGTTGTGGAATTCACCGGCGCGCGAACTGTTTTCCGAAGGCGAGGTAGAGACGATGGCAGGATCGATCTGGATGATCGAAGGAGGGACGATCTGCCGGGTGGTGGCGACCTGAAATGGAAAAGTGGTTGGTCCCATCGCATCGAATGAGAGAGTCCACAGGGTTTGATTCGCCGACATGTTTTCCAGCGACGGGATGGGGACGGAAAAAGTGGTATCGTCGTCGGTGAAGCGGCCCCGGAAAAAATCGGCTGGAATCCCCAATTGCCCTTGGAAAAGAACCTCGATTCTCTGAGGTAAACGGGGAGTGGTCCATTGGATCCGCGATTGAGTGTCCGAAAGCGGTTCGGGAAATGCCTCGATTCCTCCGATGGCCACGTGCAGAAGCTCATATTGTTTCGGTAGATGGAGAATGCACTGATTTCCCTCGAACGAACCCAGGTCGATCGTGGCGATCCCATAGCATGAAGCGTCGCGGCGAAGATGAAGATGGACGTCGATCTGATAAATCCGAGGTTGCGAAGAGGGAGCGCGAAGCAAGGCGGTGAAATCCTTGCCGGCCACTCGGAAGGTCGCCATTCCGCCGGGAACGGCTCCCACGAGCGATTTCTCCGAATCGCCTTGGATCGAATCGGCCAGCAACCCGACCGCCTGACCGGGAAAAGGAATCCCCGGGGGGAGCTTCGAGGGGATCAGCGATTCGATTTCCCACCAGAATTGTTGAAGTTGATTTTCGGTAGGCAGAACGATGAAGTGACGTTTCAGATCCGCCCCCACCAATTGCGCTTTCGGGAAAGAAATGCTGTTTTCATTGGGCAAAGGAGCTTTGAGGAGAAAGCGAAATTGCGATTTCAGCGGATGGCGGGGACGCAAAGCCAAAATGTCGGGCGACATACGCTCCACCAGCATCTGTGGTTCGGTGGTGACGGCCCCGAGCTCGCTTCCGTCGAGACGAATCAGGATCTTGTCGAGCGTTCCTTCGGTGATGTTCAAATGAAACTCCGAAAGAAACTCCCACCGATTCCCGTTCACGTTGCGGTGCACCAGCGATGTCTGGTCGACATCGATGTGCGGCTGGTTTTCCCGGACAATCATTTTCGCCCGATCGGGAGAAACGACGTTTCCATCGAAAGATCCGAGGTAAACCCCTTCCCACGCTTCTTCCCTGACGGGAGCGGCTTCCTCGGGTAACCAATTCTCAATACCCTCGGGGATCGTCAGCAGTACGGAACTGTCGCGGTAGACATCGATCTGATGGGTAGCGATTTGGCTGTCCAGGAGGCTTAAAGTGGGGAGCGACACCAGTTGATCGAGCGCTTGGGTCAGATGTCCACGGACGATCAACCGAAGGCTCCCCGTCTGTGAATTGGGGAAAAAGAAGCTGATCTTCCCGCCGGGGCTTTGGATCCACCGCGATTCGACGACCGTCTGCCCCTTTTCGACTCGAGCCTCTTCGACTTGAAAAGAAGCAGGGGCGGAAAGTTGCGTTTGGAAGCATTCTCCTTCGATTTCCAGATCGGCCTGATAATGAACTTGTGTTTGTCGGGCGTCGAGGTGAAGAATCTGTTCCTGATCGACTTCTAGAAGTGGATCGCGCGTGGTGAGCGAAAGGAGCCATTCGTTGTAGGAGGTGGTGAACAAATCGTATACAAACAGAGGCGTTTCCTCGGTGTCTCCCCAAACCGATTGGAAAACGCTGGCCCCCACGCCCGATGGCGGTGCATGACAATTCAAGGACTCGTCCGTTGAAACGGCCAGCCACGAACGAATGGTATGCACGTCGGGAACGGAGAGCTTCGGCAAACGCAATCTTCCAATTCCGGAAAAATTCTTGTACACATAATCTGCCCGAACCGTGACGTTCCCCGAGACCGGTTCCTCCAGGTGAAGGGTGACCGTATTCTCGTTCCCGTTTTGGAAGCTGGTTTTTGCAATGGGAACCTTATCGCAGCGAAACTTGCCGGAGAGTTGCAGTTGAGAATCGGTCCCCAAAGTC
This sequence comes from uncultured Planctomycetaceae bacterium, assembly GCA_964632505.1. Lineage (GTDB taxonomy): Bacteria > Planctomycetota > Planctomycetia > Pirellulales > Thermoguttaceae > CAZWCE01. The sequence continues at coordinate 262,502 of CAZWCE010000002.1, read as the reverse complement.
AGGGTGTCGACGCTGCCGCCGGAAATACGGAATCGATACTGGGCGCGAAGATCGACCAACCCCGTCCGGGCTCGGAGCCAGAAGAGTTCCTCGACGTCGATCGAGATCTGACCGGCGTGCTTGAGCGTTTCGGTCCAATAGAGGGCCAACCGATCGGTGCCTCCCAGCGCGGCAACCAATTGTCCTTCGGTATTTTGCCCGACTGCTCCTCGCGCCGAGGGCAGGTTCAGGTGATCGAGGCCGACCGGTACGTTCATCACCAGTTGGGCGATCGCGACTTCGGGAATGGTGAACTCGAAGCCTTGTCGCGCCCCGGAAGAGATCAACTGGGGTGCGAGTTGGATTTCAAGCACATGTTCTCCCGGCTCGCGGATTTCGAAGGCCAAGGTTTCTTCTCCCCCCTGCCATACCGGTTGGACCGCGATCCCGTCGAGTCGGGCACCGTCGGGCAAAAGCGGCATCAGCGGCAGCCGGATGGTCGTTTGCGCCTCGGAAACGTCGAGGTGAAAGGTCGCCACCAGCGATTCGAGAGAGATGGTCTCCGAATTCGGTAAACGGGAAAGCGTTCCTTCATACCGGGCTTTTTGAATCTTCCAGTGATACCCCCCTGCTCCGGCGAAATCGACCTGTCGGGTCAACGAGTGGTAGAAAGATTCCGGCAGATAGACGTACGGACCTGCCGGATTTCGGTTCCGGTCGACGGGGAAGAACACGCGATACGGCGGTAAGGTGTGCTCTTTGCTGCTCACGGCGGGATTTTCCTCAGATGTGCTCTCTTGGGCGAAAGCCCCTTTGACGGTGAAAAGGACCAGCAGAAGGAAAAACGTGATGCCGATGAGCCAGTGCAGCAGAACAAGCGGGAAGGTCTTGGGGGAAAGCTGTTTCATCGAAGCCGAGGGAATGGGAATGCGGTGAAGAATACGTCCCGGGGGGCCGGGAGATTTCGTGGGGGCGGGCCGAATCAGCCAAAATGCCAGCGAAGTGCAGGCTCCCATGCAGATTCCCGAAAGCAAGAGCTTCCAGGTCAACGGAACGAAGAAAAGGCAAAGTCCCGAGGCGAAAACCACCAGAAACAAAAACCAGGGATTGCCGAGGGGGCGTCGCCAGGTAAGGATGATGATCCCCGCGAAGGCGAGCCACCAGTAGGTGTAAAGGGTTTTTTGATTTGCAATCACCATTTCGAAATCCGTCTCAGGCATATCGATCCGAAGAAGCCGCCAGTGGGGCGTTTCGAGGGAAAAGCCGGCCACCATGTCTTGCTTATGCCAAGGCGATCGTTCCAAATGCTCGAGTTGAGCCCACCGGGTTGCTCGGAGATACGTCCTCTGAGAATGGTCCTTGACCGTCTCCGACATCTCCCCGGCCAGCAAGCCGTCTCGAACCTTCACGATGTGGTCGCCCATGATCGGAAGGAGTTCATCGGAATACATCGCAGTTCGGTTCATGGAGGTGATCATCAGCGTGTTCTCATGGATACAAACGGAGAGATGAGCCCGATCGAGGACACGAAGTCCTTGTATCTTCTCGGACTTTCCACGAACGAACGGAATCGGAGTATCGGGAAAAACGCCGATGCGTTTCAGAGCGGCATGGTCGATAAGCAGTTGAAATGAGGTTCCGGATTCATCGAAAGGGTGTAGCAATACCTTCTCCGTGAAGGCATCGCTTACGAAAAGTTCTCCCCAAGTGACTTGCTCGGATCCATTCTCCTGGGAGGATGGATCTTCCGCTGTTTCCCCCGTCGTTTCCTGTTTCGAGGTCGAGGCGATCTTGTTCAGAAATTCAGAGTCTCCCACCGAGGACACCAGGATGTCGGCAATTTGTCGGGCGCGATCGTGTTGGAGATCGAAAGGAAGCAACTCGTTCCAGGAACTGCGTTTCAGAGGATGGAATCGTCGGGACGTCATTCCCGGAAAAAAGAATTCCGCAAGCGATCGCTCGATTGCTGCCGAGTCGTTCCGAGATCGTGTCGATCGAACCGAAGTGGTGCGGAAATCTTTCGGAAACCAGGTCGACCAGTGACGGTTGAGTACCGGCAGATCGAATGTAGGAAAGGAAGGAGTAAGACGATGAAAGCTTTTCAGAGGACTCCGCTGTTGAGTGAATTCGATTTCAATGAAAAGAAACCGACGATGGTCCGGAAGACGGAATTCCACATTGGTTTCGCCTTTGTCTTTCGCCAAATGCCACCCCGTTCGACGGCCGTCGATGCGGACCTGTTGCACGTTTTCGAGAGGGATTTTCTCCGGTAGTGTGATGTTCAAGAACTCCTCTCCCCGATTCTCCAGCGAAATCATCGCCAGATGCACGACTCTGCCCTTGCTTTCGAAATGGGAATGCAAGTCCAGGTGCCATATCCAGGCGCGTTGGGTGGGGAGATCGATCCGGTTGGAATGGATTTCCAACGGCATGGCGATGTCTTCGGCCGGGGAACGCAACGGATCGTATTGGAAGGCTGCCCTCGTTTTTCGGAATCTGTCCGGTTCGATCGGTTCCGGAGGGATGGGCGTGAGAATCTGTCCATGGGGACGGATGGCGAGTGATTCGGGAATTTCGAGGGTGACGCGACCCTGTTGCGATACGGCCCCCGGCATGGACGCCAGCACGATCCCCAACGGGGGAGTCAAAGGACGATTGCTCCGGGCATGCAGCTCGAAAGGCCCGCTTCGCGAGGGAGTCAGCAGGATCTCCCACGTTTCTCCACCCGGCGGAATTTCCATGCGTGCCTGATCGGCCCGAGAAAGACGCCGTATCTCCGTGAGCGGTTTTTGTTCGGGGCCGAGTGTCCACTTCCACGAGGGAGCTTCGCCATCAGCCGACGGGGCATGAAAATGCACGAAGACCCGATCGACCTGGGTCGCTTCGGGCAAGCACCGGAAGGAGAAAGACTGGAAGAGCGTCTCGTTCCGCGCCACGACTCGGGAAACGATTTCAGAGGAGTAAGAGGGACGATCGATTTTCAGATGGAAGTGCTTTCGTACGTTCGCGATGGTGTCCTGGAGAATCAGCCCATGGAGCGAGGTCGACTCCAGGAATCGCTGCTGGACCACGGGGTCATTGGGCGAAAGCTTTTCCAGGGGGGGCTCGTTCCCATTCTCGGAGGTTTCCAAACGCAACGGTGGCGTGGCCTCGAGCGAATACAAATGATCACCGCTGAGAACCTCGGGAAAGTGAAGTGGAGAGAAATCGGTCAGTTGGAGCTTCTTGTAGTCGTCAGGGTAAAGTCGTCGGGCCGACACCAATAATCGACATGGGTTTTCCGGTGTGACCGGTTCTTTCATGAGAATCGAGAGCTTGTGAGATTTTCCATCTTCGTTCTGACGAGGTTCCCAGTAGATTTCGGCGAGATTCCCGGGCGGGACCGACTCGATTGAGTCGATGGTCCACTCGGCATGGATGACCCCTTCGATCAAATGCCGCTTCCCTTCCGCGACGGAAAAGTCGGCGACCAGTCGACTGGCGATCTCGTTGGATCGCAATTGAACATCATTGCCCGTCGCACAGGTCAAGTCGGGAAGGAAATTTCCGACTTCCACCTCCACTCGCCCGTCGGGAACGTGGTAGAAGAGCTCGTAGGTTTGATTTTTATGGCCGCCGGGGATCACGTTGCTGGGGACCTGGCCGGCAAGCACGGGCTTGAGGCTTCGCAAGACGAGAGGAGAACTGAGTACCAGCGTGGCCTTGGTCTGTTGCCAGAAGACGTTCTCATTGGCGAGTCGAATTCTCGGCAAACTCCAAAGCTGGTCGGTGGTCAGCGCGCAAAATGCGGTGACCTGCAATTCCTTGACGGAAGTCGATTCGGTTTCGGGGATCGACACGAGCATTCTCACCGTTTCCTCATCGGAAGAAGAGGGAACGATCGACCATTGCAGAGACGTTTGCCCGTATTCGACCGAAATGGGGTGCAAGGCACGATCGAGTTCGATAAGCACTTCATCGAAGAGGCTTGGTTGAAGCTTGTCGAAATGGAAACGGGATTTCACTTCGACGCCCTGGACCGAGAGATCGTAAGTGATCGATTGCCGCATGCCGATCGCCGGCAGCGGGGTGCTCGCGCGGGAAGGGTTTTTTTTCAGGCGCAAGACCGTCTGGTGATGGCCTCCCAGGGAAATGGGCCATCGTTTCCCTTTTTGCGTGTTTTCCGGCTGGAGGATCAGGCCCTCGCTCAGGGTCGGCTCGATGGTCGCCGGCAGGGTGAGGTTCAAGTGGATCAGCGGAGAAGGAGGCATTTGGAGAGAAAAACGCGACACATTTTCGTCGCCGAATTCCTGACGATTCAGTGTCCAATCGAACAACAGCGTGCCGTTGCTGGGACAGAGAACGCCGAAGTCTCCCCGTCGGAACATTCCGGCATCGGCTTCCTCCCCGTTGGACCACCTCAGGCGATCGATCGCCATGCTCAGCGGTTCCAAAAAGAGAATGGCGGGCTGATCCGATCGAAGTTCGATGCGCATCCTTCCCTTGCCTTCGAGGAACTGCTGCTCCTTGTAGGTTGCGTCGAGCTGAATCGATTCCACGACCACCTCGGAAGGGAGGTGGCTCCATGCCTGCGAAGGCGTCGAAGCGATCCACGTTTCGAACTGCTCTCTCAGCACCGGTCGATACCGGCTATCGCCCCAGGGCCAATCTTCGATTTTTTCGATCGGGGCGAACCAACGGCGGAAGCGGAGGGGGGAGCGGCCTTCTTGATTCCCCCGAGTCGTGCCCGTTTCGGAATCTTCTGCGCCTTTTTTTTTCGGTGAAGAGGAGAGCAAGCCGGAATCGTTCCCGGGCGTGGTCTCTTCGGCGGTGGCCGGGGGTTGGCCATCCGTCGGCACCGTCGCGCAGAAACACCACAGCCATGCGGCCAGCGAGGGGATCGCAAGGCGAATCCAGAGGTGATGTGCGAATCGGGAGTCGGATAATAAGTGCATCTTATCGGCGTCAGGTCTCGTAGTGAGGAGGAGGCTCGGCGTCATCGTAATTGGAAACCGTCGAATGGACACGTTCGTAAGGCGCGTTGGGGGCTCCGGACGGATCCGACGCATCCTCTTCCACGTCGGAGGAATCGATCGGAATCTTGCGGCTCCCGTAGGAACTTTCCGTGGGGACCGATTCGAGGACCTTTCCCCATCTCTCCTTCCGAGAAAAGATTCGGAAAAGATAACCACCCAACAAAGCCATGAAGATCCCGATGCCCGACGCCTGCGCGACCAACAAGGCCGGTGCCGGGCGAAAGGCAATCGCCGCGACCAGGAGGATGCCGAGGACAAAGAGGATCCCAGGGTAGCGCAACGCTGGGAAGTAGATGATCAATAAACCGAGAATCAACGCGATGCTGCTGACCACCAGGACGATCGTGGATCGCTGGACGAGTCTCAGTTCCGGTTGTTCGATCGCGCCCATGCTGCTGAACAGATAGCGGCTGGTTCCTTGCGGCACCGGATCCATTTTTTCGGCTCCCACCCAGGCCTCCAATTCCTCCTGCGACATCCCGGGGACTCTCCCCCAGAAAGCTCCCTTCCAGCCCCATTGGAACTCCGAGGTGAGGTTCTCACTGAACCCGGCCAGATGATGATATTTCGGCAAGATGACCTGCCAGTACATTCTCCGGACCCAGGTGTCGTCGAGCAGACGCGGAAGTTCTACCCGGAAAGGGGAACGATGGATGGACTGATCGGGCACCTGATACCAGATTTCGAGCAAGTGTTCGCTTTGTTGGGTGAAGGGGGGAAACGGAATGGTCAGAATATTCTCGGAATCGATTTCAGAGGAATCCAGGGGCTGTCCATCCAGGGTTCCGGTGATTTTTCTGAGATCGACACCGGAGGGGAGTTGGACGCGCAAATTGGCGCGGTCGGTGGTCAGCCGATAGACCACTCGGTCGACGCGGTCAGGTCCCAGGAACCAGGACTGAATCCAGGCTCGCTGCACGCCGGTGACGCCGAGGACATCGCGGTCGGCAAGGTAGACGCCCAAGGGAATGTCGAACTGTCGTTTTTCCGATACGAAAACCCGGCTCCCGGAAGAACCGGGATTGTTTTCACTGAACTGTTCTTTTTGCGGCTTCCAGGGTTCGTCCGATCCGCCGATCAACTGAACATTCACGCCGGGGGGCACCACGGCGGCGACTTCGTTTTCGGTCAGGGTTCCTTCCTCGGGCATGATCAACGGGACATGCACCGGGATGGTCATTTCCGGTTGGAGTTCGATCGGGTCGAAACTGGAACGGATCGAGAGAACGCAGGAGCCGATGCGGGCCTGGCGCAAGGAGATCCGCTTGCGGACATAATCCGTCTGGGGGGAGGTTCCCTCTTGCAGTGATGCGTTTCCTGGTATGGATTGCGGTGTCAAGGGTAAACTGTCGAGCGAAACCTGCCAGTGGCCGCTCTCGTCGAGTTCCTTGGGAACCAGCAACGTCAACCGATCGATCGGTTCATAGGCGATGTTGTAAGTGAGCGTCTGGAGGATTTGTTCCCGGCCCATGTTCATGCGCACTTCGGCTTTGGAGGCGACGTCGATTTGCTGCCGATGGAACGTGATGTTGGCCACGAAGGTGGCGTCCTGCGACTCCTGTTGGTAGAAGAGCGGAGCGTTTTGACGCTCGGGGAGTTCCAGCTCCAGCGGCAATGATTTGCGAACCTTTCGCGTCATGCCCTGAATGTTTTCGGTTTCGGGGGTCAGTTCGACGTTGTCCGCGGGGAGAATGGCGATGGAGGCGGGGCCGAACCAGTCGGCCTCCGGACGTGGCATTTCCAGGCGAATCGTCTCCGATTCCGGATCCATCTTTCGGTAGGCCTTCAAGTCGATCTGGATGGTCCCCTTCGAAGGAACGAGCAGTGGGACCGTCAATCGACCGGAGTCATCGAGCGAAGACGAGGCATCGAGATCCACGATGTTTGCCGGACCGACCTCGGGGGACAGCCAGCCGGGCATGTCGATGATCATCTGATTGGTCTCCGCGCCGTGCACCTGGTAGGTCAACCGCCCTTCCAGCGTGATTTGTCCTTTATTGATGCTGATCTGATATTCCGGTTTGACGTTGATATTGGTTTGTCGCAAAACGACTTGGGCCTTCAACGAACAGGGCTGACTGTAGTACTCGAAGCCGGCGGTGAGCTGGTCTTCTAGGAACGATTCGGGGAGATGCTCCTCGGGAAAGTCTTCGTGACGAAGGTCGTCGACACGGACCCCCCGTACGATTTTCCATTGCAAACGCCAATCGTCGAGCGTGCCGACGGCGATCTTGCCGTACTGTTTTTTCGCCTCGAGGACCTCGAAGCCTCCGAGTTCATACCATCCCCCGGGGTTTTCCGGAGGCAGGGCGCCCCGGGCCTTCAAGTGAACGTAAACGGTTTGATCGGTCTTTTCGGGGAGACGCACTTCCAGAATACTTCCTTGCCCCGCGTCGCCGTTCTTGGTGATCTCATGCACGGAATAGTCGTCGTAATTTTCGGGAATCCAGGAAGCGCCGGAAGGCAGTCGGACTCGGAAATGGTCGAATGTGCCGCCATAACTCTGTACGGGAAGCACCGCTTCGAAATTCGCCTCGCGGTTGCTCAATATCGCCGTGATGATCGCGTCCTTCACTTGGAGCATGGTGTGGACTTCGTTCCGTGCGGTTTGCGATTTCCGCCACTGAAACTCGAAACGGTCTTGGACACCGCTGATGGTGAACATGGTATGGGCAGAGCTCAAATGGGATTGCGTCTGCAGGATCACGCCGCGGTTCACTTCCGCGATCGCATCGGGAAGCGGGACCTCGAGCTTCAGTTCCGAGCTGATTGCATGAGGAAAAGTAAGGGTCAAATGCGACTCTTCCTCACCGACCGATTTGACGGGAAAACAGAGTTCGAAAATGATCTCGTGGTATTGTCCATCGGTTTGGGCCGCTTCTGTAGGCTGGGGAGCGAAGTCGTCGTCGGTGGTATCTGCCTCGTCGGGGGCTTCTGCTGCTTCGTCGGACGAGTCGTCGGCGGGCGGCTCAGGATCGTCTGAAAGAGAGGACTCGGCCTCTGCCTCTTCTGATGTTTCCCCGAGGGGCGCCGGAGCTTCGGTCGAAGAAAGCTCCTTTTGGCGGATACGGCATACATACCCCCCTTGATTTTGATCGAAGAAAAGGCGGCACTTGCCGGGACCTCGATATTCCACCAGCTCCGACAATTCCGAGGGTTCCTCCGTGGGAAGCTGGAGTACTCCCTCGGGCATACGTAGGGGGATGACCAACGTCGGCTTGTCTTGCGCAAAGAGTCGGAAATGGAGCTGGATCCTCGCGTAGCCCTTTTCGACTTTTCCTTCGGCCAGTAATTGCAAAACGTAATCGGGGACGTCGTCTTGATGGTTTTTCGATCGGTAGATTTCGTCGAGGTTTTCCAAGGGGAAGTTGGGAAGGAAAATCAGATTTCCCCCCTGGTCCTTCAGGTAGATGTCGATCGGAGCCTGTTCGACGCCATCGTAGGAGACATTCGTCCGTTCCTTGGCCGATGAGGGACGGGGCGACGAGGAGAGATCCCCGCCGGGGCCGCCGACTTTCGAATGTGAACGGATCGGTGGCGAGGAAAGCGAGTCGGTGCCGGGGGACTTCGTCTCCTCCTGCCCCTGTGCGGAAAAGCCGAGACAGAGCAACAGCAGGAGGAGGCTCCCGAACGCCGGCGCAGCCGGGGAAGGCAGGAATCCGTTTCTTGATCTCCTGAGAATTCGGTTTTTCGATATAAGAACGGATGAATGGTTCATGGAGGATGATGAAAGTTGGCGTAGAAATAGGGGATTCCACCTTTTTGGAATCTGCCCCCATTCGTTTCGGCTGAACGGTTTCCGTAATGATCGTACGACGACGTCCGCCCCGGCTCTTGTACCCAATGGGACTCTTGTACCCAATGGGAAAAGAACGGGTTCACCGGACAGGTCTCTTTGGGGAAGCGACCTTTTTTTCAAGGTCGAAAAAAGAGAACCGAGCCGTAAAACCCGTTACTCCATTTCCCTTACTGATGGACCGAAAGTAGGGAGCCTGGCGACAGCTTCATAAGGTGGTTGGTGCCGAAACGCCAAGGAGGGACAATAGGCTCCCGGTTTCTCGGAAGAACCGGAGACTCAAGCGAACGACATCCAATAACAATCGTGAAAATGATGACGAAAAGGAGGTGAAATCACCTGATGCCCTATATATTGGGATGCGATGGGGATTTCATCCTTAATTCTATTCTAATTCCCTTCACTCCAGAAAAAAGAGAAAAACGGTCGCAAAGCGGCTTGTGGTGAGGGCATGGGGCAAATACGATATGATCTTAAAGCGAGGGGGATGGTTGTAAGTGGTTATTGCAGAAGGGGTTGTGGTTTTTTTGCCTTCGAAGCTGTCCCTTCAGGGGGGACGGCCGGATCGATTCATCGCTTTTCGGTTTGGTCCGGGACGATTCGCCCGATTTCGTAACAAAGATGCCCGGAGGCCTGGAGCAGTTCACACGCCCGAGCGGAGGCCTCGGGACGGACGACCAAGACCAGGCCGAGTCCCCCGTTGAAGACGCGGTGCATTTCTTCCGTTTCTACATTGCCCAATTTTTGGAGCCAGGAGAACACTTCCGGAACCGGCCAGGAATCGCGCTCGATGGCGACACCGAGCGCCGACGGGAGAATTCGTGAAAGATTTTCATGCAAGCCGCCGCCGGTGATGTGGGCGATGCCGGTCACCTGATCGTTGGCTTTCAGGTTCTCGAGCAGATCCAAAACCGCTCGGACATATATTTTCGTCGGCTCCAGCAGGAGTTCTCCCACGTTTTTGTCCGTCTCGGGAACAGGGTCGTCGAGACCGAGTCCGGCCATTTCGAAAACGATTTTTCGGGCCAGACTGTATCCGTTGGAATGCAATCCACTGGAGGCGATGCCGATCAGCCGATCGCCGGCTTGAATCTGCTTACCATCGATCACCTCGGCCCGTTCGGCCACCCCGACGCAAAAACCGGCCAGGTCGTATTCGCCCGGGCGGTAGAGATCGGGCATGATCGCCGTTTCTCCACCCAACAAAGCGCAATGCGAAGCTTCGCATCCTCGGACGATGCCGGTGACGATCTGTTCGAGCCTTTCGGGATCGTCTCGGTCCATGGCGACATAATCGAGAAAAAACAGGGGCGTTGCCCCGCAGCAGATGGCGTCGTTGACACTCATCGCGACCAAATCGATACCGATCGTGTCGTGGCGATCGGCCATCGTGGCGATTTTCAGTTTCGTCCCGACTCCGTCGGTGCAACTGACCAACACGGGATCCTCATATTTTTTCCGACCGGCCCCTTCCCCGAACAGATGGAACAGCCCGGCGAACCCCCCGTCGAGTTTCATCACTCGGGGGGAGAACGTCTGGGAAACCAAGGAGGGGAGGCGAGCCATCGACTCCGCGTAGACATCCAGATCGACTCCCGAATCTCGATACGTTGCCTTTTTCATGGTTGTTCGTTGCCCTTTCTCGAAAAGAGAATCTCGTCGAGCTGATTTTCGGAAAATGTGGGAGGGGGAAATTTCCGGGAATTCCTCGTCGGGAAGCGATCGCCTTCCACGGGAATCGAGCGGCTTCACTCTCTATTCTAGCAATCGGCAGCGAGAGATGTGAGGGGGCGCGAACAGGCGGGGGGAGAACTTCCGTGGGAACACCCGGGCTTCAAGAGTTGATCTGGTCGATCAGATAGACCACCACCGGCACCACCATCAATAGCGGCAACCAGGCTCCCAGCGTGGGAACCTCGTAGGTGGTGCCGAAGTAATTGCTGGCGATTTGCAGGGCGATGAATCCGATCACCAGCCCGGCACTGATTCCCATCGCCTTGAATACGTTGCGATCGCTTTTCGAGAGGATGATCGGCAGTCCCAGAAAAAGCAGTGCGATGTCGAGAAAAGGGCGGACGAATCGGGAATGAATGGCGGTGTATACCTCGGGACCGAGCTTCAGACTAGGGTTCCATACTCCCTGAATCAGCTCCGCCGTGGAAGAGTACTCCCGCCAAGCGTAGCTTTCCGCCAAGTGGTTGAAGGAGACGTCGGTCACGACAAAGCATTGATCTTCCTCGAGCCATTCCGGTTCACTCTCCGGGGTGATGATCAGCGGTTGGTCATCCAGCGTGATGGTCGGCTCGCGGAGTATTTCCGTCGGTTCACGGACCCCGTCGAGGAGATAGCCGGGTGGGTGATGTTCATCCTGAAGCTGAAAGTAAGCGTTTTCGGCCTGAAGATAATGGCCGTACTTGCAAACTTGACGGGGGAGGATGAAATTCGGATCACTGATTCTCTTTTCGTTGCGAAAGGTCCGGTCGCCCTGGAGATAAATGTTCCTCTGATAGTCGTAGGTCGCTTTCATCTCCATCCCTTTTTTGCCCGTGAAATTCTGGGGGGTTCGGACAAGCTCGTCGCGATATTTCGGCATGACCAGTTCCCGGGAGGCCATCGCCAGGAACGTGACGCCGACCGCCGCCGCAATGATGGGGGCCACGACGCGGAGCTGGGAGATGCCGGCGGCCATCAGCGCGGCCAATTCATTGTGACGCTGAATCCATGCGATGGTGACCATCGCCGAAAGGACCACCAACATCGAGGAGATGGAATCGAAGAACAAAAAGGTTTTGAAAAAGTAGTATTTTCCAAGCACGGGCAGAATGCCGCCGGTGTCGCTCGCCACCGATACCAGTTCTTCCATATTCGTGAAGAGGTCGAAAATGACGTAAACGCCGACAAAACTGGCGAACCAGAGCACGAGCGTTTTGAAAAACTGAAACAGTAGATAGCGGTCGATGATTTTCATAGTGGAATCACATCCTGATAGACAATCGGTTCCTTCCTCGAAGATTGCGGTATTGTGAACGAATTGGAAGACAAAATCAACGCCATTTTTTGGCCGTTTGCCCTGGAATCCCCGCAAAAAACACATGGGAGGCCTGGGGAGATGGGTGGCCTGAGGCGACTGGGTCATGGTCGCTTTCGGGCGACCGCCTGCCAGGTTCGATACCCCACGGGAATGCCTCCATCTTGTTTTTGTTCTTGGATCGCCTCGAGCAATCGCCGCATGGTGGTGGAGCTCTGGAGAGGATTCTTATCGGAACGACGGCTCGGAAGCCCCGTGCGATGAACCGCGGCAAGGGCTTGATGGGCAAGAGGATAATAATGGATCAGATCGATCAAACGCGCTTCGATGATCTCCAGCTTTCCGCCAAGCTGTTTCTCCCAATATGTTTGCGAAAAAAAGGTGATCGGAACGGAAATACCCAGGCGGCGCATCGGCGGATGGATGGTGGTCAGCGACCCCCTCACGGGAACACTCATGGCGAAATGCCCCCCTTCGGAGAGGGTTTCGGAGATTGCATGGAAGAGACTTTCGGGATTGCTCGACCAGTGCAAAGCGAAGTTCGAAACGATCAGATCCAATGGGGAGGAGTTCGCGAGGAGGAAAGCTTCGATTTCCGATCCGATAATGTCCGTCCGGGTAGACGACGCAAAACGTCGTGAGGCTTGCTCGACCCTGCGAGGATCGAAATCGATCCCGTGGAGCCGTGCTTCAGGAAATCTGCGCTGGAGTCGATCGAGAAGATGTCCGGTGCCGCAGCCCAGATCGACGATTCGTTGGGGGGAAATCTTTCTCGGGAGCATTTCGCAGAGTCGTTCGGCCGATCGACGTTGCAGGTGCGCCCAGCGATCGTATCCCCGGGAAGGAGGGGAATCATGACCGGCAGAGGAGTGGGAAGAGGAAGGGGGAGCATTCATGTCAAGGAATCGAGAAACGGAAGGATTCGTTCGGCGATCTTTTGGGGCGACGTCCACGGCAAGGCATGGTCGCCGGAAACGGCATGGAAGGTGGCCCCTTGGAGGCGTTCGGCCAGCCACGCGCCGGACTCCAACGGGATGACGGCGTCGCTCCGACCGTGAAGGACAAGTGTGGGAACATCGAGTTCGGGGAGTTGATCGAGCAGGTCGAATTCCCGGAGGTACGCCAGCCCCTGGACCAGGCTTTCGGTGGAAAACGTAGCGGCCTGCTGGATCAAAACACGACGAAACTCTTCCGACGGCGTGTCGCTACAGCACAGGTCGGCGAAGTCGCCAAGGACCTCTTCCGGAGTTTTCTTCAACTTGAGCATCATGGCGCGGAGAAGCCGCGGACTGGCGCCGGGGACCTTCCCGCGAGCAAGAAACGTGCCCGAGGAGTTCAAGAGAATCAGCCCCTTCGGACGGAACTTCCCTTGCAAGATGGCTTCCATGGCGAGCATTCCCCCGAGAGACCAACCGATGAAAATGCTGTTTTCCATTTGGAGAAGCTCGTTTCGATGTTCCGTCGTACCCGCGGCCGTCATTCGGCTCCAATTGAAAAAAGCCGGCATGTTGCACGGCAGGTGTTTCAGCAGGGGATCGAACATCGTCGGGGTCATTCCCCAGCCGGGAATCAAGAAAAATGAATGCGGCATCATCTCCTCCAGTGTCGAGCGAGCGTCTCGACCAACCGGTTCCGTTGCTCTTCGGTGTGTCGATGCGAGAGGCTGAGACGCAGGCGGGAAGTCCCTTCCGGAACCGTCGGGGGACGAATCGCCACGGTCAGGAAACCTTCTTTCCGAAGCGTCTCGGCCAGTGCGAGCGTCGGGCGATCTCCTCCGACGAGGATCGGAACAATGGGCGTCGGCGCGAGTGGTAGGTCGAACCCGACCCGGCGTAGTTTTTTTCGAAAAGAGAGGCTGGTCCGCTGCAATTCTAGGCCCAATGCATTCTCGGGGTTCTGCTCGCCCAGCATGCGGATCGCTTCGGTCAGGGTGGCGGCGATCGGTGCCGGCAAGGCCGTCGAGTAGATGAGCGATCGGCAGTGATTGATCAAGTAATTTCGCATTATTCCGTCGCAAGCCACGAATGCTCCATAGCAGCCCAGCGCTTTTCCTCCGGTTCCGATCAGGAGGTCGGGCCCGAGGTCGGCGGAAAGCGCCGAACAACAACCACTGCCGTGCCGGCCGAAAATGCCGATCGCATGGGCTTCGTCGACGATCCACAGGTCGGCATGCTCTCGGGCCAGTGCGGCGATCTCTTCCAGCGGAGCGAGGTGGCCATCCATACTGAAGACCGATTCGGTGAGAACGATCTTTCGTGCCTTGTTTTCCGCCTGCCGTCGCAGCATCCTTTCGAGGGAGCCGGCGTCGCCGCTCTGATATCGGAAGAGTTTCGCACCACTTAGTCGAATGCCGTCGAGCAGACTCGCGTGCACTTTTCGATCGGCAAAGACGAGGGTATTCTTGTCGGCCAGCGTGCCGAGCACGCCGAGGTTGGCAAGGTACCCGCTACCGAACAAAAGGGCCGCTTCCCGGTCCATCCATTGAGCGATCGTCTCTTCCAACTTCTGATGGCCATCAGTATATCCCGTCACCAGCGGAGAGGCTCCGGCGCCGCATCCCCAGCGATCGGTGGCTTGCTGCATGGCGCGTTTCAAGCGAGGGTGCCCGGCGAAACCGAGATAGTCGTTCGAGGAGAAATCGGTCAAACCTTCGGAGTGAGTGTCTGCACGATCCGAGCGGTGTCGGTCGGCGTCGAGACGGCGGAAGCGGTCCAGCGTCCGCAAGCGGTCGAGATCTCCGCGGATCCACTCCTGGAACGAATCCCTCATCGGCCGGCAGTCCCCTTTCTTTTCTCTCGCTTCCGCGTTTCGTTCGTCGATGGAATCGTCAAGGGCGCTCCACTCCCCCGACGTTCTTCGAGGCCTCGACCATCTCTTGAAGTTTCTGCTCGTCGATCTCGATTCCCAGTCCCTTGCCGTTCGGGACGGTCATCTGGTCCCCTTGCAGTTCGAGCGGGACGGCGAGAATATCGTCGGCCAAAAATTGCGGGCCGTTCAACGCCGCCGGGGTCTCAAGATCATAAGCACTGTAGAGGGCCAAGCTCGCGACCAGTGAAATATCGGGATCGGTAAGGCCGCTTCCCAGCCAACGCATCTCTCGTTTTCGGATGGTTTCCAGTTGCGCCCCGGCGCTGGTGAGCCCACCGCAACGGGCCGGCTTCATGGCGATGCCGTCGATCATGCCGAGTTTGCCGAACTCCTCGACTTCCACGGGCGAAACCACTCCTTCGTCCATGAAAATCGGGAGGGCTCCCTGCCGCTTCAATTCCTGGTAGCCGGTCAGACGATTCGGTCGCAGGGGGGCCTCGAGCACATCCGTTCCGACATCGGCCAGTCGTTTCGCCGCCTGCATGGCCGTTTCCGCATCTGGGTATCCGCCGTTGGCATCCGCCCAGAGGAAGGTGTCCGGCGCTAATTCGCGGACGCTTTTCGCCAAAGCGACATCCTGATCGACATCGGGGGATACCTTAATGTTGAAATTCCGATACCCTTTCTCTTTGCCTTCTTCGACGCGCCGGCCCACTTCATCGAGGGACTGAATATTGACGGTCCAACTGAGTTGAATCGTCTTTCGCGATCGCGGCATCTCCCACAATTCAAAGACCGACTTGTTTTGCAATTTTCCGGCCAAATCATGCAGAGCCATGTCGAGCCCCGCCCTGGCGATCGGCATGCCCATGCTGAAAGCGGGTGCCAGAGCCCGGTCCATCGCCTCGTTTGCCCCTTCCAGATCGGTCGGGTCGCGATCCAGCAATACCGGTTTCCAGAAGTCGCGCATGACGATCGTCGAGGTGTCGAGCGTTTCATAGCTCCAAGTGGTGATCGGAACGCTTTGCCCCCACCCGACGGTGCCTTCATCGGCCGTCATTTTGACCACGACCGCCGCTCGGCCGAAAAAACCTCGGGGGCTGTGGAAAAACTTGAAATAACCCTGGGTCGGATAAAAAACAGGGAAAAGCTCGATCCGTTCGATGCGATGCCGACTCATGCTCAAAAGGCTCCTCACCGGAAAACAGTGTTTTTTGAAGATCATCCGATATGGAATCTACTGGGGTGGAGCGATCCCGGCAAGGGGGAAGGTGGGGAGAATCTCACTCCTTTTCGAGAGTGGTTCGATCGGTGCCCCCTTTGATGCTGATCACTTCAATATGAAACGGGGGATTGCCCTGCACGTACCAGCGACAAAAGGCGGTCGAGCGGCCGGGAAGGTTTTCCAGAAGCAACGTCTCCGGCTTCCGTTTCTGGGCCTCTGGGGCGGAGTCGGTTATTTCCAATTGCTCGAAAGAATTTCGGGACGTGAGGCCGGTGAGGACATGGAGGTCTTTCCCGGAAATCGTCACGCGATCGGCGGGGGTGATCTGATGCTCCAGGTCACCGGCGGAATGGGTGGGGGTGATGCCGTGATTTTTTACCGCGACGGTGATTTCCCGAACTCCTCCGCTGAGCGTTTGCAGCTTCGCCGACTCGATCGTCACGCGGGGCATTTCGCTCGCATGGAAAAGCACGAATGCCATGTTCCGATGGCATTCCTCCTCCAAAAGAAACGACGGAGGTTGACGGACCCAGGATTTCTTCATCCCTCCGACTTCGACGACCTTTCCATCGGGCAGTTCAACTTCGTGCCAGGGCACCAATCCCTGTTCGAAGAGAAGGTAACGGTCGAATCGGTGTCGTGGCTCCTCTCTTCCGAAGAAACCTGAACCTTCCTCCGGAGATTCGCGAAAGAAATTGAAGGAGGTAAAAAGTTCATTGGTATAGGAAAAAATCCCCAGCATGCTGTGGAACCAGTCGATCTCTCCCCCGTACACCTCATAGAGCCCGTCGGCACAAGTGACGTCGCTGTAGCCGGGCAGAATCTTCTGGCCGACTTCGGCGATTTCGCGATAGACGGCCATATCCTCGCGATGGTAGGGACCGTCCTTCGTGAAAGGGCCATGTAGAATCATGCCCCCGGTGTTGTGAAACGATTGGGCTCCGGCGATGTTTGGGTGCGCCATGATGAATTCCGCGACCATGCGGTTCTCCGGAATCGACAGCGGATAGCGATAGGCTCCGCGCTGCACATAGTCGGGTTGCCACAGATAAGGCCAATCGCGATTGGGGTCGTAGGAACCGGGGCCATCTTCATTCAAGAGGCCGTCTCCGTCGTTATCGAACCCCTCTCGTCCGAGGAGGGTGTATTCTCCGCTTTCGCCGTCTTCGACTCGAATCATCATCTTCGGGAACTCTTCGTGGGCTTTCCAGCGACCCTCTGGATCGGCAATGCGCATCTGAGTGATGTGGCCGTCGCCATCCAGGTCGTCGTGGGGGTCTTCGTCGACGAGTCCGTCGTTATCATCGTCGATCGGCTTTTGCCCGGTACGGGGCGAATGAGTGGAATTGGCCTCGTATAGGTGGGCTTCCCGAGAATCGGGATTCATCATCGGCACGACATAGAACGTTCGGCGATCGAGCAAGTCTCGGATCCTTTCGTTCCGGTCATACATCTCCAAGACAAACCAGATCGTGTATAAGGAAACCTCCGACGCTTGGATCTCGTTCCCGTGGATGCCGCCGTCGATCCAGAAGGCCGGCTTGAGATTGGGGTCTCCCTTGCGGAAATTGCTCATGGTCATCAACCACATCTCGCGTCCCTGGACACTCTTGCCGAGGGATTGTAGTTCGGCCAGGTGAGGGTAAGTCTTCGCGAGACGTTTCATGATCTCCGTCATCCGTGCGTAGTCGTGGTATCGATTCCAATGCACGGATACGGACGGATCGGCCGGAGCCCCCATCGGCTGATAGATTAGCGACCGGCTTGATGCATCCTCCTGCGCGAACACGGAAGATTCGCCGAATGCGGGGAAAAGCAAAAAACCGACGATCATGAGTCCGATGCCGAGGGTCGAAACGGAGAATAATCGGCTCGGCAAGGAGATCAAATCCTGTGAAGGAACATCAAGATCATTTGAAAATGCGAAAAGAGGCTTCGTCATGGAAAAGCGCATGATAGGTTGATATCCATTAAAAGCGAGGAAATTGGTGAATGGAGCCGGAGAAGGATGAAACATTATGGTTGCTCTTCAGGCCAATGAATGTGCCCGACCGAAGGGCTCCAGGCTTCCAAAGCAAGGGGAAGTTTCTCAGTGGCCTCCGTATGGCGGGGAACACGAACCAGCCATGCGAATTCCTCCGAAAGCGATCGGCTCTCGAGTCGCGGAACGCGAATTCGGGGAGGACGGGTCAAGAATTCGGTGCCCTCCGGCAGATCCAAAGCAATTTGAATCGGTTGGGGGATCCCGTTGATTTCGCCCATCTTCGGCATCGTTGGAAGCGATCCTCGATTTTCCAAAACGACGGTGATCCGCCAGAAATCGCTCCCCAGCTTTTCCGTTTTCACTTCCTGGAAGCGCAAATCCGGAAGCGAGTCGGTGATGAAATGAAGGTAATCGCAGAGTTGCTCGGTTCGTTCAGCGAGTGATTTTTTCGGGGGAGTGATTCGGTAAAAGGGTTTGAATCCACCGATCTCTACTCGGCGTTCGGGAAAATCGCGATGCTTGTATCGTTTCCAGGGAACGAATCCGTCGATCTTGTTTTCATCCATGTATTCCAGTGCTTCGAGCTGTTCCTTGGTCTCCGGGGTGAGTTCTTTTTTTTCTTTTTCCGGGCGATCCTTTTCGTTCTTCCGCTCTTCCCGGACTTCCTCCTGATCATCTTTTTCTTCTTCCTTCGAAGGCAATTGCCAGCAGGGCGCGATCAGCGAAAACCGGCCGTAATGGAAATAAGCCCACGTTCCTACGGAGCCGGGAATCGTTTCCGTCGTTTCAGATTCAGCGGGCGGCTCCTCGGAGATTTGGAATGCCTTCCGATAAGCATTGCTGAAAAAGTCCATCGCGGGTTGGTCGATTTCCAAAAGCTCGTTCTTGATCCTTCCTTGTTCCTCGGAGAGTTTGGCTTTCCATCGATTCACCAGATTGTCGTTGGGGCTGAAAGATACCACCATCGCGATTTCGGGGTGATCGAACGCGAAGTCGGCCAACGCGCGCGATTCCGGTTCGGAGACCTGATGCGGACCGGCCGCCGGGCCGAAATACTCGTAGTTGAAAGTGAAATTGCGATTCAGCGCAACTCCTCCCCTTCCGTCTTCGTTGAACTTCTCGTCGGCGTCGTTGTCCCATCCTTCCGTGTAGAGATCGTAGCGCGTGACCTCCTTTTCTTTTGTAGATTCATCGTTCCCATCTTCGATTTCTGCGTCTTCCGGCGAGAAGACTGAATCATAAGGGGTCATCAATCGTGGATCCTCCGGAGCGGCGACATAACGGCCGTAGGGGGTCTCCACGCGCATTTGCGTGATCCATCCGTCCTGGTTGAGGTCTTCCGGACCGTCTTCGTCCGTTCGACCATCCCGGTCGTCATCGTGCGGACGGCCGTTCCGTTCTCTTTCCTGATAAGGTTCTTGGAAGAATGCCTCGTAGGCATCCGGAGAGGGGCGCGGGATCATATAGAGGCGATACGTCTCCAACCATTTCCGTGTCGCCTCGTCCTTGGAAGCCTTCCGGGAAAGGTGCTGCGCCAGTTTCACCAACACTTCGCTACCGGCGACGTGCCTCGGATCGATACTTCCAAGTACGAAAAGAGAAGGAATCTCGACCGCTTCTTCATTTCGGGAACCGAGTGTCAGAAGGAAGATGTCCTTTCCGGAGCGGGTTTTGCCGAGGGAATCCAGCTCGACCCACGGAGACTTGGAGAGTTTCTGGAGTTCTTTCTTGAACTCGGCAAAATGAGTGTAGCCGGGCAAGGCTCCTGATATGGAGGTCTCCTTCGATTTCTCTTTCGGCTTGGCCGGGACGCTCTCGCAGAGAAAAGGGAAGAAGCATGCGAGGAGTGCTGGAATGACGATCGCAGATCGAAGATGGCCGAAAATCCTGAATCGAGGGGATGGCATTCCGGCAAATGGAGTCCATTGCGCTTCAAGAGGTTTGGTCGATATTGTCGGCATGGAGTGGTTCCGGAAGAAGGCTGGGATCTGAAGATTGTTGTGTGGTTTTGCAATCGAATTCATGTCGACGAGTTCGTTTCCACGAAGTGGACGTGGAAAGTTTCCTCAGGTGCGATGTTGAATCTCTGAGCTGCGTTTCCGTCGACGACGGCGAGTTCGAGCCGGCCGGAAGAGCCGATCAGCGCGACCGCTTCGCCCGAATCCGCTTCGCCATAAGTGCGAACGATCCGGCATGGGATCGGCTCTCTTTTTTCTCTTTTCCATTTTACCATACGGTAAGGAGCCATGCGACTCCGCCAGGTGGGATCGAGCGAATCCGACCGCACGTTCGTGATGACATTACCGAAAGAATCATGAAAAAGCGACGTGATCGTGATGAAATCCGGGTGGATCTGCACTTCCGGAATCCTCACCCGAACCGGTTGTTCGATCGTCTTGCCCAGGGATTGCAGCGGAATTCCCTTTGCCAGTTGAGCCGCGACCGGGGCCATGATGTCGCGTCCGTGAAATGTCGAAGAGACCGGTTGCCGCCAGTAGCGGTCTTGCGTAAGCTGGACGATCTCGGGACGTATCGCCTTCTGGTAGATGAGAGAAAGCAACCCGTTATCGGGGGCGACGAAATAGTGTCCCTCCATCTTCGCGGCGACGATTTTCCGAGCCGTGCCCACCCCGGGGTCGACGACCGCCACATGGATCGTTCCCTCCGGGAAGGAATCGAACACGTCGTGTAGTACGATCGCGCCTTGGAGAATGCATTGCGGAGAAACGTCGTGCGTCAAATCGATCAATCGACATTCCGGAAAAAGGGAGAGGATGACTCCCTTCATCGCGGCCACATAGGGAGAACCGATTCCGAAATCCGTGGTCAAAGTAATGGCTTTCATCAAAACTCCCCATTGCTTTCGAGGAATCGGGGAAGTATCTCCCGATAGTATTCGGACGGCTGTGGAGAATTGTGATCTCCTCCCTCGACGGTGAAGAATTCTCGGTGCTTCGATTGGGAGGCGCTTTCATAAACCTTTTTTCCATCGGACCACGGGACCAACTCATCGGCGTCTCCATGGCTCAAGAGCAAAGATCCCCGGAAGTCGGCGATTTTTGTCAAGACGGGAAATCGGCTTCGTAGCATCGTTTTCACCGGCAGAAACGGGTAGAGACGAGCCGCCAAGTCGGGGAGCGACGTGAAGGTGCTTTCGAGTATTAATCGTTGACGTGGAGAGGGCTCGAGTGTCGCCAAGTGGGTGGCTATCGCCGCCCCGATGGAACGTCCCAAAAGGACGATCTCCTCCGGAGGGACGCCGGCAATTCGCATCAAGAGATCTCTGGCGGCGAGGGCATCCTCGAGGATTCCTTTTTCATAAGGGGTCCCTTCACTTTTTCCATATCCTCGATAATCGAAAATCAGGGTTGCGGCACCTACTTGATGGTGCAATTGCTCGAGTGGATCATTTCGGTGAGAGAGGTTTCCGGCGTTTCCATGGCAATAGAGGACGAAAGCCGATGGACGCCGGTGCGGTACGTACCAGGCATGCAGCTTCGTCCCGTCGGAGGAGAAGAAAAACTGCTCCTCATAGGAAATCCCCATTTCGGTGAGTGAGTCCCAGTCGCCTGCGGGATAGACGGATGGGAAGAAGATGAGGCGTTCCTCGAACCACATGGTGGAAATGAACCTCCAGACGTCGACGCCTATTGCCGGAACATCCTGAAAAGGGGACTACCGCAGTTGGATCTCTTCCTTCTTGAGAAAGTCGAGGAATGCTTGGTGGAATTGGTCGATCTCCTCTCCGGAGAGGGTGTGATCCACAGCCCCGATCCAGAAGCGGAAGGAGTAACTGGCCATTCCCTTTTCGAGCCCCTTTCCCTTATAAGAGGTAAGAAACTCTCGGCGTCGGATCAAGGGGTGTTCGAAACGGTCGAGCCGCTCTTGGAGTTTGGCGAAGCCATCGCCGATGTTCCAGAGCAGGGAGAAGTCTTGCCAGGAATGAGGGTATCGTGGAGGTTGTTCGAATTGGACTTCCGGATACAACTTACCTTGAAGGGCTTCGAAATCGAGCTCGAACCAGATCACTTGTCCACCATCGGGAGCGAGGATTTCCATGAGCGAGTCGTCTGCGGTCCCAATGCTTCCCACGAGTGTTTCGCCCTGATAAATTTCGGCCCAGAGATCGGGCATCTGCCAAGGAGTGACCTGTCGCTCAGAAGCGACGAAACGGAAAGGCGGTTCCTTCAGCAGCCGGGGGAAATCTTCCAGCGCCCCTTTGATGGAACGATAGTGTTCTTCGAGCGATGGTTGATTTCCTTGCTGATAACTGATTCCCGCGAGCATCGGTTTTTCCCGGCAGCTCGCCTTTTTCTTCTCCTGGGGAAGGTAGATGCTCCCGAGTTCGAAGAGACGGAAGCGGTCGCTGTGATTGCGATTCTTGGGAATGAGTGCCAGCAGATTGGGAATGAGCGTCGTGCGGAGACGACTGTCGGGCAACGCCGCCGGATTATGCAGAGTGAGGGCATTTTTCGGTTCGAAGCCAATCCGGTCGAGCCACGGGTCGTTCATCCATCCGTATTGATGGACTTCGAGGAAGCGATGCCCCGTGGACAGCAATCGACGGGCCTTGTGATGCAATTGGAGAGAGACCTCGACTTGGAGCGGTTCCAGCGGCAGCGAAGGCATGACCGGCGGAATGTGGTCGTAGCCGTAGATGCGGAGCACTTCCTCGATGATGTCCGGTCCGATGGCGATATCGCGCCGGCTTCGGAAGGGAGGGATCTCCACGTGGAGATTTCCCTTCTCGTCGAACGAGGCACCGAATTCGATGGAATGGAGAATCGATAAGGTCTGTTCACGACTCAGCTCGATGCCGGAGAGTCGCGAAAGTGAGCCGGCGGGTAGGACGATTTCACGAGGGCTCTCGTCCAGGTCTCCTTCGAGGGTGAAACGACGGGTGACCTTGAAATCGGCGCTCGATTCTTCGAGCAAATTCATGATCCTCTGGACCCCCGTGAGTACATTGATCGGGGGTTGGCTCTTCTCGTATCGCTGGGAGGCGTCGGTGCGAAGATCGAGCCGCACTGAAGTCTTGCGGATGCGGGCCGCATTGAAATTAGCGCTTTCCAAAAGGACCTTCCGCGTCTCGGACGAGACTTCTGTCGCGGCTCCGCCCATGATCCCGGCCAGGGCCACCGGCTCGTCTCGATTCCAGATGAGCAGATCCTCGGGAAGCAACTTTCTCGGCTGATCGTCGAGTGTGACGAACGTCCCCTTTTTCTGGAAGGTGGCGACTCGAATCGCCTCGACCTTGTCGCCGTCGAAAGCATGGGTCGGCTGTCCGATCTCGAGGCTGGTATAATTCGTTACATCGACCATCAAGTTCCAGGTGCGTTGACCCAGGGCGTGAAGACGTCGCTGCAGAATCAGCGGCGAGGGCTGATCGGCGTTGATTT
This sequence comes from uncultured Planctomycetaceae bacterium, assembly GCA_964632505.1. Taxonomy (GTDB): domain Bacteria; phylum Planctomycetota; class Planctomycetia; order Pirellulales; family Thermoguttaceae; genus CAZWCE01. Next base: position 239,268 of record CAZWCE010000002.1, on the reverse strand, counting down.
CGAATTCCAGACAACCGTAACACGGGCAGTTTTCGAGATCTTCGATCGAGAGAGGGTAAGCGGGGAGATCATCGTACCGGGCCAGATCGTGGCGGGGAAGCGGTTTCAAGGCGCGTTGGAAAACGGCAGCCAGCTCTCGAGCGAATCCGTAATGTCCCCAGAGGTCGGGGCGGTGCGTGAGACTCTTGTTGTCGATTTCGATCAAGGTGTCGTAGGGGGAGATTTCATCGGCCAGGGGCGTTCCGTTTTTCAGGTTCCCGGGGCATTCCAGCAGCATTTCGTGCCACTGGCTCATGCCTAGTTCCGCGGCGGAACAAAGGACGCCTTCGCTCGTATGGCCCGCCACTTCCGTCTTTTTCAGGATCGTTCCATCCGCCAGTTTCACACCGGCGGGGGCGAACGGGGCTTTCATGCCTACGCGAACGTTCGGGGCCCCACAGACCGTTTCGAACGATTCTTTCCCGCAATCGACTTTGCAACGATGCAAGGTTTTCCGGTCATCGGCGGTGGAGATGGGATCGGCCGAGACGACTTCGCCGATCAAAACGCCCTCGACCGAACGCTCGATCTTTTCGAGGCCTTCGACTTCGGCGGTGGAAAGCGTCAAACGATTGGCGATCTGTTCGTCGGAAAGGCCGGAAAGATCCACGTAGTCGGAAATCCAGTCCAGGGAAATATACACGATCGTCTTCTCCGTTTCGGCTCATGCAATGGATCGATAGAACTTGTGGAAGTCGGGGGAAACCATCGGTATCCCCGTTCGGGACGGCGGCGACTCGGCTAAATCATGGCGGGAAACTGGCTCAAGAAACGAAGGTCGCCGGAATTGAAATGTCGGATGTCTTGGATGCCGTATTTCATCATCGCCAGCCGCGTCAGACCGACGCCGAAGGCGAAACCGCTGAATTCATCCGGATCGATGTTCCCGAACTCGAGGACTCGAGGATGGACCAAGCCGCAAGGGATCAGTTCGATCCAGCCGTCGCCACAGGTGGGGCAACCCTCCCCGCCACAGAGCAGGCAATTCAAATCGAGTTCGAAGCCGGGTTCCACGAACGGAAAGTAGCCCGGGCGCAATCGAACGTTCACTTCATCATGAAACACCTGGCTCAAGAGCGCTTTCATCACGCCGATCAGATGGGCCACGGAAATATTGCGATCCACCAGCAGTCCTTCGCACTGGTAGAAGGTGTTTTCGTGGCTGGGATCGATCGCCTCGTACCGAAAGCATCGTCCGGGAAAGATCGCCCGAACGGGGGCTCCAAACCGTTCGAGGGTGCGCACTTGATTGGCGGAAGTGTGCGTACGAAGGACGAGCCCGTTTTTCAGCCAGAAGGTGTCCTGCATGTCTCGTGCGGGGTGGTCGGAGGGGATGTTCAACGCTTCGAAGTTGTAATGTTCCGATTCCACCTCCGGTCCGTCGAGCACCATGAAGCCCATCCCCTGGAAGATGTCTTCCAGTTCCATTTGCACGAGGGTGATCGGATGAAGAGAACCGACCGAATGTCCCATTCCCGGTAAGGTCAGATCGAGTCGTTTGCTGGATTTCCCTGATTGCCCCGACGTTTTCGCCTTTTCCATCGCTTCGGCGATTTTCTGCTGCGCCACCTGTTTCAGCTCGTTGAGTCCCTTGCCGAACGATTTTTTTTCGTCGGGGGAGAGCTTACTGAAATCGGTGTTTTTGGCCAGCGTGGTGATTTTCCCTTTTCGACCCAGATAGCGGATGCGGATCTCTTCCACCACCTGGGAAGTCGTTGCTTTCTCCAGCTCCTTCAAGAGCGTTTCACGAATTTTCTGCACCAGGGTCCCTCCGATCGATCGGTTGGCGATTGCCCGTGTATTTCCAGGAACGGTGCACGAAGGACAGGACTTCGCCCGTCTCGCTTATTTCCCCGAAAGTGCTTAGGGCCGGGACGATAATTCAACACAATCCTATATATGTATAAGACGGAAGCGGTTTCGTCAAGGTCGTGAAACGGCTCAATCGAAGAGAAAACGTTCGACTTCAAAGCTTTCGGTGAAAAGGATGGGAGAGAAGTTGAAATGATCATGGAAACGTGTTTGGCGAGAGAACTCGTGCTCTTTTGGGGTTTCCCCCTTGTTCCGAAAGTGAGATTCGGTTATTTTGTTGTCGTCCGGTTCAACGACCTATTTCTCTTTCTCTTCGGCGATTTGTCCGGATTTTTTTGTTGAGGCGGGCTTCCTTTTTTGTCGAAATATATTTGGTATACTTGGAATAAGCTGTATGGAAGCCCTCGATCGGATGCCGTGGCGATGCCGGAAATGACGTGCGAAACGGAATTCGGGCTTTGCCTGCAGCGGGGACGAATGATTTGAAAGGGACGATGCTCTTTCTGAAAACTCGTGTTCCGGAAAGCTCTCGGATGGGCTTTTTTTCAAGGCGCCGTAGCCAAGCGGCTAAGGCAGCGGATTGCAAATCCGCCATCCCCGGTTCGAATCCGGGCGGCGCCTCTTGATGACCAAGCGTCGCAAGTGCCTGGCAAATAGGGGCTTGCGGCGTTTTTTTTCTGCGCCGCTCGTCGAGGGAGACATCGGAGAGCGGAATCGACGGCTCTCGCCACCCGCCCACGGAGACCCCTCCATTTTTCTCGTGCTCTTGCTTGAATCCCGCTTAGCGAGCCTCTATAACTAACGGAGAAGTGCAAATACGCATTTCCCCAGTCGTCTCTTGGGCCCTGCCCTTTTCCATGACGAATGACGAACCCCCATTTTATATGTAGAGGATTCAGCGATGAAAGATATGGACCACCGAATTCGAACACGAAAATATAATGCTGTGAGTTGCTGTTTGTTTGCTTTGTTGGTAAGTGCGATCGTGGGGATAGGGGTGGTGCCCGCCTCGACGACGCAGGCGGAGACAGCCATTTCCGGACATCTAAAGAAGTGGCACAAGGTCACGATTACATTTGACGGCCCGGAGACCTCCGAGCGGGCAACGCCGAACCCCTTTACCGATTATCGGCTCGATGTGACCTTCACCGGACCGGAAAACCGGAAGTATGTGGTTCCGGGCTTTTATGCCGCCGACGGCAACGCCGCCATCACGCAGGCGGAGGCTGGGAACAAGTGGCGTGTGCATTTTTCTCCCGATGCCCGGGGATCGTGGGAATTTCAAGTTTCGTTCTTGAAGGGGCCGAACGTGGCTCTTGCCGATGATCCGGAAGGTGAGAGTGCCGGTTTCATGGACGGGCAGAAGGGGACCTTTCAAGTCGGTCCGGCCGATGCCCCCGGCAACGGATTCTACAGCAAGGGACGACTGGAATATGTGGGAGAGCGGTACTTGCGGTTTGCCGAAACGGGAGAGTACTTTCTGAAATGTGGTGCCGATGCGCCCGAGAATATTTTTGCCTACGATGATTTCGATGCCACGCCCGATGTCGGAGGACGTCGTAAGAGTTGGAAACCTCATCTGAAGGACTACTCATCCGAAGCCGATGACCTGCTTTGGGGACCGAATCGAGATCAAGGGAAGGCTCTGCTGGGCGCCGTTCGCTATCTCTCCGGCAAAGGGATGAACGCCTTTTCCTTTTTGACCTTCAATGTGGCCGGCGACGACGAAAATGTCTTCCCGCATTTGCTGAAAAAAGGGATCGACGATTACGAAGCGAATCACGGAAAAGGAAAGGCGGACAAAGCCTGGACGACGAGCGTCGAACGGTTGAGAATCGACGTCTCCAAAACGGCCCAATGGGATCGTGTGATGGAATACGGCGACCGGAAGGGCATGTATCTCCACTTCAAAACCTCGGAAGCGGAAAACTGCAAACTGATGGATGGCGGCGAACTGGGCCCCGAGCGTCGTTTGTACTACCGCGAGTTGGTGGCACGTTTTGGATACCACCTCGCCTTGAACTGGAACTTCGGCGAAGAGAACAATCAGACGACTGCCCAGCAAAAAGCCCAATTCGCGTACGTGAAGCGAATCGATCCCTATCAGCATCTTCGCGTCATGCATACCTATCCGAATCAGAAAGACCAAGTCTACGGTCCACTTTTGGGGGATCGCTCGGCACTGACCGGACTTTCGCTCCAAACGAGCAACCCGAAGTTCGTGCAGGTTTATGGAGACGTCAAAAAATGGGTCCTCGCCTCGCAAGAGACTGGGAAACCGTGGGTCGTGGCTTGCGATGAGCCGGGCGATGCCAGCCATGCCCTCCTCCCGGATCAAGAGAATCCCCGGCACGACAACGCCCGAATCAACGGGCTTTGGGGCACGTTCATGGCCGGCGGCGCCGGCACGGAATGGTATTTCGGCTACAAACATCCCTGTTCCGATTTGACCTGTCAGGACTGGCGAAGCCGCGATCGTTTCTGGGAGATGGGCAAGCACGCCCTGGATTTCTTCTACGATTTCGAGATCCCCTTCTGGGAGATGGAGCCGACGGTCACCTCTTCGAACGACTGGACGCTCCAGGGCAAACGGTGCATCGTCGTTTTCGTCAAGGAGGGTGGAAAGACGGAGTTGCCAATGTCCAACGCTCCGAGGGAGGTCATCGCCTACGAGCCGATTTCCGGAAAGACGATCGATTCCGTCCATGTGGAGGTCTCCGGTGATTCCGTGACCCTCGATTGCGATTCCGAAGCCGACATCGCCTTCTTAGTGAAGATGAAGTAAGACGACAAATTTGACAAGCCATGAGTAAATGATGGTGAATATGCTCTTTCAAGAATCCCATGCGCTTGGGCTGATGATTTATTCATGTTCGCACAAGCAGTGACCCCCTGGTTCTCGCATTGACAACCGCAGGGCCGGGCTCTCGATGGTCGCCCTGGGTTCACTCTTGATGCGACTCTCAATAGAAAGGATGGAAAACCTCGTGAAACGTGCTTGGTTCCGTGATATCCTGCTCTTGCTTTGTTGTTTCTTTTTCGTGTCTTTTCCGCTAAGCGCGAAAGAGATTTCTTGTCCTTTGGTCGACCGCGCTCCTGAGGATCGTTTTGTTCCGGAAGAAGTGCTCGAGGACTTCGAAGAGAACGCCCAACCCTTCGAAGCAGTCGAAGGCAGCCAGCAAGCCGAGGCGAACACCTCTTTGCAATCCGATGGAGCCCGGAGTGGACGTCGTTGTCTTCGAGTGGATTATCGGTTCGAACCTCGAGAGAATTTCGGATATGCGGAGATTCGATGTGATCTGCCGCTGGAGCATTCCGGCAAGGGAGTCGGGTTCTGGTTTCTGCTCGATCATCCTGATTTGGTTCTGAAAATACGGGTGAAAGATCGTTCAGGAGAAACGCATCAGATCGATGTTCCCCGGGGCGTGCCGGGCAAGTGGTGTTTTACGGCCGCCATGCTTGAGGAGAAAGGGGAACTGGCATGGGGCGGAGACGGCAATGGAGAGTTGGATTTTCCTTGCCGGCTGGGCTCGATCGTGGTCGACCGTCCTCATGGCGATTTTCGAGCCGAAGGAACGTTGCTGTTCGATCGCTTCGTTCTCGTTGAAAAACCTCCCCAGACGAATCGTTTGAAAATCACGACGCAGGATTTTCGGCTCGGGAATATCTATCGTCCGGGCGAACGCATCCGGTTGACGGCCGCATTGCGCGATGCCGCCGAAACGGATCAGCAGGGAGAAATTCGCTGGAAAGTGTTCGATTATGCGAATCGTTTTCTCACCAAGGGGGAGGGAGACCTCGCGAATACTTCCATCGCCTTCCAGGTGCCGCGACCGGGCTATTATGAATGCCGGATCGATTGGATCAAGCTCGACGGCATTGCCGAGTCGCGACAGTTCACTTGTGCCGTTTTGTCACCGGAAAAGGGACCCTGGCAGAGTACGCAGCCGAACACGTTGGTGGGGATGTGTTGCCACTTCCGGCGAAATGCCTATCCCCCGGAAGCGATGGTGCTGCTGAAGCGGTACGGCATTTTTGAATTTCGTGATGAAATTTCATGGAGCAATGTCGAGACCGAGCGAAGGGAATATCAAATCCCGGAATATGGCAATCAGTTCACATCGCAAGCGAATAGAATGGGGTTGAACCCCCTGTTGATCTGTGATTACAGCAATCAATTCTATGCCGATGGCGGTTTTCCCAACGACAAAGAAGCCTACGAAGCGTTCGGACGATACTGCGGGTATCTGGCTTCGCAGATGCGCGGTCGTGTCGATGAGTTCGAGATTTGGAACGAATGGTCGGTCGGCTGTGGCATGAAGGGAAAGCCGGGGAGTAACGCCCCGGAGTATTATGTGCCGCTTTTGAAAGAAGCCTATCGAGCGATCAAGAGCGTCGATCCCCGCATCACCGTGGTGGGGCTGGGGGGAGAGCATAGCGCGAATCATTTCGAGAATATTCGAGTCATGTTCCAGGAGGGGGCGGCGGAGTCCATGGATGCCTTCTCGGTCCACAGTTATCGCTATCCCCGCAATCCGGAAAAGAGCGACCTATTCGGAGAAATCATGAAGGTCGCCGAGTTGGCAAGCGAGTTCGATGCCCCCGAGAGGATTTGGGTCACCGAGATCGGCTGGCCGACCCACCTCGGTTCGCGGGGAGTCGCTCCAAGGGTGCAGGCTCGCTACGCGGTTCGTACGTTGGCGATTCTGCAATCGACCGGCGTCGTCGAGAAGGTGCATTGGTATGACTTCAAGGACGATGGTCTCGAACGAACCTACAACGAAGCCAACTTCGGCGTGGTACGTCATCAGACGTTCAACTACCAGCCGAAACCGGCCGCCGTGGCGATCTCCTTCTTCTCCCGGATGACCGCCGGGACCGACTGTTTGGGAATGGATCGCGTGGAAGGGAAGGAAGTTTGCCTTCATCACGTCGATTATCGCCTCCCCTCCGGCAAGTCGCTCCGGATTCTTTGGGCCCTGTCGCAAGACGGAAATGAGACGGCCGAGCTGCCTCTTTCGGTCTGCATGAAGCGGCTTTCCGTTCCCGATGATGATGTGGCCGCGGTGTTCGACCTGATGGGCGCGAAATTGCATTCTTCCGAAGAGATCGTCATTGATGATTCGGCCGTCTATCTCCTCATGGAGTAGTCAACATCTTGTCATCATTTGGATAGAAAAGGGGGCGGTCGGAGGCTCCATCCCTCGGCCGTCCCTGGCTTCATCGTTTCTCGAACGATTTCTGCGATGCACTTGACTCGATCCACATCAGCCCGGGATCGTCGACATAAACCGGCGTTTTTCCCGGAGAGACTTTTTCGATCGAAATCACTACCTCTTGCTGTTGTTCCTGCGTGGTGAATCGAAGTGTACTTCGAACCCATCCCGGGGCCCCTTGTTGAACGGGTTTTCCATGCTCTACTCTTCCCGAGGGATGGATGACGGAAAGCCTTCCCTCTTCCCCCTGGGGAACTCGGAACATCGTCATCATTTCATAAGTGGTGTTGGGGAGCAATCCCTCGACCTTCTGCATGATTCGGTTCGGACCTTCTCCGAATTCGGCACTGTATCCGCCCATCATGGTTCTCGCTTCGGTTTCCCATTGACTGTGATAATCTTCGATGACGCGGATGTGCTTACCTTCCTGTTTCCACCCGGTTAGCTTTCCGTCGAAGAAAGACGGATTCCGGAGGCGATTGCGATAAGGGGCCGGGCTGCGGGAGGTATCGATTCGCTGGGGTGGGTTGTCGAAATCGTGGCCGGGTTTCCAAGGGGATCGTCCTTTTTCATAAGCTCCCAGATCCGGCGCTTCGCCGGTGAATGAATCGTTGATTCCCGGAATGACGATTCCGGCGTCGATCGCCTTTGAACCGTTCGGGAGGAAGCGTTTCTCGCGTAAATCCCTGTACTCCCAAAGATTATGGTTTTCTGTCATGCCCTCGGCTTTGATCCGGGTTCCGTGCGAACCGACATTGTTTTGCAACCGGCATCCGTAGAGATCCTTTTTCTGGGCGGCGGCCCAGCTCGATTGATAACTCGGATCGGCGTCGGAAACGGTATTGTGAAAATACAGCAAGTAATTGGCGTATTGATTGTTGATGATTCCCGCGAAGACCGTGTTCCAGATCACATTGTGGTGGTAGATGACATTTTTGCAACCGTGGTCGAAGTACAGCCCCATGTTGTGACTTTCGGCCACGTTGTCGTGGAGCCAATTGTATCGGACCTCCGAATTTCCGCCTTCCACCCCGTTCCCGTACGTCAAACCGAGATCGTTGGAGAGATATCCACCGAAACTGATGTCGTTATATTGGAGGAGACTCGCATGAAAGCCGGAGACACCGACGGGCGTCCTTCCCGACCGAGTAATTGTATTGTGGCTAACGATATTGCCGGTCGATCCCCGCGCAAAATTCAGTGGTGCCGGATATCCGCCGATGTAGTCGCCATCGTGAATGTAATTGTTGATCACGCGGCAGTGTTTTGCCGACAGCACCAGGCAGTTTCCGGACGAGTAGGCGATTTCGCTGTTTTGAATGACATGTCTCTCGCCTTGCAAATGAATTCCGGTTTGCGATTGCGACCCGTATTGCCGCCTGGCTTGATTGGAGTGATCGACATATTCGGCGGTGATTCCATCGAAAACGAGATTTCGGGAATGCGCGTCGGTGAGAATGGTGCCGCCGAAAAGGTGCAAGCCCTCGAGGACGACATGCTCCCTGCCTCGTAGGTCGAAGCAGGCTTTCCTCGCTTTCACTTCCACGTTTTCGGGGAGGTCGTTTTCGTTCTCGTTCCATAGATACAGCTTTTCCTTCTCGGTATCGTAATACCATTCATTCCAGTGATCGAGCAACGACTTCGCCCCGAAAAGATAGTAATACCCCCCCACTTTGCAGACATGGTTTCCTTTGGAGTCGGAATGATCGATGATGTGAATCGCTCCCTTCTCGCTTTCGGTGACCCGGGTGGTCCAGCAGTACCACCGTTTATGACTGCTGATCCAGGCATTGGCGTTCGACCAATCGCCCGGCGGGAGCATATCGTCGACGATTTTGGTCGGCGTGGTGCCTTTTTTCATCGTAGCCATCGGAAACTCGAGCAGGTAGCGTGGTGCTTCACCCGGTGCGTTCGGCCACCGGGCTTCCAGGAGCATTTTGCCGCCGCGAAAGACTTGATTTTCATGCCCCATTTCGAGCGTTGTCGGTGCCGCAAAGAGGTGTTCTTCCTCTCGGGACCACTGTTTCACCGGCTCGCATGCGCTAATGATGGGGATTTCGTCCCGATAGGCGCGGAAAATGATCGGCGCCTCGGGGGTGCCGGAATGTTCAGGAAGAACGGTCTCCCGGTAGACGCCTCCGTGCAGATGGCAGATATCGCCCGCTTGCAGAAGCGACGCGGCCTGGGCGATCGTGAGAAAGGGAGAATCGAGGGAGCCGTCGCCAGGACCGGAGGCGTTCGGCGCGACGTGATATTCCTTCGATTCGGCCGCCGACATGAGGAAAGAATATGCGAGAAACAACAGGAAAAGCGGTTTGGGATCGATTCGCATTCCCGACTCCTTGTGATTCGAATGGCGAAGACTGATGGCGGAGAAAGAAGTCCGTATTTTCCGAGTGGACGAAGTGACCTCCTCGGCGATGGGAGAAAGATGCAAATCATTATAGAGCGTGGGATTAGGAAACACAAACCGCTCCGAAGAAACCATGTTCGGGACATTTCCGCTCCGTGGGCGGCGATTGCATTTTGCCCGAATTCCCCTATGATGAAAGGTTCCTGATTTTTCCGAAGGGGAATCAGTCCCTCGTTCTTTCTCCTCGCTCTTCCATTTCCAGAGTGTGGAGCTTCGGCGGCCTTTTTCCTTTCATTGACGTTTTTTTCGACAGATCCACAGAGGATTCGGGGAGCCATGCCCCCGACCCCCCTTGAGCGAACCCAACGAGCGTTTCATGACCTCTTTGCAGAAACTAGAGCAACGAGCCGGCTTGCCGCATCGGGTGCCGTTTTATTACGGCTGGGTGATCCTGGCGGTCGCGACCATGGGCATCATCATGAGCATTCCCGGGCAGACGATGGGAATCTCGGTCTTCACCGATGATCTGATCGCCGCGTTCGGTACCGATCGACAAGGCCTGGCGATGGCCTATATGTTCGGAACGATGATCTCGAGTTTCATTCTCCCTCATGCCGGTAGATTGCTCGACCATTGGGGAGTGCGTCGAATGGTCGTGCTCGCCACGCTCGGTCTTTCCGCTTCCCTGTTGATGCTGATATTCGGACCTTACGTGGTGCAATATGTCCGCTCGGCATGGTTCGGTTCCACGGTCGACGCCACGGAGGGGTTTTGGGGAAACCGTGTCATGACGATCGGGTTTTGTGTGATCGCATTTCTGGGAGTGCGGCATTTCGGCCAAGGGCAGATGACGATGATCTCCCGGACGATGCTGGGAAGGTGGTTCGAGGGACGACGCGGTCTGGCCTTTGCCATCAGCGGGGGATTCGTCGCTCTCGGTTTCGGTTCGGCGCCTTTCTTCCTCGCCAAGGGGATCACCCGATTCGGCTGGCAGAACACCATTTTTCTCTTGATCGCTGCCGAATTGGTGATGCTCGTCCTCGGTCTGGCCTTTTTCCGGAGCAGTCCCGGGGAATGCAAGATGGAAATGGAACAGGGGCTCCCGCCGGTGAAGAGGAATCGGCAAACGGTCGCCGTGGTCGACAAGACACTGCACGAGGTCCGTCTCTCGCCGCAATTCTGGCTCTTCTGTTCCGCCTTGATGCTCTACGGAATGACGATCACCGCCGTTGTTTTCCACCTTCGCGACATCAGTCGACTGCAAGATCTCGACCCGGATGATGCCTTCGCGCTGTTCATTCCGATTTCCATTGTCAGCACGATTGTGGAGATGGGAGGGAGTTATCTGACCGATCGAATCTCGATCAAATACCATTTGTTCCTGATGCTGGTCAGTTTGAGTGTCGGATCGCTGGCCGTGATATTCCTCGATAGCTATTTGGGGCCCATCTTCATGGTCGCCGGGTTCGGCATCACCGGAGGCATGTTCGCGGCGCTTTCCGGCGTGGCATGGCCGAAGCTCTTCGGCCTGAAGTATCTCGGCGCCATCAACGGACTTTTCTCCGGCTGGCTGGTCTTTGCCTGCGCCTTCAGTCCATTTCTGTTCAGCCTGATTGAGAGTTGGTTCGGAAGTTACGACATCGCGCTCTACGTCAGCGGAGGGTTACCTCTGTTGGTCGTGATTGCGGCGCTGAGGATTCGGGTGGATGCGTGAGGACGCCTCCGGCGTTCAAGGAACTTCCATGAGGTATTCGATCAAATCGACCATTTCTTTTTTGGAGACCTGTTCTTCCAGCCCCTCGGGCATGATGGAGAGGCCGGTATTGACCATGTCGTCGATGTGCGTTCGCAATACGGTGTCGTTTTCGCCTTCGGCCCGGGTAAGTGTGATGCTGGTGGCCGTTTCCGAGGTGATCATGCCGGTGACCGAGAGGCCGTCGATATTGATAATCACATAGTTCAGATATTGCGGCTGGACATCTCGATTGGGGTCGAGTGTGGAAAGGAGGATGGTGTCGCGCCCCCGGTCCTTGATGGATGAGAGCGGCAAGCCGAGATCATAGCCGTATTCTTCCAATCGATGGCAGGTACTGCACTCACGCCGAAATACTTTCCGTCCTCGGTCCACCTTCCCACTTTTTTTGAGGACTTCCGAATAGCTTTGAACGACCTCTTCTCGTCGGGCGAGTTTCGTCGAGGCGAGTAGATCCCCGGCTCGTTCACGAATGTCGGAATCGGGGTATTGCAGGAGATACTCGATTCGGGCCGGATCGAGTTGCGAAGGTTGGATGAATTCATCTTCGAGTGCATCGAGAAGCAATTCGATGCGTTTCGGCGATGCGAAAAGCACCTCGGCGGCCTCCTTGCGTACTTGGGGCGTCAGCCGATTCCAAGCGTCGATCAAGATATCGGCGACTTCGGCGTTGCGAAAGACGCCCAACGTCTGGATGGCCGCCACCTGCACCGTTTTCGGTTGCCATGCCGCCAGAAGGTCTTCCAGGGGATAGGACACTTCGTCGAACGTGCCGAGGGAAAGGGTCCGCACCGAGGCGGCGCGTTTTTCTTGGTCGGCCTGATCGTTTTCCGCCACGGCCATCGCCTGGTCGAGGAGCGTCTGGAGCACTTCGGCGATACGCCCGCTTCCCGTCAAGAGGTCGCCGTTTCCGCCGCCGGAGGTTTGTATCGCTGCGCAGAGATGCCGGACGAGGGTCTCGGTCAGCGTCGATTCCGATTCGGGTAAGGCATCGATGCGCCGAATGACGGTTTTCAGCGCCTCGCGGTTGTTTTCCCGCCCGACCTGTCGAACCAGATTGGAGAGGAAGTTTCGGGCGGGGGCATTTTTCCGCCACGCGGGAGCGGCCGCCAATGCGTCGAACATTTCCCCCGCCCGGCCGGTGCAGGAACTCATCAACGCCACTTGGATCCATGAATGGTCGCAGGAATGCATCGCCAGGGAGATCAGCGCGTCGGTCGCTTTTTGTTGCTGCATGAAACCGAGGGTGAAGGCGAGTTGATAGCGGACGCGGAGATCATCGTCTTCGGTCATGCGGCAAAGCGCGGCTCGTACTTCCGGCGAAGCATCGAGGATTCCTTCGGAGAGCCGGATCGCGTGTTCACGGACCCTGGGATGGGGATCCTTCAGTCGAGGAAGAATGATATCCGAGGAAAGGGCGTCGAGTCCCTTGAGGGAGTACATCGCGTGCATCCGGCCAAGCGGGGAGGAAGATTGCGTCGCCAGTTGTTTCAACGGATCGATGGCGGCGGCGTCTTGGCGCTGGTAGATCAACCTCGCGGCGGTGTTCCGATGCCAGAAGTTCGGATGCGCCAAAAGCGGCACCAGCTTCTCGGTCGTATAAGCGCCCAATTGCGGCGGCTTGCGGGGGGGAGAGGCGGCGTCGTGAGCGATCCGATAGATCCTTCCCCGATCGTTGCCGCAGGAGAGATCGAGATGTTTTTTCACCGAAGGCGGCACGGCCGAGGCGATTTCGAAAACCTCGCGGTACATGTCGGCGAAATAGAGGTTGCCGTCCGGACCGTTTTGCATCTGCACGGGACGAAACCAGATCTCTTCTGAGGTCAAAAATTCACAATCGGAATCGACGCGCCGCCCGATCATGGAAACGCCGTCGGGCTGCATCTTCATGCGGTGGATCAGATTGCCGGCTCCTTCACATATGAACATTTGACCACGATATTTTTCGGGCCAGGCATCGCCCTTGTAGTTCATCACGCCACAGGCGGCGGTGAAGTAGCCGTTCGGTTTTCCGTCCGCCTCGACCGGTCCGGAAAAATTGCCCTTGATGCGCATTTCCATTCGAACGATCCGCCATGGTTCCGGCGGACTGCTGGGGTAGACGGTCAAATCGCCGGTCCACGCCTTCACGCGTGGAGCGGGGGCGGCGTAATACGGGTTCCGGGCAATGTACCGGTCCTCGTACATGATCATCCTGCAAGGCTCGCTGTTGGAGGATTGGAATTTTCTGCCCCAGGCATCATAGGTCGTGCCGTACTGCATGCCTCCGCTTTCCAGTCGGATCGCTCCGGTAACCGGATGGAGGGAGATATCGCGGCCGCGCGCCTGCACCGGCTCCACTTGCTTGTTCGAGGTTCGCCGCCATCGGAGTGGAGTCAACTCTCCGCCGCTGGTGCTGGTCATGACGTGGATGCGATGATCCAAACGGAAGCGGATGCTTCCCGGCACGGCGTTCGGATTGTTCGTTCCGTAACCGGTCAGAACTTTTTCGCGAAGGTCGGCCTTGTCGTCACCGTTGGTGTCTTTGAAATACCAGAGATCGGGCGCCGAAGCGACGAAAATTCCACCGTCGTACGGCATGACGCCGGTCGGCCAGACGAGTTGATCGACATAGACGGTCGAACGATCGTAGAAGCCGTCGCCGTCGGTATCGTCGAGCACGGAAACCCGTCCGTTGGGTGTGCCGAATTCGTGCGAGTTGTTCTCGGAGTAAGGGATCATCTCCGCGACGAACATCCGGCCGTTTTCATCGAACGCCAAATCGACGCTGTCGGCGATGAGCGGTTCGGTGGTGACCTGGTCCAAGTGAAAGCCCGGAAGCAGATGGAATTTTTTCAGCGACTCAGCCGGTTCGAGTGGATCAATTCGCGGCAGGCGCGCTTCGTAATCTACGTCGGGATCCACCTTCTCGACGTAGCCTCCCTGTCGGATGATCCGTGGCTCGGCATCGGCTTCTTCTTTTTCCTCGCCCGCGAACAGCAGCGTGAAGGCAAAAACCGACCAGAGGCTCAATGCAATGGTGAATACAGGGCGGAATCCCCTTCGATGGTGGCGCAAACTCAAAGCAGGCATGCTCAAAGCAGGCATGGTGGTTCTCCGGTCCTGGTAGCGATGCTGCCGACGCCTCCCAAGAAAAGCGTGCCGAAGGTTACCCGTAAAACAACACGTTTCGTGTCATTGCGGTGGATGGTGAAAAAACGAGTTTGCCGGAAGATGAAAGGCGGTCCGGGGGATTCCCGTCATGGGTCATTTCCCCACCAGGGTTTGGATCGCTTCGCGCGTCGGCTTTTCGGCTTCCGGGACGAATTTGCTGGCCGAGGGCTCGTATCCTCCTTCCGGAAACATCTTTTCTGTACAGATATATCCGCAACCACCGTCGGCGTACCCGGCAACGGCGACAAATCCCTCCGGGCGGAGTTGCTGAGCATAGAGCTGAAATTCGATGCACGGTTCCCCCGGCAAGTGGATCAGGAAAACATCGTTGATCTGGAGGGAGCTCAGTAGAAACGGTTTGTCTTTCCGTTCGATGAACGCCAATGTTTGCGCGGGCATGATTCGCCTCAGGTCGGTCAGGGAAGGATCGGCAATCTGTTCGCGCAGTTCCTCGACATTGTAGGATCTGGCCGGCGCCTTCAGGCCGTGCGTTCTCCAACGGATCGGTCCGACCGGTTGGTATTCGGTGGCATCCGGCACGGCGGACAGTGCGGCGAAGAGTCTCTCGGTCAACCGGTCCCGGGCCTCGGGGGTCCGGTCGTTGTACTTGCCGCAGGCCACATCGCCGGCGCATCCGGTGAAGTAGATTTGGAAAACGCCTTCCTGCTTTTCCTGTCTTTCCCGGGCGATTCCCACGAAGTCGTATCCTTGTCGGGGATCACCGTAAAAACTCTGCGGATGGGTGGCGTAATAGTGCAGGCGGACGATCGGTGTGTCGCCTTGGGCGAAGGTGATTGTTTTGAGCATCGGGTCGATCAACCCTTCTGGAAGGGCGCGGATATCCGGATTGGTGCAACTGCTCATCCGCCCGGTGATCGTCCCATCGCCATTGGGGATGCGCCGACTCGAAGCGACTTTCTCGACCTTCACTTCGCTCGTGCCCAGCCTGTCGCAAGATTGGAGATCATCCATGGCTTTTCCCGCCGCCTCGGCGACTTGATCGAAAAGATCGAACATCACTTCTTCCTCGAATGCCAACGGGGTTCCTTCCGTCTGATCGAGGATCCGCTGGGCATCGAGAACAGCCATGGGGGCCGTATGTTGATGCACGCACTGGACGGCAACACGTTCCGGCGACGTTTCCACCGCGCCGGCGATTTTTTCCCGAATCAAATCATGAGCCGAATTGCAGATTTCGCACCAATCGAAAGCGCACAATACATAGCGATCGTCCCCGTCCACCAGTACCACTCCCTTGGCAAAGAGGGGAAATTCCGTCGTCTCCAACGGTTGATAACTGGGATAGCAAGGATGCCCCAAAGGAAGCGTGACTTCGGCTTTGAACGTTCCGACCTTCAAGGAAGGCGCTTCGGCGAACGAGGTATTTGTGAGAGTCGAAATTATCAAAAAAATCGTCACGATCAAAGGAAAACCATGCCAACCTGTTGTTTCAAGGGGAAGAAGGTTGAGGGATAAACTCTTGTTCATCGGTCGTTTGGGAAGGGCTTTGGAAAGCGTCATTTTTGAATCCTCGTGTTTTAGGCTATTTATTCATGTTCGCATTAGTAGTGGCCCCTCGGCTCTTGCAGTGACGTCCGTGGGGCCGGGCTCACGCTGTTCGCCCGGGGGTCACTATCTATGCGACGCTCAATAAGATTGGTAGACGGGCTTGGGGTGGGCGGTTGTTTCAGCTCTCTTTTTCGAACATTTTCGGCGCAAGGGTGATGGTGCCGAGGTCGTTGGTGCCGGGTTGGATTTCGATCTCAAATCGTCCGCGATCCCAATCATCCGTCGTGAGATACCCGACCCGTTCGTGCCATGCCTGGAATCGCAACTTTTTGCCGACCGGAAGTTTCGGGATGACGAATGATCCATCTTTTTTCGAAATCGCCACATAAGGATGATCAAGAGGCAGGATATAGGCGATTTCCCACGGATGATAGTTGCAGAGGATTTTCACAGGGACACGTTGGGCGCGGCGGAATTTCCAGGTTGCCGAAGAAGGTTCTTCCGGGGTGCCCGGCGGGAGTACGAGATTCGCGGCCCGATCGCCGAAAGGAGAAAAGGCGACGTTGTCGGCAATGGGCTGGGTGTTGATGGTGTAAAGTTCTTGCTGGGGGATCCAGATCGACAGGCAGTGGGGAATGAAGATGCACTTGCTGTTGTCGAGCAGGACCTGCTTCTCGACTTCTTCTTCCAGTTGAGGACAAATGTCCACTCTTCTCTCTTGACAATAGACGAAGACATTGGAAAGTCCTCCCTTTTCGTCGACCAGGAGCGACTCATCGCGGATATCGTACTTGCCGCAACAGTCGACATCTTTATCGACTTTGAGTTTTTTTCGTTCGGGGGCGGAACCGTCATAAACGAATCGGCCGGTCAGATCGCCCCAGCGGTCCACCGCGGAAGCACGAGCGGTGGGAAGAAAAAGCGGAACACTGACCGCGGCGGAGGTGGCGGCGAAAAAACGACGGCGTGAAATCGGAAGGTTCATGTCTCTCTCTTTTCTAATGATGGCGGGATCGGCATTACGATTCCCGATCGAGGTGTTCCCGGGAACCCTGACCGTCAGCGTGGTTCTTCTTTTGCAATTTTATCAAATCTCCAGGAGAAAGGCAAAAGGATTCCTTGAAGAATTCCTTCCTCCGTAGGGGATGTCATTCGCTTGCGTTTTGGCGTAAAATCGCCGATAATTGGCGTCGCTTCGGGAATCTGGCTCGCCGAGTTTGATGCCCGGAGACGAGTTACTTTTCAACACGAACCGAGTCGAAGGGAGGAAAAGCGATGTCGGAGAGAACTGACCGTCTTCATCATTCCCGCATTGGCATTCATCGTCGCCGTTTTCTGGCAACGACCGGTGCCTCGCTGGCCGGAAGTCTATTGGCCGCTCCCGCCGTGGTGCGGGGGATGAATCTGAACGAGAAGCTTGACATCGCCGTCATCGCTTGCGGTGGACGAGGTCGGGCCAATATGAATTCGGTGGCGTCGGAGAACATCACGGTCCTCTGCGATGTGAACGAGAAGAACCTGAACGCCGCGGCGGAAAAACATCCGAAAGCGAAGAAATATGTCGATTTTCGCCAAGTGTACGATCACCCGGACGATTTCGATGCCGTGGTGGTGAGTACCTGCGAACATACCCATGCGTTCGCGACGTTGCCGGCGCTGAAACTTGGGAAACATGTGTACTGCGAAAAACCCCTCACACACAATGTTTGGGAAGCGAGGGTCATCCGCGAGGCGGCCAATCAAGCGAACGTCGCCACCCAGATGGGCACGCAGATCCACGCCGGCGACAACTACCGTCGTGTGGTGGAACTGGTCCAAACCGGGGCGGTCGGTCCGATTCGGGAGGTTCACGTCTGGGTGTCCAGGGCCTGGGGATGGCAACCCAGCGAGGAGGCGTCGCGAAAGGCGAAAGACATCGTCTTCGTCCGGGAACGGCCTGAAACGGTCGACCCGATTCCCGAGGGATTGCACTGGGATCTCTGGCTGGGACCGGCACCGCAGCGATCTTTCAATCGTGTGTACTTTCCCGGTCCCAAGTGGTATCGGTGGTGGGATTTCGGAAACGGCACGATGTCGGACTTGGGAAGCCACTGGATTGACTTGCCGTTCTGGGCTCTGAAGCTCGAGGTTCCCGAAACGATCGGGGCCCAAGGGCCGCCGCCACATCCCGAAATTGCGCCGGCTTCCATGCAAGTGCGATATACCTATGCGGCGCGCGGCGAGGCTCCACCCCTGTCGCTCACGTGGTATCAAGGGACGAACAAACCGGAAATCTGGGAAGCCGAGAAGATTCCCCAATGGGGCAATGGGGTGCTTTTCATCGGAGAAAATGGAATGATCCTTTCCGATTACGGCAAGCATATTCTGTTGCCTGAGGAAGATTTTGTCGATTTCCAGCGGCCCGAGCCGTTCATCCCGCCTTCGCGTGGGCACCATGCCGAGTGGATCCATGCCTGCAAAACCGGAGCGCCGACGACCTGTAACTTCGAATACGCCGGGTGGCTGACTGAAGCCAATCACTTGGGCAATGTCGCCTATCGGGCGGGCAAGAAGCTCCTGTGGGATGCCGATTCCCTCAAAGCAACCAATGCCCCGGAGGCCGACGCCTACATTCGACGCGAATATCGCGAAGGCTGGGAGCTAACGTAAACGAGTTCGGAGCAGCATTCTTTATCTCGAAAAAACGCTGGGTAGTCCGCTGCGCAAAAAAACATGCCGTGTCGGGAGCTTTTTCCCGAACGGCATGGTTCTCTTTTCAGGAGACGCCTAGAGGACGGACATGGATCCGTTGAAGAGCGCGCCTTGAAAACGACGGATCAACCTCCCTCGTTGACGGCGAAACCTTGGGATTGCAGTCCGGTCGACGCCGGGGTGCCGGCGATTTTGGCCAGATAGGCCGAACCGAGCGATTCGATGTGTTCCTGGATATCTTCGAAGTAGTTCAGGTGGATCTGTTCTTCGTCGATGATTTCTTCGAACAGTTTAGCGCTGGTGCTGTCTCCGTTTTCGCGGCAGACGGCGAGGAAATCATTGTAGTCGTCGATGGTGTTGTCTTCCAAATCGGAATCGAAGTTGAAGATCGTCTCGACTTTCTGCCCCTTTTCGACCTTCTCGTCGAGTTCCGCGGTCGGTTCGCCGTCGAGCTCCTTGATCCGTTCGGCGAACATCTCGGCGTGACGCATCTCGTCGATGGCGATCAACTTCACTTTCGCCGCCAACTCGCCGTAGTCCATGTCGTCCAGACCGTAGTGCTGGTTCATGTATTGATTGATCGCACGCAGTTCCATCGCCCGAGCTTTGTTGAGTGCGTCGATAACTTTTTGTCTGCGTTCTTTTCTGTCTTGAGCAGCCATGAAAATGGTTCCTTTCGTATTGGCTTTCAAAAATAATCCGGCAATGCCGTCCTCGTGACTTCAGGGAAAATGGCAGAGAGGTTGGTCGCAAGCGTGCGAAACAACCCGAGCGAATTCTCGCGATGCGCATTAGGGTACTAGCGATTGGAATCCCTGTCAAGGAGTGCCGGGATGCCCCCGGTTAGGGGGCTGGGAAGAGGAATCGCGATCCTTCCTTTCGGCGCAACGGCTCCGGGAAAACATCGGAGCATCCTGTAAACAACAGCTTTCCTACATGCGTTCGACCGGTTCGATCCCCAATAGTTCCAAGCCCAGCCCGATGGTTCGGGCCGTCAGATCGCAGAGCAGAAGACGACTGACTTGTAGGTCGGGTTGTTCCGCTTTCAACACCGGACACTGCTCGTAGAACGTGGAATACCGATTGGCCAGTTCGAAGAGGTAACTGGTCAGGAAGTTGGGACGATAGTCCTTGATGACGTTTTCCAGGGCTTCCGAAAATCGGAGAAGGAAGATCGCCAGATTGCGTTCGGCGGGAGTCGTCAGTTCAATACCGGTCCCGGCCTGCCGGAGCGATGCGATGTCGATGTTGCCGCGCGTGAAGATGCTCCGGACTCGGGCGAAAGCGTACTGCATGTAGGTGGCCGTGTTCCCGTTCATGGCAAGCATTTTGTCGTAACTGAACACATAATCACTTTCCCGATTCTGGGAAAGGTCGGCGTAAATGAGCGCCGCGATGCCGATCCGTCGAGCGGTTTCCCGTCGCTCTTGCGCCGAGAGCTCCCCCCCGGAAGGCTTGGCCTCTTCGTTCGCCTCGACGATGGCCAAGGCTCGCGACTGGGCCTCGTCGAGCAGCCCTTCCAGGCCAACGGTATCGCCCGCGCGGGTTCGAAAAGGCCTCCCGTCTTCTCCGAGTACCGTTCCGAACTTCACGTGGGTCAGCTCCCGTTCTTGGTAGCCGATCATCCGGGCCACTTCGAAGAGATGCTCGAAATGCATCGATTGCCGGAAGTCGACGACATACAGGATGGCGTCGGGCTGAAACGTCTCGATGCGATACCGGAGCGTCGCCAGATCGGTCGTGGCGTAGAGAAAAGCGCCGTCCTTTTTGCGGATGAGCATAGGCACTTCTCGGTCGGGGAAGAAGACGCAAATCGCTCCGTCGCTCTCTTGGGCGATTCCACGCTCAACGAGGTCTTCGACGAGCCCCCCGAGCATCGGTTGATAGAAGCTTTCACCGAGACGGTGGTCGAATTCGATGCGGAGCCGCTCATAAATCCGCTCGATGTCGCCGAGGCATTTCGGCATGAAAGCTTTCCAGAGTTTGAGGTTCTCCTCATCGCCGGCATGGAGCTTCGCCGTTTCCAGCAATACGTCGGTGGTGATCGTTTCGTGCTTCTCGGCCAGTCGTGCCAAGTCGGCATCGGCCTCCACTCCCCTGATTTTTGCTTCCACCGAGCCGATCTCTTCGCGAAGCGTTTGCGCCGCCGCCTTTTGGCGCTTCAGTTGCTTCTTTGCCTTTTTTTGCTTCTTGGGGTCATCGAGCGATTTAATCTCCTCTTCCTCCCCGGCGACTTTCTCCTCTTGTTCGGCCAGCTCCTGTTCTAGTTTGGGAAGAGATTCTTTCGCCTGTCGGTAATCGACCAGTTGCCGGACCAGACGGTAAAGTCGGGCCAGCTCCGCCACCGCGTTCTTTTCATAGGCGGAAGGATCGAGAAAATGGCGGTAGCCGTAGATGATCATTCCGAACTGCGTTCCCCAATCGCCCAGGTGGTTGTCGGTGATGACCTCGTGGCCGAGAAACCGGAGAACCTTTGCCAAAGAGTTTCCGATGACGGTGGAGCGAATGTGCCCGACGTGCATCGGTTTGGCGACGTTCGGCGCGGAGTAGTCGATCAAGTATTTTCGCGGATGATCGACGGGCAAAATCCCGAGTCGGCGATCGTTCATCGCACCGTGCAACTGTTCGATCAGCCATGAGTCCTTCAGGCGAAGATTGATGAAGCCCGGTCCGGCGATTTCAGGCTTCTCGGCGATCGGGGCCACATCGAGTCGTTCGACGATCGCTTCGGCGACCTCTCGCGGCGGTTTTCCGAGCTTTTTGGCCAGCGGCATCGCCAGATTGGCCTGATAGTCGCCGAAACGGGGATCCTGACTCGGGCGGATCAAATCGAGGTATTCTTCGGGAGACTCCACCATGGGAGCGAGGGCATCGGTGAATCGTTTTCGAAGTTCGGGTAAGATGCTCATTTTGGAATCCGTAGATCTGTTGCACAGCTATGCTGTAAAAGAATCATCTAAACATGTACTCGAGCGACTCGTTTTTTTCAAGCTGACGATCGTCACTTCCTGGTGTTCCGGAGAGGCAGCGGAGAGTTGAAGATGAAAAGTGAGCGAGAGGCTCTCCGGACGGAAGATGCGGGACGAGGAAAGCTCGGCTTGGGATTGGATTCCCCTCAGGCTGCTTCGAACGGGATTTCCCGCGCCGCTCCCCAGAGTTCTTCCAAAGCGTAATATTCCCGCATTTCCGGTTCGAACAGATGAACGACCAGATCGCCGTAGTCGAGCAGGATCCATCGGCTCTCCTGGTACCCTTCGATGCCCATGCGGCGATCGCCCAAGTCGTCTTCCAGAGCGTGGTCGATCTCTTCGCTGATGGCGTGCAATTGCCGACGACTCGTTCCGGAGGCGATGAGAAAGAAATCGAAGTTTTGGGTCAGCTCACGAAGATCGAGGATGACGATATTCTGAGCGCGATTTTCCGCCGCCGTCCTTGCGGCCACGAGAGCCCGGTTCAGTGCGGGATCATCTTGCATTTCCTGGGGAGGGACCACGTTTTTCTCCTGCTGATTCATGATTCCTTTGATAAGTCGATGAGAGATGATTAACAAAAAACGATCAGGGGATGGAAACGGAAACGCCGATCACCGGATGGAATGTTCCTCGCCGGGAAAACGTCCCTGGCGGACATCGCGGCAATATCGGTCGCATGAGTTCTTGATTTCTCGGCCCATCTCCGCGTATTGGCGGACATGGCGAAGAGGCTTTTGATCCGGAATGCCGAATACGTCGTGAAAGACGAGAATTTGGCCATCGCAATCCGGTCCGGCCCCGATGCCGATCGTCGGAATGGTTAGCTCTTCAGTGATTTCCTTGGCGATTTCGGTGGGAACATATTCCAGGACGACGGAAAACGCGCCGGCTTCCTCGATCGCCCGGGCATCGTCGAGCAATTTCTCGCGATTGCGTTCGACTCGATAGCCTCCCATCTGATGGACTTCCTGGGGGCTCAACCCGATATGTCCCATCACGGGAATGCCGGCCTCGGCGATGGCCTCCAGGGTGGCGTGTCGTTTACGACCTCCCTCTAATTTCACCGCCGGACAGCCGGTTTCCTTCAGTGCCCGTGCCGCGGCCTCGACGGCTCGAATGGGACCGAGCTGAAACGTGGGAAACGGTAAATCCAAGACCACCAGTGCTTTTCGAGTTGCCCGGACGACCATTTCGGTGTGGTAGATCATCTGATCCAGCGTGACCGGGAGGGTGTTGTCGTGTCCCTGAACCGCCATCGCCAAGCTATCGCCCACGAGAATGCCGTCCACTCCAGCCTCGTCGACCAACCGGGCACTTGGGTAATCATACGCGGTCAACATGGTGATCGGGGACTCGCCTTTCATGGAGCGAAATCGGGGAACGGTGATGGGGGACTTTTCACTCACTTTTCGAATCTTTTCCTTTTCAGGTCTGCTTCTCGAGGGAGGACTCGTTCCGGACGAACTTTCCGAACTACCACTTCTCTATTCTAATGCTCTTTTTGAAAAAGGAAATGGAGCCCCTTTTTAGGGGATCATGATAGGGAAGAACGGTCGCAAGAGCCAGAATTTTTTCTTAAAAAGAGAAGAAAAATACGGAAGAATGGAAGAAACTCCACCCTAGTTTCGGGGTTGATACAACACGGGAGCCCCTTTCCTCCTTCCTTTACGCCGTTTTTTGTGAGAATGGGCGATTTTCCCCGGCAATTTTCATCCGCGACAATTATGATGGAAAGAAGCTCCTTGAGTGGATGACCTCGATCCCTCGAGCCTCGGTTTCATGGAATCCCCGCCTATTCCTTCCCTCTCCATCGCATTCTCTTCATCTTTCACGATTTAGCTCGGAAATCCTCCTTATGGCCAACTGGATCGCCCTCCAATGGGAAACCGAATCCCCCCGAATTCTCCTCTCGCGAAGCCAACGCGGCATGCTGACGGTGGAGAAGTTGATTTCTTCGGAAAGTGTTTCATCCAAAGAAGATGCGTCGAATATTTATCTGGAGAACCAGGATCCGGAGAACCTGCTCGACCGAATACTCGAGCACGAAAACCTCGGTAAGGGGGAGGTGGTGGTCATTTTGGGACGGAGCGATGTGGAGCTTAGGCCGATGCAGCTCCCCCCCGTCGCCGACAACGAATTGCCGGAGTTGGTCCATTTCCAGGCGATGCGAGAGTTTCATGCCTACGACGCCGACGCGCCGGTCGATTTTGTCCCCCTGGATGATGATCCCGAATCCCCCCGAAAGGTGCTTGCGGCCCTCTTGCCGTCGAAATTGCTTCATTCGATCCGGCAATTCTGCGAAAAGCACCAGTGGAAACTCCGCCAGATCGTCCTTCGACCGTGTGCGGCCGCCTCGTTGTGGAGCCGGGCGGAAAAAAGGAGGGGATCCTCCCGCAATTGTTTGCTGGTCGATCTCTTTTCCGGCGGGGCCGATATCTCACTCATCGCCTCTGGTCGGCCCCATCTCCTGCGATCGATGCGTCTTTCGGAGGGGATTTTTCAAAAAGATTCAGCAAGTGCTTCCTTTCTCGGCGAGCTTCGCCGGACCGTGATCGCTGCGCGGAATGAGTTGCACGGCGAGCATCTCGACGCCGTCGTGCTGTTCGGGACCGGTCCGGTGTATCGGCGGTGGGCCGATCAAATCGGGGATATGCTTCAAATCGAGGTCGAGCTGTTCGATCCCCGCGAAGAGATTCGATCGATTCGTATTTCGGAGTTCCTGCAAAGCGACGGTCCTTCCAACGCCGCGTTGCTTGGTGCCACGCAGGCGGCCGCAAGCAAAAGCAACCCTTTTTTCGACTTCCGTCACCCCCGCAAAAAGGAAGAGACGACCCGGACGAGCCATCTCATGGCGATCGGGGCGATGACCGCGTTTCTGATCCTGGCCATGCTCGTGGCGTGGGGATTCTATCGCAAGGCCCGGTTGGAGTCCGAAGTCCGGTTTTTGGCCGGCCGCGTGACGGAGATGGAAGAAGTCGTCGCCCTGGCCGAGGAAACACGCAATCATTACGACGCATTCGAACAATGGCAAGAGGATAGAATCTATTGGCTCGGGGAGCTGGACTGGCTCAGCCGGTCGCTTCCCTCTTCCGAGGAAGTCCTACTGACGAACCTGCTTCTTCGCTCCGGCGGAGGCGTAGGGGAGATGAGATTGGAGGGATTGACGCAAAGCGGCACCTCGGTCGCGTTGGTGGAATGGCGCCTCCGCGACGATCGTCACCGGGTGATCGGCGGAGACAAGGGCGAAGATCGTTCACGGGAGCGATATCCGTTCCGCTTCGATGCCTCGGTCTTGATCACCGATCCTCTGGAACTTCCCGAAGCTCAAACGCCGGTTCTCGAAAGTGCTGCCCCGAGTGAAGCGAAGTCTTCCGAGTCGGAATCACCGGAGGACTCCGGAGAAAACACTTCCGAAGGGGAGCTCGGCGAAGGGATGTTCGACGACCTTTTCGACGATTCCGCGACACCGGAAGATGCTCTGGAGGAGAAGAAAGAAGCCTCATCGGCGATCTCAGAGGGCGAGGAGGTGTCCGAGGGAATGGACACTCCCGAAGAAGAGAGAGAGGTGCGCTGATGTCGGTCTCTACGAAGGCGAATCCCTCCCGCGAGAAGATTTTGATGATCACTGCCGGTATTCTGCTTGTGTTGGTCGTCGTCCCGATGCTTTACTGGTTGTTCTTTTCTTCCGTTGGGGAACTCAAGAATCGGCACGAGGAGCTTGCAAGCCGGCTTGAAGAGCAGGAGTTGATTGTCGAGATCAGCCGTCGGTCTCAGAAACGTCTGCAAGAGGCGGCGGAGCTGAGCCTTCCGCCAAGCAACGACATCGCCGCTTCACTCTACCAGAACTGGCTTCTGGAGCAGGCCGCTTTGGCCGGGTTCCGCGACAAACGCGTCGAGCACAACACGACGCGATCAGTCCAGGACGCCTTCGAGAATTTTACCTTCACGGTTCGAGGAGAAGCGAGTCTGGAGGAACTTTCTCGATTTCTAGCCGCCTTTTATTCCGTGCGGCATCTCCATCTGATCCGAACTCTTTCGCTCAAGCCGGTGGAGGAATCGCGACGGATGGACGTCACCGTCACGGTCGAAGCGGTCGGGCTTTCCCAGGCCGAATCATCGCAGAAATTGGCGATGGAACCGATCGGCTCTTCAGCGGAGGCGATTCAAGAGCGATTGTCGCGGAACATCGCCGATCGGGCGATATTCTCGGCGTATCGCCCCCCTGCCCCGGACATCCCGCCCCCGGCTGACCCGGCCCCTT
The DNA here is from genome assembly GCA_964632505.1 of uncultured Planctomycetaceae bacterium. Classification (GTDB taxonomy): domain Bacteria; phylum Planctomycetota; class Planctomycetia; order Pirellulales; family Thermoguttaceae; genus CAZWCE01. The sequence continues at coordinate 213,509 of CAZWCE010000002.1, read as the reverse complement.
TTGACCCCAGTCCCTACTCTTACATTTCAGGCATTGTCTGGATCAACGATCGTCCGCAGGTCTGGATCGACTTGCGAACCGAGGGACGCAAGCTGAAACTTAGCGAGGGAGAACGATTCCGGGTCGGAGTCGTGGACTGTCGGGTGCGTCGCATCGACGAAAAAACGGTGCTGGTCGAAGCGGCCGGCGCGTTCTACGCGATCGAGTTGGGCGATTCCTTCGCCGATGCCGCTTGGATCGGCGATCTCGACGACGAGTCCTTACCGGAGGAAGTGTCGGCCCATTTTCCGGTTTTGCCGGAGGAAACGTCGCGTTGATGGCCCTTGCTCATTGATCCATCGGATTTCTATTCCCCAACGATTCCGGAGATGTCGATCAGAAAGATCTGGCGTCCCTGACCGGTATGCGGCGAGTCGATCGTGACCGATTTGCCGTCGGGGCTGTACCGAGGATGGGTATCGCACCGCCACTCGCCGGAGTATTCCTTCGGGAGATGGAAATGTCCGAGCGGATGCACTTTCTTGGTGGGCACGTGATAGAGATAGGGGTGCTGCAGCCGCTCTCTGTCGGGATAGGTGTCGTTGAGAATCCACTCGTTTCCCGGCAGGTAGGTGCAATGACCGTTACGGGTCATGATGCCCTTGCCGATCTGTTCGACCGTTCCGTCGACTTTGTCTTCGAAGAGCCAGAAACCGCTTTCCTTCCCTTTCGGTCGGGTCCAGGCCAAAATGTGGTCGGGATCGCGCCAGATGAAGTGGGAGGTGTACCCGCTGGGATCGATCACCCGGCGGTCGCTGCCGTCGGCGGCACAGGTGAACATGCGCGTGCCGAAGCTGCGCAGTCCTTCCATTCTCCATCGGTGCAGGAATTCGAAGCGTTTGCCGTCGGGGCTGACCAGCAAGTGGTTGAAGTAGTGTTTCGCTCCCGTCAGATCGTAGCTCTCGAAAGGGACCGCAGCCGCTTCGGCGAGAGAGACGACCAACTCGGACTTGCCGGTTTTCAGATCGACCCGGAAGATGCCGGTGTCTTCGGGGGCGAGTTGATCGGCCGCGGGATCAGGCAATCCGGCGTATCCGTAACCGGGACGCATGTCGTTGATGCGGCGGAAATCGGCCGTGACGGCCCAGGTACCGCAGGGGCTGACCGCGTAGATAGGCCAATCGATCGTGCGTTTCTTCCGTGTGTGGACATCCAGGATGTGTGAAACGTAATGATCGTCGGCGCGATCGTTCCAAATGATTTCCGATTCCGAGCCCGGCAGCCACTGGAGCATGCATCCCTGTTGCCATCCCCACGCGCTGGAAGTCCCCAGTTCGATCCAGCGATCGTCTTCCTCCAGGTCGATCATGCCGATGCGGATCACATCGTCGGCTGTCGGACTTCGTCCCTCGAAATCGACTTCCATGCCGAGCACATATCGGCACGTCGGGTCGAACTGAAGCTTGTCGTAATAGCCGAACCAGTGGTATTTCGGTCCCCGAGTGATTTGTCGGATCGGGGGGAGGTCCCCTTCCTTTGCAAAAAGATTCTTCGAAAGATCACCGGAGGCCAGTGCCGCGGCGAGCGTGGTTCCGAGGGAGGTTTTCAGGAAATCACGTCTTGTCGGGGAAGATTGCATCGGTTCGGATCCTCTTGATCGGGTGTGAAAAAAACGAGGGTCGATTGTCGTCGGTTCCAGGAAAAAAGCAACGCGATATCAAGAAAACCACGCCGAAAGCCCCATGCTTCCGACGTGGTTGTTCTATTGAGTGTCGCATATATAGAGTGATCCCAGGGCGAACAGCGAGAGCCCGACCCTACGGACATCACAGCATGAATCGAGGGGCCACTATTTTTGCGAACATGAATAAGTCAAGGATTCGAGCGAGTCACTCGCCGATTCAGACGTCGTCCGGCTTCGGGACGACATAGGGGGCGCGATAGTCGCGCGTCAGCATCGCGTTGGCCTCATCGTGATCGATGAAGGTCTCGGTCTCGGGATCGAACTTCAGAAGCGGCCCGAGGGAAATGGGCGTTTTCTCGAGGTCGACGCCGTTATCTTTCAGGTGTTCGACGGTTCGTTCGAGCGTCTCGACGTTGTCGTCTTCGCTCTTGACATCCTTGAGGACTTCCTTTGCCTCCTCGGGCGAGACCTTGTTGTCTTCGCCGAGATAGTAGGAGATGTTGCCGATGTGGGCCAAACCGGCAGAGAGGTGACCGCATCGGGCGTCGGAGTTCAGGATGCTCGAATCGCGGGCTTCGACGGCGTCGAGGAAGTTGCTGAAGTGGTTGCTGCCACCCTTGAACTCTTTGAATTTGTTGCCGTCGAGGTCGAACGCCGCCGAGTAGCTGTAACTCGATTGGACCAGATAACCCTCGCTTCCGTAGACGATCACGCCGATGTGGGCGCCGCGCAGCGCGGGAGTTTCCAGACCGCGGGTCTCGAAGACCATGCACTTGTCGCCGTAATCGAAGATGGACACTTCGGTGTTGGCGGTGTTGCCCGCTTCGACGAAGTCGGGATCGCCGGTTTGGACGTCGTAGCCGAGACGTCCGCCGTAGGTGATGACCGAGTTGGGAAAGCGTTCGATTCCCAGGTGCCAGCGGGCGATGTCGGTTTGGTGAGGTCCTTGATTCCCCATATCGCCGTTGCCGTAGAGGCGTTGCCAGTGCCAGTCGTAATGGAAACGCGGGCGGGTCAGCGGTTTGATGGGCGCCGGGCCGCTCCAGATGTCGTAGTCGACCGTTTCCGGAACTTCGTACACGCCCAGCGGGCCGATCGACTTGCGGCGTTTGTAGCAGAGGCCGCGGGCGAATTTCACTTCACCGAGACCGCCCTCCATGATGAACTTGTTCGCATTGATGTTCGAGGGATTCGAGCGGCACTGCGTTCCGACCTGGCACATTCGGTTGTACTTCTTCGCGGCGGCGACCAGCGCCTTGCCTTCATGGACGTTGTGAGAGATCGGCTTTTCAAGATAGCAGTCTTTGCCGGCCTGCATCGCCCAGACGCCGCAAAGAGCATGGGCATGGTTGGAAGCGGCGTTGCTGACGATGTCGACCGCCGGGTCGTCGAACGCTTCACGCATATCTTTGATGAATTTCGGCTTCTTGCCGCCTTGCTTTTCGGCGATCTGGTCGCATTTCGATTCGCGGGTGGAATCGGGATCGCAAATGTACAGAATTTCGGTCTTCGGGTTGTTCATCCACTCTTTGCAGTGGGAACCCCAGCCGCGACCACCGATGCCGACCACGCAAACGCCCAGCTTGTCGTTCGCGCTGACCGCCGCCTTCGCCTGGCGGGGTTCGTTCATGGCGTGAATGCCCGCCGTCGCCGCGCCGGCGGCCGCTGCGGCAAACATGGAGTCTTCCAGAAAACGACGTCGTGTAATCTTGCTCATTGATCATTCCTCATGCTAGAAAAAAAATGTTGGTTGCCAACGAAACGCCTGCCGTCGAGCCAATCACCATGAGAGTTTCCATGGTGGGGAAACTCGTTGCAACGATAAGTCAGACAAAGACCAAAAAAGGTGGTTTTCGCCGCGCATCGCACGCTGTTGACGAAAGTATGGATTCTCCCAATGGAACGGGCGCAAAGGGAACCGGCCTCCGGGAAAGGAAACGCTCCGCTCGGCTCGCAGGGGCGTGTGCCGAGGCGCCTGTCGATCGGTTGCGGAACCGAATCAAGAGGAAACGCAATCCTAGCGTATCTTAAACGTTTCTACCATGATAACGCAAACGAAAAGCGATTGCCAATGGCGGAGCAAAGAAAATTAATTTTCGCTGGATTTTCTGTCATAAACGGCGGCTGTCAGTGCGAGCCCGGCCACGACCAGGAGCAGGCCCACCCCGAACGAGCAGACTCCCATGGCCACGATCCCGAGGATCACCAGGACGAACGCGGTCGGCTTATTCCGGAATCGCCGGCAAGATGGGGAGCATTTCCATCTCCTGACAAAGTGAAGGGCAAGCAAAAGAAGAACCACCAGCAAGACGACCGACAGCGCGATGGTGAGCCGGGCAAGCGTATCGCGCGACCAGCCGATCGCCTCGATCTCCACTTTCCCTTGGGGGGAGGTCAGCAGATATGTCTTTCCCGCGTCGGGAATATCGGCATCGAGACTGGCGAAGTGAGTCGGCAGGTCGTAGACCTTGGTTCGGAGAAAGTCTCCATCGATGTCGGAAGCGTCGTCATCGGAAATATCGCTTCGGGCGGCCATCCCCATGTTCCCGCTCGGTGGAAAGGACGGCTCCGAGGGGGCATTTTCGTTTTGTCGGACGGCCTTTCCGGCTCCTTCCTGTTCGACCCGAGCTTCCCGATCGGCGGGTGCTTCTGTCGGTCTACTTTGGGGGATCAGGGCGTTCCGCATGAGATGCTTCTGCTGATAAAGCTGCACTGCCGATTCTCCTCGAGACCGAGACGTTTTCGAAGTCTGTTGCTTCAACCCCCTTTGTTGCTGCTGTCCTTCGGCCACCTTTCCGAGAAAGAGTTCGTCGGTCACTTGCTTGTCGGCACCGGGCTTATTGAGCTTGCTTTTCCGGGCCAGGCTTTGCACCCTGGCTTCCTTCTTTTGGATTTGGGCTTTCTCCTCGTCCGATGTTTCCACCGAAAGGGCCATGTCGGCCTCGGTCGCTCGATTTCTTCCGCTTTGCAGAAAGTGACCATATTTATCGGATTTTTCAGGCATGACGGTTTCGCTGTTGGCGAGCTGTTTCGACATGAACCATTTCGAATCGAATTGGCTTTTCTTCGATTTGACCCTTTCGGCGGCCTGCTGTACTTGTCCTAAATCGAAATTGCCTTCCGTCTGGACCGCGACGTTCCGAGAGCGGGCATTCGACTGGCGCCGGTACTCGGAGATGATTCTCGATTCGTTCTCAATCGCGGGTGGGGGGCTTACGGGCACGTCTTCCAATGCCGCGAGTTCTTCCGATTCCGGAAGGGAAACCTCCGATTCTCCCAGATTGCTCACTGAGGAACCGAATTTTCTGAGGGCTTGGCCGGTGGAACGTTTGGAGGAAAGAATCGAGTTGAAGATATTCAGGCTGTTCAGTGCCCTGGCTTTTTCGAACGCGGTCCCGGTGCGCAGTGTCTGGACCAGTCTTTGAGAGGTTTTTTTGGAGTAGGCGGTCCGCAGATCCGAAGCCTCGTTCCGGTCGACCAGTCGCATGGTTCCGTCGAAGGAAAAATCGAAATCTTCGGGAAGCTGGAGTTTCACCACGGACGATTCGACCGGAATATTGAGTGTTTCCAGAAAGGGAAACTCGATTTTTCCGAGGGATCGCAACGGAACGCCCTTGCCGCCGTAGACCAAGCGGACGATGTAATCGAGATCCCCCACTTCGGTCTTCAACAGCGGGATGAGCACCAGCCGATGATCCTCCATCGCCTCGCGACGTTTCCGCTCGTATTCTTCCTGAGGCTTCGGCTCGTCGGCATGGGATGAATCGCTCTTGGAGTCATCGACCGGGACGATGCTCGGCTTCACCGGACGACCGGTGATCGACCGGCCCTGTCGGCGCAATTCCCATTCTTGGGCGGTGAGAAGCTGGGCCGTCCACAGTCGGACCGGTTGCTGTTCCCCGCCGTGTTCGGGAAGGATGATTTCCAGATTCTGTTCCGTTTTGTTGTCGATCCGATAGATCTGCTCCGCCCTCCAGGCGCCGTTGTGATCCATGACCAATCGGGTTTCGGCGAGGCCGATCCGGGCTCCCGCCATTTCGATCGCTTTTCGCTGGTGCGTCCTGAAACGCAATTCCGGTTGCTTCGCTTGATCTTTCACCAGATAGACTTCGTTGGCACCGGTCCCCAGGAGCGAGGCGATGCGGCTCCAGGCGTTCTGTTGGCGTTGGAGGGCTTCGACGTCGCCGAGGGAATCGGGATCGATGATCATTTCATCGCGTCCCCCGGCGTTCTCGAAGACGATGTACTGACGGATCACCGAGCCGGTTTTCACCGTCGGCACGCTGGCCCGGTATTCCCGTTCAGGAATCAGAAGTCGATCGTGACGCACCAACACGCGGAGCTGGTTCATCACTTCATCCTGGAGCTCCAGACGCACCTCGAGAGGCGATTGAGGATCGTCCGCATCCACCGGAGTGACCGTTTTGTGCTTCAGCAGCGGCGCCTCGATCAGGCTATCGGCCATCCAAGGCGGCAGGAGGAATTCCACCTCTTGAATGCCTGCCCGCGTGATGGTGAAATCGATCAGGATCGTTTCCTCCACGGCCCGGCGAGTGAGGCGAACATTGGTGATGGTATCGCTCCGGACTTCAGCCTTTCGCGTGGAGAGGGAAAGCACTCCTTCAAACTCGCGGGAAGTAGATTCGATGCCGAATCGGGTGAGGGATCGTTGCGAGGGTTTCAGCCAGTGAAGGCGTTCCAAGAGAATGGTTCGGCAATTTTCGAGATTCCGCGCGGAGACCTCGAACGCCGGATCGACCTGGACGGCGATCTCCTGCGAGAGAAAGACGTCTTTCTCAAGCGTGGGCATCTCGAAGGACGGAAGGGGAATGGGATTCTCCGGTTTTCCCTGGTCGAGTTTGCCTTCCATGAGAATCGGGACCCGGCCGATTTGGCCATTGGCCAGATAAATCGTCAAGAGTCGCCGATCCTCGTGTTCGGTGATGGCCCATTGATAATCGCCGGGGGCGGACAATCGATCCAAGTGGAAACCCTCGGGAAGGAAGATCTCGAGCTGAAAGATCGGCCGATGATGTACATCCAACAGTAAACGCGTTTCGAGGCGTCGCTCGAATTCGGAGATCTTCATCACACTTTCGAGGCGGGCATTCTGCCGGACCGGAATCGTGGAGACTTCCAATTCCAAACCATAACCTTCGGAGTGGAAGAGGTATCCCTGCACGGCGCTGACCCCGAGCGGGCTCTGGGTCACTTGTTGCGTCGAGCGATCGCTCGGGCTTTCCGAGTCGTTTCGTTCGGTCCTCGAAACCCCCGCGGTTCGGATCGTTTGCACTGTCAGCAGCGGACTGTGTCGGATCGTGATTCTACCCCGGTGGATCGCCGCCTCGACGACCGAGACGACCGGCACGGCAACCTTCGCCCGATCGCCTGTGTCGATGCGTCGTGTTTTCCACAAACTTACGGTGAACGATTCTCCGGAGGTGGAGGGTTGAAGAAGCTCCACATCGACCAGGACGCCTCTCGCCTCGGAATCGCTTTGTTCGACCGTTTCCCAGCCGCGGACGTTCGCCCCTTCAATCGAAGCGACGAGATAATCCTCGGGCAACCGCAGCCGGAACTGATCGTAGCGTCCGCCCCGGAAATTCAAATCGAGGTCCCAATCGACCGCCAGACCATCTTCCTGGACATCGAAGAAGACTTCCGATTGCACCGTGAGGCTTCGGTCGACTTCGCCCTCGCTCACCCGGGGACGCCATTGCCAGCGAATGCCGCCCTCTTCGCCCGGTACCGTTTCCAGCGACCGACCGGCTTGCTCGCTGGTCCATTTGAGGGGATCCAGGTTGTTCTCGGCACGGAATTCGAGATTCTCTTCCGGCGCGACCAACTTCACCGAGGTGGCCGGAGCTTGCGGGAGACGTCCGGAAACGATCCGCCACCCCCCCTGTCGTTCCACATGCATGCGGAGGGAAAGATCGAGCACATGTCGGCCCTTGCCCTCGACGGCGAGCAGATAGAGTGTGGCTTCCTGATCGGACGGGTTCGGCAAAGCGGCTTGCTGTTCCATTTGTCGAACCGGTGCGGACGCTTGCGGCTGGGCTTGCGGAGCCGGAGGGGCGTTCGGACCGCGATTCATCCCGTTGCCCCGAGGCACAGGAGTCGCCATCTCGGCGACGCTCATTTCGGCCGGTTTTCCGTCGAGTTTCGCGCCGGTGAGCACGCCGCCTTCGATGCGAATCGGCACCAGTTGCTTTCGGTCGCGAAGGAGCTCCACGGCGATGGTCCCCTCCAGATGCAGGGAATCCTCGATGGCAAGCGTGCCTTCGTAGGCGGCGCCGCCCAGGGCGTACGGAACCGGAGTCGGCTGATCGGTTTCGAGCTTGTCGTCGGGATGAGTCAGATTCCATAGTTCCACGTACCTGTCATAGGGGACGAGGATCTTCTGTTTCGGCTGCTTCGGATCTGCCGCAACGGTTTCGTTTTCCCCAAAATCATACGGAATGAGAATGGCCTCCTGGGGCACTGAAAGGGGCGAGAGTTTTTCATTGACCCACTCGACCAAGATCCGCTGCATTTCGTCCGGTTCCACCGGCCTCGGCTGAGAGGATTGTCCCAGAGCCGTTGCGGAGGTGAAGAGCGATGCCGTCGCCACGGCGAGCAGGAGCGTGCCCGTCGTTTGCGCGAACGAAGGATGCTGGGTTGAGGCGGAAGGAGGTCGCTGCGCGCGGCGGAAACAACGAAAAACCCAAAGGAGAAAGTAGACCGGAATGAGAACCAGGGCTCCATAGACGCCCATGTTGAAATGGTGGACGAAATGATCGAGAGTGGGAATCAGCGGCAGGAGTGTTCCCAGGACCAGAATCGTCAACACGAAAAAAAACCGAACCTTTCCAGAACGACTCCCCAAGAGGAGGCCGATCAGAACCGTGGCGGAGAAAATGCTCCACATCAACGAGTTGATCTGTTGTTTCTCTTCGACCATGACGTTGAGGAAATCGTTGCTTCCGATCAGCCGCACTTCCACGGCGGGATCGGGTCCCTCTTCGGCCTGATGAGGATAAGATTGCATTTCGATGCCGACGTTGGCGACCGAATCGAGCCGCTTGCCTCGTACCGGATCGGCCGCCCTTTGCGAAGATCGCCGTTGGTCGCCGAGAGAGGATGGTTGAGTTGGTCGCATGCCCGAGATCTCGGTGGCATCTTCTTTTTCAGCCTTCGCCTTATCTGCGTCTTTCAACTCTCGCCGTTTCAAGTCCTCTAAATCCCGCGTGAATGCCATGGGGTCATGACCTTCAAAGGGAATGCTCGCGGAGTCTACTTCTTCCAGAGCTTCCTTCAATTCTACGTCGCTCCGCATAGGAGGCGATTCACCCCCCATCGGAGCTTCCGTGACGGGAGGCTCTCCCACGGCGGATTCGCCATCGTGCAGAGCGCTTTGTGGTGGGGCCGGTTGAGAACCGACGTCATCGGTCACGGCATCCGGACCCGGAGCCAAGCCCCAGGGAGGGAGAAGCAACACGGCCGCTGCTTTGCCGGCCTCGATGATCGCCAAAGGGGGACGACCGATGTCGAGGCTGCCGTGATCGGTCCCCGCGTGGAGGATCCGGTGTCCCGGTGGGGGAATGATTCGCCACGTCGTTTCTCCGATGGGCACCGGGATCCAGTCGCCTCCCTCGGAAAGCTTCCGGGCCTGGAGTGATTCGTTCGAAGGCCGTGAGGGGATCGCCAAATGCGGCAGGTACAGCATTCGGCTGTTGGAAGTGTGTTTTGCCTCACTGGCGTACACCAAGGAGAGTTCGCGCAGTTCGGAAGGTTGGCCGGAAGGGATGTCGATCAAGAGGCTGTTCTCGTCTCTTTGCGGTTTGAGCGGTTTCCCGTCGAGTTCGGCCGACCAGAGTCGCGCCCCGTTCAGTAGAAAGACTTTCAGGAATGTCGCGCGGCTACGGAGTCGGAAGACGGAGTGGAAGAGGGCTTTGCCGTCGTTGGAAAGTTGTGCCTCGATGTCGGCCGACTGCACGATCGTCGGATAGAGAGGATATCCCGGATTGCGGGTGATCGTCACCGAGAGCGGATCTCCTTTATGCAGGATGCTGTAGACCCCCAAGAGCCGCCGGCCGGGAAGGTATTGGGCCATCGCCAACTCGCCGACATCAACCGGGCGGAGATTTTCCGAGGCGTGAACGCGGACGTCGAGTTCCTTGTGTCCTTCCACCGAGGCGAGTCCCGATTGCCAGGCCACCCCATCGGCGACGATCGGAGGAAGGGCAAGGGTAACCGGCCGATCGATGCGGACTTCGGACACCGGAAGCTGGAACTCCACCGCCAAATGCTGTTGATCGCGGGCGCGGTCGGCGAGGAGGACTTCCCAGCGACGTTTGCTTCCCGACTCCGTTTCGACTTCGTTGGAGTAGTATTCCTTGATGCGGGTCCCGGAAAGTCCGGTCATGGTCATCGACGTCGGGGTATCCGCGGGCAGCTCGAATGCCAGGTGTCGGGTGCTTGCTTCTTCGATGGTGTACAGAATCTCGTAGCGCACTTCGAGCGCCGAGGGCTGGATCTGGTAGAAAGAGAAGACCCGGGCGGTGATGCGGGGGCGCGTTCTCTCGACCAGGAGCGTGGCGCGGTAGTTCCCGCCTTGATAACGAAAGGCCAAATCGGTGGTGATGCCGGAGAGATATTCACGTTTCTCCGATTCTCCCATCGGGGTCAGGCGAACCACATCTTCGGCCGAGAGGACGAAATCCTCCGACCCGACCACCGCGACCGCTCCGGTATCCCGGGTGGCCGACACGGCGGTGAAGGCCGGTAGTGGGAAGGAGGTTTGCTTCCAGTCGGTCAGCCATCCCGGTGTGGAACCGACCGCCTCGAAGAGAAGCCGGAAGGACTGCTCCGTTTCGACGCCTTGGGGAAGACGGACGTGCATCCGTCCGCCAATCCCCGAGGCTTTCTGTTCGGAACCGGCGGGATAAAATTGATACGAGAGGGGAAGGTCTTCTTCGTTGGTGATCTTCGTGACCATCCAATGTTCCGGCACCAGGAAGTCGAACGCGAAGACCTTTTCCACGGCAGGACGGATCACAAACACCCCTTGGGCTTTCTGGGCCTGTTCGGTCAGCTCCAGGACGAGGTTGGTCGTCACTTCCATTTTCGCCTTCGGACGTTGAAATTCCGCGCCGACCCGGAAGTCGTCGCCGGGGGCGTACCAGGCAGCCGTCACGTTCAAGGTCGGAGCGCCGGGTGCGACTTGAAAAACACTCTCCGGGATGGCGGATGCGAGCACTTCCACGTCGATGGGGATCAGGTCGACCGCTTCCACCTGAGCCATCCGGAGGCGTTCATCGAGAAGCAAACCCGTCACCAGTGCGTTGCCGGAGACATCCAGCGGGACGAGTGAAGGAAATTCCCACGTTTCGAGTTCCTCGGCCAGGGCCCCGTCGCCACGGTCTTGCCGTGAGAGAAAGTCCTTCACCGCCGATATTTTCAGCAATACCTGGTCGCTGACCGCTTCGCGGAAATGAATCTCGAGCACCTTCGCGGGAGAAGATTCGGCTTCCGCGGTAGAGGCGTCGTTCTCCGACGCATCGGAGGATGTTTGCTCACTCACCCGCCAGTGCGAGAGTTGGGGATGGTGGACTTCGGTCACTTCGAAGTCCTTCGGTACGGCGACTCGAAACCGGTCGATCGCCTGATGAAGGACTTCCAAAGAAAGCGTCACGTGAAGACGTTCGTAAGTGCTGGTCACTTCATCGATCTGGACGCTCCGCGCCAGAACGGTCTTCTGCTCCCGTTTGCGGTGGCTGTTGAGCGTCATCACCAATCGGGCCGCTCCGGAGGGCGGAATCAGGTCGAAGCGGGTTTGCGTCCGATCCCCTTCGTTCACGACTTCCCGACGGATGACCGAAGCGCCGCTTTTCATTTCCACGTCGCCGGGCATGGTCAGACGCATCCGGGATTGGCCGGCCGAGGGCAGCCGGAAGGCGAGTTCCTGCCGGGCCGTTCCGGTTTGCAGAGGGGCGATCAACTTCAGCTTCAATCGATGCCGCCCCTTACCGCGGAGGAAAAGAGTGTACTCCTTTTCGGGAGATGCCTCCCCTTGCGATGGCGGCTCGGGGGCCTGCTGCTGATGTGGGGTGGGGGGGGACGGGATGGTCTTCTCCCGCCACAAAAGGGCCCGGTCGCCGTCGAGTCGGGCATCCTGAATCGCCACGTGCGAAAACGTCAGCGGAAGCGTCGCCCATGAGTCTTCGACGACTTCCAAAATGAGATCCGCTTCGATCATCGCGCGCTGCCCGGCGACGGTCATTCGATATTCCGAAGAAAGCAACGCGGCATCCACCGGTGCGGGTGAAGCCGGATCCTTCTCGGCCTTCGCCAAGAGGTCTTCGTACTCTTCGCGCTCGAGCAATACCCGGTTTGGTTGGTTTTCCAGGAGGGCGTCGAAATCCTCGGCGGGAACATAGATCTCGCGGACCGGTTTTTCGTTCGCGTCGGACTCCGCCGCCTCGCCAACGAGACCGACGGGCAGGAAGGCGAGGATGGCCCAACAGGACGTGAATCGAAAGAAGATCGCCTGAAGTGAAAAGGCTGTTTTGCGCGTCATGAGTTCTCTCCTTCTTTCTCATCGTTCCCGTTTTCCGTCTGAGGGGGTTCCGATGGCGGTTCGGGTTCCGAATCCGAAGAGCCTTCAGGTGATTCTTCCTTGTGGGCCTGGACGACTTCATCCCCCTCCTCTCCGGCGAACGGCGAGTTGGTCTGTCGGACCGAACGATGTCGACGATGCTCCTTCCACATTCTCGGGAACTTCCAGAAAGCAAAGTGGGCGAACCAGAGGATGGCGATCGCCGCGAGCCCGAGAAGGAAACCGTTCGTTCCCAGGCCGAGTGAAACGGCCGTCGGCAAAAAGAGAGAAACCAATAATATCACCAGGACCACCAGAACCGTGGCGATGATCTTCTTCCCGCAGGAGGCGCGTATCAAAATCACCCCGAAAAGAAGCAGGAAGATGAAGACTCCGGCGCTATACCACTTGAGCGGCGTTGTCCAGAGGCGGATTCTATCGTTCTTCGTACTTCCGGGCTGTAGCGAAGAGAAAAGGTAGGGGCGGCCGTCGACGGGGAAATCGGTCACAAAGCCTCTCGCCTGCTGGTCGGGGAGTTCGGTGACCCAATGGAGGCGATCGTCGACGGTCGGGTCGTTCTCGACCGCAAGCTCGCTTCCACGCAACCATTGCTGGAAGTGCCGGGACCACGGACCCCCGAAATGAAGCAATGCCCTCTCTTCGGGAAGATAAACAGCCATGAATACCTGTTGGATTGCCGGCTCGAGGGGGAACGTCGGGTAGCCGATCGTCCCGCGCTCGGTCGGTTGATGATAACGCAATTCGAGCAACAACGGGGTGTCGGGCTCGGTTTGCGTCAGCGGGATCAGATAACGGGCCTTGCCGTCGGACGGTTCCGATTCCAGCGGAACATCGAGCCCGTTGATCTTCGGTTCGGTCTGGAATTCGGCGCCCTCGGGCATCTCGAGGATCAAACGCTGGCGGACACTGCGAATGCGGTAGAGGGCTTGAACGGAAATCGTCTCCGCCCGCGTGACGACCGCTTGCAAAAGGGCCCGTTCGATGCTGGTTCGTTTGACTTCCTCGAGTTGGTATCGGGTCGCGACCACCGCCAGTTTCCAATCGTCGTGAAATTCGAACGCGCGGGCGGCATCGTCAAAGGTATCGCCTCCGGCGATGTCGTGTTGGGGATCGATCGGGCGGACGCCTTCCATGGTTTCCGATTCATACAGGTCGATCGTTTCCACTTTCGAGAGGACGATCTGACCCCAACTTCGGTCGCAGTCGCGCGGAATCAGGCGGGGAATTTGGAGGTTCACGCTTCGACCGACTTGGAGCTGGGTGAGCTCCTCCTCCCAGACCAGATCGATCCGTCCGGCTCCTTGGAGTTCGGTCTCTCCGGAAAATCCCCAGGCGACGTATCCCTCGGGGACGTCGTCCGGCTGGGGATCGAGGATGGTGTCTCGAATTTTCTGCTTTTGGTTTTGCGTCTTGTTGCGGAGTTTCCCGGAGATCGATTCGGGCACGTCGATACGAAGCGTCTTGATGCCGCTGTAGAGAATATCGTAATGAATCCGGTCCTCGTACTGGACCACGCCGTCCTCGATCTGTACGTGCAGCAATTGACGGAGGGTCACGTGTGGCTGCCGTCTTTGGACCGAGATGGCCGGCGAAAGCGGTTCCTGGCCGAACGCATAACTCAAGAGGGTGCCGTTCCATTGTTGTACCCGAAGTGTCTCGGGGAGCTGTTCCCGCGGCACCGCCCGGAGGCCTTCGATTTGCGTGGGATTCACCCGGAAGCAGTCCTCGGCGAGTATCAGCAGATTGCCCTCTCGACGCTGTACCGATTCGGGATCGACTCGCGGAGCGGTCAAATCGAGCGAAACGGCGCTGCCGGTGGGGGAAAGCAAGTCCGGTTCTCTCAACCTCTTATGGAGCCGCAATTGAAGTCCACACGTTCCGATCGCCTTGCGGGAGAGATTGATCGTCAGCTTCCGCATCTTCGGTGCGTCGTTCCGGTCGTCGGACGTCGTCTGAACCGGATCGAGATGATGCGATTCGATCTGCATCGGTTTGACGTTTTCCGCGGTGTAGCCGGAAACGCTCAGCAAGGCGTAGTCCGCCGGGACCAGGCAGGAGACTTGGAAGACCCCCGCCCGTTCGATGTGGTAAGTGGCCATCATGTCGAGCCGCATATATAGCGGTGAAAGCGTGAACTTGACCTGGCTTTCGGTGTGGATGCGGGGCCGGACCTTTTCTATCGCGACTTCGAGTTGGTAGGCGGCCGAAGCGAATCGATAAACGAAATTCCAGTTCTGGTTTTTCAATGAGTCGGGTAGATCTTCGCGATCGAGTTGCAGCAGCCCCGAGGTCCGCGTGGTTTCCGCCGCCAGCTCCTCGGCGACTTGGAGTACCAGAACGCCCTGCTGTCGCGCCACGCCGAGCCCTCGAATTTGCGGGATGGAGATGTTCGACGGAGGACCTCCCTTCAAGGAGGAAGGCTCTGAGGGTGCTTCTTCCGATGTCGGATCGGATTCCTTTCCCAGGAATTTTTCCATTTCGACCATCAACGTCTGGTTTTTCTTGCTCGGTTCGAACAGTTCGATGTTGATCGTCTGATGCCCCTCGCCCCGGTCGACCGACCATTGACGCACGTTCGGGTCGAACACCCCGACCACCTTCTGGTCCTCGGGGACCTCCACCGCGAGTCGCGCGATTTCCGAACGGCTGATCGTGTATTGCAAATTCGCCTGGGTTCGCAAGACCCCTTCCTCGAGTTGCACGCGCTGTTCCAGGCGAAGCGATGCGAGGGCTTCCATGCCGGTCGCTCCTTCCGACTTGGGAGTCCAGCCGATGCGGACCGTCGGTGCCGAGCCCACGAACGCCATGACCACCGTTTGGCCGTCCGAAGGGGCGTCCTCGGCGGGGGCGTTTTCCTCTCCTTCGACATCACTCGGGGGATCCTCCTCGTTTTCCGCGGATTGGGCTTCGGTGGCGGCGATCAGAGGAAAGAAGTCGACGTTCACCCCTTCCTCGGGGATGATCACTTTCCAGCGACTCACCGGCGCTCGTGGTGCCTCGAATGAGACGTGATTCCGGCCCGGGGCTCGCTCGATCGACTTGGCGTACTCGATTTCCAGCAGAATCCGTTGGTTCTCCGAGGTTTTTTTTTCGATCAATAGTCGATAGCCCTGTCCCACGCCGCCGAGCAACCGAGCCGGCTGACCATCGATCGTCGCGCTTGTCACCGCGGCGTCGCTCAACCACAAAGGAATCTCATGCCAACCGTCGGTGAGCAGTTCGATATTCACCTTTGCCCGGACTTGGACAATGTCTTCGGAAACGGTCGCTACATTTTCCGTTTCGGTGATCATCGCCCCCACGGGAGGGGTGTCCGGCGGGGGAGTGACCTCGGTCGCCCGGGCGGCGTCCCACAGTTTGCGGAACTGAGGATACGGCAGAAACACACCGCGATCCTCCTTTTCGAACGTTTTGCGGAGATCTTCATACGGGATGTAGATGGTCTGTTCCCGGAAAGAATCCTTTTCCTTGGACGCATCTTTTTCCTCTTCCACCGGCGAAGGAGGAGAAGGCTCGTTTTCCTCGCGCTCGGCAGTTTCGGTCGGCGTATCTTCCTGCGGGGAGGAAGCTTCGGGCGAAGCGGTCGGCGGCGGCTCCTCGGGGTTGGCCTCTTGAGAAAGGGCAAGGGAAGACAGAGCGAAAACGCTCATCGTAGTGATCAATAAAATACATGCCGGGGTTCGGAGACGGAAAGAACCAGTCATGAGATGGATCCTATTTCACGGAAACGTACGAGTGGAAAACGCCCGATTTTTGCGAACCGACGCGAAAGAGAGGGTGTCGCTTCACATCAAATATAGCAGATTTGGCCCCGTTTGAGGGAGCGACCTAACAAATAGAACGAAAACCCCCCGATCATGGTTTTTCTTTTCTTCCGATTTTTTTCTTTTTTGGGGGATCAACTTCTATTTCAAGGATTTTTGCGGTAACATGTTTCCAATTAAGAGTTCCGCTTAGGTCGCCAAGCCCCCCGAAAGAGAGAGTCGGGCATGATCGTTATCCCCCCTGTGGTTGGTCCTCCGCGGATGGAAAGAAGATGGAACGTCAACAATCGAGGTCACACGTGGCGGTTTATCAGCAAGAAATCCAAGTCGAAACGCATGGGCATCAGCACATGCATAATATAACGGATCAAATAGCATCGATTGTCGAGGAGTCGGGCATTCAGACCGGTTCGGTACAGGTGTTCAACATCGGGAGTACGGGTTCCGTCGGCATGGTGGAGTACGAACCGGGACTGGAGCGGGATGTTCCCGAGATGCTCGATCGTCTCATCCCCCCCAGTCGGGCATACGGTCACGAGCAGACCTGGCACGATGGCAATGGGCATTCCCATCTCCAAGCGACACTCCTGGGGCCTTCGCTGACCGTGCCGGTGGGAAGGGGAAGCCTTCTTTTGGGAACGTGGCAACAGATTTTCCACTTGGAATGCGATATCAAACCCCGTAGGCGGACCCTGGTGGTGAATGTGATGGGAGAGTAGCGCCCTCAATGTGGGAAGGTGTGGGGCGCGATGCGATCCCCGGAAAGTCGTTCCTTCCGCGATGAAGTTTTTGTTCGGGGAATGTGCATAGAGAGAAAGGATCGTGAATCGATGGGGTCGATGGAGAATATTTGGGCACCATGGCGCATGAGCTTCATTCGGGGGGATCAAGATACGGAGCACTCTCCCCCTCTTCCGGAAATCGAGGTCGCGCCGGATGGCGATCCGGAGTGTTTCATCTGCCAAGCGGTCGCCGACCCAGAAGATCGACGACGTCTTGTGGTGAGACGGACCGAGAACACAATCACCATCATGAACAAGTATCCCTACAACAATGGACACCTGCTCATCGCCCCGAAGAGCCATCGCGCAAAGCTCAACGAGTTGACTCCCGAGGTGCGCGCGGAATTGACCGAGCAGATCAACGATTGGATCGATGTCCTCCAGGAGTTGATGTATCCGGACGGAATGAATGTTGGGCTGAATCTCGGGCGGGCTGCCGGCGCCGGCGTGCCGGGGCATTTGCACTGGCACATCGTTCCCCGTTGGAACGGCGACACCAATTTCATGGCCTCGATCGGGTCGATCAAGGTCATTCCGCAATCGCTCGACGAGCTCTGGGGACTCATCCGCGAGCGGATCGATCGGTAGCGGCGTGAGCTGGTGACGGCATCGCTTGCCGGGCCGATTTAATCCATCAATCGTGCATTGTACTGCCGTGGTTCGGGACGGTATCGCTGGTAGAGTTCTTTTCGCAAGGGGGCGGCCGTGTAGATGCGAATGACCGGTTCCCAGGGATTGTAGAGGACGACTTCTTCCCGCCGATCGCCGCAAACATTCGCCGGAATGCAGTGATACCAGCCCTGCCGAGACTTGCCGATCGGCTTTCCCAATTGAGGGAGATCGGCCGATTTCTCGCCGCCGTCTGTCCATAGCACGCCGCCGTTGTAGAGGATCGCTTCTCCGTCCGGGCCGTTCCAGAAGACCGCTTCCATTCCCGTGTTGTTGGGGCTTTCATTCAGCGTGAAACGAGACAGGATGTCCCCCGCGACATCGACCAGCATCACTTCCGGAGTGTGTCCGTTGTAGCGGATCATCATTTGCGGTCCCGGGGAAGTGTCGTCGAAATGGGCGACGCGAATCTCCTGGCCGTGGGGTACTTGTTCCTCACCGAGCTTCAGAATCACCTTGCCGTTTTGATCGATCACTTGCCCGAATCCGGAGCAGATCGCCCGAGGGATGCCTTGGTCCCAGGGAGCGATCGCCACCGAATCCATATGACGTCCCAGTTGCTTTTCCCACAGAACGGCCCCATCATCATCGAGTAGAAAGTAGCCGCCGTTGACTTCGTCTTTTCCGTCTCGATCGATGTCGCCGACCGAGGGGATGTAGGCGGGACATTTCGAGTATTCGGTCCAGGGACATTCATAAGTCCAGAGCACTTCGAGATGCTCATTCATTGCCAGAATGGTCGGTCCGAGTTTGACGACGAAATCGCGGGGAATCTTCTTCCCGCGAAAATCGGCGGCCAACAGTCGTTGATGGACCCAATTCGGCCCGCTTCCAGAACACTTTCGAAGCTCCGCGGGCGCGTTGTGCGAGAGGACCTTTCCCGTGATTCCCTCGCGGACTTGCACCACGACGTCTTCCATTTTTCGGGCGTCGCACGGAATCGTGGCTTGATGGAAAAAGCAAACGACCTCGGTCGCGCCGTCACCGTTGATGTCGTGCAGAAGCACCGGGCCGGGCCGCGCGGGTTGCATTCCCCCTTCCCCTGAGGTCCAGAGCACCTGCCCCTTTTCATCGAACGCCCCGAGAAAACAGGGTTTCAATCCGCCTCCGTCGTGGACGTCTTCGGCCGAACGGTAGACGAGAAAGTCGACCTTTCCGTTGCCGGTCAAATCGCCGATGCGGACGTCGCCCGCGAAAGGGCCGTAGGGGGAGTCGGTCAGAAGACCCTCGGGAACGTCGATCTCCCGGTAAAGCAAAGGAGTGCCGTTTTGGGGAAGTTCCTCGCCCACGGCGTCTGGAAGAGGTATGATGAGGAGGATCAGTCCCATCGGAAAAGCGAAAAAAAGTGATTTTTTGTTCATCTTCGACCTCCATCGCGAGACGGAAAAAATATTTCTCGATTCGTTGCATCCACGCATGCATAACAACTATAATGACTTCATGTCTGAAGAGGGTTTTCATTATAACACATCCGGCGGGGATGAGATATCGATTCCGTTTCATCCTGTCGGAGCAGGATAGTTCGTCCTTCAAGCAGGAATGTTTTTTTCGGTAATCAGCAAGTAGAAAAGGAAGGGGCTGCAAAGTGAACAACCAACGACGCGAATTCTTGGCCAAAAGCGGAGGGATGCTGGGCGCCGCGGTGATGTCTCCTCGACTTTTCGCGGGAACGGCAAACGCCGCAGCGCCGTCGAAGAAAGACCGACTCGGAATCGGGGCGATCGGCATGCGCTACCAGGGAACGGTGATCACCCTGAAAGCCCAGGAGCACGGCGATGTCGTGGCGATTGCCGACGTCGATCGCCATGTGCGGGAGCAAGCCCGGGCGGGGTTCGGCAGCACTCCTCGTATTTTCGAGGACTATCGCGATCTATTGAATCAAAAGAATGTCGACGTCGTCATGATCGGCGCCCCGGATCACTGGCACGTGAAAATGGCCGTCGATGCCTGTCGGGCAGGCAAGGATGTCTACGTCGAGAAACCGATTTCCCTCACCGTCGACGAAGGCAAGATCCTCCGCAAGGTCGCCGAGGAAACGGGGCGCGTCATTCAGGTCGGTTCCTGGCAACGGAGCGATGCCCGATATCGCCGGGCGGTCGAAATGGTCCGCGCCGGTCGCTTGGGCAAACTCAAAAAAGTGACTTGCAGCACGGGAGGCAATCCCACCGGCGGTCCCTTCGAGACACGCAGGCCTCCCGGGCATTTGAACTGGGATCTCTGGCTCGGTCAGGCCCCGATGGTGCCGTATACACCGGAGCGATGCCATTACACTTTCCGCTGGTGGTATGAATACGCCGGCGGGAAGATCACCGACTGGGGCGCCCACGACATCGACATCGCCCAGTGGGCCATCGATGAATATCCCGTGCATGTCGAAACCAAGGGAGAACTGCCGGAGGTGGAGAACGGCTACAACGTGCCTCCGAAGTATGAGGGATTGGTGCGCTATCCCAGCGGCGTCGAATTGGTCGTCGGCAACGAGGGCCGTACCGGCGTGCTCTTCGAAGGAGAAAAGGGCCGGATGTTCGTCAATCGTGGAACGCTCGAAGGCGTGCCCGTCGACGAATTGGAGGAGAACCCCTTCCCCAGAGAAGCATTTCAGCTCTACGAGCACGACAACCTCGATCGGCCGGAGCGGGTCGGGAAGCTCGATGCCATTGTCAACCACATGGGCAACTTCTTCGACTGCGTCGCGTCGCGGGAAATGCCGATCTCCGATTATGAAAGCCAGCACCGCAGCGCTACGACCTGCCATCTGTTGAACCTCTCGATTCGGCTGAAACGTCCCCTCCAGTGGGATGCCGAGAAAGAGCTCTTCGTCGGCGATGAGAAGGCCAACGAGTGGCTCAGTCGGGAGCAACGTGCCGGGTATGAGATCGTATAAAAACAAGGGATGGAGAATATCGAGGAGAACCAATCGATGATTTCACCAAGAGAACGGAGCACTCCCGCGACAGGTCTTTCTTGTTCGAATCTCACCAGGAGGGATTTTCAGCGTCTCTGTGCCGGAGGAGTGGCCGCCCTCTGCTTCGGAGGGAGCGCACGCGGTGAAGAGCCGCCTTCCGATTTTCAACTCCGTTACATCCTCTCGTCGTCGATGTACGGCTGCCTCGATTTGGAGGTGATTCTCGGTGAGGTAAAAAAGACCGGGGCCGCGGCGATCGATATCTGGCCACGCGTGCACGGTAACCAGCGGGAGCAGATCGAAGCCATGGGCGAGGATCGCTTCGCGGAACTCCTGCAACAATACGGCGTGAAGCTGGGTTGTCTCACCCAATATAAGCTCGGGCCGTTCGCGCTCCAGGAGGAGATGCGCTTCGCCCGGCGGTTCGGCTGCCGCTTGATCGTCACCGGGGCCCGTGGTCCGAAAGGGCTCCAAGGGCAAGAGCTGAAAGCGGCGGTCGGCGATTTTATCGAAAAGATGAAGCCGCATCTGGAGGTCGCCGAGGCGACGGGAGTGACGATCGCGATCGAGAATCACGCCAACAACTTGATGGAATCGGCCGACGGGATGAAGTGGCTCGCCGAAATGCGGCCGACGAAAAAACTGGCCGTTGCTTTCGCGCCCTATCATCTTCCTCAAAAGGAAGCCTTGCAGGCCGATTTGATTCGTACCCTCGGCGATGCGATCGAAATGTTCTATGCCTGGGAGCACGGCAAGGGGTGTCACGAGAAGTTGCCCAAGGAGCAGGAACTCATGCAGATGCCGGGCCGCGGTTCGCTCGATTTCGTGCCTCTTCTGGCGGCGCTACGCGAGATCGACTATCGGGGGTTCACCTCGATCTTCATGCACCCGGTGCCGCGGGGAATCCCCATTCTTGAAACCGCCGAGGAAGTAACGGCGGAAATCAACCGCGCGAGGAACTATCTGAACCACTGCCTCAAACAACTCGACCAGGAAGGAAAGTGAACGATGGAGAAGGTACTTGTGATCGTGGGCGACGCCTCGGAAACCGTCGATACACTCTACCCGTATTATCGTCTGATCGAAGGTGGATTCCAACCGATCGTGGCCGGACCGGAGGTGCACCGCTATCAGATGGTGATGCACGAAAATAAACCGGGATGGACCATCACCAAGGAGTGGGAAGGATACACAATCCAGACCGATATCGCCTTCCGCGATGTCGATCCCGAAGAATACTTGGGCATCTTCTTTTCGGGGGGAAGGGCCCCGGAATATATTCGCTACGATGAAGATCTGGTCCGCATCACACGACATTTCTTCGAGAAGAACAAGCCGGTGGCCAGTGTTTGCCACGGCGTGGAGATCCCCGCCTACGCCGGGTGCGTCGAAGGTCGGCGCATGGCGACCGTGCCGAAATGCAAGTTCGACCTGGAGGTGTGCGGGGGCACGTTCGTCGACGAGCCCTGCGTGGTCGACGGCAACCTGGTCAGCGGACGCACCTATCACGACCACGGTCATTACATCGGCCCGTGGATCGAAATGCTGGAGCTGGAAAAGGCACGCGGGTAAACACTGCGTGGGCCGAGCAGCATCAGAGCCGCTTCACATGGACGTATCGCGCCCCGTACGACTTGCCCGATTCGCGGTCGATCCACGTTTCCAGCCGCTCGGCTTCGCTTTCGGTAAGCGGTTCGGTCACTACGGTGAACGATTTCCGGTTCGGCGATAGATTCACCGTGAAGGTTTGTCCTTGAATCTTCACCACCGCCTCGGCCGCCTCCTTCGGGGCGTCGTGCTCGACCAGGATCTCGTACTTGCCTCCCCGAGCGACGGCCAATTCCCAGTGACCGATTCCGAAATTCGACCAGTTCGCGTCTTTTCCCCGCCAGTCTTGGCGGGTGAGAATCGTCGGGTTTTCATGCGGCGTGCCGATGTGAATCTTCGGTGCCTCGTAACCATGATCTTGCGAGACGTCCACAAGCCAGGAGTCGTAGGCCTTCCGCAACCGCTCGACCACCTCGGGGTGCTCACCGGCGATGTTGTGCTCTTCGTAGGGATCGCTCACCAGATCGTACAACTCGAAGGGGATCCCCGAGGGATCGGAAAACTCCGGGTACGGCTCCAGTTCGACATTCGGGACCCGATCCGACGGTTGAACCAGTTTGTAACGGCCGTCGCGGATCGAGAATTTGCGGTAAGGGACCGGTACGTCCCCACGGTGCCACTGGGCGACGTAATACCGATCTCTCCAGCGAACCTCTGTGCCTTCGAGCAGCGGCAACAGGCTCCGGCCGTCGAGATTCAAATCCTCCGGGACCGGCACCTCGCACGCTTGGCAGATCGTGGGAAGGACGTCGATGTGCGCGCCCATCTGTTTTACTTGATGCCCCGCTTCAAGCCGTTTGGGCCACCGGACGAAGAAGACCGTACGGATCCCCCCTTCGTAAACACTCCCCTTGTGCTGTCGGAAACCGGCATTGTAGCGACTGCCGTTCGGGCCGTTGTCGGTCAGGAAGATGACGATCGTATTTTCACGAAGGTCGAGATCTTCGAGTTTTTTCATGATCCGGCCGATGTTGTCGTCGATGTTCTCCACCATGCCGTACACGGCGGTCGTGTTCTTCGGGACGGTCTTCGGGGTGCCGATTTGAGGGAAGTCGGAAGGCTTCAGGTTCATTTCGTCGTAAGGCTGTTTGTACTCTTCGGAAATCTGGTACGGTCCATGAGGGCAATTGAACGGCAGGTAAATGAAGAACGGTTTCTCGGGCGCCTCTTCGATGAAGCGGAGCAGATAATCGACGTAGACATCGGAGCAGTATCCCTGGGTTTGGATGCGCTCGCCGTTATGCAGTAGCGAAGGATCGAAGTAGGAGTTGTCCGGCGGTCCGGCCGGCTGACAGAGACCGCCGCCGGTGTGCACGAGCACTTCCTGGAACCCTTGATCTTGGGGACGCATCGGGTAGCAATCGCCCAGGTGCCACTTCCCGAAGATCCCCGTACGGTAGCCCGCCTCTTTGAGCAGTTCCGCCACGGTCGTCTCGTCGGCGTGCATCATCGCCCGACCGAGCCAGGTGTCGGTCACGCCGGTTCGGTAATGGTAGCGGCCGGTCATCAGTGAGGCACGCGTCGGAGCGCAGACAGGCGAGACGTAGAACGTTTCGACTTCCACGCTTTCTCGCGCGAGACGATCGAGGTTCGGGACGCGAATCACCGGATTGCCGGTCACGCCGAGGTCGCCGTAGCCCATGTCGTCGGTCATGATGAGAATCACATTCGGGCGCGACGTCTCATCCGCTCGAAGATCGGACGAGAACCTCGGGGAAAGAAAAACCAAGGCGGCCATCAACAAAATGGCGAAACGAAGTGGCGAAATAAATTTGCCGGAAAGGAAGAATGCGATCGTCTTTTTCACGAGTACGGCCTCCTGGGGTTGAACATCGCATCAATGGTGAAGCGAGGGGGACAATCGGAAGATGCGCCCCGACGAGTGGCAGTCCGGAACCAGGGGGGCACGGCATTTCCGAACATGAAAAACCGGCTGGGTTCGGTTTTCACCTCCCATTATCTTCGGCATTCGGGATGATGTCAAATGGTGGTGATTGCCGAGGGCGGTTTGACTTGGGTTCGCCCGGTCCGATATAATCGGGATCCTTCACAACGGAGTGGCTCCCCTGCTCCATCCATTTTTCCGGGAATCATCAGGAGTCCTGATCATGCTGTTTTTCCGAGATCGTTTTCCTTTTGCTAAGCGGGATCTCCTTTTGGCCTTTTTTTCGGTCGGTTTTCTGGTCGGCTCTCTGTCGGCCGGGGAAGTCTCGACAAGCGACCTGCGGAAAGAGGTCGAGGCGGCGTGTGACGAAAACGACATCTCCGGCGGAGTGATGGTCCATTTTCCTTGCCGCGACGGCGAACAAACGGCCGCCTTGCAAATGGGCGAGAAGTTCCTCGTCCAGGGACTAGCCGCCGACGATCAACGATTGAAAACGTGTCGAAAAGCGATCCAGGCGCTCGGACGTTACGGTGAGATTTCGGTGCATCCGTTCGATGGCGTCCATCTGCCGTATGTCGATCATTTGGTAAACGTCGTCGTGACCGAGGATCCCGGACGTGTCCCCATGGAGGAAATCATGCGGATTCTTGCCCCCGGGGGAGTGGCTTGCGTTTTCCGGGACGGCACGTGGCAACGAACCGTCAAGCCCGTCCCCGAGACGATCGATGATTGGACCCATTGGATGCACTCCGCCGATGGAAACCCGGTGGCGAACGATCGCCTCGTCGCCCCGCCTCGTCATGTTCAGTGGATCGCCGATCCCAAGTGGCAACGCCACCATGAAATGTCGCCGAGCATCAACGCGATGGTCTCCAGCGGCGGCAGGGTTTTCGCCATCATCAATGAAGCGCCGATCGGCGTCGACGGTTTGCCCGACCGATGGGTGCTCATCGCACGCGACGCCTTCAACGGAACGCTTCTCTGGAAACGGCCGATTTCCGAGTACGGTTGGAAGTATTGGGGCGATCACTCCTACGGACATGGTCGATGGAACCATCCGACGCACATCGCGCGGCGTCTGGTCGCCGAGGACGATCGCCGGGTGTTCGTTACCCTGGGATTCAACGCCCCGGTCACCGCCCTTGATGCCGCCACGGGAGAGACGATTCAAACCTATCCGGGAACCGAATTCACCGATGAAATCCTCCTGGAACAGGGGCGTTTGATTCTCGCGAAGAATTGCGAAAAACAGCATCCGGGCAAGATCGCCGAAAAACCTCCTTCCGAGAAGGCGGTCATGGCGATCGATCCGGATTCCGCGGAAGTCCTTTGGGAGACACACGGGTTTGGGGGCGCGGCGTCGAAAGCGGACGCCATTGAACGGGTGACGCACCTGATGATGGTTGCCGGCGGCGAGAGGGTTTTCCTCATCGAAGAAAACGCCCTGGTCGCGCTCGACCTGCACACCGGCGACCGCGTGTGGGAACGGAAACGCCCCGAGCGTCCCCACCCCGTCGCCTACGGCAGCTATTATTTCACCAATCTCAATAGCATGATCTACCAAGATGGGCGATTGTTTTTCACCGAACCGGACCCCACGATCAAGAAGATGCCTTGGGATGTCGCGTCCAAGGCACGGTTGTTCGCCTTTTCGGCCGAAGACGGCGAGGAACTATGGAAACGGCCCTGTGGCATTTGGGGGCATTACAGTCAACCCGATCTGTTCCACATCGACGGCCGTCTCTGGGTATTCGACGATGCGTCTTTTGCCCTGCTCGGTTTAGATCCCGCCTCCGGGGAAGAGGATCGACGGATACCGGTCGATGAGGCGTTTGTCGAAGGGCACCATCACCGATGCTATCGGAACAAGGCGACGCCCCAATACCTGATCACGAGCCGTCGCGGTATTGAGTTCATCGATCTGGAGTCCGGGGAGAATCTCATCCATCATTGGGTTCGCGGAACGTGCCGCTACGGCGTGATGCCGGCCAACGGGTTGCTTTACGCGCCGCCGCACCCCTGCGTGTGTTACATCACCAGCAAACTGAACGGTTTCTGGTCACTTTCCGGAAAGAGAGAATCGGCGTTCGCCCAACCGCCGGAAAAACGCGATTCGCCTCTCGAACAAGGGGCGGCTTTGGAGACATGGGCTCGCGATGAAGAGGATCCGGTCGATCAGGATTCCCGCGATTGGCCGACCTATCGGCACGATGCCCGACGGAGCGGATGTGCCGCAGCACCGATTTCACCGAAATTGCGCGTGAAGTGGAAGCGATCCTTCGAGGCGGCTTTGACGAGCCCCGTCATCGCCGAAGGGAACGTGTATTTCGCCGCTTCCGATCGAAATACGCTCCGAGCACTGGCGGCGGAGACCGGCGAAGAACGTTGGTCATATACCGTCGGGGGGAGCATCGATACCCCTCCGACGATCTACCGCGGCATGGCCTTGTTCGGTTCCGCCGATGGCTGGGTCTACTGCCTGTCGGCCTCCGACGGCAAGCTCTTGTGGCGACGCCGAGCGGCACTGGGGCGGGAGCAGTTCGTCGAGCGCGGTCGGCTTGCCTCCCCTTGGCCGGTCCACGGAAACGTCCTGGTGTATGACGGCGTGGCCTATTATGCTTGCGGACGATCCTCGTTTCTCGATGGGGGCATCACCGTCGATGCGGTCCAACCGGAGACGGGGAAACTCATCGTATCGAAACATCTGTACACTCCTGATCCGGAGTCGGGGAATATGCCGAGCGACAAGCACCGATACGACATGCCGGCCGAGGCGCTCGGCGCGCTGCCCGATATCCTGGTGGGGGATGCGGGGGCCGTTTACATGCGTCATTTGAAGTTCGACCCTCAATCGCTCGAATATGAATCGGCCGTGGTGGACCTTTCGGAGAAAATCGGTGGGGCGATGCACCAGACCGTCGGAGCGCATCTGATGTCGGTCGCCGGATTGCTTGACGATACGTGGTTCAATCAGACTTACTGGTCGATCGACGGCAAATCGCAGTGCAAGATGCTCGTGTTCAGCGACCGGGCGGTGTTCGGCGTGAAACCCTATCCCGGAAATCGTCGGCATTCCAGGGCGATTTTCCGTGCCGGTGAGGAAGGCTATCCGATCTTCGGGCGACGCCGTCCGAGTCACCAATCGCTCTGGGGGAAGAAGATTCCCCTTCGAGTTCGCGCCATGGTCCTCGCCGGAGAAACGCTTCTGTTGGCGGGACTCCCCGATGTGGTTCCGCAGGAAGACCCTTACGCCGCCTTCGAAGGCAGAGCGGGAGGCCGTCTGGTCGCTCTGTCAACCGAAAATGGCGAAAAACTGGCCGATTATCCCCTCGAACATCGTCCCACCTACGACGGCATGGCGGTTGCCCGGGGCAAACTCTTCGTGACCTCTCCCGACGGAGAAATCCTCTGCTTCGAAGCCTCGTCGGAATGATATTCATGTTCGCATCCATCGTGGCCCCTCGGTTCATGCAGTGACGCCCGTGAGGCCGGGCTCTCGCTGTGCGCCCGGGGTTCATGATAGATGCGACGCTCAAGAAGCGCGCGTTGAAGGGGCGAGGCCGATGGCTTAACGGGGCATCAGAAGAAAGCTCTCCGCCGGAACGAGGTGGTGGTAGAGGAAAGCCTGCTCCCAGTCGGTCACCGGGATCACCTCCTGGCGGTAGGTCTTCCCGTTCACTTCGCCACGGGCTTCCAATTTGAGAAACACCGGCTTTTTGGGAAGATCCTTGGGGACCTTGATCGAACAGGCGTCCCGCTCCCTGTCGGGAGGGATATCGCCGTGCTTGACGGAGAAACCTTGTGTCGGCTCCTTCGCGTGAAGGGTGATCTCGCCCTGGAATCCGTCCTCGCGTTTAATGAAGATCTCAAGCGGTACCGATCCACCCGGTACGACGCGGTATTCCGCCGGCGTGGCGTAGACGGTGAAGCGCGGCTGCGGCGGAGAAAGCCTGAGTCGATATGTGTAGTTTTTCCCTCCCGCATTGCAGAGATCGCCCAGTTGAACGTAGAAAAGCCCGTCATGAGGAAATTCCATCATCAAATAGGAATCGGCGAAATGGGTTTTCAGGCCGATCATCGGAAGGCGGGGGGTTTTCGGTGAGAGGTGAGTCGGATCGTCATGCTTGAAGAGGCGATTGCCCTGAGCATCGTAGACGTGGAGATAGGAATCGAGCGGGGAGTTGAGCACGCGGGCGTTGACATCGAGCACCAGCTTGTCGCCCTTCTTCCCCTGGATTTGGAAGACATCCCGATCGCCCGGCTTTTCGATCATCCCGTTCAAAATGACGGGGGCCTCGATGATTTGGGCATGTTGCAAGTGGTCGTTCGGCTCCTGTTCTTTGCCTTCGGGAAGCGAATTCACCGCGTAAGTGATCGGGTGTCGCAACCATTTCCCCGCCAGGGAATCGATCGTTCGCAGTTCGGCGCCGGCGGGGAGGAACTGATCTTTGGCTTCGGTGTCGAGCAGGACTTTTCGCGTCGGAAGATTTCCCCCCGACAGCCAGGCTTCGGTCGATTCATTCAGGGTTCCGCCGGGTGGGAAAATCGCCGTGACGAACGGCTCCTCGGCGATGGAGAGACGATAGACGAAATCCTCCCGACCCCGATAGAGGGAATCGCGGATCTCGACCACATAGGTGCCCGTCTCCGGGATGCGGTAAAACAGCACCGGATCGGGTTGGAATCCGTAGCAATCGGAATGCTTCAGCTTGTTGCCTTTGAGATCGTACACGGTGATCATCGCCTCGAACCAGCCGGGGACGGCATCGGCCAGAAAGGGAACCAGACGCCTGGCCATGGCGGCCATGACCAGTTGTTGGCCCTCTTTCGCCTCGATGCGAAAGTAGTCGACATCGCCGGGCTGGATTTGTCCGTTGATCACCACCGGCGGTTGAAGCACCGGATTTTCCTTCACCGGAAGCGGGATGCCCAGGGAGAACTTCGGGCCGTTCGGCTCCAACTCCAGCACCTCGGGATCGATTCCCACTTGAAAGCAGACCGGGGGCGTGGGGCCAGCCGGAGTGAGCAGACGTAGTTCGCGGTTGCCGGGCGCTGCATCGGAGGCGATGGTCACCTCCAGAAGGACCGGCTCGCGGATCGTCACGCTCGGGCGATATCTTTCTCGGGGAGTGATGAACTCGTAGACGATGCGCTGGACGTCTTCGCGCGTCGCGTTTTCGAGGTTGCGGAGCATGGGATGTTCCGGGAGTTCGACCTCGCTGGTTCGAACCCGTTCCAATTGTTTTTCGGTGGGGAACCAGTTTTTCGGGACCGCCGCTTCGCCCTGCAACTTCACCACCGCATCGGCCAGCGATTGCCGTAGCAGGATGCGCTGTTCGCCCATGAAGTTGCGGATGGGCGGGTAATTCTCGGTGATTTTCACCTCGACGCCCTCTCCGGAGATGATCGCCCCCGTGGCTCGGCGAATCTGCTTGCCGGCGACCAGCACCTCGACCGTCGTTCCCTGCTGCCCTCCGGAAGGAAGGACGTATCCGATCCTCGGTTGGGCCGATAGGGGGCTTTCCAGAAGAAAAAACAGCACCAGGAGCCCGGCGAGGCAGGCCCGGAAGTTGAGCGGTATGTCGAAGTGGAACGATTTCATCGGCATCGATTCTCCTGTGAGATCGTATCACCAGGGGGTGCGGCAAGGGGAAATCTCAGGCCATGATTTCCTTCAGACGCCCCTCTTCCGACGGAGGCGCCATGATGGGAACGTGTTTGCCGCGGGTGTTCGGCAAAGGAGCGTCCGGATCGATGCCCATCAACTCGTAGATGCTCCCGAGAAGATCCTCGGGATAGACCGCCCTTTCGGCGACATTCTCACCGGTCCCGTCGGAAGCGCCGACGACCTTGCCTCCCTCGAAGCCGCCACCGCCGACCACCACCGAGAAGCAGTTGCCGAAATGGCCTCGGCCGCCGTTCCAGGGAGGGTTCCACTGCACTTTCGGTGTCCGTCCGAATTCGCCGCCCCACCAGACGATCGTGCTGTCGAGCAGTCCGCGTTCGGAGAGGTCGGCGAACAACGCCGCCATGCCTTGGTCCATCTCCGGTTGTTTCCGGTTGAGCGTATTGAAATGCTGTTTGTGGGTATCCCACCCACGGTAGTTGATGGTGATCCAGGGAACGCCTTCCTCGACCAGTCGACGGGCCATCAGACAGCTTTGGCCGAACCAGTTCTTGCCGTACTTTTCACGAAGCTCTTCCGGTTCGGTCGTCAAATCGAAGACTTTCGCTCCCTCGCCGAGAATGACTTCGTACGCCTCTTTCTTGGCGGCGTCGAATTCCTGGAAGACGTGATTTTCCGGTTGGATCTTCCCCAGGGAGTCGAGCGTGGTGAGCATATTTCTTCGCTGGATCTGCCGCTCGCGGGTGATCCCCTGAAGAACGAATCCCGAGACCAGAAACGGCGTTCGGCTGGGATCGCCCCCGGTGACGAACGGTTTGTACTTTTGCCCGAGAAAGCCCGATTCGGAGAATCGTCCCTGGGCGGAGGTCAGCACGACGTATGGCGGGATGGGACTGTCGTAACCGGCCTCGTACCCTTTGAGCATGGAGACGACCGCCCCGAGCGACGGAAAGACGTCCCGTCCACCGGCCTCCCTTCCGGTCTGCATTCGATAGGAGGCCGTTTCGTGGCCGTTGATGCCGTGGGTCATGCTCCGGATGATCGAATACTTGTCGGCCTGCTTCGCCAACTCGGGAAGCAGTTCGCCGAGCTGAATGCCGTCGACATTCGTGCCGATCGGATTGGTCAGCGGGCCGCAGTAGTCTTTGCCGAGCTGCGGTTTGGGATCGAAGGTGTCGAGATGGGAGGGGCCGCCCCACATCCAGATTTGAATGCACGATTTCGCCTTCTCCCGCCCCTTCACGGCATTCGAGAAAGCGGCCTCGCTGCCGGGATTCGGCGGGTCGGCCGGGACGGCGTGGCTCAAGTCGAGCAGAGGAAGTCCCAACGCACCGACGGACGCCCGCAGGAAATGGCGGCGGGACCACGGCAATAACGGTTGACGGCGTTCCATTTTTTTGGCTCCCATATTTGGACAGGGATAAACGATCTCTTTCAGTGCTGCAAAGAAAACTCTTTGGTATTGATCAACGACCAGATGAGATCTCGGGTGAGTTCCCAATCGTTCAGAGAGGACTCTTCGTACATCGTTTCGACCGTTTTCAGTTCGCCCACGGTCGGATAGCGGGAGAGCAGCGTCAGCCAGAGCATGCGGATTTTCGCCAGACGGTCCGACTTCCCGTTGACCGTACGCAGCAGTTGGCTACTCTGGATCCATTGGTTCAGTTCGGTGGAGTTGATGAAAAAGAGACGGCTGTCGCCGGTGACCGCGTTGTTCCGGTCGGTGGAGAGTCCCTTGTCGCGCGAGGGACGCCCGAATGTTTCCAAAACCGTCCGCGTGACGCTTCCGTCGGAAAGCATGATGGTGCGTTCCTGCAAGGGGATGAAAGTGAACGGTTCCGGAATCTGACTCGAATAGCGGATCTCCACCTCGAAGATATGTCGGAACATGTCCTCGAGCACCTCGGCGTTGATCTGTCGCATCGGGTAGCAGGCGAAATACTTCGCCGCTTTTTCGGAGTCGTCGCCCCGAGCGATCGAAGCACGCTGATAGGTCTGACTGTTGAGGATCAAGCGGTAGAGATGGCGCAGGTCGTAGCCGGAATCGATCAGCTCCCCGGCGAGGTAGTCGAGCAGTCTCGGATGCACCGGGGGATTGTCTTCCCGAAAGTCGTCCGGCGGATGGACGATGCCCCGACCCAGAAGGCGATACCAAACACGATTGGCCGCCACTTCGGCAAATCGCTTATTTTTCGGGGAAGTCAACCAGTCGGCGAAAACCTCCCGGGGGTCTTGGTCGGGAGAGATGGTCGTTTGCGTGCCGTCGGGAAAGGTGACCTGCGGATCGTCCAGGGGGTGCCGATCCCAGAAGATGATCTCTTCCTTCCATTCATTGGTACTCTTGTAGCCGACCCGGGAGAAGAACTCGCTCATATTCTGCCGCTTCTTTTCCGGCCATTGGGGGAACCGCTCGCCGAGAAAGGTGAGTGCGACCGCCTCGGCCAAGGTGGAAGGTTCGTGATCGGAAACGGCACGGTAGAAGTTGACCGGCGGGCGACGAAAATTGCTGCCGCTGGAGGTCAACAGTTTTTGGGCGAACTGATCGAAGGGAAGATTTTCGGCGATCGCCATTCTCACCCAACGATGGTACACCGCCGCCCCATTCGGCCAAAGGTTGATGGGAAATTCCGCCTTGACCCGGAGCACGTCGCACCAGAGGAGCGATTGATAATCGGCGAATTCAGGCCGTTCCAACAAGGTGTCGATCAGCAATTCGCGTTTATCGGGACGTTCATCCTTCAAAAAGGCGAGGGTTTCTTCCACGCCCGGCAAGGTGCCGATCAAATCGATGAACACGCGGCGGAGGAAGACTTCATCGGAACAAAGCGGCGAAGGGTTCAGGTTTTCGTCGCGCAATCCGGCGCGGAATCGGTGGTCGATGGTCGTGGCCCGAATCGCGCTGGAGGAATCTTCGGGTTGCCAGAATGGATGTGCTGAAGTGGGAGGGGGCGTGTCCTTGACCAGATCCAGATAGTAGCGATACTTTTCCGCCGCCTTCGTCTTTTGAGTCGGGGGAGGTTTCGGTCCCGCGTCCTTCTTTTTCGTGTCGTCGTCTTTTTCCAGAAGTTGCTTTTTTTGCTTTTCGGTGAGGACGTTCCACGCCTTCATTCCGGTCTCCCGGTAGAGTGCCCGGCGGCGTTTTACCAATTCGATCGCCGAAAGTGGGTTTCGTGAGGATTTTTTCCCCCGGGCATTCAATTGCTCCACTTCTTTTCGCGTTTCGGCTTGAAGTCGTTTCAAATCGCTTTTTTGGTCGCCGGTGAGTTCCAGGTCGGCGACGGCTTCGTACAGCGACTTCAAATCGGAAAACGGCGGTTTCGATGGCTGGGCATGGAGAGTCGGCGTCGGAAGATGGAACACCATCCCCTGCACCACCGCCCAGACCAGGAGGAAAAAGATGCGACGGCGATTGCGGTGAGCGGAACGATCCGATAGCATGACAATCCCCTGGGGCTTCCAACGGTTGCGTGCGAAGCATGCCACCGCGACGTGAAGCCTTGGCCGCGGGGCATTTCGAAGATCGAGAAAAGGTGATTTCCCCGCGTTTTTCATGAACAGCGGCGACATTTTCCCCAAACTCCCATTATAATTACTATTATAGTCTCGGCGAGAAACGATGGCAAACAACTTCTCCCCGTTGGAGTCTCGGTTCCTAAAGAGATTCCGTCGACCGGAGAGGTGAACCCGCGACGACGGTGCTCCGGGATCCGCTCTTATGAGGGAGTTCCAAGCCCCGATTCACTTGTCCGGGAGGGGGCAGAAAAGATCTGTTCTCCTCAAGAAACACGTTCGAGCCGGGAAAGGATCGAACATTTTGGAGAAAAGATGCATCTTATGGAGAAAGCAAGATCATGGAGATCGTCACACGAGGGGCCCGCTCCATCTATCGATTCTACCGTCGCCGTCTTTTTCCCCGGCTGATGGACCTCGTTCTTTCCAACTCGACCGTCGCGCAATACCGCCGGAACTTGCTGCAATCGGTCGAAGGAGAGATTCTCGAAATCGGCTTCGGCACCGGTTTGAATCTGCCTTGGTATCCTGAACATGTGACACACCTGACGGCGATCGATCCCGAGCCTGCCGGGCAAGCATTCGTCAAAAGACGCATCGACCGAAGTGCGAGGGAAGTGAAGATCGTCCAGGCCGCAGCGGAATCGCTTCCTTTTGAGTCGGAAACATTTGATTGCGTCGTGAGTACCTGGACCCTGTGCAGCATCGGCCGAATCGATACGGGCCTTTCCGAGATCCGTCGGGTTCTCCAACCCGAGGGACGCTTCTTTTTTCTGGAGCATGGACGTTCCGAGAAACCGCGGATTCAGAAAATGCAGGACGCCCTCACCCCAATCAACCGATGGGTTTCGTGCGGGTGCCACCTCAATCGCGATTTCGAACCGATCCTGTGCGAGCAAGGCTTCGAACTGTTGGAGTTCGAGCGATTCCGGCCCACCGGATTCCTTCGGATGGTCGACTCCTTGTATCGTGGCGTGGCAACGCCCGTCGCCCCGTGAGTGTCGATTTCGAGTTTTTCTTCGTCAACGAGCGACGGAGGAAGCGAAAGACACTCGGTGAGGTTCCGACTCAATCGGTTTTCTCGGAGTCCGGGACGGCTTCTAGCAACGCTTCGAGAGAATATTGAAAATAGGGGTTCTGGTAAGCGGGCTTCTTGCCCCGGGCATTGGCCACATGGAGATGGAGCTTCTCCGGCACGAAAAGCACGTTGTGGAGATTGTCCCGGCCCATTGAGACGGGGGCATCCATCAAGGCGATCGCCTCGGGAAGGTCGATCCGGCCGAATCGATGTTGCACGCGATTTGCCAGGGTGACGTATCGATCGCCGGCCGAGAGGATGACGCAATCCGGTTGTGGCTTCGGAAGGAGCTCGTGGGCTGCGCCGGGGGCGATGAAATCGATCTTCTCCGGCCAGGCCGCCACCCCGATCGACGAGCGATCCTTACCGTCGGAAAAAACGTAGAAGTACTCGCATGTCCGCGGAGCGTTCTGAAAGATGTCGACCGCCTCTTGTAAGGTGTTCGCGTTTTCCAGGGCCATGCGCATGAGGATCGTCATGGGGACGCCGTCCCATGCTCCTTCGCCGCCACCGCCCATTTCGCCCAACGCCACTTTTTGGGCGTTCATGCCCGTGACCGAACCGACCAGTCCGGCGTAACCGACGTTGGCGAAAGGAATTCTACCTTCGGGGGCAATGACGAACAAAGCGGCGTTTTCCTGGAGCCCGATGCCGGTCATGTAGTCGAGCACGCGACCGTGGTAGAGGGTGCCCTCGGAAGTCGCCTTGCCGGAAACAGCGAATCCGCTGCAGTGAAACAGCTCCGGGAAGCAGGTGGTCAGCAAGATTTCCGATTCCTCGAGATTGGCCCCTTCGCCGATCCCCCGAATTTCCTCGAAATACCGCTCCGGAATGAACGGTCGCGTCCGGCGAAGATTTTCGCGAAGAGCATCGGGAAACCACCGGCCCTTTTCGAGACTATAAAACAGCCCGACGACGTAGAGTGTGCTGTCGACGACGTCGCGGATTTCCGACCTGAGAAATGCGCCGTGTTGCTTCCCGATTTCCCGCGGCGTGCCCCAGAGCGTGACGATCCGTTGACCGTCGCGAATTTCCAATATGCCGTGGTCCCCTTCGGTTTTACCGTCTTCCAGAACGGGGGGCTTCCACTGTTCGTATTGGATTCCGACGAGTCGGACCGCGCCGCGAAGGAGCGTCCGTTCCAGTTCCGATCGAGGGACCTCGATTATTTGCTCATTCGGGGCGGTGGGGATCGTCTCCACCGAACGGCCCACTTCTTCGCCGACGGTGAGCTGCCATGTCAACGAGCCGGAGCCTGGAACTTCGATCGCGAACTGCCCGTCGTCGGAGTCGCTGATTTTTAAATCGACCATCTTGTGTAGGGTATTAAGCAGGGCACCGAGATTGCCGCTTCGCATCCAGAACCCCATCCCTTCCAGTTCGGGACCGAGTTTGAAAATTCTCTGGACGACGTTCGACAACGTGAAGGCCGGCTGGTTGGTGTCGAGAGGGCCCTTGCCGTGGAAGACGAGGTTGCCGGACGGCACTCTCAGTGTGCAGCTCTCGAAGGTGCGTACGAGATGAAACTCCCGGGAATCGGCGGTCAGACGCAAGGAGAATGTTTCCGGATTCTCGCGGAGCATTCGCAGGGAACATGTTTCCGTTCCTTCTTCCGGTCGCCACTGGAGATCCAAATCGAAAGAGTGCTCCGGTTCGAGCAAGATCTGAACCAGCGGTTCCAAGCAGGCGTGCGAAGGTTTGGCAAGGACTGGTGTGGCCACGATCCAGAACAGATAGGCGAAGACGACGAAACGCAACGACATCATTTTTTTCTTCCTTTTAGTGGGGTCGAACAGACAATCGCGGATGGGGTGGTCAAGGTTGAGATGGGATTAGAAGACTTTCCGGCGAGGCGGCGAAGAGATCGGGAATACCGAGGACTTGAATCGTCACGTCTTCGAGAATTCCTCTACTCGGCTTCTGGAGCGAAAGCGACCAGATTTCCGGGCGATCCGAGATTTCTCGACGATCGACGAGAAAAACATACGGAGCCGCGATGTCCTTCTTCTCTTCGACAAGTCGCCCCGTTTCGTCCAACAGCCGGGCGTGAACCCGTTCCTGGCTGCCGGCGCCGATGACCTGGACGGCGAACCGCTTCACCGAGCCGGGAACGGCGAAGTACAGCCTTCCCTGAGGACGAAAGAGATGCATTCCCCGCGTGGCCGCTCGGCAGGCGAATGGGACGTTGCACGACGAAATGCGAACGGTCGTCGAGGAACTTTCCCGCCACTCCATTCGGCAAGGGCCGGTTCGAGGGGAACAAATGTATAATTCGCCTCGCTTTCGCTGATCTTCTTCGGTTTCAACGCATGCGTCTCTTGATCGGAAGTGGCGACTTCAATGGTGCCGATGCGGGCCGAGGCTTTCCCGACCGGTTCGAACTCGGCCGTGATTTTCACTTCCTTGCCTTTTTCGCCCCACAAAAACCACTGGGCGTGACCTCTTAGCCGAAAAGGCATTCCGAAAGAGGGCTCGTCGGAAAACTCTTCTCGAGGCTTCAGTTGTCGCCGATGGAATTGGAAGGGCGGAATTTCTCGGATCTCTTCTTGTTTGGGAGCGAGTCGGGAAAGGAATCGGGCATTGAGCGTCCAGACCGTTTCCGATTCTCCGGTCCGATGGATCAGGCGACCGGAGAGATTTCGCAACTTCGAAAGGGCCGAACCGGAATACTCCAGCGGCAGTTCCTCCGGGAGGGATCCCTCGATGACGCAGTCCTCGAAAGTGATGTTGCCGGCATCCTGATCGAAGGCTCTCGGTCCTTCGATGGTGATCGCCGGATTCGTTTCGTCGTCGGAAGGCACCTCGGGGCGAAGAATCGTGCAATCGTCGAACAGCAGCTTGCACCGATCCGCGACGTTTCCTCGAATGCAGATGCCGCCGAGTCGATCGTACTCGAAGCGGCAATCCTCGAAAACCACCATCCCGGTGACCGGCGGCTTCCCTTCACGATGATTCATGCTGCAGTTGACCGAACATCGGTCGTTATTTCGGGAAACACAGTTTTCGAAGCGAATCGAGACAGGCGGCGACTCCTCATGGAGATTGCCGAGATAGATGTGATAGGCGTGGCCGCCGTTGTTCTCGCTGAGGCAATTCCTCAAGAGACAACGGACCAGACGTTCCTCGGGGTGATTCGGCTCGAAATCGATGCCCGCCTCGGGCGCGGTTCCCCGAGTGTTGCGGAAGGTGCAGTTCTCGATGACCAAATCCTCGGCCGTAATCACACTGATGCCTTGACGATTGTTGCCGTCGCAAATCACGTCGCGAATGAGGATGTTTTTGTTCGTGGCGTTGTTTTTTCCCACGCCGAGGTAAATCCCGTCCCCGCCGCTCTCTTGGAGTGTCAGACCGAAGATCTGAACATTTTGACAACCGCGCAGACTCAGCGCGTGGCGCCATTCGGCCAACTCGTAGGGAGGATGGTGATAATCTTCCTTGTGCATGCGCAGCACCGCTTCGTGGCCGCGGAGCACCAGATTCTTGCTGCCTCGAGCTCGGAAGAGACAGGCATTTTTCGGGAGAAAGGCCCCGCGTTTCGCTTCGACGATCACCCCCTCTTCGAAGAGGATTTCCTTGTCGCTGGGGAGGTCGATCGGCGTGACGATCCAAGGCCGACCCGGGTCGGCGATGACGACTTTCTGCGCGGGACTGTCCAGTGCTGCTTGCAGCATTGCGGTGGAATCTTCCGGATCGAATCCCCACCAGAGGGCCTGAGCGTTGGTCAACTCCCCCGAAGCGACCTGCCCGATTTTTTCGCGGTTCACCGCCACGCCGGTTTCTTCGGCCGGGACAGGCGTGGACGAAATGGCAAAGAAGAATACCGCCAGAATCGTCATGCATTCACGGAAGAACGAGGGCGGGCCGTCGACGTTCAAAATCATTTTATTTCTTGACATGTCGGTTTTTCTCCAAAAAAACTATCGGGAACTATCTCAACCTTACCCGAAATCATCTCCGGGGACAAGTATTTCACCATGGTTGCGAAGCTCACGCTTACAAAGGTGGAACATTTCATCGGTTTTGAATCTTCCGATCCTGTTCTGATGAGTATTGTATAATGGGGGCAATCGATCTGAAACGAAGACCATGGCGATTTTCGATGGTTGCTATTCCCGCGGCACCACGATTATGGAAGATCCATTGAATTGATTGCTTGAAATCACCCGGCATTCTATTAAAATAGGTAGAGTGCAGAAGATTGTCGCGTTTTTCATG
This sequence comes from uncultured Planctomycetaceae bacterium, assembly GCA_964632505.1. Taxonomy (GTDB): domain Bacteria; phylum Planctomycetota; class Planctomycetia; order Pirellulales; family Thermoguttaceae; genus CAZWCE01. The sequence goes on along the minus strand of CAZWCE010000002.1, from coordinate 175,207 downwards.
CCGTATTGAGTCCCCTAGCCGTTTCAGACTCACAAAATCGGCGTTGCCCGATGCATTTGCGCAAGCTGGGAGTGGTTCATTCCCAATGCAACGGTCGATAATCGATGCTGAAGCGAAATTCGGTCTTCTCGGTGGATGAACATGGAATATCCGTTGGAAAATCGAGCGGCCGATGAACGCTTTCCAGAGGACGCATTTCCTCCCGCCTTTTTGGATCGGTCCTGATTCCCTTCCCCGCCGATGGAGCCCCTTTTGGAACAGCCCATGTCTCGATTTCTATGGATCTTGTTCGCCGCGATTTGTTTCGGCATGATCGGAGACGCGCTTGCCGCGGAGAAGGATGCTTCCGAAGAGGCTGCGGACGAGCAGAAAGAAGAGAGCGATTCCCCCGCACTCACTCCCTTAAAAAGCGTTCTCGACGAGAAACGCTCTTCCTGTTGCGATCTTCTTTACTTTCGCAACGAGGATGTCCTTCGCGGGACCATCTTGAACGAGAACTTCACCATTTTGACTCCTTACGGCGAGTGCACCGTCTCGGGGGACCGATGCGCGGGCATCTTACTGATCGACGAGGAAAGCCGTTTCGAGTCGCTCGTGACGACCAACGCCAACACCCTGCGCGGTCTGTTTCGGGATCGGACCGTCCGGTTCCGCATGAAGTCCTCAGGCACGACGATCGAGGTCCGGCGCGAGAAGATCGAGAAAATGATCTTCCAAAGGCAACCGGAGGAGTTGGATTATCTCGATGCGAGCAAGCCGACGCACCTTTTCGAAATGTCGAACGGCGATCTGCTGACCGGTTCCTTCCAGGAGAAAGAACTGCTCGTGGAGACCGAGTACGCCGAATTCGCGGTGTTGCTGGAAGATGTCGCGAAGATCGAACTGGAACGCGGAGAAAAGTTGCCGGTCGCGATGACCATGAAAAACGAGGATGTCGTCCGCGGTATCCTCGCCACCGAAGTATTCACGTTGCTTCTCGATTTCGGAGCGACCATCGATTCCGTCTACAAGGATCGATTCAACACCATCTATCTCGATGACGGTTTGCGGCAATTGACTTACAAAAAAGGCGTGGGGAACTCGGTCTACCAGCCCGAGAATCAATGCGTGGTCAATGAGATCGGCATGGAGTTGGTTTACGTCCCCGCCGGAACGTTCCGCATGGGCTCGCCGGAACACGAGGAGGGACGCGACGGCGACGAGGGGCCGGTCCATCGGGTGACCATCTCCTCGCCCTTCTACCTGGGCAAATACGAGGTGACTCAGCAACAGTATCAAGCGGTGATGAGCCGGTCGCCTTCGAAATATGATGGGGAGGATCGCCCCGTCGAACAGGTGAGTTGGTTTTATGCGCGGCTCTTTTGCAGCCGTCTTTCTTCGCGAGATTCCGAATTCGATTATCGACTTCCCACCGAAGCGGAATGGGAATACGCCTGTCGGGCCGGAACGCAAACGCCCTTCTATTGGGGGGAAGTTTGGGACGACGAATATGGATGAAACCTCAACAACAGCCGAGGGCGAACACACGAAGTGGGGCAAAAGGAGCCCAACGCCTTCGGGCTGTACGATATGAGCGGCAATGTCTTTGAATGGTGCGCCGACGGCTACACCGAGAGCTATCCGGACGGACCGGTGGTCGATCCTCGCTCGGGCAGGAGCACGCTGGGGCGAGTGGGACGTGGAGGAAGTTGGTACAGCATCTCGACGGATTGCCGCTGTGCCGATCGATACGATTTCGATCCGTACAGCGAGTACGGCGATCTCGGATTCCGCGTCGTGGCCGAGCCGGTCGAGCCCGAAACGCCCGAAGAATCGGACGACGAAGAAACACCGTAATCCGATACCGATTCGGGAGGAGCCGAACTCCGTCGAATCTGCGGAAAACGGCCTCCCCTCTCTCCGATGATCGCGGGAATTCACTTCTCGATGCGGTGTCCGTCCGCGAGATGCTCCGAGCAAAATATTTCTTTTCTCATTTTTGCTTTTTTCCCACCGAACTGCTAGAATGCCTATTTGGCGTTTTATCGGACCGACCTCCACTCGGGAGCCGAGAAGGTGGTTTTTTTCGGTGTTTCATTTTTTCATGAGAGAATCGCGATGATGAACAAGAAACGGACCTTCGGGCTTTCTCTTTTTGTTTTGGTTTTCTTCTTGCCTTTATGGACCCCCATGGGGTGTAAAAAAGCCGAGAACACGTCGGCGGGCGGGAAACGAACGATCGCGGTGATTCCCAAGGGGACGATGCACGCCTTTTGGAAGTCGATTGAAGCAGGCGCTAAGAAAGCGGGTGAAGATTACGACGTCGAGATCGTCTGGAAAGGGCCTCTCCGCGAAGATGATCGCGAGGATCAGATCAAGGTAATGGAAGACATGATCACGCGGGGGGTCGACGGGATCGTGCTCGCCCCACTGGACGACACCGCCCTGAAAAATCCCGTGCGGAACGCCGTGAGGATGGATATCCCGGTGGTCATCATCGACTCTGCTCTCCAAGGCGACGACTACACCAGCTTCGTGGCGACCGACAACTACGCCGGCGGGGTCAAGGGCGCCCATGAGCTGGCCCGGCAGTTGGAAGAAAAGGGCAACGTCATCATGATCCGTTATCAAGAAGGGTCCGGCAGCACGATGAACCGCGAGCAGGGATTCATCGACGCGATCGAAGAGTATCCCGAAATCAATCTCGTGAGCGACGATCAATATGGCGGTGCCGACGTTGAAGGGGCTCAGTCGGTCTCGGAAAACCTGCTGGCGAGCCTGGAAAAGGACGGTGAACTCCAGGTCGATGGGGTCTTCGCGCCGAACGAATCGGCCGGTTTCGGCATGCTCCGCGCCTTGCAGACCCGGGGGCATGCCGGCAAGGTGAAATACGTCTGCTTCGATACCGCCGAACCGCTGGTCACGGCGTTGGAAAAAGGCGAAATCTCCGCGTTGATTGCCCAACGCCCCGTTTATATGGCTTACAAGGGCGTGGAGACCCTCCTGAAGAGTTTGGAAGGGGAAGACGTTCCCAAGCGGATCGATTCCGGGTCGGTCGTGGTGAACCGGGAGAACATGGACGATCCCGAGATCCAGGTATTGCTCGATCCGCTGGAGCATGTCGATGCCGCGGTCCAGCAGGAGACGATTCCCGGAACTCAAACGCCGTCTCCCTCTCCCGACAGTGCCGAGGTCGACGAACCGGAGGAGTCCCGGGAGGAGCAAAAAGAAAATGAAGCTCCGGCAACCGATTCGGCCGAGGCACCGGAAGCGACGAAGTGATCCCCTGATGATGAGGAATCGATGATGCCATTTCCTTCCCGGGATTCCGATGCGGTCGCGCTGCGGATGCACGACATTCGTAAGGCGTTCGGGGCGACGTTGGCTCTGGACGGCGTCGATTTTCAGGTCCGGCGGGGGGAGGTGCACGCACTGGTCGGCGAAAACGGGGCCGGCAAAAGTACCTTGATGAAGATTCTCAGCGGGGCGCTGCTTCCCGATGCCGGTTCGATGGAACTCGACGGGAACCGTTTCGCTCCCCGAAATCCGCTCGATGCCCGGCATCGAGGCATCTCGATGATCTACCAGGAATTGTCGCTGGTTCCTCATTTGAGCGTCCAGGAGAACGTCCTGCTGGGAATGGAGCCGAGTCGCTGGGGGATACTCGACTGGAAGAAGATGCGCGAAACGACCCGGCGTGCTTTGGAGGAACTGGAACACGGCGATATCGATCCGGCGACGCCGGTGCACCGTCTCTCGGTCGCGCAGCAGCAACTGGTGGAAATCTCCCGCGCCGTGGCGATCGGCTGTCAGGTCCTTTTGCTTGATGAGCCGACCAGCAGTTTGAGCCAACAAGATGTCGAACGCCTCTTTCAGTTGATCGGGCGTCTCCGGGATCAGGGCCACGCGATCGTCTATATCTCCCATTTTCTCGAAGAAGTGAAGAGGATCAGCGATTCCTTCACCGTGCTCCGCGACGGCCGATCGGTCGGCAGCGGGATCACGGGTGAGACTTCGACCGAAGCGATCATCTCGATGATGGTCGGCCGAACGGTCGAGGAACTGTACCCCCGTTCCCCCCGTACTCCAGGGGAAGTGGTCCTGCGGATCGAAGGCGTCTCGGGCGAGCGGAAACCGCAATCGGCCTCGCTCCAGTTGCATCGCGGCGAAGTGCTGGGCATCGCGGGATTGGTCGGCGCGGGACGGACCGAAATGCTTCGCGTGCTCTTCGGGCTGGATCCCATGACCGGCGGGAAAATCCAGTTCGGCCGGAAGAAGGGTTACGCCTCCCCCGGGCGACGCTGGAAGCAAGGGGTGGGCATGGTCAGCGAGAATCGCAAAGAGGAGGGGCTCGCGGTCTCCCTGAGCGTGGCCGATAACGTCACGCTTTCGCGGCTCGACGGCCTCGGACCGGCCGGATGGGTGATGCCCTCTCGCCAAAACGAGGCGACCTGGCGATGGATCGAGCGTCTCGACATCCGTGCCAAAAATGCTTCACAGAAAGTGGTCGATCTTTCCGGCGGCAATCAGCAGAAGGTGGCCGTCGCCCGATTGCTTCATCACGAGGTGGATATCCTGCTGCTCGACGAACCGACCCGCGGCATCGACGTCGGCGCGAAAGCGACCATTTATCGGCTGATCGATGACTTGGCCAGCGGTCGGGCCGCCGACGGAACGAAACGAACGCCCAAGGCGATCCTGATGGTCTCCAGCTATTTGCCGGAGTTGATGGGGATTTGCGATCGCGTCGCCGTTATGTGCCGTGGGAAGCTCGGGCCCGCTTATCCGGTCGACCGGATCGATGAACAGCAACTCATGCAGGAGGCCACCGGTATGGGAGGAGCATAGCTCGCGAGAATGATCGGTTCACTCCGTTCGCCGGTTGTGGGATCCTCCTAAAAGAATCACTTCCCCCCATTCCAACCATGTTTCCATCATGAACCACGACTCCCCGAAAAAAGAAGAAACCGTTTCCTCCTCATCCCCGGAAAACCAGGGGGCGGCCGTGCCGTCCTCCGGCACGCTGATCGATCCGGAGGTGATGCGCATCCTCGGTCCGCTCTTGGCGCTGCTCCTCGTTTTCTCCATTTTTGCGATGATGGTCCCCCTCGGATGGATGAATGAGAATTTTCTCTCTTGGCGGAATTTTACCACCATCTTGCTGCAGAGCACGATCGTTTCCATCGCGGCGCTCGGCATGACGATGATCATCGCCTCGGGAGGAATCGATCTGTCGGTCGGTTCCACGATCGCGCTGGTGACGGTCGTCATTGCCTGGACGCTGAACCATATGATGGGCGCGCCGGAGGAGATGAGCCTCATCGGCGGCTGGTTTTTCACGCTCGGCAATTGGGTCAGCGTTCCCGTGGCGATCTCGCTGGTGGCGGCTCTATTCGGGGTCATCGTCGGGGCGGGAGTCGGGGTGGTCAACGGACTGCTGATCACCCGACTGAAAGTCGTCCCCTTCATCGTGACTTTGGGAACGATGCTCATCGTTCGCGGGGCGGCCAAGGGCATCTCGGAATCGCAGCGGATCACCTGTCCGGAGACCTTCCTCGGGGAAATCATGGCCGTGCTGCCGAAAGATCGTCGCTGGATGCTGGTGCCTCCCGGCGTCTGGATCCTCCTCTTGCTGTCGCTGGCGATGATCCTCCTCTTGCGATACACCAAACTGGGACGCTATTCTTTCGCAATCGGATCGAACGAGCAGACCGCCGTCCTTTGCGGCGTGCATGTCGACCGGACCAAGATTCTGATCTATATGATCGGGGGACTGACCGCCGGGGTGGCGGGATTGATGCAGTTCTCCCGGCTTTATGTCGGCGATCCCTCGGTGGCGATGGGGAAAGAACTGGAGGTGATCGCGGCGGTCGTGATCGGCGGGGGCAGTCTCAGCGGTGGCGAGGGCTCGATCTTCGGAACGCTCGTAGGGGCGTTGATCATCGGCATCATCGCCAGTGCATGCTCTCAGTTGGGCCTGGCCAGTTGGGTCCAGGAAGTGGTGACCGGCTGCATCATCGTCATCGCCGTGGCACTCGATCGGCTCAGACATCGCCGCATGACATGACGAACATGCTCCTCCGGGAATCGCCGTCGGAGGTGCTCCATGGTCGAAAAAGAAGCGGCCTGTCGGTTCCAAAATGGTGACCGGGAGGTCGGATTCCCGAGAGGCCCCCGTTCACAAAGAATACGAAGCCCATGGACTCTACTGGGCGGCGGACCGGCTTCCATGAGGTGATGCGGCGATCGGGGCGCCGGAGGGCAGCGGTCGGCCGGCGGTTTGATATCCCTTCTCGAAGAGCAACTTCTTGAGCTCGCGGAACGCCTCGAAACTGTCGGGGTAGACCCAAAACGTGACGGCATAGCGATCGGGACGATAGAGCGACAACTGCTGCTGGAAGCGGGAGTCGGGCCTGAGCGCTTCCTCGAGAGATTCCGTGTGAATCATATCCGTGGGAATCACTTCGCATCCCGCCAGTTGAATCAGAGCACTTCGGCCCGTCTGATAGGCAGCTTGCATTGAGAGGTCCTTCCGGACAACCGTGTATCGAAGTCGGTAGCCTTCGATCGGCCCGACCGTCTCGGTCAATTCCGGCGAACGGCGCAACTGTTGCTGGTTCGCTCGAGCGTCGTCGGCCATCTCTTCGATCAGTTCGGAAAAGGGAACGTAAGAGATGCGGTTTTCGGCAATCCGGAAGTGAGCCTCCTTTTCGTCGACGATGCGACTGACGGGCGTGGGTAAACTCTCGACGACGATTGCGTCGGGGCGGCTTTTGGCCACCCATTGTTTCTGATGCACGATTTGCTCGAGGGTTTCCTCGATTTGGAGAAGTTCTCTTTTCAGCAAGACGTATTCCCGGCCCTCTTCGTTTTCCGCTTCTTTGCTCTCTTGCAGGCGGGAATCGATCTCATGAACCAGTGCGACCAGTTGGTCCCGTTCCCGTTGCCGCAATGTGCAGAGTCTTTCGATGTTGTTCAATTCCGCCGAGATTTCCGAGAGCTCCACGTTCATCGATTTCATCTTCTCGTTTTTCTCTTTGACCTCGGCGGCGAGCTTTTTCACTCCCTCTTGCTGGTGATCCGGAAGCGGCGGCAGCGACTTGGCGCGGACGCCCGCGACCATGACGAGAATGATCAAAATGCCCACAATGTTCGAGACGATATCGAGAAAGGAATCCTGTCCCTGTTCGATGTCTTGTCCGGAAAGCATTCGCCGACTTCGTCGAGAAAACATGACGTCCTTTCAGAGGGGGCCAAAAGGTGACCGCTTCGATCGGCACAGGGTCCGTAAGCGCTGGGCGTTTGTTCAGCGGCGTTCCACGTTGATGCCGCTCTCATGAAGCAATTGCTTGATTTGTTGGAAGTGCGGTTCTCCTCCGGGAGCGACCGAGACCTTCAGCAGCGGTTTCCAGTACATCCCCTGCCCTGCCATGCCCCAACTCTCCATGCAGGTCCATAACGCGGGGACGAGTTCCTGGACGGCCGAACGGGTCGAGGAATCGAGGGCGAACCGCTTCTCTTCCTTCGTCCCCGGTTGTTCCAGGAGGATCAGTTGTTCCGCGGTGCAATGCAGCAAGATAGGGCGGGAAATTCCGAATGCCCCGCTGCTGTATCCCGGCAAGCCCCAGTTCGTTCCCTGGCTCGATGCCAAAGGGGTCACATTGCGCTGATCGTCCTGAAAGGTGGGCGTCGGGAGCGAAGGGGGTTGATGGGGAGACATATCCGGAGCACAGCCCGAGGTGTCGGCGAGCGTTTCCGGGTTCGCGTTCGTTTGAAAGTTCGACGGGAGCCCTTGGCCCATTCCGGGATCGCCGGCATGGAGTTGCCCTTCGGGGGAATCCGGAAAAGCACTGCCCGAGGAGTCGTTCGGATACGGCGAGCGGGAAACATCGGCAGACGCCGAGGGGACGCCATCGTTCCGGCTGGCTGGTGGAACCCCGGAATATCGAGGCAAAGTTTCACCTTCGGTGGGACCGAAGAGATCGGGGGTTTCGCCCTGCGGTCCCCGGGAATCTCGGGAGCTTTCAGCGTGAACCGTCCCCGAATGCACACCACCGAGTTCCCGGCCACTGTCGGAGAACGGCTGCCGGGGATGCGTTGAGCCGATCATCGGCGGTTGAGGCCGAGAGGCTTGAACGCTCGAGCGACCGGCACCCGATGTGACTTCCTCTTTTTGGTTGGAGAACGATAGCGAATCGCGGGAGGAACGCCCCGGGGGATTGTCTCTCCCTCCCTTGGAAGTTTCCCCCTCCAGCAAAACCGGGGTGCCGTTCGCAGCCACTCCGTAGACCGGTTTCGATTTCGGTTTCTCTTCGAAGAGGCTCGGAGCGGCGCGTGCCAACGCCTGCGTCCGACGCCTGGCATCCTCCACCTTGGCGAGGACCTGCTTTCGGAGTTCCTCGTCCTCGGCGGGATAATCGAGAGGCCAGTCCTCTTCGATCAGCTCGTAGCCGAAGTCCGTCCCGAGCGAACCGAGGGCCGCTCTCGCTTTGTAGTACATTTTGATGCCCGAGGGCCTCACCAAGAGCAGAGGATAAGGTTGCGTTTTTGCTTCGACGATACCGTTGCGGTGAAGATAGTGCCGGACCGCGCGCATGGCGGCCTTCATCGGTGCCTCGGGGTGAAAAGCGGCGAGAAAATCCTCTTCCTGGAACGTGATCCCCTCCGGTTGGAGCACGATGCGATCCTCGATACATTCCAGATAGATCGGTCGGCGGAATGTTCCATGGGATCCCTGGTAGGGGACGATCGAATAGGAACGCGGTTGGTGGGCGATCTCTTTTCGTAATTCCTCCAGCTCCGCCTCCGCCTCTTCGAGTTGCTCTTTGCGAATGGCCAGTTTCCTTTGGAGTTTTTCCTTCGCTTCCTCCTCCTCTCCCTGGAACGATTCCAGGGCAGCGATCGCTTTTTGCAGTAGTTCGATCTCCTTTTTCTGGCGGGCGATCTGATCGTCTAAATGGCCCAGGCGTGCATGGGCCTGTTCCAGGAGCTTCGACGACTTCTCTTTCGATGCTTGCAATTCATCGAGATACCAGTCCTTCATCTCCTTGGCCGACTCGAGTTCCTCGATCGTCTTCTCGTATTGTCCGTTTCCCAGGGCGGTCGATTGCAAGCGGACCTGGCGCGCAATGACGACCAGAAGAAAAATGAGCGACCCCATCGTGCAGATCAGGACCGCCAAGAAAGGGAACAGCGAAAACCGTGCTCCCTGGTGTGCATTGTTTCTCCGCCGGGGCGCCGGATGTTTCATGCGGCATGTCCTTTCCCGGATTGATCCTCTTCCAGACGAACCGACGAATAATCGCCGCCTTGGTGTTCGAGGCGGTTGTTCAAGAGATGAATCGCCGCCGCCAGGCTGTTGACCGTTTCCTCGAAGTGCTTCGCGCCGGCCAGGGAGGCGAGATTCTGATTCAAGCGATCCTCGAGCATCGTGATTTGTCCGGTCGCATCGAAGACTTTCCCGAGAACTTCGGTTTGCCGGACCATACCGTTTTGGAGTTCCTTCAGGGCGGTGACGTTTTCGTTCACCGAATCATACATTCCGTCGAGTTCCTTGCGATGACGTTCCATCAACTCTTGTTCCGATTCGACCAACGCCTGCGCGTGATGATGCAGGTTTTCCTTCAGCGATTCTGAAAGCGACGTCTTCAGTTGACCGGCGCATTCGGAGGCCATTTTCGCGTATCGGGAATTCGAGGCACGCATCGCCTGCTTCCAGATGTCGGATTGGTGTTCGGTGAGCGCTTCCAGCGAATCGATCACCGCTTCGAGCATTTTCCGCACCGCCGTCAATTGGCCTTGATTGCTCTCATCGCAAGAAGGTTCGAAACGACCGGCCATCTCCTGAGTGACCAGCCGGTCGACCTTCTGAAGCAGTTGCGACTCTTGACGGAAGGTGAAGAACTGCGAGAAATACAAAACGATGCTCAGCGCCAGCGCCAAGGCGGTGGTGTCGAAGGCGATCGTCAAGCCCGCCATCACCGTCGGGAGGGATTTCTCCAGATCTTCCGGCGATAGGTTGCCCATCGCCAGTGCGATGCCGATGACGGTGCCGAGAAATCCGAGAATCGGAATCGCCCAAATGATCATACGCACCAATCCATAGCTCGACTCCGCTTGCAGAGCATCGTCGTCGGACAGGTAACGCATCTCATGCTCGACTCCCTCGGTGGAACCGGTTCGCTGCACATAGGCGAGGATGTTCCGCAACCGACTCGGATGGTAGTCGTGGCGCCGCACCTCCGGGAGTTCCTTGAGCGTTTCGAGGAATGATTGGGAGGATTCGGGGTCGCCGATCTTCCCGGAAGACTCCAAAAGCGGCCCCTTCCGCAAGAGCGACTCTTGACGGAGAATATCGATCAATTTCTGAACCAGCGACGCCATTCCGACAAGGAACATGAATGTGATTATGTATTCGACGGGGTGCGAAGCGAAATATCGCTCAATCAGGGGGAAATCCCACTCTTGACGCGAAATGGCCATATAGAAGACGACGCATAAGGTACTTCCCCACAGAACGGGGCTGTTGACGATCCTGGAAAAAAGGGTTTCGAAGGATTTCAACGTCTTTCTCCATTTTTTGGTGAAATCGAGTTGGCCGACAAGCGACAGCCGCGGCATGGGAGGCCAAAGGACGGATCCTCTGCGAAGGGGGAGTCGTGGGCTTCTTTGCAGCCCGTCGCCAACAGCTTCGTGAAGGATTCCGATCGGCGACGGAGATAAATAAGTGGTTGCTGTTAATAAGCTTACGAATGCTCTGACCGCTTTTTCCTCGCTTTGGAGGCGCGCCCGCATATCCCTTATTATCGACATCATCGGATGGAAATTGTCGCTCGATTCATCATTTTTATGTAATTCTTCCGGCCTGCTCCGGCTTTCTCCGGATGGCGGAATCGACGAAAAAGAAACGATCAAGGCGATAACCGGCATGGAAAATTCAACCGGGAAGAACCTGAAAAGCAAAAAGAACGATAGAATCGAAAAAGAAGGCAAAGGTTCCTTCGTCGATTTGCCGATCAATCATTTATTGTCGCCCCCTTCAACGGTAGACGTCTTAAGTCGTTTTTTTCTAGGAACTTACGTCGATGATGATTTGCGTCGTTCCTGGAATCGCCGTTCAAAGTGAAGAAGAGGTGGCACTGTCAAGCGGTCATTTCCATCGTAAATATTCGATTTTCGCTAGATTATACTGAATCTAGTTCCCAGGGGGGGAACAGTCCGGTGCGATCGATTCATTTCGGTTGCCCGGACTGTCTTATTTCTTGAGCCGGTCGGGCGAAACGCCGGCCCGCCGCGTGCATCGGAATTTGCCCACCCGACTCGGCAACATCTTCCGACCGCCTTTCCTGCTTCTCCGCCTTTCGGAGGGTTCCCCGCTTGATAAATGCCCCTGTTGGTTCTATGATAAATAATCTGGAATATTCATATTTTCTTTGGAAGTATCGCATCCCTTCTCGGGGAGTTCCTCCGGTGTGGTCGCGGCGCGACGACTGCATCGGCGGCCTGCAGGTATCGTGTATCCCCCGTCATTTGAATCAGGAGTACGATCGTGGCCCAAGTCATCTCCCAGCAATCTTCGCAGCAGTCATCCCAGCCGATGCTCAGTGGTGCCGACATCGTGGTGCAATCCCTGGTCCGCGGTGGAGTCGACACGATTTTCGCGTATCCCGGCGGCTACAGCATGCCGATGCATCAGGCACTGACTCGGTATCGAGATCGCATCCGCGTGATTTTGCCGCGGCACGAACAAGGAGGAGGTTTCGCGGCCCAAGGTTATGCCCGGGCCACCGGCAAGCCGGGGGTCTGTATGGCGACCAGCGGTCCCGGCGCGACCAATCTGGTGACCAGCATCGCCGATGCCAAGCTCGACAGTATCCCCATGGTGGCGATCACCGGTCAGGTGACCACCGCGGCGATCGGGTGCGACGCCTTCCAAGAAACCCCCATGGTGGAAGTCTGCCGCGGCGTGACGAAGCATCATTACCTGGTGACCGATCCGCGCGATCTTGCCCGCGTTGTGCGGGAAGCCCTCTACATCTCGATGACCGGCCGCCCGGGTCCCGTCTTGATCGACCTCCCCAAAAACGTGCAACTGGCGCAATTGGTGCCCGATTTCGAAGCTCCCCTGCAATTGCCCGGCTATTCCGGCAAGTCGCCGGAGGCATCGAGCGAGGATCTCGAGGCGGTGGTCAACGTGATCAAGAAAGCCCGAAGGCCGGTCATTTACGCCGGTGGGGGAATCGTTTCCTCCAACGCCTCCGCCCGGCTGCTTGAACTGGCCGAGAAGACGGGGATTCCCGTCACCACCACCCTCACCGGTCTCTCCGCCTTCCCGGGCAAGCATCCGCTGAGTTTGCACATGTTGGGTATGCACGGAACCGGCTATGCGAATTTCGCGGTGAGCGAATGCGATCTGCTATTGGCCCTGGGCGTGCGCTTCGACGATCGCGTTACCGGCAAAGTGACCGAATTCGCCCGGCACGGTACCGTCGTTCATATCGACATCGACCCCTCCGAGATCAACAAGGTCAAGGATGCCAATATTCCCATCGTCAGCGATTTGAACTACGCACTTGGGAAATTGAACCAAATCGTGGAGCCTCCGGAAACACCGCTGGACGACTGGCACGACCGCATCAAGAAGTGGAAACAGGAGATGCCTCTTTCCTACAACCGCGATTCGGAGTATATTCTCCCGCAGCATGCCATCGAATTGCTTTCCGAGATGACCGCCGACCGCGAGACGATCATTTCGACGGGCGTCGGCCAGCACCAGATGTGGGCCGCCCAGTTTTACAAATACCGGCATCCCCGGACTTGGCTCTCCAGTTGCGGCCTCGGGACCATGGGCTTCGGCTTGCCCGCCGCGATGGGCGCCAAGGTTGCCCAGCCGGAGAAGTTGGTCATCGACATCGACGGCGACGGCAGCTTCCAGATGAATATCCAAGAGATGGGGACCTGCTTCTGCGAGGAGATTCCCGTCAAGGTGCTCTTGCTGAACAATCAGCATCTCGGGATGGTCGTCCAGTGGGAAGACCGGTTCCACGCCTCGAATCGGGCGCATACCTATCTCGGGCCCATTCATCATCCGGAAACGTTCGGCAAAGGCATCGGCGTCAGTCCCGAAGATCGTTATCCCGATTTCGTTTCCATCGCCGAAGGCTATGGCTGGGAGGCCCGCTCGATCGCCGACAAAGCCGATCTGCCCGGCGCCTTGGAGGAGATGATCCAGGCGAAAGGACCGTATCTGCTCGATGTGATGGTGCCCTATCAGGAGCATGTCCTCCCGATGACACCTCCCGGCGGTACCGTCCATGACATGATTCGTGAGTGACGAACCCCGTTGCCCCTTTCTTTCCCGAATCCGTTGGGCAACGTCTTTCGATCCATGACGCATCTCTCCACCGCAAGGGTAGGTCGCCATGTCTCTCATTTTTCAACGAGTCTTCCAAGGCGCCAAGCGGTTGGTGAACCTGCCCTTTTTTTTCTTCTTGGCGATGATGCTGTTGGTCGGCTACGTCCACTTCCGGATTCCGCCCGTCTGGACGCTGGAACGCATCGGTCTGGACGTCCACCAAGAGCGCGGAGAGTTGTACTTTTCCCGAAGCGGTAAAAAAGAAGTCATCCCTGAAGTCGTGCCCATCGCCGAGGCGAATCTCACGGAAGAACGCTTAGCCGATTTGAGTCGCCGAGGCGAGTCGCCCGAGGTCACCGAAGAGTTCGTCTTTCAACAGGAAAAGGTCGACGGTAAGGAGACGCGTCGATATTATCAATTGGTGGCGAAGCGACATTGGGGATTCGCGTCGCTCATTCCCGCGCTGGTGGCGGTAGGGCTCTGCTGGATGACCCGAGAGCCGGTCATCTCCTTGTTCGGGGGCATCGTGGCCGGGGCGATCCTGATCGGACACTTCAATCTGATGAAGGATGTGATGATCGAGCACTTGGCCAGCCCGAACGCGGCGGGGGTGCTGATCCTTTACCTCTGGTTTCTGGGAGGGCTGATGGGGGTCTGGAGCCGGACGGGCGCCGCGCAGGCCTTCGCCGACTTCATGACGCGCAAGTTCGTCCGCGGTCCGAGAACCGCGAAGCTGGTCGCCTGGTTCCTGGGCGTGCTGTTTTTCCAGGGCGGCTCCATCAGCACGGTCCTGGTGGGCACCTCGGTCAAGCCGGTGGCCGATCGCCAGAAGATCAGTCACGAGGAGCTTTCCTACGTGGTCGACTCGACCGCCTCGCCGATCGCCTCGCAACTGGCGTTCAATGCCTGGCCCGGTTATATCCAGTCGTTTATTTTCGTCGCCGGGGTGCCGTGGTTGGTCACCGAAACGGACCGCATCGCCTTCTTCTTCCGAAGCGTGCCGTTCTGTTTCTACGCCATTTTCGCAGTGACGTTCACGTTTCTGTTGAGTATCGAAGTCTATCCCTTTCTCGGCAAAAGGATGAAGGCGGCGATCCAACGGGCCCGTACGACCGGACAGCTCGATGCCCCCGGCGCCAAACCGCTCAGCGCCAAGGAACTTCAAGCCTCGAAAGTGCCCCAAGGGTATCAGCCCAATGTTTTGGAATTCTTCCTCCCGCTGCTCACGTTGATCGGCATCGCGGTCGGGACGTTCATCGTGACCGGAGCGCCGAAAGTGCAGTGGGCCTTTTTGATCGCCCTGGCGCTCGCCATGACCATGGCGCTTCTCAAGGGAATGGCGCTCTCGGAACTGATGGAGGGAATCATGGATGGCTTGAAGGGGGTGGTCATCGGATCGGTGATCCTTCTTCTGGCTATTATTATCGGGCAAGTGAGCAAGGATGCCGGTGGCGGCATCTTCCTCGTCGAATTGCTGGGCGAACAGATGCCCTATTGGATGCTGCCGGTGGCCCTGCAGGTGCTGACGATCATCATCGCCTTTTCCACCGGGACCAGTTGGGGGACCTACGCGGTCGCCTTTCCCTTGGCGATGCCGCTTGCCTGGGCGGTGGCGCAGGCGAATGCCCTCGATCACCCCCAATTGTTCATGACCGTCTGCTTCGCTGCCGTCATGGATGGGAGCGTTTCCGGCGACCAATGTTCGCCGATCTCCGATACCACCGTGCTCAGCTCGATGTGCTGCGGATGCGATTTGATGGATCATGTTCGGACTCAAATTCCGCAGGCGTCCATCGCTGCGGTGCTCGCCGCCGCCGGATGGACGCTCGTGGCCACGTTTTGCTAAAAGAGAATCTACCCCGATTCCGGACCATCCCGATTCCGGAAAATGCCGAGGAACCGTTTTGGCCAGTTTCGAGGAAAGCGACATCAGAGAATCTCAGCCGAACCGTCATGAGGCCGGTCCATCCGTGCCCCGGGTTGCGCTGAATCCCTTTTTGAATGCCGTCCCCCTGACCCTTTTTCTGCCGAAGTTCTTCACGGAGGCCGTTTACGAGAACGTCTTTCCCGGCGACATGCAATCGAAGCTGCTCGCAAGGACGACCGATCTCGGTTTGACGGCCGTTTACGATCTCTTGCAACTCCCCGGGGGAAAAATTTTGGGCGATGCCTGCATCGCCTGCGATGGCCCCGTTTTGAGCGTTCTTTTAATGAGTCGCAAGCCGCTGGAGAAGATCGAAACCCTGGCGGTCGATGAGAAATCGCATTCCAGTTCCGCTTTGGCCGAATTGATCCTTCGCGCGGTCTACGATGTCTCTCCCGCCATTTCCCGCTTGCCGCTGGAGGTCGACCATCAAACACGCTCCGAAGATGCGGTCCTATTGATCGGCGATCGTGCTCTGGCGCACCGGGGACGTGAAAAAAAGTGGCCTTTCGAACTGGACCTGGGCGATTTCTGGAATCGATGGACCGGCTTGCCCTTCGTGTTCGCCGCCTGGATCAGCCCGGCCGACTTCGATTGGAAATCGCTCGGCATGGTCGACGCGATTCATCGGGCGAGAGACCGGGGCATCGAGCAGCTCGAAACGATCGTTCGAACGCATCCCGTCAGTGTTCCCCTCCCCGTTCCCTTGGCGCGAGAATATCTTTCCCAACGTCTGATCTACAAGCTGGGAGAGCCGGAACGTCGGGGAATGCAGCGTTTTTTCGAACTGGTCGCCGAGTACGACCTCGCCCCCCGGAAGGTGTCGTTCGACTATGTCGATTGAATCCCGACTTGCCGAAATCGTCGACGGGAAGCGTTTAAGTCCCGAACAGGCCTGTGCGCTCCTTCGCAGCGATGAACTGGCGCTCTTGGGAAGGGCGGCCCATGCCGTGACCGAACGGCTGCATCCGGAGTCTTACCGGACGTACAACATCGATCGCAACATCAATTACACGAACATCTGCATGTGCGGTTGCCGGTTCTGTGCCTTTCACCGCGAGCCGGGCGATCCCCGAGGATATGTGATCGAGCGGGCAACGCTTTTGGAAAAGATCGAACAGACGCTCGCGCTCGGCGGCGACCAGATTCTGTTGCAGGGCGGATTGCATCCCGATTTGCCGCTCTCTTGGTACGAAACACTCCTGGAAGACATTCGAGAACAGTTCCCGCAAATCAATATCCACGGTTTCAGTCCGACGGAGATCGTCCATCTTTCGAACCTCTCCGGGAAGTCTTCCCTCGAGGTGCTCCAGCGGCTTCGCGAAGCGGGGCTTGGAAGTTTGCCGGGCGGCGGAGCGGAAATCCTCTCCGATGCCGTTCGCCGCGAGGTCTCCCCGCGCAAGGCGACCGCCGACCAGTGGCTCGAAGTGTGCCGCCAATGGCATCGTCTGGGAGGGCGAGGGTCGGCGACGATGATGTTCGCACACCGGGAATCGATCGAGCAACGCGTGGAGCACCTCGATCGACTGCGAAGACTGCAAGACGAAACCGGCGGATTCACCGCCTTCATCGCCTGGACCCTTCAGCCGGCCAACACGCCCTGGCAAAACCGCCCCAAAGCGGGGAGTTGGCTCTACCTGAAAACGCTTGCCGTGGCTCGGTTGTTTCTCGATAACTTTCCGAACCTCCAGTGCAGTTGGGTGACCCAGGGTCTGCCGATCGGGACACTGTCGCTCCGGTTCGGAGCGAACGACATGGGAAGCTTGATGATCGAGGAGAACGTCGTCGCAGCAGCCGGAACGAGCTTCAAGACCACCGAACGAGAGATCTGCGCGGCGATCCGCGAAGCCGGGTACCAGCCGCGACGCCGGGATGTGTTCTATCGAGTCGTCTCCTGACCCTCTTTCCGATGCCTTCTTCTCTCTTTGGCTTCTTCTTGTCGTCTCCCTCGTGAAAAAATTATCAAAAAAATCATGTTTTTGGCGGGGCGTCGACTCATCGCGTTCTATAGTAGAGTGAAAGAGTCATGTATGATGTTTTTCTCAGGCAGGGAGTGGAGTTTCCCTTCGGGTTTTTCCGAGGGATCGATGTTATTCATAGATAAGGGACGAAGCGATGCGCATTCGTGGCAAGCTCTTTACCGTGTTTTTTACGATCGTGTTGTTCGTGGTCGCGACGATTTTGATCGGCAATTACGGGATTTCCTCCATACGGAGCAGTTTCAACCAGCAGGAACAGAGCGACAAGGCGATCGCCCTGATGAATGAGGCGAGACTCGCGGAGAAGGATTACGCGAACAGTTGTGACCCGAAGGAGATCGCCAAGAACCAGAAGATCGTCGACGAGGCGCTCTCGCATCTGGATCCGAAAGATGCCGTGGATGCGAAAAAACTGCTGCAGTCCTATCAAACCGCATTCTGCGAATACAGCGACTTGACCAAGCGACAGCTCCGTTGCGAAGAACAGGCCCGTGCCGCCGGAGAGGCGATCTACCAGGCGGCGGACTTGATTCGGCAATTCCAGCGCGACGACATGGAGAAACTTCTGGAAGATACCTCCCGCGCGACCGAGAAGAAGATGCAAAACCTGAAAGAACGGGTCCGAAAAAACAAATCGGCCAATGAAATCATCGAGCATTGTCTCGGCATGAGTCGGGAAGAGGAGCATTTTCTCCTCGAGCACGAACGCCGATATGTGGAGCGATGGAAAGACCATTATGGTGAGGTGATGGAGGAGATTGAAATCATTCGGGAACTGCTCAAGGAACCGGAGCATCAGAAGGCGATCGACGAAATCAGTAAGAAGGTGGCGGTTTACAAAAAGAATTTCGAATTGATGGTGGCGACCTATTATGAGCAAGTGGAAAAAGAAAAAGTGATGAATCGGACGGCGGAGCAGGCGGAGGTGAAGATCGCCGAGATCCGCGGGAAGTCGAAAAACAACATGAAAAATGCGATGGCGTTTGCGAGCCGGATGATGATCGCCACCGGGAGCCTCGCGACGCTGCTGGCTTTGGTGGCGGGGTTATTGCTCACGCGGAACATCAGCCAACCGTTGCGATACCTGGCCGACCTCATTCGCCGGTTGGGGGCCGAGGGCGAGATTTCCCAGGATATCGAACAGAAGTATATGGACCGCGCGGACGAGATCGGCGAGATTTCCCAAGCGACCGATTTGATGCTGCGTGATTTCCGATCGATTTGCCAAGTCGCCAATCAGCTTTCGGCTGGGCACTGGGATGTTTCGATGAAGATCAAGGGCGATCGAGATGAGATGAACCTGAATCTCGAGGAGATGATCGACCAGGTCAGCAGCGCGCTTTACGAAGTGCGAACGACCGTCGAGCAGGTGACCACCGGAGCCCAGCAGGTCAGCAGCGCCTCGCAGTCGATGAGCGAAGGGGCCACCGAGCAGGCGGCATCGCTGGAGGAGATCAGTTCGAGTATGCAGGAGCTGGGAAGCCAGACGAGCAAGAATGCTCAAAACGCGACCGATGCGAACAAGCTTGCCGGGCAAGCGACGGAAGCGGCACAGGAAGGCCGGAATCAGATGACGCAGATGGTTGCGGCGATGGGCCAGATCACCAGTAATTCCGAGGAAGTGCAGAAAGTGGTCAAGGTGATCGACGAGATCGCTTTCCAGACGAATCTCTTGGCGCTGAACGCGGCGGTCGAAGCGGCTCGAGCGGGACAGCACGGCAAAGGTTTCGCCGTAGTGGCCGAAGAGGTCCGCAACCTCGCCGCTCGATCGGCCAAGGCCGCTCAGGAAACGTCGGAGCTGATCGAGGGTTCCAATCGGCAGATTCAGGAAGGAGCCGACGTGGCTCAGCGCACGTCGGACGGGCTCAATCAAATCGCCGAATATGTGTTGAAAACGACCGAGCTGGTCAACGAGATCGCGAACGCCTCCAACGATCAGGCTCAAGGCGCTTCGCAAATCAGTCAGGGCTTGAGCCAAATCGATCAGGTCACCCAGCAGAATACGGCCAATGCGGAAGAGACGGCGAGCGTTTGCCAGCAGATGAGCCAGCAGGCATTGCGATTGCAAAATCTCGTCAAACGCTTCAAGCTGAAGGGGGAAAACCGCACTACGAAGGAAAGAGATTCCTCATCAGGCTCCGGTAGCCCCGACGCGATGGCGGAAAACCGCTGGGCCGCGGAGACGCAAACCGCCTCTCACGGGACGGCGTCGGAAACGTTGGGAGGATCGTCGGACTTCTGGCAATAAGATTCCGAGCGAACGGAGAAAAAAAGAAGCTCCGCGGAGCTCGATAAGACACCCTTGTTGTAATTCCATTGCCCTTGGGCATGAATTACACCTTTCGGTCCCCCGGTAGCGTGCAGGGATTCCCAGCCACCCCTCGCCGTTATCGGGGGGCCTTTTTTTTCGGATCCGAGCGCGAACGGTCGCCGTTTCTATTCCGGAGTCGGAGAACGCTGAGGGAGATTCTCGATTTCCGGCCCGATGGTCAGGGGGCGTTCGCCGGGAATGGACTCGGTCGTGGGGGATGGCAAGGGGAGCAGAAAATCGGCGGGCACCAGGGTATGCACCGGCCGGGACGGGGCGGCAAGTCCCGCCCAGATCCTCTCCTCGACCAGAGGTTCGACCTTCCAGTAATCCATCCATTCCTGGAAATTCATCGTGGGACCCGCCAGGTCATCTTGTAATGGCTGAAGATGCCAGGCCCCTTCCGCTCCCTGAACGACGTTCTGGGACCCGTTCCATAAGAAACGCCCCTGCATTTCCGAGGTGGAAGTAGCTCCGATCGTTTCGACCAAATACGCCTCCGAAAGTAGGAAGACGCACTGATCGGATTCGATCAACACCGGCACGAAATAGGAAGGAGGCAGTCCCCTTTGTTGGCGACAGAAAGAGGATTGCGTGTAGAAGGTGGATTCTTGCAGAATGGCGAAAATCCCCTCCTCGGCAGGTAATTCGGAATCGGCGATGCCGGTGACCAAAAAAGGTTCCGAAGTGGCGGCGATGCATTGTCGTGTCGTCAGCTTCGTGGGGCATGCCTGTTGCGATTGGAGCCCGACCGCCTCCCCCCGCAACATGCAGTGATCCAGTTCGATGACCGCCAGATCGCGTTGCGGCGTGGTCTCCTCGATGTTCAGTTCCGACGAGGTGCGCCGGAAGAAGGCGACATCTTGATGATAGGCGGTGTGGTCGTCTTCCATGGTGTTCAATATGGTCAAGGTGCAGTGAGAGATTCGCACTTCCGCCGTACTGACCAGATCGAAGAGCGTCCAGCGTTCCGCCGGGATGTCGAAGGGGATTTCCAGTTCGAAATCGACACCATCGATCTCCAAGAGGCCGGAGATGAGCGTGACCATGTCCCGAAGGTTCTTCCCGGAAGTGTCTTCCCGGGGCATGAATTTCAACACTGGCTGAAAGTTCTCCGAAGCGGAGATTTCGATCTTCTGATCGACGATGCGGAACGGCGTGACTTCCAGGGGGCCGTCGAATCGCAGTTCAATCCGCTGGTCTTTCTCCCATTGGGCGATGGCGGCGGTCAAATTCGGGAAAACGCCGTTCAGGTCGTCGTCGGCGGCGTCGGGATCGACATAAATGACTTCCTTGGCTGCGCGAGGGAGATCTTGGGAAGAGTCGGAAGACGAAATGGGATCGGTCGGTGAACGCTCGGCGGCTTTCGAGGCCGAGAGAACGTGGACGGTGGTTTTCGCTTTCCCCGGAACGAGATGGGAGGCGATGTCGTCGCGCGAGCCGAGCCCGCCCGTGATGTTCGTCAAACTCAGGTTTCCCGATTTTTCGGAAGTGACGGTACTCGTCGATCGTTTCCAGTCGTCGAACCGCTCGCTGAGTCTGTTGTGGTCGATCATCGCCAGCGGAAAGGGAAGAGAACCGGCCGGGCTGAGAGAGTCGCGGAGGTTTTCTGATTCGGTGCCGGTTCCCTCGGTGTCGGGAAAACCCCTCTTCTGAGGATTGCCGTCGCGGTCGGTGGAAGTACCTTCCCGGGAGTCCGATGGTCCGGCTAAACTCGGGAAAGGTGGCGCCGTGGGAGGGGGGGGAGAGGACCAGAAAATCGACAATACCGAAGCGATCACCAAGAAGACCGACGTGGGAATCAACCATGGGAGGTGCCGGGTCAGGAGGGGATGACTCGTTCTGGTGCCGGTCACCCAGACCGTTTGCCCGGGACCGAGGGGGCGCAGGCCGATCATTCGGGCGACGCGTGAAAGGGCCGCGATGAGTTTTTCCGGATCCTGATAGCGATGGCGAGGATCCTTGGCCATCATTTTCTGGAGTGTACGGCTGGCATCTTCCGGCACGTCGGGGCGGAAGTCGCGGACGTCGGGTGGATCGTCCCCTTGGTGCTGCAGCAATTTCTGAAGGACAGTTCCTTCGGGAAAAGGGGGGCGCCCGGCTAGAATGAAGAACAGCGTGCATCCCAGAGAGTAAATATCGCTACGGACATCTGCATTTCGAGGGTCGCGGGCCTGTTCCGGCGAGATGTAATCGAAGGTTCCCAGCGTCACTCCACTGGCGGTGAGGTCGTCGCCCGGTTCGGCCGTTTTGAGCAGTCGGGCCAATCCCATGTCGATCAGCTTGGCCCGGCCTTCGGGGGTGATCAGCACGTTCGACGGTTTGACATCCCGATGGACCACGCCGTGGCCGTTGGCGTGCGCCAATGCATAGGAGATCTGCAAGGTGTAGTTGATCGCCTGTTGCAGCGGGAGAACGCCGTGCTGTTCGATCAGGTATTTGACGTTCGTCCCTTCCACGTATTCGAACGCAATGAACGGAAGGCCCTCGTGTTCGCCGGCGAAATAGACTTGAGCGATATGTTCGTGATTCAGACGCGCCGCGGAGCGGGCCTCGTTCATGAATCGGGCCACGGTGGCTTCGTCGCGTGCCCGCTGTTGGGGGAGTACTTTGATGGCCACCTTTCGGTCGAGCGCTTGGTCGACCCCCTGGTAGACGCGGCCCATTCCACCGCCACCGATATATTTCGTGACCTCGAAATGCCCCAACTTCGTTCCCAACGGGAGGATGCCCATCTCCAGAGGGGGGTGTCCCTGATGCCCATCGGGACGTTCGTCGGTCGAGGAGACGATGACCTCCAACGGGGGCGATTTGGAAATCAACGTCTTATCCTCCAAGGCATCCTCGTCCGAGAGATCATCCTCTTCGCGGTGGGCGAGAGAATCCTCCGAGCTGATCTCCTCGTCCGACGGATTCTCTGAGGAAAAAGCCTTTTCCGGTTGCCGGGGCGCACCTTCTTCCTTCTTCTCTTCCTGAGAGAGGGAGCGATCGCCCGGCTCGGGCGAGGGAAAGGAAGAATCCGACTTTGAAAAGTTCATGACACAACTGTGATATCGGAAGGGAGAGGGCGGGTTCACGAGAAACACGGCGTGGAATCCTGCGGACGACGACCGAGCTTAACCTATATTATAAATGAATCGAACACGGAAGAAAGGCAGTATTCCCTCTGTAGGAAAAAAAGGTTTCCGGCCGAGAAGCGACGGAGGGGATGGGGGAAAGATGATCGGTGGGAACGGTTCTCCGGAATATACTAAAAATATTAACTGCAAAGCCCTTTTCGGACCGATCAATGCGATAGGGCGCATTCCAGCGGCGATCTCCGGCCCCCAGGCCATGGCCAAAGTCGCGGGGACTCGCCGGACCGCCCTTCTCCGGCCCCGAGCCGCAAGGGACGCTGGTTCGGCGGGCGTGGTTAAGTCGCTTTTTTTCAAGGGGTTGCGCGTCATCGCGGCCGGTCAGCGGGGTGGGTGAAGAGATCTCGAGGGTGGACTCAATCCGGGAGCATGTTTTGGGCTCAGGCGGAATCAATAAGACATTTCAGGTTCTGGCGGAATCCCGCAACAAGGCTGCCTCGCGTCTGATGGTCGATGCGATCGAGTCGACGCATGACGAGATCCGCGCGAAGGCATGCGAAACCGCGGCAAAAAAGCCGAATCATGCTGCGCACTCCGAGATTGTGCGGCATTTCTGCACGCTCGACGAAACGGCCCGAAAGAAACTGGCCGCCAACAGCGATCGATTGTTCGGGGCGGTTCGCAGCGCCCTGTTGAGCCCCGATATGGAAGTTCAGAAAAACGGCTGCCAAGCGGCCGTTTCCCTGGCCCTCTTCGATTTGGTTCCCACCATTCTTATGGCGATCGAATCGCCCGGTCATTCCGCCGAGTCGGAGCAGCTCCTGGAAGAAACGCTTCTGGAGATGATCGGGAATCTTAGTGTCGAATTGATTCATCCCAAAAACCGAAAGCATCATCTCGAATTGGTCGTGTCCGAGATTTCACTCGCGATGGAGCGCGCGGTCAACAACTACAATCGGCACCGGAAGCGGGTCGTTTTCCAGGCGCTGTGGTTGTTGCGGGAAGCGAGCGAGTCGATCTTGCGGACGATCATGAACGATCCGCATCATCCCGCCTATCAGCCTTTTTTGCGGTGTCTGCTGGAGTCGGACGATCCGAACCTCTTCGGCATGGTCGCGTTTTTCGTGCAGCAACCCGACATGCCCGCCGCCATCGCGGCCGCGATCGCCAAACGCACCGACCGGGCCTTCCTGGAATGCCTGCTCAAAGTGGTGGGGTATGATCCCTCCGAGGTGGTGAAAAAGAATCTTTCGCAAGTGCGGCGTTTCGAGTGGATGAAGTACTACAAAAAGATGGTGCTCGATCTGAATGAAGGATACCAGCATCTCCTGGTGCTTCTGGTGGTCTATTCCGGCATGCATCGGGAAGAAACGTTCGGTGTGTTGAACTATCTTTACCATCACGGCAAATCGGCGTCCCGACGGGCGTCGGTGGAGCATGCGACGACGTTTCGCGGCGCCGAGGCCAATCAGTTGTTCTGGGAAGCGTCGATGGACACCGACCCGGAAATCCAAGCAATGGCCCTGAGACAGTTGCGGTCTCGCAATATCCCTAAGGGAGTCTGCCGGTTGATGGAATGCCTCGACAGTCCTCATGCCGAAGTTCGTCAGACGGTCCAAGAATGCCTTCCGGAATTTCGTTTTGAGCGTTTTTTGGAATGTTTCGATCAGATGAACCTGGAGCAGCGCGAAACGATGGGGCGGATCATCAAACGGATCGATCCGGAGACGATCCAAAAGATCGAACGTGGGCTCTTGTCGGATTCGTTCTTCGAACGGATGAGGGTGATGGAGCTGATTCACTATTCCCAGCTCGTTCCCGCCTTGGAAGAGGAATTGATGGGCATGTTGTACGAGGAAGATGCTCGGCTGCGTCTGAAGGCGGCGGAGCTTTTGGCCGAAGGTTGTTTGAAGAAAAGCATCGAAACGCTTGAGAAAATCCTGTCGGTCGATCCGTCGATGGAAGTCCGTGTGGTCGCGAAAAACTCCCTAAAGCGGCGAAGAGAAGTCGTCCACGACGACGCATCGAAGGAAGTTTATGCTTCGTGAGTTGTCTCGATGGTCGAGAAAATCGTGACCGAATGACTCATTCACAAAGAATCGCGTGATGAAAAGTTTCTGTTGGTTCAACGACATCTTGTTTGCTTATACGAAATCGATGCAGGAAGTGCAAAACGCCTTCCATAAGCAATTCGGAAGCGAAAACAAAGGCATCTTTTCCGATACTCCCTGGGGGTATACTTTTTTTGCATTTGTTCTGACGGTGGTCATCGCCGGACTCTGGTATTATGAACGGTTCTACCTGCGTCGGAAAAAGAAGGGGCTGATCGACAATCCTGGTTCTTTGTTTCGCCAGTTATGCCAAGCCCACGAATTGGAGGGAAAAAAGCGAAACCTTTTGAAACGCATCGCCCAACAGGAACAGGTTGAGGAAGTTTTGAGGCTGTTCGTCGAACCGATGTATTTGCGAAGAGCACTGGGGGGCGCCTACACGCCGGAAGAAAAAGAGAGAATCCAAGAACTCCTCGACCAGTTGTTCAATGAGCCGAAGCGCAGCGAGGAAGGCGGCGATTCTTCGAATGACGACGATTCCGACCGTGGAGGCGCAAAAGACAAGGACCCTTCGCCGAACCCCTCGTCGCCGCCGTTTGATGACCTTCTTCCGCCGGTCTCATTCGATCTGTCCGAGGCGACCGAATGCCTTCCGGAATTTTCCTCCATGCAGCAGGTCGAGACGCAGGAATCGTCCCCGTCGAAGAAGAAGGACACCTCAAAACGGTCGCGAACGGCGGGGGTGGAAATGAGTCGTTCGCCGGGAGCTAATTTAGAATATCCCCATGAGGATGCGATCTCCGTCGATCCGATCATCACGACCTTGACCGAAGTCACCACTGAAATGGCCTCCCAGGTTCTGAAGAATCGGTTGCTTCACGGCGACGATTCTCCCCGCCCGGCTTTTTTGAAATCGGCAAGCCCCCGGCAAGCCACCGAAGACCTTCAAAAGAGAATCACGGAAGAGCGGTCGACCGTTCCGTCTGCTTCCCTTCAAACCGAGACGGTCGCGTCGTTTCTTTCCGAGGATCGGTCTCCCGGCAAGCGGAGCGCCACGCGCCATTCGTCCGACACCGAGAAATTCCACCAACTATTCGGGGAAAAAAAAGTCGGCGACTTCATCCCCTCTCGTAAAGAGAACGACACGTCTTTGCAGCCTGAAAAAAGGAAAACGCCTCCAGAAGAGGCAGGCCGAATCCCCTCCGGGTTCAAGACTTCCATGAACTCGGGAATCGATATCTTCCAGGTGCTGGAAGATTCCTGAGAGACCGAGAGGCGTCGGTTTCCGTAAGAAACCGATTGTCGTCTGTGTTCCGCTCATTCCAGCGAAGAGTTCCCATGCCTAACCCATCACCTACCCATGAGAACGATCGGCCTTCGCCTCGTACTCCGATTCCGGAGGAGGGATCGAAGGTGCCTCTCTTCTCCCTCGATCCTGAAAACAGCCCTTCCCTTCCCCCCGAGGAAACGACTGAGGAATCGGAAGCGGTCAGTGGTGACGGACAACTGGACCAGGAGAAGGAAAGCCGGCTCGATGAAGCGGTTCGAAGGTATCGGGAACTGAAGCAGTCGCTTTCCGGCATGAATCGGCAACGCCGGCTTTGGCTCTTGAAGGGAGGCGGTATTGCGCTGTTGCTCGGCTCCATCGTGTTGGCTCTGTCTTACTGGATGAAGCCGACCTCGAACGAAGGAGATTTCGCGGTTCGTTACTCCGACATGATCGAGACCCCCAAGCTGAAACACCCCGAGTTGCGGCGTGAGTTGATGCGGATTGCCGATGAGGGAGGGACGAGCAAAATCTTGTCGAAGGTTCAAGCGAATCCTGAGGATAACGTCGCGGCCACGCTTGCGGAAGAGTTGCGGCTTTTCGACGCCGAGTCGATCAGCAATCAATTATTCACCTACATTCCCAACGGCCGGTGGAGCATCGACAAGACGGCGATCCGAGAACTCCGGCCCACACTCGATCTTCTGGAATTCGCCCGGGAGCAGACACGCAAGACGCTCGATCGTCCGGAGGCGGTTTTCGAAGTGGAATACGAGAAAGGGCGCAACGGCTTCTATATCGATCCGAAAACGATCGATTCCTTATGGATCTACGCTTGGCTCGAAGAGTTTCGCATTGCGGAACATCTTCACGCGGGCCGCATGTCGGAAGCACTGCAAGGGCTGGAGTATCTGTTTCGATTGACTTCCCTGGCTGCGAAAGAAAAGGACCTGGTTCTTCGGACGCACGTGGCCTATCTTCGGGAGAATCTTTTCAAAATCGTCCAGGCGTTGGTATTGCGTGAGGACTTCTCTCGAAGCAACATGAATCGCCTTCACCGGATGGTCGAGGAGCAACTGGCGGCATGGCACGACCCGGAAGCGCCCTGGGTGGGCGACCGAGCCGTGGGGATCTGGGTTTACGAAATCGCCCGCCGGGGAGATCTGCTGCGTATTCTCAACAAGGAAGACATCGAATCGTTTCGCAAGGTGGGTGAACTGTCGAAGGTCCTTACGATGGCGAATAAGAACCTGAACAGCGATCAGTTGTTCTATCTCAATTCGATGCGTGTGTTGATGAATCAGTGCAATCAGCCGTTTTACAGACGCCGTGAAACGTTTCAAGAACTGGAGGATTTTCTCCAATCGCATCTGGGGACCGCGGATTATCCCGTGATTGCCGGTTCGCTGTTGTTGGGACATAACGTTGAGAACATTCGTCGACCGCAGCGGATCCATGCCCTGGATCGATCGCTTCTGGAGATGTGGTCGCTGGCCACCGCCGCTTCGTTGGGAAAACCGATCACCGCCGCGAACATCGATCCGGTCACCGGAGACCGTTTCGTACTGAAGGACCGCGCCGAACCGGAGCAGCCCAAGCGAAGGCTTCTTTCAATCATACGTCCGGGAGATGGGCACACCGTCACCGTGCCGGCTTTTTCACCCCAGTAATCGCCGGAGGCTGCTTTTCTCTGGAGAAGAGGCCCTCGTTTTTTTCCTCTCTCCTTTTGGCGATGGTTCGTCTCTCCCCGGGATTTCCCAAGTGGCGGGTCCTTTTCTCAAGCCTTCTCGGTCGGCATAATGGAGTCATGGGCAAAAAATCTACCCGTCGCAGTTTTTTAACGGGCAAGTCCCTGCTCGATTCGAGCCGGGACGCCGCGGCGCGCGCGTTCGACTCGGGAGGGCTCGCCGGCGAAGGCGATTTCCTTCCCCCCTCCGCCGATTCCCTACCGAGGAAGGGGCTCCTCTCCCAGATCAGCCGGGAAGCGATGGCCTGCGAGTTCGAGGTTTCGCTGAACGCAGGCCAATACGAACGCGGGACCCACGCGGCGCTCGATGCCCTCGATCTGGTCGATCGGGTCGAAGAGAAGCTTTCGGTTTTTCGCGATTCCAGTCTGGTGTCGCGAATCAATCGCGAGGCGACGAGCCGGCCGGTCGAGGTCGATCCTTGGGTCTTCGCGCTTTTTCAGGAGTGCCGTCGTCTCCACGATGAGACCGGCGGAGCGTTCGACATCACCAGCGGTCCGCTTTGGAAAACCTGGGGGTTCGCGCGACGCCAAGGGACCATGCCGTCGGGGGAGGCGATCGACGAAGCACTCCGGAAGGTGGGGATGGAACAATTCCAACTCGATGAATCCACTCTCACCGTCTCTTTTCATCAACCGGGCATGGAGATCAATCTCGGAAGCATCGGCAAGGGGTTCGCGCTGGATCGGGCTTCCGAGCATCTGATGTCGGAAGGAGTAAAAGATTTTCTCCTTCACGGGGGAGGCAGTAGCGTCATTGCTCGGGGAATTCAGTCCGGAGAATCATGGTTGCCGGAGTCGTCTTCTGAACCGGAATCTTCCGATTCGGGAACCCCGCCCCCGAAGAGTCTTGCCGGGTGGAATGTCGGAATGCTGCACCCGATGCGCCATGGTCGCCGTATGGCGGAAATTAGGCTGGGCGACCAATCCCTCTCGACCTCCGGCTCCCAGCGACAGTTTTTCCGACATGCCGGCAAACGTTACAGCCACATTTTGGATCCGAAGACAGGCTTTCCGGCCGAAGGGGTGCTTTCGGTGACGGTCCTCGCTCCGACGGCCACCCTCTCCGACGCTCTGGCGACCGCCTTTTTCGTCATGGGACCGAAACGGACCGAAACGTTTTGCAGGCTGCATCCGCAAATCGGCGCCGTCTTCCTGCTTCCGGCTCGAAAAGCCGGTGGATTCGAGCGGCACTTGGTGAACTTCCCCGAAGAGCGTTTTCGTCTGATGTCGGATTGGTAGCGCGGCGAACTCATCTTTACTGCATTTACTGCAAACCAAAAAGCCGCGGCTTTTTCTATGTTGCGCAAATACCCCTAAGTGCTCATTTCTTCTTTTTGCCTTCTCTGTTTGCCTTCTTTTTGCATCTTTCTGAAACCGGCCGATCTTCCATTTTTTTTCATCAATCGGACAGGAATACATTGCCTAAATTATCTCGTTTCGTTTACAATGGGCAATAGAAGTACGAGTTTAACGCGAAGGGGATCCCTTTTCTCAGGATTCCGTAGGAACAAGGCAAGGAGGCGTTCATGTCGCAGTGGCCATTCCGATTCATCCATGCAAGCGATTTGCATTTGGAGCAACCGGTGTTCGGATTGGAGGAGGTTCCTTCCCATTTGGAGGAGCGATTCCTCGATGCCCCTTTTCGAGCGGCGCGACGCCTGTTCGAAACGGCCCTGGCCGAGCAGGTCGACTTCGTCCTTTTCAGCGGTGACATCTTGAATCCGGAGCGCACCGGCCCACGAGGGACCCTTTTCCTGGTCGAGCAGTTCCAGAAGCTGGCAGAACTCGAGATTCCCGTCTATTGGGTCGGCGGGACGGTCGATCCCCCGGAGAGCTGGCCCGCTTCATTGCGGCTTCCCGAGAATGTCTTCGTCTTTCAGACCGGTCCGACCGAGGAGACGATCTACCACAAGAACCATACTCCGCTGGTGCGATTGATCGGGTCGAGTCGCCCTCATCCGAAAAAGCCCATTCGATCGTCCGAGTACAGCGGCGATCCGGGCGGACTGTTTTCGATCGCGCTCGCTTACGGAAACGCCGAGGCGGCGCATCTTCAAAACCGAAAGATCGACTACTGGGCCCTGGGGGGGCAGCATCAGCGCCGCACCCTTTTTCGCACCCCCCAGGTAGGCCATTACCCGGGGGCGACTCTCGGACGTCATCCTCTGGAAGTCGGCCATTACGGGGCCACGCTGGTTCAAGTCGATGCCGAGCGCCAATGCCATTTATCGCTCCTTCCGACCGCCCCCTTGCAGTGGCTCCAAGAGCGGCTCACCCTGGCGCCGGAAAGCGGCGCGAACGATCTCCAAACGCGGTTGCACGAGAGGATGCGGGAGATACGGGCTGCCTTGCCGCAAACCGACCTGTTGATCACCTGGAAGATCGAGGGCGATCGCCGTCTGCTGGCCGAGTTGCGGCGAGAACCGCTCCGGACGGATCTTCTGGAAGAGATGCAGGTGGAGTACGGCATGGAAGAGCCCTTCGCCTGGAGCGTCGCCCTCGAACCACTGATTCCGGAGACACTCGCCCCGGAATATTACGAGCAGCAAACGATCCTCGGCGATTATCTCCGAAACATTCGTCATCTCCAGATGAATCCGAAAGAGCCGGTTCTCCTCGATGCTTTTCTGGGGGAGGAGCACCTCCAGTCGCCCTGGGGTGTTTCGTTGTCGAAGGTCGAAGGGGCTGCCCGCTCGAGGATCTTGCGTGAGGCAGCGGTGCTGGGATTCGATCTGCTCAGTGGGGAGGAAACCGACTCGTGAAAATCACAGGACTCGACATCGAACGTTTCGGGATCTGGCAGGGATTGCAGCTCCGTGGACTCCAGGACGGGTTGACCGTCTTTTACGGTCCGAACGAAGCGGGGAAAACGACCCTGATGGAGTTTTTGCGTTCGGTGTTCTACGGCTACGACAACGATCGGCGACGGTATCTTCCCATCATTCAGCGACAGGGGCGTACGCTTCGCGGTTCCGCGGGGGGGTACGTGAGCGTCCAGTCGACCAGCGGGCGATTCGAAGTGAGTCGTTTCTACGATCCGGCCCGGCCCGAGGACGAGCGGCAGCGACTTGAGATCATGGGGCTTGACGGTACCCGGCAGGGAGAGCACATGCTGCAAGTCCTGCTGGGCAATGTTGATGAACGGACGTTCAATAACGTCTTCGCCATCGGGCTCGACGAGTTGCAGCGGCTGGCCACTCTCGACGACACCGAAGCGGCGGACCTCCTCTATCGCTTGAGCATCGGGCTCGATCGCATCTCCCTGGTCGAGGTGATGGAAACTCTCGTTCAATCGCGGAATCATTTACTGGATGCCCACGGAACGCCTGCTCGGATCGATCATCTCTTCCAGCGACGGGACGAACTGATCGAAGAGATCCGTCAGGGACGAGGGCTGCTCCGGGAATATACCCGGGTATGGAATGAAAAAGGGCATCTCGACCAGCAGGCCCATCGCATCGAAGAGGAACACGAGAAATATCGCCACGAGGCTCGGCTCTTGGAAATCGCCTTGGCCGTGCGCGATCTCTGGCAGACGCGGGAGCAACTCCTGGAACGTCTCGAAGAGATGGGGCGCGTTGAACCGGTTTCCGAGGAAACGGTCCGGCAATTGGTCGACCTGGAAAAGGCGATCGCCGAGCGTCGGCGGCAGATTTCCGAGCTCAGGAAGCATTATCGGCAGTTGCGGGAAGAAACCGAAAAGCTCGACATCAACGAAACGCTATGGAAGATGGCTCCCCGGATCGAAATCCTCCAGCAGCAAGGCGATTGGATCACTTCGCTCCAGGAACAGGTCGACGCGATGGAGCTCGAGGTTGAGTCGGCCCGGGAGCAGATCGTCCGGGGGCATCGGGAGATCGGCGTGGATCACGAGTCCGGCACCGCCGACCGGGAAACCGTTCCCCGTTCGCCCGAAACATTCCGTGGGCCGGCGCGGACGATCCATCGAGCCAAGAGTCGTCTGAAGAAGGCGAAGGAGCAATTGGCCGATTTGAAGGAGAAGCATCGGCTTTTGACCGAGCGGCTAGAAAACGAGATGGATCGCCATGGCGCGACCGATCTCTCCGAGGCGATCGAACGTTTGAGCGATCTGACCGCCCTGCTCCGCCGACGGCAGGGACTCTCCGAACGACTGGCCGAAATGGAAAATTATCTCGCGGAGATGGAAGATCAGAACGCCTATTTGATCGAAAACCAGGCGCTTCCTCTGGCCGCCCTGGCGGGCTTGGGATTGATGGCCATCGGCGGTGCGGTCCTGGCGACGCTCTGGGGATTGGGGTATGTTCATTTTCTTTTCGGCATTTTAGGTCTGGTGGCCGTCGTCGCGGGCATCGGCATCAAAATCTACGTGGAAAGAAGTAATGCCCGAAAGCTCGAGGGCAATCAGCGGCAACTGAGCTTGTTGATCTCCCAGATCGAACAGGTCCGGGAGGAAAGCTCGGCGATCGATGCGAAACTGCCGCCGGGGGAAGGTGCCGCGGAGTACCACATGGAAAAAGCGGAACAACAACTGGCGGCCTTGGAGCAATTGGTTCCCTATCAGACGCAACGCCATGAGATCGAGCGTCAGATCGATTCCGCCGAACAGCATGCCGCCGAGTTGCAGCGTTCCCTCCGTGCCTCGTTGAATCGATGGAAGGACTTGCTGAAGCGGGCCCGTTTGCCGGTCGACTTGACGCCCGTACAAGTCCGCGACGTGCTGGCTCGTTACGACGAAATGGGCGACCTGCGACGACGCAAGGACCAGCGTCAGGAGGAACTGGAGCAGAAACGCCGTGAGCTGACGCAGGTGACCGAACGGATCGATCAATTGATCGCCGAAACCGATGTGCGGTTTCCGGCGGAGTGGAGCGTGTTGGAGAAACTCCGGCGATTGGGTGAGCGATTAGCCGAGAACGAAGCGAAGATTCAGCGGCGCGAAGCATTGCGGGAACAGGCCCGGCAGCTCCGACGGCAAGGGAATAAATGGAAAACGCTCTTGGCGCAGCAGTCGCGTCGGCGTCGGCAATTACTGGTGGAGTACGGGGTCGATTCCTCTCAGGAACTCATGGAACGCGCCGAAAGGTATTCCGATTATCTTCGCTTGGTGAACGAAAGGCAACGGGTGCAGCGAGAGATCGACGCGGCGATCGGTGGCTATTGCGGCGAGGAGGTGATCGGCCGGCAATTGGTCGGAGGACGACGCGAACAACTCGATTCCATTTTGCAACAGACGGGAAAACGGATCGATGCGGCCAAGGAAAGATTGCATCACACGCTCCAGAAACAGGGCCAACTGGCCGAACGGCTGGAAATACTTGCCCAAGATCGCCGGCAGGCGAAGAAACACCTGGAGTTGGGCACGGTCAACGAGAAGATCCGCAAGGCCGTCTCCCAATGGCAGCAGCGCGCCGTCGCCTGCGGTGTTCTGGAAGAGATTCGTCGACATTATGAACGCGATCGCCAGCCCGAAACGCTCCGCGAGGCCTCGACCTTCTTCCGACAACTCACACGCGGCGGATATAAACGCATCTGGACGCCCATGGGCGAGAACAGCCTTTATGTCGATGATGCCCAAGGAAATACTTTCGACGTACAATGGCTTTCGCGAGGAACTCGCGAGCAACTCTTCGTGGCTTTGCGACTGGCCTTGGCGGCCTCGTTCGCCAGGCGGGGGGCCATGCTCCCGATGGTGATGGACGATGTGTTGGTCAATTTCGACACCGCCCGGGCGGCTTCCGCGGCGGCCGTCTTGGGACAGTTCGCCGCCTCGGGCAGGCAGGTCCTCTTGTTCACATGCCACCGCCATGTCTGCCGGATCTTCGAAATGTTGGAGGTTCCCGTCCATACCCTGCCCTCACCTACTTCCAAGCAACAGTTCGTCGTTTCAGCGCCGGAGTCGGAAAAATCGGAAGAGATCGAGTTGGACATTGAACCGCCGGCCCAAGAAAGCCCGCCTCCGGAAGCGTTCGAGGACGAAGCCGAAGAGCCGATCGAAGAGGAGGAGGCGAGCGAGGAAAACGACGTGGACGAGCCGGTTGAGGAAGAGGAACTTGAAGGGCCCGAAGAAGCACTTCCCGGGGCGAGGGAGAGGGAAGAAATCGCCGCCGAACCGGAAAACGAGCCGGAGCCGGAAGTCGCGCCTACCCTCGTCATGCGAGTGGACCCTTCTGCGTTGTCGGAGGATCCCGTCCCGCCTCCGAATCGACCGCTTTCGGAGAACCCCCCTCAGGCCGAAAAGGAAGATCACGAAGAGGAACTGTCCGAAAGCCGTCCATCGAGCGATGCCTATACTTCCTTTCAGGATGAGGAACTTTTCCCCTCGCCGGCCTTCGTCTCCCGAGTCGAAAACGCCATCGGGTTTTTCAACGGCGAAGAGTTCTTCGACGGGTATCTCATGCACGATTCACCGTTGGACAGGACGGCTTCCGAACCAGAGAAGCCCGCGGAGCCGCCGGAAACCGAGGACGCGCCCGCTCCCTTAGAACACGATCTAGCGGAACAGTTCGAGGAATCGCCGCCGGAAGAGGAGAACGCAACGGAGGAACCCGAAGCAAACGGACCGGCCGCGAGCGAGCCGCCGGAAACCGCCGAAGGAGATTTCCCTCCTTTCGCCACGACCGACGAATCCCTTTCCGAGGAGGAGACGATCGGCCCCGTTGACGACGGAGAACAACCCTTCGAAATGGAAGTCCCCTCGTCGGAGGAGCTCGCTTCGACGGAAACATGGGAGAATGACCAAGCGGTGGAAAGCGATCCGAACGAAGAGGACGCGAGCGAGATGGAAGAGGATGCGTTTCCGCAAGAGCAAGAAGATCTTTCCGATTTCCACGCGGAAGCAGAATCCCGGGAATGGGACGACTTCGATCCGATCGACGAAATACCGGATCCGGAGGGCGACTCGGAAGAGGATGATGAAGAAGAGGACGACGATTTCGAGGAGGAAGAACCGGGGGACGACGCGGAAGACCTCTGGGACGAAGACGCCGAGGAGTTCGACGACTTCGACGAATACGAGGAATACGACGAAGAGGATTGGGAAGACGAGGAGGAAGACGAGCCGTGAACTCGTTCCCCTCCTCCAATTCGTGGAGTGACCACCGTCGGAATCATCGCAATGACGCGAGAGTGCTTCATTCACTCAATTCTATCTGCTTTTTCATCTTTTTTGGCTCTTCACGGATTTTAATGGCTAGTGCCGAAGTGCCATGATACGCGAATCCAATTGTCATGCATAAAAAATGTTCGATTCGTCCTCTGCTTCGGCCGGAGCCATCTTCGCCTCGCACCCGCACGGCCGCGGGCCTCTAGGAGGCGGAGATGGTGAAGGTCGCGGTAGGGCCACCTCCTGCTTTGGTTGGTGAATCCGAGCCGCGCCAATCGATCTCGACGACAAGGCTCATAAATCAGCCACTAAAATGTCGGAAGAACCGTTTTTTTCATGTACGCACAAATAGTGGCCCCTCGGTTCATGCTGTGACGGCCATAGGGCCGGGCTCTCGTTGTTCCCCCGGGGTACACTATAGATGCAACGCTCAATAATCATGGTGCTTCTTCTCTCAACTTGGTTGCATTTTGCACCATGAACTCGTCTGGAATGAGGTA
The DNA here is from genome assembly GCA_964632505.1 of uncultured Planctomycetaceae bacterium. GTDB lineage: Bacteria > Planctomycetota > Planctomycetia > Pirellulales > Thermoguttaceae > CAZWCE01. The sequence goes on along the minus strand of CAZWCE010000002.1, from coordinate 139,940 downwards.
GGCATTGGAACTGTGCACGCCCTTCCCATCCGTAAATGAGACGAAACAGGGAGAGGAAAACATCAGAGAAACATCTTCTAATGCGGAGAAAGAGCAATGGTAATACTCTCCTTGGTCAGTGCATCGAGAAAGAAGGCTCCTCTCCGAAATGTTGTTCGCACCGAAAAATTCGATGCCGTAGAGACCTTTGAAAGTCGGCGAGAAAGGCATCTCCTTTTCCATAAATATGGGTTTCCCGTCCTCCGAAAACTGCATCAGTGTATATCTTTCCACCGCGCTATCGGGAGAAAGAAAATGGAGGACGATCGTCGCTTGATGGATTTCCGTGGGAGATTCCGTTCCGTAACCGACAAGAGCATTCATCATCATCGGAGCAATGGGATCCATCGCAGACTGATTTTCAAGGGCTTTGATGGATAACTGACAATTTGCGTAGTTGATCAACCGACCGGAAGGTTTCGCGAAATCGTCAATTCTCGCTCTGATGCCCCCCTCGCGCTTTCGGATGAATTGCTGGACTCTTCCCATTTCCACTTCTCTCCAAATGGGATTGGAGGGCCAGTTGTCGAGCATCCTTTGATTGACGATTTCCGAATAATCCTCTTGGGTCGGGGAGAGGTCGTTCGTCTTCACCAGAGAAAAAATATACCGTTCTTTTGCTTCATCACTCATGTTTTTCACAAAAGTGGTTGTTAAGGTCGATTTTTCCCCATTGGCTTCTTTAGAACTGTCAATACGGCAATAATAATAAGTGCCTGAAATGCAAACCACTGTGTATAAGAGAAACAAAAAGCAATATACTGTTTTCTTCATTTCAATTCTCCTTGGCAAAGTGCCCATCCATCCAAGCATGCGGACGGCCCAGGGGAATACATGTGAGCGTTGCAGCAAACTCATTCCACGCCGAAGTGTGAGGCGTTGCCGGGAGACGGCACGAAGACTTGGATCGTGACGTTCCCGGCTCACGTACGAATCGTCTTTCGATGACGATTCTACCGATCGCCGACTCCGTTGAAAAGATGATTGGAGCCGTTTTGTAGAACTTAGAGGCGGCGCAGCTTCACCGCCCCCACCTTCAAAGTGGCTTGCGGGGGTGAGCTGGTCCGAAAAGGTGGGAGTCGGGTTTGAGAACCGGAGTTGGAATCAGCGCAGGATTCGATTCACTCCTTGATCATGGTGAGCATCATCTTGAAGGGGGCCACGGCCTTCAGAGCGTGCGGCTCATTGGCAGGCATGATGATCATCTCGCCTTTTTTCACCGAAAAGTCTTCTCCGGAAATCGTGATCGCGACTTCACCGTCGAGCACCTGCACCATCGCATCGAAGGGGGCGGTGTGCTCGCTGAGCCCCTGTCCCTGATCGAAGGCGAAGAGGGTAACCGTACCGGTCGGCTTTTCGATTAGTGTCTTGCTCACGATCGAATCCGATTGATAATCCAGCATTCCTTCTAGTTTTTCAACCACTTTGGTGGTGCTCATTATTCGCTTCCTTTCCTTTTTATGTAGCGGGTGCTTTCGTTCCGAATGGGCGAAATCATCCCCGCCTGGTGTGGGGGAGGATGCTCTCCGAAACCGATTTATCGGGAACAAAGGTCGATGTTTCCCAACTCCGCGTTTTTTGCCAAATTGTTCTCACAAAATTCGAGTATGGGCATCAGGACCGGGTCTGTGAAGGGGGGCATGTCCTCGCGACCGATTCCGGAGGCGCTCCGCCGACGAAGCGTTCGGGAGATGGTCGGCGTTTTCCAACACTTCGGTGTTGCAACGGCGGAATTGCAGAAAAGCATCTCCAAGCAACCGGTATAAAAAAACAGGAAATTCATGGCACTCCGACCGAAAAGATTGTATACTGTTTTGGAGATGTATCTCGCGGGATGCATTTCGGCTCTTCGTGCCCCCGACAGTTGGTCGGGGGGGGTTGTGGATTGTTGAAAAAATGCCATATTCGGATGTATTCAAAGAAATAAATAACTTTTTACTGATTGCGGCCGTTTTTTTGCGGACAATTCATCCGCAGCTCCGTAGAATAGATCAAGTCCATTCTTTCTCCTTGCCCGTGGTAAGGACAGGAATGCCGACTCGGCCGCGGTGGTTTCCTCCCTTTTTTCGCACGATGCGACTCTCCGGTTTTTCCGTTTCCCGTCATTTTTTCCAGATAACCCAGTGGATTTCAAAACTGTGAGCAAAAAGATCCAAGAACAATACGATGCTTGCGTCGAGCGGGCCAAGGAAGAACTCCTCCCCTCCTTTTCCAAGGAGCCGGTCTTTATCCAGGTCGGCTCGGCTACCTGCGAACACGCCGCCGGGGCGGTTCAGGTGTTCGACGAATTTCGAAAACACATCACCGCCTCCGGTCGTGAGGATATCTTTCTCCATCGAACCGGTTGCACGGGTCGATGCAGTTGTGAACCGATCGTGACCGTCCGCCTGCCCGATGCCGCCGCGGTAAAGTATCAATTGGTCGATCGGGAAACAGTGCATGAAATTTTCGCCCGTCATGTGCTTCAGGGCAATCCGCTTGAGGACCGGCTTTTGGAAGGGAGCCATTCTCCGGAATCCATCACGGCGGAGGAGGCGGCCGAAGAGGCCAGTGAGCAGGGTCGGAAAGTCGGCGCTGACTTTTTGAAGCTCTACGGCGATGTTCCCTTTTTCCGGGGGCAGCGACGCGTGGCCCTTCGCCATAATGGGGTCTTCGATCCCACCTCGCTCGCCGAATTCCTGATGCACGATGGGTTTCAGGCGTTGGTGACGGTACTGGAAAAAGGGGATCAGCAATGGCTCATCGATCAGGTGACCGTCTCGAAACTCCGCGGAAGGGGAGGCGGTGGCTATTCGACCGGCCTGAAGTGGGCCAATGCCCTCTCTTCGGAAAACAAGACGCGGTATCTGATCTGCAATGCCGATGAAGGCGACCCCGGGGCGTTCATGGATCGGAGCATGCTCGAATCCGACCCCTTCAATGTGCTCGAAGGGATGATGATCGCCGCCAACGCCATCGGAGCGAAAAAGGGGTTCTTCTATGTGCGCGCGGAGTATCCGTTGGCGATTCAGCGTTTGAAGCGGGCGATCGAACTTTGCCGGGAGTGGGGATTTCTCGGCGAAAACATCCTGGGAAGCGGTTTCGATTTCGATCTGGAGATTCGCCTCGGCGCGGGGGCATTCGTTTGCGGTGAGGAGACGGCGCTGATCCATTCGATTGAAGGTGAGCGGGGCCAGCCCCGAATTCGTCCCCCCTATCCGACCGAAAGCGGCCTCTGGGGATGCCCGACGGTGATCAACAACGTCGAAACGTTCGCCAATCTCGCCGCCATCATCAACTATGGGCCGGAGTGGTTCTCCAAAATCGGGACCGAGAACAGCGGGGGCACGAAGGTGTTCGCGCTGGCCGGAAAGATCAATCATACCGGCTTGGTGGAAGTGCCGATGGGAATGACGCTTCGGGAGATCATTTACGACATCGGCGGCGGGATTTCCGGTGGAAAAGAGCTCAAGGCGATCCAGACCGGAGGGCCTGCCGGCGGATGCATTCCGGCCAAGTACATCGACACTCCCGTCGACTTCGATACACTCAAGGAACTGGATTCCATCATGGGTAGCGGCGGGATGATTGTCCTTGATGAAGACGATTGCATGGTCGACATCGCCAAGTTTTTCATGGCCTTCAGCGAGGACGAATCGTGCGGCAAATGCACTCCTTGCCGGGAAGGGACGACCCGTATGCTGGAGATCCTCAACCGCCTCACCGAGGGCGAAGGAACGATGGAGGATCTCGATCGGTTGGAACGGCTGGCCGAGTTGGTGAAGAAATCTTCCTTGTGCGGTCTCGGGCGTGCCGCGCCGAACCCCATCTTGAGTACCTTGAAACATTTCCGAGAAGAATATGAGGCCCATGTCCTCCAAAAACGTTGTCCCAGCGGCAAGTGCGTGGCGCTGCTTTCCTACACGATCGATCCGGAGAAGTGCGTCGGATGTACGCTGTGCGCCAAGAATTGCCCGGTCGATTGCATTGACGGCGAACGTCGCGAACCGCATGTGATCGATCAGAAGCGGTGCATCAAATGCGGCCGCTGCCATGAAGTGTGTCGTTTCGATGCCGTGCATCGAGGCTGATGCGATTTCTTCCGTCTCCTGATTCAATGATTCCTTTTTCGGGAGGTTTCCCGGGTCCCTCGGGAATTCCCCTCGTTTCCCTTCATTCCATGTTTGAGAGCATCCATGCCTGAGAAGTCCAAAATCACATTGACCATTGACGGAACGCCCATCACCGTCGACCAAGGCACCACCATCATGGAAGCGGCCGAGGAACTGGGCGTCCATGTCCCGCGCCTTTGTTACCACCCCGACTTGAGTCTGGCGGGGTCTTGCCGGGTCTGCATCGTCGACGTGACCGACGTTCCCTTTTTCATGGCCGCGTGCAGCGTGCAGGTATGGGAAGGGATGGAGGTGAAGACCCATTCCCCCGAGATTCGTCAGGCCCGACGCGACATCGTCGAGCTCTTGCTGGACAACCATCCGAAGGATTGCCAGACCTGCGAACGCGACGGCAACTGCGAATTGCAAAATCTTGCCTATTCCTTGGGAGTTCGCGAGCGCTTGTTCGAAGGAACCCGCACCGAACCCGCGACCGATGCAAGCAGCCAATCGGTCATTCGGGTGCCGCAGAAATGCATCCTCTGCGGGCGCTGCGTTCGGGTTTGCCATGAGACGCAGGGGGTCTCGAATCTCAGCCAGCAGGGACGGGGGTTCACCACCGTGGTCGCCCCCGCCCACAACGCCGATATGGACGCCTCGGTTTGCATTCAGTGCGGACAGTGCATTAACGTTTGTCCGACCGCGGCGTTCATCGAGCAGCGGCACACCGAACGAGTGTTCGATGCCCTGGCCGACCCCGAGAAGCATGTCGTGGTGCAGATCGCTCCGTCGATCCGTGCGGCGATCGGGGAAGGGTTCGGGAATCCGCCGGGGACACCGGAGACCGGAAGGACCGTCACTGCGCTGCGACGTCTGGGATTCGACGTCGTGTTCGATACGAATTTCGGCGCCGACTTGACCATTTGCGAAGAAGCGCACGAACTGGCCGGACGTCTGAAAAGCGGCGGTCCGCTTCCGATCATCACCTCCTGTTCCCCCGGTTGGATCAACTTCCTGGAACGTTTCTATCCCGAGTTGATCGAGAACGCCTCGTCCTGCAAATCGCCGATGAGCATGCTCTCGACGCTCATCAAGACGTTCTACGCCGAAAAGCAAGGCATCGATCCCGAGAAGATCTACAGCGTCGCGGTCATGCCGTGCGTGGCGAAAAAGTTCGAAATGGCGCGGCCGATGCATATGTTCCACGACGATGTCCCCTACACCGACGCCGTCCTGACGACCCGAGAGCTCATCTGGATGATCAAGTGCTTTGGGATCAATTTCAACGAACTCGACGACGGCGAATTCGACGTTCCACTCGGGCTTTCTTCAGGCGCCGGCGACATTTTCGGTTGTACCGGCGGGGTGATGGAAGCGACCTTACGGGCGGCTTCGACGATGCTCACCGACGAACCGGTCGAACGGATGGAGTTCACCGAAGTACGGGCGGTCGAGGGCTTGCGAGAGCAGTACATCGCCATCGGCGACAGAAACATCCGCGTCGGCGTGGCCAACGGGTTGACCAACGCCAAGACCCTGCTCGATAAAATTCTCGCTGGAGAGCAGTACCATGCCGTCGAGGTGATGGCTTGCCCCGGAGGGTGCATCGGCGGAGGCGGTCAGCCCTATCCTCCCGCGGGCGGAAACTTCTTCGATCCGGAACTCTTCCAGCTCCGGTCCGAGGCGCTCTACACGATCGACCAGAAGAAGACCTGGCGACGATCCTTGGAGAATGAAGCGGTCCGTGAACTCTACGAGGAATTCCTGGGCGATCCCGGTTCCGAGAAAGCCCATCAACTACTGCATACTCATTATTATCCACGATTGCCGAGAGGAATTCGATGACCCAAAAGTTGAACCCAACCCCGGCTCCCGACAATCGGGAGAAGGTCATGCAGCAAGCCCGGGAGGTGCTCGGAGAACATGTTTCGAAGTTCGCCGACCAGTGCGCCGCCGGGGAGCATCCCGAAAGCCGACTGATCGCGGTGTTGCACATGGTCCAAGAGGAGAACGGCTATCTGCCCGCCGATCATCTCGACGCAGTCGCCCAGCTCCTGCAAGTCCCGGCCGCCATGGTCAGCGGGGTGGCCAGTTTCTACCATTTCTTCCGGCTGCAACCCCGCGGTACCTACATGATCAGTCTCTGCATGGGGACGGCCTGTTACGTGAAAGGGGCTGATCGGGTGGCGCAAAAGCTCGAAGAGGAACTCGGAATCCGCTTCGGCGAAACCACGCGCGACGGGCTGTTCACGCTCGATGCCACGCGCTGTCTGGGAACTTGCGGCCTGGCCCCCGTGATGACCATCGAAGAAGATGTCCATTCCAACGTCACGCCCGACCAGATTCCCGCCATCCTCGATGCTTACATCCGCAAGGAACGATCCTGAGGGTTCGCCTGCGGGGGTTGTCGCCACCCATCGATCCAGTCGGCGCATGCGAGTCTGGAAGCGTTCTCCGACCTCCGCCCACCCCGACAAGAAAGCTGCTCCCTTGCGAGCAGCTTTCGCGGGGGGGAAGGTGACGCTAGGACAATGCGGGACAGCTCACGTTCTCGGCCTGATCGTGTAACGCCGCAACGGCATTCCAATCGATCAGATGGAAGAAAGCTTGAACGTAATCGGCTCGGCGATTCTGATACTTCAGGTAGTAGGCGTGCTCCCAAACGTCGAGCCCCAGGATGGGAATATGCCCCTGAGTCAAGGGGTTGTCCTGATTCGGCGTCGAGACGATCTGGAGACCTCCACTCTTCCCGTCGACGCTGAGCCAGGCCCAGCCGCTTCCGAATCGGCCCAGGGCCGCCTTCGAGAATTGCTCCCGGAACGCATCATAGCTGCCGAATCGTCGGTCCAGCATCTTCTTGAGCGCTCCCGCCGGTTCTCCACCTCCCTTGGGCGACATCACTTTCCAGAAGAGAGTGTGGTTGACGTGTCCTCCACCGTTGTTCCGAACGGCTTGGCGAATTTCCTCGGGTAACAGCGCAAGATGGGCGACCAGATAGTCGGGGGACTTCTCGGTCCACTCGGTCCCTTTCACGGCGTCGTTCAGCTTGGCGACATAGCCGGCGTGGTGTTTCGAGTGGTGGATTTCCATCGTCCGAGCGTCGATATGGGGTTCCAGGGCATCGTAGGCGTAGGGCAGTTTCGGGAGCTGGTACTTGGAATCCCCAGCCGCCCCGAACGTCAATCGGGGGAAGAGCGCTAGTCCGGCTCCCATCCCGATTCCGGCGGTGCAAAAATCTCGGCGGTTCATGATGTCTTTCCTTTCAAGTATATTGGTGATGTTCGCTTTTTGGGTGTAAGTTTGATTGCCCAAACACCTTGTTTCCATTATATCCTGGAAAGTGATCGTGAAGCTGGAAAACGGTAAAGTCTTGTCGGGAAATACTTTAGCAAGATTCCATTAGGGGACATTTTCGGAAAACCGAGATCGGCGACTCTCCGGCAGACGATGGATGCCGGTCGGGTGACGGAGTCCCCCCGAGCATCAACCTTTGCCGGATCGATGCGAAGATGAACATGGTTCCAAGAAAAATTTTCGGAAAGCCCTTGATTATTTGTGGGCATATGCCAATAATAGTGTAAGGAGTTGACGATGGCACGCCCCACCGGAAAACGACAAGTGAAAGCGAAACCCCCTTGCGGCCTCTTCAAGCCCGCGGGGATTCCAGCCAAGGACTTGGACGAGGTGCAACTGACCGTGGACGAATACGAAGCGATTCGTCTGGTCGACTACGAGGGCCTCTACCAGGAGCAGGCTGCCGAAGCGATGGATGTTTCGCGGCAAACCCTTGGACGGATCTTGGAGCTGGCACGACGCAAAGTCGGCGAAACGCTGGTTCAGGGAAAATCGCTCCGCATTGAGGGTGGTGAATATTTCATGGGGCAAACCCGCTGTTTCGTTTGTCCCGATTGCAAGCACCGTTGGACGGTCGCTTATGGTGTTCCACGCCCCGAAACGTGTCCGAAGTGTCCATCGCGAAAAGTGGTTCGCTGTGACGCCAAGCGCGGGCAAGGGCGAGGTCGCCGTGGTTGTGGAAAGGGGCGCTGCCGCCGTTTACGGCATGGGAAACCACCCGAGACGCCTTGATGCACGGAAGGCTCCGTGTTCGCGAGGTGTTCCCCCCACGTTGACGGATTGTGTCGAAAAGATTCGGAATTCACGATCGAGAGATGTATTTCAGAAAGGAGACGATCATGCCGGGATTTGACGGAACCGGACCAATGGGACAAGGTCCCATGACTGGAGGAGGATTTGGTAATTGCAACCCCCGCGGTGAAGCGATGGCGCCGCCGAGAGGCCAAGGGGCCGGACGAGGCGCCGGTGCCGGGCAAGGCATGGGCGCGGGACGAGGCGGTGGACGTGGCCGGGGATTCTGCGGCGGAGGCCGCGGAGGACGTGGTTTTCGGAATCGCTTCTACGCCACCGGACAAACGGCCCGAGAGGCAGAGGGGGCGCCAAGCCAAATGAATCCGATGGATGCTTCCCAAGAGGAACCGAAGGAGGGATCTTCATGAAGGTTGCGATTCCCACCGCGGGAACCAAACCGGCGGACGCGGTCGAAAGTCGATTCGGCCGCGCCCCGCGCATTCTCGTGGTCGACGTTGATTCGGGACAGTATCATCTGTATGAAAACACTCACAACATGCAGGCCGCGCAAGGAGCCGGGATCCAGACGGCCCAACTCGTGAACAAGGCGGGAGCCGACTGGCTGCTGGCAGGTCACTGCGGGCCAAAAGCCTTTCAAGTCCTTTCCGCGGCGGGAATCAAGATCGCCGTCGGTGTGGAAGGAACTATCACGGACGTGATCGAGCGTTTCAAGAGCGGAGAATACCAGCCTGCCGAGAGCCCTGATGTCGAAGGACATTGGGCCTGAACGCTTGGCGAAGAAGAGGGAGGACTCTCATGAACTCCCATCTCCATGGAGCGTTCTTCCCAATCAGAAAGAGAATAAGATGAAAATCGCGATTGCTTCGGGAAAGGGAGGCACCGGCAAGACCACGGTTTCGGTCAATCTTGCCCGGGCGTTCGCCACGAAGAAACGGGTGCTGTTGGCCGACTGCGACGTGGAAGCTCCCAACACCTCCCTCTTCTTCACCGAGAAAATGGACGAAACCCTTCCGACGACCGTTCCTGCTTTTCAGTTTGATGAACATTCGTGCACAACCTGTGGGAAATGCGTTCAGGCGTGTCGCTTCCATTGCATCGCCGTTGCGGGCGACCATCCGATTTTTTTTCCCGAGATGTGCCATGCTTGCGGGGGTTGTTTGCTGGCTTGTCCCGAAGGAGCCGTCACGGAAACCACCCGGCAGAACGGCACCATAGGCACGTGGCGCAGCAACGGATTGGTTCTACTCGAGGGGCGTTTGAATGTCGGCGAATCGATGGCCGTGCCGTTGATCGAACAGGTGAAACGCCTCGCGGAGACCTATCGAGCCGAGGTGACCCTCTACGACTGTCCTCCGGGAACGGCGTGCCCGATGATCGCCGCGGTCGGCGATGCCGATTTCGTTCTCCTGGTCACCGAACCGACGCCGTTCGGTCTGAACGATTTGAAGTTGGCGGTCGAGACGGTCCGATTGCTCGAACTGCCTTTGGGCGTGATCATCAATCGCCACGGTACCGGCAACCCGGCTGTGGAAGCGTATTGCCGAAAAGAAGCTTTGGAAATTGTGCACCGCATTCCGGACGACCGGAACGTGGCTCAGTTGTATTCCCGCGGGAAGTCGGCGTACACCGAATTGCCGTATTACCGGAATTTTTTTCTCGAATTGTCCGAGGAACTGGAGAAGAAGTGCGCGACATGAAGGAACTGGTGATCATCAGCGGAAAAGGCGGTTGCGGCAAGACCACCATTGCGGCCTCGTTCGCCTGCTTGGCGAGAGGGGCGGTCATCGCCGACTGCGATGTCGATGCCGCCGATCTGCATCTGATGATGAATCCAACGATCAAGCGGGAGGAGGATTTTTACAGTGGTTACGAAGCCTGGATTGATCCCGAGAAGTGCACCCGTTGCGGCAAGTGCCGCGAGCTTTGCCGGTTCGATGCGATCATCCTTTCCCAAAATCTCGCGAAAGTCGATCCTCTCGCCTGCGAAGGGTGCGGGGTCTGTTTCGATCATTGCCCTGCCGAGGCGGTGGTACTTAAGGAGCGCCATTGCGGGAGGATCTACCACAGCGACACCTGCTTCGGCCCGTTCGTGCATGCCCGCTTGCAGATCGGGGCGGAAAATTCCGGGAAGCTGGTTTCCACGGTTCGGCTTCGCGCCAAGGAAATGGCGAGGAAGAAAAAGGATCCTTTGGTTTTGATCGACGGTTCCCCGGGCATCGGATGTCCGGTGATCGCCTCGATCACGGGGGCGAGCCTCGCCCTGGTCGTCACCGAACCGACCCCCAGCGGACTTTCCGACATGCAACGCATTCTCCAATTGACGGCGCATTTCCATGTGCCCTCGCTGGTTTGCGTGGCTAAGGCCGATCTCTATTACCCGATGGTCGGTCGTTTGCGAAAAGAGGCCGAAAAGATGGGGGCGAAAATGATCGGGATGATCGAGTACGACACCCTGGCGACCAAGGCGCAGATCGAGTCGCGTCCCCTGGTCAGCTACCCGGAAAGCATCGCCGGCGGGGCGATTCGTCGGATCTGGCATGCGTTGCAACCGTTTCTGAACGGATCGGGCAACGATTCCTCTGCTTTACCGGTGCTTTGAAAAACAAACCGTTTCTTCTCGTCCGTCATCGGGGGGCGTGAAGCCATGTCATTAACAATCGCGTTTACTGAAAATGGAGAATCTTCCCATGCGTATTGCCATTCCTTGTGCCCGGGGGCAGCTTTGTATGCATTTCGGCCATTGCGAACAATTCGCGCTGGTCGATGTGGATACGGAAACGAAGCAGGTTCGGTCGATCGAAATGGAAACTCCCCCACCCCACGAACCGGGTTTGCTGCCCCGCTGGTTGCACGAAAAGCAGGCGGATCTGGTGATTGCCGGCGGGATGGGGCAACGGGCCCGCCATCTTTTTGCCCAGAACAACATCGAGACGATCGTCGGGGCGCCGGTCGCCGATCCGAAATCACTTGCCGAGTCCTGGCTGGCGGATCGACTTCATTGCGGCGAGAATGTTTGCGATCATTGACGAGGGATCATGCACGAGAAAACACCCTTTCATCCTCAATGTGCCGTTTGCAGCGCGCGAAACCTCTTCGGTTGGGATTTGGATTTCCGAGCCGAGGGGGAGGGAGTCTGCGCCGAGGTGTTTCTGTCTTCCCATTGTCGGGGATATGCCGATCGGGTGCATGGTGGTATTCTGGCGACCTTGCTCGATGCCGCCATGACCCATTGCCTCTATCACGAAAAGATCGAGGCGGTGACCGGCGATTTGAAGATCCGCTATCACCATCCCGTCCCCGTGGATTCGGAGCTTCATTTGAGGGCTCGCATAAAAGATTCCGCTCCACCTCTTTACTATGTCGAGTCGAAAATTCTTGCCCGTGATCGTGTGCTTGTCTCAGCGCAGGCACGTTTCGTCGAGCCTGATTGAGCGTCGTATCTATTATAGTGAACCCCGGGCGAACATCGAGAGCCCGGCCCTACGGGCGTCACTGCATGAATCGTGGGACCACTATTGATGCGAACATGAAAAAAACCTTTTGGCGAATACTCTCTCTTCGATGCTCTTCGGCTTCTTTCGATGATTTGACAGCTCTCCTCTCGTTCGGCTATACTCGTGGAGTCTTCCATGCGGAAGGATCGCACGGCCTTCTTTTTCCGCGACCTCTTGCCAACGGGAGAAGCGATCATGCTTCCAATCAAAACAGCGTTTTCGACCACGTTTGCGTTTCTTCTTTTTTGGGGATCTCTCCCCGTTGTACAAGCTGAGGTTTTGAAGCCTGAAGAGGCGACCCGATTGCTCGGCACCGCCCGCGTTTCCGGCGGCCTGGTCGTTCATGTGGGTGGCGAAAACGCCCGAACGACGGCGGCGTTTCGACCCTCGGAACGAATGCTCGTTCAGGGACTTCACCGCGATGAGTCGGTCGTCGCTTCTCTTCGGAAGGAACTGGCGGATGGGAAGAACTACGGCCCGATCTCGGTGGTGCATTGGGAAGGCGCACGTCTTCCCTATGGCGACAATATGGTCAATCTTATGGTCGTCGAGAGCGAAGAGCCGGTGGCCGCCTCGGAAATCGTCCGTGTGCTCGCTCCCCGAGGTTGCGTCTTTCTCCGAGAGGCGACTCCGCTTGCGAAGACCGAGCTTTCCAGGGTTCCGATCGAAGGATATCCGGGCTGGACGCTGCTCCGCAAGCCGGTGCCGGAGGAGATCGACCAGTGGACGCATTACTTGCACGACGCGGGAAACAACGCCGTGGCGAACGATACTCGGATCGGGCCGCCGCATCACATGCAATGGAAATCGGGGCCGATGTGGAGCCGGAGTCACGAGTTCGCTTCCAGCGTTCAAGCGATGGTTTCAGCCAACGGGCGAATGATCGGCGTCATCGATGAAGGAATCATCGGCCAACCGCGCGGCGTGCCTACTTTCTGGACGCTCCTCGCCCGAGACGCTTTCAACGGCGTGATGCTCTGGCGCCTGCCTTGCGAGCAAATCCATCCCCACGCCCTGGCCGCCCGGGGCGATCGGGTCTACGTGACCTTGAATCGCCGTGGTCCGCTTTCGATTCTCGACGCGGCGACCGGCGAAATCCTTCACCGATGTGAAGAGACCGGCAACGTCAACTCGTTGTCACTCTCGGGTGATTTCGTGATCGTCGATACCCAACTTCCCGACGAGGAAGGCCGGAAGCGGCCCCACATCGCCCTTTGCGATGCCGAGCAGGGCAAACTGATTTGGAAGCGTCCGGTGCAAGCAGTGGCCGAAAACACCATGGTGGTCGGCGAAGGCCGGATCTGCTATTTCAACGAGCGTGAGTTGGTTTGTTTGAATCTCGAAGACGGCGAGCCGCTTTGGCGCACCGAAACGAAGAGCCGCGGTCGGGGATATGCGGTCCTCTACGAAGGGACCGTCTCTCTGACCGGCGGGAGTCTCCGCGTGTACGATTTGGAAGATGGCAAGCTGCTGTGGAAAGGCAAAGACGCCAGTCCCCATGCCCGAACGCCTCCCGGACTGTTCGGGGCCCGAGGCATGCTCTGGCGGGCCTGGGAGGAAGTCGGAGGTCGTTCCTTCGTTTGGCAACATGAAGAGGAAGTCCGCAAGGGATACGACCCCACCACCGGCGAAGTTCTCGAAACGATCACCGCGCGGCGGTTGGTCACGGCGGGGCATCACATCCGCTGCTACCCCCCGAAAGCGACCGAACGCTATCTTCTGCTGAATAAGCGAGGGGTCGAGTTCTTCGACCTGACCGGCGAGAATCACATGCGGGCGAACTGGACGCGCGCCGCCTGTGGATTCGGCATGCTTCCGGCGAATGGTTATCTGTACACCACCCCCAGCCAGTGCTTCTGTTACCAGGGGGTCCTATTGACCGGCATGAACGCCCTGGCGAACCAGTGGCAGCCCCGGCTCGACGCGCCGCCGGTTCCCCGCCTGAAACAAGGAACCGCTTTCGGCAAGACGGAAACGACCGCATCCGCCTATCCGGAATCCGATTGGCCGACGTACCGGCACGATGTCTTCCGGAGCGGGTCGACGGCGAGCGCTCTCCCGGCTGAGAATCTCGAGGTGCTCTGGGAGTTGCCGATCGCTCGTCCACAACGCAGCCCCCAGGAAGCGACCGACCGGATCGAGCCCGGCACGGTGCTGCTGATGAGCGGTTCGGCGACCATTCACGGCCGAGGAGCCAAGAAGGACGACCGCGCGATCATCGCATGGAGGGGAGCGGAGACCTGGATCTCCTGGGAGGCGGAATTCGAGAAGTCCGGAAAGCAACCGGCGTGGATCCTCCAGGCCAATTCCGGCCAAGGCGGTTCGCGGTTCGCTCTGTCGGTCGGTGACGAGACCATCACCGGCAATATCCGACACACCGATGGTTGGAACGCCTATCGTTGGGTTGCGGTCGGCGAGATCGATATTCCCGAGCCGGGAATCCATCCGGTTTCGGTGAAGCCGCTTGAGCAGGTCGAAGGCCGATTGGGAAATGTGGCCGCCGTGGCGATCGGCTGCGAAAAACCTCCGGCGATCGTCGCGACGTCTCCCCGGCTTCGCGAATACATCCACGGCGGTCTGACCCCGCCGGTCGCCGCTGGGGAAACGATCTTCCTCGCCCAGCCCGATGCCCATCGCGTCGTGGCGGTCGATGCCCGCGATCGCAACATCGCCTGGCAGTTCACCGCTTCCGGTCGGGTCGATTCCCCGCCGACGATCTATCAGGGCCTCTGTCTTTTCGGAAGCACCGACGGTCATGTCTACTGTCTGAAGGCCGATACCGGCGAGTTGGTTTGGCGATTTCGAGCCGCGCCGGAGGACCGGCGGATCTGTTCCATGGGGCAACTGGAATCGGTTTGGCCCGTGCACGGCAGCGTTCTGGTGCGCGACGGCAAGGTCTACTGCACGGCCGGGCGCTCGAGTTATCTCGACGGTGGCATCCATGTTTATGCCCTGGATCCCCATCGAGGCGAAATCCTGCATGAGAATCTGCTCCGGAGCGAAGAACCGGACGTCACGAAATACGGCGGGCGGCCGTTCGACATGGACGGCGCGAAGTCCGATATCCTGGTGGCCGGACGAGAAGACATCTATCTCTTCCAGAAGCGTTTCAACAGCGACTTGACGCTCCAGGAGACGCCTCGCATCACGAAATTGGGCGACCGCATGTGCGGGGAACACCTGATGACGACCGACGGCCTGCTCGACACCACTTGGTTCAATCGGACCTACTGGACCCACAGTGATCGCTGGCCCGGATATTACTTCACTTATCGCGGTCCGAAATCGGGTCAGATCCTCGTCTTCGACGATCTTTTCACTTACGCGCTGAAGGTTTACACGAAACGGGTGGGGCACAGCCCGGAATTTCGACCCGGTGAGAATTACCTCTTGATCGCCGACCGCAACACCACCAAGCCGGTGCTCGACGTCATGGAGATCGGGGCCGAAAAGGGGCGCGGCTTTTCGCGGACCGAACTGCCGGTCTGGATGGAGCCGGTGCCGATTCGCGCCAAGGGCATGGTCCTGGCGCAGGATCGCCTTTATTTGGTGGGCCCCCCGGATCTTTCGCCCGATCAGGGAGCGTATGAGTCGATGATCGGCAAACGAGGGTCGCTTTTCCGTGCGGTCGACAGCGGCGACGGCAAGACGCTCTCGGAACTGGAAATGGAACAGGTGCCCGTTTTCGACGGCATGATCGCCGCAGGTGGAAATCTATACATCACGACCATGGAAGGCACGCTCCTATGCCTGGGAGAGAAAAAATGAATCAAAACAATATTCACAGTGTCCGACGAACGGGGCGACGCCGTTTTCTCCGAAAGAGTGCCGTCGGCGCCGCTTCCCTTGTCCTTCCCGCCTCGGTGGTGGGCCGGAAGGCGAGTCGCGCGGCCCCGGACGATCCTTTCCCCAACGAAAAGCTGAATATCGCGGGGGTGGGCCTGGGGGTTCGCGGTCTGGGGAACCTCGAGAAATGCCACGGGGCGAACATCGTCGCCGTTTGCGATGTCGATTGGAGCACGACTTCCGTCGCGATGCGTCGATTCCCGGCGGCGGCCAAATACCAGGATTTCCGCCGGATGCTCGACCGTGAGAAAGGCATCGACGCGGTGGTCGTCTCCACTCCGGACCATTCTCACGCGGTCATCGCCGCCGAAGCGATGCGCCGAAAAAAGCATGTTTTTGTCGAAGCGCCCCTGGCGCATAGCGTCTGGGAGGTCCGCCGACTGACCGAACTGGCTCGCGAAAACGGTGTGATGACGCAGATGGGCAACGAACGTCACTCCGGCGCCGGCATCCGAAAAGCCGTCGAGATGCTCTGGGGAGGCGGACTCGGACCGATCCGAGAAGTTCACAGTTGGACGAATCGCCCCCAGTGGCCGCAAGGAATCACTCGCCCCGATGCGACTCCGCCCGTTCCCGAAGGATTGGACTGGGATCTCTGGCTCGGTCCCGCCCCGCGACGGCCCTATCACCCGGCCTATCACCCCTATCGCTGGCGAGGATGGCAGGACTTTGGAACCGGTGCCCTCGGTGCGATGGGGTGCCACTTGATCGACGTCGCCTTCTGGGGATTGAGATTGTACGAAGCCGGTTCGTTTTCCGTCACCGCGAACGCCGAAGATCGGAATACCGAGACCTACCCGATCGCCTCCACGATCGAATACCGGTTCCCATCCCGGGGAGACTTGCCCCCGGTCACGCTCACCTGGTACGACGGCGGTCGAAAGCCGGAACCGCCCGAGCAGATGCCCGTGGGGCGTGAAATCGGCAGTAATGGAACGCTCTTTCAGGGGGAGAAGGTCAGTATGATGTTCGGGCCGACCATCGCCGGGACCACCCCCGGCCAAATAGGACCGCGGACCGTCCCTGAATTCGCGAAAGTCGAAAAGAAGACACCCGTGAAAAAGATTCCCCGCGTTCCCGAGGGCGATTGGACCCGCGGAGATCGGCACATCCAGGAATGGATGCGCGCCTGCCGGACCGGGAAGGCACCGTCGTCGAACTTCGATGTCTCCGGTCCTTTGACGGAAATGGTACTCCTGGGCAATGTCGCCCTGGGTTGCGATGGTCCCATCGAGTGGAATCGCGATCGGCTCGAGATCACCAATATGCCGGAGGCGAATCACCGGCTTCGCCCTGAATACCGGAAAGGATGGCGTCTCTAGATTCGCTGATTCCCGCCGGCATTGATATATGTACACTGTATGGGTGATTCTCATCGCTTCCCGCATGCTCGTTTCACTCCTTTCGAATTCCACCCTACTTCAAGCGAGGTTACCATGAGATGCTCAAAGACAATCGGCCTGATGCTGATTTCTCTTGTCTTGGTCTTTTCCAGCGGCGCCGCGACTTACGCCGGCGAAAAACCGAACGTGGTCATCTGCATGACCGACGATCAGGGCTATGGCGATGTCGGTTATATGGGACACGAGATCCTGCAAACGCCCGTCTTGGATGAAATGGCCGCCAAAGGATTGCGGTTTGACCGGTTCTACTCCGCCGCACCGGTTTGCACCCCCACGCGAGCAAGCATGATGACCGGCCGTCATCCCAATCGTATGGGGGCGTTTAAGTGGGGATATTCCCTGCGTCCCGAGGAGTTCACGATCGCCGAGCTGATGAACCAAGCCGGTTACGCGACCGCTCATTTCGGCAAGTGGCATCTCGGTCCCATGGCCGCCGGCGCGCCGAACAGCCCCGGGGAGGCAGGGTTCGATACCTGGGCATCGAGCCCGAACTTCTACGACAATAACCCGATCTTCAGTTTCAACGGTCGGGCGAAGCAGCTCGACGGGGAAAGCTCGATGGTGACCGTTGAGGCGGCGGTCGATTTTTTGAGAGAGGAGGTCCAGCAAGAGAAGCCGTTTCTGGCGGTCGTTTGGTTCGGCAATCCCCATACACCGCACCAAGCCACGCCGGAGCTATCCAAACTCTATGAAGACCAGGGAAAAAAGAAGGCGAACTACTACGGGGAAATCACCGGCATCGACCGCGCGATGGGGCGACTTCGCCGGGAATTGCGGGATCTCGATGTCGCTGAGAACACGCTCCTCTGGTTCACCAGCGACAACGGCCCCCGCGCGCCGGGCGAGACGGCCGATTTGCGGGGCTGGAAAGGGCAACTCTGGGAAGGAGGCGTGCGGGTGCCTTGTTTGATGGAGTGGCCCGCCAAGATCCCCCGGCCCCGACGGACCGATTTCCTCGGGAACACGTCCGATGTGCTGCCCACGTTGGCCGAAATCGTCGGAATGGATCCGGCCGAG
The DNA here is from genome assembly GCA_964632505.1 of uncultured Planctomycetaceae bacterium. Taxonomy (GTDB): domain Bacteria; phylum Planctomycetota; class Planctomycetia; order Pirellulales; family Thermoguttaceae; genus CAZWCE01. Next base: position 121,943 of record CAZWCE010000002.1, on the reverse strand, counting down.
CTTCCTCACCCGATCGACGGCGTGAGTCTGCTTCCGGTTATCGAAGGCGAAGAGGTTGCCCGAGAAAAGCCGATGGGGTTTTGGGATTATCCCGCCAAGGGCAACGGGACGCCCGCCCATCAGATGATGGAGAAGATGCTCGAGATCCAGCAGTCCGGCGAAAGCTACGCTCCGCAGTACGGGGCGCCGAACGACCGGGCCGCCGAGCAGCTCCTGGAACAGGCGGACAATCCTCCCGGCTGGGCCGCTTGGCGCGACGGCGATTGGAAGCTCCATCGTAGGCCGAACCAGCAGGGAGTGGAGTATGAGCTATACCATCTGAAAACCGATCCCCGGGAATCGAACGATTTGGCCGAAAAGGAAACGGAGCGGCTGGAGTCGATGAAAGCAGCCCTCGAAGCGTGGCAAAACGAGGTCATGGAGAGCGTCTCCGGTGAAGATTACCGAGACTGACAAAGGCGCATGAGGTGCATGCCGTCCCCCGAATAGGAAGGAAGCGGCTGGGGGAACCGCCCTGCCGCGACCTCCTTTCTCCGGTGGAATTACTGCGAGACGTAGAGAGGTTTGCTCCGCCGTGTCGCTTCCAGGGCACCGTGGTTCGGGGGATCGTCCTCGCCGATGAGGGTGGAGATCAAGGGGCGTGCCAACATCCCGGTATCCCGCTTCGGCATGTTTATCGATTTCGCCGATACGGATAATCGTCGAAGGCGTCTCCCTCACCGAGCAGACGGGGATCTTCCATTTGGCGAAGGGCTTCGAACAATTGGTCCCGGAGCTTCTCCTTGATCGGATCATTTTCAGGATGGGCCGCCATATTGCGTAACTGGTGGGGATCCTCACGAAGATCGTAGAGCTCCTCGGCGGGGCGTTTCGCGAAGGCGAGCTCGAAGTAGGGAGCGACTTCCGGATCCTCGGCGTGCTCGATCAGGAAACGTTTGGTGGGGCTGCCGTCGCAATCGCCGAACACACTTCCATTGGTCGAGTCCGCCGGAGCGCCGGCCGGCCAACGGGTCGGTTTGAAATTGTGGATGTAAAGGTAGTTCTCGGTCCGGAGTGCCCGGGAAGGGTAACCACCCGTTTCCGGTGCTTCCTGGGCCGTGCCGTGCCGTTCTCGGCCGGTGATGACGTGATCTCGATCCGGATCGATTCGACCCGATTTCTCCGAATACAGAATCTCCTTGAGCGAGTTGCCGGTCATCGCTTCGGGAATCGGCACGCCGGCGACCTCCAGAAATGTCGGGGCAAGATCATCGAAACAGACGAAATCGGTGACCCGTCGCCCCGGCGCGATGTTCGCTCCCCAACGCATCGCCAGCGGAACGTGCGTTCCCGAGTCGTAAAGATGACACTTGTGTCGGGGAAACGGCATGCCGTGATCCCCGGTCATGACCACCAGCGTGTTCTCCAGCAGGTCTTTTTCCTCCAGCAGTTCGAGAGCCCTGCCGACATCGCCGTCCCAACGCTGCACCTCGTAATAGTAATCCGCCACGTCGTGCCGGACGATCGGGGCATCGGGAAGATCGGCCGGGAGCTGAATCCGGTCGATGTCGATTCCGCTCTCTGCGCCGCTATGCGATTGGTACGGACGATGGGGATCGGAAGTACCGAGCCAGAAGCAGAACGGCTTGCCTTCCGGCTTCTTTTTCAAAAAATCAGGGAAATTGCGAAACGCCGGTCCCGTGGGGTCGCGATCTCGTCCGAGCGCCCTGTAATTCCCGGGGCCCCAGGCTTTGCGCCAGTGACCGATCGCATAGCCCGATTCTTCCAGCATGAGCGGAAAGACGGCATGTTTCGGGTGAAGCGTGCTCCAAAGATTGGCCCCTTGCCCGAGCCGAAAAAATTTCTGCCCTGTTAAAAGAGTGTTGCGGCAAGCGGTGCAGGAGGGCACCGCCACGAAGGCGTTCTCGAAAAGGATTCCCTCCTCGGCGAGACGATCGAAAGTCGGAGTCTCGACAACCGGATCGCCATAGGCCCCGGCATGCGGCCAGCCCCAGTCGTCGGCCATGCAGAAGAGGATATTGGGCCGAGGATCCGTCTCGGCGGCTTTTTGGGACAAGACGATACCTGGAAGGAATACGAGAAGGAACACTCCGGAAAAAAAGAGAGAAGTTGCAATACTGTTCCCTCGTGAGAAACGGCCGTGTCTCGAGATCGTCGTTTTCATGGATTCCTCGTGGAAATGATGGTTCGATCGAGTGAATGCGCCTCAATCAATCAGCAAGAGGTCGCTTCGGGGATTATAAGGCATATTCGCCGCGTTTGTCCAACCCCCCCGATCTCCTCGAAAATCGGGGGCTTCAGAGATCTCCCGTTTTCCCCTCCGAAACTCTGTTGCTCGGTGATCCGATTCGCTATACTGGGAGGGCATTGTCCATGTCGAGGAGTTGCATGGAAATGCTGATTTTCTTGTGAACTTTCAGCGAAAGGAGCCGAAGATGGAAACGAAGCGAATGATTGTGATCAAGGCCCTGCCTCTGATGATTTTCCTGCTCACTTTGGGCTTTTCCGGGGCGACGGGTGCGGAAGAGCCGGCTGATAAGCTCGAAGGCACCGTCCTTTTTGAAGATTCTTTCGATGAGGATAAGCTCGCCGAGGGTTGGACCTGGTTGCGCGAACACGAGGATTACTGGCGATTGAAAGACGGTGGCCTGGAGATTCGCGTGGAGCCCGGACATGCGCAAACCGTCCGCAATGCCCTGCTCCGCGAAGCTCCCGATCGCAGCGAGGGCCGCTACGCCTTTGAGGTCACGGTGACCAACCACACCGTCCCCACCGTGCAGTACGAACAGGCGGGCATCACCTGGTACGTTGACGAAAAGCCGGTTTTCAAGTTGGTCAAGGAACGGGTCGACGGCCAATTGATCATCATCCCCGTCCGCAAGCCGATGGAGAAAAAATCGGTCCGTCTCCGGTTGATCGTGGAAGGCGAGACGTGGGCCGCCTTTTTCCAACCCGGGGCGAAAGGTCCCTTCCACGAAGCGGGTACCGGCAAACTGCCTCCACCGGAGAACGACCACGTTTCGCTACAGTGCTACCACGGGCCCACCGACGAGGCGCACTGGATTCGCTTCGACGATTTCCGAATCGTCCGGTTGCCCCGAAATTGACGCTGTTATTGTGAAAGCTTCTTCGGGTCCAGCACCACGTGTTTGATCCGTTGCCGCTTCCAGGTATAGGTGATGTGTACGAGTCCGTCGTCCGTCTGGATCACCGCCGGGTAGCTGTATTCACCGGCGGCATCTTCCAGGACGGCAACGGTCTCCCATTGACGCCCGTCGTGGGAAACGGCCACTTGCAAAGGGGTTCGCCGATGGGTGCTGTGATTGTACACGATCAGATGCATTCCCGAATCGAGCGTCACCGCGTCGGTGCCGGCGTTCGGGTTCGGGAGCATCGACCCCGATATTTCTCCCCAGGTTTTTCCGTAATCGTCCGAACTGATTTGGAAGACCTTTCCTTCGCGGGTCCGACCGACGGCCATCAATTTTTCTTCTCCCGGAAAGAGAATACTCGGCTGGATGGCGTTGAACTTCTCGGCATCGTGAACCGCCTCGGTCCGAAACCAGTTTCGACCGAGATCCTTGGTCCATTCGAAGTGCACCCGCCATCCGTCGTGTTCGGTACTGGATCCGCAGAAGATCGTCCCGTCCGGAAGCTGCACCGGTTTGTTCTTCACCGGCCCGATGATGCCTTCCGGAAGTCGGAATGGCGAGGACCATGTCCTGCCGCCATCATCGCTGCGCATCAGCATTCCCCACCAATCTCGCGGATTGGGACCGACTTTGTAGAAAAGAAGCAAAGGGCCGTCGGCGGGCTGAAAGAGCACCGGATTCCAGCAAGGATGGCGATGTAACGAGCCATCGGGCTTCCGGTATTGGATCCCGTCTGCCACTTCCACGGGAGCCGTCCATTTCCCATCCACGCGGTGTGCAAGCCAAATGCCCACGTCTTTTCGCCCTTCACGACTCCCTCCGAACCAGGCCGCGACCAAGTGCCCGGAGGATTCTTCGATCGTCGAGGCGTGACAGCTATCGAACGGTGCTTCCTCGAAAATGAATTCCGAGAGAACCCATCCCGAGGTGTCTTCGGGATCGGCGGCGAAGCAGTTGCCGAGCAGGCAAAGGCAAGCGATCGTCGTCGGAACAATGAAAAAGCCGTATTTCATCAGTCGGTTCCTCCATTCAACATGGGTCATGGAAATGCAAAAAAAGTGTCCATTGCGAGAATTCAAAATGGGATGCCGGATGCTACTGCTCGATCCGGAGCACGTAAGAGCGCCGAAAGGATGGAAGTCGTAGCTCTCCATGATCGTAGGGGATCTCGCTCCAACGATCCTCCCAAGGATCGTATCCTCGAATCGAGATTATTTCGGGAACCTCGAGCGGAGAGATGTCGATCGTCACGTCGTCGAGCCTTTCCGGCGGAATCCCTTCGTCAAGCTCGGTTTTCCAGGTGTTCTGAGAATCGCGACACCAAAGGAGCGCGGTCTCTTTACCATTGAGGACATACACGCGAAGGCGGGAATGAGCGAGCATGGTCGGACGAAACGCCTCTTCCGCGGGGGCGATTTTCGCGACGGCTTCGGCGAATCGGTCGAAGTGCCGCCAGAGGTCATTCCGGTTCACGTAGTGCTCCCAATGCCAAATTTGCCCGGCCCCCGCGGCGCCCGCGAAAAATGGGGCGAAAAGCACATCGTGCAGGATCATCCCCTCGGTGTCTTTCGAGTAGAGCTCGAAGGGGCCGGTGTGGCGCGGCTGGACCGCTCCGCTTTCGGCAAGCAGAATCGGTCGATCGGGTTCCATCGCGATCAGTTCCCGAATCGCCTCGGCACATAAAAGGTCGACCGGTCCATGGCAGATTTCCAGCTCGGCACCCAAGTCCAAGTAACGGTGGACCTGAGCCACTTCATTTCCTTCGAGCGTGACCATTTCCTCATATGTTTGGCGGTTGCCCGGTCGATCGAAACTCCCCAAGCTCTGCATCACCAGATTCTTCGGGAATCGGCGATCCAGCTCGAGGAGCATGTGTTCGGTCCAGTCGAGATAGCTTCCGCTCCGGGCGGCGTTCACTTCGTTCCAGAGTTCCCAACCAAAAACGTATGGATCGTTTCCGTAGCGATTTGAGAACCAGTCGAGCTTTTTCTCGAATCGTTTGCGACTTTCTTCTCCCTCGAACCAGTCCGTCATGCTGGTAGCCGTGCCTCCTCGGGAGACATGGTGTAGAGATTTGAGGGCCCAGCCTTTGGAATAACCGCTTTCCGGGTCGATCTCCCGAAAGTGCTCCAGAGTGAGTTTCAATCGGATCCCGTGCCGTCGGGCCATTTTTAGGAGCGCGTCGATCCGTTTCGCCTTTTCCGGGGCGTACCTTCCCGACGCTTCATGTTCCACATCCCAGAAGGGGCTGCTGAGCCAAACACGAGCGAAATTTCCGCCGTGATTTGAAAGCGATGTCAACCAGCCTTCCATGCGCCCGAGTCCCTGTTCGGTATCGAGGTTTCCCATCGCCGAGAGATTCAACCCGATCGGAATGAAGGGGCTTCCGTCGGAGAGTTCGAAATAGCGGGAATCCACCGAGCTGACGCGCACGAACGCCGCCTCCGACGACTCCTGTGCGAAAAGATGACCATTCGCTGCGAGCCAGAGCGAGAAGATCCCCAGTATCGTTTGGATGAGTCGTTTCATCGTCGATTTCCTTCTGCGAGCTTATGAGATCGAATCGGATAACTCCCAAAGAGGATACCAAATTCGGGCTTCCCGTGCACCCTCGGTCGGCGAAATCGTGAGAGGGACGATTGAAACCTCTGATGATTTCGATGCCCATCCCCATCATAAAGAATGGAGTTCGCAGCCCATCTGAGGCGATGCAATTCGACATCGATAAGAACGGTCGTTAGAATAGGAGTGAACGAAGCGGCAGGCGAATAACTCGCCTCGAGAATCAAGGAAAAAAGCCATCCAGGAGAGAGGTGACCATGTTGATGCGATTTCGGTTTCTGCTTGCGATATTGTCGATCGGCTGTTGCTGTCCGGTCTCGGTTCAAGCGGAGGAGCAAGCGTTCCTCGATCCTCCGAAGGTGATCGGGGCCCCGGATTCCGAGCATGCCTTGGAAACGAGAGAATTCCAGGGCATTCCAAGCTTGGCGATCAGTCCCGAGGGACGACTTTGGGCGACCTGGTACGCCGGAAAAACACCGAAAGAGGATGCCAATAACTACGTGGTGGTCGCCATGAGTGATGACAACGGAAAATCCTGGAACGAAAGCCGATACGTGGACCCCGATGGCGAGGGACCCGTCCGGGCGTTCGATCCTCAAATCTGGATCGATCCCAAAGGAAGACTCTGGTCGTTTTGGGCCCAGGCGATCGGCCACGACGCCACGGTCGGCGGCGTGTGGGCGATGGTCTGCGAGAACCCCGATGCGGCCGATCCCCGCTGGTCGAAACCGGAACGCTTGACCGACGGCGTGATGATGGGCAAGCCTTTGGTGCTGTCCACCGGCGAGTGGGTGCTCCCGGCTTCCACCTGGCGGAAGACCGATCGCAGTGCCAGGATGGTTGTTTCCCGAGACGGTGGAAAGAGCTGGCGAGTGCGGGGGGCCTGTCATATTCCGAAGGAGGTTCGAAACTTTGATGAACATATGATCATCGAGAGAAAAGACGGCTCTCTCTGGATGCTCGTCCGCACGACCTACGGCATCGGAGAGAGTATTTCCGAGGATCACGGAGCGACCTGGTCTCCTCTCGAACCTTCGGAGATCGCGCATCCCGCGGCTCGGTTTTTCATCCGCCGTCTCGATTCCGGGAATCTCCTTCTGGTGAAGCATGGCCCGATGGAAGAAAGAACGGGACGATCCCACTTGACCGCCTATCTTTCCGAAGATGACGGGGAATCGTGGCGGGGAGGGCTGCTGCTCGATGAGCGAAACGGTGTTTCCTATCCCGATGGACAACAAGATCGCGATGGTCGCATTTACATCATCTACGACTATTCCCGAACGGGAGCGATGGCCATTCTGATGGCGAACTTCCTGGAAGACGATATCCTTTCCGGCGAAGCGTTGGCGCCAAGCGTCTCGCTCCGCAATGTGGTTAGCAGCCGAGCGTCGGGGGATGATGAATCGCCGCCTCGCCCAGAAAAATAACCGCCGCGTATTGCATCCCGGGTGGAATATCGGCTAAAATGGAAATCGGTTGAGTTGAACCCTCCGCGACGCCTCTTCGGCGTTGTTCGTTGAGCCCCATTCCTTATGATCCCCATTGTTTTCGGAGACGCTTTCATGACCATGCATCCCTCAAAAACGACTCGGCGCGATTTTCTGAAGGCCGCCGGTCTTTCCGCGACGATGACCGCGGGTGTTTTGCCCCGCTGGAGTTTTGCGCAAACCAAGTCGCCCAACGAGAAATTGAATATCGCTTGTATCGGAACGGCCAATCGAGCGGCGGCCAGCGTGAACGCCGTTTCAGGCGAGAACGTCGTGGCCTTGTGCGACGTGGATGAAAAATATCTTGAGGCGGTGAAGGAGAAATTCCCCGAGGCGAAGACCTATGTCGATTATCGCGAGATGCTCGATCAAATGGCCGACAAGCTCGACGCCGTCGTGGTGGCGACGGCCGATCATCATCATATTCCCGCTTCGATTCGCGCGGTCCGTGCCGGCAAGCATGTGTACTGCGAGAAGCCGCTGTCGCACACCGTCTTCGAATCCCGTTTGATCAACGAAGAAGCCCAAAAACAAGGGGTGGCGACTCAGTTGGGGACGCAGATCCACGCTACGGACAACTACCGTCGGGTCGTCGAGTTGGTGCAGGCGGGCGCCATCGGCGATGTGACCGACGTCCATGTCTGGTGCGGCAAGAGTTGGGGCGGGGGCGAACGTCCTGAAGGTGGCGAAGAACCTCCCGAAACCTTGCACTGGGATCTTTGGCTCGGCCCGGCTCCGGAACGGCCTTATGTCAAAGGGCGATATCATCCCGGCCAGTGGCGCCGGTGGTGGGATTTCGGCAACGGAACCCTCGGCGACATGGCTTGTCACCTGATGGACCTGCCCTTCTGGGCTCTGAAACTCCGCTATCCGTCCACTTGCGAGGCGGAAGGCCCCGAAGTGCATCCCGAAACTTGCCCGTTGGGATTGACCGTCCGGTATACATTCCCCGCCGAAGAAGGGTACGGCCCCCTCAATCTCACTTGGTACGACGGCAATCAAACTCCCAAGGAAGTGGCCGGAGAAAAGGTCCCCGGCATGGGAGTCATGTTCGTCGGTACCGAGGGGAAACTCTTCTCCGATTACGGACGGCATCGTCTCTTCCCGACCGATCAATTCGCCGATTACCAGCGCCCCGAACCGACCATTCCTCCGTCGATCGGCCATCATGCCGAGTGGCTCAAAGCGTGCAAAGAAGGCACTCCGACCACGTGCAGCTTCGATTATTCCGGACCGCTGACCGAAACCGTGCTCTTGGGCACCGTCGCCTATCGCACCGGCAAGAAACTCCAGTGGGATGCCGAGGCGCTCAAGGCCACCAACTGCCCCGAGGCGGCGAAGCTGATCGACAAGGAATATCGCCAAGGGTGGGAAGTGGTGTAGGTTCTTCTCGCAGTGTTTTCTGCCGACCGTTTTCGTGAAAGGGAACGTCTCTCGGCTCCTCGATCTCGTGACGGGGAGTCGAGAGCGCATCTCTCGACGTCGGAGACGGATCGGACGTGAATCAGTTCTAAGACGAAATGGATCGGGCAATGAAACAGTTTTGGATGCAGGGAATCGTGTTGCTGCTCGCGGCGGGCCTCGTAGGATGCGCCCCCCGGGAATCGGAACAAAAGGACCAGGATGCCGCTGATCTCCAGGCCGCTTCCAGCGAGAAATCGGCCGAACAGAACGGCGAAGCTCCCGTGGATACGGAAAACGGAAAGGACTCGGCGGAAACAACCCAAGCCCCCGAAGAACTTCCCGAGGCGCTGCAGGTGTTGGTCAAAGAGATCCGTCGCGATGGCAATGGACAGATCATCGAGGTGAATCTCCGCGATACCGATGCCGACAACGCCGCCCTGGAGATGCTTCTCGGCCTGGAACATCTCCGTTCGCTGCTCTTGAACAACACCGCCGTGGGCGACGAAGGCATGAAGACGGTCGGCAAGCTCGAAACCCTGGAAAATCTCGACTTGCGGGGATGTCCCCTCTCCAACGAAGGGATGCCCCATCTGGCGACGCTTTCGAAACTCAGGGGGCTGAAGCTTTCCGGCGAAAACGGCAAGACCACCGTCGACGACGGCGGGCTGGCGGTCCTCGCCAAGCTTGAAAATCTCAAGGCGCTCGGCCTCGATCATCTCTGGGTCGGCAGTGAAGGACTCCGGCACGTCGCCGGCCTGAAGAATCTGCAGGAGTTGTATCTCGCCCAGACGCTGGTCGACGATGATGCGCTCCAGACGGTCGCCGCCCTGGGGGCGATCAAGAAGTTGCGGATTTCCGGAACCCAAATTTCCGATCCCGGGCTTGAGCATCTCTCGGCCGCCACGACGCTCGAGGAACTCGATTTGAGCGAGTGCGGCCAGGTGACCGATCAGGGCATGCCCCATTTGGCGAAGCTCGAAAAACTCCGGAAATTGAATCTCTGGCGGGTGCCGATCACCGACGCCGGCGTCGAACCGCTCGAGGGATTGACGAACCTGCTCTGGTTGAATCTCGATAATACCCGAATGGGGGACGACGCTCTGAAGTATTTGCTGAACATGAAGGAACTCACCTTCCTCCACCTCGGGTCGACCACGGTGACCGACGAGGGGATTCAGCAACTCAAAGCCCTCGAATCGCTGGAATATCTCAACGTGTCGCGAACCGCCGTGACCGAACAGGGCGTCGAAAAGCTTCAAAAAGCACTCCCCGATACCGAGATCCAGCTTCGCTATCTCGGCGACGGTTGAAGGTCGTCATCCCCATGTTCCAGGAAGGAAGATCACCATCATGGCGAACGATTTCCTCGATGTTTTGATCCTCGGCGCCGGCTGGGTTTCCACCCAGCATATCGCGGCCTATCGGCAGCATCCGCGGGCTCGTATCGCGGCGATCGCCAGTCGCACGCTCCAGAGCGCAAAGAGCCGGGCCGATGAAGCGGGGTTGGAAGACGTCGCTTTTTACGACGATCTGGAGAAAGCGCTCGCCCATCCGGGGATCGATGTCGTCTCGATCTGTACTCCCCAGCATCTTCATGCCGAGCACGTCGAAGCAGCGGCTGCCTCCGGCAAGCATTTGGTCATCGAAAAACCGGCCGCCAACAGCATGGAGGAGCTTCAGCGAATGCAAGAGGCCGTCCGTCGGGCGGGAGTCCGTACGGTGGTCAGTTTCGTGCTTCGATGGAATCCCCTTTTTCAATCGCTCAAGCGTCTCATGTCCGAAGACGCGTTCGGTACGCCCTATTACGTCGAGGCCGACTACCTCAGCCATAACGGCAGTTGGTGGAGCGGTTGGGACGATGCCCGTACCGTCGAGCAAGGCGTCAGCGCGATGCTGGTCGGAGGATGCCACGCCATCGATACCTTGCGTTGGTTCGCCTGTCGGGAGGAGTTCGGCGCCGCCACGCCCGTGGAGGTGTATGGCGTAAGCGGAGGTTATCGCAAGGGCAAGACGACCGAGTATAATTTCATCACCCATTCTTGGCGGGAAAACAAACCGCCGATGGAGTACGACGGCCTGGAAGTCCTTTTGGTGAAATTCGAAAACGGCACGTTGGGCAAGGTCTCCGTCAATGCCGACTGCATCATGCCCTATCGTTTTCCGGTTCGAATTTTCGGCGACCGGGGAAGTGTCTTCGATCGCCAGATCTGGTCTCACTTCTTGCCGGGGCAGAACGATTGGACCGAAATTCCGGCCGTCGGTCCCGATTCGAGCGACGTCAGCCATCATCCCTTCCAGGGAGAGATCGACCATTTTCTCGCCTGCATCGAGGAGGGCGTCGAATCCCATTGTTCACTCGACGATGCCCTGAAGACGCATGCGGTCGTTTTCGCGGCGCAGGAGTGCTATCGCACGGGTCGCCCCGTTCGGTTGGAAGAGATCTGCTGATTCCCTCCATCGAGTCGTCACTCGACAGAGAAGCGGCGATAGGCTTCGGACACGGTTCGCAGCATCGCTTCGGTTGGAGTTCCTGCGTGAATCCAGAGGCGGTGCTTCAGCACCAGTGACGGCGGGTCGTCCGGGCCGGCGGCTTTTTCGAGCGGAAACTCGCGATCGCCCGGAAACGCCGGCATCATGCAGTTGAGGTTGGGATAGGTCAAGAAGGCGTTCGGCCAACCGGGGTTCGTGGGCCCTTCGATCATCGTGATTCCCGATGGGCTTTCGCCGTCAAATCGGGCGGTGTAATCCATCCATGCGGCTCGTGACGAAGCGGCGTCCGGAGGATCGGCATGCGTGGTGATCTTTTGTCCCGAGGCCGGGGCGGCTCGGAGTGAGAATCCTCCATAGCCCCCTTTCGGCCTCCCGCCGATCGCTACCCCTTCCTTTAAGGCATACAGAGCGAGGGTGACATCCACCACCCGGCCGTTCGGACCGCGGCGAAAGACCTGAAACGTTGCCTCCTGGCGAACGATGGGGATCTTCTCCTCCCCGAATTTCCACAAATGGACCGCCGAGAGCATGGCGAACACCGGGCCGGCTTGTCTTTTCGTGATCTCCTCCGGAAAAGCCCGGACCCCGGAAACCGCCCAGATGTCGGCAACCTGGTCTCCATAGCGCGTGACCGGCCAGCTCCACCAGATGCCGCGGTGGTGCGGATGGTCGCCCGGATAGTCGTCGGTCAGTATCTCGCCGTTTGGTCCGTAGACGGGATGCAGGTAATCACTCCTCGGCCCTCCATATTCCCTTCCGTCGGCAAAGTGATGGGGTTGGCGATTCGCGGGCATCGGGACCATTCCGAACCGGTATTTCATGATCGGATCGGAACCTTCCGAAAAGGTGTATCCCCCTTCTTCTTTTTCGAGATGCACCAAGTCCGGCGATGGGGACTCGGCGGCGACGATTTCAAACTCGGCGCTTGCATCGGCCGAGGCGGGCATCTTCCACCAAAGCTTCTCGCCGTCGGATTGTGCGGGGATGATGCGGGGGCTTTCTCCTTCGACCCTCAAACCGACCGTCTCGGGCAAAGCCGGAAGTTCGGAAAGAGGAACGCTTACCGGGTAGGAGACGGGAGCCTCGGGAAGATCGGAAAAGGTAATGGTGCGATCGTCGACCGTGACGCCCATCGGCCGCTTGGCGTCGACGCGCCCGTTCCAGCCGACGGCGGTAACCATCAGGATCAGTAATCCCATGGCGGTGGTCGAATAAGGTTGCTTCCAAAAGTGGGCAGAATGATCGATTTTCATAGGAGAATTCCTCGGAAGGTGCTTGAAAAACCGGGAGGCAATCCAGACTCACGCATTCTAATGCTCAGAGGTTGGGACGTCAACGCTTCTTGCTTCGTACGATCATTTGTCGGAGAAGCTCGTTTCAGTGTTCGACTTTCCGAAGAACCATTGCTATGATAAAATGGTGTTGGATGTTGTTTTCAGGAATCCGGTTCCTTCAATATTTTTACGGAGTCGATACGATGCTGCTGCGTTTTTCTGCGTTGCCGATGCTCTTGTGGTTGTCTTTTTCATTCCTGAGTGGGGGGCTTATGGCCCTGCCGCCGTCGGACGCGCCGGAAGGATTGATCGTGGTGGTCGGAGTGGAAAACCCTCGGGAGCTGCTCGAAAAGGCGAAGGGAGAGAAGAACCTTTTCCTGATGTTGGATTCCGATCCGGCGTTGGTGGACGAGATGAACCAAGCCATTCTCGAAACGGGGCGAAGCGATCGGGTGACCGCCGCCGTCTTCGACGGAAAGCATCTTCCCCTGGTCGATCAAATCGCCAATCGGGTCATTCTGCAGGAGCAGTTTGATATTCCCGACGCCGAGTTGGATCGGGTGTTGGCGCCTTATGGGGAAATATATGAAAAAGGGGGAACCGGCTGGAAAAAGCAACAAAAACCCTATCCGAAGGCGTACGACCACTGGACCCATTATCTCTATGATGCGACCAACAACGCCGTGGCGAACGATTCGGCCGTCGGTCCCCCGCGGCACATGCAGTGGCTCGGAGGTCCCGAGTGGACTCGAAATCACCATAAGCTCAACAGCATCAGCTCCGTGGTGACCGATCGTGGACGCATTTTCATGATTCTCGACCAGGCACCGGCTTCGAACATCACCCTGCCGGGACGTTGGGTCGTGGTCGCCCGAGACGCCTTCAGCGGCGTGACGCTTTGGAAGAAACCGATCGATTCTTGGGCGAGCCACCGACATCGTTTTCGATCCGGTCCCGCCCAGTTGCCCCGTCTGATGGTGGCCGACGGCGACCGACTCTATCTGCCGCTGGGCCTGAATGCTCCCCTCGCGGAACTCGACGCTGCCACCGGAGAAACCTTGAGGACCTTCCCGGAGACCGAAGGGGTCGAAGAGATCGTCGTCTCCGACGGGCAGCTTCTGGCGCTCACCGGCGATCCGGTCGCGGAGCAGACGGCCGGCCATCCGGACTTCAAAGGGCTGTTCAAAATGGGGAACCGGAAGGCGATCACCGCCGTGGATCTTGCCACGGGCCAATCATCCTGGAAATGGAGACCCGCGGATGCGAATCTCCTCCCCGAAACGCTGGCCGCCGACGACAAGTCCGTTTTCATCCAGGCCGATGAAGGGGTGGTATGTCTCGATCGGAAGAACGGTCGGAAGCGATGGGATTATTACGAGAGCGACAAGAAGCTGAATCGGACGAAGGTCCATTTCGGCGTCAACACGCTGATCGTGGCCGAGGATGTGGTTCTGGCCAAGCTCGCCGGCAAGCTGGTTGCCGTTTCGGCCAACGACGGAAAGAAACTTTGGGAAAGTTGGGCCGGGGCCGGTTTTCATGCCCCGGTCGACGTGTTCGTCATCGACGGCGTCGTCTGGCAGGGGCATCATCCCAGCGATTCCATCTCGCCCCCGCCGGTGAAGGACTTTAGTGAAGGCCGCGATCTGCATACCGGCGAAGTGGTGGCGACCAATGTCGTGGCGGTCGATCTGCAAACGGCCGGACATCACCATCGCTGCTACCGCGAAAAGGCGACCGAACGGTTCATTCTGATGGGAAAACGCGGCATCGAAATGTTGGACCTTCGCGGGCAACAGCATTCCCGGAACAATTGGGTCCGCGGGACTTGCCAGTACGGCATCCTTCCGGCCAACGGGATGATCTACGTTCCGCCCCACTCCTGCGGATGCTACATGGAGTCGAAACTCCGGGGATTCTGGGCGCTCACGCCCGAGAGCCGTGTCGTCGATGACCGTGCATTCCGGCTGGAAGAGACGGACCGACTCGAGCGAGGTCCGGCATTCGGTGCCCGGGAGAATTCCTCGGAAAGCACGGGCCAATGGCCGACCTTCCGGCACGATCCCCTGCGCAGCAGTGTGGCTTCGACGGAGGTCTCCTCCGATCTTTCCCCAGGCTGGACGACTTCCGTCGGTGGTCCGCTCACCCAGCCGGTCGTCGCCCATGGCAAGGTCTTGGTGGCGCGAAAAGATGCCGGTGTGGTCGTCGCATTGGATCAAGAAACCGGCAAACCGCTATGGCGTCATGTTGCCGGCGGGCGGATCGATTCCCCGCCGACGATTCACCAATCGCGTGTCCTGTTCGGAAGCGCCGACGGTCGGGTCACCTGCCTCTCTCTGGATGATGGACGGCTCCAATGGCGATTCCTCGCCGCTCCGGCCGATCTCCGTGCGGTGTCGTATAACCAACTCGAATCTCTCTGGCCGGTTCACGGAAGTGTACTGGTGCTCGACGGCGTCGCCTATGTTTCGGCGGGGCGATCGAGTTGGCTCGATGAGGGCATCACCCTTTACGGCCTGGATCCGAAAACCGGCAAGGTCCTTCACGAGCACCGCTTCCGGAGCGAGCATCCCGAGTACCGGGGAAAAGTTGCCGAAAAGGATGAGTCGCACAAAATCGTCATCTCCCAGAACGAAACCGATTACAAAACCTTTCTCCAATCGGACCGGAGCGACGCCTTCTCGATGGCCGCCGGAACGGTCTCCGATGTGCTGGTCAGCGACGGAGAGAACGTGTACCTTCATCAAGCGAAGTTCTCACCGGAGTTGGAAAGGAGCGAGAACCTCTCCCGCCACCTCTTTGCGACCTCGAGCCTTCTGGACGACAACGAGAACCATCGATCCCACTGGGTGCTCGGCACGGGCGATTTCAGCCGCATCCCGGTCGCTTATTCTTGGATCGCCAATCGGCCCGGCCGCTGGCAGCCGAACATCGCGGTTCCGGTCGGTGTGATGATGGTCTTCGACGAGACGGCGGTCTGGGGAGTCCGGCGCAAGGGCGACTCCAATGGGAAGTACCAGTTGTTCGAACGAGAGAATCGTCCCTTCGATCCGAGCGAACCTTCCAAACCCGATTTTCGCAAGACCACCAAGGAAGAGACGGCCCCGGTTTGGACCCAGGACTGGAATGTTCGGACCACGGCGATGCTCAAGGCGAACGACCTGCTCTTTTTGGCGACCACTCCGTCCCATGCGACGGTTTTCCAGACGAAGCCTGATGATGCCGCGCCGAGCGGAACCCTCGCGATCTGCTCCGCGGAAGATGGAACCCCGGTAGCCGAGCATGCCCTCCCGGCTCCCGCCGAGTGGGACGGTATGTCCGCCGCCGAGGGAACGATTTTCTTGTCGCTGAGCGATGGAACCGTCCACTGCATGGTCCCAAAAGGAGGGAAGTGAGGAGAGAGCGATTCACTCGCTGGAGATCCATTCGGCCGGGTAGCGGGATTTCGCATCCAGTCGGCGAACCAACTCCGCCACGTCGATCTGCTGCGGGGGGACGCCTTCGTCGACCGCCATCGCGGCGGCCATGCCGGCGGCGTGCCCCATTTGGATCATCGTCCGTTGCAATCGGCAGCTCGAGGCCGCGATCTTGCTGAAGCCGCTGCCGCGACACGCCACCTGGAGATTTTCCGGCCCACTCGCTGGAAGCAGACAGCGGTAGGGGATCCCGTACGCGGTGGCGACCGGAGCCAAGTGCCCCCCTGCTCCGTGGATGTCGCATGGGTGATCGGCGATGGCGATGATGTCCGAATGGTTCTGCTTCCCGAGTCCTTTTCGAAGATCGTCTTCTCGGAGCACATAGTCGGTCACCACCCGGTAACTTTCCCGAATGCCGAGCATCGGGGCGATCTCCG
Source organism: uncultured Planctomycetaceae bacterium (assembly GCA_964632505.1). Lineage (GTDB taxonomy): Bacteria > Planctomycetota > Planctomycetia > Pirellulales > Thermoguttaceae > CAZWCE01. The sequence continues at coordinate 105,724 of CAZWCE010000002.1, read as the reverse complement.
CCAATTCATATCCTTGAAACTCCTGAATCTGCTGCAACCAGTGCCAGTGTGCCCTGGCCTGCTTTTCCGTTCGCCGAAGGCTCTCTTCATAACCGAGCTCGATCAGCGCCTTGCCGGGAAGCATCGGCATCGGGTTGACCGTCTGCGGGCCGTCTTTCCAGCCGGTCACGAAGGCGCATTTTGGAAAACGAACCGATTCCTCGGGCGGCGGCGCGGGCTGGGGACTCTCGGCCGGCCGGATCAGATAGCATCGGGAGATCGCGTTCAATTGTAGCGAACTCTTCTCGGGAGCCGACGGTTCCCCAAAGCGCGACCGCGGGTCGATCCCCAGCATCACTTCGCATCCGACCGACCGGCAAAGCCAGACGCCGCCACTACTGTCGATATAGGTGTCTGCTTCGAGGCGGACGGTCTCTTGCCGCGGGTTCCGAGCGAAAAGAGAAGTGATCTGACGGCCGGTCTGGTCGAGTTCCGCGTCGAAAAAGATCGTCTCGTCGAGCACGAGGACGTTTCCGGTCTCGGCCAGCATGTTCCGGGCCACACGATCGAACACCTCCGGTTGGTAGGGGAGGCGTCGGAGTCCTCCCTTTGGCGGAATCGCTCGCAGGAGACTGTTTTCGTACGGTTCCTCCGGATCGACGAGGTGATACCCCATCGGTGCATCGGTCGAAACGGGACGGCGCACGGCCACCCCGGCGCCGCCGACCGCCTTCATCTGATCGTACATCTCGCGGGCGATCGAACAGCCGGGTCCCGGTTCCCAGTTCGACACCATCGCGTTCACTCCCGTTCCGCCCAGCCGTTTTTGGCGTTCCACGAGAATCACCTTCGCCCCCTCGCGTGCCGCCGCGATCGCCGCCCCAAGTCCGGCGCTTCCCCCACCCACAATGCAAACATCGCCGCGATAGTGCTTAACGATCGGTTCGCGGGGATAATTCTGCTTGAGGACGTTCCAGCGATCTGGTGGACGACTCGCTTCCCGATTATCGCCTTTCTCGGCAAGTGAAGAGGCGGGGGAAACCGCCAGAACCAGTACCGTCAAAATGAAACTTTTCATGGAGTTCCTCCCGGGGCGGCGCCATGCCGTCGAAGATGGACAACGAGGGGAAGGCCGGTGATCTTCTCGTCGTCGTCGGCCGAAAATGCTTCGAAAGAAAAAAACCATCAACGATTTCCTTGAACCCCTGTTACGGAAAAGAGGAGTGAATAGGTCTCAAGCATGAGTAGCTATCGAGACTGGATCGCTTCTTTGGCGATTCCTCGAAGCATGCCGCGAAACACCATGGCGTGCAGTGGGTAGATGCCGTACCAGTAAGCGACGCCGCCGAGTCCCAACGGATCGAAAACCGCTGTTTGCCGCAGATAACAGCCATTCTCCGATTTTTCGACCTCGAATTCAAGCCATGCTCGGCCCGGCAAACGCATTTCCGCACGAAGCCGCAAGGCCGCATTCGGCTCGAATGATTCCACCCGCCAGAAATCGACCGGATCGCCCACGCGAAGATCGGTTGGGTGACGGCGACCACGGCGGAGTCCTACACCACCGACGAGAAGATCGATCGCCCCGCGGATCTTCCAGAGCCAATCCGCAAAATACCACCCGTTCTTTCCGCCGATCGATCGGACGACGTGAAACGCCTCCTCCGGCGTGACGGGCAAATAGGTTTCTCGAAAATCCACCAACCGGGACCCGTACCGCTTGCCTCCCCAACTCGGCAAACGCCCCGCCGAGGAGACCGCCTCGAACCAATGGGTTTCCGCCATTTCGCGATCCTCGAAGATGCGCGCACGCTCGAGCGCGTCGGCAAGCGACATCGGCCGGATCGGGAAATCGTTCAAGGCCCGAGGATCTTCCACCACTGTCGGATTTTTCAATCCCTCGACCAACTTTCGGCCGGTCCGGGCATAGACGGGCGTGACCAAACCCAGCCAGAGGCTGGAAAGCCGTGGCGTCAATAAGGGCACAGGAATCATTCTCCTTTTCAGGCCACGCTGCCGGGCGTACTCCATCATGATGCCTCCGTAGGAGGTCGGTTCCGGTCCGCCGATTTCGTAGACGCGGTTCTCCGAGGACGCAAGTGGAATCGAATGCATCAAGTAATCCAGAACATCCTCGATGGAGATCGGCTGCGTGGGGGTTCCGACCCAACGTGGACAAATCATTACTGGTAAACGTTCCACCAGTGATCGGATCATTTCATAAGAAAGGCTGCCTGAGCCGAGGATGATCGAGGCGCGGAGCTCAATGACCGGAATACCCGAGGCACGCAGCAGTTCTCCGACCCGGTGACGGCTCCGCAAATGCGGTGACAAATCGGGCCCGTCGCGTCCGAGCCCACTGAGATAGATGATCTTCTTCACGCCGTTCTTCTTCGCCGCGGCGGCGAAGTGCTCCGCCCCCCGGGCTTCCATCTCTTCGAAATCGACGCGATCGCCCAATCGGTGCACCAGATAGAACGCGACCTCCACTTGCGCCAGTGCCGTTTCGAGCGAAGCGGCATCCATCACATCGCCATGCCGGATCTCGGTTCCCGGTTGTTTCCGATGGGACAGATTTTCCGGTCGCCGCGTCATGCAGGCGACGGGATAGCCCGAGTTTTGCAGCCGCGTCAGCAGACGCCCTCCCACGTAGCCGGTCGCGCCCGTCAGCCCGATCACCGGCTTGGTATTCGCGTGTTGGGAGTGCTGCATCATCATGGAATTGATCGTTTCCGGGCAATTTCCACCGGCGACCATTTCCTGCCGGCCTGATCGACTTGCAGAAAGATCCCTGCTCTGGGGACTTCCGTCGTCACGGGACCGAAGCCGGGAAGCTCGATGATGACCTCTTCTCGATCCTCCAAGGGGGAATGGGCGTAGAGCAACCAACTCCTTTCTTCGCCTTCGCCCATCTCGAGCGCTAGCGCGAATACCGGGAGGTTGGTCTTCTGGTTCCAGGGACGTGGTGGATCCAGGTTCGTATCGAGCAGATACCACCGATGAATGCTCCGCAAACGATCCGGGAGATTCGCCTGAAACGGGTGCCGGTGCTCGGTATTGGGAACCAGGCGGCCGTGCCGCCAGAAACGGGAGAGGACCGGACTCTGATGGACCCGGCCGACGGCGTCGAGAATCTCCCGAAAATAGGCCATCCAAGGTTCAATCGCGACGGTGCTGCCGCGAAATTCTCGAATCACCCTCGGACGCAAGAGCCACATGCCGTACTGCAACCATCCGGCGAAACGTTCGGGGGTGTAGCTCTGTCCATCATCCATGTATTGGCAGGCCTTGGATTTCTTGAGCATCTCTTCGTCGCAGGGCATGCCCGGTTTCCATGCACCCTGGTTCCCGTCCCAAATGGAGAGCTCCCACCAGAAATCGGGATTCGCGCGCCAGGCTTCTTCGAGTTGGAAGAGCCAGTTCATCGCCTCCACTTGCGTCGACCAGACCCGGTGATCGCGAATGTCGGACCAGTTATGCGTGTAGTAGGACGGACTTCCGCCATCCCAGATATGCCAGTGGGGGCTGGTCCATTGGTCGGTGGCCAGGGAATATTCCTTCCAGCCGTCCCACCGTCCCAAGTGCGAGGGGCCGAACGCTCCGTAACCGATGAAGCGGATCTGATCGCGCCAGCCTTCTTCGGCCAAGGCCTCTCGCATCGCCTGGAACATCACTGGATAACGTTCCATCCATCCTTCGCTCACCTTTTGGCGTTGGAAGTCATCCGGCTTTCCTTTGCCGTACCGGTCGAGATACCGTTTCGAAAGCTCCTCGACCTGGTGCCAGCGAAGGTCGGGCGCTTCATTGTTGGAGACGAAAAGCACTCGAGGGGGATCGGGATAGATCGACTGGGCTTTTTTCATCGCCTCGGTCGCCACATAATACTCGGCCGGATCCCGCCATGGCTCGATCGGTCCGAACGGACTCAGTTTCTTCACCGCTTTTCCTTCCGGGGTCACGACCGCCGGACACTGCTCGACGGGGCGTTCCCGGTACTCCGATCGCACCAGCATTGCTTCCCACTGCGTTCCGCGGAAGGAGATCGGCAGATCCAACTCCTTGCAGAATTGCAAGTATTCGACGTAAGGCGCGGTCTCTTGAGCTTCTCCGTCTTTGGAAAGCCCCACGTTTCTAGGTTGCGGCCACCCGAACCAGGGCAGCAGGTAACGACCTTCGTTGATCCATTGCATCTGCCGCGTCGAGGTCCACCCTTTGCCGTAACTGCCCATGTTCCAGTGCCCCACCAGTGGCAGCGGGCGCCCCTCGGGGCCGTTTGGGGGCAGGAGCGTCTCATGGCGGACCACCTTCGCCACCTCCTGCGCTTGATCGCTGGGCGATTCGGCGAGCGTGAAGAGGGAAGTCCACGGGACAAGAACCAGACCGAGAAGAAGTGAAATCATTCGGGAGCCATCAGCATAGGGGAAATCGCACCGCATCGTTTCTCCTCCGGAAGAAGGTACGCATGGGAAAGATCGCCGTCGCCACTCATGATATCAAAGATCATTCCGGCAATCCAATCATTCCGCTTAGAAAAAACTGGAAAGAAAGACTTCGTTCTTCCCTCAGGACGAGTCTTCGGAGGATGATTGATCGTCGTTCTTTTCTTCCTTCTTCTCTTGCCGCACGTTGTCGACGGCGTCCTCTTCTTCAAGAGAGGCTCCGCTCGAGGCATCTTCCACTTGCTTCTTTTCTCCTTCGCCATCGTCTCTGTCCGTTCCCTTCTCCTTCTTCGGGAGACCGGTCGGTGTGATCCGGAAGAAGAGCATATAGAAGAGTGGTTCCACGATGAGGGTCAGCGCGGTTCCGATGATCAATCCTCCTGCAATGGTTGCCGCCATCGAGGCGTAGAAGGGGTCCCAAATGAGCGGAGTCATGCCCAAGACGGTCGTGCCGGAGGCGAGTACCACCGGCCGGAGACGACTTGCCGCCGCCGAAAGGATCGCGTGATAGGGATTCTCCTGCGTCTTTCGGTCGATCTCAATCTGGTCGATCAGGATGATGGCGTTCTTGATCAACATGCCGGAAAGCCCGAGAAAACCGAGGATGGCCATGAAGCCGAACGCCAAATTCGTCACCAGAAGCCCCGCGGTCACTCCGATGATCGAGAGCGGGACGCAAAGGAAGATGATCACCGGCTGCCGGATGGCGTTGAACTGCATGATCAGCAGCACGAACATCCCCAAGAGGCAGAACGGGAACATGACCGCCAGCGGCTCTTTCCCCTCATTCGACTCCTCGTATTCGCCGCCCCATTCGAGGGTGTACCCCTCGGGCAGATCTGTTTTTTCGATTTCCGGCATCAACTCCGCCAGAAGGGGCGAGGCCAGTCCGACGCGGGGATTGCAGCGAGCAGTGATCGTCCGTTCACGTTGCCGGCGTTTGATCATCGCGTCTTCCCATTTGCTGTTTTGCGTGTTCTGCAGCACCTGCTCCAGCGGGAGAGTGCGTTCCAGGGGGCCACTCCAGACATGCACGTTCGCGATGTCCTGGTAGGTGTCCCGCTCATCTTTCGGCGGCCGGACGATGATGGGCAGCAGCTCGTCCTGCTCCCGGTACACCCCGATCGTCATCCCGTTATACACCGTGTGCAATGCATGAAGCACATCGGAGCGGGCGACACCGGTCTTTCGGGCGACCGATTCGGCGAAGACCGGTCGCATCACCTGCACCGGCTGACGCCAGTCGTCCGAAACGTCGATCGCGTCGTGCTCGCGCATGATCGCCTTCGCTTCTTCGACCAGTTCGTGCAGCACCATGGAGTCGGGTCCGCGGAAACGAGCCTCGATGCGGTACGTCACCGGCGGACCGTTCGCGAAGCGGATCATCATCGGTTCCGAATCCGGAAAGTTCTCCTTGAAAAAGCGATCGAGCTTCTCTTCCATCATGTCGATCTGTTCACGTTTTTTCATCCGCACCAGCAATTGTCCGAACGCCGTGTTGGGATCCTTCGCGTCGTACGGCAATACGAACCGCAACGTCCCCTGGCCGATGAACGTGGCCACTTGCTCCACTTCCTCGTGACCGAGAAGAAACGCTTCGATCTTCTTCAGATCCTCGGAAGTCTTTTCGATATGGCTCCCCTGCGGGCGCCAGTAGTCGACGTAGAAACGGGGTTCTTCCGACTTCCCGAAGAAATAGTCGGGAATGAGACCGAAAGCCCAGATCGAGATGCCGAGAATCGCGATGATCGCCGCCAGTGAAACGGGCCAAGCCTTGAGAACTCCGTGCAACATGCGAACGTATCCGCGGAAGAAGCGGTTGTCGAAGGGATCGTCCGATTTCGTATCGGGGATCTGCAGGAACATGACGCTCAACACCGGCGTGAGCGTGACGGCGAAAATCCAACTGAAAAAGAGCGAGGCCATGAGCACCCAGAACAGAGAGCGGCAGAACTCGCCCACATTTCCGGGAGCGAAACCGATCGCCATGAAGGCGAGGATCGCGATGAGCGTCGCACCGAACAGCGGCCACTGCGTTTGCCGAACCGTCTTGACGGCCGCCTCCTCGCGATTCATGCCACGCTGCACGTTCACGAGGATTCCTTCGGCCACGACGATCGCGTTGTCGACCAGCATCCCCAACGCGAGAATCAGTGCCCCCAGGGAAATCTTCTGCAGGGTGATGTCGAAGATCCACATGTAGATGAACGTCGCCAGAATGGTCAAAATGAGGACCACGCCGATCAGCAGTCCGCTACGCCAGCCCATGAAGATCATCAAAAGTATGATGACGATGCTCACCGACTCGACTAGATTCACCATGAAGCTGTTCACCGCTCGGTTGACCGTTTCTCCCTGATTGGAGATCTCCTGCATTTCGATGTCGTCGGGGCGAAGCGGCTTGAGTTCCTCGAGTCGGGTCCCGATCGCCTCGGCCATCGTCACGGCGTTTCCGCCTTCGACGGTGGAAATCCCCAGAGCGATTGCCGGCTTTCCGTTCAGCCGCATCAGGGTCCGTGGGGGATCGAGATAGCCGCGACGAATGTCGGCGATGTCCCTCAAATGGACCTGGCTCTTTCCCTCTTTCAAATCCCCGATGATCAAATCGCCGATCGCCTCTTCGGTGGGGAATTCCCCGGTCGGCGCGATACGTACATAACGATCGGCGATCCTCACCTTGCCCGACGGAGAGACCAGGTTCTGCGATTGCAACACCCCGAAAATCATCTCGGGAGCCATGCCCAACTTGGCCAGTTTCGACTGCTTCAATTCGATGTAGACCACCTCGGGTTGCACCCCCCAGAGCGCAACACGTTTGACATCTTGGCACAAAAGCAGTTCGGTTTTGAGATCCTCGGCATATTCCTTCAGGTCGTCGTAGTCGCCGGGCGTGTATTCATCGGCCAGAAAGCTCTTGGTTAAACCGTAGAAGAGGCCGTAGACATCGCCGAAATCGTCGTTGACCATCGAGGGGCCGGCTCCCGGGGGGAGCTGCGATTGACAGTCATGGACTTTGTTTCGCAGTTCGTCCCAGATTTGCGGTAACTCGCTTGCCGTGAAATCGGGTTTCATCTCCGCGTAGACGACCGAGAGCCCCTCCTGCGAGACCGACCAGATCTCGTCCAACTGGCCCATCGCCTGGATCGCCTCCTCGACCACATCGGTCACCTCTTCCTCGACTTCCGACGGCGAAGCACCGGGATACGGAGTCGTGACGACGGCGATCTTGATCACGAAGTCGGGATATTCCAGACGTCCCAATTGCAGGTAGGTAATGATCCCCGCGATGGCGATCAATCCGGAGAGAACGAAGACGATCGTCCGCTTCTTCAGCGCGATCTCGGCAGGATTCATGGAGATACCTCAAAGTTCGAAAAACAAGCCGGTGATGGAAAACGGCGGGGATCAGTCCTTGGATTCAATCTCGATCGGCATTCCGGCGACAATACGTTGGGCTCCTTCCACCACAACCTGTTCCCCCTCCTTGAGTCCACGATGCACGATGTATTCATCCTCGTCGGTCAAGCGCCCCTTGAGAATCATCCGCTTCTCCACTCGAGTCGATTCCGGCGAAACGACCCAAACGAAATCCCGCTTGGTGTAGTCGGAAATCACGGAACCGGCGGGCACCACCAATGCGGAACGGGCCTCCTCCTTCAGGCTCGGCACGATCACTTCGGCCGACATACCCGGTAGGATATTCGTCTTCTGGGGAGCCGGCATGCTGAAGGTGACCAGGTAGGTTTGTGTTTCCGGATCGGCATCGGTGTCGATTTCCGTCTTTTTCGCTTCGAACACTTCATCGCCGGTGGAAAAGAATTGCACCTTCACCGGGAACGACTCGGAGAGGTCCCTTCGGACCAGTTCGCTTTCGGGTAAGTGGACGTCGATCTCCAATTGGGAGATGTCGTGCATCGAAAGAACCGGCTTGCTGGGTGGGACGAACTCGTGGTTTTCGACGTAACGTCGGGTGACCAGACCGTCGAACGGTGCTCTTAATTCGATGTCTTGAAGGCTGCTTTTCGCGAGAGACAGCTTCGCCTCAAGAGCACCGATCTCCGCCTGCATCGCTTCGATATCTTCCGGACGAGCCCCTTCCTCTCCCTTCTTCAATTCCTCTTTCGCGGCTCTGAGAGCCGATTGGGCCGCTTGACGCTCGCTGACGATGCTGTCGAACTGGGATTGTGAAATCGCGTTCTCCTGAACCAGTTCTTCCATTCTCTCGTATTCCAATTCGACGTATTTCAGCGTTGCCTCGGCCGCATCGACCGCCGCTTCCAGCGCATGGAGATCCTCATCCCGGGCTCCTTTTTGCATGGCGGACAGTTTCGCCCGGAGCGCTTTGAGAGAATTTTCCGTCGCCTTGACTTGGTCGGAAAAATCTCGGGGGTCGATCTTCATCAAAAGATCGCCTTTCTTCACTCGGCTTCCCGAATCCACATGCACCTCGACTAAGGGACCACCGACGCGGAAAGAAAGCTTGGCGGTTTGCCGGGCACGCACCGTGCCGGGATAGGTGTTGTACATGGCGACGTTGCGCCGAGTGACGGTCGTGGTTTTCACCGTCATCGTCGGGTGAGGAGAATCATCGGCCGCGTGAGTCGTCCGGGCTGTTTCAGCACTCTCGGACCCCCCGGCCCCCTCGCCGGCCCGCAAGGGAACGAATCGAGAGAATACGAAAAGAATCGCCCCGGCGATGCACACCAAGAGCAGGAGACTCAGAAAGAGATAGGTCTTTTTCGATGCAAATTTCATGAGATGGCTCAGTGAGAGTTGGAGACGTTCTGGGAACTGGGATCATCGGACGTCGAAAAGTCGAAGTTCGGCGGCAAGAAGAGCCCTAGTCCGGGAATGATGTTTTTCAGCAGATGTCGTTTCAAAGTTTCCAAGTAGGTTTCCGAGTAATCTTCCATGTCGAAACTGACGCAAATCGCGGGCTTCAATAGGCTGAAATGAGCGATTTGCCCGACGAAATTGACCGACCAGATTTCGGCTTCCATCTCCGAAAAATCGGGCCGAAGCCGTTTGGCGATCTTCTTGAGCACTTGCAGCTCCGGACGGATCGTCTCGCGGAAAAGCTTCTGGGTGATCTCGTCCTGCTGCGTCAATACCTGGCAGAACAGCGCTGCTTCCCAGCCGTATTTATCCTTCCGAAATATTTTCGCAAAATAGATCTCCATCAGACCGACGAGGAATTCAATCTTGCCGCGATCGCTCAACAAGAGCGATTCCCGATTTTCCATATAATCCAGCGGCTCGTTTTCCAACACCTCAAACATAGCACGGTAGGTCGCCTCGAGCAGGCCCGATTTGCTCCCGAAATGGTAGTGAATGCTGCCCACATTCTCGCCGGCCTCTTCGGCGATGGTGCGGGTGCTGATGCCATGAAAGCCGTATTTCGCAAACAGTTGGCCTGCGGCTCCAATGAGGGCCCCTTTCGTCTTTTTCGAAGTGGCGTAGGCTCCCATGAATCCCTTTCATGTTCAGGAACGAATCGAGATGATCTATTAGCGAAAATAGGAAAAATGTATTTTTTTCATTTTAATCGAACGATCAAATTCAGTCAATCGCCTTAATTTGATTTTCTGGAAGAATCATGCGCGGGGACCCGCCATCCCATCGAAGCCTTTGAAGTGGGAAAAGTTGGATGGGCCGTCACCGTTGGGAGATCCGTGAAAAAGACGTCGACCACAATTCGAGGGAGTCGTCGATCAGCATCCGGCGATGAGAGGGCCGCATGGCGGGTTGGAAAGAAAAAAACGCAAGGAGCGCGAAGATCCTTGCGTAAATACTTTGAGCAGAAAATAATGGAGGGAGGCGAGCAAGCGGGCAATTCGGCGCTGCCTCCCCCGTCGGGGTAGGGCTCTGGAGATCAATGATTCTTCAAGTCTTTGTCCTCAAAGCGTTTAATTTTCCAGCCCTTTGACGATCGCTCTGCGTAACGCCAAGGGGTCGATGCTGCCGGTTTCTTCGTAGACGATGCTTTTCTCATCGTCGATCAGCACCGTGTAAGGGACTTCCCCCTGCCACTCGGGGTTGAAGGCGTTGATCAACGCTTCCCGATCGTCCGACCCGAGAATGTAATTGCGACACGAGGCGTGCTTTTTTTCTAAGAATTCGAGCACTTGCTCATCCATGTCGGGTGCGTTCAAGGAGACGGTCACCACTTCCAGACCTCGGTGTCGGTAACTGTGGTGGATATCGACGAATTCTCCGAATTCCACGATACAGGGGGCGCACCAGGTGGCCCAGAAGGTGACCAGTCGCAGATCATTCGGCTTTTCGGTCCGAAGCTGCTTCATCTGCTCCGCATCGGCGGCGTTCAGGGAGACCGGCTCCGCCCGGATTTTCTCCATATACCGCTGCACCGCCTCCTTTTTGGAAGCCCACTTCACCGAACAGCCGATCACCTTCGACGTCTGGATTTTCGGTTCCTTGTCGGCCAGGACCGCCTCGATCGCGTCGCGGAGATAGGTCTTTTCGACCTTGTCGGCGCGAGGCGAATCGTCGATTCCTCCCTGGTACTGAAGTTTCCGGTCTTCATCGAAGACGAAGACGTGGGGGGTCGCCACCGGACCGTATGCCTTGGCGACTTCCTGTTTGTCCCCATCATAAAGATAAGGAAAGTTGAATTGCTGATCTTCGGCACGGATCTTCATATCTTCCAAGGTGTCTCCGACGTCCGTCCAGCCCAATTCATTCAGCCGGAGCGCTTCGGGAGAGTTGGGCGAGACGGCGACCATTTGCACGCCTTTCTCGGAGAAGTCGTCCGTGAGCTGTTTGAGACGCTCTTCATAGAGCTGGGCGGTCGGACAGTGGTTGCAAGTGAAGACCAGCACCAGTGCTTCGGCTTCTTGGTAGTCGGAGAGAGAATGGTCTTCGCCGTCGACCCCCGGAAGGGTGAACGGAGGGGCTTTTTCGCCAATTTCAAGGGTGTCGGGACGTTGGGCTTGGACGAACCCCGCCGAAACCGCCATCACTACTACTGCGATGGCCCAAGAGATGTTTGTGTTTATGTTCATGATTGACGTCTCCTAGTAATTTGATCTGCAGATACGCGTTTTAATCGTCGTCGTGATGGAGCGTCGATGAGCTCGTGAGTCCGGGTCGACCATCCATCGGTGCTACCGAACCGATTCGAAGCCGCTCGGCTCATTCGACGCCTATGCGGCTCATGTTGTTTAATCGTAGCCATTGCGTGCGGATCCGTCCACCCAGCCGGTGGCGAAACGCCGTGAAGAAAAGGAAATGCAGGCCAACATGCTTTCCTGTCCCACTCGTTGAGTCGGTACGTTACGCCCCCTGTTTTTTTCAGAGCCCCGAACATCTTCAAATATCAATAGTTGACAATAGAATTCTCCGGCGATAAGTTGAATATCAATGAATGAGGAAATTGAGGAGTGATGTTGACGCGTTCCTTTCCGTATTTTGAATCAAGTGTTTCGAGAATCATTGCAAGACATGATTGGAGACTGTGATTCGATTCCTTTTGCATGGAGATGCCGAGATGAAATTGAAATCAGCCCTGTTTGGCTTTATCGGATGCACGCTCGTCCTAGGCCTGATCAGTTTGGTGGGATGCGCTCCCCCGGACAAAGACACCGACACCCCGGCGCCTAAGTCGGATGCATCCACCACCACGGCGACCGTGGATGCCGATGCACCCCCGGTAGATGAGCCCGCTGAGGAACCCGCGGAACCGGCTGAGGAACCCGCGGAACCGGCCGAGGAACCTGCCGAACCGGCCGAGGAGCCCGCCGAACCGGCCGAAGAGCCCGCCGCACCGGCCGAGGAACCTGCCGAACCGGCCGAGGAACCTGCCGAGCCGGCCGAGGAACCTGCCGAGCCGGCTGAGGAACCCGCGGAACCGGCTGAGGAACCCGCGGAACCGGCCGAGGAACCTG
>CAZWCE010000002.1:0-93302 GCA_964632505.1 uncultured Planctomycetaceae bacterium | reverse complement strand
CCGAACCGGCCGAAGAGCCCGCGGAGCAACCGGAAGAAAAAGCGTCCGATCCACCGGCACCGGAATCGGCGGAATTCACGCTTGAGATTCCCCTCGGTCTTCCCGAACTCAAGATCCCCGACGACAATCCGATGACCGCTGAAAAAGTGGCCCTGGGCAAGTTGCTCTATTTCGATCCCCGATTGAGCAAGAACAAGGACATCTCTTGTGCCACCTGTCACGATCCGAAGATGGCTTGGACGGAGCACAAAGCGACCAGCGAAGGCATCGGTGGACATTTTGGTGAACGCAACTCCCCGACCGTCATCAACGCCGCCTACGCCCCTTCGCAGTTCTGGGACGGCCGGGCCGCGACGCTCGAGGAACAGGCGGTCGGACCGATCGAGAATCCGATCGAAATGGGCCACGACATGACCGTTCTGGTGCCCATGCTCAACGACATACCTGAGTACAAGAAGCGTTTCCAGAATGTTTTCGGGACCGATGTGAACGAAGAAGGCATCGCCAAAGCGATCGCCGCGTTCGAACGGACGGTTCTCAGCGGGAATTCCGCCTACGACAAGTTCAAGGATGGTGATGAATCGGCCCTGACCGATCAGCAGAAGAACGGTATGGAACTCTTCAACGAGTCCTGCGTGGTCTGCCATGCCCCGCCGCTTTTCAGCAATTACACGTTCATGAACGCCGGCATCGGGATGGATGCGGAGGAACCGGATGTGGGCCGAAAAGAGGTGACCGGCAACGATCGCGACATGGGCAAGTTTCGCGTTCCGATGCTGCGGGATGTCGAGAAGACTTATCCCTATTTTCACGACGGCAGTGCCGAAAAGCTGGAAGAAGCGGTCAAGATCATGGCCCAGGGCGGGATCGAGAATCCGAATCTTTCGCCGATGATGAAGGCGGTCAAGAGCGCCGAACTGAGCGAAGAGGATCAGAAGGATATCGTCGCCTTTTTGAAATCGCTCAACGGCGAATATCCGATGCCGGATCCGCCCGAACTTCCGTGACGGCCGACCCGCCATCATGACATACAATGAAAAAAGCCCTCGGTGGAGACACCCAGGGCTTTTTTTATTGCGCGGAGCGTTTCGCGGCGTTCAGTCTTTGGTGCTCCCCCACCAGGTATCGAGGGTGCTCCCCCACCAGGTATCGTTCGGCTTAAAATCGGGATCCAAGAATCGGGCGTGCTGTCTTTCCAGCCGCGGCAGCAGGTTGGAACGAATGTTCTCTTTTTGTTTTTCGGCGAGTTCTGCATCGTACTTCGGGTTCTCGAAAGGCAACTTCGCGCCGGTGGTGTCGAGCCATGCGTCCAATTTTTTCCACATCGCCTCGACACGACCGGGATGCTCCGCGGCTACATTATTTTGCTCGCGTGGATCCTCGGACAACTGATAAAGCTCATCGCGTCCGTCTTCCCAGTAGTGAATTAATTTCCAGTTCTCTGATCGGATGATCGAGCTGGGTTCGCCGCCCTGGTTTCCATAATGCGGGTAGTGCCAAAAGAGGTCTCGCGGGGCGATGTCTTCTCCTTGCAACAACGGCACGAGGCTGACGCCGTCGAGATGCTGCTCCGGCCGCTTCGGCAAGCCCGCCAGTTCCAGGATGGTGGGATAGAAGTCGGTTCCCAGGACCGGAGTCGAGCAGGTTGAACCGGGTTCGGTCATGCCTGGGACGAGAATGAAATACGGTTCGCGGATGCCGCCCTCCCACTGGCGTCCCTTCCCGCCGCGGAAGGGGAGATTGCAGGTCGAATAGGCATCGCCGGAGGAAACGCCGCCGTTGTCGGAGGTGAAAATGATCACCGTCTGGTCGTCCAGCTCGAGCGATTCGAGCTTGTCGAGCACCATTCCGACCGCCTCGTCCATCGATTGGATCATGCCGGCGTAGATCGGATTATCCTGCACTTGTCGAACCGGAAGCGTCCGATCGATCCTGAACCGGTCGCCCTGGTGGGGATCCTGATTCGCCTTCTGTTGGTACTTCTCCCAAAGTGCTTGTTCTGTCTGGATGGGGCCATGCACCGAATAGAAAGAGAGGTAGGCCAGGAAGGGCTCGTCTCGATGCGATTCGATGAACTCCGCCGTCTCCCGGCCGAGTCGGAGGGGAAGCGATTCCCCCGGATGCTCGCCTTCGAGATTGGGATTGACATACGGCGCGAAATACCCGCCGCGCGGGGAGCCGGAATCCCAGCCGCCGATGTTGATGTCGAACCCGTGGTCGGTCGGCCAGGAGCCTTCGCTGCCCAGGTGCCATTTGCCGGCGAAAAAAGTGGCATAGCCTCCCTCGTGAAGCGCTTCGGCCAGTGTCACATCCTCCTGATTCAAATGATGTACGTATTTCGGCGGCAGCAGCTTCGTGTTGCGTTTCCAATCGAACTCCTCCTTGGCGCCGATCCAGTCGGTGATGCCGTGACGAGGCGTGTATTTGCCGGTCATGATACTCGCTCGCGAAGGGCTGCAGACTCGGCAGTTCGCGTAGCCCTGAGTGAATCGCATTCCCCCTCGGCCGATGCGGTCGATGTTCGGGCTCTCGTAGTATTCACTCCCGCAAACCGTCAGGTCCTCTACGCCCAGGTCGTCGGCGAGAATGAAAAGGAAGTTTCTTTTTAGGGGCTCCGCCTTCAAGGGCGCGACACATCCGCAACAAAGGATCAGGGCAAGGGTAAATGAGTACTTCATGGATTTGCAGCCTCCTGAAGAAAAGGGAAATGGACTCACCGAGATTGAGATGGGGAACACGATCCGATGAATTTCGGGGATTGGTGGCGTTCCCCCTCGGTGCATTCTATCTCGGCGGGGCGATCAAAGCAAAGCATTCGCGACGTCGCTGCTTTTTCAGCATCAAATCGAGATTCGCCGGACATTACGGACGGTTGATCCGCGCCGTGAACAGACGGACCAGGCTGCGGGGGAGGCATCGCACCAGGACCGGACCGCATCGATTGAGAAAGCCCGGGATAATCAATGTTTTTCCCTTGTGGAAACCGCGGTAGCCGATTTCAGCGACTTTTCGGGCCTCCATGACCGAAGCCCGGAACAAGAGGGAGTCTTCGACGTTGGCCCTTTCGGCGAATTCCGTTTTCGTCGGCCCCGGGGCGAGACAGGAGACCGTCAAACCGCTTCCGGCAAGTTCGGTGGCAAGCGCTTCGGACAACGAAAGCACATAAGCTTTGGTGGCGTAATAGACGGCGAGATAGGGACCGGGCTGGAAGGCGGCGGTCGAGGCGACGTTGAGTACGCCGCCGGTGCCCCGCTGGAGCATTCCCGGCAGAAAAAGCCGCGTCAGATGCGTCGGCGATGTCACGTTCACCGCGATCATCTTGAGTTGATCTTCCATCGGTAGCGTCTGGAATGCACCGCCGAGACCAAAGCCGGCATTGTTGACCAGATAGTCGACCTCGCGGCCCTCCTTTTGGAGCTGCTCGAAGATCGACTTGGGGGAATCGGGTTCCGCCAGATCGTACGAGCGCACCGCCACGTCGACCGCATGTTTTCGGGTCAGTTCCTCGGCGAGCGCTTCGAGACGTTGTTTGCGTCGAGCCACCAGAATGAGCGCATGGCCGTCGGCGGCGAAGAGATCGGCCAACTCCCGGCCGATTCCCGAGGAAGCGCCGGTGATCAGGGCGGTGGTGGAAGACATGCTGGCTCCCAAGAGGAACGAGGATCGGAAACGGAATGGGCCGATGCGCGAAGAAAGCGACTTATTTCGAATGGATCATTTTTTTGCGTTCCTCGCCGCCATAGAGAATCCAATACACCACCGGAATCACCAGCAGCGTGAAGACGGTCGAGGTGAGAATTCCGAAAATAATCGCCCAAGCCAATCCCGAGAAAATGGGGTCGAGGGTGATGACCCAGTTGGCCAAGAGGGTCGTTCCGGCAGTGGCGAGGATGGGCCGGGTCCGGATGGCGACGCTCTGGATGAGCGATTCATAAAGCGATTTGCCTTCGTCGAGGGCCTGACGGATGAAGTCGACCAATACGACCGAGTTGCGGACGACGATCCCCGCCAGCGCGATCATGCCGATCATCGCCGTGGCCGTGAAAAAGACCGGATCGGGGTAACCGCCCGCGGGAATGTTCACCAGGACGTTCAAAAGCCAGAAACCGGGCATGATGCCGATCATCGTCAGGGGAATCGCGAGCATGATCACCACCGGAAGCAGGCGCGAACCCGTCTGGAACATCAGAATGATGAAGATGCCCAGTAGTGCCGCGGCGAAGGCGAGGCCGAGATCTCGGAAGACATCGAGCGTGATTTTCCATTCTCCCTCGCCTGCCCAAACGACAATATATTCTTTCGGCATCGACCAGGGATCGTTGCCACCCGGGTTGAACCAGGTTCGTTTTTCGGCGGGGTGGATCGTCTCGGCGGGTTCGGTTTCGGTGCCGTCGGCCTTGCGATCCCATTCCATGTCGAGAATGGCATCGGCGGGAGGACGCCCTGCGACCTCCCCGAAGACATAGACCACTCGTCGGAGGTTCTTCCGGTAAATCGTTTTCGAGTCGATCTTCTCCTCGAAATACCCCAAGGCTCCGAGTTGCACCAACTCGCCGTTTTTGCCGACCAGATAGAGTTCTTCCAGGTCATCGGCGGCGGAACGCATGCTTCGCGGAAAGCGCAGTTCGATCCAAAGGGGCTCGACTTCGCCCGGCTCTTGCAAGACCGACGCCGGCATTCCCTCGAGGGCCATTTGCAGGGTTTCGGCGATCTGCTTGGTCGAAATGCCCGAGAGGGCCGCTTTGGGTTTGTCGGTGACGAAGACCAACCGGGTCTGGTCGTCTTCCGCCGTTGAGTCGACATCGACCACTCCCGGTTCGCGGATCATTCGTTTTTCGACGTTTTCGGAAGCGGCGATCAGCGAGTCGTATGCGGCATCTTGCGGACCGTAGACTTCGCCGGTGATCGATGCCATCACCGGAGGACCGGGAGGGACTTCGACCAACTTGATATTGGCTCCTTCTTCCCGAGCGATTTGCGTCAAGTCGTCTCGGATGCGTAGCAACAGTGTATGCGACTGATGAGCCCGTTTACCCTTCGGGGCGAGATTGACGCGAATTTCAGCGACGTTCGCCCCCTGCCGGAGGAAATAGTGGCGCACCATGCCGTTGAAGTCCATCGGCGAAGCGAGGCCGGTGTACAGTTGATAATCGACCACTTCCGGGACTCCGGTGAGGTAGCTCGCCAGTTTCCGAGCGACGGCATTGGTCTCCTCCAGCGTGGTCCCCTCGGGAGTGTCGATGATGACCTGGAATTCGTTTTTATTGTCGTAGGGCAGCATTTTCAGTGGGACAAGCCGGAACGCCGGAAGGAGAACGGCTCCGACCAGCAGCAGAACGACCAGGCCGAGAAAGAGCCAGGAGAGCAACGGCGACCGCAACATCGGCCCGAGGATTCCCCGACTGGCTTTGTAGGCCGGGCGTGTTTTCAGGTCGTAAGGTTCTTCGCCGGCCGGTTTTTCGTGCAGTTTTTTCAGCGCGACCATGGCCACCCAGGGGTTGATGAGGAACGAAACGATCGTCGAAATAGTCACCGTCAGTGGGACGTTCAGTGCCATGGGAGCCATGTAGGGGCCCATCATCCCGGTGATGAACATCAAGGGGAGAAAGCTGGCGATGATGGCGAGGGTCGAGAGAATCAGCGCCGGGCGGACCTCCTGGACCGCTTGGAGGACCGATGGTCTCGGCGGGAGGATGCGCATGGAGAAATAGCGTGCAATATTCTCGACGTCGGTGATCGGGTCGTCGACCAGGAGTCCCAGGGATAAGATGAGCGCGAACAGCGTGACGCGGTTGATCGTGTAGCCGACCAACATATTGATGAAGAGCGTCAACCCATAACAGACCGGAATCGCCAGCGCGATGACCAGCGCGGCCCGCCACCCGATGACCAGCCCGATCAGTCCGATCACCGTGATCACCGCGACGACGAGGGCTTCGACCAGTTCATTGACCTTCTCGTTGGCCGTTTCTCCGTAGTCGCGGGTGATGCGGTAGTGAACGCCTTCGGGCAAGTGGGTTTCGGCCAGTTCTTCCATTCGCTCCTCAACCGAACGGGCGACCCAGACCGCATTGCTTCCTTTGCGTTTGGCGACGGCGATGTGAACCGAGGGAAACAGTTTGCCGACCTCGATGCCGTTCCGGTCGGAAGCCTCTTCACTAAGAGGCTGTTGATTCACTTCCTCCACTTTATGCGCGAACGGATCTTTCGCCGCCGGGCCGAAGCCGATGCTCGTGTAGGAATCGGCCAGCTCCGGTCCATCCTTCACGGTGGCGACATCCTTCAAATAGACCGGCCGGTCTTTGAAGATATTCACGACCAGATCTTTCAGGTCGAAGGCATCGCGGACGAACGTTCCCGCATCGACGATGATGCGCTCGTTCTGCTGATCGAACCCGCCGGCGCGCACCTGGACGTTGCTCGCCCGGAGGGCGTCGGCGATCTGCAAGGCCGAGGTGTGTCGGGCCGCCAATCGCACCGGGTCGAGCTCGACAAGGATTTTGCGAGGCCGACCGCCGATGACGTTGATGCGGTTGGTATTGCGGATCGACTGAAACTCGCTCTGCAACTCTTCGGCGATGCGTCGGAGTTGGAAATCGTTGTAGAGATCGACCCGCTCGGACCAGAGCGTGAGATTCACGATCGGCACATCATCGACCTCGATCGGCTTGACGACCCAGCTCTCGACCGCCGGGGGGACCTGGTCGAGGTTGGAATGGATTTTGTTGTAGAGCTTGATGAGGGAGTCTTCGCGATCCTCACCCACGAAGAAACGAACGGTGACGATACTCTGCCCCGGTCGGGACATCGAATAGACGTATTCCACGCCGTCGATCTGATACAGCAACTTCTCCAACTCGACGGTCACTTTCCGCTCGACCTCCTCGGCGGAGAGCCCCGGCGCGGAGATCATGACGTCGGCCAGGGGCACCACGATTTGCGGCTCTTCTTCGCGCGGGGTCAGGTAGAGGGCCGCCGCTCCGAGAGCCAACGCGATCAAAGAGAGGAGAATGGCGACATCTCCCCGCAGGAATTTGTCAACGACCCTTGTCAGAAAGGGGGGCTTCTCGTCGGGACTACTCATGCTTCGGCTTTCCAATCATTCACAGTTCGTTTCGTGAAAACGCGCGGTGGGTTATTGGGGGACGTTTTTTTGCAAGACGACGCGTTCGCCGGGTTCCAGGCCGCTGAGCACCTCGATGCGTCCGGGCATTCCCAAACGGCCGGTGGTGATGAAACGCCGTTCCAGAGTGAGGTCCTGCGGGTCGACCACCTCGACGAACTCCAACTGCCCGATCGTCTGGATCGCGTCGGTCGGAAGGCAGAGATGCCGACGTTTTCCCGCGGAGAGTCGAAGTCGACCGAACATTCCCTCGTAGAGCTCTTGCGAACGCGGCAACGCGACTTTCACCAGAAAGGATCGGCTGGCCGCTTCCGCTTGGGGGACGATCTCGTCGACCACCGCTTTCATGTCGCGCTGCAGCGCCTCGATGTGCACCGAGACGGTATCTCCCTTTTTCAGTTGCACCGCGAGTTTTTCCACCACGGGCGCTTCCAGTCGGAGCGAGGCGGGATCGTAGAGCGTCAACAGCGGGACGCCGGGTCGCGCGATATCTCCCGGCTCGGCATACCGGTCGACGATCGTTCCCGATTGGGACGCCTTGATCGTCGTGTAGGTCAGATTGACGTTCGCTTCTTCAACGGCCTGTTCCGCCTTCTGCGTGCTCGCCTCGGCGACGTTCAGGGCGGTTTGGCTCTGTTCGAAACGCTTTTCCGCCACGACCGCTTGTTCGAAGAGCTGCTTATCTCGCTCAAAATTCCGTTTGGCCTGGGCAAGCGACGCCCGGGCCTCCGAGAGCGCCGCCTGGGCCTGATTCAACCGGGCTTCCGCATCGCGTCGGTCCAGAAGAATCAGAACCTCGCCTTCTTCGACCACATCGCCGGCGTTGACCCGAATCTCTTCGATCGGTGCCATGATGCGGGAAGAGATTTCCGTTCGCGAAGCCGCCTTGAGCGTGCCGACCGATTCGGAAAAATACTCCTTGGTCACCTCGTGCACTTCGGCGGTCTCCTGCAGCTCTTCTTCCGAGAGGGAAGCCTCCACCACCTTCGTTTCCGAGGGAGGGATCTTCTCAGTGAAAAAACCGGCCAACAACGCAATGATGAACACGAGGACGACGATGCCGATCAGAAACGGTACTACCGATTTGAGAATGTTCCATCCGGTACTGAAAGTCTTTTTCATGAGATCGTTTCCTTGAGCCGAAAAGGGAGGCATCTTCTCCTTGCGAAGGTTGATTTCAATGAGATTGGTTTCGGGATGAGGATCCCGGTGGATCGGAAATTCCAGATGCTTCCAGGGGCTTATCACGTTGTGAATGGAGAGAAAACCGAAAGGGACGGAAGATGTCCCATCATCGTGCCTCGAGAGAAAAGCGGGGATGAAGAAACGCACGCTCAGGTTCGGGGCAGGAATGGTCGGGGGTGGTCGTTCCACCAGTCCGAATCAATCTATGTAAAATATAAATATCCAGTAGGAAGCGGTCAAGGAGAAAAATACTGTTTGAGCGTCGCATCAATCATGGAGGTGATCCACGTGTTCCTCTACTTTTCATTCTTCGCCGAGCAATCGGTGAACCGAAGCTACAGGGTCCCGACGGCACGGCGAAGACGGAATGTCGCCAAGACGGCGCCGTAGATCGAATCATAATAGTTCTTGTAGGTTTGCGTGCGAAGTGTTTCGGCATCGAGCACTTCGGTATTGATCGCCGCCCCTTGTGCAAAGCGCACTTTCGCCACGCGTAGGTTCTCTTCCGCTTGGTCGATCGCTTTTTGAGTCACTTCGATCCGCTGACGACTTTCGCGTTCATCGCGCCAGGTATTGTGCACCGAGAGCCTAATTGATCGTGTCAAATCGGCACGCAGGCGGTCCAGGGAATTCGCCTTGCTTCTCAGCGCATTGACTTTGGATCGGGTCATGCCGCCGTCGTAGGGAGTCCACTCGAGACCGAACATCATGGCCCCGTAAGCGTTGGGACGAATCGAGGGACTTTCGAGGTATAGGAGTCCCCCTTCGGCGCCGAAATGAGGATGGGTCGCTCCCTGGACGCTCCTCGCTTGATGACGCAAGGCGTTGGCCCGGGCCGCGAGGGCCGAGATCTCCGGCCGACGACGCATCGCCTCTTGGGTCAACGGTTCCAATTCTCCGCTCAGTGGAGGAACTTCCAGCTCCTGCACCACGACTTGACTTTCCAGTGGCCGGCTCAACTGCCGATTATAGAGCGCCTGGGCGTTTGCGAGTCGATTGCCCGCCACGATCAGATCCTGCTGCGCGTTCGCCAGCTCCACTTCCGAGGCTAAAAGATCGTTCCGGGGGACTTCGCCCCGCTGGAGCATGATTTCGATCTTGTCCTTATGGGCTTTCAAACTGCGGACCATGCTTTCGGCCACATCGAGATTGTGTTTCTCACGAAGAACTTGGGTGTAGGCGGTCGCCACGCCGAGTTTGATGTCGAGGATCGTCTTTTCGACGTTCGAGCCGGCGGCGCTCGATTGGCAGGACGCGGCATCGATCGCCCCGCTGATTTGGCCGCCCGTGTAAAGCGGCATTTTGGCCATCATCGAGGTCATGGCGAAGTTCTGGTCGACGATCTTCAATTGGTTTCCGCCGAAATTGAACGCCGGGTCGCCCGAGAGGAACTGATAGCTGGTCTCGTTGATGAGCGACGGACGGTAGCGACGTTGCGCGGCGGTGAGGTCGTGATTGGCCGCGGCGACTTCATCCTGTGCCGCCTGGATGCGCAGATCCTGATGCAAGGCGATTTGCCAAGCTTCCTGAAGATTCTCCGCCCGAGTGAAGTTGGTGATTCCCATCGTCAAAAAGACGATGAGAAAATAGGGAATAAACCTCTCCATCTTTTTCTCCATCCCCAATTTAGATGCCTTTTGTCGCTCGAAAAGGTGATTTGGATATCGGACATCGTGCTGCTTCTTTCGGTTCTATCGACAGTGACAATCTTCGGGGTATAGAAAAATTAGTTGCTTTAGTCGATTCGGATTTTCTACGACTTCAAGATGAGACGTCTGTTGGTGAATTGGGGCTTTCGGGTGGCTTTGCGGCCTGGGGAGAATGGAGAGACATTTCGTGGAGAAGTGACTTCCGGAATCGCCTCCGGAAAGATGCGTCGTCATTTCGAGGCGAGCGATCAGTCCGGCGATGCTTTCAATTTCAAGGAATGGTCTATTCGAAATCGGTATTCTGCTCCAACCACGCTCGGAACGCATCGATTCCCGAACGCGTTCCACAGGTGAAAAACCGCTTCCATTCCGGTGCAGTGGGCCGGTGAGAGCAATTCAATCGGCCGTTTTCCGAGGGCGTCGGTCGTCGCCGCCAGCCGTTCCGGCGAAGCCTGGGACAAATGCATTCCCCCGAGGACGGCATGAATCGGATCATTCGGAGCGAGCGACTCGATGTATTGGATCGTATTGACGACACCGGCGTGCGCGCAACCGAGCAAGACGACGAGGCCCTTTTCGGTCCGGAAAAATAAAGCCTGATCGTCCCGAATCGGGTCGGGACATTCTCCGTTTTTATCGAGAAAGAAAGAGTCTTCCTGCTTTTCGAAATCGTTGCGTCGAGGGATCTCTCCGGTGACGAAAAGCCCCGGGATGATTTCTTGAGGTTTTTGAGTCCATTCGGAAAAGATGTTTTTTCTTTGGAGCACTTGCTTCGCCAGAGAAGAGATGCCGATCGGCTTGGCAGGGGCGTTTTCCGAACATCGATATTTCGGTTCGATCGCCGCCGGGTGGAGCCATAATTGCAAAGGATGTTCCCCCCGCACGGCGTCGACCAGTCCGTTGGTATGGTCGTAATGGCCGTGACTGAGCACGATGTTTCGCGTAGTCTTCAAGTCGACACCAAGACGATAGGCGTTATGCAGGAGAACGTTTCCCTGTCCGGTGTCGAAAAGCAGCCGTTCGTTTCCGCATTCGATCCAGTAGCACAGTCCATGCTCGGCCAGAAGGTCGCCCCGCTGGACGTGATTGTCGGAGATGACGAGGATTTTCACCGTGGACATGGGATGCCCTTCCAACTCATCGATGCAAATAGGAGATGCAAATTGTCATGGTAAATAGGACGTTAGGGAAGTCGAAAAATATCAGATACCTTGAGGACGACCTTCCACGGCGGTAGCGGTTTTCGTGATGATCTTTTCAGCGATGGATGCCAATGATTGTGCCGACGGGTTTTCAGAAAAGCGATGGACATACGGCACGCCTTCGTCGCCGCATCGAACGATATCCGGATCGATCGGGATACTTCCCAAATAGGGAACCGACGTTTCCTCGGCTAAGTTTGCTCCGCCGCCTGAAGAAAAAAGATCGACGGACTCCCGGCAATGGGGGCAGGTCCAACCGCTCATGTTTTCGACAATTCCCAGAACGGGAAGCTCCATTTTTTCGCAGAAGGTGACGGAGCGACGGACATCGGCGATGGAAAGTTGCTGGGGAGTGGTGACCAGGACGGCGCCCGCCGGTGGTTCAATCATCTCGGCGACCGACAGGGGTTCATCTCCAGTTCCGGGAGGGGCATCGACGATCAGATAATCGAGTGGGCCCCAAGCAACGTCGGCGAGCAGTTGACGGATGACGCCGTATTTCATCGGCCCGCGCCATAGGACGGCGTCTCGAGGGCTTTCGACGAGGAAGCCGAGTGACATCGCTCGAAGATTGGGGCCGATTTCCTGGGGAATCATCTCCCCTTCGGATATCACGGCACGCTGGTCGCTTAGCCCCAGCAGCCTGGGAATGCTTGGGCCGTGGATGTCGACATCGAGTAGACCGACCGACTTGCCGGTGAGAGAAAGAGAAATGGCCAGGTTCGTGGCGACGGAACTTTTTCCGACTCCCCCCTTCCCCGACATAACGATGATCTTGTAACCGATTCGACACATCCTTTGAGAGAGTTTCTGCCGGGCGGCGTATTCCCGGTCCGGTTCTCCAGCGCGTTGACTCCGCGCTTCGCAGGTCGTGTCGGTGCAGCTTCGGCAACTTGACGAGGAACCGTGCTCTTGAGTCGCTTTTTTGTCGGGGGCACTCGGTGAGCCGCCACTTCGGCAAGGCGATTCCTGTGGGCAGGGTTCTCGCGAATCGTCGTGATCTTTCATCGGGTCAACTCCTAACGAGAGCGATGGATGGGGAAGGTATCGACAGTCCGATGCGGCAATGCATCACAACCGTGAAGGGGACCGTCGCCAATTACGGTTGCAAGAGCGGGCGGAAAATGGAATGGGTAAGTACACGCTTTCCCGCAGAAGTCTTGCGGAAAGCCGGGAGCCGGTTCGTTGGCGGTGTACCGCTCAAAAGAGCTCCCTTTTTCAGAGTTCAAACATACACTATCGGGAAGTCGCATGACGAAGTGCCGATTGGCCTTCTTGGGTATTATACCCCCGAAAAAAAAGAAGACAACGACCACTGCTCAATCGTTTTCCCGTTCTTTGCGAATCCTTTTGTTCGACCGTGGACGCGGAAGAAGTTGTGTCATTTATGTCTGTCACAAATCCGGTTTGGGTATATGTAGCAGTGGCGATGCCCATCTGTTATGATGGATGGGACACGGAAATCGGAGTTCTCAAGGCAACCACTTACAACTCAGGAGAAACAAGATGAATATCTGTAGAACGAGATTCCAATCGGCGGCGGGCACGGTGATCCCCTCAATGATGGTTTTCCTGCTCCTCTTCTCCGGAACCGGATTCGTTGAATCGGCAGAAGGCGATTTCGAGAAGGAACTGGTCTCGTTCCTCGGGGAACCACGATTCGAGATGCAGAAAATCTTCGATGGGGAACGTTTCCCGAATGTGGTGGTCACCAAAGCTGGGACCGTTGTGGCTTCGTGGGGGAGAAATACTTACCGGGTCCGTCGAAGTGAAGATGGCGGGAAGACATGGGGGGAGGCGATCACCGTGGCCGATCCCGGCTTTCATGGGGGCGGGCTTATGGTCGATGCCTCGACGGGCGATCTTTTCGCATTTATCCAGGAGGAGCATCCACCGTCTCCCTCGATCGTGTATCGCAGTCGGGATGATGGTCTTCATTGGGAGAAGTTCCCGGCGACATTCCGGAAAGATAAGAACGGCAACGTCCCCTCCTTGCACATGAGTGAGACGGGATTGACGTTGTCGCATCCTCCGAACCGGGGACGGCTGCTTCGGCCGGCCCGGGTCTACGAACGCCCGATCGGTTACAATACGGCCATATACAGCGACGACGGGGGAAAAACCTGGATTCCCAGTGCGCCCTTTCCGTTGCAAGGTACCGGCGAAGGCGCGATCGTCGAGCTTTCCGATGGAACACTCTATTACAGTTCCCGAAAACACTGGTTCGCCGAGGATGCTCCTCTTCGTCATGATCGTTCACATGCCTGGAGTGACGATGGTGGAGAAACATGGGAGAATCCCGGTTTTCACGAGGATCTTCCCGATGGACCACGCTATCGTGGCGAAGAAGGTAGAGGATCCAACTACAATGGTCACTTCGGAATGATGTGCGGTTTGACGAGGCTTCCCATTTCGGGGAAGGATATTCTGATCTACAGCAACGCCGATCATTCCGGCCACGAGCGGATCCGAATGACCGTGTGGGGGAGTTTCGACGGCGGAAAGACTTGGCCCGTGAAACGTTTGGTCTTCGAAGGGCCGAGTGCCTACTCCTCCCTGGCCTCCGGCCGAGCCGGCACGCCCACCGAAGGCTGGATCTATCTGCAGTTCGAAGGCGGTCCCGAAGGAAAATACTCCGGGGGGCAGATGGTCCGCTTCAATTTGACGTGGATGCTGGACGGGAAGAAGATTGAAGATTTTCTCCCGTCTCAAACGCCTTGAGTGAGTCGTACTCGCTTGTTTCGAATCGATTCAGGTCACGTGGAGACGATAACGCAGCACGATAGTCGGTTCCGCATAGGGAGTGACGGCGTATTCCACCTGGTAATGTCCGGTGCCGGAAAATGCCGCCTGCGTGCTCTGATCGATTCGATGTTTGAAATTGTATCCCAGTTGATCGTCGGGCCAGTACGCGTCGGTGGCGGGCGTCGCGAGAATCACTTCTTCCACGTTCAGCGTAATCTGGGTGTGGCCCGCGACGGCGGTGCGTGCCGATTCGGTCGGCTCAACGCGGTAGACCGTATA
This sequence comes from uncultured Planctomycetaceae bacterium, assembly GCA_964632505.1. GTDB lineage: Bacteria > Planctomycetota > Planctomycetia > Pirellulales > Thermoguttaceae > CAZWCE01. Next base: position 79,119 of record CAZWCE010000002.1, on the reverse strand, counting down.
CTCGATGGCGTCGATGTCTTCGGGAAGCAGAAGTCGGTCCTTCTCCGAAAACTGCCGTTCCAGCCTTGCCAAAAAGAGCGGGCTGCTGCCCAACAACGTGCTGCCGTGATATTCCAAGCTTTGGACGGTCGTCATGATTCGTGGTTCTCCTTGAAAAGGGGGTGCGAACTCGTGTGAAGGGAGTTGCAGGTGAGTTGGAGGTCGCCGGGATCATTGGTGGGTAATTCCCATTCGCGGGAGGTGTTCGAGACCGATTGAAAAACCAACCACGCTTCCGTGACGACGGCTTGTACGATGCGATAACCGGCCCCGGAAAACACCTGAATGTTGTTCGGTTTTTCCCCCGATGCCACCGTAAGCCCCTCGCACCACACATCGTGCGACACGCTCACCGCGGTCGTCGTGTTGCTGATCTCGATTGTTTGCACATAATGCGACCCGTGCACCGAGAGGTTCACGTCGATCGTTTGGCTTCCCGTGCCGTCCAGGTCGACCGTTTCCGTGCCCGCGTTCCATTTCACCTGCCCGGTTCCGGTCTCGCTGGTGGTCCAGTCGCCGGAGATTTGGATCGTCGCGCCGCCGCTCCCGTCGAGGATCAGGTCGTCATCCCCCGAGGCCACCAAAGTCAGGTCGATCAGATCCAGCGTCCCGGTCGGCGTGATCGTCACATCCCCCGCCGCCCCGGTCGCTTCGAGCGTCAGCGACCCGGTCCAACTCGGCAGGCTCGCCGTCCAGTCCTGAAGCACGAGCGTTCCGCTCCCCGCCAAGTCCCCCGCATCGGCCGGCGTCAGCGCCGCCGGCGTCAGGGAGTAGCTACTCGGCACCGTCACCGTACCGGCATAATCGGCGGTCGTCTCCAGCGTCCCCACCACCTGGTTCGCATCGAGCGTGCAATCTCCGCTGATCTGATCGAACAAGGCCGTCTCGCCCGCTCCCGGCACGCTCCCGCTGGTCCAGTTCGACGCCGTGTCCCAGTCGCCGTTTTCCGCCAGATAGAGGTTCTCCGACGGGGTCGCGTCGTACACCAAGGAGACCTTGCGAAGATCGCCGTCGCTGCCAATCAACCAAAGATACGCACTCTCGTAATTCTGGACCAAATCCCCCCACGCCACCGCCCGCGGCACTCCTGCGGCATTGTACCAAATGGAAGTTGTAAAATCATTCTGGTCGATGTCGTACAGTTGCGGGCAGTCGGCCGGTTGATAAATCTCCATCTCCGAACCGTTGTGGTATTTGTCGCTTCCGGTGACCTTCTCCTGCCACGTATACCCGGTGATCGTGTCGCCGGTACCTTTGATGGACGTCCCGTCCGATTGCAATGGCACGAACAGATCGGCACTCGTGGAATCGTTCTCCCATCGGTCGAACCCGCGTTTGTTGTTCTGCGGCTCTTGCAATTCCGTGGTCGACCAGATCGACGCCAGAGCCCCGCCGAGCGTGCCGTGATTCCCACCGCCGGAGGCATCGTAAACGGTCGCACCGTCCTGTTCGCCGAAGAGAAGCTCCGTTCCGTCCGAGAGGAGTAAATAATACAGATCGCCCGCCGTCATCTCGATATCGTTGCCGTTGATCGACGCGGTCGATGTCCCGGATTGGTCGCTGATCGTCACGCCCGAGAGGTCGTCGAACGTAATGACGTTGTCCGTCCCGTTCGGGCTGATGCAGGAACTCTTCAGCAGCCCATCGTATTTTGCCCGACCATAGTAGGTCAGCGTGTTGCCCAGCACGTCCTCTTGCGAAGCCGGGTCCAGGGCTTGGTTGGCGGAGGTTTCGAGACGGGGGACGTAGGTCGACCCGGATAGGTTATAGCCCACCTCGTTATGCCAACTGCGAAGGGCGATGTCCGTGCCGTGAAAACTCGTCATCGTCCCGTTGATCGTGCCGTGATTCTCGTTGCCGCTCACATCGTAGGCGGTCGTGCCGTCGCCTTCGTCGCAATGACAGATCACGTCATTGGCCGTCTTCGCCGCCGGGGGATCCCCACCCGCCGACCAGGCTTCGATTTCCGCGTCCGAGAGCAAGGATTCGTAGGCGGCATACTCCGCAATCTCGCCACCGAAGTACAAGCCTCCATCACGCCCGCCGACTTGGCGCCCGCCCACACTGGCAGCCGGGCCGAGCGTGGAATCAAAGGTCTGCTCGACGCCGTCCAACCAAATCCGTTGGGCGTAGGGCGTGCTCGTCCAGTCCGCTTTCACGGCGATTCGATGAAAATCGTCATCCAGGGTCAAGCCGGTTAGGTAGTTATGGTCGGTGTCGGCGACGGTGGCGGTCTTCGAACATCGGAGAGACGTCGTCGTCGCGTACAGTGTCCCGTTCCCGTCGCCCCAGCCTAAAAGCACGGCACCGGGGTCCGTGACCTTCACCTCGACGAGATAAGTGAACTGCCCGTTCGTCCCGACGCTGGAATCATGCACCGTCCGATTGTCCGTATCGTTGAAGACGTGCTTGCCGCCACTCCGCAAATCCCGCCGCTGGTCGCCTACCGCATCCGGCGAAATCCACTCGTTGTCGGAGTTTTGGGTAAAATCGGATTGAAGAATCTTTTGAATCAGCGACATCTCAGACCACCTCCTCCGTCCGGTAATCCGTGCTGGTGACCCGATCATGGTACTCTTGCGTCGTCAGCAGATTCGCCGCCCCGAAATGGTCGGCAAACGCCGCCACCTGTTCGGCCGTCATCTTCCGTCCGTCCCAGGCGTGCGCACCGACCGGCGGGGAAAGGTGCACGATCCCTTGTCCGGCATCGAGGGCCACCGCCACGGATCGCCACGTCCCCCACGTCTCGGGCGTCGCCGCTTCCGAATTGCCGGGCAGCACCGTATCCGGCACCACCTCCCCGAGCCAAGCCGACCCGTCGCCCGGGTCCGTCGCCGGAAGCTCCACGTGCAGGTCGAACCCGCTTCGCGCCACCCCGGCCGCCAGGTCCGCCACCAGGTCGCGTTTGAACGTATCGAAGGCCAGGTCGGTCGTCACCGAAACGGTACCGCCGGTCTCGCAAAGAAGCGAGGAGAGGAGCTTGAACGTCGCCGTCCGGTCCATATCGGCATCGGCGGCGATCGTGTCTTCGGCCGTATCGAGGTCGGCGTTGGTGATCGTGTCGGTCGTCTCGACCAGAAGAATGCAGTAGTACAGACCGGCCGCGAAATCGGAAAAGGTCGTTGTTTTCGCCGCCCCGCCGATCGTCAGCGTGACCGACCATTCCGCCCGGACGTTCGCGGGAAACGGAAAATTCTCCTGCTCCGCCGGAGGGCGAACATTCACCAGCCGCCCGCCTAGGGCCGAGGCGACCGCCAGAAACGCCGATTCCCATTCCACGGGCGTGAACCGCTGATCGCAGACGCATCGAACCGCATGATACCAGCGACCGCCGACCGCCTCGTCGGTGATCGTCACCGGCTCGCGGCGATTGACCACCGCAATGATTTTCTCCTCGTCCGTCGGGTTGCCGTCCATCGAAACAGCCGGTTTCGTCGCGTCCATTCAATACCTCCTATTCGTCATTCGCAGAATCGATTAGGGATCCAAGTCGTGATGGATTTTTTCCAGGCCCATCCCCATGTAGATGTCATTTCAAAATAACCAATACGGTCACTTCATTTTCGAAACCGTCTTCTATCCACCGGATTACGCGGGAAATCCGATCTCGTCATCGTCGGATCGGTCAAAAAGACGGGAAAAGATGGAATTCTTATTCGCCTCCCTAAAGTTTTCAGGAGATCAGAGAAAGATGAAACTTCTGTTTTCACTCTCTTTTTCGAGTGACAACCGGCCCGAAATGGCTATAATTCTTTATGTTGCTCAATGTGTTCCGTCGACTGTGTATTCTTGCTTCCATGCTGAATTAACGCTGATTCTACGGCGCTTCTCGACTCGTTCAATCTCGTTTTTTGGACGCGATATTGTTGACCTTGATGAATGCCACTCGTCCTGCATCATTTCGAGTAAGGAATCTCCCGATATGAAACGCTTTTTCCCCCTCATTCTCCATTTGTTTGTGTTTGGTCTTTTTCTGGGAGGTGTTGTGCTTTCCCCGGCGATGCCACGAGTTGCTTGCGGCTCCGATTGGCCACAGTGGCGCGGCAATGCCCGACACTCCGCCTCGTCTCCGGAAAACCTTCCCGATCGACTGGTTCTCGACTGGGTCCGCGAATATTCCCCGAGAGAACAAGTTTGGGAAAATCCTCTGAATCAAGATATGATGACATATGACCGGGTTTTCGAGCCGGTCGTTGCCGATGGAAAAATGTTCATCGGTTTCAACGATACCGATAAGTTGGTGGCGCTCGATGCCGAATCGGGCAAGGAATTATGGAGGTTCTATGCCGACGGTCCGATTCGATTTGCCCCGGTCGTCGTCGAAGGCCGTGTGCTCTTCTGCAGCGACGACGGGTATTTGTACTGCCTCGACCCCGCTTCAGGAAAGGAGCACTGGAAATTTCGAGGTGCCCCTTCGTCTCGAAAGGGGCTTGGGAATCGTCGGCTGATCTCTTCATGGCCTGCGCGGGGCGGACCCGTGGCGGAAGACGGCACGGTCTATTTCGCCTCGAGTATCTGGCCGTTCATGGGGATCTTTATCTATGCGTTGGACGTCGAGTCCGGCAACGTCGTCTGGATCCACGACGACACCAGCGCGGATTTTCAAAAACAGCCGCATCGGGCTCCGTCGTTTGCCGGCGTCGCTCCCCAGGGCCAATTCGCCTTGACCGACGAGCTGCTGCTTGTGCCCGGCGGGCGATCTCTCCCGGCGGCCCTCGATCGAGACAACGGCGAACTCGTTTTTTTCAACTTCGGGGACAAGGGGGAAGGCGGCTCCTTCGTCGCGACCAACGACAGGCAGGCGTTCGTGCACACTCGGAGAAGAGAGACGCTCGCGATGAATCTGCCCGGTGGAGAAGTGACCGATTTTCGTGTGAACGAACCGGTCCTGGATGGAAAACTTCTCTATGCGGCGCAAGAGAAAACCTCCGGCTCTCCGGCTTGCGTCTTCGGACTGGATGATGCCAAGAAAGTTCTTTGGAAGATCGAGGCGGACGGCACGGGCGATTTGATCCGTGCAGGCAAGCGGCTCTACGCCGCGGGTGATGGCGCGATCACGGCGATCGAACTGCCTCAAGGGGAGCAACCGCCGAAAATCGCCTGGAAGCTTCCCGTCGAAGGGAAGATCCTCCGATTGTTGGCCGCCGATGATCGACTGTTCGCGGTCACGCTCGACGGTCGAATCCTCGCTTTCGCGGCCACCACTCCCGGTACAAGGCACCTTCCCGATCAGAAGCTGAAGGGATCGCCCGATCCCGGCGCCCAAGCGCGGGCCGCGGAGTTGTTGGAAATGACCGGCTCGCCCGAAGGATATGCCCTCTGGTACGGTCTCGATGACTTCGAGCTCCTTCTCGCGGTCGCCGAGAACTCCTCGCTGCACATCGTGGGAGTGGATCCCGATGCGGAAATCGTGGACCGATATCGCCGAAAGCTGGACGCGCTCGGGCTCTACGGCGAGAAGGTCGTATTGCATGCGGCCGACCCCGTCGCGTTCCGCGCTCCCCCTTACCTGGCCGAGTTGGTGTATCTCGACAAAGACTTCTTGGAAGACTCCGTTGCGCAAGAATCGCTCGAAGATCTTTACCGGTCGGTTCGTCCCTATGGAGGAAAACTCTGGATCCCGCGCCTTTCCGAGGGGGCTCCGGAATTCGGCGACTTGAAAGCGGTGCTTGGGAATGAGAAGATCGCCGTGAGGGAGCAAGGGGTTCTCGTGTCACGTGATGGAGCACTCCGCGGCGCCGCTCCCTGGACCCATGCCTACGGCGATGTCGCCAATACGGTCAAGTCGAACGATTCCCGCGTCGAACTGCCGTTGGGTCTGCTGTGGTTCGGCGGCAGCTCCAATATGGATGTTCTGCCCCGGCACGGTCACGGACCCAGTCAGCAAGTGATCGGTGGACGCCTCTTCATACAAGGGATGAACAATCTCCAGGCGAGAGACGTCTATACCGGTCGGGTCCTCTGGGATCGCGATTTTCCGGATCTCGGCACCTATCAAATTTATTTCGACGAGACCTACGCCGACACGCCCTTGAGCACCTCCTACAACCAGGTGCATCTTCCCGGCGCCAACGCGCGTGGAACCAATTACGTGGCGACCAAACAAGGCGTTTACCTCGCCCTGAACAACAAGTGCCTTGTGCTCGATCCCGAGACGGGGAAAACCGTTCGCGAATTCGTCCTACCCGAGCCGGAGGACAGCCCCAACGCGGAGTGGGGATATATCGGCATCTACGGCGACCTCCTCATGGCCGGGGTGGGATTCGGAGATTACACCGAGCGCGGTTTATTCGATTACGAGCCCAGCAGGAAAAAGGGACTCGCCTGGAGTCCCGATCACTCCGCTTCCTTGAAATTCATAGTGTTCGATCGCTTCACCGGAGAAAAACTCTGGGAGTTGCCGGCGAATTTGAGCTTCCTTCATAACGGGATCGTCGCCGGAGGAGGCCGTATTTACCTGCTCGACAAGCTGCCCCAAAGGGTGAAGGAACAGAAGAAGAGACGCGGTTTGAGCGATTCGGTCCCAAGCCGCATTTTGGCGGTCGATGCCGCGACCGGCAACGTCGTTTGGAGCCGGGGCGAAGATGTCTTCGGCTCGTGGCTGAGTTATTCCCGAAAACATGATCTTCTAGTACAAGCGGGCGCCGAGGCGGTGGACCGGAGTCTCGATGAGGTCGGACGGGGATTGATGGTCCTTGAGGCGGGGTCGGGGAAAATCCAATGGTATCATCGCGACCTGGAGTACACCGGTCCTTGCATGATTCATGGAGACCAGTTGATCACGAACACAACCAGCTATGAACCGTCGATGGGAGCGTTCTCTCTTGAAGATGGTTCGCCCATCACGATTCCGAATCCGGTGACCGGCGAACCGTTTCCGTGGAACTTCACCCGGACCTACGGATGCAACACCGCGGTGGCTAGTGAACATCTGCTCACGTTTCGGTCCGGAGCCGCCGGTTTTTACGACCTGAAGAATCACAGCGGCACCGGCAACCTGGGTGGTTTCAAGTCGGGGTGCACCTCGAACCTGATCGTGGCCGACGGGGTCCTCAATGCTCCCGACTATACGAGAACCTGCACCTGCGGATATCAGAATCAAACCTCGCTCGCGCTGATTCCCATGAAGGAGAACGAGCTCTGGACCTACAACCTCTTTTCCTTGCCCGAAGAAGGTCCGGTGAAAGTGCTCCGGTTGGGGATCAATCTGGGGGCGCCCGGTGACCGACGGGAAAACGACGGAACGCTCTGGATCAATCACCCTCCCGATGAAGGGGCCTCTCCCCGGGTTGCCGTCAAGACCGACGGCCGGATTGACTGGTTCTGCGACCACATCTCGCGGGTTTCGGCCGGTGCCCTCCCCTGGGTCGGCGCTTCCGGCGGCGAAGGCATCGAAAAGATCGAGATCGATCTCCGCGCCGTCGAAGGCTTGTACGATGTCACGCTTCTGTTTTCGGAACCGGACCGGAAAGCGGAACCGAAAGAGCGCGTCTTCGAGATTCGGGTCAATGGCAAAGTCTGGGCCGAAACGTTCGATCCGGTCGCCGAGGCGGAAGGCCCGCGGAATGTGGTCACCCTCGAGCGGAAATCGTTCCCCATGAAAGGGAAACTCCTGATCGAGCTGGATTCCCGTTCCGACCGGAAGCCGGTCCTTTGCGGCGTGAAACTTCAAAAGGCGAAGTGACCGCTAATCGCTGAGCCATTGCTCGAGATGGTCGGCGACGAATTCATCGTCGGCCAAGTGCGGATAACTTCGGCATACGCGGTCGATCTCCTCCCCTTGGCCGAGGCTGAGGCGTTCGCGATCGTCGAGGCATCGGACTGTTTCGAGCAGCCCTTGCCGTCGCAGGATTTCGTGGATCCCCGCGATGCATCCGGCGAAGCCGTTCGCCGCGTCGAATACCGCCGCGTTCACGTCGGTCACTTCGATCGCCTTGGCCAAAAGATCGGGAGAGACGGAAACGCCGGTTTCGACCACCTCCCGACATTCTCGATGCAGAGCAACGGCCTGGCGCGTCCAGAACGCCCAATGTCCCAGAAGTCCTCCGACGAATCGTCGCTCGTGGCGGCCCGTCTTTCCGGGAATCCGGAAGGGAGTGATCAGATCGAGCACGATGTTGTCGTCATTGCCGGTGTAAAGGGCCACGTCGTCACGGCCCGCATCGATCAGAGCCCGGACGACGTCGAGTGTCTGATAACGATTGAAAGGGGCGACCTTGATCGCCACGAGGTTCTCGATTTCCGCGAATCGTCTCCAAAAATCGTACGGAAGGACACGTCCTCCGACCGCCGGTTGGAGATAAAAACCGAAAATCGGCAGGATGTCCGACACTTCCCGGCAATGTTCTACCAGTTGCGACTGCGACGCCTCGGCGAGAGCTCCCAATCCGAGCAGGGCGGCATAATAGCCCCGCCTTCGGGCAATTTCCGCCTCACGGATCGCCTGGGCGGTATCTCCGATCACGCCCGCGATACGTATCTTCTTCGGCTCGTTCCGGGCTTCGAATCGATCGAACTCCTCGGCGGCGATCGTCAGCACCGGCTCGTAGAGACCGACCTGGGGATCATGGATGGCGAATTGCGTCGTATGCACGCCCACGGCCATGCCTTGGACCCCGGCATCGAGATAGTATCGGCTGAGGGCCCGTTGTCGCCGGACATCGAGTTTGCCTTGGCGGTTCAGCGCCAACGGGTGCGCCGGCAGTACCCCGCCATGTCGGAGAGCGTCTCTGATTTGGGAGATCGTCATGAGTTCAAAATTTTCCTGTTCTGGTTTCGAAGTGGGTCGGTTTGTCCAAAAGTGGTCCACCGCTTTGGATCCAGTGAGCGATCCAGTCGATCATCTGCTCGAGAGGAACGCGCGGATGCCCGTATCGCTGGTGTCCGCGGGATCCGTCGCTGAGCAAGGCAGTGGTGGCCTCGGTGCCTTCGAAGACGGGAGCGATACCGAATCGTTTTCCGAACGCTTCGGCCGTATCGCGAACAACGACCTTTTCCGGCCCCGCGAGATTGATGATCCAGGGGGGCGATGAGACGTCGGCGAAGGCTGCCAGGGCCATGGCGTTGGCGTCGCCTTGCCAGAGGACGTTCGCGTAGCCGGTGGTCAGATCGATCGGCTCTTCCCGGAAGACCTTCTTGGCGATGTCGACCAGCACTCCGTATCGCATCTCGATAGCGTAATTCAACCGCAATAAAGCCATGGGGATCGAAAACGCCCCGCTGAAGTACTGATACATTCGCTCTCGTCCCAGGGCGGTCATGGCGTATTCTCCCACCGGACCGGTGTCTTCCGCTTCGCTGGACCAATTCCCATCGACCGGGACCAGTGGATAAACGTTCCCCGTAGAAAACGCGACGAGACGACTCTCGGGGAAACGTCGGCAAATGAGCGACGGCATATGGACGTTCACCGCCCAGGTTTTCGCAGGATCCCGGGAGGCGCCGAATTTCATTCCCGTCATGCAGATCAGATTGTGGATGTCGGGGAGTTGGAGTAGGAACTGCTCATCGAGCAAGTCTCCGGCGATCGTCTCTACGCCGGCGTCTTCGAGCTGACGGCGACTCTCGGGATCGGAAAAGCGACTCACCCCGATGATCCGACGGTCGTGCCCCGCCGTTTCGCTGGCCCTGAGGGCCATTCTCGCCAGCGAGGGGCCCATTTTTCCTCCGACCCCCAGGAGCATCAGATCGCCCGGAAGACTTTCCATCGCCCGCACCGCCGCCGGCGTCGGACGGCTGATGAGTTCTTCCAGTTCTTCTTCGGTATGGATCATCTCGGGCAGCGCCGATTCCATCATGTCATAAGCTCCTTCAATTGGAGTGTACCAGTTTCATGAAGACATTATAAGCGATGGCCAGCGTGAATAGGGCGCCGGCCGCCGCCCCGATTTTCATCCACAGCGGGATCGCTCCCTTCTTTTGAAGACGCGGGTCGAGCGCCAGATACAACATGGAGAAGGCCAAGAGGGGAAACCCGATGACCACCATCGCCTGGGCAAAGATGATCACCCCGACGCGCTGGTCCGGGGAGACGAACAACGCCACCAGCATTCCGGTGACCAGCACCACCGTCGTGAACAGTCGGGTGGAGAGGGAATCCATTTTTCCGCCGAATCCCAATCCATCGGAGAGCATCGCCCCGCCGATCATGGCGTTGACGAGGAAGGAGCTGAAGGCGCCGGCGAAGATTCCCAGGCTGAACAAGATGACCGCGGCATTTCCGAACAGGGGTTGTAGCTGCGTGGCCACATCGGCGACGCTTTTCAGCGAGACCGCACGACCGTGGAAGGATAAGGCGGCGGTCGTCATGACGACGAGCGAAATGAGGCACAGGACCGTGATCCCGGCGACCGAATCGATCATGCCGCGTTTGGCGTCGCCGAGGGTCCAGCCCTTTTCCCGAACGAGGTATGCCTGATAGAAAGCGCCCGCGACCGAGAAGGTCGTTCCGATCAAACCGTAGAGCGCTGCTGGGTCGCCGGCGGGTTCCACCGTCGCCGTCTTCGGGGGAAGGTCGGATAGAAAGAAAAGTTTCGTCACCACTAGATAAATCAGATTGCCGAAGAAGCCGAGGATCATCAATCCCACGAAGAACATCATCAACCGTTCGATCAAGACGTATAGGTTTCGAAAACCGAACAGAAAGATGATGATCATGGCGTTGAGCAGCAACAACAGCAGGTGAGAAAACGGCAGGGTGACCTGGCTCTCCTCCGATGCTTTCTCCAGCCAGGGTTGCAGGGAGGCGAGTACTCCCAGATTATTTCCGAACTGGAACCCGGCGCAGATGAAGAAAATGGTCAAACCGATGAGTGCCGCGAAGGGACGTCCCACTCGGGACGCCAGTTCATCGCACATCGTTCCCGAGAGGACCACTCCCAACCGTCCGGCCAGCGCTACCATGACCATCATCAAGAAGGCGGCCATCAGAAGAACCCAGACCATCGAAAAACCGTATTGGGCGCCGACTTTGGAGCTGGCGAGAATGCTTCCCGGACCCAGCACGACGGAAGCGACGATGAACGCCGGCCCCAAGGCGAAAAAGAATCGAGCCAGCCCTTGACGAAAGTTCGTTCTTTCACTCATGGATGTCTTCCACGTTCGAATGGCGTCTTGAAGGAAGGTGGTTATTTGGGCACGGAATCCTGGACTGCAAGGCCCCACGTATCTTATCGGTTGGGCGGAGAAATGTCAAAGTCGCGAAGCGGAGCAAATCGCCGTCTCGTTCGAAGGAGGATTATCCCAAGCAGATTTTCCCCAAGGAGGTATTTAAGGAGGTATTTGCCGGAAACAAAGATGGAATCGGTCTCTATCCGTAGATGAAAAACCCGATCGCCATTCGGCGGAAGACGGGGAATCGCGAAAACAATCGGGGGGGAATAACCATTTTGTTCGGTATTTTCGGCTTATCTCTCCTCTCAGCGTCCCTATGCCGCCGGTTTCCTTCCGCGTTTTTTCGTTGGTCTATCCAAAGTTATACTACGATTACATATAGAAGAAATTAGACTGTTCTTCTAAATATTCCGGCCCGAGTGAGGGCAACAGGAAGGGGCGTCGATTCTCGAACGAGGCATCGACGGTTTTCCAACGCTCATTTCGCCGTATAAAAAAATCTATTCGAAATACTTCATCCGTTTCGATTCTTTTGTCTCACCATTGATGCCAACCTCATGAGACTAGAGAGGACAGAACCATCGAAACATTGTCGCCGAATTATGCCCCCACGTTCCGGGAGGCATTCCACAACATCTTTGCGGGAAGCGTTTTCCGCCAGGTTCTCTGGGGAGTCACCGGAACGATCCTGTTGCTCGTGGTGGGGTTGAGCCTATCGCTTCTGCATACTTTTCGCAATACCTATGTCCGCGTGAAGGACCAGGATTCGCGGATGCTTGCGCTTCTGATGGACCGGGAGCGTGAAGAAATGGTCGAAATTAGTCGGAAGACCGAACTCCGGGAAGAGGAGGAGCTGAAAAGCGACCTCCATCGAATGGCCGCTTCGCTGGCTCGTCAAGGGAAGCCTTTGCTGTCGTCCGACAGGAGGCAACGTTTGCGGGAGCTGTGCGATTCCGCCTACCGGAATCCCCAGATCGTGTATGCGGCGTTTCTGGATCGCCACGGGAAACCTCTTGTCCTCCACACTCGGGAAGGATCGGAGAATCCCGCGGAGGAAGACGGTTTTCAGGCGGTCCGACGTCCCATCGAACAGGATGGGGAACGACTCGGCGCGGTGGCGTTGGTCGCCGACAAGTCGAGGATCAAGCGAAAAATCGCCCATCTCCGCAGGGAACACCGGGAGGTGATCCAGCATCTCGAATCGCATGTGAAGAAAGCGGACAAGAAGCAAAAGGACCTGTTCCAATCGAGTCTCTCGCAAATCTATCGAGAATCATTTATCGCCGCCTTGATCGCGGGGATCCTGGGTTTTTCCTTCGCCCATATGATCGCCAAGAGGTTCAGTCGACCGATCAGCGGAGTTGTCGGCACCCTCGATGCCTTCGCCAAAGGGGATTTCAGTCGGCGCATGGCGGTGGAAGGCCCCGCGGAGTTCGAGAGGATCGCTTGTTCACTGAACATAGCGATCGACCAGCAGTGCGAGAGCACCCGAAAACTCGAGCATTCCGTCGCCCAGCTTTCTCAGAAGGAAACCGAGTTGCGTCATGCCCGCGACAAGGCGGAGATGGCCAACCGTGCGAAGAGCCTTTTTTTGGCGAACATGAGTCATGAGATCCGCACTCCCTTGAACGGCATTTTGGGGTACGCTTCCTTGTTGATGGAAAACCGTGAGGAGACCACGACGCAGGAAAGGGTGGAGTACGCGGGTACGATCTATTCAAGTGGTCAGCATCTTCTCCAAGTGATCAACGATATTCTCGATATTTCGAAGATCGAAGCGGGGAAAATGACGGTGGAGCACTTGCCCACCTCGCCGCATGAGATCGTCGTCGATGTGGCGAGTTTGATGCGGGTTTCCGCCGGCAAGAAGGGGCTTTTCCTGAAGTGCGTCTGGCCGACGTGGATTCCCTCGACCATTCAAACCGATCCGAAAAGGCTCCGTCAGATTCTGATGAACTTGGTCAATAATGCGATCAAGTTCACCGAATCCGGTGGAATCACCATCGCCACGGAACTCGTCGACAAAGACGGCGATCCTCAACTGATCATTCGGGTGACCGACACCGGCATCGGTATTTCGTCCAAGGAGCAAGAGAAGATCTTCGACGTGTTCTCGCAGGCCGACGATTCGGTGACCCGGCGGTTCGGAGGTTCCGGTCTCGGACTATCCATTTCACGCCAATTCGCCAAGATGCTCGGTGGGGAGTTGAGCGTGCAAAGTCGCGCCGGCATGGGAAGTACGTTCCGAGTCTCCGTGCCGACCGGACCGCTCGATCAGATCGCGATGATTTCCCCGAACGAGGCCGATGCGCTGACCGAGGAACGTGCCGTACGGCCTGAAGGTGGAGGGCGGCTCCCGAACATCGAAATTCTCCTGGTGGAAGACGGCGAGACGAACCGTCAGTTGATTTCCCTGATGTTGCATCGGGCCGGTGCCAACGTGACCACGGCTCAAAACGGCTTGGAAGCGATCGAGATGGCGACCAAGATCGATTTCGATATCATCCTGATGGACATGCAGATGCCCGTCATGGATGGGTACACGGCGACCGGGCAATTGCGTTCCCAAGGGCTGGAAACCACGATCCTCGCTCTGACCGCTCATGCGATGGCCGACGATGAAGCCAAGTGTCGGAGAGTCGGCTGTAACGACTATCTCACCAAGCCGATCGATCCGCAGATCCTCATCCAGTCGATCTTGAAGCACCTTCCCGAGCGTTTGCTGAACGATTCGGAAGAACCGGAGGAAAGCGATCACAAGCCCCTTGAAGGATCGACCTCGGTATCGGAGCAGGTCGAACACTTGTTCGACGACGAAGATAAGGAATTCGCCGCCATCGTCGAGCAGTTTCTCACGGGACTGCCTCAACGGATGGAAGACATGCAACAAGCCGTCTCCGAGAAACAGTTCGACGCCCTGAAGCTCTTCGCTCATCGGCTGAAGTCGTCCAGCGGGATGATCGGACTGGAAAAAATCGGGGAGGCCGCGAATTTCCTGGAAGAGAAACTCCGCGACGAACAGGCCGATCTGGCGAGGATGGAACAAGACATCGCTCACGATTTGAAAGAGCTCGGCGATCTGGTGGAGGAGTATTCCACTGCGTATCGCGAGGTAACCGCGCCGGCCTTCCAACATGCTTCAACGACGTTGGAACGAGAAAAGGAGAAAGGCGATCGCCCGTTGATCATGGTGATCGACGACGAGCCGATCAATACCGAAGTGATTCGCCACGATCTCAAGAAAGCCGGTTTTCGGTACTTCGTCACCCTCAACAATCCCAGCGATGCCCGACGCTTGGCCTGCGAATTGTTGCCCGATGTCATTCTCCTCGATTTGTTGATGCCCGAGATCAACGGACTCGATCTTCTGAAGATCTTCAAGCTCGACGATCGAACCCGACATATCCCCGTGATCTTCCTCACCGCCAGCGGCGACCAGGAATCGCGGCGAATCGCCCTGGAGCAGGGAGCGACCGATTTCTTGGGCAAGCCGATTTCTTCGGAAGAACTTGTCCCTCGTGTCAAGAATGCGATATTATTGAAATCGCAACGGGATGAACTCCTTGATCATTCACGCCAACTCGAGGAGGAGGTCCGCATCCGGACCAGTGAACTGGCGGCCTCGCGATTGGAACTGATTCATTGCTTGGCCCGGGCTGCCGAATGTCGCGATCAGGAGACCGGGCGGCATGTGGTGCGGGTGGGATGCTATGCGGGGACCATTGCCCGCACGTTGGGCATGCCCGAGGAGACGGTGGAACTGCTCGAACATGCCGCTCCCTTGCACGACGTCGGTAAGATCGGCATTCCCGACAGCATTTTGTTGAATCCGGGCAGGTTGGAGCCGGAACTCTTCGAGAAGATGAAGGAACATTGCGAAATCGGCGTGCAGACGTTCGAGCCGATGTCGGATGATGAGTGGATCACTTCCCAAACGCATACCTACATGGGGGTGAACGTATTGCCGGTGGCTCGGAGCCCGATCATCGAGATGGCGGCGAGCATCGCATTGACGCATCACGAGAAGTGGGACGGCTCCGGTTATCCACGTGGGCTGAAAGGGGAGGACATCCCCATGGAGGGGCGGATCACGGCGGTGGCCGACGTTTTCGATGCCTTAAGCAGCAAACGTCCTTACAAAGAGGCTTTTCCACTGGAAAAATGCTTGAAAATCATGGAGGATGGCCGCGGGACGCATTTCGACCCGACCGTGCTCGACGCCTTCTTCAACTCCCTGGACGACATCCTCCGCTTCCGGAGAATCCACGCAGAAGACGACGGGGATCCATGCGCATCCGACCAGACGCCGAGTCTGGAAGAGGTGTGAGGATTTCAAAGAGGCGAGAAGAACGCGACGAATGGATGTTGACCTGATAGCGTATTGTTCGAGCCGTCTTTGCTTCTCTTTGATCTTCGTAAGTCCTTGACTTCAAAGAAGATAGGGATTTCTTGATTCTCAAGGGGGCGCCCTCCTTTTTCTGGTCGAGCGACCTTGGTGGGCGACCGGCGGGGTCGTTTACCACCACACTCCCCCTTGGAATACCCCAACTTTCTGCTATATTCCCAAAGGATCAAGAGACGGCGATACACCTTGCCGTGTCTTGGACATTCCCATAACGAAGTCACCCGATCGATCGAAGAAGAGGTTCACAATGCCTATTGTCCGAGTGGAATTCGCGGGGCAGCAAATCATTCTCCACCAACTCGGAAGCGTTGGTTGCGCCACGCCCGAAGATTTGGCCGGTAGTACCACCTTCGCGGAAATCGTGGAGATTTTTGTTCGCCATCTGAAAAAGCGCGATGCCGCGATTTTGGATACTTTTCCCTTGAAATTGAACGGCCCCGAAAGTACGGACAAGCTCGTGGCCAGTCTCCGAGCGCTCGCTTCGACACCGCTGGAAAAGGCGTCGATGATCATCAGCGATTTGGCGGTTTGCCTCGATCATCGACAGGTATTTCACCGTTTCGTGGAGTTGCTCTACGATTACTGGCGTCACTATTCGCGTTTCATCGTTTCACACAGCGATCCGGATCCCGACGACCAAGAGAATCGTTCGTACCGGGCGTTCAACGCGTCGGTGGAGCATCTGAACCAACTGGTTCGGGGACTCTACCGCGATATCTGCGAAAACATCACCGGGGAACATCCCTGGATCTATCGACAAGTGATCGCGGGAGCCACCGTCGGATTGACCGCGGTGACGAAGCCGACTCAAATGCCGGAGAGCTGGTTGGAGAAACTTCGCGACATCCCGTTCATTCGGCAGGTTCTGCTCACCTCGCCGATGATCATCGATCCTCCGATGAACAAACGGACCGGCTCTTTCGAGAAGATCGACGAAAACCCCCTCGACGTGTTAGAGCTCGATACCTCGAAATTCCTCTGCTTTCCGGCTCAAGTCGGTGAACTGGTGATCTTCATCTACTTCCACCAAAACTTCCTCGAATTGGGAACTTCCCTGTCAAACCTGTTCGAGTTGGCGACCGACGCGCAGATCGCTAAAGGGCCCGACGCCGTCTATGTCTACGGGGCCCCCCCGGAGATGATGAAGCGATACGGGGAGCTCCCGACCGTCTTCTTCGACGATGAAGCCAACCAGCTCCTTATCGCCGCCGTTCCGTTGGAAGACCGATTCGGCTATTTCGGTTATCTGAAGAAGATGATTTTGACCCTCCACAATGTCGTCATGATGAAGCGGGGACGCATGCCGTTCCATGGTGCCATGACCCGAATCACGCTGGAGAATGGAGCTGCGGCGAATGTGATCATTCTCGGAGATACGGCCACGGGCAAGTCGGAATCGCTCGAAGCACTTCGGGTGATCGGCGAGGGGCGCATCCGGGAGTTGGAGATCATCGCCGACGATATGGGGTCCATCGACATCACCCCGGATGGCGACGTCATCGGCTACGGGACCGAAGTGGGCGCGTTTGTCCGCCTCGACGATTTGCAGCAGGGATATGCCTTCGGGCAGATCGATCGGGCGATCATCATGAGCCCCCAAAAAATCAATGCCCGCGCGGTGCTGCCGGTCACGAAGATCCGGAATGTGCTCAAGGGGCACCAGATCGATTTCTTCCTCTACGCGAACAATTACGAGGAGATCGACGAGGAACGCTCCCTCATCGAGGTTTTCTCCGAATGGAAACAGGCCATCGACGTATTCCGAAGGGGCGCGGCCATGGCCAAAGGAACGACCACCTCCAAGGGATTGGTCCACAGCTATTTCGCGAATATTTTCGGGGCGCCTCAATATCGTGATCTTCACGAACAACTGGCCGTGAAAACGTTCCAGGCGGCGTTCGCCAAGAATGTGATCGTAGGCCAGATGCGCACGCGACTCGCCATTCCCGGCTATGAAAGCCGCGGACCGGAAGCGGCGGCCCGAGCGCTCTTGGAGATGATCGCTCAACGCGTCGAATAATATCGAGCGTCGCATCGCGATCGTGAACCCCGGGCGAACAGCGAGAGCCCGGTTCTACGGGCATCACTGCATGAAACCGAGGGGCCGCTATTTGTGCGAACATGAATAAATGCGCCGGCCGATTCGAAAAGATAATGATAATGGGGAGGACGATCGATTTGCAATCGGCCTCCCTTTTTTCATATAATGACGGCAAAGCGTCGATTGCGTCTTCCCTGGAATTCTTGAAAAGGAAACCGTCATGCCTTCTCCTTCTTATCGTACCATTTGCTTTTTTACGAGTCTTCTTTTGCTGACGGCACTCGCGCCGGTGGTGAGTCGAGCCGACGAGGCTCGGGAACGGCCCAACATCGTGGTCATCATGGTCGACGACCTCGGCTTCGCCGATCTGGGCTGTTACGGCAGCGAGATCGAAACCCCGACGCTCGATCGCCTCGCCGAAGAGGGATTACGACTGACGCATTTCTACAACACGGCGAAATGCCACTCTTCCCGAGTTTCCCTCCTAACCGGGCTATACTGCATGCAGGCCGGAAGTTCGAGTCTTTCGCGCGGAGTGACCGTCGCCGAAGTGCTCCGCGAGTCGGGCTATTTCACGATAATGTCGGGAAAATGGCACCTTGAGGAGGAGCCGACCGATCGAGGGTTCGATCGGTATTTCGGCCATCTCAGCGGAGCGACGAATTTCTTCACCGGCGATGATACCTTCCGGCTCAACGGGGAGAAGTTCACCGATTTCGATGAAGACTTTTACACCACCGATCGCGATACGGATTACGCCCTGGAGTTTCTCGACGAAGCGCGGGAGACCGAAAAGCCTTACTTTTTGTACCTTGCCTACAATGCGCCCCACTATCCCTTGCAGGCTCCGAAAGAAGATGTGATGAAGTATCGAGGCACGTACCGTCAAGGCTGGGAGGCTCTCCGCAAAGAACGTTATGCTCGGCAGATCGATCTGGGCATCATCGATCCACAATGGAAACTGAGTCCACCGCTGAATCATGTGCGCGATTGGGACTCCCTTTCGGAAAAGGAGAAGGACTGGGAAGATTTTCGGATGGCGGCCTTCGCGGGGATGGTCGACCGCGTCGACCAGAACGTCGCGCGGTTGGTCGCCGATTTGCAGGAACATGGTGAACTGGAGAACACCTTTCTCTTGTTCTGCTCCGACAACGGTGCCTGCCCATTCGAGCGGACTCGCGGTCGGGAATTCATGCCGTGGGATGCCCGATCCTACTGGACCTACGATACCGGCTGGGCCCACGCCGGAAACACACCGTTTCGCTGGTACAAGCAGAATCAACACGAAGGCGGTATCTCGTCGCCGTGTATCATTCACTGGCCCGAAGGGCTGAAAGCGGCGCCCGGGACCATCGACCATCAACCGGCCCACTTGATCGACATCATGGCGACCGCCATCGATCTTGGGGAAGCGGATTATCCCGAGCAATACGGCGGTCGGCAGATCGAACCGCTTCAAGGGAAGTCGCTCCTTCCGATCATCGAAGGAAAACAACGCCCCGGTCACGAGTGGCTCTATTTCATCTTCTCGAACAACCGGGCTATTCGGCGCGGAGAGTGGAAACTGGTATCCGCGCGTGGCGGTCCCTGGGAACTCTATCAGATCGAGAAGGACCGGACCGAGCTGAACGATCTCTCCGAAGAAAAGCCGGAATTGACGGCCGAACTCAGTGAACTGTGGCATCGAGTGGCGGAGGAAATCGATCGGGTTCCCGAACGGCGACGTCGACCGGTCAAGGAAAAACGGCAGCCTTGGAGAGGGAATTGATCCCCGCTTGATCCTCTTGCCATACGCTGACGAAAGTCACACTCTGTCTCCGTGTCACCAAAAAACGCGACCTCGCTTTTCGCGAGTGTCGCGCTTGTGGTGGGAGAATCGTTGACGAAAAAGATTCGCCTTGTTCACTTTTCGAAATATTCCGGTTCATTGCCCGGCTTCCATTTGATATTGCACCCCATGCTGGGTTTCTGGTTTTCCGGCGGTTCTTTGCCGGCCAAAACGGCGTCGAGAGCCTCGCGGAGTTCTTCTCCGGTCAGAGGGATGTCGGTTCCCGGACGGCTTGCGTCGAGTCGACCACGATAGAACAATCTCTTGTCACCGTCGAAGAGGAAGAAGTCGGGGGTGCACGCGGCATGGTAGGCCTTCGCCACTTCCTGGTTCTCATCGTAGAGATAGGAAAACGAATAGCCGCGTTTTTCGACTTCTTCCGCCATCTTCTCCGGAGCGTCGTCTGGATGAGTTTCGGCATCGTTGGCGTTGATCCCGACCACGGCCACTCCCTTTGCTTGATACTCGTTCGTCAGCCGAACCAACTCATCGGCGATATGTTGAACATAGGGACAGTGGTTGCACATGAAGATGACCAGAAGCGCCTGGGCCTCTTCGAAGTCTTTCAAGGAAACCGTCTTTCCCTGAGTATCCTTCAGGGAGAAATCAGGCGCTGGAGCGCCCAGGGACAGCATCGTACTTGTTGTAAGGGTCATTTTCCGACTCCTTTCCGGGTGATCGGAAAAGGGATCGTCGATCCACTAATCCGTACCCTTTTGCAAATAGAGGATTCGCGCGTTGGGATAGCGCGATTTACGGAACTTCTCGATTTTAGGGTGATCGAGAAGTTCGGAAAAATTTAAATCGTAGCCGGGTTCTCCATCTTCCAGGAGAACGGCCGTATTGAGAATCAGATTCGCTTCGGTCGAGGAATCCGCTTCCAATAGAGATTTTTTGATCAGGGGTCTCGGATCCACAGCGCCGACAAGCCCCAGGAATTCCGCAGCTCGAACGCGGTTCAGGTTTTCCGGATCGTTCGCGGCGATCGCCTTCGCCTCGGGGACGAAGTCCGCCGCTTTCCGAGCGAAAGTACTGCAGACGATCAATCCCCAGTAACGTTTCCAAGGATGGTCGGAAGCGAGCGCTCGTGCAATGCCGACCTTCGCCTCCGGGAACGGAAGAAGTTGCAGGTCGGCAACTTCCACGAGCTCCGCGATTTCTTTGCGGTGTGCCCGGCCGAACGCAACCGGATGATCGAAGGCGTTTTCGATCAAGTAGTTTTCGGGATAAAAACTCAAGTCGGGCATTCCCTTCACCCACTGGTTCAGCTCCGTTCGAAGCTCCGCGAGTTTCTCTTGGTAAGCGGGGTCCTCGGCGAGATTATTGGTTTCATAGGGGTCGGTCTCGAGATCATACAGCGCTTCCGGAGCACGGGCCCGGAAGAAAAAACTCTGGACCTCGTCGAGTTTTCCGGCTTCGTAGAGTTCGCGCCATTGGCGATAGGCGACCATTTTGTAACGGTAATCGTTTTGCATTCCGTCGAAATTGAAGGGTTGATAATTCCTCATGTACTTGTATCGACCTTTGCGGACCGTTCGGACCAAGTCGTATTTTTCATCAAAGCGATCGGCGTAGCCGAATGTGGTATGACGCCGGTTCAGCATTTCCAGCGTGATCCCCTCTCCGAGAAAAGGGTTGCCGTCGAGCCCGCGTGGAATTTCGATCCCCGCGAGATGCAAGAGCGTGGGGCCGAAATCGACAAAGCTCACGAATCCGTCGATGCGCGTTCCACGCTCCCCGGGTACCAAATGTTTCCATTTTTCCGGAATACGCACGACCAGCGGCACGTGCAAGCCGGTTTCGTAGGCGTATCCCTTGCTCCCCGGCAGCACGCCGCCGTGATCGCCGAAGTAGAAGATGAACGTATCCTCCAGAAGACCGTCTTTTTCCAGCTCCGCAACGACTTGCCCGATTTGCTGATCCATTTTTCGAATGTTGTCGTGATATCGGGCATACGTATATCGGAAGGTATCCGTATCCGGATGAATCGGTGGTACGAAGACCTTTTCCGGGTCGGTCTTGGTCGGCTTGCCGGTGATGTCTTTTTCCGGGAAGTGGAGCGAACTCTCATGGCTGACCGCGAAACTTTGCTTGTAGAAGAACGGTTGACCGGTTCGGCGTTTGCGCCAAGTCGCTTTTCGGGAAGATTCATCCCATACCTGCTCTCGGGGTTTGATATTGTAGTCGGTTTTCACGTTGTTGGCCGTATAGTAGCCGATTTGCCTCAGGTAGGTCGGAATGAGATGCTGCTCCGAGGGTAACGGGACCGGGACTTCCTTGCGATGAAATTGCGTCCCGATGCGGGGGCCGTAGCAACCGGTGGCCAGGGTGGTTCGGGCGACCGAACAGACCGGGGCATTCGAGAACGCGTGCGTGAAAGTAAGGCCGTTTTTCGCCAGTCGTTCGATGTTCGGCGTTTGCGGACCATGGGGATCGAAATGGTGCATGAAATGCGTTGAGTTGTCCTCCGACATGAGCCAGACGAAATTCGGCTGAGCCTCGGACGTTGCCGATGTTTCCGCCTTTACCTCCATCGAGTGAAAACAAGCCGCCGCGAAGGTGACGAGAGCGAGAAGTGAAAAAAATGGAAAGGATGGTTTAGGCATAAAGATACTCCTGTCGCGAAAAATTTCTCACCGGTATTCTCTGTTGATTGGATGACGATTTCAATCTATCAGAAGTCACGAAAATCGACAAGCATCCTCTCGGAGTCATCCTGCTGGAGCCCGATGCTGGTCGAGTCGCGGTCACTGGTCATTTAGCTTTCGTGAATTGCTTCTCTTTCGTGTCGAGTTTTTCAAGGGGACACGGTGGTTTTCAACTTGCTTTTTCAGCAGTCGCCGATTACACTATAATAATGGAATGTAGAAATAATTCTGTTTCTGTTGATCCAACCCCCAGAGAAGTACCCAGATATCGTCTTTCGGGTTGCAAGTGGTTCGCCCCCGTCAATCGATGGTTATTTCCCAACATTGATACTGCATGATTGTATAGAAGAAGGCGCCGGCAACCGACAAGAACCTTCCGAGGATAGTCCTATTCTCGAATGATTTCTTTAAGGAATTGCCCACCCCCCTTCCCTTCCGCGTTTCTTTTTCATCTTTCTTAACTTCGGTGTCGGAGTGTTTTTTTCCGATCACCGTTCGTTATTGTGTTTTTCGTATCGGCCTTCGGAGAAGGCATCATCGTTCATTGGAACATTCAGACAGGAGAATGATCATGAAAAAAAGAGGTTTTACCCTGGTGGAGCTGTTGGTGGTGATCGCCATCATCGGTATTTTAATTGCTCTACTTCTGCCCGCGGTGCAGGCGGCACGCGAAGCCGCACGACGGATGAGTTGCACGAATAACTTGAAGCAAATCGGGATTGCGCTGCACAACTACCATGACGTCCATTCGGAAATGCCCCCGGGATGGATCATGCAAGTGACCAACGGCTGGGAACCGACCGGGGGGCCGCAATGGGGCTGGGCCGCGCTGATTCTGCCCTTCATCGAACAAGGCGGTCTGTATGATTCCTGCCGCGTCACGACGCTGACCCTCGGTCAAGCGGTGAACGACCCCGATATTTTGCCGTATGTACAGCAGAATATCGAGGCCTATGTTTGCCCTTCCACCGAAGCGGACGACATCCCGCCGAACAAAAGACCGAATGGAGAAGGCGTAGGCATGGCCAGTTACGCAGGTTGTGTGGGGATCCACTGGTGGGCCGGAAAAGGCACCGGCGACAATCACGGGCCGCAGGACAACAACGGTGTGTTGACGGGCCGCGTCGGCATCCCCTTCCGAAAAGTGACCGACGGTCTTTCCAACACGATCGCCGTCGGCGAAGCGTCGACCAACGACACCTACAGCGCCATCTGGGCCGGCATTGGAGGCTCGGGCGGCGACGGGTTCAACCACACCCGAAACGTCTGCCATAAGCTCAACTCCCCGAAGCAGCGAGGAAACATGGACCGCGGGTTTGCCAGCAATCACCCCGGCGGAGCCAATTTTCTCTTCTGCGATGGTTCGGTCCATTTCCTTTCGGAAACGATCGAGTTCCGACTGGCCGGCTTCTCGAACAGCAGAAACCGATCGTCGATCAGCGGTTTTCGGGGGAAGGTCCACAACATGGGGGTCTATCAGCACCTGGGAGTTCGTAACGACGGACAGCCGCTGGACGATTTCTAATCGTGTGACGGAATTCCATGGTTGATCATTCGGTCCCTCGTCGATTTGACGGGGAACCGATTTTCTTCCGTGTTCACCACCCTACAATCCATGGTCGCATCAATAGTGACATCTTGTTTCCTACATGGATGACCGGTGGCCGCACCTCAGGGAGGGCCACCGGTTCACTATGGATGCGACTTTCCATCATCAATACCTCGTTCCCCGACAGCGACGCTCGTTTTTGCTCGGGAGAGGTGAAAGGAACGTTCATTCATGGAGAAAAGAAATTATTGTTTCATGGCCTCGGTTCTGCTCGGTCTGGCGTTGCTGTTGCAGGCCGGATGCAACACGAACCCGAACATGGCCCATTGCGAAGGCACCATCACGATCGATGGCGAGCCTTATGAAGGCGTCGAAATCACATTCGATCCTCAGTTCGAGGGCGGTTCTCAGTCGATCGGCATCACCGACGCCGACGGCCATTACGAGGCGATGTTCACGGCACAGCAGGACGGCATCATGATCGGAAAACATCTGGTGATGATCAATGCCACTCAGTACGATGACCAGGGCAACGAAACCGTCATCGCGGAAATTCCCCCGAAATATGCGGAGGAGTCCGAAGTCGAGGTCGAAATCGAACCCGGAAATAATACATTCGATCTGGATGTCAAGACGACCGAATAAGCCTCGTTCGAATGATCAGAGACGCGACACGATGCTGTTCTCACGCTTGGAACAGCATCGTTTTTTTATGCGCCTCTCAGGGAGATATTTCAAGACGATCGAGACCCACCGAGTCGATCGTTCGGATCTCGTCCCGATCTTCTCCGGCACGGGTGATCAGAATTTGATAGGAAACGCCCCTTTTCGCCTCGACGGAAACGATGGAGGAATCGGTCCCTTCTTTCGGAATCAGCTTCATGGGGTAAGGCGCCACCAGATGGAGTTTCCCTTGTTGGGCCGTGAAGAGAGAATCGGGGCGGCCGGTCGCTCGAAGTCGGAGGGATACCAGGGCGCAAGGGTTGATGTTCCAGGGATAGCGTTGTCCGGTTTTCGGATCGATCGAGTCCGGCAGAGCGCCCCGGAACTCGCCTTCGGGATATTGCTGCCATTCGGAAGAGATGAGGATGCCTTCGGCTAACCGTTTCCAATCGTAGGACGTATCGTGGGGAGCCAATTCCAATAGAGCATAGGCGTACACTGTTCCGATCCACTGGACGGGGCGTCCGATCCAGAAAGGAGCTTTCCAGTTTGTTGCTCCCAGAACGCCGGTAGTGGCGTATTGCATCATGGGGTTCCGCTTGTTGAAAAGCTCTCTCCCGTCGGCGTTCCAGAAGTACACGAACGGCAGGCCGGTGATCGCCCATCGCCGGGCCTCTTTCAGCCATGCTTCACGGTCGGTCAGGGCATGGCCGAGCACATAAGCGCGAACGGCATACGCACTGGCGAGCAAATCGGGCGTGTGCAGCGGCATCTCCCACACCTGAGCGCCACGAGGCACCCGAAAACGCTTCATGAATTCCAGGGTCCTCAGACCGGCCTTCCGATAATCCTCGTTCCCGGTGTATTGAGCGGTCTGCAGCAGAAACCACGCCGGTCGGGCACATGTTCCCAACGTCGAAGGAACCGCGAACCCCCGGCTGTACTCGCCGCGATAGTGGAATGAACCGTCCGGTTGCTGTCGCTCGAGAAGTTGATCGCAATAACGACGACGTTGGTGGAGCCAATCATCGACCTGGTTCTGAACGAACCAGATTGTTTCGTTGTCGACATGAGCACCTCCCATCAACGCGTAGGAGTCGAACTTCAGCAATTCCACGGGGTTCTCTAATGCTTCCTTCAGTCGCCAGATGGTCGAGGCCTGGTCCCCGTAAGGATGACGCTTCCATCGTTCCCGGTTCACGCAGTGACTCCATCCGTTTTCGTTTTGGAAGATACCGGTCAGGCTGTTCAGGCAGAATTCGAGTTGACGACGATCGCCCCGAGGAGCGGTTTCCAAGGGAGGCGGCTGAGGAAACTCTCGTTCGATGGCTCGAACGGTTCGCAAGATTTCCTCCTCCAGCGGCTGCCGACTTACTCGGATCGCGCATCGAAGATGTTTCCCCTCCAGCGACATCCGATGCTCGTCGGTTCCGTCGAAAAAGTTCGGTGTCGCGTAGGTCGGCTGAATTTCGAACATGCTCCGGACGGGCCACCGCAAGGTCACGGTGCCGCGCTCGGTTTCGACATTCATCATCGGCATGGTCAACCACCAGACGGGTGGCCGAAACCGCAAGTGCTTTTCCGTCGTCACATCGAGCTTCGAGGAACTCCATTCGCGCGGTCCGAGATACTCCACCCCCGAGAATATTCCACCGGTCAGCCCTCCTCGCGCGCACAGGACGGGACCTTCCACTTGACGGTTCGAACGGATCTCGAATGTGAATTCATCTCCCGCCTGCTGTCCCTTGGGAGGACGAATGATCAATTGAAGATCTTCGCCATGAAGTTCCAACCGATCGGAAGATTGATGGACCACGTTCAGATCGACCGGCTTTCCGTCGCGATGGGCCAGCGGGGCCAGTGTCGCCACGATGTCGGAGGAGCCGTCTTTCCCGAGGTTTTCTCGCCATCGGAACACGCCGCCGGACCCGTCGGGGGCGACCAGAAGTTCCGCCGAAGAAGCACTCAGTTTCGGCCAATGACTCATCTCGACCCGATCGTTCCAAACGAAAGCGGTTCGGGTGAAGGAGGCGAAATCTTCGACTTCGATTTCCAGCCGGGCACCGGCAACCGCGGGAGCCGTTGTCTCGGAAGATGATGGGAAGAGATCGGTTTTGGAAATCTCGAATCGGCGACGCTGGGCGGGATCGAAATCGATCGAGCGGCCGTTCAGTCGGGCGGTGATCGGATCGAGCGAGTCGTTTTGAACATGATAGACCACCGTTTCCGACGTCTGTTCCACTTCCGTCACAAAGATCGGATGCTCCACGCGCCGGCACCATCGGAGCGAATCGATTTCGAAGCGTCCCGCGTGCGTCCCGGGATCGATTCGGAAGGCGACGACCGGATCTTCACCGGAATCGAAAACCAGTTCGTGCTCTCGCCACTGGTCGTCCGGTTGGAGCGATGAGTCGTGTACGACGCGCGCTTCGCGTAACTCGGGTTCAGCGGTCGTCGCCCAATAAAGGCTCAGCGTCCCGCCGTTATTGCAACGGGCCCGAATCTTCATCACTTGCTTACCGGCCACCTTTCGCTCGGCGGGGATGCGGTACAGAAAATAGGGATCGTGCCCGGTCGCCTCGATCACGAGTCGACCCTCTTGAGCGAAAAGTTCGGTTCGCGCAAGCGGGGTCCAGCCTCCGGTATCGTTTTGAAAATCCCACTCCTTCAACAGCACATCGTGATGGGCCCGGGGAACGGGATTGATTTTCACATGGGCAAGATCTTCCTCGGCCGCAACCGCCTGAAGAAGGCAGATGCCGATCATCGTCGCAAGCATGTTCGATTCCTTTTCTGTAGAACCCCCGAAGAGGATGGTGGGATGTCGTTCCGATCGACTTTTCGTGGGAAGCGTCCTATCGTCGCGCAAGAGAAACGTCTCTGAGAGACATTTTAGCGAAGTCCACCATGGGATGCGAGGGGACGGCGATTCGATCAGTCGTCGCGGTCGAATTCGAGCGCCGCGGTCGGACAATGCTTTACGCATTCGGCGGCGGTTTGCTTCAAAGCTTCCTCGAGATCGCCCCGGAACGGAACATCGATTCGAACATCGAATCCCCGCCCGATGAACGCCAATCCAAGTGGCTCACCTCTCTTTTGCGCAATGGTGACGCAAATCCCGCAGCGAATGCATTTTCCGGGTTCGTAAAGCAGATTGCCCGAGCGGCGAATCACCATCGGCATGCGGTCGCTTTCGCGAAAGTGGTTCACCCGGGCCTGGTATTCGCGGGAGTATTCCAGGAGTCGGCAATCGTCGCGGGCCCGACAATCGCAATGCAAGCACCGCGCCGACTGAACGGCCGCTTCCTCGACGGAATATTCCTCCATGCCTCCATCGGGATGGTCGTCGCGCGGGCTTTCTTGGGCCGAAGCAGCCAGTTGCTCGAGTTCCTCTTGGTCCAGCCGTTTCAGACGAACCGAATAGGGAGGAGCAAGAGTGAGCGGCGAGCCTTTTCGGAGGGAGTGATCGATCGACCGGGCCGCCTCCTTGCCGTCGGCGACGCAGCGTATCACCATTCCCTTGCCACGGATCACCGAGCCGGCGGCGAACAGGCCCTCGCGGCCGGCCTGATAGGTGCCGCGTTGCCACTGGATGCCTTTTTTGGCCGGTTGGAGGCCCAGGGATCGGATCTGCCCCTCTTCGAGAGACCCGCATGCGAGGAGGACCACATCGTGCTCCGATTGCCATCGATCGAGAGCCGCTTGCTCGAACTCGATTTCTGCGTTCGGGTGCCAGTGGATCGGAAGACTGAGGACGGAATCGATCTCTGCGTCGAGCACGTCGTGGGGAAGCAAATCGTCGTCGATGGCACGTAACCGTCCTCCCGCGTGCTCTTCGCGTTCGTAGAGGTGGACCTGGTGTCCCATCGAGGAGAGATAGTAAGCCGCCGAAAGTCCCGTCGAACCCGCGCCGACGATCGCGACGGACTTGTCGGACGGGGGAGCGACCTTCGGTTGATAGGGCGATTCCAATCCGAGATGATAGTCGCCCACGTAGCGTTTCAACTGGCAGATGGCGATCGGGGTATCCTTGTCCTTGCGGCGACAAACTTTCTCGCAAGGCGCGGGACAGATACGGCCCAATACGGATGGAAGAGCGATATCGCGCTTGACGACTTCGATCGCCCGAACCATGTCATTTCGCTCGATGGCGCGGAGCATTGCCGGAATATTCATGTTCGCCGGACAGCCGAACTCGCAAGGCGCCACGCAATCGCCCAGATGATCGCTCAGAAGCAATTCCAGCGAAGTTTTACGGAGATGGCGAATCTCTTCCGTTTCACTCTCGACGATCATGCCCTCGGAAGCCGTCGTCGCGCAGGAGGGCACCACCTTTCCATCTTGCTTCACCACGCAGGCGAAGCAAGAGGTCGATGGTTTCTCCCCTTTGAGAAAACAGAGATGGGGAATATCGATTCCCAGTTGCTCGGCGGCATCGAGCAGCGTGCTGCCTTCGGGCACCGAGATTTCTTTTCCGTCGATCGTTAATTTCGGCATGGCAAGGTGATCCGATGAACACCACCCATGGGCGGTGGCTGTGGAGAATCAAGGAGGAAAATTGAAAAAGCATCTCGGCTTTAGTGCACTTCGATCGCCTCGTAAGGACAGATTTCACGGCAGGCGTTGCAGCGGGTGCATGTCTCAGGATCGATCCGGTGTGGGCGATACGGCACGGAGGCGACCGCGTCGACCGGACATGTCTGCGCGCACAAGGTGCATCCGGTGCACTTGTCGTTGACGACATATTCGATCAAATCGGGACATTTTCCCGCCGGACAGCGTCCCTCGAGGTGGGCTTCGTACTCCCGGCGGAAAAATTTCAAGGTGGAAAGAATCGGATTCGGCGCCGTCTTCCCCAGTCCACAGAGGCTCCCCAACGTGATGCTTTGGGCGAGGGATTCCAGTTTTTCCAGGTCGTCCTTTTTCCCTTCGCCTGCGCAAATGCGATCGAGGATATCGAGCATCCGTCGCGTTCCCACGCGGCAAAAGGTGCACTTTCCGCACGATTGTTCCTGAGTGAATTGGAGGAAGTAGCGGGCGATGTCGACCATGCAATCGTCTTCATCGAGGACGACCAATCCGCCGGAGCCCATGATCGCGCCGACCTCGGAGAGTGATTCGAAATCGACCGAGATATCGGCCAGCTCCGCCGGGACGCAGCCGCCCGAGGGACCGCCGATCTGGACCGCCTTGAACGTTTTCCCACCGGCGACTCCGCCACCGATCTCTTCGACGATCTCCCGCATCGTGATGCCCATGGGGACTTCGATCAAACCGCCGCGTTCGATCTTTCCGGCCAGCGCGAAGACTTTGGTCCCTCGGCTTTCGAGGGTGCCGAACCGTCCGAACGCGCGACCGCCGTTTTTCAGAATCCAGGAAACGAGGGCGTACGATTCCACGTTGTTCACCAGCGTCGGCTTTCCGTAGAGTCCCGATTCGGACGGATAAGGTGGCCGAAGTTGGGGCATGCCCCGTCGTCCTTCGATCGATTCCAAAAGGGCCGTTTCCTCACCGCAGACGAACGCGCCGGCCCCTTCCTTGACTTTCAAGTCCAACGAGAACCCGCTCCCGAGGATATCGTCTCCCAGGTAGCCTTCTCGGTAGCAGGCATCGAGGGCTTCGTTGATCCGCTGCACGGCGAGGGGGTATTCGGCACGGATGTACAGGTATCCTTGAGTCGCCCCCACGGCTCGGGCGGCGATGATCATTCCCTCGAGAATTCGGTAGGGAAACGATTCCAGGAGCATGCGATCCATGAAAGCGCCGGGATCGCCTTCGTCGCCGTTGCAAATGATGTATTTCTGATCACTTTCGGCCTGGGCCACCATCTCCCACTTGCGGTAGGTCGGGAACCCGCCGCCGCCGCGTCCCCGCAACCCCGAGGCCTGCACTTCGTCGATGAGCTGTTGCGGCGTGAGTTCCATGGCACGGTGGAGAGACTGAAAACCGCCGTAGCTGCGGTATTCCTCGGTATCTTTCGGGTCGATCTCTCCGCAGAACTCGGTGGCGAGATTCACCTGCCGACTCAAGAAGGAACAGACCGGTTGTTCGCGAGGTTCGATGAATCGGGCTTTGCTGGCATCGCCGATCTCATCGGACCAGAGCCGTTCGAGCCATCGGTTCAGACGATTCCCCCAGCGCTGCGTGAAGCGAGTCGGCTGGAAACGATCGAGGATGATCGAGCGGACATCTTCCGGCTGTACCTTCGCGTAAAGGTAGGATTGCCCCTTTTCGACCAGTTCCAACAGCGGCGTCTGGTGGCACATCCCGACGCATCCGACACGTTTGACCCGAGCGGGCGTTTGGGTTTCGGCGAGGACCTCGTTCACCGCGTCGCGGACCTGCGCGCTGCCTTGTGCCTGGCAGCAGGACCCCAGGCCGATGCGAATTTCTCCGACCTCTTGTTCCGGTGTGATGATCGCCGGTTGCCGATGCGTCTTCTCGGAGGCTCGATGGAGGAAGTCGTCCATGACGTCCGGGATCATCGAGGGACGGAGATGGCCGTAGGTCGCTTGATCGATCTGCACTACCGGCGCGAGCGTACAGCAACCCAGGCAGGCCACTTTCTGCACGGTGAACTTCTTGTCCTGGTCGGTATCCTTCCCGGCCGTGATGCCCAGGTGTTGAAGGAATGCGTCGTGGACCAGACCCGCGCCTTTGACGTGGCAGGCGGTGCCGGTGCAGACGTTGATCATGTGCTCGCCGACCGGTTCGTGGCGGAACTGGCTATAGAAGGTCGAGACGCCGATCACCTCGCTGGGGGTGTTCTGCGTGCGATCGCACAGATAACGCAGCACTTCCTCCGGAAGATAACGATAATGCGATTGGATCTTCTGGAGCAGCGGAATCAGCGACTCCTTACCGGTGCCGTACTGTTCGATCCACTGATCGACGGGCGTCAGATCGATGGTGGTTTGAAGCATCATTTTCACTTCGTCACTCTTTCTTTCCCAAGCAGAAAAGGTGTTCCTTGCCGCGAATGTAAATGCGCCCGGGTTGGAACGCCGGGCTGGTCACGCATTCCTCCCCGAGGTTCCCTTGCTCGACCAATTCCGCCCCCTCCTCGCCGGGTTGAAGAATGAAGCTCCGCCCGTCGATGGCGAACAGGTAGATGTGCCCGGCGGCGAAAGAGGGGGAGGAGTAATAGGAGGCTGCCTCTTCGCCATCGTATTCCCATTCCCAGAGAAAGTCTTGTTCCTCGATGCCGTAGCACGTGAAAAAACCATAGGAAGCGAGGGTGAAAAGTTGATTTTCCACCGCCAGGGGACTGCAGGAGTCGGGGAGGCTGTAATCGCCGGTCCAGAGGATGTGGGTTTCGGTGACATCGCCCTGCCCGGTCGCGTCGATGGCGGTCAGTTGCGGGAATTCATTGGCGACATACACGACGTTTTCATGCTCGATCGGCGTCGGACCGATGTCGCCTTCCAGACAATCGCAACGCCAGATCTCTTCACCGCTTTCCGGATTGTAGGCGATGACCCACGGATCGCCCGCGGTGATGATCTGCGGCTGGTCATTCACATAAGTCACGATCGGCGAAGGCCAGGTGTTGGGCATCTCCTTTCGAACCGTATTCCAGACCTCGTCGCCCGACGGGCCGTCGAGCGCGAGGAGGCGCGAAACGTGATCGCCTGAACCGTCTCCCTGATCGTATTGGATGATCACGCGGTCCTTTAAATAGGTTAGGGAGGCGGCGTACCCGTAGGCGCTCTCCGGAATGCCCAAACTGCGGCTCCAAACGACCTCACCGCCATGGCTGACCGCCACCACATCGCCGTTGGCGAAGATCGCGTAAGCGCGGTGTCCGTCCACCGCCATGGTCGGGGCGGCGAAGCCGGTATCCTCCATCGTGGGGGGCGGTTCCATCGTGCTCTGCGGCGTGCCGGGGGCTTCGACTTCCCAGAGCAACTCGCCGGTCTCGGCATCGAAGGAGTAGACCATGCGTTTTTCTTCGGTGGCTCCGGAGAGGAAGATTTGATCGTCCCAGACGACCGGGGAATTGTTCCCCGGGAGCGGGACCGCCGTTTTCCAGAGCACGCCCCGACCGGTGGCGGCGTCCCAGGTGGTGGGGACATCGTCGAAATGCGAGATCCCCGAGCCGTGCGGACCGCGGAAGGTCGTCCAGTATTTCGTATAGGCCTCCGCGTAGGGTTCGACCTCCTTGGTTTCCTCGACGGTTGAGCCGGTGCCGTTGGAAGATTCTTCTCCCGGAGCCCCTCCACCGGAACCGGAGGGCTCCCGCGGGGCTTTCGCCGCGATTTGCGAGAGCACATTGTTCATTTCGGAATAGTCGTTCAGCAGCATTCCCAGGACCATGCCGATCGATAACGTCAACAGCAAACCCGACGCGAGCAATCCGCCGCGAGCGAAAATCTCCTGCTCTTGGCGATCCTTTTCCGGAGACGGCTCATCGGGAACCGGCAATTTGCGATTCAAGGTGACGGCGAAGCGGGCACTGAGAAAAAGTACGATCGCTCCGACGAGCAATAACACGCCGCCCTGGCGGATGATGCGCAATCGACGAAAATACTCGGCACGTTGGGCCAGGTCGTATTCGCGTATTTGTTCCTTCAGCGACTCATTGCGGGGATCCTCGGCCAGTTTCTCCTGCAATTCCATCCGCAGAGGATTCTCCGATGGATTCTTGGCCACTTGCCCGAAGTAGGTGACCGCCATCAATACGGCCAGGGAAACGCAGAAAATCGCCGCCACGAACGTCATCGCCAACGACAGACGATACATCAGCTTGGTTTCTTGGATTTCGCTTGCGGAGAGAACGGTTTTTTGTTCTTTCGAGTCGGTCATGGTGGGGAAGATCCGAAAAAGGACTGAGGGAATCATCGCTGATCTAAGGGGAGGATGGGCTTTCTTGCATGTTTTCGCGCGGCTCGTGTTTCGGCTGCTCGATCTTCAGCAGGGCGCGTTCGGCCTTCTGATTCGGACAATACCAGAAACAGCGGCCGCAGGAAAGGCATCGGGCCGGATCGACCCGGTATTCGGTGCGGCGTCGCCGTAGGGTGACTTGGATCGCTTTCAGTGCGAAGACCAGCCCCACCCATCCGCCGAAAAAGATGGTTCCGATGACGAAGCGGTTCTGAACGATTTTGGCGGTTTCGTACTGTTTTTCCGTCGAGAGGCCGGTCTGCTGATAGGCTTTGATTTGGTCGTCGAGCCCCCCCTGCTCCAGGAGCCCCTGCTCGTGGAGATAGAGTTTTTCGGCGAGTCGTACATCGGGATGAAATTGGGCGAGCGCGGGGGCGAGCAGCCAACCGAGGAGGAGGAATCCGATGACGATCCCGGGAGACAAAAGCAGCACGATGCCCAATCGCCTCGGTCCGGTGCGGCGTTCCTCGGGGGTGGGATCGATGGTCGGTTTCTCGATGGCGCCGTAGGGGCAGATCTCTTCGCAGAGTCGACATTTCACGCATTCCCCGGGAGTCACGGTGACATGCTTGTGGGCGAATTTCCCGCAGAGGCCGAGCAGGGCGCCGTAGGGGCACAAATAGCGGCAATAGGGACGCCCGACAAAGACGCCCACTCCCAAAAGCACCACCCCGAAGATGATCACCGGAACATTGCCGGAGAAACGATAAAAACCGATAAAGGGGTCATATTTGCAAATTAGAAACGTCGTTCCCGTGGCGACCAACAGGATGGCCAATCCGAGATACACGTAGCGAAGCATTCCCAGGGAGTGATCGACCCAACGCGGGACCTGAATCGGTTTGACCGCCACCATTTCCTGGATGGCACCGAGCGGACAGACCGAAGCGCAGAAGGTGCGTCCGAAAAAGAGTGTCACGGCCAGCGGCACGATGAACAGCAGCAAAATCGCCATCGGGACCAGATAGGATCCGTCGAAGAGGGCCAAGGCGACGTTCTGGGTCGACCCCACGGCGCAGGGACACCCTTTCATCCAGAAACCGAATAGTATCATCGATATCGCCGCCAGCAAGAAGAGGCCGGGTCGGAAGCGGAAGCGAATCGACAGGAGGGTCGAAGCGATCAACGCGACGGCGACCAGGACGAAGGTCCACCACTCCGAGACGGTGATCTTCTGCGTCGGGCTGGGTAGTTCCGTTTCCGGGAGCTGGTGATCGGTGAATTCGGGCGGCGGAAATCGTTGTTCGGCTTGGGCAGGTGATGGGAGAGAGCAAGCCAGAACGCCGCCCCCCCAAAGAAGGGCGACGACCAAAAGGGGGAACCGGCTGGAGCAAAAGGGAATCATCGTGGTCGATTTTCATTTCAGAAGATGGCGGGCGGGGAACTCAATGAGACGGCGGGTTTTTTTTGTCGGGGGCATTGGCCAGTTTGTCTTGGTTCTTGATGAGATCCGCTCCCTTGGCCAGGTAGGGCTTTTCCGCGGGAACCTTGACGAGGGCCTCGGAAGGACAGATATCGGCGATCGCACAGCGATTGCAATGCTCGCAACGGCTGTGGTCGATCTGCAGGAAAAGCGACCCGTTCCCAAAATTGTTGCATCCCTCGGAACACTTGCCGCAACCGATGCAGAGATCGCGGTCGATGGAGTATTCGTAGTACGGTTCTTCGATGAATGTTCGGGTGATTGCCGCGGTGGGGCAAAGCTGGTTCTCTGCGCCGCTGTCGAGTTCCGAAGGATTCGGGATAAAATACCCGGTGCACAATTCGCAATAACCGCACATATGGTGATTGTGCATGCACTTCACGGCGGAGATATTCAAGATGCAGTGATCTTCGCACTTGCCGCAGTTGATGCACTTGTTGGGGTCGATCTGCCAAACCCAGCTATCCTTTTGCGCTCGGTTGTGAGCCAATAGCGAGGTGGTCACGCCACCGAGCCCGATCAGGCCGACCAGGCGGCCGCCGTTTTTCAGGAAGGAACGTCGATCGAGGGAGGATCGTTGATTCGTATTCGGAGTCGTCATTTGGGAACTCTTTGGAGGTTCGGGGTTCTATTCCTATCACCACGTTGGAACGCCGTGTCACGCTTCAGGGAGTCGCCTTTTCGACGTTCGTCGCGAGGGAAGCGTCCTCTTGGGGTTCTTCCATCGGCTCGAAGTAGCGGATCATGCGCACCACCGGGTCGAGCACGCAGATCCGGTCGCGGGAATCCACTTCCACACGGCAGGAGTGGATTTCGTTGGCAAGGGGAGAAAGCTCGCGATTCTCAAATTCCTCTCCGCTTGGCATGATCTCGAGCCGTTCCTCCCCGGCGACGACCGACTGGAAGTTGCCTTGTTGGTCGTAGATTTTCACGCGCGGGATTTTTTTCTCCGCGGTGACGAACCGGCCGTCGGAAAGAATCGCGAAATCAGACGGATTGCAACACGCACAAAACCCTTCGATCTCGAATGAAGCTTCCCCCCAGGCGAGAGGCGGTTCATAGATGCCGTCCTGGGTGAACGCTTCAATCTGGTGTTTCGCCGGATTGCAGATCCGCAAAAGACCGTCGGAGGTGATTTCCATGGGAAAGAACGGGCTGGGAATACTGAAACCGGAAAACATCTCGTCGGCCCCGCGCTCTCCGATCTTACCCACGATACGACCGCTTGTGTCGAGCCGGTGAACGACTTTGTTGCCCGCGTCGGCCACGAAAACGTAACCGAGCTCGCTCAGGGCGATGTCGGTCAAGTAGGCCAAATTGCCGAAATAGGCCCATTCTTCTTGTTCCTCGGTGTCCAGCGAAATCTTGACGACTTCATGTTCCGTACAAACGAAGAGATTGTTTCCAAACGTGTCATGATCGAAATTCAAGGCCAGTGCATGTGGGACGGCGTCGAGGGAGATGGTCTTCTGAAGTTCACCACCTGGAGAGAGGATTTGAATCTCTTGGTCTCCGGCGAGGTAGACGTTGTCTTGGTCATCGAGAAACAAATCCATGGGGCGCATGAGCGAAACCGGAACCTGCTCCACCTCACGGTGATTGATCAGCGATTGGTCAAAGGAAAAGTTGGCGCCCTCATAAACACGTGGACCCGGCAATGGGGTTTTGGGAGGTGGAAGCAGGAGGATCACCACGATGCCGATCAGCGCTGCCAGGGCGAACGTTCCGCCGACCCAAATCGCCGTCAACTTGAGGTATTGGGGGGAATGCGGCACTTCGCCCTCTCCCTTTTGGTTCTGCTCCTTGAGCGACGCATTCCGACTCCGGCGGACCGTCTCGGTGATTTGGTCATTAGAATGCTTGTTCATCTTATCCGTTGTATCCTCAATTCCATTTTGGTTTTTTTTCTGACCAAGAACATTGCTGTTGAACCATCACCGCGGACGAAGGTCGACGCAGAGCATGGTCGTCAGGTCGCGCAAGATCAATCTCCCTTGCACGAGTGCCATCGGAGCCCAGGCATCGTGTCCTTCGAGCATCGTCGCCTGATCGAGAGGACGGTATCCTTCGACGGTGGCTTCGGCCATGGTCAAGGTCGCAAAGTCGTCGAGAATGTAAATCTTTCCGTCGGCGATCAGGTAAGGACCGCTCCCGAAACGCTGTTGCGTACCGCTCGACCAGACCTCATTGCCTTCCAGATCGAGACAGACGAACTGCTTGTCGCGCTCACGGATTCCGAAAATATGATGGTCGTAAAATATG
Organism: uncultured Planctomycetaceae bacterium; assembly: GCA_964632505.1. GTDB lineage: Bacteria > Planctomycetota > Planctomycetia > Pirellulales > Thermoguttaceae > CAZWCE01. The sequence goes on along the minus strand of CAZWCE010000002.1, from coordinate 42,266 downwards.
GGGGTCTGTTGGGTGGAACCGAACTGGGACGGTTCCAGCTCATAAAGCGTTTTCGCGGAATAATCGCCCGCGGATCCCTGAATTTGCATCATCAAAGCGCCTGAATTGTAGCTGCCGCAGAAGAAGATTCGGTTCTCGGGCAGTACCAACGGCGAAGGACTCGTGGCGATACTGATCTTCCAGTCTTCCGAGGACCAGAGGATCTCGCCGGTGGCCGCGTCGACCCCGACCACCCCTCCTTTGCCGCAATAGACATAGGTGGGGCGGCCGTCAAGATCCATCGGCATGATGGAGGAGTGGGTCATTTTCCAGAAAAACGGATTGGGCGTTCGCCAGACTTCTTCTCCCGTTTCACAATCGAGGGCCACCATCAACGCTTCCGGCCCGGCCGGGGCCAAAACGGCCACCTCGCGGCCGTCGAGCTCGTCGAGGAGGGGACATTGCCCGGCGTACCATTGCGGCACTTCCGTTCCATAGGTGTGAACCAGATCGAGTGACCAGTGCAATCGGCCGGTGACCGCATCGGCACACATCACATGACATTTCGGGCCCAGCGTGAGGCAATACTGTTCGGTCACCGCCGGGATGGTCCGCGACATGCCGTGGAACCGCTTGATGACGACCTCATAGGAGAGATTCCAGACTTCGCGGCCGTCGTCCATCGAGAGGCATCGCAAGGTATCCCGCTTTTTTTCCTGGTCGTAATCGAGCACATATGCGCAGCCGTGCCGGATGGCGGCACCGGCGTATCCTTCCCCCAAATCCTGTGACCACTGAACCGGTGGCCCCTGGTCGGGCCATGTCTCGGCCAACGTGACGGCGTCGTTGCGGATGCCGTCGAAATCACTTCCACGGAAACGGGCCCACGAACCGGTGATCGTTTTCGAAGGAGTTCCCGGTCCCTCGGTCAAAACAGGATCGATGGGGGTATAGATGGCTTCGGGGCCTTGGGAAGGATCGGGGACTCGCTGCTCCAGTTCGATGCCCGGTGGAAGGTGATTCAAAACGACCAGAGAGGCCGCGCAGAACGTCGTGAAGCCGACGAACAGAATCGTTGCCAGAATCAAAAAGGGCAGCATCCACTTTCGAATATCCATTGATCTCCTTTTCTTCCCCCTGAAAAATCGGGAGTGGAGCCATCGGCGTCTCAGCGCTTCCCCCGGCAAGTCAACTTCCGGGCAAATGCTTGTCTTGATTCGTTTCGAATCTTCCGATGAAGATTTTCAAGGTCGGGGCTCGTTGCTATTCTGATCGCTCTCCATTAATTATTGCAATCCGCAGAGCACGGGAAAGGGAAGTCGCGAGGCGGGAACCTTGTGGGCGTTCTTCAATATTGTCGGAACAGAGGAAAACACGCTTCCTTCTAGTATAATCATTTGAAATACGAAAAGAAATAGGATGCGGCGTCATTTTTCCCTCTTTGGCTTGGAGGAATTCAGCGAGCCATCTCCTTTCCGAGGATGTTTCCGAATGCCGCCTTCGATCTTCCGTAGATGCGACGCAAAGCCGCACCCCGCCGGCGTGGAACCGGTCTCGGAGACGCCCCGGCGAAAAGAAAAAAAACGAAAAAGAACTAATGATTTACTTTCCCGCAAGGGATCGATATACTGGTTTTCATCTCCCATCGATGATCGCGGTTCTCGTTCATTCATGGAGAAACTTCTCCCAAGGGGGCCCACGCCGCATTCAAAGTCTTCGCCGTTCCAATATTTGGGCAAGGCGGTCGAATACGTTCGAAGTTGCTCGCGGTTTCCCTCGTGAAGCCGCGATCAGCCGGACCGCCCGAGGAAGAGAAGACGGTTCGGTATCTCGATAAACCGATATGCATAGGAGAAATCGCCGATGAGATGTCCACAATGTGATCGAGAATTTGACACGAAACTCGAAGATTGCCCCAATTGCGGGCATCCGGTCGAATCCCCCGAGGATCCGCCGTCCTCGGACGAAGAATCCCAACCCACCATGAGCGAAAGGCTGAAAGAGATGGCAGGAAAAATCGATGTTGAAGGTCCCGAAAAGGATGCTTCTGTTCTGGACGTTCCCTGGACCGAAGGTTCCTATTCCGGCAAAGCCATGCGCATGCGCATGATCACTATCGCCCTGGTGACACTCGCATTCATCGCCTTGGGAATCTATTTTTCGGTCAACGACATGTTGCCGGAACGTTACTCGACGCCCATGTGGGCCGTCATGCTCGGCATTCCGGTGCTTTTGTGGATCCATTTCGGAATCATCTATTTTTATCGGACCTGGACGATCCGATACAAGCTGACGACCCATCGTTTTTTCCATGAGAAGGGGCTCATCCGCCGGACGACCGACGTGATCGAGGTGATCGACATCAGCGACATGAAAATGGAGCAGACACTCTGGGACCGGTACATCAACGGCGGCGTGGCGACGATCGTTCTGGAAAGCTCCGACGATTCGCATCCGAATCTCGTCATCAATGGATTGGAAGAACCGCGGAAGGTGTTCGACTCGATCGACGAGATTCGTCGCGTGCAACGTCAGCAGAGGGGATTGAAATCGATTTGACCCCTCCTTGCCGGTGGTCAAAAAAGGGGCTTTTCCGACCGATTCGAAAGGTCCCTCTTCGAAAGGCTAGCCGAACCACAGTGTCCCCAGTTGATAGATCGAGACGGCCATGATAAACGCCAAGGCGGTGCTGAAGAGGATCACCACGATCATCCAACGCCAAGTGCCGCTTTCGCGCCATATCGTCACGCAGGCGCCGGTGCAGGGGGCGTAGAGCATCACGAAGATCATCAGCGCCAGCGCCTTCACCTGCGACCAACCGGGCTCCTTTTGCAATCGGCCGGCGATTTTCCGGGACGACTCCTCCCCTTCCTCTCCCTGTCTTTCTTCCATGCTGTAAGCTGTCGAGAGCGAACTGACGATCACTTCCTTGGCGGCGAATCCCCCCAACAAGGCGACGTTGTCTCGCCAATCGAAACCGGCCAGGCGGCTGACCGGCTCGATCGCCTTGCCGATCCGCCCCGCGATGGAATATTCCAGGGGATTGGATTGTTCTACGGACTTTTCCGCCGGTAAGCGAGGAAAGTACATCATCGACCAGAGGATAATGTTGATCAAAAGAATGATGGTCCCCGCCTTTTTGATGTACTCCCAGCTCCGACCGCCCGCGCTGGAGAGGATCGAACGGCTCGTCGGCATCTGCCAGGGAGGCAGTTCCAACACCAGCGGCAGCGATTCGCCGTGGACGATCGTCTTACTCAATAACCACGCGGCGAACAGCGCCATGACCCAGGAAAGAATGATCAAACCAACCATGACCATCCCCTGGTAGGCGGTGAAGAAAGCGCCGATGAGCAGACCATAAACGGGAATTTTCGCGCCGCAATTCATCATCGGAATCACGAGCATGGTCAAAAGGCGTTCCTTTGGATCCCGCATCGTTCGGGTCGCGAGGATGCCGGGGATCGCGCATCCTCCGGCGATGCCTCCTCCGATGATCATCGGCAGAATGCTCTGACCTTGCAGTCCGAAGCGACGCATCCAGCGATCGGAAACGATCGCCACCCTCGCGATGTAGCCGCTGTCCTCGAGAAACGCCAACAGCACGAACATCACGAAAATCAGCGGAACGTACGAAAGCACCCCCCCGATCCCCGCCAAAACGCCATCGTGGAGAAAGGACCGCAGCGCCCCCGGTTCCAGTTGCAATAATTGGTCCAGACGAGCGGGTAGCCAGCTCTCGAAAAAGATCTTCAAGGCTTCCACGGGAGTGGCCCAACCGACGGCCGGGATGGGAAGCCACTTCCAGCCGTCGGAGATTTTGAACGTCACTTCAAACACCAGAAGGAGGCAGAGCGACATGATGATGGGACCGAGGACGCGGTGGCAGGTGAAGACGTCGATCTTATCGGTCCATCGTTCCGACACTTTTCGGACGCGACGCACATGGAGGCGTTCCAACTCCTCGGCTCGCCGGAATCGGGCACTGGCGATCGCCTTTTGCGGTGTTTCGAGATGCTCTTTTTCGTACCGACGGGCTGCATCTTCCACTTCCCCGAGCAGCTCGGACCACGAAGCGTCGTGGGTGTGATGCTGCACGATTCGGCGCGCTTCCCTGTCGCCCTCGAGCAGTTTCACCGCCAGCCACCGAGGCGAAAAGTCCATCGCCAGATGTACCTTTTTCGAAAGCCGGTTCTCCAGTGAAGTGAGGATTTGCTCGAACGCCGGGGGATATTGGAATGCACGATCCACCGGCTGATGCCCTTCTTTGCCGACCAATTGGCGGACCGCGCGGCGAAGATCGTCGGCACCTCGGCGCTTCGACCCGACGGTGGGCACGACGGGAATCCCCAGGCTTCGCGAAAGCCCCTCGATGTCGATCTCCATGCCGCGTCGCTTCGCAATGTCGATCATGTTCAGGCACAGAATCATCGGTACCTGCAGTTCGAGCATCTGAAAAATCAGAAAAAGGTGGCGTCTCAGATTCGCGGCATCGACCACCACGATGAGCACTTCCGGACGCTCCAGGAGAATGAAATCCCGGGTGACCCGTTCTTCTTGACTGAACGACGTGAGGCTGTACGTTCCCGGCAGATCGACGATTTCGAAACGCTTCTTTTCTTCGTGGTAATGGCCCGACTTTTTTTCCACCGTCACGCCGGGAAAGTTCGCCACTTGTTGGCGCATGCCCGTGAGCATTCCGAAGATGGTCGATTTCCCGCTGTTGGGTTGTCCGGCCAAAGCGATCAGGATATCATCGTGTTCGTGGACCATGGGAGATCTTCAAGCAGCGGAAAAGAGGAGTCGAGCGGAGGGGAGAGAGGGAGGGTCAGACGGCATCGCGAAGCAAATGGGAGGACCAGCATTTCTCCGAACATGATTCTTCGGCGGTATCTTCTTCCATTTCCAGTTCCACCAGCACTTGCCGGGCCAAATCGGCCCCCACGGCGAGTCGTGTTTCTCCGACGGCCACCAGGACGGTCTTCCCGATGCGCGTACCGCGAAGGAGGCGGATTTCCGATCCGACCATCATGCCCAGTCCCATCAGACGGCCTTGCAGCTCGTTTTCGCTGTTCAAGGCGACGATCGTTCCCCGGGTACCGGCCGGGAGCTGGCTCAATTTGGCGATGCGATGTGATTTCATGGCTGTTTCTTGTATTCTCCGACAAAACGGACGAAACGTTCGAAGACGTCTGGGCTGAAGGCGTGTTCCATGCGACAGGCGTTCTCTTCGGCTTCCTTCTCTTCCACCCCCAGCACCTCTTGCAAGAATTGACAGATCACTCGGTGACGGCAGACCACCGATTCCGCCTTCCGGCGCCCCTGTCGGGTCAGCGTCACCGCTTGATACGGCCGGTAGTGGACAAGCTCCAACTCGCCGAGATGGCGTAAAGCCGTCGAAACAGTGGACTTATGAACGCCCATCCGCTCGGCGATCTGGCACGAGCGGGCTTCCCGGTGCTCCTGCTGCAAATGATAAATCGCCTCAAGGTAATCTTCCATCACCGAAGACAGAGGAACCGTTTGCGTCGATAACGAAGGATCGGATGTTGTCGGCTCTTTTGGGAGTGGCATTCGAAGTCGGCCCTGAAAAGTTTTGGTGGTCAAACTCTAATTTCATCCTATACGCATCGTTCTCAATCGTCAACGGGCATCAAGCCGGTCTTTCGAGAATTTTTTATCTGTTCAGGCCGGGGCATTCTCCTGGTGATCGGGAATTGTCCCAAGAGACGTTCGAAACGGGGTGAACGATGAGGCGGATTGTGCCGATAAAACCGGCAAGGAAAGATCGCATTTCCACCACTCCCAGATGAATGCCTTCCTCGAAGAATGGTCTACTTCCAGCTCAACTTTGGCATGAAAGATCGACGATGACGTTTTCCGCGAAGCCGAATCGCCTCTCCCAATCCTACGATCACATCCTCTATCGTTCGAATCTTCACCGAGAAGGCGGGTTGCGCCTGTTGGAATCGACCGCCTCGCTCTTCGACGTGCCGTCTCCCGAGGTCACTTCCTGCCGGGTTTTGGAATTGGGTTGTGCGCTCGGCACGACGCTATTGCCCCAGGCCGAGGAATATCCGGAGAGTGAGTTCGTCGGGGTCGATATCTCCCGTAAACAGATCGAGTGGGCGCGACGCATGGCCAGGGTCGGCGGATTGGAAAACGTCGAGCTGAAGTGTACCGATCTCCGAACCATCGACCAACAGTGGGGGACGTTCGATTACATCATCTGTCACGGCGTCTACAGTTGGGTCGAGGAGGAAGTGCGGACAAATATTTTCCGTATTTGTCGAGAGTTGCTCCGTCCCGACGGCATCGCGATGATCTCCTACAACACCCTGCCCGGATGGTGGTTCCACCGTTATTTGCGCGATTTGCTCCGGTTCGAACAGCGAGGTCCACAGTCCGAACCTCGTCTTTCCACAAGCGGGCAGCCGGGGAAGCTGTTGCGGTACATGCGAGAGCGGATGCCGGAGTTGAACCGGGGAGAAGAACGCTTTTTCGGACAGTTCATCCACCGGATGGACACCATGCTCCAGAGCAGCGAGGAGTTTTACGTCTACCATGACTTCTTGGAGGAAGAGAACCACCCGTGCTATTTCGAGGAGTTTCACGAGAAGCTCCAAGACAACGGGCTCCACTACGTGGCCGATGTGAATTGGCAGAAGCATGAGTTGTGCCGCAGCCGGTTTTCGCCGCATCGTGCTCTTTTCGCCCACGAAGATTCGAGACGGTATCGAGAACAGCTTTTCGACTTCCTTTTCAAAGAGACCTTTCGGGCGAGCATCATCAGTCGACATCGGGCCCACGACGGTCCTTGTTTGGAGAATCCGGCCACGATTCGGAAATATTACGGCTATTTCCCCATGTCGCTGAGCCTGGGACAGGCGGTGGACGAGACTTGGCAATTGAGCCTGAAAGGGATGGCGATGCCCTTGCCGTTGCCGCCGGAACTTTCCTCCCACTTTGCAAACGCAGCGCGAGCTGGAATCGGACGGTTCTTTTCGATCGATCAACTCATCGCTGAAATTGTCGCCCGGCTCGAAGGGGAACGTAAGGACCGCCAAGCGATCCGCGATCGTATCGTCACCGCCATGGCCGAGTTGGTCCGGGGGGGATTTCTCGAGCTCCATCGCCGCAATCCCCAATCGAAACGGTGCGATCGTCGTCGTCCCTATCAAATACGTTCCACTTTTCGGCATATGGTTCGAGAAAACTTTCTGCAGCTTCCCAACCTGGCCTACGAGCTGGTAGAATTGCCTCCGGAGATTTGTTTTCTCGTTGCGCACATGGATGGGACCCGGACCGATGCCGAGCTGGCGGAAGCGTTCCTGCGTTGGAAAGAAAAGCAAGCGGGGAACTCGGAGGCGGTTGCCGAAAAGGTGGAATTCGATGCTGCGATCAAATGGCTCTCCCAGTCCATCCCGGTGCTCGATTCCCTCGGCTTCCTGCAATCTCCTCGCCGAAAACGTCACCGGAGAAGCGTCGAAGCAGCTTGACCGCAGCGAACGTCTCAGCGACTTTCCGGTTTTCGCCCAACCAGAGGAATCGTTCCCTTGGCCGACATCATTTGGTCTCTTGCAATCGGATTTTTCGGCCTCGCCGGCGTCTACTGGGGAGTGAACTTGTTGGGAGTGGGACTTCTTCTCTCGAAGATTCGCCGGTTGGACGACTTTTCTTTGTCTTCTTCCGACGCAATCGATTGGCCTTCGGTCTCGATTCTCGTTCCGGCACGCAATGAGGAATCGACCCTCCGCGATGCCGCCGAATCGCTGTTGAAACTCGATTACCCCCAACTCGAACTGCTCATGGTCGATGATCGTTCGACCGATCAAACCGGTCGGATCATGGAAGAATTGGCCCGAAACGATTCCCGAGTTCGCGTTTGCCACATCGATCATCTCCCCCAAGGATGGCTGGGCAAGAATCACGCCTTGCACCGGGCCATGGAGCTCTCCTCGGGAGACTGGGTCCTGATGACCGATGCCGACGTCCATTTCCACCCCTTGACCCTTCGCCGTGCCGTGGCGTATTGCCGACGGAAAGAGATCGATCACCTTTGCTTGGCCCCGGAATTCCATCCCGTGGGAATCCTCATCGATTGTTTGCTTACGGGATTCGTTCGCCTGATTTGTCTCGGTATGAGGATCTGGAACGTCTCCGATCGGCGGAAGTCGGCTTTCGTCGGGGTCGGGGCGTTCAATCTCGTTCGCCGTGAGTCCTTCAAGCAAACCAAGGGGTTTCCCTGGCTGAGAATGGAAGTGGCCGACGATTTGGGAGTGGGGTTATTGATGCAAGACGCCGGCAAATCGACCGAGATTTTGCTCGGGAACGATTGCGTCGGACTGCACTGGTATCGCAACCTCTCTGAACTCAAGTCGGGAGCCGAGAAGAGTTACGCCTCGCTGGCATCGGCCAGCTTCGTTTCGATGCTCGGTTTTCTGCTACTGGGAGGACTGATGGAATTTGCTCCTCTTCTCGCCGTGATAGCCGTGTTCGCCACGTTCTCGGTGCCGCCGACAAGTTCGTTTCTCGCATGGACGGCGATGTTTTCGGCCAGCGGAACTCTGCTGATGGGAATCATTTCGAGCGTTGCGATCGCCCGATGGTCCGGTCGTTCCCTCGCTACGGCGTTGCTCTACTTCCTTTTCGTTCCCGCGGGCATTTACGTGATGCTGCGCGCCGGATATCTCGGAAATCGCCGAGGAGGCGCCCTCTGGAGGGGAACCTTGTACTCCAAAAGCGAGATTCTCAAGGGAAAGCGGGTGTTTCTCCTCCCCGGCGGCGGGAAGCGGAACACGAATCCCGACCCGTGATTTGCGTCCCCCAGTGTCGGTGAAGGTCATGGCCGATATTCCAACTTCGTCGCTTATCATTTTCCCCATCGTCGTCGCTTTCGGCCACCGGATTCGGTTGAAGATGCGCAAGTGATTGCATAGCAAGGGGTTGCGAATTCATCGGTCCTGCAAGAGATGGCGGGCCGGGGCGCGGATCGGAGGAGCCGCTTCATCTCTCTCTTCTTCCCCCCCTTTCCGTGGAAGAAGGGGAAGAATATGATTAATAGAAGCGAAATCATCGCGTAATATTTTCGTTCGGGGGATTCACGGTTGAAAAAGCCGTGCTCCTTGGAAATATTGCTTCGATCGGAATCAATGAATAACGCAAAGGAGCGTTTCATGGGTTGGGAATATAGTGAAAAGACCAAGCAGCTCTTTCTCGACGCGGTGCACGGCAAGCCGGGCAGCCACATGGGAGAAATCGAGAACCCCGATGGTATCGGGGAGCACGGTTCGATCGCTTGCGGCGACGCACTGCGTTTCACCTTTCGCGTCGATCGGGATGCACGGGATCCACTCAAAGACGTCATCGTCGAGGCGAAGTACCTGACGTTCGGGTGCACCTCGGCGATCGCCGCTTCCGAAGCGCTGTGTGCGATCATCGAAGGTCAGAATCTCACCCCGATCGAGGCCCTGAAAATCACGAATCAGGATATCGTCGATTTCCTCGAAGGGCTGCCCGAGCAGAAGATTCATTGTTCCGTCATGGGGGCCGAAGCGCTCGAAGCGGCGGTGTTCAATTGGGCCCAAAAACGGGGGGTCGACTTGAACGAACTGGGCCTCGACATCGAACATGAGGAGCAGGAAGAAGGGCGTATCGTTTGCAAATGCTTCTCACTGAGTGAACCGTATATCAAGCGGAAGATCAAAGAGCTGAATTTACGGTCGATTCCCGATATCACCGGTGCGATTAAAGCCGGTGGTGCCTGCATGTCGTGCCATCACGCCCCCGGCGGTTTGCAGGATTTGCTCAATGAAGTCCGGCAAGATGAGCCGAAGGAGCCTCAGTCGACTTCCACTCCCGCGCCGTCGCTGAATGTTTTGCCTTCCCGCGCGGGACTGGGCCAACAAGCCGGAGAAAACGCTGAAAGCGAACCATCGGCGACCGCCACGGCGGATCCCTCGGAAGATCTTTCCCCTTACCAGCGAGGGAAAAAGATCGAGAAAGTGATGGATGAGTACATTCGCCCCATGGTCCAGCGCGACGGTGGCGACATCGAAATCCTCGACATCAAGGATCGTGTTGTCTACGTCGAACTGAAAGGGGCGTGTGCGGGATGCGCCGGCGCGTCTCAAACGCTGCATTACATGGTGGAGAAGAACCTTAAAGATCAGGTGGATCAAAAGATTCGCGTGATCCAGGTCTGATTCCCCTTTCCCGCCCGGCGATCAATCCATCGGCGTGAAATGACATTCTTCCGCCCTGTCGTACAGCTCGAACAAGACATTGCGGAGATTCCCGCGATGTCGGTGAAAGCACGCCCGTAAAATCTCTGAGGAAAGTCCCAGCGTTTCGCGTTGCTTCGGCGAAAGCAGATGCTCGACGATCGCCTCGAGCACTTCGGGAGTTGGGGCGGTTTGAAAGATCGTCGGCATTCCCATCGGGCAATGGGTGGTGACCACCAGTCCTCTTTTCGTCGAATGAAAGAAAGCCTGCTCGTCATCGGACGCAGGTCTTCGACGAGCCCTGCCCTGCCGCAGAACCATGTTCATCAGATGTCGGGTTCGAGAGAAAAAGGGCGGTTCTTTTCCTGATTGCCGACACCGGAGGCGGTATCTCCAACGCATTCCCCAGCGAAGTTGATCGAAACCGTCGATGAGGAGAATCGCCTTTTCCGATTGTCCGTCAGAGAGGAAGTCTTTCGGCGTATCCTTCTTTTCCAGCCCGCCTTCTTCGACCATGACCATTTCGGTTTGCCATCCTGATTGTCGGAGTTTCCGTCGCAAAGCAGCCAGTAAGGTGGATTTGCCCGATCCATGCGGGCCGACGATCTGTCCTCGCCAGCGGTTTCGCCGAAGTTGCACGTACGCGGAATCCACCGGAGAGCGTCCCTCGTGAAGGTTTCCCGTGGATAAGAACGGGAGTTGTCCCGGGCGAACCCATCGGGTCGCGAAAGGGTTCGAAGGAGCGCGGCAAGGCAGATGAGGTTCATCCATGAGGCGCACTCTCTCGGCTGACGGAAATCTCAGGAGGCCTGATGGTCCTGGGATCGCGAACTTGCCCTAGGCGGAAGGGGAGCTCCTCGACGATTTGGGGTCCATCGGCCAGAAAGACCCTCACGCGAACGCGCCAGTCGATTTTGACCAAAGCCCCGTGATAAGTCAGCGGCGAAGGGGGGAGGGTCGTTTGAAAACGCCCCGGTTTGCGTGGATCGATCCAGTCTCCCTCGTCGGTGGATAAGCGGAAAAAGGCGTGGATTCCGATATCGGCATTGCCTTTCCCCTCGGTCGACCAGAGGATGGAGGTCTCCACGGCCGTGATTTCATCGAACCCGGTCGAGATGAAGCGATAGCTGCCGGCCAGCGTTTCGCCGGGGAAATACTGACGACTGCCACGACCATCGAATGAAATCGTCACCGTCGGGGACATTTAGGCTCCTTCCAGCAGTATCGCCGAGTCGAAAGCGGCTTCGGTGTAAGTGGGCGGATAGACGATGACCGGGCATTCCCGATCGACATCGGGCCAGCCGGCCAGTTCCATGTGGACCTGCACTTTCCAAGAGATTTCATTACTTCGCGATTGGAATGAGTGCATTCCCCCTTCCGGCAAACGGAGGTCGAAGGATTCCAGTAAGGGGCGATCGCTCTCAATTTCGAAGGTTTCGCGAACAAAAAGCGACTGGCGAAAAACTTCCTTGCGGTGCGTGACCATATCGGTACCATGCCGAAATCGCGATAATTCCACGCAAAGGAGGGAGACTTCGAATCGAAGCACCCGAAGAATGCCCGATTGGTGAACCGCCATGTGGTATTTCTTCCCCGGCAGCAGGGGATGCTCGGAAATCTCCACCAGGGTTGGCCCGATACCGAGGGTCATGAGCAGTTGACGGATGACCCGAGCAAGCAGGAAGAGCCCGAAACCACAAAAGAGCAGACCGAAAAGAATCATGAAGAAATAGTCGCTCCAACTCGAGGAAAAAAAAACCAAGCCACCGATGAAGATGCTCCAGGCCGCGCAGTTCCAGAGAAGGCAGAATAAGCTGGCCCCCAGGAACTTGACCGCCGATCCCTGCATGGTGGGAAGGCGGTAGGTCAGCAGCGTCCCGGGGCTGTTGTTGATCATACTCTCGCTGGGGACGTTCGGTAGCGATTTCTTTCCGATCGAACTGCTGGTGAGAGTGGAGAGGAAAGAGCGTCTTTCCCGGGCGGCGCGATGCTCGATCGAAGCGCTGGAGTGTCGCAAACTCCAGCAAAGGCCGAAAAATCCGATGAGGATCAACGAAATGGGGATCAAGGAAAAGCTCCATCCCCAGAAAGAGGATCGCCGTGAAATGAACGCCTTGGCCGGGTCTTCAGGGGAGTACCAGCATCGGTATTTCTGTCCCACCTTGTAACGTTCCAACGCTTGTTCGACTTCCTCTTTGTCGGAGAGATACCCTTCGTCTTCCTCGAGTGTTCGGATATCGTACGTCCAGATGGAATAACTCTCGCCCGCCACTTCGTATCCGATTTGGACTTCGGGGCGGTAGATCGTTCCCTCGGCCGTTTTCCGGCTGTCGATCTTTTTGTCGAGCACGTCGCAACTGTGGACGACGAACTCTTGATGCCCTCTCCAATAGGGGATGATCCAAGTCACGAGATGGATGGAAAAGAAAAAGATCCCCATGAAGAAGATCAAACTGAAAATCGCGACTTCCCAGGCGTGGCTCGATTTGGCCCGAGTCAATCGGCCGATGCCGCGGCGGAAAAAATAGTTCGTAAACCCCTTGGACACTGGTTGCTCTCCGTCTTCTGTCTGCTTCTTCGCCGCAGAAAGGTTCCCGCTCCAGCAACCTGCTCGACTGCACTTTTCAAGGCTTTCCGTGATGTGGGATCGGAAGGAATACTCGAGTCGGCTGCGTCAACGAACCGATCCTATCGCGAAACGCAGGATTCTACCAGATTCCGGGAGAAGAGAGCCGTCGGAAAAGGTCTTCCACCTTTCAAAAAGGAAAAAAGAACCGCACCGGCCCTCCACTCGGCTGAAAACAATGGCGTATCGATCTTGGACGATTTGCATTTTTCGATCATCGTTGGGACCGAGAAGCGTTGACAAAAGTTCCGTCCACGTTTTTTTGGAAAAAACGAACCTCTGATCATCACGGGAACGGTGTGTCGCGATTTCGTCACTTTGGGAGGCTCGACAACATTCCGTGATCGTCTGGAAAAAGCAATTCGACCACGAAAGGAAATACGCAATAAGGATCAAGAATGGGAACGGGTATCAGGCCCGATCTTCTTCAAAACCGGTTTGCGATCGCTCCGGAAGAATCCAATGTTCTCCAACGCTTCATAAACCTCTTCGAGGGTTTTTTCTCCGAAATTCGAAATGCAAAGCAAATCATCACGCTTGCACTGCAGAAGATCGGCGACCGTGAAAATACCTTCCTCCTCCAGACAGTTGGTCGTCCGGACTGAAAGTCCGATCTCGGCGGTGCTCATTTCGAGCTTGTCGTGCATGTCCTTTTCTTGCATCTGTGAAGTATTGATGGGAATGCGAGTCGCCATGGGATTTTCCTCCGTGAAAAATCGGTCATCAATCAAAGAAAACATGCCCCTCATTAGGGAAAATGGAGACGAAGATACTCCCGAAAGCCTTGATGGGGAGAAAAATCTCCATCCGAATTTAAACCATAGTATAACAGAAAGGTCGCGATGTTCAGGTTTTTTTCCGTCGTTTTTTCTTCATTTATCGTAATTTTCCCTCTTCATCGCCGCATGTGTCCACTTCCAGCAGCATCAAAGAGGGACACCTTCTTGAAAAGATCGATAGATACGCTAGAATATTCTGTTCCAAGTCAAGCGGCGACCAGCGAGGAAGCGTTTCCTTCATAGTTTTTCGCTTGGTGGTTTGATGGGGAGAGCCAATGTCTGAAACGGTTTTTCCACAAGAAGCAAATGAACGGGGCTATAGCTCAGTTGGGAGAGCACCGCGTTTGCAACGCGGGGGTCGTCGGTTCGAGTCCGTCTAGCTCCATTTTTCCTAACCCCTTGCCGAATCTGAACTTGCGATACTTGCCGACTGTTGGCGGAACGGCCGAAACCTGAATCCCAAAAGGGTACATCCCGTGATTGCTGTTATTAGAAAGGGAAAGGTGTCGTTCCTGCCGAGACGGTCGAATTCTCTGCCCAAGTATCGAAATAATCGGGCTTTCGGGCATGCGGTCGTCCCGCTCGAAAGCTACTCTCTCCCTTTTCATGGTATCTCGCCAAGTAGTGTTATGTATGAACTGGAGATGGGCGAATGCCATATGATGAGCCAACGTCTCTATCGAGACGGTTTCGAAGCTCCGATGACGCTGGGATGCGTGCGCAATCAGAGAAAATCGAAATATAGTCAGAAATCTTCTTTTCGTGATGCCGGCGACTTGGTTGGCGATATTGGGCGACATTCAGCGGTGGCGTTTGGACCGATTAAGGAATTTGGAGAGATGATGCAGATAATGTGTTCTGGAGAGCTCGGGTTGAAGCACGAAGGCAGCCGACTCTTATATATAGGCCCGGTTTTGACAAGATCAAGATCGTCTCCTATATTTCTCAAGGTGCTCTTTTCTCAAACCACCGGATTCTTGTTTCCAAAACGCAGTCCCCTTTCCCAGAGACGGTAACATGCCCTTTGTTTCCCAAGATGATGCGAAGCCCGAGCGTCAGTCTGAACCTGTCGTTTCGGTCGTCATGGCGGCTTACAATTATGATCAGTATATCGGTCAGGCGATTCAGTTTTCCTGCCAACTCCCCCCGCCTTTCTCCTGTTATTGAGTTCCTCTCCAAAAATGACAGATACCATTGCGCCGATTCGGAAAATGTTTACTGGCGCCAGCATTCGAGTCTTCTCGCTAATTGCTTCGGGAGTCATCGGTTTCTTCATGACTCCTTTTTTAGTTGAGCGTTTGGGTGACGACCTATTCGGTCTTTTTATGCTGGCATCTTCTTTTAGCGCGCCTTACGCATTACTTGACCTCGGTCTTCGCTCAAGTACTGCTCGATTTGTTGCATTATCCATTGGTCAGGGAGATATGAAAGCCGTTGAACGTTATTTCAATTCGGCGTTCTTTCTCTATTTTGGTTTGGGGTTTGTCATCCTTTTGATTGCTGGGATGATGACGTTCTTCGCTTCCCTTTTCGTCAGTAAGCCTGGAAATGTCTCCATTCTTTCTCTGTTGATCATAATTCTAGGTACGCAATTTGCTCTTTCCTTTCCTCTGAGAGCCATCCAAGGCAGTCTCACCGCGAAAATGCGATTCGACATCACTGCAGGTCTCTCATTAGTGTTTCGCATCACAGGAGCTTTGGTAACTATTCTTGTCGTGCTTGGTGGGGGAAAGGTGATTGCGATTGCTCTGGCATCTCTGGTTTTGGCAGCTTTTCAGGGAGTCATTTGGCTAATAGCTTTCCGAAGAGAAATTCCAGAGGTAAAAATTTCTCCTAAATACTTGTCTCAAAAGACGATCGGAACACTCTTTTCTTTTAGTATGATCACTTTTATCGCACAAATAGCGATGGTATTTCGAGGAGCTTCTGATAATTATGTCATTGGTGGATTTTTGAATGAAGCTGCTATCACTCACTTTACAGTAGCCAATACATTGGTGACCTACAAGGTGAATTTAGTTGGGGGTGTTGTTTCGGTTTTGCAGCCTTATTTTGCTCAACAATTTGGGAGAAACAACCGTCACAGCATGATCTTGGCTTTGTATTTCGGTATGCGTTCAGCAGCGGCACTACTCCTGTTCATAGCCTTCGGATTGTTGGCCTGGGGCTCTCCCTTTATTGAACGCTGGATGGGAGTTGATTATCTCGATGCATATCCTTGCCTTGTAGTTCTTGTCATTGGTTTTTTTCCTGGTTTGCTGCAGTATCCCGTAAACGGTGTACTCATGGGGATGGCGAGACACCATTTTATTGCAGTTTCAAACAACATCCAAGCGATCTTGAATCTTGTTCTTAGTATTATTCTTGTCCAGTACTATGGAATCTTTGGTGTTGCATTGGGCACATGTTTGCCCTCGCTCATCATCAATTCGACGCTTCAGCCTTGGTTCGTGGCCAAAGTGCTGGAGATTCCGATTTGGCAATATTATGGACGTATCTTTTTGATGATCTTCAAGTGTCTGGTTGCCCTGTTGCCTGCTGCCGTTTTTTCGTATTACCTCGTTCAGCCGACTTACTCCTCCTTGTTTCTCACCGGGGCCCTCAGCGCCGTCACTTATTTCCCCATCGTGATTTTGATGATGTTCCCCCGGCAAGAACGCGACAAGATCTTTCAGGCCATTTTCGAACGATCTTCTCCCGAAGGATAACGAGCAATCCGCCCAAAAAGACTTTGAGTAGAAGCGGGAAGACGCAAGGGCTCCGCTCAGGCAAGTCGCGAGCCCTGACGGGTCCAGGAGGAAAACCTAGTTGTTCACTCAATCGATAATGCGACCAGAGTCGGTACTTCCTTTCCAACGGAGCCGGATTCCCAAAACGGTATGTACCGTTTTGCGCTTCGGCAGGCCAGCGGAAATACTGCAAATAGAAGCTTTTCGATGAGACGGTTTAAGACCGATTGCAATCCACTCAAAAGTTGCTAAAATGCCAAGATTAACAGGGTTTGAGCCCGTTTTCATTGGTCACTTAATACGGATTCGGTGCGAAGAGGTCGATGGTTCAAATCCATTCGCCCCGACTTGTCGATCATTTGAATTCCGTTGTAAGATCTCGATTCACGCCACCGCATGGTCGTCGGCAGGGAATCGATTTTTTCCGTTCGCGCTTCGGGGGACCACTTGAGAGGTTCACGCCGGCGGTACGGAAGAGGGCCGCTTACAACGGTTTTTTATGCGCTGCGATCGAATGGGCCCCTCCCGATCCTTGGATCGACGAAGAGGTTCCGTCTTGCTACCCCGACTCGATTTCCAGCGGACCCCCGTGACGCTCTTCCTGGCGGCGTTCATCGTGGCCTTCGAACCGGCTTCGATCGTCGCACAAGTGCGCCACGAGGAAAGCGATCAGCGGGCCGTGTTCACCCGGTATTTCGGGACTTCTCCCTTCTTGTGGATCGGCTCGACCGCGGCAGCTTCAAAAATCGGGAATCGGCTGCTGATCGTTTCGGACCCCCAGCATCTGGTAGACGCCGACTCGCGCCTCGTCGGCCGCTTGAGCGAACTCAAAAGGATTTCCAGAGTTATCGGAAGCGAGGCCGCCGTCGTCCGAATCGATCGTTTCGGGAATGAAATGCACGCTGCCGTCGGCATAGCAGAACTGAACCCCGCCGGGATGGTCGCTGCTGAAATAGTGCATATTGGTCGGATGATTCGGTTTCCCGGTCACACTCGAACTGACCGTGCTTCCGATGCCCAATCCCCCCGGACCGCACCAGGAGGGCCAACGCTTCGGGTTATCGCGGTGGACCGGCAACACGGTGCGTTCTCCGATCATGAACGTTTGACTCGTGCCGTCGATGATATCGCGGAATCGTGTGTCGCTTCGACCGTAGAGCACGCCGTTATTGTTCATCGTCAGGTGGGCGTCTCCGCGAATTTGATAGAAACCGCGGCAGCAGGTATAGTTGCTCGTGGCGACCATTTGGCCTCCTCCTCGGAACTCGCGAAGCGGCTCCATCGGCGAACTGGGGCAGTTGAAGACCGGAAGGTCCATCCGGAGCATCTCGAGCAAGTCGGGATCGGTGATCACCTCCGAAAGGGTGTATTTCGAGGCGCTCAACTTATCCTTCAGGGCCGATTGTTCCAAAAAGGGCATGACGAAGACGCCCCAGGCCCATCCTCCGGAGACGTTTCCCTCGTGATTCACCGCCATGAACCCCGGGGGAAGCGAACCGAACGTATTGTGATAGTTGTGCAGGGCCAAGCCGAACTGTTTCAGGTTGTTCGAGCATTGCATGCGACGGGCGGCTTCTCTGGCGGCTTGGACGGCCGGCAACAACAGCGCGATGAGAATACCGATGATCGCGATGACCACCAAGAGTTCCACGAGCGTAAATCCGCGTTTTTGATGCATGTCTTCGCCTTTCTGATCTGTGTTGTTTCCGTGGTTGGGGCCGTTGGGTCGTCGTGATGCAAACACGATTTCGAGGCGGCCTACATGAGGGAGCGGCGTCACGTCAAAGTTCGAGTATACGCATTCACCCCGACAGAATCAACCCTTCGATCGATCTCGATCGGCAGAATGAAAGGCCGAGTCAACGTCTCCTCCTCCTCCTTCTTCGTCCCTCGAGAGGAGCGCTTCGACGCGCTCGGTGAGGGGCTTCTTCCCCGCTGAGAAAGCCGCTGTTGTCGGTATCGAGATGATGGAATGCCGAGGGAGGTCCATCGAACTCGTTCCTGGAAACCTTTCCATCGCCGTTGCGGTCGAGCCGCTCGACGAAGCCGGCCCTCGGACGAGCGCCGGGCATGCCGGAGGAAAAGGGCCGCCGAGGCGATCCTGAGAAACTCGGCTCGGTCCCTCGACTTGCCGACGGCATCGCGTTCGAGGCGGGAGAGCGCGGAGCGGAAAACCTTCGGAGACGCGAATCCTTCGGGTCACTCGGAGATCAATGACGATTCCGAGAATCGACGTAGGCCTCGATGTTCTTCTCGTCCTCGTCGGCCCATTTCCGACGCCGCTGGAGCCAATGATGATATTTCTCGGCCGCGTCCGATTCCATCGTTTCGGTGTACTTTCCCGCGTACGGAACTCCAAGGTCGATCCAGCAGGCGATGGTTCTCATCTCCTCCGGTGAAAGCCGGACTTCTTCGTGCCCCTTTTGCAGAAGTTCGATCAATGGGCTCTTCACCGCGCCGGCGTGATAGGGCGGCAGCATGGTGGGCGGCGATTGAGGACTGATCCATCGGCAGTATTTCGGATCGGCAAGCGTCAGATAGCCGTCACTCCATCGCTTGAGGCTTTTGGAATCGAGTTCTCCCGTTCCCTCGAGGCTGAGGGAACTTTCCTCGTTTTCGACGGCCCGCCGATGATGGCATCCGACGCAGTGTTCGTCCAGAATCGGTTGAACCTGTCGGGGGAAGCTGAACCCTCCCGCCTGGCCTCCGCCGGCATGGAGCCGTTCCGGTCCGGCCTTCATCGCGAGGCTCACGCGGGTATGCGTTGGTGGAGTGGTGTTTTGCGATTCATGGCATCCCACGCAGGCGAACGATTCGCCCGGCTGGAGGGTCGACCAGCTTCGCATCGTTTGCACCGCATGATGGTTTTCATCGAGTGCCTGGAAATAGACGGGCGTACGAGCCGGCACCTGGAAACAGGCGGAGCCATCTTGGTGGACCCGAGTCGTTCCAAGAACCCGCTTGACATCCCAGGCGCCGTTGACCGAAATCGGAGTGCTGACCAGGGCCCCGCTGGCGGGACCGTGATTGCTGTTGCTGCCGATGCCCGCGGCGCGAAATTCCAATCCTACGATCCGAAGGTGCTTGATGGTTCCTCGGGGAACGCCGTCCAGGCCGGGGCCTTGATAGATGTCGTGAAGATAATAGGTTCCCATCGACTGGCGGTAATCGGTCATTTCCGGTCGTCGGAGCGGCTCGGGCCGTGCCCGGAGCGGTATCGGCTGGTTGCAGGAGATTTCAGGATCGGCGACCAGAAGCTCTCGGTGGCCGTCGATCGTCATGAAGTAGATACCGAAGGGCGTCTCCGCGGGAGCTCGGCCCGCCTTGCTTCCCTCGGGACTGTAAGTCACCAGGAATTCTCGTTCACTGAGAGGATAAGGGTACTGGAACTGCTCTCCTTGGTAGCCGTATTTGTCCACCCGGACCGCTTCCGTTGGTCGAACCGGAGCGATCAACTGCACGCCGTCGTTCTCCTGCCGACCCAATCGGGGGTCGATGATCGCCAATTTTCCCTTCTGATACGTATGATGTCCCGAAAGAACGCACACCACCTTTTGCGTTCCCGGAATGCCGCGTGCATGGAGAATCGTGGTGGGGAACCAGGAGTTGTTGCCGTAAAATTCCCGTTGGCCGGTTCCGTCGGGATTCATTTGGAAGAGCGGTTGCGGGAACAACTGCCCCCGATCGTTGTAATCCCATCGCGTGTAGACGACGCGCCCATCGGGCATGACCTGCGGGTAATTCGTATGGACCTGGTCGAAGGAGAGTCGACGGAGATAGCGTCCCTCGGAATCGCAGGTGTAGAGATTGCTGACATCCGACCACCAGCAATCGACGATCTGCTGACACCGCGTGGAGTTGAAAACGATATCGCCTCCCGGCAGATAGGCTCCCTCGTAATCGGCCGCTCCTTTCCCGAAGGTGAGTTGGCGAATCGCACCGTCCTCGGCTCTCATTTCATAAAGGTGGTAATCGTCCTCGGTCATCGACGTACGTCGGGCGAAGAGGATCCGTTCGCCGTCATAGGAAACGTCCGGATCGCGGATCAGCCCTTCCGGCTCTTCCAGCAGCACCTCGACCGTCCCGTAAATGCCGTCCATCTCGAGCAAGCAAAGTTCTCCACCGTGCGGAAATGGGTTGTTGTCGCGGTAGGGTGAATCGGAAACATCCTCGGTGTAGGCGTAATGCTGTCCCCCGATGTCGTGATGTTTGGTGAAGACGATTCGGGAGATCTTTGAGAGATTTTTCCGGAGCCGATGTTTGCGGCGCGCTTCACACAGTTCGAGGTAGATCTCTTTCCATCGTGGATCCCAGGCGCCCACTTCTTCGGCGAGCAGCTTTCGGGACTTTGCAAGCGAATGCGACGGAAGACCGGCATCGGACGATGCGATCAGTTGTCGGGAGAGGGCTTGGAAGGAATCGGCATTTCCGGCCTGTCGATCTTGCCGCAACCAGTCGAGTTGAATCATCAGTCGAAGGCACTTTTTCGGCGAGATCCGATGCAACTGGGAGAGCACCTTTCGCGTCGGATAGGCATTCTCCAGTGCGGCCCAACGGCGAAGGCCCCCCCGGTACGATTTTTGGTCCGGCTTGTGTTTGACCGATACCTGCTCGATCACTTCTCGAAGCGCGTGACACGACGCTTCGGCCTGCGAATCGACCGACGAACCCGACTCGGCCCAAGCGGAAAGGACGAGCCATCGTTCCGGCAACCCGGAAAGGTGGTCGGGAATCGCTTCCGGTGATGACGCGACCCCATTCATTCGGGGGGTGGTTCCATTGATCTTCCATTCCAGGATACCACTCGACATTCCCTCTTGTTGCGTCACTTGAATTCGGAGTCCCGAAGCCCGGACGCGCTTGAATTCGACCACATTGTATTGATCTCGATCGGTCGGAAAAGCGTTTTTCGTCTCAATGGGGATCCATTCGTACCCGCTACGGTAATATAAAACCCACGAATCGGGAACACGGCATCGTCCGTCGGGACGGTCGTCGTACCAGTAGACGGCAACGCTCGAGACCTCGCGGGGACGATCGAAATCGTACCGGACCCATTCTTCACCACCGAGATGATTCCAAAAAGTGAATCGGGGAATGCTCCGATCGAACGATTCGTCCGGTTCTTTTCCGTCGCAGAGTGCTTCGAGGGGATCGTGTTCACCGGTATAAGAGGCCGAGACGGTCACGGGGATGGGCGATTCTCCTCCGCTTGCGGGAGACCAAGACACGATGAGGATCAGCATCCCCAGCGGCCCGATTCGTCGTATTTCCTGTATCATAGTGCTTGATCTCATGATTTCACTTTTCACAAGAAAAGGTCCTTTTTCCACTCATCGAAAGGGATTGTCGCATTTCGATTGCATGACCGTGATATGCTCTTGTATAATCGTTTCTTTTCCAATAGCATTCTTTGGTATTTTATCATGGTTTAACTTGGAATGTCCAGCAAGAATCTTTTGGAATCTTCAAGAGGAGAGGTGACTTCGGCGGTCGATATGAAGCAACAAGGACTTTCCCCGCAGCTCCTTCCGGCACACGGGGGGGAGCGTGGCGTCGTTTTGTGATCCAAACCTCCATTCATGGGCGTGAGTAGATCGGTTTCTTATGGACTCGTTTTTCATGCACTCACTTTTGGGAGCGGCCCTTTTCGCCGGAATGTCGCCGGGCGCCTGGTTGACCGTCGGCGTGGTCTTCGGCATTCTCGTTTTGCTGGTGTCGACCAAATTACCTCCGGATTTGATCTTCCTGGGAGGTCTGGTCGTGCTCTTTGCCGCGGGGGTGCTCCACGAGGGAGAAGCATTGGCCGGTTTCAGTTCCCCGGGAATGCTCACCGTCGCGGTTCTTTACGTCGTGGTCGCCGGCATGCAACAAAGCGGTGGTCTTTTGTGGATTTCGCGACATCTGATGGGATTGCCCAAGAACGCCGGAAGGGCACGCTTGCGGATGATGCTCCCCATCACCGGCCTGAGCGCCTTTTTGAACAACACGCCGGTGGTCGCGATGTTCATTCCGGTTATCCACCAGTGGGGAAAGAAGCTTCGCATCAGTCCTTCGCAGTTGATGATTCCGTTGAGTTATGCCTCGATCTTCGGAGGAATTTGCACCCTGATCGGCACGAGCACCAACATCGTGGTGAACTCGGAATTTCGGAATCATTTCGGCGGCGACGGTCTCTCGATGTTCGAAATCACCAAGCTCGGGTTGCCCTGCGCCCTGGTCGGAACCGTCAGTGTGCTCTTGCTGAGCCGCCATCTTTTGCCGAAAAACAAGAGCCCGGAGCGAGCTTTCGAGGACACCCGATCCTACACCTTGGAGGTGCTGGTTGCCGCGGGGGGACCCTTTGTCGGCAAGACGATCGAATCGGCGGGCTTGAGGCATTTGAACGATGTCTATCTCGCCGAAATCATTCGAAGGGATCAAATCCTTACGGCGGTTTCCCCTTCGGAGACGCTCCGGTCCCACGATCGATTGATTTTCGTCGGACGGGTCGACGGCGTACGCGAGCTTCTGCAAACTCCCGGCTTGGAGGCCGCTTCCGATCAGATCTTCAAACTCAGTTCACCGCGTCACCAGCGATGCCTGGTCGAGGTGGTCGTTTCCAACACGTGTCCGATGGTGGGCAACACGATCCGCGACGGGCGATTCCGCGATCGGTACAGCGCCGTCGTTTTGGCGGTGGCCCGAAACGGCGAGCGACTCCGTGAAAAAATCGGCGATATCACGCTACGTGCCGGGGATGTGTTACTGGTCGAGTCCCACGCCGGTTTTATTTCGCGGCAGAAAGACTCACGGGATTTCTACCTGGTCAGTGAAATCCCCGATTCGACGCCCCTTCGGGGCAACAAGGCTTGGATCGCGCTGTTGATACTCATGGCGATGGTCGCCGTGGTGACCGTAGGCTGGCTCTCGATGCTCAAGGCAGCCATGATCGCGGCTGTTTTGATGGTCCTCATGGGGTGCTGTTCCTTCGACCGGGCCAGAAAAAGCATCGAATGGAACATTCTTCTCGTCATCGCGGCGGCCCTGGGAATCGGACGGGCACTCGATAAAACAGGGGCCGCCGAAACGATCGCCCAAGGGCTGCTCGACCTCTCGGGCGACTCGCCGTGGTTGGCTCTGCTGATGGTTTACTTGACGACTTCCTTGTTCACCGAGATCATCACCAACAACGCGGCCGCCGTTTTGGTCTTTCCGATCGCCATGAGCACGGCCGATCGCTTGGAGGTGAACCCTTTGCCGTTTGTCATTTGCGTGATGATCGCCGCCTCGGCCAGTTTTGCCACACCGATCGGATACCAGACCAACTTGATGGTCTTCGGGCCCGGTGGATATCGATTCAACGATTATCTGAAGATCGGACTTCCGCTAAACTTGATCATCGCTTTGGTCTCGGTGGCGCTGGCCCCGTTGATCTGGCCCTTTTCCTAAGATAGAATCAATCATTTCAGAAACCGTGTATCTTCCAATCAGAATGCCCGACAGTCTTTCCTTCTCTCCCTTCTGTTCATGATGGAGCCGAATTCATGAATCCCGATACCTACAATCTGAGCCATTTGAAGCAACTCGAAGCGGAATCGATCCACATCATTCGGGAAGTCGCGGCCGAATTCGAGAAGCCCGTGATGCTCTACTCCATCGGGAAGGATTCCTCCGTCATGCTGCACTTGGCGAGTAAGGCGTTCGCTCCCGGGAAGATCCCCTTTCCATTGATGCATGTCGACACACAATGGAAATTCCGGGAGATGTACCGATTCCGGGCGCTGATGGCCGAGAGATATCAAGTCGAAATGCTTGTCTGGATCAACCCCGATGGTAAGGATATCAGCAATCCCTTCCTTCACGGTTCTGAGAAGCATACCCATCTGATGAAAACGGAGGGACTGAAACAGGCCCTCGATCATCATGGTTTCGACGCCGCCTTCGGGGGGGCGCGGCGCGACGAGGAGAAATCCCGGGCGAAGGAGAGAGTCTATAGTTTTCGCAACGCCTACCACCAATGGGATCCGAAGAATCAACGACCGGAACTTTGGAATCTCTACAACGCGAGAATCAACAAGGGCGAGTCGATTCGAGTCTTTCCGCTTTCGAATTGGACGGAGCTCGACATTTGGCTTTATCTGCTTCGGGAGGAGATTCCGATCGTTCCACTGTATTTCGCCTCCGAGCGACCGGTCGTTTTGCGCGACGGCGTATGGATTCTCGTCGACGACGACCGTCTTCCACTTGAGGAAGGAGAGAAACCGGTGATGAAAAAGGTCCGTTTTCGCACACTCGGATGCTACCCTTTGACCGGAGCGGTCGAATCGGAAGCGGAATCACTCGAACAGATCGTCCAGGAGATGCTGCTGACCACCACGAGCGAACGGCAGGGCAGGGTCATCGATATGGATGCCGCCGCCTCGATGGAGGAGAAGAAAAAGGACGGCTATTTTTGAACGGTCCCTTTCTTGATGAAACCCCGGATGCTTCCGCCCGCTCCCACATCTATTTCCGATAACTCCAGGAAAGCTCGATGAAAAAAAACGAAATCCGTCTGCAAGAGGAAAACCTCATTCGCGAAGACATCACTTCGTACCTGCGTCGTCACGAGGAGAAGGATCTCTTGCGTTTTCTGACCTGCGGTTCGGTCGACGACGGCAAATCCACCCTGATCGGCCGTCTTCTCTACGATACCCATCTGATCTACGAGGACCAACTCGAGAGTGTGATGAAGGACTCGAAGATCTACGGGACCACCGGCGATGATTTCGACCCGGCGCTGTTGACCGACGGTCTGAAGGCGGAACGTGAACAGGGGATCACCATCGACGTCGCATTCCGATATTTCTCCACCGACAAGCGAAAGTTCATCATTTCCGATTGCCCCGGCCACGAGCAGTACACGCGGAACATGGCGACCGGCGCCTCGACTTGCAATCTGGCGGTCATTCTCATCGATGCGCGGAAAGGCGTCATCACTCAAACGAAACGGCACAGCTTCATCTGCTCGATTCTGGGCATCAAGCATGTGGTGGTGGCGGTGAACAAAATGGACCTGATCGATTGGTCGGAGGAGACTTTCGAACGCATCTGCGGCGATTACAACGCGTTCGTCTCGCGGCTGGAGTTTTCAGATATCCACTTCATCCCGATTTCGGCACTCAAGGGCGACAACGTCGTCGAAGTGAGCGAGAAGATGCCTTGGTACAACGGGCCGACGTTTTTGCATCACCTCGAGAGCGTGAATATCGCGACCGACCGCAATCTGGTCGACATGCGATTTCCGGTGCAATACGTGTTGCGACCCAACCTCGATTTCCGCGGTTTTTGCGGCACGTTGGCCTCCGGTGTGTTGCGCGTGGGCGATGCGGTCACCAGCTTGCCTTCGCTGCAAAAGTCGAAGATCAAGGGCATCCTCTCGGCCGATGGAGAGGTCGAAGAGGCGTTCTCCCCGATGGCGATTACCGTTACCTTGGAGGACGAAATCGATGTCTCACGAGGGAACATGCTCGTGCCCGTGAAAAACGTACCGCATGTGGGAAATGAGCTTGAGGCGATGGTCGTGTGGATGCACGAAACGCCGGCCCAAAAGGGACGCAGTTATTTGATCAAACAGACGACGACCACCGCGCCCGGCGTGTTGAGCGATATTCGTTACAAAATCGACGTCAATACGATGCGCAAGCAGGAAAAGTCGGGACCACAGGACCAGGGAGAAAACGAACTGGAGCTGAATGAAATCGGGCGATGCCACGTCACCCTGCACCGTCCGATCGCCTTCGATGCCTATCAACGGAATCGGGCGACCGGGGCGTTCATTCTCATCGATCGCATGACGAACATCACCGTCGGCGCGGGCATGATCTTGGATCGCATCGTCGACGAATCGCGCCAAGTCGCTAAACCGGTCAGCCGGAACATCACCAAAAGCGACAGCCTCGTGACCCCAGAGGAACGGGCTCGGGTGATGGGACAAAGCGGGGCCACGATTTGGCTGACCGGGTTGAGTGGTTCCGGGAAATCGACCATCGCAAAGTTGCTTGAGAAGCGACTGATGGAGCTGGAACATCCCTGCTATATCCTTGATGGGGATAACATTCGCCACGGTTTGAACCGCGACCTCGGTTTTTCCCGTGAGGATCGACAAGAAAACATCCGACGCATCGCAGAAGTCGCGCGATTGATGAACGAGGCCGGGGTCATCGTCATCACGGCCTTCATTTCCCCCTATATCGAGGATCGCCGGCGCGCTCGGGAGGTCATCGGCCACGAACCATTCCTCGAAACGTTCATCGATACTCCGCTGGAAATATGCGAAATGC
This sequence comes from uncultured Planctomycetaceae bacterium, assembly GCA_964632505.1. Lineage (GTDB taxonomy): Bacteria > Planctomycetota > Planctomycetia > Pirellulales > Thermoguttaceae > CAZWCE01. The sequence continues at coordinate 15,626 of CAZWCE010000002.1, read as the reverse complement.
GCGATCCCAAGGGTCTATACAAAAAAGCACGTAGTGGGGAAATTCCGCAATTCACCGGCATCACCGATCCCTACGAACCACCAGCGGAACCCGAAATCGTCTTGAAAACCGAAAGTCTGTCGGTCGATCAGTCCGTTGAAAAGCTTCTGGACGACTTGCGGCGTCTCGAAGTGATTCGGTAAACCATTTCGTCCACTTCTCCGGCGTCGAGACCATTTGCGGAGCTGTCTAAGGCGTCGTCTCCGCCTCGTGCGATTCTTCTTCCTCCGGAGTTGCAAGCAGTGCCTCCCGGGTCAATTCTCGATGCAGTCGGCGATACCTGGAGTTCGAAGGCTTATCGCGAATACAGAGCTTCGCTTGGCGGAGGGCGTCGGTCGTCCGCCCTCTTTCCCGAAGCCTCAGGGCATAGACATACCTCCACTGGGTTTGCCCCGGGGAGAGGAGGAGAGCATTTTTATGGTGTTCCAGCGCTTCCTCATATTGTCCCAAGTACCATTGGATCCGGCCGAACATGTATTGCTTTTCCGCCGGGGGGATCCTCTCAGTTTCCCGCAGCGCCTTTGCCGCGCGATGAAGGAGAAGTTCTTTCGCTTCCTGATTTTCCCGGTAATGACCTATCGCCAGACCTAAAAGCAAATGGGGGTCGTCGGGAAAAAGACGATCGAGGAATTCCGGGACGGCCTGTCCCTGAGGATCGGCGAGTTGGAGAATTTGCTCGCGATGGACGGTCGATTGCCGAAGACTGGCTCGCCAATGCTCGACCGCTTGTATGATATCGCCGACGGCATATTGCAAAATGCCCGAGAGAAGGTGCACATCCGGGTCGCTGGGATAAGCCAGAATCGCGCGGTCGAGATGTCGCCGATACTCTTGCGGCGAGCCCACCAACCCCACAAGTTGAGCGATTAGATGGTGCGGCATTTCCAGAAAAGGACAAGCTCGTCGGGCCAAAATGGCATGCCGCATCGCCGGAACCACATACTTCTGAACATTGGTGTTCTTCCGCAACTGATCGAGTGGTTCCTCAAGGCCGTATTGATGGTAGAGTTGTGACCAGTGGAATATCGTCAAAGGGGTCGGTCCCGTCTGAGGCATTCCCCCCTGGGGGGCAATGTTCTCTTGCAATTCCGCCCGGCGATATTGTTCCATCCTCAACTTCGCGGCATGGATATGCAGCCAAACATCGTCAGGACGTTGTTTCAAAGCGTGCTCGATCCCTTCCAGGGCGTTCTCGATCTCCTGATCGGTGACGGGGTCGTCGCTTTCGAAGTTCGCCTCGGCGGATTTTTCGATCGCCCGCGTCACGGAGCGAGCTTGGCGTCGTGCCCGGTCGGCGGCTGCTTTTTGGTCGAGTTCCCTCACCGCGAAGACGCAGAGGGTGAGAATCGCCACCGGGAAGAGAGCACGGCAAAGCCAAGCGACACGATCAAGAGGCTCGCCGGAAGACGCATTCCGGCTTCGAGAATCGATGTTGAGACTCAATGACGCGATTCCTCCCACAAGCACCGAAAGCGTAAGTAGATTCGCCGGAAGATGGAGACCGAAATCGAACATCGAGGCGCTCATTTGAGAGACGAGCACAAAAAGCCCCGCAATTCCGAGCACTTTGTGCCACGATTCGGAACTACGCATCAAACGAATCAGATATGTGAACATCAGAATCAAGCCGACGATCAGCATCGAAAAACCGAAGTACCCTGTTTCCACCAACGTCTGGACGTAGAAGTTTTCCGCATGGGCGAAACGACGGAAGATGTAAACATCTTGGTAAGGACGATAGACGTATTCGTAAGTCATCAACCCACTGCCCACATAGGGCGACTCGGGGACCACGTGGAGGGCATCGGACCAGTTCAATAGACGCAAATTATTATCTTCTTGAAGAATATCGGATTGAGTCATCGTTTCCAGACGCTCACCGAGCTGCTGATCCCAGTCGATCCAAAACAGCAGAAAGATGCCGCCGGCGAACATCACGAGCATGACGGTGCTCCAAAAAGCTTTTCTCGTGATGAGCGCCAACACGGCGGCGACGGTCGCAATCGCCACGCACATCGACAAGCTCCCTCCTCGCGATACACTGGAGAGGATGCCCCCGGCGATGCCTCCGAAAAGGAGAATCAAAGCAAAATGGCCCGGATGCATCATCGAAAGCCGATCGAAAAAACCGAAATGGCGAGGTCTTCTCGTTGCGGCTTTTTTTTCCAATCGCATCACATGGCTTTGATTCAGAGAGTACAGGAGCCATCCGAGAGAACACCCCAGGCAGATCAACAAGAAGCCGCTGGCGTTGTTCCGGTTTATGAAGGGGCCCATACTGAAGGATTCATCTCCTGGAGACTGAAGCATCCAATAGATACGGCCGTTCCATGTTAATTTTTGGATGATCGCAAACAGCGAGACGGCACCCCCGTTGATGCTCACCGCGGTGATCAACAGAATGAGCGAACGTTTCCGGCGGAAGAGAAAGATTCCTCCCACCAGCGCCCCCAGCGCCATGGAAAAGTAGGCCAGGCCATATCTTGTTGCGGCGGGATTCGCTGAAATCGGCTGTCTTTCGGCCAGCGGAGGTAGTTCGAGGAATTCCCGCACCTTCCGATCGGTATCACTCTCTTCCGCGGTTAGGGTGGCGTCCCAGTGGGCGATCCAAGGGCTGATCGTTTGTCGCAAAGGCGGTTCCAGCGGGAGGAGCTGAAACAGACCGATCCCCAAGGCAACCACCGCCGGCAGGACGATGCCGGGAATTCTCCACCGCGACGAGGGAGCGAAGAGCTCTGCCACCGCGGCACAGCCGAGCGCCGCCGTCACCCCGATCGTCAGCCAGTATTGTGTGATGGGATAAACACCTCCCAAGCACCAAGGAGCCAGAAGAATCGTGAACAGCAAGATCCCCCTGCCGAGCCAACGAAAAGTCGTTTCGGCGAATTTCATCGATCTTCCCTATCTCTCTTGTATTCTCTTGCAACGACGAAACATTGACGGGCGATCTGCCTCACACACGATCCGTACCCCATAATCCCTTTTTCCGCTTATTCTAGTATATCTTCTTCTCACTGCAAAACGACGCCTTTTCCCACGCAATCCCTCGCCAGAAAAGCTTTCGTCAATGGGACCGGTGGTGGCAATTGTGCCAACCTGATCGCCGGATCTCCAATTCGTTTGAGAAAAAAACCACCTTGAATCGGGTAAAAATCGCCATCTTTTTATTACTTATACCTCTTGTATGCAAGGATTTACTAGGAATTCGCAAATCCTTCTTTCCGCTCCGGCAAAAAAGAATGGCTTTGGCATCAAATATGCCTCGATGTTCCTTTGTCATCGACGACACCACCCGGTGGTTCCAGGCCGGCATGTCCCTGTATTCGAGACAATTCCTGTTCGAAGGAGATGTGCCCCTCCGGTTCGCGCTTTGACATGTCCCGAGACGAACTCTTAAGGTTCTTTTCGGTTCACATTTCACGAGACGCTAAGTAAAACATGAAAGGCAGGCATCTCCAATGACGTTTCGAAAACTACGAGAGCTTCTGCGGTACTTGATCGACATCCATCGTGAAACCGCGAAGTTGTGCGAGGAGACGGCGGAACGTGCCGAGGAGCGCCTAGCCATGCTCGCCCAGTCGATACGCGAGAAGGAAAATCCGACGTTCGGGCGTCTCGAAGCACTCGCCAAAGATGAACGGATCGATGCACTCGGCAGTTGGGTGCAATTCATCCCCACCGATAATCTGGAACGGGTAAGAGCGGAACTCCGGCACGCGGCCGAACACGAGCAAGAACATTTTCCGGAAAAGACGATCCAACTTCATCAAGAGATCGTCGCCATGCTGAAAACGGTAGCGGAAAAGATCCATTCGCCGCTTGCCAGTGGGTTGGTGGAGGAGTTGGCGACTTTCGAGTTGCAGGTTCTCCAACAACTGCAAATGACCCGAGAGATGCAGTACGATTTGTGATGTGGCGGCGCACGCGACGGGATGCGTGCCGATCGTGATGCTTCATTATCGGCAGGTCTTGTAGGGAAATGATGATAGAAGCTCAGACATCGATCAGAGAAGCCAAAGGATCGAGGAAAGGATAAGCTACAAGATGGATATCATTGAAAAGCATGAACTTACCGAATTGATGCAACAGCAAAACGAAGGTTGTGTTTCGATATATATGCCGACCGCTCGAGCGGGGGAAGAAACCGCCGAGGGGCCCATCCGGCTGAAAAACGCCGTCAAGGATGCTGAGAAGCAACTGGTGGAACTGGGATGGCGCGCCGCCGATGCCAGGACACTTTTGAAACCGGCCGATGAATTGATCCACGACGATCTTTTCTGGCAGTATCAAAGCGATGGTCTTGCATTGTTTTTTGATCCCCGGCAAATGCGTTACTTTCGCGTCCCCCTCGATTTTTCGGAGTTGTCGCTGGCGGGAGATCGGTTCCATTTGAAGCCGCTTCTGCCGTTATTCTCCGTGGAAGGGCATTTTTATCTGCTTGCCGTGAGCCAGAATCAGGTCCGATTGTTCCAGGCGACCCGCCACCGGATTCATGATGTTGCCTTGAAAAAGATTCCGAGTTCACTTGCCGAGATCTTACGGGCCGATGATCCGGAATCGCAATTGCAATTCCACAGTCGGACCGGGGAGTCGGCCGGTGGAGGTCAGCGCCGGGCGATCTTTCATGGCCAGGGAGTCGGCATCGACGACGGCAAATCGAATCTGATGCGTTTTTTTCAGGCCATCGACAACGGTCTCTGCGAGATTCTCAGCGAGGAGCGAGCTCCTTTGGTCTTCGCAGGGGTGGAACACCTTTTCGGCCATTTCCGAAAAGCGAATCATTATCGCCATCTCCTTGATGAGTTCATCGAAGGAAATCCGGATCAGAAGAGAGCGGAAGAACTCCACGCCGAGGCCTGGAAACTCGTTGAGCCGGTTTTCCTAAAAAAGCAAGAGGAGACCGTCGGGCTCTATCATGAACTCGCCAACCGACAGAGCGAAAAGGTTTCTTCCGACATCCGAGAGATCGTTCCGGCCGCAAATCAGGGGCGGACCGATTCGCTGTTTGTTCTTGCCGATGCCCACCAATGGGGCCGCTTCGACCCTGAGACCGACCAGGTGAAACTCACCGAGTCGGCCGAGCCGGGATGCGAAGACCTCCTCGATCTGGCGACACTTCACACCTTCCTCAAGGGAGAGAATGTGTTCCTCGTCGAAAAGGAAACGATGCCGGACGATGCTCCCGTCGCCGCTGTGTTTCGATATTGATGGCCGGTGTTCTTCCGGATTGGATTATTTGCGATTCGTGGCAATGCCACTTTTTGATGACTGTGAACATGAAGGGAACCTCGTATGGAGAAACTCGATCTTCTGGTTTTCGGAACCGGCCCCGCCTCGACGCGCATCGTGCCGAAATGCAGAGACGCCGATTGGAAAGTCGGGGTGGTCGATCCCCGACCGTTTGGTGGAACTTGTGCACTTCGCGGATGCAATCCTAAAAAGGTCCTGGTCCGCTTCGGAGAGCTCATCGATTGGATCGAACGCGTCGAGGGAAAGGGAGTGCGGGCGCAGGATGCCCGGATCGAATGGCCCGAATTGATGGCATTCAAAAAGAAATTCACCGATCCGATTTCCTCCTACAAAGAACACATGTTCGATAAGATGGAAATCCGACAATTCCACGGCTCCCCGAAGTTTGTCGCTCCGGATCGAGTGGCCGTCGACGGGCAAGAAATAGCCAGTGAGAAATTCGTCATCGCCACGGGGGCGGTGCCCGCGAAAATCGGCTTTCCCGGGGAGGAATTCCTGGAGACGAGCGACGATTTTCTTGAATACGAGCAACTGCCCCAGCGGCTTCTTTTGGTGGGCGGCGGCTACATCTCATTGGAATTCGCACATGTGGCTGCACGTGCGGGAGCGGAAGTCACGATCGTCGAAATGGCCGATCGTCCCTTGCTCGCGTTCGAGGAAGAGCTCGTGGAGCCACTCATGGAAAGATCTCGTGAATTGGGAATCGACATTCGCACGAAGACCAAAGTCAGCAAGCTCGAGAAACAGGACGACGGTTCTCTCGTGGCGGAGTTGGAAAGTGAAGAAGGCCAAAAGGAAACGCTTCCTTGTGATCGGGCGATTCACGGAGCAGGTCGGGTTCCGAATGTAGAAAGCCTGGAGCTGGATGCGGCCGAAGTGAAATACAGCGACGCTGGGATTCAGGTCAATCGCTATCTTCAAAGCGTCTCGAACGAACGGGTCTACGCGGCCGGGGATGTCGTCGATTCCCCCGCACCGCCCCTTTCTCCCGTGGCCAGTCACGACGGCCGAATCGTAGCCAAGAATCTCATGGAAGGGAACCAATTCGAGCCTGAATACGGTCCGGTCCCGACGGCGGTGTACACCGTACCCGGGTTAGCGAAAGTGGGCTTGAACGAGGCAGAGGCGCGCGAGCAGTCGCTCGATTTCGAGGTGCTCCAGGGAGATCGTTCGAGAGACCATTCGATGAAGAAAGTCGGCGCCCGACATGCTCGGTATAAAATACTGGTCGATCACCGGAGCGATGAAATCCTCGGCGCTCACTTGTTGGGGCCGGATGCCGCCGAGACGATCAATCTCTTCACGCTGGCGATGGCTCATCGGATCACGGCGACCCAAATGAAAGGGACCTTGTTGGTCTTTCCAACCTTCGGGCACGATGTTCGCCCGATGCTGTAAGATCCCCTCGGGAAACGGCAAACACGCCGGCGACGCTTCGATTCAGGAATCCTGCATTTCGATCACCTGACGGATCTCGATGTTCAACGCTCGAATTTTGTTTCGCAGGCTCCCCCGGGTGATCCCCAGCATTTTGGCCGCCCGGGACTGGTTGCCTCCCACTTCCTTGAGGACCCGTGTCAAAAGGAATCGCTCGAAGTTCTCGACTGATTCGGCATAGAGGTCCTCCGATTGTTCCTGGATGCGTTTTTCGATGAAACTTTCCAGGGAATGTGGTTCGGGAACGGCATGCGTGGAATCGGAGATCTGGCCCGGGTGCATGAAATCGAGATTCGGGAGGAAATCGGCAATCAAGACGGGTCCGCTCGCTTGCATCAGCATCTGTTTCACCACGTTTTCGAGTTCCCGGATGTTCCCCGGCCAATCGTGGTTTCGGAGCTTCTCCATGACCTGCTCCGAGACGCTGGAGACCTCGGACTCCAATTCTCGACCGAACTTCGCCAAAAAATGCTGCACCAGTAGATCCAGATCACCTTCCCGTTCGCGGAGAGGAGGGAGTGCGATGACAAATCCCCGAAGGCGGAAATAGAGGTCTTCACGGAAAGAGCCTTCCAAGACCATCGTCTCCAGGTCGCGATTCGTTGCGGCGAGGATGCGGCCTTGGCTACGAATCGATTCATTGCTGCCAACCCGCTCGAAGTCCTGCGATTGGAGCACGCGGAGGATCTTCGTCTGGAGCGTTATCGGCATATCGCCGATTTCATCGAGAAAGATGGTGCCGTCCCCGCATTGCTCGAATTTTCCGATACGCCGATAGGATGCTCCCGTGAAGGCGCCCTTTTCGTGACCGAACAGTTCACTTTCCAGAAGGGAGCTGGGAATCGCGGCACAGTTGACCGTCACGAACGGCTTTTCCGCCCGGTCGCTGTGTTGATGGATCGAACGGGCAACGAGTTCCTTGCCCGTCCCGCTTTCCCCATAAATCAACACCGTCACATCTTGGGAAGCGACCCGTCCGATATCCTTGTAAACCTCCTGCATTTTTGGGCTGGCACCGATGATCAAGTCTCGAGATTCTTCCGGCGTCGTGTCCTGCGGCATGGCCAGTGGAACCCGCATCCGCTGATGTAGATCCCGCGCTTTTCGAATCGCCTCGGAGAAACGTTCCACGTCGAGAGGCTTGATCAGATAGTCGAATGCTCCCTTCTGGATCATCTCGATCGCCGCGTCGCTGCTGTGTTCGCCAGTCAAGTAGATAATAGGAAGCTTTTTCTCGGCGTCGAGAAATTTTTCCATGACTTCTCCGCCGGATAGATCCGGTAGAGAGAGGTCGAGCAAACAGACATCGATTTGCTGACCGTTGGAGATCACCTCCAGTCCTTCGCTCGCTAAAGAGGTGGAGATGACTTCAAATTCGGATTCCTTTAGTGTACTTTCTATCGTTTCGATACTCTGACGATCCTGATCGACGACCAGAATACGGGATTTCTTTTTGGGCATGTTGGAGTTCCCACTGCTGAGTGAATAAGCTCAACGCAAGATTATCAGCCAATTCGTCGCGCTTGTTTTGTTTCCAGTGATTCACTCATTGTAAGCGATGTGCATTGATTATCAACCCCTTTAAGAACCGAATGCGCGTAAACCCATTGTTGTAAATGGTTTATGCGTATTAGACAAGGTTTTGGCATTGGAAAGGGGCCACCCTTTTCGGTGGGGGGCGACATGTCCCCAAGAGTGCGTTTCAGATCGTGGAGGCCACGGCAATCATCGGTACGGTTTTCATTGGTGCCCGGTGACCATTTTCACGATACTTCTTCTGGTAGGTGGTTTATTGAATTCCAACAAGAACGCGACTGCTTCCGACATCATTCGTAGTGTTCAGGTTTATTTTCGGCACAAAATAAATGAAAGCGTTTGTGGACGTCACGGTGCCGGACATCTTGAATGTCCAATGATTCACGGATGTTCGAGGATGAAATGAGGTGGTCGGGGAGCACTCAAGATGAAAGCCCGGCACGCACCCATCTCCAGCGGCATGCAACACGGCTTTTGTGCATCCTTCGTGTTTCATCTTTCCAAGGTCTTTCAATTCAAGTACTTATGACTTTCCTTCCCGAAATGCTCTCGACGTAGCCTGGTTTTTGGCACGGCAGATGCAGAACAAGTAGCTTCAGGAGGTTGTTGATCCATTCAAAACACCCGTTGAGAAAGGAATACTGATACTAATGAGTGTCCAAATGCACAAAGAAGCGGACGGAAAGCTGATGCATGTCGTCCTCTCCGAGAAGTTGGAGAAAGATGATTACGAACGCTTCACCCCGGAATTTGAGGAACAGATCCGGAGGCACGGAAAGATTCGATTGCTGGTCGAGATGAAGGATTTTCACGGCTGGGACGCCGGTGCGCTATGGGATGATATCATTCTGGATTTGAAGCATTTCAGCGACATCGAACGCCTCGCCATGGTCGGCGATAAGAAGTGGGAGAAAGGAATGGCTTCGTTTTGCAAACCTTTCACCACCGCGGAAATTCGTTTTTTCGAGCCTTCCCAAATGAATGAAGCTCGACAGTGGGTTACCATCGGCATGACGGAACATCAATCCACGAACCAATAAAACCAAACAAAAACCATGTAGCTCGACGCCTCCGCGGCGAGCTTTTTTTTCTCCCGTCTCGATCGTCTTCGAGACACACCCCCATAAACAGACGAGTCATAGAATGATACCCAAAAAAAAGTTGTTGTGTTGTTTTTCCCACTTTCGTTCCATGCGTCCCTGGGCGCTGTTGTTGGCCGTTACCCTTCTACTGTCGTCGGGAAGCACGGCTCTCGCTCAGCAAGGACGAAAAAAAATGGAGCCGAAAGGGAATACCTATCTTCCCGTGGTGGTGGAAGAGGATTTTTCCCAGACCATGGCCAAGGACGCGGCGATGGCGCCGAAGTTCCAAGAGCGCCACAAGCAGTTGCTTCATTCGCGATATGATCTTCGCAATCAACCTTCCGACGTGATGATGTCGGCGGGCCGTAAGCCGGTGCAGCAAGGCGTTCGAGTCAAGCTGCCGCAAGGAGTTTCCTGGGAAGATCTTTCGAAAATGTCGCCCGAGGAAATTAAAAAGCGGAATCTCTTCCCCATGGGCTTTCGTCCTCTCCCCCATGCGAAGCATTCGACCGGCGGACAAGTCTTTCCGAAAAACCAGATCGATGCGATGCGTCAAAAAGAATCCCGGAATCTGGAGCGATTCGACATCAAATTCGACTTGCCCGATCATATGACGCCGGAATTTCCGCCGCCGATCTATTTGACCACGCGTCCCGATCTCGGCGACGTTTCCCAAGGGAAAGTCCTCTCGATCAAGAATTACTATGAGCTGTTCGAGGGAATCCTCACGCCCGTGCAAATGGAAGGAATGCGTTTGCTGCTGACCCCCTTCCCTCAGCAGCAATTCAACCAAACGGAAGACCGCAAAGTGGTTGAGCCGAGCTTGGGCGTTTCTTGTCTCGATTGTCATGTCAACGGCCATACGAACGCAGCGTTTCACTTGAACCCGGACACCCGTCCGCAATCGCATCGCCTGCGTTTGGATACGGTGAGTTTGCGCGGCATGTTTAATCAGCAGATCCACGGCTCGAAACGTTCGCTCCGTTCGATTGAGGATTTCACGGAATTCGAACAGAGGACCGCGTATTTCGACGGCGATCATGTCATCGCCGCCAAAAAGGGCGTGAATCTTCCCGACCGTGCAAGTCAGGTCGCCATGATGGCGCAGATGCAGAACATATTCGATTTTCCTCCCGCCCCCAAACTCGACGAACTGGGCTACCTGAAAAAGGACAAGGCCAGCGATTTGGAGCTGATGGGGCAGGATGTTTTCTACGGCAAAGGGAAGTGTGCGGCGTGCCACCAGCCGCCGTTTTTTCTCGACCATCAGATGCACGACTTGCATTTGGAGCGTTTTTATGAACCGACCATGGCGAACGACCATTACATGATGCCCGACGGTCCGATCAAGACGTTCACGCTCAGAGGCATCAAGGATTCTCCTCCGTATCATCATGATGGACGCTTGATGACGCTCGAAGACACCGTCGAGTTCTTCAATCTGGTACTGGAGTTGGATTTGAATCCGAAGGAGAAGCAAGCGTTGACCGCCTACATGCGGTGTCTCTAAAAAGATCGCCGAGGTGTGCGATAAACGTGAAAAAAGAGAAAGCGGAGGGTCGTGATTCGGCCCTCCGCTTTTTTTGATGGGAGTAGAGTGATTCTCTAGGAAGCTGCTATTTTTGGAGCAACCGGAGCACCGTTTCCACCGGGAGGGCGGGCGAGACTCGTCCCTTTCGTCCCGTTTGGCCGGAAGAGCAGAACATGGAATTCAGGACCGCCTCTTCGGTGCATTCGATCATCGCCTCATAGAGATAATTGATGTGAGGATCGGTCAGGAAGTTCAAGTTCAAGGTGGTTTCATTCTCCTTCGCTTCTCGGGAAGTACCGCAGGCGGTGCTGAAGGCGAAGATGATTTCGCCACTGGTGGAAGCGGCGAAACTTCCGACGCGACCGAGCCCGAGGGCGGCCCGCTTGGCGATTCGGTCGAGCTGGACCGAGAGAAGCGGGGCATCGGTGGCGATGATGACGATGACCGAACCGAAGGACTCGCCGCGACGCATGTCGTATGGATAGAGCGGATCCAATTCCCGTCCGACGACGGCTCCATCGATCGTCAAGTTGTGCAGTTTTCCAAAGTTCGATTGCACCAATACGCCGATCGTGTAACCTCCTCCTTTTTCAGGAAGCACTCGCGAAGAGGTGCCGATGCCGCCGGCGAAATCGAAGGAGATCATCCCCGTGCCTCCTCCAATGGAACCTTGCTCCACGGGGCCACTCTCCGCCTTCTTGATCGCCTCCATCGCACACTCCGGTGTGTTGGGATGAAGACGCACATCGTTCAAGAAGGCGTCGTTCGTTTCGGCGATGATCGGAATGATCACTTCCACTTTGCGTCCCAGTTCCGGGTGTTCGGCGATCATATGACGAATGATGCCGCTGTGCACCGCCCCGAGCGACATCGTGTTGGTCAGCAGGATCGGCGTTTCGATCCAACCCCATTCCATCGCCTGGGTCAAACCGGACATCTCGCCGATACCGTTCAGGACGAAGCCGCCCGAGACGAAATGGTTGTTGAACAGATCGTTATCGGAAGGAACGATCGCCGTGATGCCGGTGCGAATCGCCGTCTTTTCATGGTCGTTGTCCGGCGAGGGAACATCGTCGACCTCATGGGTCACATGACCGACTTTCACGCCCGGAACATCGGTGATGGCGTTCCATTTGCCGGGGGGATAATACCCGATCACCAAGCCGGATTCCCGCGCCGTTTTGCGTTTTTTGGAAGACAGGTAATCTTCCGGTTTTTCCCGTTCGATGGACAAATCATATCGACGGGCCGCCGATCGGATGATGCGATCGAGAATCTCTTCGAAGCTGTATCCTGCTTCTTTTCCCGCGATGATGAGCGATCCATCCGGCATCAGACGCGGGAGGGCGTTCAGTTCGAGGAAATAGGGGGTCCCGCTCTCATCCACTCGGAAGTCGATCCGCCCCATATCGGGGCATGGCATCGCCTTGAGCACTTGATCGCATTGTTCGAGAATATCGTTGCGAACCTCCGTTTCGAACTCGGCCGGGCAGATGAACTTCACGTTCTCATCGGTCTGTTTGAGTTCGTAGTCATAGATGGCATATTTCCCTTCGGTTTCACTCAAATCGTGTTCGACGATATAGAGGAAACGCCCAGGGACTTCCTCGAGAAAGGGAACGGTGATTTCCCGTCCCGAGATATATTGGGAAACCTCGACCCCGGCGGGATATTCCTCAACGATCTTCTCGATCATCTCTTCCGCCTCTTCGCGGGTTTCGACGACCGAATCCTGATAGATCCCCTTGCTGGTGCCTTCATAATTGGGTTTGATGAAGAGCGGCAGGGGCATGTCTTCGGGCAATTCCCGATTGTCCTTGTTGAGCATGATGCCCCGGGGACACCGGATGCCCCGAACGTCGAGAAGTTGTTCGGTCAATCGTTTGTCGAGCGTGACCTGCAGGAGGGAAGGACCGCCGCCGGTGTAGGGGATGCCGAGTTGCTCGAAAATGGCGGGATAATAAGCCTCGCGGACAGGTCCCAAATCGGGATCCCCTTCGGCGACGTTGAAGATGAGCGTCGGTCTTGCCTCGACGATCCGCTCGACGATCTCCTTGGGAATGCCCGAAACCTCGACCGGGACGACTTCGTGTCCTAATGAAGAGATCGCCTCGACGAGTCGGTCGACTTCATCCTGACGATACAGTTCGCTTTGCTCTTCGCTTTCTTCCGTTCGTAGATTGTAGGCGAGCGCTATCCGCATAAACTCCTCGATTCATTTCATTCTTTGGGGAAATAGAAATCCCGAAAAAAGACCATCCGATGGAAAGCGGTCGATTTTCGAGACAGGATCGGGCTACCGGATCGATTCCTCCGGCAGTTCCTTTTTGATGCCTTCGTCGATCGGCATTTTATCGGGAACGGCCCCGGATTCCTTCTTGAGCCGTTTCAATTCTTGTTTCAGTCGCTCGACCGTATCGGCATAGCGAGGGTCTTCGATCAAGTTGTTTAATTCCTCCGGATCAATGCTCAGATCATAGAGCTCGGCCATGTGCTCGTGGGGACCGCCGTCGCCGGGAGGATAATGCATGTATTTGAAACGATCGGTCCGCACGCCCCGCACATTCGGCGTGTAGGGAAACTGTTTTTCGTAATTGTATTCGTAGTACCAACTGTCGCGCCAATCGTCGGTTTCGCCTTCCAGCAGATGCCGGAACGACATGCCGTGTATCTCTTTCATCGGCGGCGCTTCGCAGATGTCGAGAATACTGGGAGCCACGTCGATATTCAGCACCATCTGCTCGACGACCGTCCCCTGAGGGATGAGTTTGGGATAGCGGGCCAGCAAGGGAATCCGGATGCTCTCCTCGTGCATCGTGCGTTTGTCGGTCATGCCGTGTTCGCCGAGAAACATGCCGTTATCGCCGGCGAAGACGATGAGCGTCTCGTCGAGAAGGGCGTCCTCTTCCAGCGCCGCGAGCAAATCTCCGATGCTGTCGTCGACCGATTTGATCGAGGCGGCATATGCCCGAACGAACGCCGCGAACCGATCCACACCCTCGGGGCTGGTATCGGGAAAATCTTCGCGCCAGCCGTACAACGGCCCGTAAATACCGTGCCAGGTGTCGATGCGCTGTTTGATCCAGTCCGGTTTATCCTCCAGGTGGAACGCCGAATCGGGATAGCCGATTTCGACCTCCTCGTAAAGATTCTCGTATTTTTTCTCCGGCGTAAACGGACAGTGCGGCGCTTTATGGCCGAGAATCAGCATAAACGGTTTCTCTTGGGCACGCCGATTCCGCAACCAGTCGATCACCATGTCGGTGACCACGTGAGTATAGTACCCGGGGACCACCTTTCGGGAGCCGTTGATGTTGAATTCCGTGTCGAAATACTTGCCCTGTCCGCTGTGAGAGATCCAGTAATCGAAACCGGGCCTTTTGGCGTCGCTTTGTTCGCCCATGTGCCATTTGCCGATGTAGGCGGTATGATAGCCGTCGCGTTGGAGGACCCGGGGGAAACTCTCCAGATCGGTAGGATAATCGGTGAAGTTGTTCATCACGCCGTGCGAATGGGCGTAGAGTCCCGAGAGGAAGGAGGCCCGACTCGGGGAACAAAGGGAAGTCGTGATGAAGGCGTTCTTGAAGATCGCTCCCTCTTCGGCGATGCGGTCGAGATGCGGGGTTTCCAGGAAAGGGTGTCCCTGACAACTGAGCATGTCCCATCGCTGATCGTCGGTGAGTATGAAAATCACATTCGGTCGCTCCGCCGCCACGGCGCGGGAGCCGATCAGAAGGAGAAAAAGGAGCAAAGGGGGGCCGATCCAAAAGAAATGTCGAAACATGATGAGACTCCTTCGGTGATGATGGGAAAATCCGAATGTTTGAGAAATCGTAGCGAAGAGCAAGAAGAACCCACACTCCGGTGGAATATAATTATAACATGACCAGGGGCAAAAAGTCTAACCCCAATGCCTCAATATCGCCCTGTCAGGGAGAATAAGGCACCTACGAAAAACGAAGATACGGCCGGGCCTTATTCAGCAGGGCCCCCACTTTGCCGATATCACTGAGCCGACGAATGCGACCGCCATGCTTTCGAATCTCCAAAATTCGGCGGACGGTCACCGGTCCGAGCCCGGGAACACGCAATAACTGCTCTTTGTCGGCGGTTTGGGCGTTCACGGGAAAAAACTCCGGATGACACCGGGCCCACATTTCTTTCGGATCGGTCTGGAGGTCCAGATTTCCCCGATCGTCGAAGGGGATTTCGTCCTTCGAGAAGCCATAAGTTCTCAGCAGGTAATCGACCTGATAGAGCCGATGTTCCCGAGTGAGCCGAGAGTGATTCCTCGTGACGACCTCTTGCGGATCGCCGTCGGAATGGTCCGAGCCGACCACTTCCTGATAGGCGCTGAAGTAGACGCGATTCAAGTGCAATCGCTCATAGGCCGCGCCGGTATAGCGGACGATTTCCCGGTCGACCTCGTCGGCCGCGCCGACGACAAATTGCGTCGTCTGCTTGATACCCTCGAAAGGAGCGCCGCGGGTGGTGAGGTCGCGAATCCACTGCATCGGCTGGATGACATCCTCCAGATAGCGTTTCGTTCCACACACGTTGCGAAAATGCTCCGCACCGGGAACCTCGATATTCAGAGAGACGGTGCTCGCCAGAGAGAGGGCGTCCTCGATGGCGGCCCGGGAGGCTCCGGGAATCATCTTCAGGTGGAGATATCCTCGGAAGCCTTTTCGTCGGACTAGCCCTCAAACAAGCGAATGGGGGATGGTAAAAGTCGGTGTCGGTTTAGAAAT
>CAZWCE010000001.1:0-577913 GCA_964632505.1 uncultured Planctomycetaceae bacterium | reverse complement strand
GGTGGAGTCGTAGCATTTTTTCTTCAATCACGCAATTTCAAAACACGTTCTGAGACGGAACCGGTTTTGTCGTAGGATCTTCTACAAAACGATTCGCCGGAAATCCTTCAAATGGATTGTTGCTTACAGGTCGAAAACGTCCTGCATTTGCTTTCGGACCTTGGTCAATCGCTCGACGTTCCCTCCTCCCACTTCGGCGGTGGCCCAGCCGGTGAATCCGATTTCCTTCAGCGCCTTGCGGACGTCACCCCAGGGCAAATCGCCCTCACCGATGTCGGTGAACTTATCCTCTTTGCGACTGAAACCTTTCACATCGAGTTTGACGCACCGGTACCCGAACGCACGGATCCAGTCCCCCGGCCGGCCGTACTTCCAGTGATTGCCGATATCGAAATACATGCCCACCCAGTGGCTGTTGAAGCTGTCGACGAATTCGATGAACCGTTCGGCCGATTGCTCCGGCGGGGCATCATGGTCGTAGAACATCTTGTTCCAAACATTTTCGATCAAGATCGGCTGCCCCAGCGCCGCCGAGAGCGGCAACAGCTTTCGGATCTCCCGGCGACAGCGTTCCGTGATCTCTTGTTCGGGACCATCATTGGCCGAACCGACGACGATCAGCACTCCCGATCCCCCGGCGGCATGGCTGACGCGAATGCAATGTTCGATGTTCGCCACTCCCTGGGCACGAATTTCCGGATCGGGACTGGTCAGTCGTTTGCTCCAGTGAGCGTGGTTGATCGCGTTATGGACGAAGACTCCGGACTCCTCGACGGCGGCCCGAGCTTCTTCCGGCGTATGGTTCGCGGCCTGGTCGAGGTCGACGCCGTCGAACCCCGCCTCGCCGGCCATCGTCAAGCGTGCGGCGAGAGTCAGCTCCTTCCCGCCTTCCTTGGCCGGAATCATCCCCAGTTTGCAGGAAAGGAGAATTCGTTTGCCTTCCGGGGGAGTGACTACCGCCGCCGATTTCGCTTCGGCAGCCCGTGCATGGGAGGAAATAGAGCCGATTCCGGCTACCGAGGCGGCGCCGGCGGCGAGAAAGCCACGACGGGCAATGCGTTTCTCAGAACTTTTTTTAGGCGGTGAAGGTCTCATGATCTTCCTTTCTTGCGATGGCTGATCCGGTTCATTCCGACCGGAGAATTTGGTGACGGGGACGGGATTCCTCGCACGCCCTGCGACGCCCGCTGGAAGGATTCACGTCCGCATCAATCGTACGTCGCTTCCAGCAAGATTTGGAGTCGAGGAAACCATAGAACCACCGTTGATTATAACGACAGCCGGCCCCTCATTTCAATATAGTCATGCCGTCCGGGTCCGTTGACTCCTTCCACCGGTTTTTGGTATAATCGCTGCCGATCGTGGTGAATGTGCGGCACGCGATTCCAATGGTGCCGTCAGAAGGCTTCTCGAGCACGAATTCGTCTTCCATCATTCCTTTTTGCCGCCTATCCCTTCCCCTTTCGAGGAGCGTCGTCGATGTCTGCTGTTGAAATGACTTCACGGAAACGTGTTCTGAAAGCGCTTCGTCGTGAAGAGCCGGATCGGGTTCCGCTCGATCTCTCCTCCACGCAAGTCACGGCCATCAGCAACATCGCTTACGCGAATCTGCGTGCGCATATGGGGCTGCCTCCGGCGGAGCCGAAAACGATGGATGTCGTGCAACAGGTGTGCGTCCCCCATGAGGATTTGGCGGAAAGGATCGGGGTTGATACTCGAGGACTCTTCCCCCGGGTCAGCGTCAACTGGGGAATCGAGCCGATCGAAGAAGACGATGCATGGGTTTTCATCGACGAGTGGCAGTGCAAATACCGACGACCCAAAGCAAACGGCTATTATTTCAGCCTGAGCGAAAGTCCCCTTTCGGAAACCTCCCTCCGTAAGGAAGATGTCGACTCGCTCTCGTGGCCCGAAGCGGACGATCCCCGACGCTGGGAGGACCTTCGAAAGCAGGCGGAGGAATTTCGCGAGAACGGCTATGCCGTCGTGCTGCGGGGGCTTTGCGCGGGCATTCTCGAAATGGCCTGCCGTCTCCGTCCCATGGACCAACTGATGATGGACCTCGCCATGGGGAGCGATGCGGTCGTGCACCTGCTCGCGAAGATCATGGAACTCAAAGCCCGGTTCTGGGAAGGGGCACTAAGCGATTTAGGCGACGTGGTCGACGTGGTGGTCGAAGCCGACGATTACGGCACCCAGCAGTCGATGCTTGTCGGTCCCGACATGTATCGCCGGATGCTCAAACCGCTCCAAGCCGAGCTTTTTTCGATCATTCGAACCCACGCACCGAAGAGCTTCATCTTCTTCCACTCCTGTGGGAATGTGCGGGAACTGATTCCCGACTTCATCGAAATCGGCGTCGACATTCTCAATCCCGTGCACATCAAAGCGACCGGAATGGAACCGGAGGCGTTGAAACGCGACTTCGGTCGAGACATCTCCTTCTGGGGGGGTGGCGTCGATACCCAGGGCATCCTGCCCAACGGCACGCCGGAGCAAGTGCGGGAAGACGTCCGACGCAATGTCACCGCTTTGGCGCCGGGAGGTGGCTACGTATTCAACACGGTACACAACATCCAAGCCGATGTGCCGCCGGAGAACATCATGGCCATGCTGGAAACGCTCTGGGAATTCGGCGTTTACTGAGATAATAACGACCCGGGCCGTTGAGCACGATTCAGTATTCAGGGTATGATGCGATTTGCACCGGGAAGACGTTTCCTCCCGAACTTCCCGGCCTTCGCGTTATCTGAAGAACCTTCCCAAGTCACGAAAATAATACCTGCTCCATCAGATGCTTTTTTGGTGATCATCACCCCTCTGGAGATGGAAATCGTTGACACTCTTTCGCCACTTATGATAAAATGTTTTTTTGTGATCTGTTTCGTGATGCAAACATGATACAAAACGGATGAATACAAAGCGCTTTTCGAACAGCTTTCCCGGGAGAACACGCCGGCCTTCATGTCGGAGAGGACAGTCCGGGGACACCACGATTCGAGCAGGAATCATCCTTTTTACAGGAATAGTCACGAGGCGGCATCGCGCCAAGAAGGACAGATTCCCTCCCATCACTCCACTGGAATCCAGCTCTGTTCTGTTTTTATTCGGGGCGTTCCTTCCGTCATCTATTTTTTTCAAAGGAGAGCAAGAGTCATGAGTAAAAATTTTTCGCGACGCAATTTCCTCCAAGCCGCCTCCGCGGGAACGGCCGGGCTTTCTTGTCTGGGAACCTTCGGGGCCCCGATGGTCTTCTCTGCGCCGAATTCTCAACCGGCCATCATGGGCGGCGACCCGATTCATACCGGGGGCTGGCCGAATTGGCCCGAGTGGCGCCGGGAATGGGAACCGCAAATCCTCGAGATCCTCCGAAGTGGAAACTGGTATCGCGGTACCCAGGGGAAGGTCCAGGAATTCGAGTCGGCTTATGCGGATTTGCTCGGTGCCGAAAAATGCGTCGCGACCGCCAGCGGAACCACAGCGCTGATCACCAGTCTCTACGTGATGGGCGTGGACGCCGGAGATGAAGTGATCGTCTCCCCCTTCACCTTCATCGCTTCTTACAACGTGATCCTCATGAACAAAGCACTTCCGGTGATGGCCGATACCGATCCGGAAACCTGGACGATGGATCCTGCTTCGATCGAAAGTCGCATCACCGATCGCACGAAGGCGATCATGCCGGTGCATATCTACGGCATCCCTTGCGAAATGGACGCGATCAATGCCATTGCCGAAAAGCATGAATTGGCCGTGGTGGAGGATGCCTGCCAGGCCTGGTTGGCCGAGTACAAAGGCAAAAAATGCGGCACACTGGGAGATATCGCCGGTTTCAGCTTCCAGAATTCTAAACATATCCCTTCCGGCGAAGGCGGCGCCGTGACCAGCATGAATGCCGAGCTGATCGATCGTGCCAGCGCGTACCACAATTGCGGACGATCGTCGGGAAACTACCAAGGCAGAGGTTACTTCACCCGAGGAACCAACTTCCGTATGCAACACTACCAAGGCTCCATGCTCCTGCAGCAGTTCGAAAAACTCAAGGAAGAGACGAAAATTCGTCAGGACAATGCCGCATATCTCATGGAGCAGATGGAAGAAATTCCGGGAATCACGCCGGCCAAACTTCCGGAAAACAGCAAGCCCGCGTGGCATCTCTTCCCGTTCCGCTACGATGCGAACGAATTCAACGGTCTTTCACGGTCGATGTTCATCCGATCACTCCGCGCCGAAGGAGTTCCCTGCGGAGGAGGATATCGGGAACAGTATTACGACGGTCTCCTCGACGAAGCGATCGAATCGCGGGGTTACAAGCGATTGTTCGGCGCGGAGAGACTGAAACAGTATCGGGACAGCTTCCAGGATCTCAAAGGCAATCGCGAGACCTGCGAGAATACCGTGACGATGTCGCAATCGATGCTCCTGGCCCCGCGGACCGCCATGGAGCAAATCATCGCGGCGATGAAGAAAATTCAAGCCAACAGTGCCGAAATCGCGAAATCGTAAGGGCGCTTAGACGTCGGGTTTTCTCTGGGTCGCGCCGTTCTTGCCCTTCAGGAGACACAGAACATGAATGTCGGAGATCCCCAAGAATGTTGTCCTCCGTTCAATCCAGAACCCTGGGATGAACAACGGTTTTGCTGGGAGCAAAAGCTCTTCATCAAAGACCGCGTCAAATCCTTTTTCCATATTCCGCTGAATATGGGATCGGTCATTCGGCGGAATCTGCTCCAAATCGATGACGCGGACGCCGTCCCCGAACAGGTGGTCATTCTTTCCGATGAAGCCTCTCCCTGGGGAGCCAATCTCTTTTTCGAAGTCACCAAGGAAGTCCCCGGCACTGACATGACCGCGTTTTCAGGTACCTTTCTGAGCAAGGTCTTCGAAGGGCCCTACCGGGAAATCAAAAGCTGGATCAAGCAGATGAAACAGTTCGTGGAACAAAAGGGCGACTCGATCAAAGAGCTTTACTTCTACTACACCACATGCCCCAAGTGCGCCCGGAAGTACGGCAAGAACTATGTCGTGCTGCTGGCGCAAATCAAATAGCCCCGAGTGACCTTCCACGGCGACATCAGACCGAAAGTCGCGGAGCCGGTCGAGCGGTGGAAGTGGAAAGTTGTCGAGGAAGCTTGACCGAACCCATTACGACCGAGGTCGTCTTCGCCTAAGCAGGCGGCCTTTTCCTCTTTTCCAGAGGCCGGCTTCATGGCTCGACTTCAACACGTCTTATTCGTATTGGCACTGATCGGTATCTCGGCCGGATCATCCTTGGCCGACGAATCTCCCCACCGAGACACTCCACGGATCGGCTTCCTTTCCATCGCCGATTCTCCCGAAGCCATGGGCCCGCACAACCGCGCGGCCTGGGAAGTGGCGAAAAAGCTCGGTCAGGCAACGTTGCTTCTGCCGCACAGCGTGAGCGGGACGTCGGAACCGTCGGCCTTTCGCAATCGCGAAGGCAACCCGGTTTCGCTCGATTCATTCGATGTGTTGTGGTACCACCAGGGCGATGCGATTCGCCGTACGGCGATGTACCGCGCCCCGCTGTTGACGGCGGTTCGCCGATTCGCGGAAACGGGGCATGGCGTATTGCTCTCCGGCGGTGCTCTGGCGATGGTCGCCCAACTTCGGCTCGAAACGGAGATCCGTCCCCAGCGACACGATTTGGGGAACTACCGCGAGCCGGCCGGCCTGGTTCCGGTGGAAACGGGGCATCCGGTTTTCGACGGACTCTCGTGCAATCGCGATCGCATCGTCCGGCTCAGCGAAGGCGGTTGCCGCGCCGTGGCCGACTTCAACTGGGGCGGTCCCGCCGAAGGCATGCTCCTTGCCCGAACACCCGAAGGCAATGAGAATCCACTTGTTGAATACAGCCTCGGAAAAGGGCATGTGATCGTGTTCGGGGGACGTTGCCCCGATTTCGCCGATCGCGATAACCCGCATCGGGAAAACCTGCTCCGCCTCACACGCAACCTGCTGGTCTACCTCGCCACTCCAACCCGCTGGCGGCCGATCACCTGCCGCAGCGACTTCCCACCCGCGGCCGACGCGGATATCCCCGGAATCTCGCGACGCCGCTGGCGCGCTCTGCGGATGGCGATCGAGGACCTCGCCGACAGCTTTCCCCGCCGCTATCCTCGAGCGGAGGAATTTCTCCGGCAACTGACCGATCTCCGCCAACAGCACGACTCTCTCGGACCGACGGCCGACTTTTCGAAAATCCACAACCGGTTTACCCGGCTCCAGCGGACCGCCCTTCTGGCGAATCCTCTGCTCGATTTCGAGCATCTTCTCGCTATCCGCCGAAGCGAGGAGCAACTCGGGCTCTTGATGAACGCTCACGGCAACGCGGAGTTGCCGGTCTCGGGATATGAAAATCAACTGGTCTCCTTCTCGTGGAAAGATCCCGAAGCGCAGGCGGAAACAATCCATCAACCACCTCCCGGTCGTTACGTCGGCCAAGTCGATCTGCATTTCGATGCCCGGCGACTGCTCTTTTCCATGCGCGACTCCGCGAGATGTTGGCGTTTGCACGAGTTGGATCTCCCCGCTGGCCGGGTGCGGAATCTTCGACTGATCGACGAGCCGGACGTCCACAACTACGACGGCTGCTATCTGCCCGACGACCGGATCGTCTTCACTTCGACCGCACCGTTCACCGGCGTGCCCTGCCTGGGAGGTAAGTCGCAGGTGGCGAATCTGTATCTCCGCCAGGGCGATGGCTCGATCCGACGATTGACCCACGACCAGGATCACAACTGGAATCCGACGCTCCTGAACGACGGCCGGCTCCTCTACCAGCGCTGGGAATATGCCGACATCGCCCATGCCTTCACCCGCCTGTTGTTCCATGCCAACCCGGACGGCTCCGCCCAAATGGAACATTACGGCAGCAACTCGTTCTGGCCGACGGCGATGTTCTTCCCCAAGGCGGTGCCGCATCATCCGACGAAGTTCGTGGCGGTCGTCGGCGGGCATCACGACGTCCCCCGACAGGGCGAGTTGATCCTCTTCGACAATGCGCGGGGTCGCCACGAGACATCGGGGGTCGTCCAGCGGATTCCCGGGCACGGGAAGCCGGTCGCGCCGAAGATCCTCGACGGCCTGGTCGGCGGCAGTTGGCCGCGATTCCTGCACCCTCACCCACTGAGCGAAAAGCACTTCCTCGTCTCCTGCAAACCGACCCGGACCTCTCCCTGGGGCATCTACCTGGTCGATGTGTACGATAATTTCGTCCTGCTGCGCGAGGAGCCGGGTTGGGCGTTGCTCGAGCCGATTCCCTTGCGGCCGAACCCCCGTCCCCCCGTCCATCCGCCGAGGGTCGATCCAGAGTCGCGCGAAGCGACCGTCCTTCTGATGGACGTTTACCGGGGTCCCGGCACCTCGGGCGTACCGCGAGGTTCGATTCATGCCCTAAGGCTGATCAGTTACGGATTCACCTATCACCAGATCGGCGGGGAACCGGACCGAGTCGGCTTCGACGGACCGTGGGACGTGAAACGGATCGTCGGGACGGTGCCGGTCGAACCGGACGGTTCGGCCCATTTCACCGTGCCGGCGGGAATGCCCATCGCACTCCAACCGCTCGACGCCGAGGGGAAAGCGGTCGCCCTGATGCGGAGCTGGTTCACCGCGGCCCCCGGCGAAATCCTCTCCTGCGTGGGGTGTCACGAATCTCAAAACACCGCACCCCCCATCGATTGCATTCCCAATGCGATGCTCCGGGAGCCTTCGAACATCGAGCCCTGGTACGGGCCGATGCGGGGATTCTCCTTCCTCCGCGAGGTCCAACCGGTCCTGGATAGATACTGCACAAGATGCCACAATCACAACGTCGAGTCGCCGAATCACGCCCTGCCCGATTTTTCCGATACACGACTCCAGCGAGTGCCTTCGGCTTTCAACATGCGTTTCCCTGCTTCGTATACAGAATTATACAAGTATGCTTATTCTCCGACCCTCGAAAGCGACGCCCACCTCCTCCCGGCCTACGCCTACCACGCCGACGCCAGCCTGATCGTGCAGCTACTCCAACAAGGCCATTACGGGGTGCGACTCAATCGAGAAGGTTGGGATCGGCTCATCACTTGGATCGACCTGAACACGCCCGCCCACGGAACATGGAGCGAGGTGGCGGGAGAAAACTCCTCCAAGCAAGAGGCGGTCGCTTACGGAAGTCGTAGACGCCGGGAAATGAATCGCCGTTACGCCGGACTCGACCATGACCCGGAAGCGGCCTTCCCGATCACCTATCCGACTGATCCAGCGCCCTTGCCGCCACGCGAGGCCATCGAAGCAGAACGCTTTCGCGCAGAGTCTCGTCCGAAAGAGCGAAAAAAACCAGCTCCTCCGAATCTTCCACTGGAAAAGCTCCCCAGACGCACCGTGGAACTCGCTCCCGGTGTCTCACTTGAGATGGTGCGGATTCCCCCGGGCCGTTTCCTCATGGGATCGGAGTCGGGATATCCCAATGAACGTCCTCCCCGGGAGGTGGTGATCGACAAGCCGTTTTGGATGAGTCGGTGCGAGATCACGAACCGGCAGTTCGCTTGCTTCGATCCCTCCCACGACAGTGGATTGGAAACCGGCGAGCAATACGCCTTCGGGGAATATGAACGCGGGCACCGGCTCGATCGGCCCCGACAACCGGTGGTCCGGGTCTCTTGGGAACGGGCGGTCGCCTTCTGCCGGTGGCTCTCGGAGAGGACCGGAAAGCCGTTCCGCCTCCCGTCCGAAGCCCAGTGGGAATATGCTGCTCGAGCGGGAACCACCTCACCTCTCTGGTACGGCGGAATCGACGACGACTTCTCCCCTTATGCGAATCTCTCCGACGCGACCCACCATACGGTCGATTACCCACATGTCCCCAACGCATTGCCACCGTGGCGTCCCGCTGAGATTCGCTTCAACGACCATTGGCGGGTCTCGGCACCGGTCGGCGTTTTCGCGCCGAATCGCTGGGGGCTTTTCGACATGCACGGCAACGTCGCCGAGTGGACATCGAGCGAGTATGAAGATTCGATACACATACCCAAGTGTACATCCTTCGATGTAATCGACCTCCCATCGCTCGACCGCAAGGTCGTCCGCGGGGGATCGTGGGTCAATCGGCCGCGACGCGCCAGATCGGCGTTCCGGCAACCCTACGCCGCGGCCCAGCCGATTCACGATGTCGGCTTTCGAATCATTTGCCGGGAAAGTCCATAATTCATGCCCGTTTGTGGAATCGGACCGTTCGATCAATAATCAACGGTTGAAGGATCGTGTCAGCAAATGATGTTTTTCCTCGCCTCTCTCCAATAAGGATCTCCCCCATGATTTCTCAGCATTCCACCTCTCCCTCCCGCAGCTCCCCGTGCCGCGTTTGGTTCCCTCTCTCGATTCCGGCGGCGATATTCTTCTGCATGGGAATGCTTCCGGAAATCGCTCTCTGCCAGGAGGACGTCTTCCCCGCCGCGACCGAGAAACCGCTGCTGGACGACGGTTCTCAATTCCAGTTCGCCGTCGTCTCCGACCGCGCGGCGAATCCTCGCGTCGGTGTGTTCGAGAATGCCTTGAAAAAGGTGGCCCTTATGCGTCCCGACTTCGTGCTCTCGGTCGGCGACTTCATCCACGGCTATGCGACTTCCGGCGGTGGCCTGACCGACGAAGAGACGATCACCACGAAACGCGCCAACATCGATGCGATGCTCGACAAACTCCCGATGCGTTTCTACCTCGTACCGGGCAATCATGATATCAATAACGAAATGAGCGAACGCATCTGGAAGCAGCGCTACGGGAACAATTATTACGCGGTGATGCACCAGGGAGTGCTCTTTCTCTGCCTGGATTCCCAAGACGGGGACGATTACGGAGCCGGCATCGGATCGGAGCAGATCGACTACGTGAAAAGGGCGCTCGCTGACAATCCCCGACCTCGCTGGACCTTCGTCCTGATGCACCAGCCGCTTTGGCTCCTTGACGATCAGCAACGGGCTGAAGCCCGAGAGAAGTGGAACTCGCCTAAGCTGACCGGCTTCGACCGCATCGAAGCAATACTCCGAGACCAGGACTACACCGTCATCGCGGGGCACCATCATCGGTATGTGTACGCCGACCGTGGAGACCACAAATACATCAAGCTCGCCACGACCGGGGGACAAAGTTCGTTGGCGGGACCCGAGTCGGGACAGTTCGACCACGTCCTTTGGGTCACCATGACCGAAGAGGGGCCGGTGATGTGCAACCTGCTCATCGAAGGTGTGCTGGATGAGCGTGGCCGAACCATCCCCGTCGCGACGGAGTGACGCTTCCTCCGGCGAATTTCATTCCACTTCCTGGAAAACCGGAATGGGCTCGGCGAATTCGCCTTGCATCTTTTCCGGCAAACGGAAAACCTTCGTGCCGCGTCGGTTGCAGAAATAGAGTCGCGAGGGCGATACCTTCCGGCCATGCCCGTCGGCCCACAACGCATAAAAATCGGGATGGGCGTCGATCGGCTTGCGGCAATAGCCGTGGTTGAACTCGCTGTCGGCGGTGAGCCGGCGGACCATCTGCCAGCTTTTTCCCTGGTCGGCGCTTGTCCACATCGCGATCTCTCCGCCGGTGTTGAAGGGTTGGGGCCCGGTTTCCGTCGGGCCGATGATCCGCCATGTTCCGTCGTCTTCGATGGAAAGAGACCCCATGTCGTAGTTGTTATCCGACTCGGTCACCACGCCGATTTGCCAATCGTCGCCGTCCCACCGGGCCGTTTGCCAGAGTCGGGGATTGTTTTCCGGGCCCGACTCCCAACCACCGCTGGTCAGGTAAAGGATCACCGGTCGGCCCTCGGCATCGAAGGCGACATCCTTCAAATAGACATTCCGATTTTCTGTACGGTAATCTTGCACCAAGGCCGGGTTCTCTACCTCGGTGATCGGCAGCGTTACCTTCTCCCCTTCGATGGTCCGCCACGTCTTGCCGAGATCGTCCGATTCGAGGTAGTAGAGGTTCGTTCGCCAGTTGAGCCCCTGCGGCGCCGGATGCATATTGAATGCGGTCCCGACCTTTTCGCCGTCGGTCCAACTCACCTGGTAGTGCCCCTTTTCGATCATCGCGATCTTCTCCGGCTCGCTCCAGGTGATGCCGTCGGGAGAATGACTCTGGAACAGACGTCGACCGCCCTCGCCATAGCGGGTGTGAAGAAAATGGAACCCCTTTTCGGGAAGGTAATAGGGCTGCGTGTAGGAGAAGTTCGTGGTCTGCACGAGCCGGAACCGTTCGATCGAGTACGGCTCGACACTCACCGAAAGGTAGGACGGCCGCGCCGTGCCGTGGGAGCTGGAAAAGATCCAAATGTATCCCTCGGGATCGATCGCCATGACGGGGTTGTCGTGGGCGTCGGTCGTCTTCTTGTCGAGCAGCACGGTCGGTCGCGGTACCTTGCCGGTTCGGTGATCGTAATACGAAACCATATGGAGCAGCGTCCGGTTTTCACCGATCGTCCCCCCGTAGCAGAAGAACGTCTTATCCACCTCGGGCGCGTAAACGGCGAACGGACGATGCTTCGCGCAGTAGGTCCCCAATCCGCCACTGTACTTGAAAACATACTCGTCGTCCTGGCGCTGGTTCGAGTACCAGATGCCGCGGTACCCGTCTCCTTTCTCGCAAATCAACGGGTCGTCTTCCTGCGCCACCGACGGCGCACACGCCATCAACCCCAAAGCCGCCATTATTCCCGCCGACACAATCCATGAACGTTTCATTAGAAAGATCTCCAGATGTTTAAATATTCGATTCAGCCTGATTCTTCGAGAACGTCTTCGTGTTCCTGTTTCCACCGCTGCCAATCTTGAAGAAGCAGGGCGGCGAGCACGACATCTTCATAGCGGTCCCATTTCCACACACGCTGTCGCATGACGCCCTCCTCGACGAAACCGAACCGCGCGAGAATGGAACCGGTTCGGCCGTTGCGGACCATATGGCAGGCGTAAAGCCGATTCAGCGGCAACAGACGGAACGCCTCCTCGAGCACATGAGGCAGCGCTTCGCCGATCAATCTCCGCCCCCAGGCATCTCGAGCGAGCCAGAAACTCAGCTCGCCCTGTCGATGCTGCGGGTCGATCTCGCGGATCTCGATGAGCCCCTGGAAGGTCCCTTCATTTCGGCTCTCGAGGATGTAGACCAGCGCCTCGCCCCGATCGAACTCCTGCTTGCGGCGCTGTAAATAGCGTACACCCTCACCTTTCGGATAAGGATGCGGCACCGAGATCATCGTGTCGGCGATCGCCCGATCCCCCGCCGCCCGTTCGATCGACGGAGCGTCTTGCCCGCAAGGAGGACGCACCACCAATCGTTCGGTCGTGAAATGACGTGGGGCCGCATTCATGGTTCCCGATCCGCTTGTGGAGGGCTCTCGATCCGGCGGACCACCACGCGATGAACGTCCAGATCGCCCCCGGCGGGAACGAGCCGGAAATCGGCGCCGTTGGCCCGATTGGCGAATCGCGCATGCGGTAGGCGAAACACCGCTTCTTTCCAAGTGTCGGTTCCGTCGAGCTTCCGACCCGGTGCCGAACGAAACTCCTGCGCGAGGCCCGAAAGCTCGGGGTCGGCCGAATCGTAATGCAGCGCGAACGAGTCGCACCCGGAATCCCAATACGTGACGATCACCTCCACCGGTCGATCGACATCGTAGATCGAGTAATCATCGATATCGAAATACATGTATCGCATCGGCGAAAGGTCGTTCTCCCGAGTCACCCAGGCCCGCTTGCCGCCGACGGTGCGAACGTCGACCGGTCCGTCTCCCTGCGGTTGATCGAGGACGACCACCCCCTCCTCCTTTTCCGGTGTTCCGCGGAGGATTTCCCGCGCCGGCTCGATTTGACTCAAATCCAACCATTCATTCCGGTGAAATCGATCGGCGAACTGCCGCGTCATCTCGATGTACTTCCGTCCATATTCCTTCGTTTCACAGATCTGCGTGCCTTCGTGAAACTCGTTCCAAGTCTCCAGATGCACGAGTTTCGGCCGAGTCTCCGGATTGCGTCCCAGCAACCTTCGCCAGGAGAAGCGGTAGAAACGGCCGTCGTCGCGGTTGCGAACCAGCGGCGATCGTCCCGGGACGGCGGAGTGATCGTACCCCGGCCCGATGCCGGCGGTGTCGAGAAGTTGCGGAGCGAGCGCGCCGCCCCATTGGTACACGCTATCGGCTTCGCCGGGCCAGCCGCGCATCTTCACGAGGAAGAGGTCCACCCCGAAATCCTCGCGGAACATCTCCCGAATCGCCGGGAAAAGCGTTTCATTGATCTCCTTGGCGAACGCGGGGGCGTAGAGCATGACGAGTGGGCGCCCGTCGATCGTCGCCCGGTGACGCGAGGGAACGAGGGAAAAGAAATTGC
Organism: uncultured Planctomycetaceae bacterium; assembly: GCA_964632505.1. Classification (GTDB taxonomy): domain Bacteria; phylum Planctomycetota; class Planctomycetia; order Pirellulales; family Thermoguttaceae; genus CAZWCE01. Next base: position 564,546 of record CAZWCE010000001.1, on the reverse strand, counting down.
GGATCGTCCCGTAAAACCAGCGTTTTCCGGCCTCGGTCGTCAGGTCGACGTGGTACCGGCCGGCGTTCGCTTTCAAGGTCGAGGTGTCGTAGAACATGCCGAGTGCCGGCGGCTCCTTTCCCGCTGCGACCAACCGCTCCCGGGCGGCGATCATCGGAGGAAGGCCTTCGTTGCTGAAGGTGAATTCCGATTTCAACGGCGTTCCCCAGTAAACGGGCATCGCGATATCGATCCCGGCGTCGATCATGTCGGAAAATTCCCCGGCATGCCAATCGACATTTTTATAGCTGAATCCTTCGAGGGTCGGGGGATGATCGGTGAGGGCATCCGTGCCGTCGTGATCGACGATGTGGGCATTGGTCGCCCGATCGTACCAGTAGAAGTAGGTGGTCGCGATGACCGGGTCGTCGACCGAAAAAGCGAACGTCGCCGCGACCTGCTCCGGTCGGTGCTCCACGTACTTCCCCGTCGGAGGTGGGAGCCGGAAATCATCGTGCAACTCCTTCGGCGCCGCCTCGGCAACCATGGAAACCGCGGAAAGCAAGAAGAACGCGATCCCCCGAAGAAAATAACAAGCCCTCATTCGACGATACATGGAACCCCCTTCAGAAACAGCCCTACAGGAAACGTTCGAGGAAAACCACCATGGGAACCCCTTTTCGGTCATGCGTCGATTGTAAGAGCGGCCGAGGCCAAAGTCAAGAAACCCGGGATCGGTCGCGGAGGGCGGCTTGCTTGTTTTCTCCACCTCCCTTCCATTATAATGGCGTATAGACGATCTGCGCCGCATGATTGCTTTTATGAATTTCGTACTCTCTCAAGCGGCGGGATGCATTGTTATTCATGTTCGCATAAGTAGTAAGCCCTTGGATCGTGCATTGATCCCCGCCAAGCGGGGCCCCTCATGGTCGCCCGGGGTGCACTATGGAAGCGACGCCCAATATCTTTCCCAAAAGGAGGTTTTTTCATGACACGCCCGATCACACGTCGACGCATGCTGCAAGGTTCTGCGCTTGCCGGGCTGGGTTCGGCCCTCGCTCCCGGTTTTCTCTCCGCCCAACCATCTTCCCCGAATGAAAAGCTGAACCTCGCCGTGATCGGTTGCGGCAATCGCGGCCGGGCGAATCTCAACGGGGTGGCCGGGGAGAACCTCGTCGCGCTTTGCGATGTCGACGACCGGCAGGCCAAGGGCGCCTTCGAACGCTTCCCCAAGGCGAAAAAGTACAAGGATTTTCGTCGTATGCTCGATGAAATCCACGCCGAAATCGATGCCGTCGTCGTGAGCACTCCCGACCATACCCACTTCCCCGCCGCCATGATGGCGATGGATCTCGGCAAGCATCTCTACTGCGAGAAACCGATGGCCCATACCGTCACCGAAGTGCGGAAGATGACCAATCTGGCCCGAAAGAACAAGTTGACCACCCAACTCGGAACGCAAATCCACGCCGGCTCGAATTACCGCCGGGTCGTCGAACTGGTCCGAGCGGGAGCGATCGGCGATGTGACCGAGGTGCACGTATGGCACACCGTCGACTACGGCGGGAAGGAAGTTCCGACCGAAACCCCGCCGATTCCGGAAGGGCTCGATTGGAATCTCTGGCTCGGCCCGGCCGAAATGCGGCCCTATCATCCCACCTACCTTCCCGGCACCTGGCGGCACTGGTGGGACTTCTCCAACGGCGGTCTGGGCGACTTCGGATGCCATTACATGGACCTGCCCTACTGGGCCTTGGACCTGAAATATGCCGAAACGATCGCCGCCGACGGTCCTCCGCTCCATCCGGAAACCACCTCCCCCGGGCTCCGTGTTCGCTACACCTTCCCCAAACGAGGGAAGCTCCCGCCGATGACGATGACCTGGTACGATGCCGGCCGTCGTCCCGATTTTCTCAAGGAGCGGGGTATCCCCGAATGGAAAGCCGCCGTGCTCTTTTTGGGAAGCAAAGGGATGCTGATCTCCGATTACAACAAACACCGCTTGCTGCCGGAGGAGAAGTTCGCCGATTTCGTTCGCCCCGAGCCGACCATCCCCGAGTCGATCGGTCATCACCAGGAATGGATCCGCGCTTGCAAGACCGGAGAAACGACCACCTGCCGGTTCGATTATTCCGGCCCCCTGAGCGAAACGGTGCTGCTGGGCAATGTCGCCTATCGTTCCGACACCCAGGTGAAATGGAACGCCTCGAAGCTCGAAGCGGTCGGCAATGCCGACGCGGAGCCCTTCCTCGACAAGACCTACCGCGAGGGATGGAAATTCGGGTAATCCGCTCCCCATCCCCATAGGCTCTCCATCTCACTTGTTGCAAGCGGGTGCCGGACACTCCCATCCGGCCCCGCTTTTTTGTTGCACGCACCAGAAGGAAACAGGGGACTCCCTTGTGAAAGGTCGTTTCAAAACGCGACGGTGAGCAGCAGAATCGCCCCGAGGTACAACACCAGGATCCCGAAGCTCTCGAAGCCGATCCCCCCGATCCCCTGTTTCTCGCGTCGGATCAATCCCATCAGGAGGATGCAGGTCATCAGGATCGTCAGCGCGATCAGAAAGAGCAAGCGATCGGAAATGGCGTGATAGACCGATCCGCCTCGATAGGCGACATCGGAAAAAGCCGCGAACAGGGTATCGAAGGCGTTGCCGCCGATGATGCCGCTGACCGCCAGCGTCAGTGCGCCGCGTCGTACCGCGGCGATCGAGGTGACCAATTCCGGCAACGAGGTGGCAATCGACGTCATGAACACTCCCACGACCGTTTGCGTCAAGCCGGTCTGGCGGGCCAACGTGGCGGCCGCCTTCTCCAACACCCAACCGGAGACCCCCATCACCAGGGCCAGAGCAATAAAGGAGACAAGCAGGTAGGAAAGGCTCTCCCGCTCCGACTCCGGCTCCGGTTGATCGCTCTTGGTTTCTCGAGTCTCTTCCGGACGCCACATCGGATAGTTCCGCGCGCTGCGGACGAAGAGGATGCCGTATATATAAGTGATCAAAAGAATAGGTGTGACCGGATGAATCGACCAGAAGGTGATCTCGGGAGTCACCGCCGCGATCATCACCAGCGCGAGGAGGGACGCCAACAGGGCTCCTTGCATCATATTGGCCGCCGAAGCCGCGGCATGCTCGAGATTCGCCCGGCGATAAACCATGTCGGCCAGCGCTAGAAACGCCGTTTGAACGGCAATGCCTCCCAGGGCGTTGCCGATCGCCAACTCCGGACGCCCGAACCAGGCCGCGGTGACCGAGAGCGTTGTCCCGGAGAGAGAAGTCGTCGCGCCGAGGAGCACCGCGCCGATGAGCGCCTCGCCAAGCCCCGTCCGATCGGCCAGCCGATCGGCGATGCCGGTCAGATAGGTTCCGGTGACGGCGATCGCCGCGGCGCCGAGGAGAAAAACGGTGATCGTGATCTCCAGCGACCAGTTGGACGTCTCCAGCCAATACATCGAGGCTCCTTTGGGGGTCTACTCATCGTGACCGACTCGTCGATGTCCCTTTTTCGTGTTCCTATCCATGCAAGATCGGGGACACACGGGCGAAAAAGTACCAGCGCCGACGGATTTGTCAAGGTGGTCGGAAAACGGTCAGTCTGGAGAGCGATTGCCCAAAACCGACGCTTCATCGGACCGTTCGACACCGATAAAAACCCATTTCTTCGGGAGTTCCTTCGGCTTTTCGGCACTCAGTAAGGACAAGTGAATCAACACGTTGCCGAATTCTCTGCAAAAAAATATGTTTTCGGAGCCGGTTCCGGCATGCAATGTGCGTGATGTCTGTGGATGAATGAACAAGCTGAAATGTTCGTCATGTTCGCATAAGCAGTGACCCCTTGGTTCATGCATTGACCGCCGCAGGGCCGGGCTCTCGATGTTCGCCCTGAATTCACTATTTATGCGACTCTCAAAAAAATCAATGTTTTCCGAAAAACCAAAAGGAAGGAATGAATCATGAAACGTACCCCCTTTCATCTGTCGGGCACCCTACTGCTGACTCTCGCCGTGGTCGGACTTGTCGGTCTGGTCGGCTGCACGGAAAAGGCACCTGAGAAGGCCGGGGAAGCCACCGAAGAATTCGTGGAAAATGTACAGGAAGGCACCGAAGAGGTCGGTGAGAATGCCCAAGAAATGACCGAAGAGGCCACGGAGAATATCGATGAGGGTGCCGAAGAGGCGGCCGACATGACGGAAGAAGCGGCGGATCATCTCGAAGAGACGACCGACGAGATGGCGGACGATACCGATGAAGAATCGACCGTCGACGAAGCATCGAATCAGCAGAATAACCAATGAATCGGATTGTCGTTCTATCCCGTTCACACACATCTCGCATAAGAAGTGAATGTTCTTCGGTGGCCGTTTTGGGTCTGGCATCCGGTCGCCGCGAAGACATCATTTCTTATGCGATTTTTTTGCCTTTCCCCCTTGATGCCAGCGGTCACGTGATCACAATCAAATAGGGCAGGCCCCCTTCTCAGAACGTGTTTTGAAAATCGCTTTGGTCGCGAGAGCGAGAGAGACGAAAGTCCGACAAGGCGACCGAAGCAGGCGAATCCAAGGAGATTCGTCGATGCAGGTCAACGCGGTCGGCTTATGTCGCAGCCGCTCGCAGCTCAAATTGGAATTTCAAAACACGTTCTCATAGCCGATCCACCACTTGACGGGATAAGTCCCATGCCGCCACACGTCGACCCTTTCCCACCGTCCCCGAAAAAGACCGACGGTCCCCTCCCCGATCCTTACGCGGAATCGCTCCTTCCCCGGCAGGACGCCAATTTCCGGCATCGATTGATGCTGATCATCTTCCTCGTAGCCGGCGCCGGCGTGTTGGTGGTGGAGCCGAATCTTCCCTGCGGTATTTTCGCGGGCCTGCTGTTGGGCGCCTTTCTGGTTCGATTGACCCAATTGGTGCAACGTTCCTTGAAGCTGCCTTACCTGCCTTCGATCCTTCTCGTTGTCGTGAGTCTACTGGCGATTTTCTCACTGCTCGCTTTCGTGTTCGGAACCCGATTCACCGAACAGATGAGCGCCCTCTCCGATGAGCTGACCAACGCCGTCGACCACCTGCTTGAAAAACTGAGGGAATACGAGGTGATCGAAGCCAACAGCGACGAGGTCTCCGAGGCCGGTTCCGATCTCCTTTCGCGTGTGGATACATCCGCCCTGATCGGCGGCGTTTTTTCCTCCATCACCGGCACGGGGGCCGCCATGGTGCTCATCCTGTTCGTCGGTTTTTTTCTCGCCTTCGATCCCACGCTTTATCGAAACAGCTATCTCTCGTTGATTCCCTACGCCTATCGGCCCCGCGCTGCCGCGTTGCTCTCCGAAACCATCGATACCCTCTGGTGGTGGACCCTCGGGCGGCTGTTCGCGATGGCCGTCATCGGCGTCGCCACCTCGATCGGACTTTGGCTGCTCGGCATCCCGATGCCCATCATGCTGGGAACACTCGCCGGACTGGTCAGCTTCGTCCCCACCATCGGCGCCATTCTGGCGATCATCCCCGCGGTGCTCGTCTCGTTCCAGCAAGGCCCGTGGTCCCCCCTCTATGTGATCGGCTTGTATCTGGCGATCCAGGCGATCGAGAATAACCTGCTCACTCCTTTCGTCCAGCAGAAAGCGGTCGACGTACCGCCGGTGCTGATGATCATCGCCGAGTTCTTCATGGGACTGTTCGTCGGAGCACTGGGGGTCGCGGTCGCCACGCCCATGGCGGCGGTCGGGATCGTCTGGGTCCGCAAACTCTACATCGAACCTTACATCGAATCCCCGTCAAATCGGAAGAGCATCCCGCAAACGGCCGATGCCCCCGATTCCGGCGACTCCGAGTGAGCTGTGCCAAAACCAAGGGGCCGCCAGCTTTGACAGCCGGGACGGAATTCGTTATAAAATCTGCATGAATCATTTTTCATGGCCCCATCTGCGTTCCCGTTTTCAAGAAACACCTGATTCCCGGAACGCTTCTTCCAAACCACAAAGGATCCGCCGATGTTTTTCCGTACAAGCGCCGTCACGCTGTTGATGCTCTCGGGACTCCTACTGACCTGTCCCGCCTCTGCCGAGACGCAGCTTTTCGTCGCTCCGGGAGGCAACGACCAAGCCACCGGATCGCCCGCCGAACCACTCGCCTCGCTCAAAGGCGCCAGAAACCGCGTCCGGCAGATGCGCCGCATCAATCCCGATGAGCCGATCGTGATCTCCTTCGCCGAGGGAGAATACTTCCTCGCCGAGCCGGTGACATTCGAAGCCGACGACTCCGGCACTCCCAACGCCCGAGTGACCTACCGGGCCGCCAAAGGGGCCGACGTCCACCTGAGCGGGGGCAAGACGGTCCACGGCTGGAAATCGGTCGACGACACCGCCATCCTCAGACGCCTCCCCGAAGAGGCCCGAGCGCACGTCCAGGTCGCCGACCTCGCCGCTCAGGGAATCGACGATTACGGCCGACTCACCGTCCGCGGATTCTCCAAGGGAAGCCGACCCGCCGAAGCGGAACTGTTCTACCGGAATCAACCGATGACGCTCGCGCGATGGCCGAACGACGGTTTTCGGGGCATCGAAAAGATCGACGGCGTCACCCGAGTCACGCTCGATACCGATCGTCTCGCCCGGTGGACGGAAGAACCCGACCCATGGATCTTCGCCTACTGGCATCACGATTGGGCCGACCTCCACGAACCGATCGTCGGCATCGAACCCCAGGAGCAGATCATCGTCCGCAAGGCCGACATCCGCCCCAACTACGGCATCACCCCCGGTCGCGCCCGATGGTACGCCTACAATCTTCTGAGCGAACTGGACCAGCCCGGCGAATACTACCTCGACCGCGATTCCGGCAAACTATACTTCTGGCCCCCCACTCCCGGCGGACGGGTGGTCCTCTCGATCGGCAATTCCGCCATCACCTGCCAAAACCTTTCCCACGTCACCTTTCGAGGATTCACCTTCGAAGCGTTTCGGGCCTCGGCAGTCATCCTGTCCGGCGGTCGGGAATGCCGACTGCTCGCCTCGACGCTTCGCAATCTCGGCCACCGGGCCTTCAGCGGCAATGGCGGCGATCACCACGAGGTCTACGGCTGCGACGTCTACTACACCGGCGAGGGGGGCATTTCTCTCAGCGGTGGTGACCGGAAGACCCTCACCCCGGCGAACCACAACATCGAAAACAATCACATCCACCATTATTCCCGGCGAGCCAGGACCTACCGCCCGGCGATCTCCACCTCCGGCGTGGGAAACCGCATCGCGCACAACCTCGTCCACCACGGACCGCACATGGCCATCCGCAGCGGCGGCAACGATCACCTCGTGGAATACAACGAAGTACACAACGTCGTCTACGAAAGCGGCGATGCCGGCGCGTTCTACGTCGGGCGCGACTGGACACAGCGAGGGAACGTCCTCCGCTACAACTACTGGCACCACATCGTCGGTGCGACCGGCCACGGCGGGATGACGATCTACCTCGACGACCAGCATTCGGGATACACCATCCACGGCAACCTCTTCGAGCGATGCTCCCAGGCGGTCTTCATCGGCGGCGGCGACGACAACGTCGTCACCAACAACGTGTTCCTCGATTCATGGAAATGCGTCCACCTCGATAACCGGGGCATGGGCTGGCAGAAGGCCGCGACCGACGACCCCGAGGGGACCCTCCGCACCCGATTCCAAGCGATGCCCACCGAGAGCGATCTATGGAAACGCCGCTACCCCAACCTCGCCGCCACGCTCGAGGACGAACCGAATATTCCCAAGCGGAACCTTTTCGCGCGGAACATCGCCGCGGGAGGGATCTGGAATGATATCTACCCCACAATCCGCCAATACCAGACGGTCGAGGACAACCTCGTCTATGAAAATGCAGACGCGGTCACCCTCATCAAAAACGACCTCGGGCAACCGGTCGAACTGCACTACGAGGACCCGACCGCCGTGGCCGCGATCGGCTTTGAACCTCTCCCGCTGGAAAAGATGGGACTCTACGACGATCCCCGCCGGGCGAACTGGCCGCCGCAACGCGAAGTTTGGCCGATCGAACTACCATACGATGAGCCGTAAACGGTCGAGCCATGGAGCACGAGATCACATCTTCCCACGATGAGGAATAGGTCTCATGGACATCCCTTCTGCCGGCCTCGGATACCGTTGAGAAACTCCACGAGACCGATTTACCATCCTTACGACCATGGAGTCGACCATGCCTTCCTTTTTTCGCACTGAGCGTGATCAGTTCATCCCATGCTTATTCACACCGTTGATTCTTCTGGCGTTCCTCTTCGTTCCGACTTCACCTGTCGGAAGCGCCGAGCCTCCGGAAGATCGATTCGTCTGGGTTTTCGGCTATTCGCTGGGAAGCGACGAGGATCTGGCCAAAATCCTCGACATCATGGAAACCGGGGCCGACCACGGTCTCAACGGGGCGGTCCTCTCCGCGGGACTCGACACCCTCTGTATCCAGCCGGAATCGAACTTGAAGCGATTGGCGAAGATCCGGCAGTTTTGCGAAGAAAAGCAGATCGAGCTGATTCCCGCCGTCTTCTCCGTTGGTTACGGCGGCGCCGTGCTGAGCCACAACCGTCATCTGGCCGCCGGCATGCCGGTACGAAACGCCCCTTTCCTGGCCGGAAACGAGGAAGCAGAGCTCCTCCCTGATCCGGAATGGACCATCCCCAACGGCGGATTTGAAAGCTACGAGGGCCATCGGGCCGCGGAGTGCCGTTTTCACGATGATCCCGGCGAGATCAGCTTCATCGACACCGAAATCGTCCATGGCGGCGAGGCTTCTCTCCGTTTCGAAAACATGGGTTCCAACCCCCACGGCCACGGCCGAGTCATGCAGGAGATCCCCGTCCGACCGAATCGCTGCTACCGCATCCACCTTTGGGTGAAAACCGATCGACTTTCGCCCCCCTCCGCTTTCAAGATGCAGGTGCTCGCCGAGGACCGTTCCTTATGCCCTCAAAGTTTCGATATCCCCGCCACCGGCGATTGGCGCAAGATCACGATGCTCTTCAACAGCCTCGATTACGATAAAGTCCGCATCTATGCGGGCACTTGGAAGGCCCAAACGGGCCGTTTTTGGATCGACGACTGGTCGATCGAAGAGGTCGGCCCGATCAATGTTCTCCATCGCCCCGGAACTCCCGTCACGGTAACCAGCGACGATGGAAGCGTAACCTATCGGGAAGGCCGCGATTACGCGCCGTTGGTCGATCCGAATTACAATCCCCGCCGCGTCGACCGTGAGGCCGTTCCTCTGAAACTCCTGCCGGACAGTCGCATCCGGGAAGGGGAAAGGCTCCGCGTTTCATGGTATCACTCCTTGGCGATCAACGGCTCTCAAATCACCGTTTGCATGGCCGAACCCGAACTGTATGAGATCTTCGATCACGAAGCGGCTCTGCTGGCGAAGCACCTCGCACCGAAGCGCGTCATGCTGAACATGGACGAAATCCGCATGGGGGGGACCTGCGCCGCCTGCGACGATCGAGACATGACCGAACTGCTCGGCGAGTGCATCCGGAAGCAAGTCGCCATCCTGCGAAAACATATGCCGGGTGTGGAGGTGTACATTTGGTCCGACATGCTCGATCCCCATCACAACGCCCGCGACAACTACTTCCTCGTCGACGGCGATTTCACCGGAAGCTGGGAACATGTTCCCGAAGATCTGATCCTCATGGTCTGGGGAGGTCCGCCGCGACCGGAAAGCTTGCGATTCTGTGCCGAGGAGCAAGGCTCCGACACAACGGTGGCCTGTTACTACGGTGCCGACGACCTGAAAGACGTGAAGGCCTGGATCGAACTGGCCGAAACGATACCGAACGTCCGGGGATTCATGTACACCCCGTGGTCGCGAGAGTATGGGCTGGTGGCGGAGTTCGGCGAAATGATCCAAAAAGCCGATCTTGGCAAAACGGAAGAAAGATGACGATCCGAGCGCGAAATATCGCACCGCAGCATTATTTCGAAACGATCGGAACTTCCGGGCTCCTGAAAAATCACAGGAGAGGAAGGATCGTCGTGAAAAGTACCGTCACGATCACCACGGAGACAACCGCCACGGCAGCAGGTGGCAATACCGCCAAGCACAGGGCATGATAATGTTCCGCCTGCCGATCCATCAACTCGCGGGTTTCCCGGATCGCAAGAGAAAGCTCGTGGCCGGAATCCGCCGAGTTCAACAGCGGCCGGGCCACCGCACCGAAAGGCCATCTTCTCGAAAGTACCTCGCCCGGGGAATCGCCGAGCTCGACCCCCCGCGCCGCCTCCAGCAGCGAATGCCGCATCGCCGGGCAACGCGAACATCCGGAAACCACGCGGAGCGCCTCCGGCAGGGAGCAATCCATATCCAACAGAATCGACAGTTGCCCGAAAACCCGGGAGAGCGCGCTGTACCGGCGAAGTGGCCCGATCACCGGAAATGCGTACGTGAATCGATACAGGGCCATCGGCTTCGGAAATCCATGGAAAATTCCCGCCGGCAAAACCACCAGCAAACCGAGGACGACCCAAAGCGTCGCCGGATGGTCGCGAACGACCAGCATGATTTCGGTCGGCAAATATTCCGCCGGGAATGCGTCGATCGACATGAGAAAAGAACTCCATCGCGGAGGAAGAAAAGGGGGAAAGGGGAAAAGGGGGAAAAAGGGGAAGGCCGAACCGGCACAACTTCCAGTATAATCAGCCCCCATTTCAATTCCAAGCAAGAAATCCTCTCCAACCTTTCCAGCATGGTTCGGGTGCAAAAACGGAGGGCGAAAATGTTTCGCGTTGACATCGCACCGAAGCTACGGGATAATATCGGGCGCCCGGGAGTCGTGAATCGACGGTCGGCGATCGAAAGCCCGGACCCGCGGAAGAAAATGCACGAACCGAAAGTCCCATCCCGCGACAACGTTCCCATCCCGCGACAACGTGAATGGTGATTTCCCGGCCCCTTTCCCCCGCAATTGCTCCCTGAAAGGCCTTTTCGAGATGAAACCCACGAGAAGTATTCATACGTTCATATTCCCGGTTCTATCTTTTCTGGCATGCGCGCCGCTCTCGCTCTTTTGTCCCAGCGCTTTCGCCGAGGAAGCTCCCCGGCCGAACATCGTGCTGATCATGACCGACGACATGGGCTACAGCGACATCGGTTGTTTCGGCGGCGAAATCCCCACGCCGAACATCGATCGCCTCGCCCGGGAAGGCTTGACGTTCACCCAGTTCTATAACTGCGCGAAATGTACCACGACCCGGGCCTCGATCGTCACCGGTCTGCATCCCCGATTCGGCGGACCGCTCCTGCGCGAGAACATGGTCACCACCGGGGAGGTCCTCCAGCAGGCGGGCTACCGGACCTGCCTGACCGGCAAGTGGCACCTGGGCAGCCGATCGCCCCGCCGCCCGATCGACCGCGGTTTCGAGGAGTTCTACGGACTGATGGACGGCTGCTGCAACTTCTTCAACCCCGCGCAGCGCGACCCCGACTACAAGGGCAACCGGGTGCGAACCTTCGGGCATAATGATCGTTTGATCACTGAGTTCCCCGACGACTACTACACGACCGACGCCTTCACCGATCATGCTTGCGAGCAGATTCGACGCTTCGCCGGCGAGGGCGATCCCTTCTTCGTGCACGTCTGCTACACGGCGGCCCATTACCCGCTGCACGCCTGGCCGGAAGATATCGCCCGGCACCGCGGCAAGTACGACGACGGGTGGTACGCCCTCAGGAAGGCACGCCATGCCCGGCAGCTTGAATCGGGACTGGTCGATCCGAAGTGGGAACTCGTTCTCTCCGATCCGAAGGTCGAAGACTGGGAGCCGATCGAGGACAAGGAGTATTGGACCAGCCGAATGGAGGTCTACGCGGCGATGGTCGATCGCATGGACCAGGGCGTGGGGAAGATCCTCGAGGCGCTGGAATCCACCGGCACCGCCGAAAACACCCTGGTGCTCTACCTGCACGACAACGGCGGTTGCGCCGAACTCCCCGAGGGACGTCATCTCCCGCATCCTCCCGGGCCGGGCGACTATTACACCTCCGTCGGTCCCGGTTGGGGTTGGGCACAGAACGTGCCGTTTCAGCGCTACAAGTCCTGGGTCCACGAAGGGGGCATCGCCACGCCGCTTCTGGCGCGCTGGCCCGAGGGTATCGAATCCGGAACCCGGACCGACCAGGTCGGCCACATCCTCGACCTGATGCCCACCTTCTGCGAACTGGCCGGCACCCAATACCCCGAAACCTTCGACGACAATGAGATTCTCCCCTGCGAGGGCATCAGCCTGATGCCCGTGCTCGAGGGCAAAGAGCGCCGGGGCCACGACCACCTCTGCTGGTTCTGGGCCGGCAACCGCTCCGTCCGGCAGGGCGATTGGAAAGCGGTCTGGGAGAAATCCCGGAAGAAGTGGACGCTCTACAACGTCCGCCGGGACCGCACCGAAACAAACGATCTGGCCGAGACAATGCCCGAGAAAACCGAAGCCCTGGTCGACCTCTGGCACCGCTGGGCCGACCGCACCGGGTTGAAGGTCAAGAGGTGAGGTTTGGAGGCTGAGGCATGGCTCAATGAGAAGAGGAGTCTTCCTGCTTCCTAGGCGTGACTTCCCAACTTTGCGGCGCCGGACTCCAAATCGTTTTGATTGCCAGCCAAAGATAAGAAAGCATGAAAACAGGAAATAGAATCAAACTTTTGACGCGCTTTGCATTCAAGCCGATCGAAAGAATTCCCACCAGGGTATACAAGAAGTATCCCCCAAGAATACTCAAGAAAATATAGCTCAAAATGGCCATTGACTTTCCCGGCACCAACGCCCAACCGACCGCCAAAAGCAAGGTCGTGAATAATAGCTGGAGCATGATATTGGGGCGACTGAGAACCAACTGTGAAAAACCGAAATCGACCCAGTTCCAGCGGCGGTGAACGATCCCTTCTCCCATCCAGCGCCAACCGGACTTTTCTTCGCGATTCCCGGCGATCCATCGCGATCGCTGCACATTTAATTCGGAAGCCCCTTCCGGGAACGGCGAATCAATATATGTTTCCGGCATGAATTGCGTTTGGATTCCTGTCTCCAACAAACGATGGGAGTACGCTGTATCTTCGCATATACCGAATTCGCTCCACGGCAAAGCTTCCAATACCGATCGATGCAATATCATTCCCGTTCCAAGCAAAGTGCAAGGTAGGCCAAGCGCCGCCTTCCCGCGATAGAACCAGTCGTTTTCCAAGATGCGGGCAATCGCTAAAAGGTAGGTCCGGTAGGATGCATCGATATTGGAAACAAGATAGCGAGCCTGAAGTGCTGTGTAACCTTTAAGGAGGTAACGTTTCGCAATCTTCAGGAAGGTGGAATCGATACGGCAATCGGCATCCAGAACTGCAACAGCATCCCATCCTTCATCAAGTACTTGCGGAAAAGCCCAAGCTAAGGCATATCCCTTCCCCTTCAATTCGCGGTTTTCCCGTTCTAAACAGACCGCTCCATACTCTCTTGCAATCTCCGCGGTTCGGTCCTCACAGTTGTCGGCAATCACATATACCTGGAAATGCTCGTCCGGATAGTCCAATTTCGAGCAAGAGTGCAAGGTCTCCGGAAGGGATGGTTCTTCATTGTGCGCAGGCACCACGATCGCCACACGCAATGAAACAGGATCATCAATATTCGAAGCCTGCTTCTCCAGATAAGAGCGTGAAAGGCCGGCAACTACCGCCAATAAGAACTGATAACAGGCAAAAGTTCCTACCAGAAGCAACCAGCCGCTAATTATTACGAGAATAGTATATTGCATCGCTCGGAACTCTTCGAGAAAGCCTGACCCACCAAAAAAAGCATCTTCCCCCCCGTACAGGGTTGAATCGACAGGGGGGGAGAATCATACTATACTTTAGCATGCTCTGGTAACTCGGAAAGCGAATTTCGCCTTCTCAAAGCTCGGCCTTTCGAGGCTTCTTTTTTTTCGGGTTCTTGCTGCGCACGACAAAACTTTTTCCCATCCCCGTGGTTCATGATATAGCGGCTTCCGAGAAAAAAAACCGGGGCCCCTCGCTTCACGGCCGCGTTACTTCCCGATACCGGTCGCCGGAGCGAAAACACCCGTTCCCGCGAGCCCAACAGGTAGCTCCCTTGATTGTAAGTGATTCCACAGCAAGACATTACGCCACCAAGGACCCCGACGTCCGCCTGATGCTTGAAGTCCGCAACGACAACGCCGAGGCGTTCGAGGAGCTGATGATCCGGTATCAGGGTCGGGTCCTCTCGGTCTTGCAGCACGTGGTGGGAAATCGGGAATGGGCCGAAGACCTGACCCAGGAAGCGTTCCTTCGCGTCTATCGGGCACGAAAAAAATATGTCGCCTCCGCCAAGTTCGCCACTTGGTTGTTCACCATCGCCAACAACGTCGCCTTGAACGCCCTGCGGAGCCGCCGACGAAAACCTGAGGTCCAGCTCGAAGGACGGGAAAGCGGTCCCTGGGGCGCCCATCCCCTAGAACAGTTGCTCCAAGCCAGCAGCGGGCAGGTCCCCGCCCGACGAATCGACAAAATGGAAACCCGAGAAATCGTTCGGCTCGCGGTCGAACTGCTCAGCGAGCGACAGAAAATGGCCGTTTTGCTCAATAAATTCGAAGGAATGAGCTATCAGGAAATCGCCGATACGATGGAACTCACTCCGCAGGCCGTCAAGTCGCTCCTTTGTCGAGCCCGGACCAATTTGAAGGAAATTCTGGAACCGTATCTCCGTAGCGGAAAGAGTCTTCAGCCCGATCAATCCACCACGGCCGATCCCCTTTCCGATGCGTGATTCATCTCCTGGCCGGCAAACTGCTGGACGGAAATGATCAAGGATTTGCCCCGAACCGAGGTCATCATGGCCAAGTCGAATCGAAAAAAAGCCGTTGCATCCCAACCGCTCGCCGAGGAAGTACTTCCGGCCACCCCGGAGCCGGACGACGAACTTCTCGTGAGTTATCTCGACGGTGAATTGAGCACCGAGGAAGCCCTCGCGGTCGAAGAACGTCTTGGGAGCGAGCCGCGATTGCGGGAACGAATGACCGAGCTCGAACAGGCCTGGAACCTGCTCGATGAACTCGAAACGTCGACCATCGACAAGGCGATCATCCAGTCGACGATGGAAATGGTCGCCGTCAAGGCCGAAGAAGAGCTGGAAGAGAAGGTCCACCGGCGCCGGCAACGACGCATGGCCGGCCAACTGGTCGTCGCGATGGCGGTCGTCGCACTCTTTCTGGCCGGTTACGGATTGGTGCGTCTGATGGTCCCCAGTCGGACCGAACAGATCCTCCGCGATATGCCGATCATCGAAAAACTCGACGAATACAGCCAAGTGGAAGAGATCGAATTCCTCCGGGAACTCGATCGACAAGGCGTCTTCGATGACGAATCCCAAAAAGCCGCGGAGAATCATTCTGGGACGTAACCTCCACCGAGCCCCATGATCAGCACCTTTCAGGAGTTCACGTACTCATGACCCGACGTCGCGTGTTTCCCTCGCCACGAATAATGACTTCCCTCCCCATCCCCCTCGGGCTGTGGCTGGCGGCCCCCTTGCTCGCCATGCCGATCGCGGCCTTCGGTCAGTTGGATCAGGACGCCGTGAAACAAAGGCGCGAACGGCTCGAATCGATGTCGCAGGAACAACGACGTGAATTCGGCAAGAATCTCAACAAGTTCTACTCCGACTCGTTCTCCGAGAGTGAACGCAACCAACTCCGCAGGCTCCATGAGAAGATCGCCGCCGGCGACGATTCCGAGTCGCTGATCGCCACGATGCACCGATATTACGAATGGCTCAAATCCGTCCCGCCGTACGATCGCGCCGAGCTGGAAAATCTCGAATCGCCCCGGGAACGCGTCGAGTGGATCCGCGAATATCGCCAACAGCAAGCCAAGCAAAGGACAATGCAGGCCCGTGGACATGATCCGAGAAATATGCGTCCCGGCCCACTCCGTGAGGAAAATGTCGAACCGCTCTATCGCTGGCTGGTCGAACTCGCCTCCCGAAAAGCCCGCGAGTTTGTCGAAAAACTCCCTGAAGCACGACGGAACGAGATCCGAAAAAGATACCACCTGGAAGCGAGATCGAACGAAGGGAACGAGGAACAGGAACGCCTTGAACAGGGAGAGTTTCTCGTGCGCGTTTGGTTGCGACACCGTCACACCGCGGACGCGCCGTTACTGGTCACTCCGGACGACCTCGAGGCGATGCGTCGCAACCTTTCCCTCGAAGCGCAGGCGTTTCTCGAAAAAATGTCCGCGGACCAACAAACCGATACCCTCAAACGCTTGGTGATCAGCCATTTGATTGAAAAGATCATGAAAGCTCAAGGAAAACGGCAGCCCTTCGACCCGACCGAAGCATTGCCGACCGAAAAGGAACTGGCCGACTATCTCCAAAATGAAATGGACAAGGACAAGCGAGACTGGATTCTCACCCTCCCTCCGGAAGCGATGCTCCGGGCACTCACGATGTCGTACTTCGGGTGGTGGAAAGATGTTCATTATCCGAACGACCGGTTCCGAGGAAAGCCCTTCTTCGGCTCTGGCCCACCCGGCAGATCCCAACCACGAAGGGGCCGTCCCGCCGGACCGGGTCAGGAAGAAAGGAATCCCCCGCCTTTCCATCGAGGGCCCTCGCCAATGCCGGGGAAACATCGTGGTGGAAGAACTTCCCCTGAAGTCCCTTAGCAAAGAATGGACAGGATCATCAATCCCGCACGGGCCCCTTCTCCCCTCTTTGAGAGAAAAAACCACCCCCCTGGAATCAGTAATTTTTTCTCGATTAACGGCGAATCCCTAAAAAAATTTTCCCGCAATCGCGTCCCGCCTCATCCTCCCTCCACAAGGGGCGCATAACCCCCTCTTCTTAAAAAAACGGGCATTTTTGCCCTGCTCTCAAAAAACAAACCCATCTCCTTGATCGAACGCTTTTGGTATTTGGTCAAGAAAAGGCTTATTTCATAGGGGTTTTTCGAGAGGTTCACGATCGCTCAAAACCCAAGTGTTTTGGAATCTCTTCGGCAAAACCATCTCTTTGTTATGCCCGAAAGTGGACCGAAGAAAAAGACGGAGAAAAACAAACACTACTTTACCATGCTTGTTGTGCATAGTTTATGCTTCTGTTTCCTATTTTTTTTCGAGGTGTATTTAGACGGTGATCTACATTTTTGGAGAGAGATTCCCCCCTGAACCAAGAGAGTTTTCAAGAGCCGAAACCACTCACGGGCAGCAACGATCTCCGGTTTTTTTGGGCAAGGGAAGAAAAACAACAAGGGTTGCCTTCAAGTAAAACAGAAGGCTCGCGCATTCCATTTCATGCTATAGGAGCAAGTAGAGAGATGAAGTTTTCCAATTTGAAAGTGAGCTGGCAATTAGGAATTCTTGTGATGATTCCGGTCTTGGGCATGATGACCATGTTCGCCGGCGCAGTTTACACGATGTCGAGCCTCCGGGACACGACCATCCTCCCGACCGTCGACAACGTGATGCGAAATGATGTCGAACGTGAACTCAAAGGACTGGTCACGGCGAAAGTGGAGTATGCCAGTGAGCAACTCCAAGAGGCGAAAACGCCCGAAGAGAAAAAGCAGATGCTCATCGAGATGACCGACCACGACCGCTGGTACGACGACGATTCCGGTTACTACTTCGTGTTCGACATGGACTGCCGGCGAGTAAACATTCCGACCCAGACCGGCGAGGAAAAGACCGGCAAGGACGACACCAATACCACCGACGAAAACGGAAAATTCTATGTCCGCGAAATCGTCCAGGCCGCCAAGTCGGGCGGGGGATTTGTGGAATACGAGTTCGATAAGAACGGTTCGATCGAACCGAAGCTCAGCTACGCTGCCCCCATTCCGGGCACCGACTACCTGATCGGTTGCGGGCGGTACATCGACGACATCCAAAAGCAGAAAGAAGCCATCGAGGCCGACATCAACTCCGCGACCACCAAGTTCTACCAGGCGCAAGGCGCCGCGTTCGCGATCGGCGTCATCGTGGTGCTGGTCTTCTCGACCGTCATCGCCCGGGGAATCTCGAGGCGCCTGCATCGCGGCAAGGAGATGGCCCAATCGATTCAGGACGGCGATCTGACGGTTCGGCTGGGGATGGACCAGAAAGATGAAATCGGCCAGCTCGGGCGAGCGCTCGACCGGGCCTGCGATGCCCTGGAAGCGAAGGCGAAGCTTGCCGAAAAGATCGCCAGCGGCGACTTGACCGTCGAGGTGCAGCTCGCTTCGGAGAAGGACATGCTCGGGCGTTCGCTGAAGGAGATGACCCAGAGCCTCAACGACGTGGTGCAGGGCATCAGCTCCTCGGCCGAGCAGGTGAATGTCGGTTCCCAGGAAGTGAACGAGGGAAGCCAGAACCTCTCCCAGGCGGTCAGCGAGGAAGCGGCCAGTCTCGAGGAGATCAGCAGCAGCCTGACCGAGTTGAGCAACCGCACCAACCGCAACGCCGAAAACGCTCGAACCGGCAATCAATTGATCGACACCACCAGTAACGTGGCCGGCACCGGGCAATCGCGGATGTCGGAGATGATCGATTCGATGCAGCGCATCACCAAGAACTCCGAAGAGATCCGCACGGTCATCAAAATGATCGACGAAATCGCGTTCCAAACGAACCTGCTGGCACTGAATGCGGCCGTGGAAGCAGCCCGTGCCGGGAGTCACGGCAAGGGATTCGCCGTCGTCGCCGAGGAGGTCCGCAACCTGGCGGCCCGAAGTGCCAAAGCCGCCAAGGAAACGGCCGAGTTGATCGAGGGCAGCAATAAGGAGATCGAAGACGGTTCGCGTATCGCCGAGGAAACATCCCATTCGCTGAACGAAATCGCCGAGAACGTCGAGAAGACCGCCGCGGTGGTCAAGGAGATCGCCGAGGCTTCGAACGAACAGGCGCAAGGAGTTTCGCAAATCCAACAGGGACTGCAGCAGATCGAGACGGTGACGCAGCAGAACACGGCGGTCGCCGAAGAGACCGCCTCGAGTTCCGTCGAGATGAGCTCCCAAGCGAAGGCCTTGCTCGAAATGGTCAAGCGGTTCAAGGTCAAGTCCGAAGGCCGCCAAATGCAGAAATACCAGAGCGAGCCGCGTGAAATGGCGCATGCCTGAACAGGAATGCCCAAACGCGACACGAAACACCCTTGCTCCTCGATCACCACTTCCATGAATGGCGAACAGGAGCCGCCCCCGGGGACCCCTTGCCCCCGGGGGCTTTTTTTGCGCGCCGTCGACGGAATCGATCTTCAGCAGCTCGTTTTCCAACCGCCCGTCAGGGAGCCGCGATCTCGGTCTTTTCTCCGACGAATTGATAATAGGGCATCTTGAAGCAGGGGACCGGGAAATAGGGAATCCGCGTCTTCTTCTCCTCCAGTTTCTTCGGGCGGAAGATCCGCTTCAAGAACGGCAGGTGGTCCGGACTGGGAAACACGTTGTCGCCGGCGAACCACAACGGCCAGAAGCTCCGCGTGGCCCAACCGTGGCGGGAATCGCCCTGCTCCGGATGTTTCCGGGAGACGTAGAAATCGACCACGCCGATCGTGCCGCCCGGCTTGAGCATCGTTCGGGCATTCTCGATCGCGGCGAACCAGTCGGGGATCATCGTCAGCGAATAGGAGAAGGTGACCACATCGACAGGGCCGTCTTCCGGCTGGAAGGTCGTCGCATCGGCGGCGACGGCCTCGACGTGATCCCAACCTTTTTCCTCGGCGCGTTTCCGGGCGACCTCGAGCAGCGACTCGGCAAGATCGACCACGTACACCTTCCGGAGGCGATCGATCGAAGGACCGAAATATTCGAGGTTCGAGCCGGTGCCTCCGCCCATATCGACCCACACCCCGCCTTCGGGGACCTCGAGCATGTCCCAGAGTTCCTGCCGCCCCTTGAGCAGCCGCTCGCGAAAACGGTCGTAATCGTCGGCCTGGCCTCCGTAGAAGTTCTCCATCCGCTGCGCATGATTCTTACCCCGCACCGGGCGGACCGCCATGTGATAGAGCACTTTCATGTCGCCGAAGAAACTCATGGGTCTTTTCCTGAATCCAGATCATCGATACGCCTGAACAATATCCGCCGCGGTGCCGGCGCCGAGCCACGATCACGCGTCCTGCTCGGCGACCTCCTGCATGCGGCGACGATCCAAATCGGCGATGTAAAAGCTGCCGTAAGTATGGACGCGGCATTTCCGGTGCAGCGATTCGGCTTTTTCCAGGTGGTACGTGAGGATGTCGCCCACGCGGCAGGCATGCCCTTCAAACGTCACCGGCACCGAATCGACGTACTCGGTCCGCAAACCGCCGCTACGCCAGATGATGCGGGTCTCCGGGGCGGCCCGATCGACAATCGCCTGCCACTCGGAAACGAGCGCTTCGTAATACCTGTCGGAGAGCCAGTCCATGTGATCGAGCAATACGTAACGCGAAATCTCCACGTCGTCGTGCTTGCGGAGAAACCCTTCGACCGTGTCGGTAAAAATCGTGACCTTCTCGACCAGTCCCTCTTTGAGCTTCTGGAAATTCTCCTCCTTGAGATATTCCGGGCAGCAGTGCTTCGTATAACTGCCGGTGGAGTAGCATCGCCAGAAGTAGTTATCGGCCAGGGGGAGTTCGCCGAAGACGGCATCGAGGCAATCCTGCACGAACTTCACGATGCCGCCCTCGTATTGATTTTCGATCTGCAAGCGCTGGGCCCGGGGGACGCCCAGCATCGAGAGCGAGGCGTCCCGATTGATCAGGAATCGGATCGGCCGCGACCAGAGCCTTTTGCGAATCTTCTCATTCCAGATCTCGCGTTGCTCTTCAATCGAATCGACTTCGAAGATTCGCTCGACCTCCTTTCGAAACCGGCCGATGCGGTCGATGTAGGTGTTGATCATCCGCGCGAAAGCGCCGCTGGTGCCGTGGAAGTAGAACGTATTCCGGCGGCCCCCGAAATAACGCTTGATCTTGCGGTCCCAGTATTTTTGCGACCAAATCGTCAAGTCGTCGCGGAGATGCTCCTCGTAGATCTTCCGGATCCCCGGGAGGCGCCCCTCGCCGAACATTCGGAAAAAGGTCGCATAATCGAGATTCTTGATCCCCGCGATCTTCAGCTCCAAGAGGGCGTTCTGCCGCGGGTTCATGTCGACCGCATAAACGTGATTCAACCCCGTGAAAAGATAATCCAGCGCGTTGCAACCGGCCGAGGTGATGACCAGCAGATTGTCCTTCGGTTGCAGCTCCAGCGCCACTCGATCCAGACGGGGATCTTCCCAACACATGTTGTAAACAAGATTATTCCCGTGAACATACTGGAATACCTGGCCGCTGACCCACTCTCCTACTGACATCATCATAAACATCCTCGTCGATTATGATCACGATCTCGTTTCCGCTGCTTGTCTCCCTCCGTCAAGGTGCGCAAGACACCGACCGGGCACCATCCGTCCCGAGGGAGAGGATGGCCCATTATCTCAGAAAAGGGGGCCCGGATCAAGCGGCAAAAAAGGCAGGATAGGAAGACCGCGTCAAATCAGGGTCAAAATAGGAGTCGGGCCGACGAAGCCGGAGGGTCGTCGGGGGAAGCACCTTGGAATCGATTCTCTTCGAGCGACCAGATTCCCCGATTCGAATCTCGGGCTTCTTTTTCCGCCCGGCGATATCGTTTCTTGTACTCTTCGGAGTAATTGAACTCGGTCCGTGCACGTGCCAACCCAGAGCGCACCAGGGACTCGTTGAGCAATTCCTCCCCCACGTAGACATGAGCCAGAAAGCGATCGTACCGGTCCTTGCGGTCACCGTCGAACACGAGCCTCACCTCCCCTCCGACGGACTCGATCTTCTCTCGAGTGAATTCGGTCGCCTCGGGACCGAACGGCTCGACGGGATGATCCGGCCGGACCGTCTCGGGAGTGTCGACGCCGATCAGCCGAATGCGAGCCCGATTCTCCAACAGAAGAGTGTCGCCGTCGACGACGCGCTCGACGCGATGGAAGCCTTCGGAGAGAAACGCCGGCGGGGGCGTCTGCGTCGCGATGGGAGGGAAAATCTTGGAGATCCGAGCCAGCCCGACAAGCAGGGCGACCACGATCACCATCACGGCCAACATCCGGGAATTCTTTTTGGCCATCTCGGACATCCTATTCGGGAGAATCCATCAGAACGCTGCGGGGAAACGGCCATCTCGAGTGATGCCGCTGAAAAAGGGCCGCTCAGTTTTCACTGAATTGGGCTCCCCCGAGCGCGTTGATGCGCAACGGGTTGCTCGCCAGTTCCATCCGGCAATCGTGACACAGGTGAAATTCCATCTGCAGGAACACGTCGTCGTTGACCAGCTCCGCTTCCTCCTCGGCAATCACATTGAGGATTTTGCGCACCTCGATCAGGTAGTCGCCTTTCTCCCGGCATTCTTCGATCAAGGGGGCCAGCGCCGCGGCGATGTCGATCTGCATCACATAACACAAATCCTTCTCCGGGTCCAACACCCGATGGCAGCGATCGCAACAATAGAGGCTCATCTCCCTTTTCCTCCTTTGAAAAGAGCCGGCGTAGGCGATTCCTTCCACCGACCTCCTTGCCCTGGCGGTCCGTCCGCGATGCCGCATGCGGATGCCGGAAGGCGCGCCGGGCATCAATACCGCAGGTGCGAATGAAGAAATCAAGATAAGAAAATCCGTTTTTTTTCAGGAGAACGCAAAGCTGCCTGGATTCGCGGGGCAGTCTGTAGCTTACCACCCTCAAGGGCAGCGATGCAAACCTGTTTCCGCGCAAAATGGTCTTTTTTTGGAAAATGCGAAAAGAAGAAAAGACAGGAAAACAAAACGGCTCATTCGAGGGGCATCTCTTGCCGTGATTCCCCTCCATTTTACGCCGAAAAAGCAGCGCGGCCGACATAGATGGGGGGATCGGCGAATCCTCCCGGTCCGCGCCGGGAAGCGATTTTCACACCTCTTGCATGAGAAACCTCACGGTAACATTTTCTCGCGCGGGTCGGGGAAAAAAGGCCGCCGAGGGGTCTTTTTCTACAGGCTGCCGGCGCCCGGTCGGAAAGAAGCAGATATCTCAGACGAAATCGGGAATCACCCGCTTCGGAAGAAGTCCGGCATCGTGTCCTTTTCGGAGCAATCGCGTGACCGCCTCGCGGCCCCGGGGGCCGAAGTCCAGCGTCCATTTGTTCACGTACATTTCGACGAATCGATCGGCCTGCTCGCGAGCGAGTCCCCGGCCGAATTGCAAGGCGTAATCGAGCGCCTCCTCACGGTGTTCGAGGCCGTAGAGGATGCTGTCGTGCAGCAGTCGGCTGACATCGGCGATGACTTTCCCGCCGAGATCTTTCCGGATGGCGTTCGCCCCCAGCGGCAGCGGCAAACCGTCGTTCTCCCGCTGCCACCACTGCCCCAAATCGACGACCGCCTCGAGCCGCGATTCTCGGTAGGTGAGCTGCCCTTCGTGGATGATCACTCCCGCGGCAATCGGTGTTCCTTCGTACTCGCCGGCCACCACCGCGTCGAGGATCCGGTCGAAAGGCACCACCCGAAGATCGCATTCGACTCCCGAAAGCCAGAGTTGCAGCGCCAAGGCCGCCGTGGTCCTTTTCCCGGGAATGGCGATCGTCTTGCCGGCCAGTTGCTCTTTTGAATCCCCCTCGCAAGCCACCAGAATCGGCCCGTAGCCGTCTCCCATGCTCGCCCCGCTGTTGCAGAGGGAGTAGACATCGTTCAAGTAGGCGTAGGCATGCACACTCACGGCCGTCAGCTCCAATTCACCGTGAAAGGCGCGGCGATTGAGCGTCTCGATGTCGACCAGTTCATGCTCGAAACGGTAGCTACCGGTGGGAATCTTCTCCTTGGCCAGAGCATAGAACATGAACGCATCGTCGGAGTCGGGACTATGTCCCACGCGAATCACCTGGGTCGAGTCAGTCACGCGTCGTCATCCTTGCCCGAAGGAAGTCGGGCGAGTGGGGGAACGGAAGCAAGCCATGCCCGCGACGGGAAGCGGCGGGCCATCTCACTTTCCATTCTAAGTGGAGCAACGCGATTTGTCGATGGACCCCGAGGTCGTCCTTTTTCACCGCTACGCCTCGAGTGAGAGACCGGAAGCGGGGGCATCGGTGGTGTCGACCGGTGGGATCGGCGGTTTGGCTCCCTTCTTCGGCGGTTTGGATTTCCCGGCCGGCCGCCCCTTCTCTTTGTCCGACTTCTCTTTGCCCGACTTCTGCCCGTTTCCGGAAGCGAGATCTTTTTCGACTTTCCGGCTCGAGAGATCGAGCTGACTCGAATCGAAGCCCTTGGCCATCTCCGGCACCCCGCCGTTTTTCGCTTTGGCCTCGGTCAGCGTGGAGCCGAACTTTTCGCAGACCACCTTCCAGTTCGCGCGTTCGGTTTCGAGGACCTTCAGGGCCTCGTCGGCCTTGGAGACGTCGCGGAGCATGTTCGCCTCGGCCAGTTGGCGGAAGATGAAAATATAGACACTCGCCAGCCGCTTGGCGATTTCGGGAACCCCTTCCAGATCGAGACTCGAAAGGATTTCCGCGATGATGTCTTGCGCGCGGACCATCGCCTCAAACGCGGCATCGACCTCTTCCTCTTCCCAGAATCGCTTCGCCTTGTTGACATTGCGAATCGCCGCCTCGACGAGCATGAGCTGGAGTTTCTGCGGGGTCGCGGTATAGACTTCGGTTTCCAGATAGTTGCTTCTCGCCGATGTCTGCATGGGTCAATTGCTCCTTGCGGGAAAAAATCAGGAAGGCTCCGCGGTCGCTCCGCGTGCGGGAGAACGCCGATGACCGGGAAGCTGGAAGGTGGGAACGTGTTCGGTGGGATACGGGGGAAACGCCGGAAGCGATCCCCATAGGGTTGGTTGGAATCGGGCTCAACAAAGGCTTCCGGTCGATCACATGCCGAGCATGGCGGCACCGCCACCGCCACTTTTGGGCGCCATGCCTTGAATGGAGTTGACGTAACTGGCATCGCTCTGCATCTGCGAGACGGCCAGCTCCATTTTGTAAAAATTGGTCAGCAGCCGCATTCGCTTCGATTCGAGTTGCTCGTTGAGCCACTCGATCCGATCGGTGTTGTTCTCGATCTGACGCTTGAGCGTCTTGTAACGGCTGGCGGAAACGGAGACATCCTTTCCCACCAGCGCTTCGGAGACTTCGGTGAATTTCTCGACGAACCCGACCTTTTTCGTCTCGCCTCCGATCTCCTTCTCCTTGGTGAAGAACTCTTCGATCGCGTCGGGCGACCGCTGGTAGAGCCTGTCGAACTCGTCCTCGTTGAAGGTGATTTTACCAGTATCGGAAAAATCGATCCCCAGGTCCATCAACGATTGGATTTCCCCCAAACCCGGGAAGCTCTTGGTCAGAAAAAAGCTCAAATCCTGATCGAGCCTCAGGGCCGTGCTGTCGCCGGTCAAGACCGATCGGGTATCGGTATCGGGATCGTAATAGGTGTATTCATCGAGCTTTTTGCGGAACTTGTTGTAATTCTCCGTGAACGCCTTCAAACTCGCCTTGATGTCGGCGTTGGAACGCTCCGTCCAAACGTTGACCGGGTTGCCGGAAAGATTCTTGATATCGAGGGTGATGCCCGGCACGGCGTTGCGGATCGTGTTGGTCGACGAGGAAAGCAACACGCTCGTCGGGTTCGTCGGGTCGCCCAGAACCACCAGCGAATCCTTCGCCTCGGTCGTCTCTTCGACTTCCATGCCCAGTCCCGACATATCGACCACCATGTGCCCGTCACTGCCGGAAATCTCGCTCTGGAAGGCAAGACGGAACGGCGCATCGCTGCCGTCGACGTAGACCGAGGCGTCGATCCCCGCGTTCAACGAATCGACCTTTTTCCGCAAGTCGTCGAGGGTTTCGTGTTCGGCCAACTCGACGACATGCGTCATCGACCCGTCGACCACCTGCCGGGTGACCGGGTCTTCGCCTTCTTCTCCCTCGACGGTCACCTCTTCCGGGGACCGGGTCAGGTGCAGATCGGCCGCCGCGGTGGAGAGCCCGTCATCCATGACCACCAGCGGCCCCTCGCCGTCGGCGTTGTCGGTCAGTTTAATGCCGTCGCCGTTGTCGTTGATCTCGGCGTAGACGTTCGTGCTCAAGCGATTGATGCCCTGGATCACATCGCCGATGGTCTGGTAATCTTCCTTGTTGAGCATCAGCATGTCGCTTCGACCGGAAGAGTCGGTGATCTGGATCCGGCCGGTCGTATCGACGCCTTGCCCTCCGCGCAAATCGGCCAGCTTCGTCTGCCAGGAAACCACCTTCAGATGCAGGTCGTCGCCGCGGACGTGATTGGTCACCCCGTCGACCTCCAGCCCGAGCGTCTCGGCGATGTTCCCCGTTGCGTCTTCGACAATGAGATTCGAAGCGTATCCGTTCGACTGATCGACCAGTGCCAAACCGGTCTTCGAGGAATTCAGTTGAAGCCGCACCTTCACGCCGTCCTCGTAGAACTGGCCGTTGAACGCCTGCATGAGGTGGTCGAGCGTCTCCATCTGCCCGACGTTCGACAGATCGACGGTGGTGGAATTGCCGGCCCGGTCGGTCACGTTGATCGTTCCCGCCTCGAGGGAGAGCCCGCTCCCTCCGTTGAGGGTCGAAAGCAGGACCGAATCGAGACCGCCGATCAAACGCCCCCCGGTGACCGACCCGTCGGTACCGGTCACTTCGTCCTGACCTTCGGCCGCCAACTGCAGCGACTGGAGCGTTTGGGTGTTCGAAGAGTTCTCCAGCTTGAAGGTATCTTCGCCGGTGGTCAAATCCTCGATCACCAGCCGTTTGCCGTCGGGCCCGATCTTCGCTTGGAGCTTCTCCGGTTCGACCGCATTGATCACGTCGATCAACTCACCCACGGTCGTCTGTTTCGTTTTGGTCCGCTCGATCGACTCGCCGTTGGAGATCGCCTCGATCTGCTCCGGGGTGAGCGGCTCG
This sequence comes from uncultured Planctomycetaceae bacterium, assembly GCA_964632505.1. Lineage (GTDB taxonomy): Bacteria > Planctomycetota > Planctomycetia > Pirellulales > Thermoguttaceae > CAZWCE01. The sequence goes on along the minus strand of CAZWCE010000001.1, from coordinate 537,641 downwards.
ACCGCGCCGAAATCGATCACCCCCGTCGTACCGTCGGCCAAGGTGAACTTCAGATCGGTCAACACCTTGTTGACCGTCACCCCGTTGCCGTCGTTCAGCGCGGAGAGCTTCGTCATTTCGCTCATCATCATGAGATCTTTGCCGAAGGCGATGTCTTCGGAGGAATCGATCTCGTTGAGGCCGAGCGAGGCGGCCGTCGTCCCGTTGTTCACCTCCTGGACCAACAGATTGGTGTCGCCGAAACCGGATTGGTCGACCAGCACGAGCCGATCCCCCTCGGCCTGCGCGGTGACGTTGATCTCGTAGTTGTTGTTGATCGCCGAAATGACGTCGTCCAGCGACTGGGCCCGCGTCAAGTCGATCACCGCCCTGCTGCCGCTGCGGTCGGTGATCCGGATCATCCCCCGTTTGAAGCCCACTCCGCCGTTGATGTTGTCCAGATTGAAAGCGCTGGAAAGATCGTCCCCGAAACGGAACTTCACCTCACCGCCGCCCAAGGGAACCTTGTCGCTCTGGATGCCCTGGGCCAACAGTTGATGATTCTGGGCCATCTGGACCGGCGTGAACGTGAATCGCCCCTGGGGAACATCTCCGGTCACCCGCGCGGTGAGCACATCCTCATTGCTGCTGAACACTTCCCGGCGATCGAAAACCTCTTTTTTGCCGAGGTTCTGCATCATGTAGTTCGACGTCATCATCAGCGCCGAAAGCTCGGTGATGGCCGCCTGCTCTTCTTGGAGTTTCTCGGTCCGCTTTTTGAGATGATCGCGCGGGGCCGCTTCGAGCTCCATGAGCTGATCGACGGTGTCGACAATGGGAAACCCCGTCGCCAGACCGGTGTTCAATTGGATCTGTCCCATGAACGTCTTTCACCTCGGAAAAAACAGTAAGGACCGCCGACCTCTCCTTCGCGCGGGACAAACGCCGACGGGCCAATTCGAAAACGAAGGGTTCTCTTCTTCTAACATCGACCATTCGCTCACCAAGAAGCCAGTCTATCTGCCCACAACAGATCCTTTTTTGCCGATTGTGAAAAATAAGAAAAGCCGGAAGATTCGAGAAAATGCAACGGATGACCATGAGCCCCGACCGAACCACCTCGACCCCCTGGTTCGAGGGATAAAAAACCATGAATTGTGGCAAAAACGCAAGATCTGTCTGGACGGTGGCGGGAAATTCCGGTTAATATGCGACAAGACAGCTTCCACCCTGGGGGGATTCCCTCTCCGGAAGCGTCGAAAAAACCGTCGGTAACGATCCGTTCGACTTTGAGGATCGCGCCGATAGTGCCGATAATTACAGAATGCGGTGAGGATCACCCGCGATGATAATAGATGACCCTATCATTCAAGGATGACGATGGTGGAGGTAGAAACCATGGACTGCAAATACTCCCTGGATCGTTCGTTCCGGTGGCTGCTGGTCACCCTTCTCGGCTGGGGGCTGGCTCAGGCCACCGTCGCGCCGCGGGAAGTTTTCGCGCAAGCGGCCTCGCCGGAGGAGATCGCTTCGGAGACGAATCTCTCCTGGGGCGACACGGGAGAGAGCGGGAAATCGGCCGAGAGCGTCCAGGGGCCGAAGTTGATCGGCTCATCGGCGGTCATCCGTCAGAGTCCTCCCGCCGAAACGCGCGAGCAAGATTCCGCCTCCTCCGGACCTCCCCTGACGGTCGCCTCCGCCCCCCGCCCCTCCAGGAAACCGACGCCCGCCGGTCCCGCATCCGAAGCGCCGCCGGAGCTGGTCTCTTCGCCCGACACCTCCGCGCCTTTGACCAACTCCCCCGAAGCGACGACCGTTCCTTCGCCCACGCCCGACACCTCCCCAGACGACTCGAGCGAGGAAGAAGAGAAAGAAACTGAGAAAAACCTCCCCGAACCGACCCCCGATACCGGCTCCCTGCAACCGACTCCCGACGACGGCAAACCGACGATCCACACCGCCCAATTCCACGGAGCCACTCCCGGGGAAACCACCCTCGAAGAACTAAAGGAACTCTGGGGCTCCCCCCGCCAGGTCAGCCAGGTCGACGACCAACGCATCTATCTTTATTCGATGGAAGAATGCGATCATGTCGAGGTGATGTTCACGAACGGCGTCTTGCAGTCGTTGATCATTCGCATGGAGCAACCGTTCCCGGCCAATCAGGTCCGCCAAGCGCTCGACAAAGACCTCCACGGCGTTCGACCCGTCTTCGTCTCCGACCAAATGGGCGAGATCGTCGGGCAATGCTTCCCGGAAAAGGGCGTCCTCTTCGCGTTCGAGCCCTCCGGGACGCCGGGACACCCCTCGAGGAAGGTCTCCGAGATCATCATCGAGCCGGTCACCGCCGAACCGTTCGTGCTCCGGGGGGAAACCTATCTGAGCCATTCGCTCAAACACAGCCGTCAGGATCTGGAGAACGCCATCGATCTGGATCCCGGCCATGCCCGGGCGAATTGGTTGCTCGCCCGCGTGAGCCTCCTGCAAGGGAACCTGGAATCGGGGTTGGCCGAATGTCGTGAAGCGATCCGCTTGAATCCGGATCTGCCCCAGTTCTACGTCACCGAAGCCCGCATCCTCGCGCAATTGGACCGTTACGAAGAAGCGAAGCACAAACTCGAAGAGATGCTCCCCCGCTCCGATCGCTACCCGCATGTGCGTGCCCGGGCTCTCTGTCTGATGGGAGATCTTTGGCGCAACGGCATTTCCCCCGACTTCGAAAAAGCGATCGAATACCATAGCGAGGCGATCAAGGCGGCCAATACCATCGCGAACCATTCGCATCCGGCGATCCGGCTGGCCGCCAAGGAAGTGCTGCTCGATGCCCATCTGGCCGCCGCGCGCGACGTCGCCTGGGGAAACTGGGACGATAAGGAAAAGGCCGTTGAAATCTGGCTGGATCGAGCCGCGGACGTCGCCGAAGACATCGTCAAAAACGAAAAAGGATCACAGGAATACCTCTTCCGCGTCTCCTCCAGCGCCTTGGCCGCGTTCGTGGGCATCGGGGGAACCGCGCAACTTGATGTCTACATCGAGGAGGTGATTCGGCTGGGAAAGGCGCTGATCGACAACACCGAAGATCCCCTCCAGCAGTGCAAGTACCAGTGGGACATCGGGCTGGCGCTCTACGACGCCGTCCAAATTTATCAGGCCCGAAAAAAATTCAGCGAAGCCCTCCAATACGGGCAAGCCGCCGTCGAATACTTGGAGAAGGGGCACCACGGCCGGACCAGCCATTCCGATACGTATTTGCTCGCGCGGCTCTACTTCCGGCTCGGGGCCATCCACGCGGTCGGCATGAAGAATCACCGCGCGGCCATCGTGTGGTTCGATCGGGCCCGGCCCATCTTCGATCGACTCGCCCTGCTGATTCCCGAAGAGGAAGTCGGACGCCTCGGCGAGACCCTCGTGAGCATGGGCGTTTCTTACTGGGAAACCTCGCAGAAGGAACTGGCGGTGGAACTTTCCGAACAAGGAGTCAGTCTCATTGAAGTGGCCGTGAAGAACGGATTGATGGACACCACGGCCCTGGCCGTTCCGTATACGAACCTCTCGACGATGTATCGACGCCAGGAGAAGCATGCCCAGGCCGATCGCTACTTCGAGATGTCGCTCCGGGTCCAGGAGTCGAACGACGAAAAGGACACCAAGCTCCGATGATCCGCAATCCGCTGCCGACGTTGATTTTTCTCTTTGTCACCATCCCCTTGGTGGAACTGGTCCTGTTGCTCATTTTCGCCCACTACACCCACTGGCTGACCACCCTGATGCTCATCCTCACCACCGGCGTCCTCGGCGCCACGCTCGCCAAAAGCCAGGGCGAGAGCGTCTGGAGGGAATTCCACCGGCGATTGCAACGGGGGGAAATCCCCGCCGATACGATTCTCCACGGGTTCATGATCCTCGCCGCCGGACTCCTGCTCCTGACGCCCGGAATCCTGACCGACCTGGTCGGATTCTCTCTGCTGGTGCCGCTCTTTCGAAGAATGATCATACGTCGTGCGGTCAAAAAATTCGAAGTCTATCGCACCTACGTCCGGACCTCCTCCACCGGGGCCGACGCCCAACCGACCACCTCCCCCGCCGAGGAAGAACCGATCGACGTCGAATTCAAGGAAACGGATGATTGAACTTCCCCCAAGGGTGGACTAAGCTGAAAACTGAGATTTCTCCGTTTTCGACATCGTTTCCCTGGGTTTCGTTCGTCGATCCCCTTCGACGAAGACGGGACCCCCCAATCGAGGATCGTCGAAGGTGAACGATTCCATCATCACCATCCCGCTGGAAGCGAAAACACGTCCGCTGGGCAGCACGCCGACCAGAGGCGGGAGAACGTCTTCGTCGACGCCGTTCTACGCCGGGGTCGAAAACCATCTGGTGCCGCTCGCGGTCGAGAGCCTCCTGGAAGACGAAAGGGACTATTTCTCGCCGATCGTCTTCTACGGCCCCACCGGGTCCGGAAAAACCCATCTGGCGACCGGCATCGCCGCCGCGTGGAAAAAACGACACCCCCGCCGAAAGGCCCTCGTCCTCGGCACCGAGGAATTTTCCCGCTTGCTGGCCGGAGCGATCGAAACGAAAACCGCCGACGACTTCCGCCACCGCTATCGAACGCTCGGACTGCTCGTACTGGACGATCTGGACCGATTGGTCGGCAAGTCCGCCGCCCAGGAAGAATTGATTCACATCCTCCAGGCGATGCGTGAACGGAAAGCCGGCATGATTCTGACCATGTCGCACTTTCCCGGCGGGGCCTCCCCACTGACCGACCGGCTCGTCGCTCGTCTCTCCGAGGGCCTGATCGTCCCGGTGGTCTGGCCCGATCTAAAAACCCGAATCTTCCTACTCCGAGAAATGGCCCGAAGCCTCGACTTCCCGCTCAGCGAAACGGCCTTGACCCATCTCGCCCGCGGACTTTCCGGCTCCGTCCCCACCCTATTCGGCGCCCTGATGCAGCTCTGTTCCCTCCAGAAATTGGAGACACGGCCGCTGCCGCTGCCACGAATCAAGGAGTTTCTCCGGGAACGCCGAGAACAGAACACTCCGTCGCTTCGCGAGATCACCCGAACCACGGCGCGGCACTTCTCGCTGAAAATGGCCGACCTGAAGGGCAAATCGCGCGTCAGTCACATCGTCTTCGCTCGGGGAATCGCCCTCTATCTCTCACGGAATCTGACGGAGAAATCGCTCCGAGAGATCGGCCAATTCTTCGGGAAGCGCGACCACACGACCGTCGCCCATCATTGCCAAAGGATCGATCGTCGGATTCCCCACGACGCCAACCTCCGCGATCACGTCACCGAACTCCGCCTGAAACTCATGCCGTCCTCCTAATGGCCTTGCCCCGCCGACTCCCGCTTTTGGGATACGGGCGCGCGTGTTAGAATGAAGGGTCGTCCAAAAATAGTTGACATTCCCCCTTCGCCCGGTGTGCCATGTCGCTCGATCTCTCGAAACGCTTCCTTTTCCGCTTCAGCCTGCCCTGCCGGTATGTTCCCGAACTCGTCGAAGACGGAGCCGTTCGCCTTAATCGGTCTTACCGCCTGCCGACGCTCGCGACGCTGGAAGGGGACCGGACCGCCGAGGAGCTGCTCGATTTCCGCATCGGCTGGAACGAGCAAGGACTGGCGATAGTCGTGGAAGTCTCCGGCAGGAGACAACTGCCCTGGTGTCGCCCCACGCGTCCGGAAAACAGCGAGGGACTGCAAATCTGCCTCGATACCCGGGACGTGCGGAATGTGCATCGCGCCACCCGCTACTGCCACCGACTCTTCTTCCTCCCCACCGGCGAAGGATCCCGCATGGATCAACCCTCGGCCCTCTGGTTGCCGATCCATCGCGCTCGGGCCCACCCGAACCCCGTTCCCGTACAGCGGATCCAACTTCGAAGCGAAGTCGGCCGCGAAAGCTACCGGATGGAGATCGTCCTGCCCGGAACCGCCCTGACCGGCTTCGATCCCGAGGAGCATCCCAACCTCGGGTTCCATTACTGCCTGGTTGACCGAGAATTGGGCAACCGCACCCTCGCCACCCAGTCGCCGATGCCCTACGACGAAAACCCCAGCCTCTGGTCGACCCTCGAACTGCTGCCGCAAACGACCTGAAAAACGGCGGTTGGCCGTCGCTTGCTTGAACCATCCACCGAGCTTTGCAGGGCTGCCCGTTCTTCGGCCTTCGAGCGACCCGCTATGCTCCGAAAAAACCTCACCATGAGGAAAGTTGCAATTTTTCGGAAGGTCCCCCTCCATTACGCCGATCAAAAGAATAATGACCGTTCCGCGCCGACGGTATGCTATGTTTTCTTGGACCCTCGGTAGGGCCTCATGGACCCGGGAACAGAAAAACCAACGTAAGTTCTTTTATCTGAAGTACTTGAAACGATGGCCGTTCAGCCGATCATGCTCTCCGCGTTCTCTTCGTTCGCTGCCGCCTCCTTCGGCGCGCATCGGGCTGCCGGTGCGCGGCCGGCGGATTCGTCGCGGCCAACGGCGCCAAGTCGTTCCGGTGAAAGGACTTCCCCGAATTCACGTTCTTCAGGAGCCGATCGCCCCGTTCGTGAAGGACAAATCCGTTCCGCCGACGGCGATCTGCTCGACCTCTCTCCGCAGGCTCGGGGAACGATCGACAAAAAGCCTTCTGCTGCGAGGACTTACGGCAAGAATATCAAGCCCGATAGCTCGGCAACCGATCCATCGGCCGCCATCGGCAATCAGGAAAACGATTCGCCGACCCGCTCCGGCATCACCCGTGAGGCGGCCGGCATCTTCACCAACGGCACCTCGCAAGTCGAACTGACCGCCGAACAGCTCCGTCAGGTCCGGAAGCTCCAATCGACCGACTCGGAGGTCCGCTCGCATGAAGCGGCCCATCTGGCGGCGGCCGGACCTTATGCGAAAGGCGGGGCACAGTTCTCCTACCGAACCGGCCCCGACGGCCAGCAGTACGCGACCGGCGGCGAGGTTTCGATCGATATCACTCCGATCCAGGGCGATCCGGAAGCCACCATCCGCAAAGCCCAACAGGTCCGCCAGGCGGCACTCGCCCCCGCACGACCTTCCGCACAAGACCAGCGGGTCGCTTCCGCGGCGATGCAGATGGAGATGAAAGCCCGACAGGAACTGAACGAACGGAAGAAAGAGAAAATCCAAGCAAGCGATTCTTCCTCACAGAAAACCGCTCAGGCCGCGGATGGGAAATCCGACGTAGCGGAAAAGCACGATGCGGCGGACCAATCTTCTCCCCAGAGAGAAAGGGAATACTCCAATCGGCTGGAAGACTGGCCGGAGTTCACCGGCGGTTTCCGTCCGATGGTGAACGAAGAATCGGCCGTCTCCCAAGAGACACCGGCCATGGTCGCCGCGAGCTCCGCCACGCTGGAACGGGAATCGGCCGCGCGCCCCGCCGCCCGAGAGAGCGAGATGAACGAGCAGGTCCGCAACCCGGCCGCTTCCGGACCGGCCAGTCCGGTGAGTCGGATCAAAACCGACCCGGCCGTCGTCGCCACGGCGTTTCAGAGCGCTTCGACCGGACCGATGCGGAGTCGCTTCGGCGCGGTCGCCTGAGACCGTGAATCATGGATCAAACGCCGTGAACCTGTCGTTTTTTTCCGCAAGAAAGTTTGAATTTCGGACTCGGTCCGATACAATCATAGAAAAGCACCCACCGGTTCTCTCACCCCCCCAATTGGAGAGTTGCCATGACCGCCCCTCAACGACGCTCCGGCCTCCTCGGTCGGACGCTCGCCTGCACCAGCGCCTTCGTGATTCTGGCAATGCTGTCTTCCACGAAAGAGGCCGCCGCCCAGTTCGGATCCAACCGGGAGATGAGCTTGGGTTCCGGCATGGATATGAGCTTTGAGTTCAATTCCATCCTCGAAGACGTGATGGGATCCGCGGAAGGCGACAATCGAAACAACCGCAACAGAGGCGGTAGAAATCAGCAAGGCGGCGACAACATTCTCTCACGCGGTGGCGCTTCGGAGGGAGTCTTCGGCGGTGGTCGCAACACGCGGGAGACGGTCCGCTCGTCGATTTCGGAACTGCGTCCGCAAGACATCGTTTCCGAAACGCGCACCCCTACGGTCAATCGACGGCGTCAAGAGGCGGTCGATCGCTCCACCGGCATGTACGCCCCCCGATTGCGTCTGAGCCCTGAGCTGAGTCGGGCCGCCGAGCAAGCTAACGCCATGGGTGTCCGGAACGGGGATCCGAAGCGATGGGACCATCTCGCGGAACGTCTGGAAAGACGGTTCTACTCGAATCCGGCCGCCTTGAATCCCGACCCGGGGCCGGACCGTATACAACTTGCGTACGAGGAGGGGACGGCGATCCTGAAGGGGAAAGTGCAGGAGCCCCGTCAGAAAGAGATTGCCGAACTGGTGGTGATGATGGAGCCGGGGGTCCGTCGAGTGCGTAATCTCCTCCAGGTCGCGTCGGAGACGACCGATTCGAATCCGGCGACGGCTCCCTAGACCCGGCGAATTCCGGATAGGAAGCGTACGGCGAACCCGATCCTGCATATGCATTCGTCGAGGAATCGGAAGAACGCGCCGGAGACGTGCCGCCGTAGGGCGGGTACTCATAGCCGGGAAGCGTCGGACGCGCCGCTCGAGTCGCCATCGTCGGCATCTGCTGCCAATTCTCTTGGAAAAGCTCCGAGGCCATCGGTCGATCGCCCACTTGGCCGGGAACTCCCTCTGAAAACTGATGCCGGGCGTGCGCCGGCAAATCGGCTTGTGGTTGATAGGGTTCCGGCCGATACGGTTCGGGACGATACGGCGGCGGAGGCGTCCATCGCCCCCGGTCGCCACGGCTTGGAGATCTCTCCCCTCGCGACAAGGTACGTTCCGGTCTCTCCGAAGACGAACCTCGCGTGACCTCGGGCAAAGAAAATCCCGCGTTCCGCACATCCCCGCGCACCGGGGCCCGCGGGACATTTCGGCCTGCGTACTCCGGAATCTCCCGGGGAAGATCGGCCTTCACCGGCGCGCGACCTCCCGATTCGACCGACCGAGCGGGCAAACTCTTGTCGGGAACTTCACTGCTGCCGAGGATGTGCCGCGTGAAATTCGGCGTGGCGCGGATCGTCGTCGAACGTTCGGTCCTCCGGTGATCCCGGGACATCTCCCCACCGCCGGTCTCCGGTCGATACTTTTGGTAAGAGACCTGGGCGATCGCTTCCCGATCTTTGCGATCCGCCGCCTGTTTTTTCTCGGCGACTTTCTTGCTCGATCTACCCGGCAGGTGGATGTAATTATGATCGGAGAAGATCAGGTTACCGTCGACGCCGTCGAATCGGGAGATCAGGCACAACTGCTGCTCCTCGTTGCCGATTTCGTCGATCGGGATCCAAAAATCGTAGACGTGCCCCAGGTCCGATTTCGTGTAGTGATCCGAAAGATCTTGCGCCAGGAATTCATAGATCCGAAGCGGTTTGGTCTTCTCGGGATCGTCCACCGAGGCATCGAAGACGTAGACCGTCAGATCGCCTTCGACCCGAAGCGGCGTGGTCTTCTTCTCGTCGTTGATGAACTGCAATCGCCCGCCGAATCCCCGGATCGGCTTGCCGTTGGGGATCGTCTGGTAAGCCGGCTTCCAGAATGCGATGATCGACGTGGGACGTTTCTTCTTCACGCCCTTAAGGGAAACATCCAGTTCCGAGGGACTCGGGAGCTTCATCGAGGAGCAACCGAGCATCGTCACCATCGCTCCGGCGAGCAGCGTCCCGAAGATCGTTCGAAAAATGTGGCGTCGTTTCTTGTGGGGGGATCGATTGGGCATCGTGGCAAACCTTTCCCTGGCGGGGGGAACATAGGAATCTTCTCAATGAATGCGGGTCATGCTTCGGGAAGACCGAATCAGTCCATCGGCGTGCCCCCCGGGGTCGGCACCGTCTCGGTCGGAGGCGGAGGCGGGATTTGCTCGTTCCCGAATTCGGAAGGTATCGAGAGTTCACCCAGTTGCCGTGGGTCGACGTACTCCGGACGAATCGTCTTCACGCCGTCTTTCATGGGAATCTGCGTGCGCACGTCCCAGACGCCGATCTCTCCATGCAGTTTCTTCACGTCGGAGAGGCACCAGTTCATCCGGGCAGCTTCCACCTCTTTGATCTTTTCCATATCCTCTCCTTCCTCGATGATCCGGGGCGTCATGATGATCAACAGTTCCGAACGCCTGCACTCCTCGAAGTTGTATTGGAACAACTGTCCCAGGATGGGGATGTCGGCGATGATCGGGACGCGGCGATTCAAGTCCTGCGTCTCCTTGGTGATCAAACCGCCCAAGACGACCGTTTCCCCGTCGCTGGCGCTGACGACCGTCTGCGCCTGGATCGAGTTGATGCTCGGTGAACGGACCACCTCCCCTTCGGAAATGGAGACCGGAATCCCTTCGCTGATCGGCGCGAGGCTCGACTTTTCGGCGGCGATGTCCATGACGACCTTGCCCTCGGGGCTGATCCGCGGCGTGACCCCGAGAATCAATCCGACGTTCTCCAACGTGATGTTGTTCTGCTGACGCCCCCCGGAGGAGATGTTCGTTCCCGAAACGCGCGGCACCCGCTGACCGACGAGGATCATCGCCATCTGATTGTCCAGAGCCATGATTTGCGGTCGGCTGAGAATCTCCAGCCGGCTCGACTCCTGGAGGGCCCGCAGCATGATGCTCACCGAATCGCTGCTGGCCGACATGACCAGTCCGCCGAAGCCGGCATCGGTATTGATGCGCCCGGTGCCCAACGTGCTGAGGACCTGGGAGCCGATCAGATCGCGCGTCGCCTCCGATTCGGTGGAGGAGGAGTTTCCTAGCGAGGAGTTCCCCGTTTGTTCGGCGAAAAGAAAACCGGGCTTGTTCACCTGGTCCTCGACCACGCTGCGGTCGTAGAGGATCGAATCCTGGAAACCGAGTTCCACGCCGAATTCGTCGGTGTTGTTCAGTGTGACCTCGGCGATGAGTACTTGGATGACCACCTGCGCCGGTTGCCGGTCGAGGTCTTCGATCAGCTTGAGCGTTTCTTCGTAATAGCGGGGCGTGGCACTGATAATCAATGAGTTCGTCACGTTTTCGGGAATCACGATCACTTCCCGTTCGATCTGCTGGTAGGGGCTGACCACTCCCGGGGCGGCGGCCTGGAGTTGCCTTTTGGTCGAGAGATATTCATCGACCGCGATGGCGACGTCGACCGCCGGAGAGTTCTTCAGCCGGTAGACGGTCTGTTCGCGACGCTGCGTATCTTCACGGTCGAGCGTGAGAATGAGCGACTCGATGATCTTCAGGTCGCCTTCCGAACCGGCGGCGATGATGCTGTTGGTCCGTACATCGACGGCGAATCGCACCGGCACCAGTGAGGTCTCGTCGCTCGAGGCCGGCAGTTGCACGCCCGATTGAACCTGGTTCGGGATGAGTGTCTGGAGCATCGTGATCAGCGATTGCGCATCGCCGTAGATGATCGGAAAGACTTTGATTTGGGCCGTCGAGGACGGCTGATCGAGCATCTCGATCAACTGGGTGATCAGCGGCATGCAGTTCGCCGGCGCGGTCACGATGAGCGTGTTGTTGCGGATATCGGCCGTGATGCTCACGTCGGCCATGATCCCCGATTCGACGACCCGTCGGGCTTCCGCGTCCTGAATCAAGAATTCCAAGTTGGGATACTTCTGGTCGCTCGTGCCGTTGACCGCCGGCTGAAGCGCTTCCTCGAGCACGGCGACCATGTCGTCGGCCAATGAATTTTTGAGTTTGAACGTCTGGATCTGGAGCGAGGAACCGCTCTCCTCGACGTCGAGATTGCGAACCAGCTTCTGGATGTCGGCCAGATCGTTCGGTGCCGCCTGCACGATGAGGCTGTTGGTCCGCATGTCGGGCGAGACCCGAACCCGTGGTGCAAAAGCACTTCCCTGGGGACTGGTGGGCAACGGGAAATTCTGCTGGATCACCTGGGCCAGGTACTGCGCCGAGGCGTGACGGAGCGTGATCACTTCCAGGATATTGTTCTCCGAGGCGATCGGCTGGTCGAGTTGGCCGATCAATTCCTGCATCGCGTTCATCGCTTCGCCCCAGCCGAGCAGCAGCATCGCGTTCGGCTTGATCAACGGCATATAGGAGACCCGTCCCTGTTTGGTGGCGAACATCGAGCTGTTCATGTAGATCTCATCGATGACCGACTTGAGCGAGACGCAGTAGACGTGATCGAGTTGGTAGATTTCGACGTTCGGTTGGGCCCGTTCGCTGAGCCGCTCGAGTTCCTCGACCAGATCGACGATCCGTTGGAATTCCGATTTGGGTGCATCGACCACCAGCACATCCAAATCGGGCAATGGTTGCACGCTCATCTGGGGAACGACTTCGAGAGCGGAATCGTCCACCAAGCCGCCGTTTCCGACGCCCGCGCCGGCTCCGGCGCCACCCGCCGCGGCACCACCGCCGCCGGCCGTCCCGCCGCCGCCCGCTCCTCCATCCTGGAAGAGGTAGTTCACCATGCGGATCGCCTGGTTCGACGGCGTACCCCTCGATGACTGCGGATTCTCCGGCTCTTCGGAGTCTTCCTTTTCCTCGAGGGCGTCGATGATCTTCCTGACTTGCTTCGGATCGCTGTGACGCAACGTGATGAATCGCTTCCTCCGATCCGAATCTTCCGGTCGCTGATCGATCGCGCGGATCAGATAGAGCAACTGATTGCAAAGCCGGGCGTCGCCCGAGATCGAAATCTCCTGATCACTTGAAAGAAAAGCGATCTCCCCGACCAGAGGCTGACCATCTTTTTTCAAGTTCAGACCGAACATCGCATCGGCGGAAGCCTGAGGCGAAGCGAATTGCGGCTGGAGCTTATCGGCCAAAAGCGCGGTCATCGTTTCCTGAATGTGACCGAGCGAGGCGTGCTTCGGCCGATACCGGGTTCGGATCAATCCGGAGGAATCGGCCTGCCCGACCAAATCGGGCAAGGAATCCTGCCGGGAGGATTCCTTCTCGCCGAAGCGGATTTCCGAGGCGCCGGAGGTCATTTCGACCGAGCGATCCGGTTCGCGGAATCCCATCGTGGCGTTGTCGGTCACGGGGGCAGCATCCAGTTGCGCGATCACCTCCGCGACCATCTGCTGCTTCGCCGGCGGCGCGAAAACCAGCACTTTTCCCGGGGTCCGCATGAATTCGAGGCTCACCTGCCGATCCTCGCCGAATCGGGCCTGAAGGCGTTGTTCCAAGAGCGAGGCCAGGGCGGGATCGTACTGATGAAGTCGGGGCGTGGCGTCTTGTCCGGGCTCGGAAGGAGGCATCTCGGATGAGGGATCCCGCATGTCGGCGAATCCGCCGGACAGCGTCGGAGGCGTTCCCGTTGCGGGTTCCCGCTGCCGGCGCAACCACTCCACCTCCAATTCGGGAACGATGCGGTCGGCCATTTCCAGCGCCCCCGGGGGCCCCACGACGACGAGTTGCCGGGTCGACGGATCGATGTCGATCGTCACCTGGGTGGCGAACGTCCCGAGTTTTTCCCGCAAGAGCGGTCGGATCTCCTCCGGTGGGGCGAATCGCAGCGTGTAATAGGCTTCCGAGGCTTCCTGCGAGGGTGCCAGACCGCTACCGGAGTTGCCGATCGAAGGCGGTGGGCCTTGAGCCGTCAGCCGCGGCGTCTCCGCCAGGCCTCCGAACAACAGCATGATCGCCAGAAACGCGCGATGGGACGTCCTGGGGAAACGATAATCATGAGGGTCAAAAAAATGGTGCGCCATGTTCTTTTTCCCGATATTTTGTCTTTTCGACGATTGCGAATCGGCCGTCTTCATGCGGATCCGCCGTGATTCATGTTCGCGGAAGGATTGCCCTCTTGTTCTCCCGTGGCTTCCGGCAATCGGAAATGCCGAGGAAATCGAAGGAGACTCCCCCTCGGCGATGGCACAAGGGCCCGAGCCCGTGGAAACCGAACGGCGGGGTTCCTATCCTTGTTCTCTACTAGCGGGGGGATAGTAAATAGAAAAGGAGAATCATGCAAGGCGACTTTTCGCAAAGAATTTATTTTTTCGCCCGGTTGTTCGAGAAAGTCGTTTTTTACGAAAAAGTTTCTCGGGATCTTCCGCATTTCGACAGCGGCACCTGGCGGGCCGACCTTGACGATTACGCTGAATTCTCCGGCATCGGTGGCCGAAATAATAGATACGCCCTGCTGCGCTGTGTGAATGCCGATCGTTGCCGGAACATGAGATAGAAGCTTTTTTCAACAGGCGGTTCACGTCATCCGGCGGCAAAGAAACCACCGTTCTGCCTCTCGAGGGATGCCATGCTCACCGACAATATACTCGACTTAATCGGAAATACCCCTCTGATCCATCTCAAAGGGGAACGTATTTATGCCAAGGCGGAGTTTCTAAATCCGGGAGGAAGCGTCAAGGACCGCGTAGCCCGAGCTATGCTTGAAGGGGCGGAGCGCGACGGCCGCCTGCATCCGGATTCGATCATCGTGGAACCGACCAGCGGGAACACCGGCATCGGCGTCGCGATGGTAGGTCGGGTCATGGGGTATCCGGTCCGCATCGTGATGCCCCGCGGGATGAGCGAAGAGCGGAAAAAGCTGATCAAGGCGCTCGGCGCCGAGTTGATCCTCACTCCCGACGAGGAAAGCCTTCCCGGCGCGGTTCGCCGGGTCGAGGAGATGGCGGCCGAGGATCCCCGCATCTTCGTCCCGCAACAGTTCACCAATCAAGACAATCCCAAATGTCATTATGAGGAAACAGCCCATGAACTCTGGCGGCAGATGACGGGCGAAATCGACGTTTTTGTCGCCGGAGTCGGAAGTGGGGGAACCCTCCAAGGCATCGGAATGTTCCTCCGCGAGCATAAACCGAACGTGAAACTGATCGCCGTGGAACCGAAAAACGTCTCGGCCCTTTTGGGGCACGAGCCGGGGCTCCATCAGATCCAGGGGATCGGTGACGGGTTCGTCCCGGAAATCCTCGATACCTCGCTCATCGATGAGGTCCTCGAAGTGACCGACGAAGACGCCATCGAAACCACCCGACAACTCGGACACTCCCACGGATTGATGGTCGGCATCTCCTCGGGGGCCAATGTTTGGGCCGCGCGGCAGTTGGCGAAGAAATATCCCGGAAACATCGCCACGGTCCTGGCGGATCGGGCGGAACGCTATTTCAGCACCTCGCTGTTATGAGCCGCGCAAGAAAGCCGGCCGGCGCAAAGAAATACGATTCTTTTTCTCTTGGTAAAAAGAAGAAGTGTGACGATGAGTGAATCCACGGAAAAACTTCCCATTTTTCTCGGAATCGACCTGGGGACCTCGGGCGTGAACACGGTGGCGGTGGCCGAAAACGGCAACATCATCGCCGAGACGACGGTCCCTTATGATCTCCCCATCGAACCCCAAACGAAGGGACGTCACGAACAGCCGGCCAAGGCCTGGTGGAACGCCACCCGAATGGCTCTCGGCCAGCTTAACGGAAAGCTCCGCGCCCAAAACGTCTCCGCCTCGCAACTGGCCGCCATCTCCGCCGACGCCACCAGTGGAACCATCGTGCCGCTGAGTCTCTCCGGAGCCCCGCAAATGTCCGCGATGATGTACAACGACTTTCGGGCCGTCGATCAGGTCGCCATGCTCAATGCCATGGGCAAGGAACATTGCGAGCAGATGGGCTACACGTTCACCCCGGACTTCTCCCTGGCGAAGATTATTTGGTACAAGGAACAATATCCCGAACGATACGAGGAAACCATTTTCGCTCACCAGGGCGATTACATCTTGGGGCTGCTCAAAGGAAAGATCGACACCACCGACTATTCCAGCGCCCTGAAAAGCGGGTGCGATCTGATCGAAGAAATTTGGCCCGACTGGCTCGATTACGACATGCATCTGGCCGTCCGAGAACATTTCATGAAGCTGGTTCCTCCGGGAACGCAGATCGGCAAGGTCAGCCGGGCCGCGTCGGAAGCGACGGGACTGCCGGTGAATCTGCCCGTCGTGGCGGGCGCCTCCGACGGCACCGCCGGGTTCATCTCCTCCGGCGCGCGGCGTCCCGGCGACTTCAACACTTCGCTCGGAACCACGCTCATCTTCAAAGCGATCAGCTCGAAGATCTGCCGCCATGCTCCATGCGGCATCTACTCGCACAAACTCCCCGACGGGCGATGGCTCCCAGGGGCCAGCAGCAACACCGGTAGCGAATGGGTCACACAGTGGTTCAATGAAAAGGACCCGGGCGCCATGGATGCCCAGGTCGCCGATCTCTTGCCCACCCAATACATGGCCTATCCCATGGTCCGAAAAGGCGAACGATTCCCCTTCGTCTCCAATTCCGCCGAAGGATTCATTTCCCCGGCGACCGACAACCGCAAAGTCCAGTACGCCGCCTGCCTCCAGGGAACGGCGATGCTCGAAAAACTCAGCTACCAGATTTTCGACAAAATGATGGGCACCATCGACGGGGAAGTCTATACTACTGGTAAGGGAAGTTCCAGTGACGCCTGGGTGCAAATTCGGGCCGACGTGAACGAACGGGTGTATCATCGACCGATCTCCATCAAGGCCTCCTTCGGCGCAGCCATGCTCGCCGCCATGGGCGTGCAGTTCTCCTCGCTGGCCGAAGCCTCCGACTCGATGGTCCGCCTGGAACGGACGTTCGAACCCAATCCCGAAAAAACGCTCGCCTATCGAGAATACTTCGAGCAGTTTCGGGAATCGCTGGAAGAACAGGGGTACATGTAATCGACCGGAAAAGCCTTTCCCAACAACGTTCCTCGTGCACGATGCCCGCGGAGCCGACCGGTCGTGAGGGAACGACGAGCGCATCGATCAGCGGAAGACCGGGGGAACGGTTTTGGGAATCTATAAAGCGTGCGATATCCGCGGTGACGCGGAAAAAGAGCTTTCGGAAGACCACTACAGGCACTGGGGGCTGGCCTTGGGGAGTCGTATCCCGCGGCGGGGCCGCGACCGCGGAAAATTTCTCGTCGCCGGCGATGTGCGTGCTTCCACCCCCCGCTTTCGAAAAGCCCTCATCGAGGGACTTCATCAGTCGGAAGTCGCCGTGGTCGATCTGGAGACTCTCCCCACCCCGATGCTCTACCACGCCCTCTGCCGCACGCGCGCCGATGGATGCGCCATGGTCACCGCCTCCCACAATCCCCCCGGCGACAACGGGCTGAAATGGCGTCTCGGGGAAAAGCCCCCCGACGCCGAACAGGTCGCGTGGCTCCGGGAAGCGGCGGAGGGAAAAATCGCCGACCAACCTGCCCCCAACGACGCCGACGCACGCGCGCTCGATGTGAGCTTCGATTATGTCGCCTGGCTACAGGACACTTGGTTCGACACTCCCCACGTGCCGCTGCAGGTGGTACTCGATCCCATGCACGGCACCTGGGCCCAGCGCGCCCGACACTACCTCCAGGCAATCTTCCCCCACATCCTCTTCACCGCCATTGGCGACCAACCCCGATCCGACTTCGGCGATCGACTGCCGAACTGCTCCGACCCCACCCAACTCGCCCGACTCAGCGAAGAGGTCGATCGCCGGCGGGCCAGTTGCGGCTTGGCGTTCGACGGCGACGGCGATCGGGTCGTGCTGGTCGATGAAAACGGCCTCCCCCTCACTCCCGAAGAAACGACCTGGTTGCTGCTGGAAAGCTTCGGAGAAGCTCTCCAAGAAGAAACGTTCGTTTGCGATCTGAAGTTCTCCGACCGGATCCGGGAGGCGGCCCAAGATCGGGGAGCCCGGGTCATCGTCGAAAGAAGCGGCCACGCTTTTCTGCGGAAAACCATGCTCGAATCCGAAGCCGCCTTCGGAGCCGAAGTGAGCGGCCACTATTTCTTCCGCGCGCTGTGCGGGGGCGACGACGGCCTCTTCACCGCTTGCTGGCTGATTGATTACCTCGCCCAGCGGAACTTGCCGGTGAGCCAACTCTGCCGGGAGATGCCTCCGATCGCCATCACTCCCGATTTTCGTGTTTACGCCGAGCAGGCGGAAATCGACGCCACCCTTTCCGCGTTCCAAAAACACTGGTCCGGACTTCCCTCCTCCACGCTCGACGGTCTCCGGCTCGATTTTCCCGGCGGATGGATGCTCGTACGTCCCTCGGTGACCGAGACGGCCTTGACCTTCCGCTTCGAGGCCGAAAACCGCGATCGTCTCGAAGAACTCATCCGAGAGAATTGCGCCGTGTTGGGCTCTCCGGTGGGAGATGGACTCTGGAAGAAATTCCGCCAGTGGTGATCGCCGGTTGGGCTCATCGCGTGAATTTCGGCTCGGCCACCAGCACGATCGCCGGCGCGGCCACCGTGGGATGCAATCGCACGGAAGGGAGCGCGGCCGGCAGGAGCACCGAGTCGCCGCGGGTGAGGGTGCCCGTTTGGCCATCGGGGGCGATCATCGTCACGCGACCTTTCGGCACGGTCACCATCTGACAGCGGCCCCCGGTTTCGAGGGTCACCTCGCCGGAGAGGCTCCAGCGGTGAAGCAGAAAATGGGGACAATCGACCAAAAGTTCCCGTCCCGGCAGACCGGTCGGCCGCGGAGTCCTCGGATTCTCCAGCCGCTGCCGGAAATCGATCGCTTCCAGACCCGGCTCGATGTGCAGCGGACGCGATTGCCCCTCGACGTCGCGGCGATTCCAATCGAACAGGCGGAACGTGGCGTTGCTGGTCTGCTGGAGTTCAACGACCAGAATCCCGGCCCCCAAGGCGTGCACGGTGCCGGCGGGCAGGAAGATGCAGTCGCCCACCGAAGGCACGATCCGGTACAGCAGCTTCTCGACGGTTCCCTCGTGCAGGGCCATTTCGAATTGCTTCCGGTCGACGCCTTCGCGAACCCCGGCCCAGAGCACGCTTCCCGGGACGGTGTCGACGACGTACCAGGCCTCGGTTTTGCCGGAATCGTTCACGCCGAGCCGTCGGGCGGCGGCATCATCGGGATGGACCTGCACCGAGAGCGGAGCGGCGGCATCGAGATACTTCAAAAGCAAGGGGAAGCGTCGGACCGAAGCCCCTTCTCCCAGAAGCATCACCGGCCACTCTTCCACCAGTTCCCTTAGCGGTTTGCCCTTCAGGGGTCCCTCGGCGACGTGACTGGCGCCGTCGGGATGGTCACTGATTTCCCAGGATTCGGCGATCACATCGCCCGGAGCGACCGGCCGGTCGAGAAGATGGTGCATCCGGTCGCCGCCCCAGAGATAGTTTTTATAAACGGGCTCGAACCGCAGGGGGGCAGGCTTGTCCATCGACGAGATCCCTTCTCCATGGAGGCACTCGCAAGGAAGAGGTCGAGTTCGAGTCAGGCCGGGAAGAACAGCTTCGTTCGAACCGCCGGAGAACGGAAAGAGGCATCTCATTAGGGGACGAGTGTTCCCCGAATTCTTCCCTCCGCCGAAATGAAGCGCCGAGAGAGGAATGCGTCGCTTCCTTGCCGAAACCGCATCACCTCGAAAAAAATGCCTTGAAAAGTCGGGGCGACTGGATTTGAACCAGCGACCTTCTGACCCCCAGTCAGACGCGCTATCCAGGCTGCGCCACGCCCCGAGAGCTGAGAGAGATCCTCTCCGCTCGATACATCGCAAGTATGACAGATTTTACGTTTCTTGCAAGCGCCCCCGGTGATTTTTCGAAAACCTTCGACTTACAATGGTTCGGGAGAAATCGAACTCTCTCCACAGCCCTTGGCCCGGCCCTCGTACTCGACGACATGAGGAGGGGCCTCGAAGTCCACAAAAAAGGAGAAAAAGGTGAACACGTTTTCCCAGCGACTCGAAGAGGCGATCCGACGATGCGGCAATCCCGTGCTGGTCGGACTCGACCCCCGTCCCGAACTGCTCCCCGGCGCGCTGGGAACCGACCACGGCAACGACTTCGCCCGCTCGGCCCGGGCATGCGAAGTCTTCTGCTGCGAAGTGATCGATGCCGTCGCCCGATGGGTCCCCGCCGTCAAGCCTCAGGCCGCCTTTTTCGAACGGCTCGGTCCCGAGGGGATGCTCGCGCTGGCCCGGGTGATCGAGCACGCCCACGCTCGGGGACTTCTGGTCATCTTCGACGGAAAACGCAACGACATCGGCTCCACCGCCTCGGCTTACGCCCGCGGCATTCTCGGCGCCGACCACCAGAGTCCCTGGGGCGCCGACGCCTTGACGGTCAGCCCCTACCTCGGTGAAGACAGCCTCGAACCGTTCGTCGAAACGGCCCTCGAACGGCAAGCCGGCGTTTTCGTGCTCGTGAAGACCTCGAACCCCGGCGGAGCCATGTTGCAGGATCTGGTCGTCGACGATCGAACGATCCATCAGCGGGTCGGCGATTACGTCGAGACGCAGGCGAAACGCACCGACCCGGGAAACGGGTACGGCGAAATCGGCGCCGTCGTCGGAGCGACCTGGCCGGAACAACTGGCCGAGCTGCGTCGACAGATGCCGCACACCTGGTTTCTGGTTCCCGGCTTCGGAGCCCAGGGCGGTTCGGCCGCCGACGTGGCCGGGGCGTTCGACGATCGTGGCCTGGGGGCGGTGATCAACAGCTCTCGGGGGATCATCTTCGCCTACACCAAAGAGCCCTACTCCGCCCGATTCGGCCGGATTCGCTGGCAGGAAGCGGTCGAAGCGGCCGCCCGCGATATGATCGCCCAACTCCGCGATGCCACCCCCGCCGGCACCCTTCAGCATGATTCCCGGCCCTGAATCCTTCCCATATTCCTAATCCACGCGGTTTTCTTTCTGCAGAAACCGCACATCCGGCAAATCGTCCCGAAGAAAACGGGAGATACATTCCTTTTTTAGTCATGTTTCCGGGGATTTCGTCATATATTTTGAAGTAGAACGGGCCTCCGCCGTGGCGGCTCTTTCCGGAAATCCTTCGCCGATCGAAACGATTTTGGAATGTGGAGTGGTTCTCATGATGAAAAATGTACTCGTCGTCGACCGAGATTCCCGTTTGTTGCTCGATCTCGCCCAAACCTGGGCCTTCCAATCCTGGCGGACCATCACCGCCTCCTCCCCTCAAGAAGCGATCGACATTCTCGAAGACGAAAGTATTCACGTTGTTGTGATCAATGAAGAGGTGACCTGGCTCCAGGGAACGTCGCTTTTGGAGTTGATACGTCATCAATATCCCGAAATCACGCAGATTCTGCTGACCGCCGACTACGACGTCATGGAAGAGATTTCCGCCTTCGATAACGGTGTATTCCAGTGCTTTTTGATCCCGACCGACAAGGAATCGCTTCGGGTGGCGGTGCAACACGCCCTTGCCTCAATCACCTGCAATCGATTCGATGGGGCCGATGGAGACGACGGAGCCGCGACTCATGGGGGCCGAGGAGCGCCGAGTGAATCGAGTCCGACCGAACAAGGATGACAGAGGCGGGCATCAGCGTCATAATAGGCTCCTGCCGGGAACACGTCCGTCACATCACCAGGAGCCTCTTACATGTCCTCTTCGATTGCCGATCAACCCTTGAAACTCGCCGTCATCGGCGGAGGGATCGCGGGCATGGCCGCGGCGGTGGCGGCCCGACGTCGGGGAGCGGAGGTCACGCTGCTGGAGCGAGGGAAGAGGACCGGAGGACGCGCCGGTTCCCTACGAGATCTCCGAACCGACCAGTGGATCGACCTCGGCCAACACGTCACCCTCGGTTGCTGCGATCATCTCGACCGCCTGCATCGACGACTCCATCTCGAAAACGCCTTCGTCCCTCTTCGGAACATCCCTTTTCGCTACTTTTTGCCCCGGGAAGATCCACCCCTACAAAGTTGGACGCTCTCGGGCTGCCGCCGGGTGCCGAAGTTCCTCATCCCGCGCTTCGGCGGCATCGATCTGCTGCCCGACCTCTTACGCATACCGGGCTTGACCTTCAAGGAGCGATTGCGAGTCGCGCGGTTGACGGTCCGACTGGCAAATCATCCGGAGGAGATGGAATCGACCTTTGCCCGGTGGCTCAAGCGACATGAGGTTCCCCCGCATGTGCAATCCCGGTTCTGGGAACCTATTCTGCTCAGCGCCTTGAGTGAAACCGCCCCGCACATTGCGGTTCCGGTCGCGGCGAAATTCTTCCGCGATGCCTTTCTCGCCGGGGAATCGGCCCGAACCGTCTACCTACCGAACGCTTCCTTGGGAACGATCTACGGCGATCGGGCCGCCGCCTCGCTGCAAGCACTGGGCATCGAGTTGAAGTTGGGCATGCCGGTGCGGCGACTCGAGCCTCTCGCCGAAGGCGGTCTGCGGCTGCAAATGGAGGACGACGCCCCCGACGCAACCTATGACGCCGGGATCCTGGCGGTCGGCCACCGGGATGCCCGACGACTACTGGAACCGCACGGCGCGTTTTTCGAAAAGCCGATTCGCTGGGACCGTTTCGAAAAGGGGGCGATCACCGCGGTGCACCTCTGGATCGATCGTCCCTTGACCGAACAGTCGCATGTTGCGTTGGTCGGTGGGCTGAGCCAGTGGATGTTCCGCCCGGAGCACCTGCAAATGATCGCTTCCGATGAAGACGGTACCGCGATCGGATACTATCACCAGGTGCTCCTCAGCGCCTCACATCGCTTGCCGGAGATCATGTTCGAGTCGGGAAAAAACGATCGAAACGACAAGATCCTCCAGAAGGTTCGGAAAGAGCTTCCTCGCTGGTTTCCTGAGTTCGAGAAGGGCGGCGTCCGTCACGCCCGGGTGACGACCGTCCCGGATGCCGTGTTTTCGCCCACCCCCGAGGTGCAAAAGGAACGGCCCGGGCCGAAGACGCTTTGTCGGCATTTGGTGCTTGCCGGGGATTGGACCGACACCGGTTGGCCGGCGACCATGGAGAGCGCCGCCCGGAGCGGCGAGGCGGCGGTGGCGGCGCTCATGGAAGAGTGACGCGAGAACAAATCTATCTATCCGATCACTTCCCCACGCAGAACCGACTGAAGATCCGCCCGAGCAAATCCTCGGTATGCACGGTACCGACGACCTGCCCCAACCGATCGAGCACCAACCTCAGTTCCGAGGCCAGGAGCACTTCGTCGGATGCCGTCCCGGCCAATTCCCTCGCCCGGAGGAGGCTCTCTCGGGCCGACTCGAGCGCTTCGCGGCATCGGACCGCCGTGGCGGTGACCACTTCCCCGGTCGACGTCCCCCCGAGCAGTTTCCGGCGAATCGCTCCCCTCAGAGCGGTGCATCCGAAGCCGGTCCGGGCGGAAGTCCGCACCGTCTCCTCCTCTTTCCTCGGGATTCGAAGATCGGTCGATGGTTCTTCCCGATCACACTTGGTCCAAACGATCATCCGTCTCCGCCCCTTCGATTCCGGCATTTCCCATTTTTCGGAATACTCTTCCGTAGAAACATCGATGCACCGCAGCTCCAAATCGGCCCGGAGCATTTGCTCGCCGGTGTGGGTTTGGGCCTTGCGGGCGATGCGATCGTCGTCCGGTGTTTCGATCCCGGCGGTGTCGACCAGTCGGCAGCGCACGCCGTCCAGGTCGAGCTCCGCTTCGAGGAAATCCCGGGTCGTCCCCGGTTGGGCGGAAACGATCGCACCGGGTCCGCGATCGACCAGAGCGTTGAAAAGGCTGCTCTTTCCGGCGTTGGGACATCCGGTCAAGACGACGCGGGGAATCTCCTCTCCGCCGGCTCGGCTCCGCAATTGGGCGAGCGTCGCCTCGATTTGCTCTTGCGCGCTGTGAAGTGCTTCGTCGAGCTGCTCGGGCTCGAGAAAGGAGATGTCCTCCTCGACGAAATCGAAACCGGCCTCGAGATGGGCCAGCGTTTCGACCAGATGTTCCCGGAGATCCGCCAGCGGATGCGCCAACCCACCGGCGAGTTGAGCGAGGGCGACTTGCATTTGCTGCCGGCTCCCCGCCTCGATCACCCCGAGAACCGCTTCGGCCTGGGTCAGGTCGATGCGCCCGGCGAGAAACGCCCTGAGAGTGAACTCTCCCGGCGCGGCGCCTCGGACGCCGGCGCGATGCAATCGTTGGAGGATCCATTCCACCAGTGGCGGAGAACCGAGAGTGTGCAGCTCGACCGCCATCTGCCCGGTGTAGCCGGTCCCGGAAGGCCAGAAATAGAGATCGCACGGCAACCCGGGGCGATCTTCCTCCGGCAGCAACTCTCCCGACGTGACGAAGGGAGCTTTTCCGCCGGGAAACGAATCTCCTTTCCGGTCGCGAAAAATCCCTTTCAACGAAGCCACCGCCGACGGTCCGCTGATCCGAAGGATCGCTCTGGCGGCACCTCCATGGGCGGAAGCTTGGGCGGCAATGGTATCGTCGAGCGAATGGAACCTCGTCACCGGCGGACTCCGTCAATATACACTGATCGAGAAACCTTCATTGTAAACGAACCGATCAGGAGAACAACCGCGCGACTTGCCGTTCTTCGCGGAGCGATGCCCCCGATTGGAAAACCTCTTGAAGGCGTCATAATGGATCTCTTGTTTTCAACCACGGCTTTCCGGAGATTCATGTTCGCATCCGTAGTGAGCCCTTGGTTTGCGTTTCGGCCCCGCAGGACCGGACTCCCGATAGTCGCACTCGGTGCACAAATGATGCGACGCTCAATAAGATGACGAGGGATCCGCATCGATGGTCGAATCCACGGCAAGACAACGAAGATGGGGACGGCTGATGGTGCTCGTCGGGGCGTTGCTCTGGAGCACGGGAGGATGGTTCGCCCGGGCGCCGGTCTTCGACTCGGTGCCGCCGCTGGTGCTTCCGGCGATGCTCGCTTTTTGGCGGGTGACGTTCGGCGCGGTGGTCCTGGCCCCGACGGTCCGTCGCCCCCGCTTTCGGTGGGAACTGTTGCCGATGGCTCTCTGCTTCGCGCTGATGAATCTGACCTATGTGACGGCCCTGATCCGCACCACTCCGGCCAACGCCATCTGGCTTCAGAACGCAGCGCCCTGGTGGGTCTTCTTGATGTCGCTTTTCCTCTTTCACCAGCCGGTCGAGCGGCGGAACCTGGTTCCGATGATCCTCGGCATGACCGGCGTCGCCCTCATCCTCCTTCTCGAAGTGACTCAGTCACAGGACCGAAGCGCGGTCGGACTGACCGCCGGGGTCCTCTCGGGGATCTTCTACGCCGCGGTGCTCTGCTTTCTGCGGCATTTGCATACCGAGAACGCCTCGTGGCTGATCACCGTGAACCAACTCACCGCCGCCGTGCTCCTGCTCCCGTGGGTGATCGCCTCCGGATACGTGCCGACCGGGCCGCAAATCCTCGTGCTGATCGCTTTCGGCGCGTTTCAACTAGGGATCCCTTACCTGCTGGTCGCTCGGGGGCTGCGGTCGATCAGCGCCCAGGAAGGAACCGCCATCGGACTGCTCGAACCGGTGCTCCTGCCGCTTTGGGCCTACCTCGCCTGGAGCGTGCGGATCGACTGGTGGACCCTGTTGGGCGGGAGCTTCATCCTTGTCGGGCTGTTCATCCGCTACGTCCTCTGGAGCGACGAACCGGAGCCGAGAACGAAGATTCCCGACCAGGCGGTCCTCGACGAGCAGAACACTCAAGAGGCGGGTTTCCGAAACTGAGATCGATAGACCGGCTGCTCCTGGAGCCGCGTACGACGCTCGAAGTGCGTGCGGTAATCGAGGTCGTGCTCCGCCGGCGATTCCTCGACGGGAATCGGCCCCTGCAGTCGGGTCTCCCGGGCGATCAACTCGAGGGAAGTCTCGAAGTATTCATGGACATCGGTCCAGAAATGCAGCCTGCCGCCGGGAGCGAGCCGCCGCTCGATCAGGCGCACCACCTCCGTCCGAAGGATGCGGCGTTTGCGGTGTCGCTTTTTCCACCAGGGATCGGGAAAGTAGACGTGCACGGCGAAGAGCGAGTCATCGGGAAGATAGGCTTCGAGCAATCGGGCGGCGTCGCCGATGACCATCACGGCGTTTTCCAGTTCCCGCTTCACAAGCCCGGCGGCGGCGAATCGGGCATATTTTCGGGCGACCTCGACCCCGAGGAAGTCATGCTCGGGCTTCTTGCCGGCGACGTTGCGCAGAAACAGCCCCTTGCCGGTGCCGATTTCCAGCTCCAGCGGCGCCTCGCGACCGAAAACCGCTTCGGCAACCCACGGCCGTGGCAGTTCTTCGAGAGTCTTGAGATGACCCGAGAGATCCAGCTCGGGCGATATCTTTCGCAGAGCGCGTCTTCCCATGGGGTATCATTCGGGAGGGAGGGTTCTGAGGAAAAAAGGTGGGGGGGTCTGGAAAGCCGGAAAGGTCAGGAGGACTTTTTGAGCATGTCGACCGGCAACGGAATTCCCTTGACGATGCCGTTGCAGACGAGCGTCTCGTCGACGAGGCACTGGAAATCGGCCACCATGAGCTTTCCGGGGCGGATCTTCCGCAATTGCGCCTGGATGATGAATCGCTGGCCGGGCCGCACGATGCCTCGAAAACGAACTTCCTCGAGCCCGCCGAAGCCGACCATCGAATCCTTCATCAGCGCATATTTTCCAACGTAATAACTCGACATCTGGGCCGCCGCCTCGCACATGATCACCCCCGGCATCAGCGGATAGTCGGGCATGTGCCCACGGACCCAGAATTCGTCTTCGGCCAGGTCCTTGTAGCCCACGCACGCATGCCGCTCGGTATCCTCGTAGACAATCGCCGTGAGCTGCTCCATTTCGTAGCGCTGCGGATTGTACTTCCGGATCTCCTCGATATCGGCAATCACATGATCGACATCATACAGCGAAGGATCGACGATGAATTGTTTTTTGCTCACGTCGGGCTCCTGGATGGTGGCAAGGCGGTCGGATCGGATCTACGGAAAAGGAAATCGCGGCGGTTGGAAAGCCGAGGATGCGTTCGCCCACCGGATACCTTTCCTCTACGTTCTCACGGGTCGATCAGGTGCGCACTTTCTGACGTTTCGACTTTCGGGCCTGGCTGCTGGCCGGTCGCTTACCGTGGTTGGCCTTCTTGATCTTGCGTTTCGGTTTTGCCATGATTCACACTCCTGTCTATTCATGCCGACGGCGAAATTCCACCATGGATTTCCCCCGACCACGAGAAACCGTCGGCAAGAAAAGGGCTCTTGGAAAGGATCGGGCGGAAGTTTGTCAATATACCAGACGGCTTGCGTTTTCACAAGCGGGCGATCCCCCGGATCCCCGTCGTTTCTCCCTCAGGCAGCCCCTCGGCCGGAGTATTCCTCTTCTTCCTCCGGCAAGGAGAAGATGTACCGCTCTTGGAATCGCTCACTGAGGGAGGCCAATCCTTCGCTCTCCTCGATCGTCTCGTCCCCATGGTCGCCCTTTTCATCGGCATTGTCTTCGGAAACCTCGTTGTCGCAAAGGTTTCGGGTCCACCAGATGAAGATCGCCGGCAGCAGAACCAGGGAAGTGAACAAACAACAACTCACGCCGATGACCAAGACCCGGCCGAGACTCTGGAGCCCTTGATGACTGGCGATCATGAGACTGCCGAACCCGATCATCGTCGTCAACGAAGTGACCAAGATCGCACCGGCGGTGGAGCTGCTCATGGCATAGCGTCTGCCGCGCTGGTTGCGGAAATCGTGAACCACGTGGACGCCGTCGTCGATGCCGATCCCCAAAATCAACGGAACGATGATCATGTTCGCCGGATTCAGCGGAATCCCCAAAAGCCCCATGATCCCGAATGCTTGGACCATGCCGATGACCATGGGAACCATGGCCATGACGGTCAGCCGGAGGGAGCGAAAATCGACCATCAGGAGAATCGAAATCGCGATCAGAGCGTAGACGGCCGCTTTCTGGTAGCCTTGTTGCATCTGCCGCGAGGCCTCGTATGTTTGCAGCGGATTCCCGGTCGCCCGGGGATCGACGCTCCGAACCTGCTTGACGAACTGCTCCATCGCGTCGATGTCCCAGATGTCGGCGTCGCTGTAGATCTTCATCAGGTACTTGCCGCCCTTTCCGACGAATCGGGTCACCAGCGGCTCGGGCAGATCGTCGAGCTTCGGCGGATCGGGATCGGCCAGATCGCGTAGGATGTGCAATCGGCTGAGCAGATCTCCCGCCACGGCATGCTGATATTCCGACATTCGTCGGAAGCAGTCGGCCTCGGGGGAGCGCCGCAACCACCGTCGGATTTCCTCGAGGCGCCGGCCGATCTGTTGCGATTTCATATCGGGCCCCAAGACCTGCTGCACCGCGGCAAGCGACCGCCCCAGTTGCTCGGGCGTGATCAGTGGTATTTCCGGGGGGCGTTCCGGCAATCGCCGAAGCCCATGGGCGATATTTTGGATATACGGCTGTTTCGCCTGGTCGTCGCCGGGGATCAGCGAGACGATCTCTTCGACGCGGAGGGAATCGAACTTCTCGAACTCCTTCTTGCGGCGGAGCAGTTCCTCGCGGCTCTCGGCGATCGACAAAGCGTACCAAACGCTCTGGTCGCAGTCGTTCAGTAGTTTGCGTTCCAGGGCGACGCTTTCGAGTCCTTCCGGCTGGAGATTCAGCAAGTTATGGTCGTACCAGAGCTTGGGGACGCCGGTCGCGAGAATGGCGGTCAGGGCGACGGTGGCGGAGATGACGAACGTCGGGTGACGGAAGAGTGGACGGATCCAGCCGTGGACATCCAACGGTCGGGCAATCGGTCGCATGGGCCGCTGTCCGTCGGTCAGTTGGATCATGGCCGGGAGAAGGAGAATGGCGGCCGCGCAGCACAAGAGCACGCCGCCTCCGGCGATGACGCCTAATTCGGCGATGCCCGTGAAATCGGTGAACCCCGCCATGAAGAAGGCCACCGCAGTGGTCAACGCGCCGGTGAGCACGCCGGGGCCCACGCTTCCGGCGGTCCGCACGATCGCCTCGCCGGGAGAGCGAATCGTCCCGCGAAGCTGCATGTATCTCGCGACGTAGTGCACGCCGAAGTCGACCCCCAGACCGATCAGAATCACTCCGAAAGAGATGCTCAGAATGTTCAAATGACCGACTCCGAGGGTGATGTATCCCAGCGTCCAGCCGAAGGCGACCATCAGCGTGCCGACGGTCATCAGCGGATGCCGCACCCCGCCCAATCCGGCGATGAACAGGCAACAGACGCCGATCAACGAGAGCAAACTCGCCTTGGTCATGTCCTGTTGACTCAGCCGCATCTCGTCGTTTTCCATGACGGTCAAGCCGGTCAGACCGATCGTCGTTTCCGGATGCATCACCTGGACCTGATCGATCAGTTGGCGGAGTTTCTCGATCGATTCGGTCCCTTTGGTGAACTGGGTCGTATCGCGATGGGCCAGCCGCAGGAGCACAAAGCCCATGCGTCCCTGGTTGGTCAAGAGGTATTGGGTATCGAGTTCGCTGACGGTGGCGACCAGGCCGGGCATTCTCGACCAGGGAGACTGATACGTGGCGGTCGGCGAGAAGGCGTCGAGCAGGCTTTGGGAGAGCATGCCGAGTTCCCCCAGGGCGCGACGGTGTTCGGCGGCGGACCGGGGATCGGAAACGTTGGGACCCGACGCCTGCAATCGGTAGCGAATGCCGTCGAGCATGTTCCCGATGCCCAACCGGGACCATTCGCCGTGGACGACGCCGGAGGCCTCCTCGACGAAGACCTCGATCGCCTGAAGATCCTCGGTCGGCACGTAATGCAGCCCCTTGGAGCGGATCTTCGAGAGATCCACTTCGTGAAGGACCGCCTGATAAAGATCGTCATGTCGGCAGATGCGCTCGGAAAGCTCCTCGAGCACGGGAAGGACTTCCTCGCGACCTTCGCCCTCGACCACCACGACGATGTCGTCGCTGTCGCCGAATTCTTCGATGTACTCGATCCACAGGCGGTTGAAGCTGCTGTTCGGGTTGATCAAGTCGAGCCGGCTGGTCTTGAAGCCGAGATTGCCGACCGAAAAGATCACGCCCACCAACGCCAGCGCGACACCGATCACCAGCACGGTGGTGGGGAACCGCACGATGCGTCGGGTCATCCAGATCAATGGCCGCGCCAGCAGCGAGGGCTCCGTCGACGGCGTCCTTTCCGAAGACATATATTCGCGCTTTCCGATAAATCGGGAGAGAATCCCGCCGGTCGGTTCGTTTGACGGTGGGGATAGAGGTGAGACCATCCTCCCGGGGCGCCGGGGAAACTCCGCCCGGCATCAAAAACGATTCATGAGTGCCGCATTGTAGCCGAAATCGGAAGCATGGATCAATACCGGTTTCCCTCCCCCTCGAAGGAAGGGCCCAAGAGAGTCGGGAGGTTCGCAAAGGGGAAAACGAAAAAAAATGGAGAAAAAGACGTTGGCAACCACAATCGGTCTCGTCGGTATTTATAATAGAAGGTGCCGTTCGAAAACGCCTCCACCGCGAAGGAGAATCCGTCGTGCGCCATTCACTCCGACTGACGACCTGCTGCGTCCTGCTATTGATGATCGGCTGCAAGCCGCCGGTGGAATCGCCGGAAGCGAGCTATCGCGGTAATGGAACGACCGCGGTCCCACCGACCCCAACGTCGGAGATGGTGGTCGCCCCGCCCGAGAAGAAGTTCTTCCCTCCCGTATCGTTCGGAGGAGAAAACGAGTGGGGGCTGCCCCGACTCCAACTCCCACCACCGCAGCCGCATTCCGGCCTGGTCGTGTTCGAAGTGGGCGATGACGTGGAGGACCTGCCGCCGGAGCTGAAGCCGCTCGGAGCGATGATGGCCCGGGTGGGAAAATCTCCCGGCCGGCCGATGAAGCTCGAAAAAACCAGGCCCTGGTTCGCCTACGAAAAGGAATCGCCGCACCGCGTTCGTGCGATCGACTTCTCCCGCGAACTGACGAATCTCGAAAAGAAGGTCTCCCCACGACCGGGATCCGATTCCTTTCGCGACGGCGATGATTCGCCGAAATTCGCCGTCGTCCGGCCGATGCTCGAATTGACCGACACCGACCTCGAACTCCTGTTGCCCCATGACGATCTCCTCCGGCTCTCACTCTGCAACACGAAAATCACCGACGCGGGGCTCGTCCATCTCCGCCACCTGAAGAAACTCCGGGTGCTCGATCTGAGCGATACCCACGTCCAACACCTTGGTGACGGAGGGCCCCACTGGCTGCCCCGGCCGGAGGATCATCCAAACGACCCTACTCTCGACGAGCTGACCGACCTGGAGGTCTTCCTCGTCGGCGGTCAACGCTTCCGCGGCGGCCTCGATCAACTGACCGAGCTGAAGCACCTGAGAATCCTCCACTTCATGGGCAATTTCATCGGGGCGGAGGCGTTCGTCCCCCTCTCGCAGATCACCTCGCTCGAGGAGTTCCGCATCGGGATGTTTCGCGTCGATGGAAGTTTTCTCCGATACTTCGCGTTCCACCCGAATCTCGAAACACTCCAGATCCACTCCCGATCGTTCTCCGGTCAGCCGGAATACTTCCGGGATGTCGCTTACCTGGACCATCTCAAACATCTCGACCTGGGGCACACGCCGGCGGCGCCAATGGAGGCGATCTCTCAACTCGAACAACTCGAGGAGTTGATCCTCCCCCACTCGCTCCAGGACGATGAACTCGGCTACCTCGCTCCACTCAAGCAGTTGCGATCGGTCCGCGCCCTCCGCCCAAGTTCCGGCGGTCCTCTGAGCGACGGCATGCGCTACTTGACCGGGCTCGATGCCCTGGAAATCTTCGAACTCCGGCCGGAAATGACCCGAGCCGCCACCCGTTACCTGAACGAACTCCCCTCGCTCAAGCGGATCCAGGCGGTCATCCTCGATGAAGGTTCCCGGTCGCGACAGCAGGTCGACATGAGAATCGTCGATCACCCGGCACTCGAAGCGATCGATTTTCGTTTCCGGGTTCTGCCGGGACAGATGGTCCTGAGCGATTGCCCCGCGCTGAAACGGGTAAGCCTGGAGATGGAACCCCACTACTTGCACAGTCAGGATCGTCCCCACTGCCATTTGAGCGATCTTCCGTCGGTGGAGGAGATCGTGCTGTTTCCGAATGCGTCGGTTCCGACCCAACTCGAACTGGTCGGCGACCTGGGTCAGGTCCGCACGTTCCGGCTGGGCATGCAATCGCTGAGCATGCAACAACTCACTTCGCTCGAGCGGATGAAGCGATTAGAGCATCTCGAGCTTCTGGTGGCCGAGGTCCCCGGCACGACGAGGATGCTCGAGAAGATGCAATCGCTGGCGCATCTGAAGACGCTCAAGCTGGCCTTCGAGAACTCTACAAATCGGGCCCCCGTTCGAAAGCTTCTCCTGTTCTTGAAGCGGACTCCGAAGTTGGAACACCTGACGGTGAACCTGAACCGACAGCCGGTTCCGCTCGAACTGTTCGAGCCGACCACCGAACTGGAGAACCTGCGCACGCTGGAACTGATCCACTTCTACAAGACGGAACTCGGCGACGATTTCTTCCGCAAGCTGCCCAACCTGCGATGGTGCAAAATCAACGGCCGAGCGATCGATCTGCCCAAGGTCGAAAAAGAAACGGCCGGACCGACAAGCGACCGCGACTGAACCGCCCGCTGCCCGAGAGCGCGAATATCAGGAGAAAGACGATGCGTGAATTACTGGGAATGAGCGTGCTGCTACTGACCGTCCTCTTCGGCTGCTCGCCCCCGGTGGAACCGACCGCGGAAATCGCCGGCACGACCGGAACGTTCTCCACGGTGACGGCCCCCTCGGCGACCGCGCCCCGGGTCCCTTCAGGGACGACCGCCGGGTACGTCTTCGATCCGTTCGCTCCTTCGGCGACGGGAGGAGCCATCGCCCTCGGTCCGCCTCTCAAGATGCGAAAAGAGAACGTCGAACGAGTCACCTTCACCCCGAAGGATGATCCGGCCGAACTCCCGCCGATCCTCCGCCCGCTCGGCGCGCTGATCCAGCGGTTGCACCCTCACGGCAAGGCGCCGCACTTCACCTACGACCCGAATAATCCCCGCCGCGTGCTCGATGTCGACCTCTCGTTTCAAGGGCCGATCGAGGCGAAAGGCGGGGGCCGACAAGTGCGCGACCTCCGCCTCCAGCGGGTCGTCCGGGACCGCGATCTCGAGCGACTCTTGCCGTTCTCTTCCATCCGTTTCCTGAACCTTCAAGGCACCGACGTGACCGATCGGGGACTGGTCCACCTGGCCCATCTCGAGAAGATCCGCATCCTCGATCTCTCCGACACCGCCCTGGAAGGCAACGACCTCGAACCGCTCGCCAACATGCACACACTGGAAGAACTGGCCCTGGGCGGCGAGTCGTTCGTCGGAGAAGATCTCGACCAACTCGGCACATTGTCACGCTCGCAGCTAGGTATGCTCGAGAACGATCCGAAAAAACTCATCCCCCGGCCCCGGCTGAAAAAACTCGCCATCACCGGAAAGTTTTCCGACGAAGCGATCGACTTCCTCTTCGACCGTCACCGGATCGAAACCTTTTTCCTGGCGAGCGACTCCCCGGAATTCAAGGGCGATTTCCTAACATGGATTTCCGTACTCACGAACTTGAAACACCTGAAACTCTCAGGCAAGCACCTCGTGCAGGAAAACTTTCAAGGTCTCTCCGATTGCACGCAACTGGAAACGCTCGACCTCGGCGACACCCCGTTCTCCAGCGCAAGCATGCAACACCTGACCGGGCTGAAAAACCTCCGGCGGCTCGTTTTGACCGACCGCATCGACGACGAGTCGCTCCGCCACCTCTCGGAATTGACCGAACTGCGTTCGCTCACGGCGCGGGAAAGCGAAATGAATCCCTCTTCCTACAATCCCCTCTGGGGACTCAATCACGACATGACCGGGGCGGGCTTTCACTATCTTAAAAACCTGAATCAACTGAAAACGTTCCACCTGACCGATGCCGTCGACATGGTGGCGCTGGCCGATCTGAACGCCATGAAAGGACTCGAGGTGATCGATTACCGCGTGCGGCTCTCGAGTCCGATTTCGGAGATGTTTCTCAACCGCATCGAATTCGAAAATCATCCGAACCTCCGAATCATGAACATCCGACTCGTCTCCAACGCGCCGGGAAAGGTCCAACTCCCGTTGCTCTCGGTGAACGACTGCCCCGAACTGGAAACGCTCAAGGTGTCGACCGAAAACGAAACGCTCCCGACCCCCTTGGGGGCGCTTGATTTGGCCGATCTTCCCCGACTGAAAAAGATCACCTGCCGCGGCCCCCGACGAGAAAGGCCTCCGGAGGTCGTGACCA
This sequence comes from uncultured Planctomycetaceae bacterium, assembly GCA_964632505.1. GTDB lineage: Bacteria > Planctomycetota > Planctomycetia > Pirellulales > Thermoguttaceae > CAZWCE01. Next base: position 503,610 of record CAZWCE010000001.1, on the reverse strand, counting down.
CCGCACACGGCGACGATTCTTTCCGCCCCCCCTCTCCCGATCGGACCTTTTTCTTGCAGAAGTCGCTCCGACTGGAAGGAGACCTCGGTCAGGTGGAAATGCTCGATGTCGAAATCGAGCGATTGCCGACCCTCCACCTCCTCGCGATCATGGACCTGCCGCGACTGAAAACCCTCCACTTGCGAATCCGGCAGCTCTCCGGTCCCCACGACCTGCTCGACCGGTTGGTTCCGAAGGAAAATCTGAAAATCGGTTCGCTCTCCTCCTTCGGCGAAGAGGAACACTTCTTGGACTCCCTTCTGAGCGCGATGCCCCACCTCGAGGAATTGTCTCTTCAGATGGCGCCGTCACAGAATGTTCCTCCGACCGCCCTCGAACACTTGCGGAAACTCCGGCGGCTCCGCGTCGTCGGCACGCCGCACCTCGCCCCCTCAGGCTCGATCGCTCTCCGGCTCGAGAAGGAGTGCTTCACCGTTCTCGATTCTCTCGATGAACTCGATTCGGTCGAATTGGCACACCTCCGGATTCCCGAAGGCCGACTGCAACGCGCCCCCCGGCTGCGGACCATGAGATTGAACGGGTGTACCGTCGGCGATCTCGAAATCGAAGGACTCCAACAGCTCGAGCGTTTCGCGCTGACCGAATCGTTCTTCTCCTCCCGCGGCGACGCGACGGAAAAAAAGCGGGGCGGCCTCATCTTGAAAGATCTGAACGAATTGCGAGAAGTGAGCATCGACGCGATCGGCCGCCGGGCCGGGCCGACGCCCCTGGCGGTGGTCGAGTGCCCGAGGGTGAGCCACCTGTCCATCACTTCCGCGTCCCCCGAAACCGATCGTTACGACCTGATCATCTTGGGCGACTTCCCCGAACTGAAGGAACTGAAATTGCAAAATCTCGTGGTGCGTCAAGACAACCTAGCGGTGCTCTTCGACGCCCCGAAGCTCGAGACGGCCTGTTTCCGAAAGTCGCATCTGGAAGGGCCCGATGTTCTCTGGCCGATCCATCGAGCGACATCCTTGACGGACCTCGATCTGGCGGAGACCAATCTGACCGACGATCAGTTGCACCGGTTGCGGCGATGCTCCTCGATCACCTGCCTCGATCTTTCCGAAACCGAAATCGACGGCTCCGGCTTCGATGCGCTCGGAGGACTGCAAAATCTCGAAACGCTCTACTTGAAGGAAACCAAGGTCCACGGCGAGGGGCTCGAATTCCTTTCCCAGTTGCCGGAATTGCGGCACCTCTACTGGCCGGTCATCGCGATCGACCGATTTTCGCTGGTCAACCGCTTCGAGTGGTTTTTCGACCCGTTCTTCGACATCGGCCCGCCCCTCGATCCCGATTACCAGAGCCGATCGGTCGAGATCGCCCACCAGCCGCGTTGGCACAGCGTGAAGCTGATTCTGAAATACCCCGTCGAACAGATCACCCTCCGCGATTGCCCGATGATTCGCACGCTGACGATCGAAAACGAAGTGCCGGAACAACTGAAGGCGTTACGGAAGATTCACATCTCGGATTGCCGCTTCTTGCTGAAGATCGTCTCCGACACGCCGTGCCGGGAAGTCGTTCTTCCGAAAAACGAAGAGGAGAATTCCCGTCGACGCGAGAAGATCCGTCTGGAGATCCCGACGCTTCCGGAGACTGCCTCCCCCGCGCCCTCTTCCCCCTCGCCGACGCCCGCTTTCTCACCTCCAACGACACCGTCGACGGAGTGATCGGCCGCCAAAAACTTGACTCTGCTTCCCTGGACCGCTAGGATGGGATCTGCGCGGCGACGATGTTCCGGCCGTTTCCCCGGGGAGTGGTCCGTGGAATTTCGCGTGGCGCCGAAAGATTATGTACATAAAAACAGACCACGCGCAGACCGGGAGGTTGTTTCATGAAAATCGGATTTCATACCGACGCGTTCAATTCGTCCGCTTTCTCGTTCGAGAAGGCGCTCCGGTGGGCCCGGGACAACGATGTCCACTTCATCGAACCGGGGTTGATCGACGGCGTGAGCTGGATTCACGGCCTCGGCTATTTCCCGCATGTAGCGCTCTACGAAGACCCGGTGCTTCTGCGGAAAAAGATGGAAGGCTACGGAGTGCGGTTCAGCCAGGTCGACGCCGCCTTCCCGCTGAGCGGGCGGGACGGACCGAGCCGCGGGCTGCCGTATGTCCTCAAGTCGATTCCGTGGGCGGCCCACGCCGGCTGCGACCACGTCGCCACCACCGACGGACTGCAAGCCCCCGAGGGACTCACCGACCGGCAGGCGATGGACCACATGAAGGAAAGCTACCGACAAATCATCGAGGTGGCCGAGGCTTACGAGGTCACCGTCACGATCGAGGTCCACGGCTACTTCACCACCAATCCCGATCGGGTCGCCGAAATGCTCGACTTCGTCGACTCGCCCCGATTGCGGATGAATTTCGATTCCGGCAACAGTTTCATCGCCGGGCAGGACCCGGTCGCCTACTGCCGGCGTTTTCTCGACCGCATCAGCCACGTCCACATCAAGGACGTCAGCGCGTCGCTTGCCGAAGCGCTTCGGGGAAAGGATACCGGCATCGCCATCAGCCAGTGTGCCATCGGCGAGGGCGTGAACGCCGGGAACATCAAGGAGTGTCTCACCCTGCTGCGCGATCACGGCTACACCGGCGTGTTGAGCATGGAATGCGAAGGCCAGGGTGGGCCGATGATCGAGAAGTCGCTCGCTTGGCTCCGCGCGACCCTCGCGGAGCTCGACATCCCCGAAGAGAAAGAGTGACCGATCCTTAAGTAATAGTGAAATCCCGTACACAACAACAATAAGTAATTCATCAATCATCAATGGAGGTGGAACATGGAATCTTCCCGAAGCCACGAGCGATCGACGCGTCGCGACTTTTTGAAAACCTCGGCCGTGGTGACCGGTTCGGCCGCCGCGGGGCTCTCCCTCGTTCGGGGCGCGCACGGGGCCGGCGCGGAGGAGCTGAAGATCGGGATGATCGGGAGCGGTTCCCGATGCAGCGGGGCGGCGGCCCAGTGCATGGCGGCCGACAAGAGCGTCAAACTGGTCGCCATGTGCGACGTCTTCGACAGCCACATTCAGGGGAAGCGGAAGGCCCTGACGACCCAATTCCCCGACCAAGTCGCCGTCGACGACGATCATTGCTTCGTCGGTTTCGACGGTTACCGGAAGGTGATCGATTCCTGCGATCTGGTGCTGATCGCCTGCGCGTCGAAGTTCCATCCCATGTACAGCGAAGCGGCGATCAAGGCGGGCAAGCACGTCTTCGTCGAAAAGCCGCATGCGATCGACCCGGTCGGCGTCCGCCGGATGGAGAAAGCCTGCGAGTTGGCCAAGAAGAAGAATCTCTCGGTGATGTCCGGGCTGCAAAGTCGTTGGGATCCCGGTTGGCAGGAGATCATGAAGCGCATCCACGACGGGGCGATCGGCAAGATCATCGCCACCCAGTCGATGTTCCTCCGTCCGCCGTACCGGGTGTATGAGCATCCCGAAGGCATGTCGGAAATCGAGTATCACTTCTGGAACTGGTACCACTTCCGTTGGCTTTCCGGCGACGACGTCCCCCAGTCGCTGGTCCACAACGTCGACCGCATGAGTTGGGCCCTCCAAGGGAAGATGCCCAAGTGGGCTTTCGCCGTGGCCGGTCGCAGCGGATCGTTCGGCATCAAATTCGGCGACATGTTCGACCACAGTTGCGTCGTCTACGAATATGAAGACGGCACGCGCGTCTACGCGCTCTGCCGCACCACCACGGGCTGCTACAACAATTCCAGCGACATCATCATGGGTTCCAAGGGAACCTGCCACTTGGGCGCCAAGCGGCTGGTCGATCTTTCGGGGAACGAGATGTACAAGTACGACGGCCCACGCATGAGCCCCTACCAGGTCGAACAGGACGAGCTGGTCAAGTCGATCAAGGAAGGCAAGCCGTTCAACGCCGGTGATTACATGAACAAGAGCACGATGATCGGCGTGTTGGGACAGATTGTCAGCTATCAGGGCAACGCCGTCAGTTGGGACGAAGCCTACAACGCCGAGCTGCAATACGGGCCGGCGCCCGAGGAAGCGAGCTTCGACATGGAGCCCCCGACGGTTCCCGACGAAACCGGCAACTACCCGATTCCGATCGTCGGGAAAACCCGGTTCCTGAAATAGGCGACCGCCCCCCTCGAAAGCGCTCATCGAAAAAGGCACGGCCTTCCTCGCAAATGGAAAGCCGTGCCTTCTGTTTTTTTGTTGGGGAAGGATGGACCGGTCAGGAACCCCTTGGCTCAAAGGGCCTCGCAGACCAGGTCGCCGATCTCGGTGGTGCCGTAGCCCATCTTGCCGGCCGACTGGCTTTTCATTTTCGTGCCGGTCACTTCCATGATCGCCTTGGAGACGCGCTGCGACGCCTCCTGGTGCCCCGCCTGCTCGAGCATCATGGCCACGGCGCTGATGGTGGCGATGGGATTGATGACGTTCTTGCCGGTGTACTTCGGCGCGCTGCCGCCCATCGGCTCGAACATGCTCGATCCGCCCGCCTCGGGATTGATGTTCCCTCCGGCCGCCACGCCCATGCCGCCCTGGAGGATCCCCGCCAGATCGGTGATGATATCGCCGAACATGTTCGTGGTCACGATCACGTCGTAATATTCAGGGTTCTTGACCATCCACATGCAACAGGCGTCGACGTGATTGTAGTCGGTTTCGATATCGGGATAATCCTTCGCAACCTCTTCGAAGGTCCGCATCCAGAGATCGTGCCCGAAGGTGAGCACGTTCGTCTTGGCGACCAGCGTGAGCCGTTTTTTCTGGTTCCGCTGCCGGGTGTACTCGAAGGCCCATCGGATGCACCGCTCGCACCCTTTGCGGGTGTAGATGGCGGTCTGGGTGGCGACCTCGTCGGGGGTGCCTTTTTTCAGGAAGCCGCCGATTCCGGCGTACAGGTCTTCGGTATTTTCGCGGACCACGACGAAATCGATGTCTTCCGGTCCCTTCCCGGCCAGCGGGGTCTCGACGCCGGGGTACAGCTTCACCGGTCTGAGATTGATGTATTGATCGAAGGAGAAGCGGAGCGTCAGCAGCAGCCCGCGTTCGAGGATCCCCGGCGCGACGTCGGGATGACCGATCGCCCCGAGCAGGATCGATTCGTAGCCTCGGAGCGCTTCGAGCTCCGCCTCGGGAAGAATCTCGCCGGTCTTCAGGTAACGGTCGCCGCCGAGGTCGAAATCCTTCAGCTCCAGATCGATGTTTTCGAGTTTCGCCACGGCCTTGAGGACCTTCACGCCTTCGGCGGCCACTTCGGGACCGGTGCCGTCGCCGCCGATGACGGCCACTTTCATTGCTTTGCTCATGAGTTCCCTGCCTGTTCAAACATATTGGAAACGCGACCTGCCGGAAGCACGTCGCTGAAAAGAGGAGGAATCCCTCGACGATTGCGGAAACCGTCGATTATACCCCCTGCCGGAAATTTCGACAACACGCCCCCGTCTTCTCTTCGAGAGGGGTGAGAGTCGCGATTTTTTTTCTGGCATTTCTCCGCCGAAAAGCGCATAATGCTCTCAGTGCTCGAAATACCGTCCCAACACACCGCATTCTCGGCCCCTTCTTCTCCTCCCGCTTTCCACTTGGCATGAAAGGATTTCCATGAGACTTCACCTTCACCGCCGCCACCTCATCCCCCTTCTTATGGCGGGGACGCTCGCTGTAATCTCTTTCGCAAGAGCCACTTGCGCCGAGGAAGGTTCCTCCGAAGCGAAGAAGCCCAATATCCTGCTGATCGTCTCCGACGACCAAGGCTACCACGATTTGGGCTGCTTCGGTTGCGAGGAGATCGAAACACCGAACCTCGATCGAATCGCCGAGGAAGGGGTCCGACTGACCAGCTTCTACGTCACCTGGCCCGCCTGCACGCCGTCGCGGGGAAGTTTGCTCACCGGACGATATCCCCAGCGGAACGGCACCTACGACATGTTCCGCAACGACAAGGTCGACCACGGTTACGTCTACCCGCCGGCGGAATACGCCGTTTCCTGGGAGATGATCGGCGGCATGGACCCCCGGGAAGTGCTCCTCCCGAAAGTGCTCAAGCGCTCGGGGTACGTCTCCGGCATCTTCGGCAAGTGGGACCTCGGGCAGCTCGATCGATTCCTTCCCTTGGCGCGGGGGTTCGACGATTTCTACGGGTTCACCAATACGGGCATCGACTACTTCACCCACGAGCGGTACGGCGTCCCGTCGATGCGGCGGGACAACGAGCCGACGACCGAAGACAAGGGCATCTACTGCACGACGCTGTTCGATCGCGAGGCCGGGCGTTTCCTCGAAGAAAATCGTCGGGTACCGTTTTTCCTCTACGTGCCGTACAACGCGCCGCACAATGCCTCGAACCTCGATCGGGAAATTCGCATGGCACCGCAAGCGCCGCCGGAATACATCGAGCATTACCGGAAGAAATTGCCGGAACTGAACAAGGATACACGTCAAGCGAAGAAGCGCCGTCGGTATCTCGCCTCGGTGACCTGCATGGACGATTCGATCGGCCGCCTGCTCGATCAGCTCGATCGGTATGATCTGGCCGAGAACACGATCGTCGTTTTCTTTTCCGATAACGGTGGGGGAACCGGTTCCGACAACAGTCCCCTGCGCAGCGGCAAGGGCCGCATGTTCGAGGGGGGCGTTCGCGTGCCGTGTCTGGTTCGCTGGCCCGCTGAACTCCCGGCCGAGACGGTCTGCGACGAGTTCCTCACCTCGATGGAAATCTTCCCCACGCTTCTGGCCGCCACCGGCACCGAACCGCCCGAGGGCGTGGTGCTCGACGGTTTCGACATGCTCCCGGTGCTCAAGGGAGAGACGGCTTCGCCGAGGAAGCAGATGTTCTGGGAGCGCCGCGGCGACCGGGCGGCCCGGGTGGGCGATTGGAAATGGGTCGACTCGAAAGCCGGCTCCGGGCTGTTTTATCTCCCGGACGATTTGGCCGAGGAGAACGATCTCTCGGAGAAACGCCCCGATATGCTGGCGAAACTCAAGAACGATTTCCAGACCTGGAAAGCGGAAATGGACGCCGCCGAACCGCGACGGCCGTTCAAAAATTATTGAAATCGCGCGATCCGCGGAAGGTAATGATCACAGATACACAGTGATCACTTGTACAATTTTTCAGCGACCGCCCGGATGAAGTCGGGGCTGGTGCCGCAGCATCCGCCGATCATCGTGGCCCCGGCGTCGATCAGCTCCATCGCCTTTTCGGCGAATTCCTCGGGCGACTGTCGATAGACGGTCTCTCCGTCGACGATCTCCGGCAGCCCGGCGTTCGGCTTCATCCAAAGCGGCAGATCGGTGGCCGAGCGCATCCGGCGGCAGAGCGTGAGGAATCCGTCGATGCCCTGACCGCAATTCGACCCGATCACGTCGGCCCCGGCGTCGGTGAGTCGCTCGATCACCTGTTCCGGGGTGGTGCCCATCATGGTGCGATCCTTCTCGGCTCCGGCGTCGAAGACCATGCATCCGACCACCGGGAGCCCCGTCTTCTTGGCCGCCGCGACGGCGATCTCCGCCTCCTGCGGATCGCTCATCGTCTCGATGACCAGCCCGTCGGCGCCGCCGGCCTTCAGGGCGTCGGCCTGCCCGAAGAACGCCGCTTCGAGTTCCTGGGGCGTCACTTCGCCCATCATGATCATCTTCCCCGAGGGGCCGATCGATCCGAAGACCCGGGCCGTTTCGCCGGCCGCCCTGCGGGAAAGCTCCGCACCGACGCGGTTGATCTCGGCCGCCTTTTCGGCCAGAGCGTGCCGCTGGAGATTCACCGAAGAGGCTCCGAACGTATTGGTCAGCACGATGCGGCTCCCGGCCGCCACGTAGTCGGCGGCGACCGACTCAACCGCCTCCGGCTGCTCGAGATTCCACCCGTCGGGCTGGGTCCCCACGGGCAGTCCCCGCGCCTGGAGCTGCGTGCCCCAGCCCCCGTCGATCAGCACCGGACCGTCCTTGAGCAGCGATTCGAGTAATGCGTGCATGCGTGCCTCCTGATGATGGTTCTTGAGAAAAACCCCCGCGATCCGGCTCGCCCCGGCCGGGGTGGATTCATTGTAACCACGGCGGGAGATCTCCTCAAGTCGGTCTCTTTCGCCACAGCGACTCGTGGACTTCACTCCTTCGGCTTCCAGGGTTCGTGGGAACGGGCGTCGAAATCGGGCCGGTGCTTCACCCCGAGAAAACCGACCTCGTACCCCGCCTCCTTCAGCCGCTGGGTCGCCTTGCCGATGAGCACCAGCAGTACGATCAACGCGATCAGCGGTAAGAACAACAGCAGCAGAAAGGCGATGGTCATCAGAATCGAATAACCGAGTGCCCGAGAAAGATTGGCCAAGGCGACCAACAGCACCAATATCAGTACCACATTCACCACCGTGATAACCACCGCGATGGCGATTTGCGTTCTCGCCTCCTCGGGCGAGGTGGGCTGCTCGACCATTTGGAGATCGACCGCCAGCGAGCTGAGCAGAAAGACAATTCTCGCCATAAAGGCCCAGATGACCACCTTCTGCCAGAAGGCGATCTTCTTGAGTTGCTCCGGACTCGGGGGTTGCTTCGGTCCCTTGGCTTTCTTCCCCTTCCGGGGTTCCTGGGCAAGCATCGGGGATTGATAGGGATTGGAATCGTGGGAAGAAGGGTTCTCCATGGTTCTACTCCTTGGGGTTGTTTTTCAAAGTTGCAACGGGGTCGCGCATCGAACACGGCAAGCCGACCAGGCAGTTGCCGCAGACATCGGCCTTGCCGAGCGAGGCATGCCGGACTTCGTTCTCCAAGCAGACGCGGTAACACCGGGCCCGGTCGAAAAACGTCTTTTTCAAGGCGCCGACGTGGCAGCGCTTCACGCAGGCGGTGCAACGGCCGTCATGATAATAGAGACAGGCCGGGGTGTTGCTTCGGGAAGTGGGCTCGAGCGACAGCGAGGTGATCACGCTGCCCAACCGTCCGCAACAACCGGACGGGGTGATCAACATGCGATTCAAGCCGAACTCGCCCAACCCCGCGATTCGAGCGACGTGACGGTGAGACCAATCGCTCACGAGCAGCTCGCGGTCGAACCGATGGGTCGGCGGCGTCGCCACCGCTTCGGCACCGGCCTCGGCCAAGATCGATTCCAGCCGGGAGCCGATCGCCTGCAACAGGGCGTTCGTTTCGAGGTACGCCCGGGCCCACTCGGTCGAAGCCGCCTCCTCGGCGCGATTGCTCCAAACGACCCCGCGCTCCAGCGGCAGAAAGTAGCAGAGGACGGAGCGGGCCCCCGGGAGAAGATCGCCCGGCAACGTGTGCGTTCGGGTCGTCACTTCGCGCAGCGCGGCAAAGCGGGGATCGGCCGCATCGGCTATGCCCAAAAGCGGCACCCGCCAACGGGTTTCGGGAGTGTGCAACGAACCATATTCGTCGACGAAAACGCACAGCTCGTGTTCCAGGGAGGATCGGTCGACCATCGCGAGACCTCCGTTGAAAGGGGCAAAAGACAAGTACGCTGATCCTATCAGGTATCCCGGCCGCGGTCAAATCCTTTTTGCCTTCCTCCGATGATTCAGGAAGCGGCTTCACCATTCTCCGGCTCGACCGGACGCTTCTCGACCATATGGCATCCGATCTTCTTGCACCGGCGACACCGCATCACGACACATTTCTTCCACGAAACCGCTCCGATGCGAATCGCGTACTTGCCCCAGTGGTCGGTGAAACCGCACTTCAGACAGCGAACCCGCCAACCGGGCGCCCGTTTTTCAGGATCCATCTGTTCCATCCTTTCGAGAATCATGAGAATTCATTTCCTGGGATTCTGCCTCCGACGACAATTGCTTTCTTTTTCGTTCGAGACGGCTTCCACTTCAACCGAAAACTTCAAAAAAGCGGAAAAACGACGTCCCCCCGGCTTCCGGCGAAGACTTGCGGTCTCCCGTCCCGCTCGACATAATGAACGAAATCGACGCGGCCGGGAGGCCGAAAAAACGATGGAAACACTGCTTCGATGAAAAGTGGGGTGCATGATGACTTCGCGTTCTCGTAATTTCCGGCTTTTTCTTCTGTTGATGGTATGGACGATGGTATGGACGATGCTGCCGACCGCGAGCGTTTCGGCGGCGGTGCCGGAACATCCGAACATCGTCTTCATTTTCATCGACGACATGGGCTACGCCGACCCGAGCTGCTTCGGCAATCCTCTGGTCGAAACGCCGAACATCGACCGCCTCGCCCGGGAGGGAGTTCGACTGACGAACTTCTACGTGAACTCGCCGATCTGCTCGCCCTCGCGCGTGGCGGTGACGACGGGCCAATATCCCCATCGCTGGCGGATTTTTTCCTACCTGGCCTCCAGCGAGGCGAACGCCCAAAGGCAGATGTCGAACTTTCTTTGCCCGCAAGCGCCGTCGTTCGCGAGGTGGTTCCAGGATCACGGTTACGCGACGGCCCACTTCGGCAAGTGGCACATGGGGGGAGGTCGCGATGTCGGCGATGCCCCGCTCCCGGCACGGTTCGGTTTCGACGAGACGCTGGTCGCCTTCGAGGGACTCGGCGATCGCGTGCTGATGCCGGGGAATCTCTCTCGGCAGAGCAAGGCGCTCGGACGGGGAGAGATCACCCATGCCCCGAAGCACGAACTGACGGAGATCTACGTCGAGCGGAGCATCGATTTCATCCGACGCCACCGCGATGGGCCGTTTCTGGTCCGCATGTTTCCCAACGACGTCCACGATGCCCACGTCCCCGAGCCCGGCAGCGAAGAGAAATGGGCCGAGGTGACCGACAACCCGTTCGAACAGAAGTTCTTCGCCGTCCTGGTGGAGATGGATCGCCAGATCGGGCGTTTGATCGACGCGCTGGACCGCCTCGGGCTGACCGAGAAGACCCTCATCGTCTTCACCAGCGACAACGGCCCGACCGACTGGCCGCACTACTATAAGAAGGGTTTCCGACCGCCGGGGTTCACCGGACCCTTCTACGGCCGCAAATGGAGCCTGTACGAGGGAGGGATCCGCATGCCGATGATCGCGCGGTGGCCCGGGGTGATTCCCCAGGGCGTGACGAACGACCGGAGTGTCGTTTGTGGGATCGACCTGCCGCCGACGTTCTGCAACATCGCCAACGTGCCGGTGCCTGCTGATCGGGAACTCGACGGCTACGACATGACCGAAGCGCTCTTCGGCAAGCCGATCGCGCGACCCGGTCCGGTGTTCTGGCAGTACGGCCCTCCGCACGCGAAGTTGATGCCCGGCCATCCGGAATTCGTCAGCCCCAGCTTGGCGATTCGCGACGGCCGTTGGAAATTGCTGGCCAATCCCGACAGCAACGAGGCCCGACTCTACGATCTGGAGGCGGATCCCGGCGAGACGAACAACCTCCTCCAGGAACATCCCCGAGTGGCACAGCAACTTTGGGAGAAGATCCGGGAGTGGACCGAGCGGATCGACCGGTTCGATTTCGAGATCACCACCGACCGGCTCACCCCGCCGCAACCGGCAATGAACATGGAGATCAACGGCGAGCCTCTCCACTTCGACAATACGGGCGTCGAGGTCACCGAATCCGAGAAATGTGGACACAAGTTCACTTTCAGCGGAAAGGGAGCCTGCCTTGATCTGCCCAGAGAGCAAGCACCGGCACTCGGCGGCAAGTCGGTCCGCGTGGCGGTCACCGTCGAAGCGGTTCAAGGCAACGGCACCGTCATGGCCCACGGCGGCAATCGCATGGGTTACAGCCTCCATCTCCAAAACAAGCACCCCTGCTTCACCACCTGCGTCGATTGGGAACGGACCACCGTCGCATCGGAGAAAGAGATCGCGCTGCGTCGGCCCCATCGTCTGGAAGCACGATTGAAGAAGGACGGCACGATGGTGCTCTCGATCGACGGAGAAGAGGTCGCCCGCGATCAAGCCCCGGGGCCGATTCCCACCACGCCGGGCGACTCCCTGCAGATCGGCGCCGACTTGATCCAACCGGTCGGCGATTACGATCCGCCCCACTACTTCACCGGCTCGCTCGAAGCGATCGAAATCGAGTACGGCGAGTGAATTCCCGGTATCCCTCTTGCCCGATCAACTCCTGAAAATCTGGTGGAAGTCGTACTCCCAAGCGGGTTGGAAGTGATAGCGGTCCTCGGCCGAGGCGTTCCCGGCGGGAGCCTCCACGATCCAGTGCTTGCGGATCTTTCCAGCGAAACCGCAGAGGTAAGCAAGCCAGCAGGTATAGAATCGGACGACCGCCTTGCGTTCGTGACTCGGCTTGCGTCGCTTATTGATTTCATCGAGGGGCGCCACGAGCGTGACGACATCGATCGTCTCGGCGGCCTCCAGAATCTTCATTCGCTGGCAGTGGAGGTAATACCGCATAATGTTCGTCACCCGGTAGCGTCTCGTCACGTCGCTCGGGGAAATCTTCGAATCGCGCTGGATCGAGGAAAAATCGAACTGGGTGATCAATCGATCATACGCCGGCAAAAGACGACCACGCTTTAATAGATTGCGTGAAGTCGGTGAAGCGATCTCGGGCGACCGGAACGGTTCCAAATACTTTCGATCCTCCGGATCCCCGGGAATCGTCCCGTTCTGGAGATGCTCGACGAACGTCGTTTTTCCGACCTTCGAAATCCCGGCGACCAGCAGAAGATGCCCCACTTTCTCGGGCCCATGATATTTTTGCACGAATACCTCCACCATCGCTCGGCACGCCTGGTGCACAACTAACGTGATCTTCTAATATACACTGGTGATCGGGCATTTCCACCCATTTCTTCATCCGATGAATAAAAAAACAGGAGTTCGGCGTATAACCGTGACCATTTTCCCCCATCAAGGGAGCCATCCGTCCCACCGGGAATCGCGGAAGAAAGAAAACGACGACGCCGTTTGGGGAGAGGGTCTCAGGAAGAAGCGGCCGTTGGGTTGATTTTCGCCGTTTCGGCATGATCCTTCGCCACGGCGTGACACCAGGCCTTCTGCCGCCCGATCTGCACCCAGGGAGGCTCCTGGTGCCGGCAGACGTCCATCACCCGATGGCAGCGCGGATGGAACGGACAACCCGGCGGGGGATTGATCGGGCTGGGAACATCGCCCGGCAAGAGAATCCGATCCTTCTTGGTCGTCGGGTCGGTCGTGGGAATCGAGGAGAGGAGCGCCTCGGTGTACGGATGCAGCGGATTTTCGTACAGCGGCCCGACCGGCCCCGATTCGACGATCTTGCCGAGGTACATCACGCAGACATCGTCGGAAAGATACTCGACCACCGACAGATCGTGCGAAATGAAGAGATAGGTCAAGTCGAACGCCTCGCGAAGCTCTTCGAGCAGATTGATGATCTGCGATTGGATCGAAACATCGAGCGCCGAGATCGGCTCGTCGAGTACCAGGAATTTCGGCTGCAACACCAGTGCCCGGGCGATGCTGATCCGTTGGCGCTGTCCGCCGGAGAATTCGTGGGGATACTGGTGCATATGCCCCGGTTCCAGTCCGACGCGGCGAAGCGTTTCCTCCACGATTTCGCGCCGCCGGGGAGCCATGCCCATGCCGTGGACGATCAGCCCCTCTTCGAGCAAGGCGCGGACGGTCATGCGGGGATTGAGCGAACCGTAGGGATCCTGAAAGACGATCTGCATGTTGCGGCGGAGTCGGGCCAGCTCCTTGCCGCGGCAATAGCGGACGTTCTGCTGGTCGAAGCGGATCGCCCCGGCGGTCGGTTCCAGCAATCGCAAGAGCGTGCGGCCCGCGGTCGTCTTGCCGCATCCCGACTCCCCGACCAGACTCAGCGTTTTTCCCCGGCCGATGGCGAAGCTGATATCGTCGACGGCGCGCACATGCGCCGCGATGCGCGAAAACACCCCCTTGCGGATCGGAAAGTATTTCTTCAGTTGGTCGACTTTCAGAAGAATGTTCTCTTCGCTCATATTCTCGAATCCTCGTCGGGGCCTGAATCCGTCGCTCGGAAGCGGCCCCGATCGGCAAGGGAAGACGATATTCAGGAAGGTGTCCTCGGAATCTCACCGGCGAAGTGGCACCTGGCATCATGGCCGGGGGAAATCTCCCTCAACTCCGGTTCGGTCGATCGACAGACCTCCCGGCACCAGCGACAACGGGGATGAAACTTGCAGCCCGATGGAAAATGCCTCGGATGGGGCACCACCCCCTCGATCGTCGGCAGTCGCCGCTCGCCGCGTTTGCCCAATTCGGGGCGGGACGCAAACAGGCCGATGGTGTAAGGATGCAGCGGCCGATGATACAACTCCGCCACCGGAGCCCGCTCGACGACTTTCGAGGCGTACATCACCGCCACCTCGTCGGCCAATTCGGCGATGATGCCCAAATCGTGCGTGATCATCAGGATCGACATGCCGTACTCCCCTTGGAGTCGGCGGAGCAGATCGAGGATCTGGGCCTGGATGGTCACATCGAGCGCGGTGGTCGGTTCGTCGGCGATCAGCAGTTCCGGGCGACAGGAAAGGGCCATGGCGATCATCGCCCGCTGCCGCATTCCCCCGGAAAACTGGTGCGGATACTCCCCGAATCGCCGGGCAGGCTCCGGAATCCGGACCTCGTCGAGCATCCCGATCGCCAGCCGCTTCGCTTCAGCGGGGGTCATCGGACGGTCGGTGCCGGGAACCGTCTTCTGGTGCAGCCGAATCGCCTCGGTGATCTGTTTGCCGATCGTGAATACCGGATTGAGCGACGACATCGGCTCCTGGAAGATCATCGCGATGCGCCCGCCGCGGATCGACCGGAGCCTCTTTTCGTCGACCGCCGCTAGATCGACCGTGCCGTTCTTTTGCTCCGGCGTAGGCCCGGTCGGGTGAAAGAGGATTTTGCCTCCGACGATCTTCCCGGGCCGGGCAACCAGCCGCATGATCGACATCGCCGTGACCGATTTGCCGCACCCCGACTCGCCGACCAGCCCGATCGTCTTGCCGCGGGGGAGCGAAAGGCTGACGTCGTCGACCGCGCGGACCTCGCCCTCCTCGGTGAAGAACGTCGTCTTCAGATGTTGCATTTCCAAAAGCGATTCGGCTTGGCGGTCGGTCATGGTCGCATGCCTCGTTCTCGGAACGATCGGTCGTGTTTCATTTCATTCGCATTTCAGATCAGCGGGGAAGATCAGGCTTCGCGCAATCGGGGGTCGGTCGCCTCCTGAAGCCCCTCGCCGATGAGGTTGTAGGCCAACACGGTCAGGAAGATGGCCGCGCCGGGGAAGACGGTCAACCACCACATTCCGAGGTTCTGCCGTCCCGCGTTGAGCAGCGTTCCCCAACTCGGGTTCGGGGGCGGCGCACCGAAGCCGAGAAAACTCAACCCGCTCTCGATCAAGATCGCCATCGCGATGCCGAAGCTGATCGGCACCAGCACCGGGGCGAGCGAATTGGGCAAAATATGCCGGAGAATGATCCGTCCCCGCGAGGCCCCCAACGCCCGGGCCGCGGAAACGTATTCGCTCTCCTTGAGCTTGATGAACTCGCCGCGCGTCAATCGGGCGATGCCGGTCCAACTGGTGATGCCGATGACCGCCATCGTATGCCAGATGGTCGGCTCCTCCACGACGGCGATCAACGCGAGAATCAGAATGAACGACGGCACGCAGAGGAAGACTTCGATCAGCCGGCTCAGCAGCGCATCGACCCAACGGCCGAAAAAGCCGGCCAGCGCCCCGACCGTGATGCCGATCAGCGCCGCGATGCCGGTCGAGACGAACCCGACCAACAGGGCGATGCGCGTCCCGTGGACCAGTTTGGCAAAGACGTCGTGCCCCTCGGAAGTCGTTCCCAACAGGTTGATCGACGAGGGAGCCCCCTCGTCGCCGATCGGGTTGCCCGGCCGATCCTCCCATTCGCCCTCACGGACCCGGCGATGGGGATCCTGGTAGACCAGCGGCCAGACGGCCCAACTGTCGGGATCCTTTTCTTTCAGATTCGTCGTGTAGATGCGGCGGAAATCATCCTGCATGAAGATCGGATTCTCCCACGTCCGGTAGAAGTAGCCCATCGCGGGGAAGTAGATGTTCCCTTTGTATTGGCAGACGACCGGCTTGGTTCCGGCGATCGCCGGCGAGAAGATCGCCACGAGCGTCAAGAAGACGATGTACCCCAGCGCGGTCATGGCGAGTTTGCGTTTGCGGAACCGGCGCCACGTTTCGGCCCAGTAGCCGCGCGAGCGTCGCGTGGGGCGTGCCGGAGCCTCCGGGCGCGTAGCGACGTCGGGAGCATGGGGCTTAGGAGCTTCTTGTCGGTCAGGGTTTTCGTTCATGATGGGAATGGGAATCGGTTGTCGGGAAAATCGGATCGGCAGCGGCCTGCGAAAATGTCAGGAGTAGGTGATTCTCGGGTCGACCACCGCGTAGAGCACATCGGCAAGAAGTTGTGCCAGCAGCGTGAGGATCGAGAACATCAGCGTCAGTCCCATGATCACCGGATAATCGCGGAAGGTGATCGAGGCGAGGAACAGTTGTCCCATGCCGGGCCAGTTGAAAATCTGTTCGAGAATGACCGAACCGCCCAGCAAGCCGGGGATCGTCAGGCCGATCATCGTGACGAACGGGATCATCGTGTTGCGGAAGGCATGCCAGCAGATGACTTTCGTCGGTCCCACGCCTTTGGCCTGCGCCGTGCGGATGTAGTCCTGCCGGATCACCTCTTCCATGTTCGCCTTGACGAACCGCGTCATGTAGGCGAGCGAGGCGTAGGTGTAACACGTGACCGGAAGGATCATGTGCTTGAAGGTATCGATCACCTTGCCGAAGAACGACATCTCCTCGTACCCGGGGCCGTGCAGGCCCGGTGCGAGTTCGAACGCCGTCCCCTGAAGGTTCTGGTAGAACACGATCAGCAGCAGGAGCCCGGCCACGAACGACGGCAACGAATACAGCATGTACAAGAGAGTACTCAACAAACGTTCATCGGGCTTGCCGCGGCGCACCGTGGCGTAAAGGCCCATCGGCACCGACAGGAGGTAGATCAGAAAAAAGGAACTGATCGACAACAGCATCGTCGGGCCGATGCGTCGCCCGATGACATCCACCACCGGCTTCTTCTCCTGGAACGAACTGCCCAGATCGCCGGCCATCGCGTTGCCGAGCCAGACGAAGTAGGCCTCATACCAGGGCAGATCGAGACCGTAGGCCCGCTCGAGCCGTTTGAGGTCATCCTCGCTGACCATCTTGCTGGGATCCATCATCGCCGGATCGGTCGTCAGCGGCGTGCCGGGGATATTGCGGATCAGCGCGTAGATAATGAACGTGATCAGCATCAACGTGAACACCGCGATGAACAGTCGTCGGAGGATATAGTGCAGCATGGTTTCGGTAAAAGGAATCGGGGACGTTCGTTTTCAACGGAAGACGCCGGCAAAAAGCAAGTTTACGGCGCCGCTTTCGGCTTCCAGATCGCCCCGAACCCGGGACCGTAGCTATAGGGACCGCGTGGGCTGAAGTAGTAGCCGCGGAGGTCCTTGCTGAAAGCGTAGTAGGCGCTTCGGACGTAGAGCCAGGTGTACGGTTGATCCTCGTAGAGAATCTTGTGAATCTTCGCGTAGATCTTCCGGCGTTTTTCCGGATCGAACTCCCGGCGCCCCTCCTCGAACAGGCGATCGACCTCGGGATTCGAGTAGCTCACGAAGTTGCGGTTCTCGCCCGTGGCCCAGATATTGCTGCTCGTATCGGGATTGGCGCCGGTCCCCCACCCCCCGAAGTAGGCCTGAAACTGGTGATCGCGGGTCTTCTGCTGCAACACGGTGAACTCCAGCGGTTGCACGCGACAGCGGATGCCGATCTTATCGAGCGATTGCTGCAACAGCTCGCCGTATTTGACCCGATCGCCCAGCGAAGGGCAGAGAAGCGTGAACTCGAACGGCACGGTCTTTCCCCCGATCTGCTTGTCGAGAATACCGTCGTCGTCGTGGTCCTCCCATCCGGCCTCCTTCAAGAGGGCTTTCGCCTTGTCGAGGTCCTGCGTGAACGGCTCGGGGGGATCCTCGGGGGCCCATTTCGAATCGGGATGAAAGATACCGACCGCCGGCTCGTCCATACCGTAGCGGAGCGTCTTGAGCATCTCCTGGTGATCGAACGCGTACGACATCGCCTCACGGACCCGCTTGTCCTGGAAAAACGGCACTTCCAAATTCCAGCCGAAGTAGAAATAGACCCACTCCACACCGTGGGCCTTCGTGTTGTTGCGGTAGAAGTCCTCGTCGTTGGTCTGAGTGCGCCACTGCACGGGGGTGAGGGTCATTTCATCCAGATCGCCCGACTTCAATGCCATCAGCGACACCGCATTCTCCTTAATGACCTTGAACCGGACCGTTTCGAAGTAGGGCCGATCGCGGACCTGCTCGCCGTCGTGCATGTACCAGTCCTCGCGGGCCTTCAGGACGATCTCCTGCCCACGCTTCCGGTCGACCACTTGATACGGACCGCCGACGACCGGGTCGTTCTCCAGCTCCACGTGGCGGTCGCTGTTGACCAGCGTCGGGTCGTCGAACACCGATTCCTCGTAGATGTGCTTCGGGATGACCGAGAAGTTCAGGTTCCAGATATTCGTCGCCAGCGAGTCCTCGTGGAAGTAGACGATCGTCCGATCGTCGTACGCCTTCACGTAGCGGATCTTGTCGGTCCCGCTCCGCAAGGCCGGCACCGGCACCGCCTCGGTCATGATGACCTTGAACGAGAACTCCACGTCGTGCGCGGTGATCGGCTCGCCGTCGGACCAGACCAAATCGTCGCGCAGCACGATCTTGTCGATCAATCGGTCTTCGCTCGTCTGCCACGACGTAACCACCTCCTTCATGGCGAACGGGTTGAAGTCCCAATCGAAGCTGAACAGCCCGAAGGCCGTCATCCCGGTGATGTCGAAATCGGCGGACGAACTGACCATCAGCGGATTGAGCGTACTCACGTCGCTGGCCGAATGGCGAATGATCTCCGCCCCCCAGTCGACCTCCTCGGGCGATTCCGGCTGACGCCCCAGGGCGCTGAGGATCTTCTCGTTGTCCTCCTCCGAATCGTTCTTCATCTGGAGCGCTTCCTCGACCGTCACCAGCGGCTCCTGCTTCGCCAGATGCTCCTTGAGCAGATGCAGGGAATCGCGCACCGGCCGGTCGATCCACTCACCGGCCTGTTCGTTCACCTCTTCGAGCGTCTCGGGCGGGGTGAACGGTTTCCGGATGGGTTCCTTGGTTTCCGGATCCACGCCGACCACGCTCATCAAATCGCCCAGCTCCACCTTCTCCTCCTCCACCGACGACATCCGCCGGCGGCAACCGGCAAGCGACGCGGCGAGCAACACCAGCGCCAGTAGGAACATGGCCATCGGGAAGAAACGCTTCATGATTTTCGGATTCATCGGTTCGCCTCTTTTCAGGAAGATCGAAATCTGGTTTTTCGCTCAATCGTTTCAATAGTTTTTCAGCGGCTCCGGCGCAAGCGCCGTGGCCGAAGGGGTGGAAAGCGCCTCCTCGGCCGCCGGCGGGGGAAGCCGCGACGGTGCGAGCTGACCCGGGCGGGGACGTTCGTCGGAGGCACATCGGAAGCCGACATCCTCGAAGGTCGCCTGGGGATCCTGCTTCGATCGGACCGCCACGCGGATCCCCTGATCGCGGTTCGGCGCGCTTAAAAACGAACCGCCCCGCTGCACCCGTTGCGTCCCGGTCGACGGCCCGGTCGGATTCCGCCACGCACAGCGACGGTAGTACTCTTCGCCGTACCAGTCGGCGCACCACTCCCAGACATTGCCCGCCATGTCGTGCAGCCCGAAACGGTTCGGCGGAAACGACTCGACCGGCGCCAAACCCCGGTAGCCGTCCAGCCGGAGATTTTCATCAGGATACCATCCCTGCCAGGCGTTGGCCATGTACTGCTTTCCCGGCGTCCGCTGATCGCCCCAAGGGTACTGCATCTGGATCAATCCTCCCCGGGCGGCACATTCCCATTCCGCCTCGGTCGGCAGCCGCTTGCCGGCCCATCGGGCGAACGCGACGGCGTCGTCCCACGACACATGCACCACCGGATGGTCCATCCGGCGAAGGATGTCGGTATTTCGTCCGCCGGGTTGCCGCCAATGGGCGCCCGCCATCTCGACCCATTTCTTCGCCCGATCGTCGAACACGTAACTGCGGTCGCGCCGCTCGGCGGTGGTCCGGTAGCCGGTCGCCTCGACGAACAACATGAACTGTCGATTGGTGACCTCGTGGCAATCGATCCAGAACGGATCGAGCGTCACTTCGTGGGCCGGGCGCTGGTCGGGGGTGTGGCTGAAATTGTCGCCCATGCGGAAGGTTCCGCCGGCGATGCGTACCATCGGCCCGAGGCGCGACAAACGCTCGAACACGCTCGTCGAGGCGTCTTCGCTCGGCTGCACCAGCGAAGCGAGTCGGACCGACATCCGATCGGCATCGGTTTCCGTCAGGGGGTTTTCGTCGTCCGAGGCGCCGTCAGGAAGTGCGGTCGCCTCTCGGGACAGGTCTTTCGAGGGATCGGCTTCGGCCGAAAGCGACGCCTCCGGCAGGGAGGGGACGAGCATCGGACGCATCTGCCAGAGCAGTCCGGCGAGCAGGACAATGGCCAGCCCCATGCCCAATACCGGTCCGAGGAACCCGCCGCCGACCCGGCGAGGACGATTCGGATTCTCGGGCGCCGGCATCTCCTCGATCGGTTTGAGGAAATTGCCCGCTTTGGTGGCGATGACCCGATAGCGCACCCGGCGGCCGTCGGACTTGCGAAGCAAGACCACTTCCTTGGGGACCGCTCGTTTTTTTCCGGTTTCCTTCTGTTGTTTTTCGATCACGGAACGATCGCCTCCTTGAATCTGCTGTCCGTGTCTTTTTGATCACCATGACCGATCCGACGCTTCTCCGTCGGAGGTTCGCTCACCGGCGTCGTTTCTGGAACTGCCGACTCGCCTTCTTGAGCATCTTCCGCTCGCTGCCGGTCAAGCTTTCCTCGCCGTGGCGGTGGATCTTCTCGAGGATCCGGTCGACCTCGGCGGCCATTTTCGGATCCTCGCTCTTCTCTTCTTCATCGGGCGAGACCACCCGGTACTTCTTTTTGCGCGAGGGGGCACTCCATCCCTGCCCCAGTTGGCTGAGACTCATGCCCGACTGGAAATAGACGAACGCGAACGCCGCGCCCGCGAGGTGGACGATGTACGCCACGTTGCTCATCCCCGCCCCGGCGAAACCGAACAGGTCCATCGCGACGAACAACACGCCCAGGAGCCAGGCCGGGATCGGGATGATCCCCCAAATATAAAGGATCTGCTTCGGGAAGTTCAGCGCGAAGAGGATCACCACTCCGACCACGCCGCCGGAGGCCCCCAGAAGAATCGATTTGGAATACAGATCCGGCGGGGTCGTGAAGTAGGCGAAAAGGCTCCACACAATGCCGCCGACGACGATCGTCGCCAAGTAGAACCGAAGAAACTCTTTCGGACCGTATTTCTCCTCCACCGAAGGCCCCAGAAAAAACAAAACCAGCATATTGCCGAGAATGTGCCAGAAGTCGGGGAAAGGCGAGTGCATGAACCCGTAGGTGAGAAACTGCCACCAAAGCCACGGCTTGACCAGCGTGTCGGGCTTGGCGGAAAAGAAATGGACCAGTTGATTGTCCGGCGTGAGCAGTCCGTTGGCGAAGAAAAGCCCGACGTTGATGAGAATCAAAATGACTATCATCGACTGCGGTCGACGCATGTGGTAGGACTGTTGGCCCGTATTTTCTTCCCGGTAGTAATCGCGGTCGTAAATACCCATGTCGGTTTCCGGTCATCCTGCAAAAATATCGTGTTCGGGGGAGGAGATCCCGCGAATTCGTCTTTAATGTAATGGATCCACGCTATCTAATCCTAGATCATTTCACGAGGAATAGAAGACAATCGTTCATTTTTTTGTTTCCGACAACTGCGCCTTGTTCCGTTCCGGCGTCGATTTCGGGAGAAAAAATCCGAAACGGACGATAAAATGGAATTTTTAGGGGAAATAGGTCGACTGAAAGAGGCGAACGGATCACTGGGGCTCGGTGATGGTGTGGATGTAAAGCGCCAACCGTTCGTAGAGGTCGAGCAGATTTTGCCAGTGGCGCTGATCGAGCTGGACGATCTCCGTCTCCTTGTCCAAATGGACCGAATGGATGAGGCTCCGCAGACGGAGGTGGAAATACTGGAAGATTTCGGTCAACTGGACCGCCTGTCGGGTGGTCAGTTCGCCGGGCAATTCCGGCGGCAGGAGGGTGTGGAGCGTGGCGAACGCCTCGTCCTTTTCGCCCTGGAAGAGTTCCGATTCCAGGGAGATGGAGGAGGAACCGGACAGCCCGATCAGGTCGTCGTTCTCGTCGCCGCCCATCTTCGTCGCTTGGTTCAGGTCGATGCCGCGTAGTGCGGCCAGCCGGAGGGCGATTTCGTCGCGGGAACCGACCAGGAGGATCGAACGACCGATGGAAACGACATCCCCGGGACGGATTTTCCAGAGCTGCACCGTCTCGCCGTTGACTTTCGTGCCGTTGGTGCTCTGCAGATCGGCCAACAGCAGCGCGCCCTCATCTTCGAGAATCTTGATGTGGAAGCGGCTGACCCGCTCATCGTTCAGGCGAACGACGTTCCCTTCTTCCCGCCCCACCGTGATCGGAGCCGACAGGTTTTCATAGGTCTTGCCGCGGTCGGGACCGTCGAGGATGCGCAGAGTTAACAATGCCATATCTTGAAAGCGGATCGCTGGAGGAAGGGTCTCGGGAAAAGAGAGGGAGGACGAGGATCGGACTCGCAAGCGTCGACTCGATATCTCCGGGTAAGTTCTTCGACGGCAGCAACGGATCCTATATGATCCATTATACCGGATGAGGGGGGGAGGCGTCCAACCCCCCTGGAAAGGCCAATGAGCCGTCCACGGCGATTTTCCCGAGGTTCTCCCCGCAGAGACCGAGCGTCTCACTCCTCCGGACGAAGCAGGAAGATGCTCTTGACCGTCACATGCCGGGATTGGCTGCGAAAGAACCCGCGCACCCCACTGACGCCGATCTCTTGATTGACATAAGGCTCTAAATTGACGCCCGCCGCGGGAGAAAGATAACAGACGATCTCCCGCTTTTGGTTCACCAACGCATACGGCGGGAAGTTTTCCGGTGGATTCCGGAATCGCCCCAATCGACCGTGGGCGTCGAAGCGATCGTCCTCTTCGGCGACGTAGGAGGCCGGGGTGGCCCGGCCGGGGCTCGGCACCGGATCGCTCGGGATGCGTACTCGATCCCCCTCGGCGAGCGAGCGTTCGGGACGATAAGTCTCCAGGAATCGGGCACGGAGCTGTTCGGCCCGGTGGATGGCGTCGAGAATCTGTTGGGTCTTGCCGCGTTCCAGCGCCGTGCGGGCCGCTTGCATCAGTCCGTGGGCCCGATCGTTCAGAAGATCGAACTCCCAATGCTCTGGATCGCGAAGAAGGATCGTCGAAAAACTGCGCTGGAGTTCTTGGATCTCCTCCTCGAACGGGTTTTCCGCCTCCCGGTTCTCGGCGACCGTGGAGGCCTCGCTCGCGGCGTGACGCATGTCGCCCAACTCCTCAATCATCGGCGAACGGTAGGTCTCCGGCTCCTCCGGCTGATCGACCACGGCCCCCGGCAAAAGCTGCGGTGGAGGATCTTGGGCCTCCGTACGTTTCGCCGGCGTCGGCACCGCGCCGGTCGGTCTGCCCGAGGATCGCTCGAGCATGCTCTGATGGATCCACCGAAACTCGCCCGAAGGCGGGGCGATCTTGTACCAATCGACCGTCGGCTGTCCCTGTTGCGAGGCGACCGTTTCAAGCACTTTGACGACCTCGTTCTCTTCGAGCCGGACCTGCACGACTTCGCGTTGCGAACCCAATCGACTTCCCACGCGGGAAGCGACCCGCGCGGCTTGGACCTCTCCGAGCCCGTCGTCGCCGACGCGGAGATACCGGGCCGAAACCCAGGAAAAGGCGCCCTTGAGGGGGCGAATCGCGCACCAGCCGCCCGGATCGTGGCGGTACACTTCGACCTCGGTCCCGACGTCGACCATGCGCGTCGGATAGTAGTGCTTCCCGGGACCGGACCGGATGTACACATCCTCACCGACCACCTCCGCCTTGTAGGGGAACGACTCGGCCGACAGGATGCTCGCCGTTTGCAGCACCGCGGCGACCGCAACCGCCCAGATCCACGGTCGAATATTTCCAAGCTGAAGGATGAAGCAGGATTTCGTACGTCCCATTTCGATCTGCCTCCCGTTCGATTTGAAGACTACCCGTCACATTCGGTTTTCTCCGCGCGCAGCGACGTGCGCGAGAGATGGAATTCCAGGAGACTTCTACAAAAAACGACGCTCTCCCGCAAGGGCAATTCGCGGGTTTTCCAGGGGGGCTTCGAAAAGAGATCATTCGAAAGCGGAGATCGTCGCATCGCACCAGGGGCAGAAGAGGTGTTCCCACCGCCGACCGGAACAGCCGACGGCCGGGCATTCCAAAACGGCGCTCGGCGCAAGCGGGATCGGCCGACCGCAGGCGCGGCAATC
This sequence comes from uncultured Planctomycetaceae bacterium, assembly GCA_964632505.1. GTDB lineage: Bacteria > Planctomycetota > Planctomycetia > Pirellulales > Thermoguttaceae > CAZWCE01. The sequence continues at coordinate 479,113 of CAZWCE010000001.1, read as the reverse complement.
GAACGAGGTCGGCACCTGACGGTCGCAAGCAGAACAACGCCGATGGGCGACTTTCCGTCGATCCGGCGTCCCGAAAACCGCCGCCACGCGCCCGCGAATTTCGCAATGTTCGGAATCGGGTTCCCAAAGCCTTTGCCACGTTGCTCGCGAGAGGCGACGAGCGGGCCCTTGTTCGGGATCGTGTAGGAAAACCACCCCTTTCGCCGATTCCATTCCCACCACCACGCTGAAATGGCCGCGGCGACTCGAAGCCTCCGGCCGATGGTTCGCGATCACGCGCATCCCGAGGGAAAGGAGATGGGACAACGAGGACCAGCCGTCGGGAAGTTGCACCACCAGCGAAGGCACCCCGCGGAGAATCGCCTCTCGGGCGAGAGAACTGGTACGCGCCGCCTTTCGACCCCGATCGTCCTCGGTGGCGATCGCACCCCAGATCGATGCCTGGGAAATGGAAACACCGAGCGAATCGAGAACCATCGCCAGCGCCGCAGCGCCGCAACGACGCTCGCCCTCGACGAGTGTCTGACGATGGAAAGGGATTTCGAGGAAAGACGACGCGGCTTCCCCGAAAACGCCTTCCGATAATTCCAAGTCGTCCCCGGCGGCCGACGATCGGCTCATGGCGCCTCCGTGTCTTCGAGCGATTCGATCTTCAGCCCTCGAAATTCGATCGGATCTCCTTCGGCGGTCAAACAGATCGGTCCCGGCTTGAGCTCGAATTCCCCCGGCAGAATCAACCGACAACGGTTGACCAACTCCCCGTTGATCGTCAGGGTCACGGTTTCGCCGTCGCAGAGAATCTCGTAGGTGTTCCACTGGCCGGGCTCCTTTTCGGCGTCCTTCATTTTGATCAGATGGGTCAGTTTCCCCAACGCGGGATGCTCGACGATCTCCATCCGGTCGGCGGGGCCGTGCAAGGAAAAATCACAGAGTCCCCAGAAGTCGCCCGCCGCCTCAGCGTTCAACTGCGCCTCGAGGCTTTTCGGCCAAATGCCGTGCGGCTGCCGACAAAAAAGCAACACCCCGCCGCGACCGGTCCCGTCCTCGGTGCATCGCCGCCACTGGAGCGTGAGACGGAACTGGCCATACGACTTCTTCGTGTAGAGATATCCCCGGGGCTCACCCGTGCAATGGAGAATCTTCCCCTTTTCGGCTCCCGCCTGCTCGGCCGATTCGAGTTTCCAGGTATCGCCGACCGTCGCCTGATCGTCTTCGGAGAAGAAACACCAATCGAGCCCCTCCCATTGGAGGGCGACACGAGCCTCTTTTTCTTTCGATTCTTCGGCAAACACGGAAAAAACAGCAAAGAGAACCACAACGGCAAAACAAAAGGAACAAGAACGGGAGATGATGCGTCGCATGGGGAACCTCCTGGTACGAAAGGAACTGATGAATCCGCTTTCATCCCATTTCACCATGGACGCCCGAAGGATGCAAGTCGGCGGACCATAATCCGCGCGGATCGATCGAGGACGATCATCCGTCCGAATCGCCGCTCCGCGTAAAGGCCCGCGGCGGAACATGCAACGGACCTTCATGGACCGAGCGATCCCCGCGATGGGCCAAATCGGTTCTCGCCCGCAACTTGCGGGCACGCGGCAGATCGCCGGAAGAGGCGTTTCTTCCCGGGAAATCGCCCACGCCCGGCAGCACCACGAAGAAGGTCGTCCCGGTTTCTCGGTTCGATTGCAACCGCACTTCGCCGCCATAGAATCGCGCGATTTTTCGGGCGATCGCCAGCCCCATGCCGAAACCGCCGACGTCGTCCGAGAGGCGTTTGCCCGGCTCGAAGATCGTTTCCTGCGCTTCGCGCGGAATGCCGGGACCGTTGTCGTGGACCATCAGTTCGACCATCGTCCGGCAGTGTTTCGTTTCCGGGTCGGGTTCCCCGAATGGCCCCTCGGACGGGGACGGCTCCTCCGGCGCGTCGGCCGGTTTTTGCCGCACCTCGGCCCGGAGGGTGAGCATCGGAGCCTTCGGATCGCCCCCGTGCAAGGCGGCGTTGCGGACCAAGTTCGTCACCACCTGCTTCACTCGCTTCGCATGGCAATAGACTTCCGGAAAATGCGTCCCGACCTCGACCCAAATGTGCCGCTCCTCCAGAAGTTGCCGCTGCTCGTAGAGCACTTCGTCGACGATCGCCCCGAGATCGACCCGCTCCGATTCCATCTCCACTTTCCCGGTCTTCGAGAGGGTGACCAAGTCGTCCATGAACAATCTCAGCTCGCCCAGGCAGGCGGTCACATGTTGGACCAACGGGTCGAGTTCGCGGAGTTCCCGCCGCTCGATCTCCCCCGCCAGCTCCTCGAACGAATGTTCGGTGAGCATCAGATAGGCACGGATATCGTGCGAAAGCGCTCCGGTGAGGTACTCCATTTCGGAGAGCAGCTCGCTGGAAGCCGTTTTCGCCGGTTCGCTCTGGCGGGAATCGGCGGGAGTTCGGGGAGATCGCTCGAAAGGGGAAGACATCGTTTCGTGTCCTGCAATCGGGGAGAAACGGGGAGGGATGAACCGCGACCCGAGGGAGCTCGCTCCTCGGCGCGGACCGGGGTCCAACCAAAGTGTAGATCCTCCCCCAAAGGAAGGAAGAAGAAAGCGGGCAGCGCATCGCAAAGCGGTTCTCCCGGTGCCGGCGCAAACCGCAAAATCCGCAACACCAGGCGTCCTGGGGGAGCAGTCCAGCTTCGGAGGAGCCCCAATCCTCCAACCGGCGCGCAAAAAAAGCTCTCGGAAAGGCCGCGTCCTGATGAAGAATCAGATCCGGTTCGCGATGATTTGAGCCATTTTAAGAAATCGATGGGCTCCTCGGGCCAATATCCTGTTTGACAAAGAGATGGACTGAAGATATCCGAAAGGATGGTAATCACAGTATAACAGCGCGATAATACAGGCTTTCTCGAGAGAGGTAAGCTCTTTCGGCCAAAATGTAGAGAGCGAAACTTTTCGAACCTTTCCCTGTGTTATTTTTTCAGAGAACATGGAGTTGGCTTGTGCAACAAAGGTGCCGACGGTTGGATTCAATAAGCAATCATGATAGGAAAGCCCCATCCACTGCGCTATTCCTCGTATCGTTTGCTCGGTATCATTGCAAAGATCTTCATATCTTACAAAGCGGTAACGTTCAGGAGATATTTCTTTCTGGAGTGCCAAGCCGGCTTTCAACAACTTCGCACTCCTGGCGACCACACCTGGAAGCTCCCAGGAATAACCTCTTACTCGATGATGTATCTTCAGGGTTCGAAAATGCGTGACCGGATCCCGCAAGACATGCAAAAAATATGAATTCGGAAATAGATTTAATAACTCCCTCCCGTACAATTCTAGATGGGGATTTTTGGCCACGAACATGACCGGATCCCCGGAATGATACGGGCTGGCACAGTACAAAGCCTGGAGATTTGCAAGAAATGGACGTATGCCGTGGCGACAAAAATGGCAGAAATATCTTAAATACTCCACATAGCATCTTAGATCTCTTCCCAAAAACCAAAAAGGCTTCTGCCCTTGAGGATTGATGAGCCGGAGGAGATATCTTACCGCCACGACACGTATCTCTTCTTCCAATTCAACCGGCTCTTCGAAGATCCAGCCCTTCTTGGCCGAATCTGCCGGCAAAACGATCAAATTCGGATGACCATCGAAAAGATGGGTCAGCAGGGTCGTACCGCTCTTCATCGAACCCGCGATAAAACATGCCTGTTGCGCCCCCTTTTCCGACAAGGCAACCTTCTCCTCATTTGGTTGCCAATGAGTGGCGCGTGCCTTTTCGAAAAGTGCTTCTCCCAAAGCCGATCCGACCGATTCCATATCTCGGGAATTCGAGTCGATTCGGTAGGGAAAGGCCATATCCCGGTATTCCAATATCTGATCAAATCGATGGGCCAAATCATCGACTTCATTGTGAGCAACAACATTCATCGTCGATCCTTCATAGTAGAGATTTGCATCAGCGATGAACCGAGGGCGTGATCCATAGCTTGTTTCCGAGGGTAATATCGCAGGAAACGAACGCCCATTTGCTTTGTGACAACACGGCGGATCTATTAAAAACGAGGATGCTCATAGCGACAAAGAACACATCCAAGTCGATTCACGGGCTAAATTAAACAAAAAAAAGCTCTCGGAAAGGCCGCGTCCCAGGGGGGCGAAGGACACACTTTTTACTTTCCGAGAGCCGAGTTTATCCAGTATTCCGGTGGAATACCGAACGAACGTTGTCTGGCGGCAATCCCTTGCCTGGGGGCTGCTTTCTTTCCACCGGATTCGCTTGTTCGCGATGAGTACCTCGCGATAGAGCGTTCTCCCTGCCGGTCTGGGTGCTGGGAGAAAGTTCTATGATCTCGCTCTTTCCATTCCTCGGTAAGAGCTCGACCGAACAAGCCGAGTATTACGATGACGAAAAAAACAACCGTATTCGAAGTGGCCGATGAGCTTCCCTGCCGACGGTCTCACTCCGCGGTCCGCAGACAGTGCCGATCCATGGCACGCCCAGATGCAGGACCCATTGGGCGAAGTCTCCCGACTTCTTCGCCGCTCATCCTTGAGCGACGTGATGTGTGACGTTCGTGTCACTCATCATGGCAGGAAGAATAGAAGAATTCGCACATCCGGTCAACCCTGATTCTTCGCCGCAACCGAAAAAGTCCACGCTTCCGTCAAAGGCGTGTTTCGCTCTGTTATTTTCAGGGTTTTCTTCATCGGCCCCGGCCATTTCCAGGCCACGACATCGCCTTTTCTATGGCATTCTTCAAAAGAAGGGACCGCTTTTTTCATGCCCGATTGTGCCCCGAAATCGCCACGTTCGCTACATCTGGTATGGACACCCGAATGGGGACACTACATGTTGCCGTCGACCCGCGACGGGGGCATGCCGGGAAAAGAAAAAACGAGCTTCGTAAAAAAATTTCAGATTTCTCGTCTTTCCGTTCTGTTCACCAAATGATTCTCTGCCAAAGGGAAAACCGATCTCTCGAAAGGACCCGCGATGCGCACCACTTTTTCCAAATTCTCTCATCGAAATCTTCCGTCGACTCGCTCCCCGAAAATCCATCGCAAAGTTTTTGCGGTGATGCTGCTGGTCCTCGTTTTTGGAGGAACCGGTTTCCAGGCCCGGGCCCAGAGCGGCATGTGGCGGCTGACGATCGAAGATGGAACGATCGAGGGAAGCGTGGTGGCTTCGAACGACCAAATCGTCTATTTCTTCGATCGTCAAGGACAGTTGTTCCGCTTCCCACCCGAGGAGGTGAGCAACGCCCGACAGACGGGCAAGACATTCGAGTCCCTTGCCGAGCCGCGGATCCGTCGGCAGCTCGGCCGTCGCTTGGGGAGCGATTACGCGATCTCACCGACGTCTCATTACGTGGTGGCTCATCCCGAAGGTCGAGGAAGTGACTGGCCGGAGCGTTTCGAGAACGTCTACCGCTCGGTGCTCGGCTATTTCACCGTTCGGGGATTTCAATGCGGCGATCCTCCCTGGCCACTCCAGGCGATCGTCTGTAGCAACGCGAGCGATTTCGCCCGAGTCGCGGCGACCGAAGGCCTCGAAGGCACCCGGGGCCTGGCCGGGCTCTACCTCTTGACCTCCAACCGGGTGGTGTTGTTCGATCAGTCCGGCGGCGTTTCCCGATTCGGTCGACAACAGACCGACCAGACGATCGTCCACGAGGCGATCCATCAGGTCTCCTTCAACATCGGGGTGCACAATCGTTGTGTCGACAATCCGACGTGGGTCGTCGAAGGCATCGCCACCATGCTCGAAATCATTCCCTCCGATCGACTGTGGAACCTGGGCAATCATTCGATGCGCCATCCCGACCAATTGGCCGTCTTCCAAGCGGTGCCCGAACGTCATCGGGGCAATCTCCTAAAACACCTGGTGCATTCCGACCAACTCTTTCGCGAACATCCCCGCGTCGCGTATGCCCTCAGTTGGGGCATGGCCGTCTATCTGGCGGAAACCCAAACCTCGAAATTTTCCGAGTATCTCCAGGTCGTGGGGAGCCATTCGCCGACGGAAAAGATGACCGCCGAAATGCGGAGAGACGATTTCGTCCAGTTCTTCGGCGACGACTGGGCCATGCTCGCCGCCAGGGTAAGCCGTTATGTGGCAGAGCTTTAGCAAGAGACAAACAGGCCGGACTCTCCAGCAGCCCCCAATCGAACCGCATCAAGAGAGATCGATCAGCCCCGAGAGCGCCGCCTCGAGAAATGAGTGGTTGCTGGTGAGCGTCTCCGGGTGATCGCGCAGCGCCTCGAGCGTCATCCATTCGACCGCCCCCACCTCACGCGGGTTCGGCTGTAAGACCGCTCCCTCGGGCAATCGGGCCAAAAACCAGCGGAGGTGCACGCGCCACGGGGTCACGCTTTCCCAGATCTCACGAATCGGCTCCGCCTCAATGCCCAGCTCCTCCAGAAACTCACGTCGGAGCGATTCTTCCGGCGTTTCCGTCCCTTCGATCCCTCCGCCGGGAAAACAGAGCCGATTCGGGGCCACCACTTCCGAAGAACGGCGAATCACCAGGTAAGCGCTTTCGCGCGGCACCACGCCGATGACGCCGAATCGCTCGATCGTTTGTTCCGGAACCGATCCCTCCGCCATGGCCGACCTTCTCCCTCGCTCGATGTCCCATGCTGTTCGATCACACGACGCAATAAAAAAGCTCCCGCGGAACACGGGAGCGTTTCATGGATATCGTAACGATTTTTTCGCCATCGCGAAAGTAGGCCGATCGATCAACCGGCCTGCCGTTTCGGCTTGGGAAGTGGAATCGCGGCCGGGATCTCTTGTTCCATTTCCTCGGGAACGACCGCCGAGAGGGAGACGCCGGAGATTTGCCTCTGGCGATTCTTCTCGATCGATTCGATCACCATCTGGGCGACCGAGAGGGCCTCCAGGGCCTGCGTGCCGGGAACTCGGGGGGGATCGCCCGAGGCGATCGACTGGACGAAGTCTTCCATCTCCAGGGCCAGCGCGTCGACCGAGTCGTGGGTGGTCTCCTCAACCTGGAAATGCGAATCCATGAAGGTGGGCAGTATCTCGCTCACCTCCGCCGGAGTAAGATCTTCCGCGACCAGGGCGCCTTCCTGCAAGACGGGGCTCGGCTCGACGAAGCGACAGTTCCGGGCGGCGAAGTCGATCGTGGCGAATCCGTCGTGCGACCAAACTTGCATCCGACGAGACGGCTCCCGGCTTACCCGGGAAGCCGAAAGATTGGCCAAAGTGCCGTTGGCGAAAAAAAGTTGGGCGTTGGCCACATCCTCATGACCGCCGAGCAGCGAGTGCCCGATCGCCTCGACCCGGACCAGGGGGGCATCGACCTGCGAGAGAATCAAATCGAGATCGTGGATCATCAAATCGTGCACCACTCCGATGTCGGTGCTGCGGAACGTGAAGCCGCTGCTACGGATCGCCTCGAAATAGCGAGGCTGCTGCAACACGCGGTTGGCCGAAGCGGAGGACCAGGCCGGATTGAACTGTTCGACGTGCCCGACTTGCAACACGGCCCCATGTCGCCGGGCCGTCTCGACCAGGCGGCGTCCCTCCGAGGCGGTTCTGGCGAGCGGCTTCTCCATGAGAACATGGATTCCATGTTCCAGGAACTCGCAGCCGATTGGTTGATGCCATCGACTTGGAGCGGCCACCACGACGGCATCGACCATCTCGAGCATCGCCCGATGTTCGGCGAACGCCGGAATGCCGTAGGTTTCACCGAGTTTGTCCCGGTTCGCCTTCGACGGATCGGAAACGGCGCAGAGCCGCACCAGAGGATGATCCGCCGCTTTCTGAGCGTGAAAAGTTCCCAATCGGCCGGCACCCACAATGCCCAGCCGCAGTCGTCGATCTTGTCGTTCCATGACGGTATCTGTCTTTCCTTAAGAAGGGGGTGCGGTGAAATTCCTTTTTCGTTCCGCTCTGGGAACATGGACCCCGGCGGGAACCTACCCTGCCGGTTCGGTGAAGGTGAATAAGCCGGGGAAAACGAAAATCACGCGAACAATCGGCAGGCGTCTTTTCGCGTGCTTTCTTCGCTTTCTTTCAGTAACCGGCGCAGCAACTCGGCGTTGAGCTGATGACCCGATCGGTAGCCGGTGAACTCGCCGATCCAGTCGCAACCGGCCAGTGAAAGATCGCCGAGCATGTCGAGGACCTTGTGTCGGGCACACTCGTTCGGGAAGTGGAGAGCATTGTCGATGGGCCCGCCGTGGTCGAACACCAACACATCTTTGGCGGTTGCCCGCGTGCCGAGTCCGTGCGAGCGGAGCATGTCGGCCTCCTCGCGGGTAACATAAGTTCGTGCACAGGCCAACTGTCGCTGGAACTGTTCCGGATTCATCACGGTCTCGAACGATTGGCTGTCGATGGGATGCTCGGCATCATACTCGAGTCGATAACGGAATACTTTCCTGCCCTCGGGACTCGGCGACGCCTCGATCCATCGAGAATCATCGCCCACGCGAACCGTCTTGTGAATCACCCGACATTCGCGGGCGGCCGGTTGCGCCAAGATGCGGGCTTTCAACAGCGCCTTGGTGAATCCTAGGCTCGAACCGTCGCATCCGGGCATCTCCGGACGATTCACGCGAACGCGGCAATTGTCGATCTCCAGACCGCATAGGGTCGCCATCACATGCTCGATCATGTGGACCCCCGCCGCCCCGTTCTTCAGGGCGGTCTGTCGCGGTTTCTCAACTCGGTAGTGTACCTGGGCGGGAATCTCCGGTTCGCCCGGAAGATCCTCGCGAACAAACACAATGCCGGTATTGGGACGGGAAGGTTCGAACGTCACGCGAACATCCTTGCCCGTCCAGTAGCCGAAACCCTCGATCATCGCCTCGGTGGCGATCGTATGTTGCATGCGTGTGGTAGCGATCAACCGATTCTCACCCATTCTTCGATTAGGAGATGTGCAACCCGCCGAAAAAGGCGAGTGATGAAACGATGATTTTCGCGGTTCAGCAGCGATTGGAAATGCTCCTTCTTTCCGAAAATCGTCCGTCACTCAATGGACGCTTCGCTACAAATGGAAAAAGAGAGTTCGATCGACAAGGCCTCCACCAATCCACTTGTTCTTTATGCCATTCTTTCACGGACTCGCGGCAACCCCCTTCCGGGAAATTCCCATCGAACGCGTGGACCGTTGGCGTCGGAGGACCCTCGCGGGAATCGAATCCTAGGATCAATACTGCGCACTTGAGGAACCGGTGGTCGGCGCAGGACGCGTGGCGTGCTTCTGCTGGATCCGTTGGAGGATCTTCTCGGTGATGTCGACTCGGGGATTCCTCCACACGACCGTCTGGTTCATCGTCAGTCCCACTTCCCGAGGATTCTCGGGATTCACTTCCGTCGGCGTGACGCTGTGCATCACCGTCGAAATGCCGTTCTGCATGCAGTAGTTTTCCAGCTCCTGCTTGATCTCCTTGAACGCCTGGTATTGGATCCGCGCCCGCTCTTTCGACACCGCACGTTCCTGCGTCTTGACATACGAATCGAGATCGACGCGACGCTTGGCGATCTGGTCGTCGAGCTGGCTGTATTCCGCGCTGCCGATGTTGTATTCCTTCAGGCCGTCGACCATCTTGGCAATCTCTTGATTTTGCTGCTGAAGGTATTGTTCGACCTGTTGGATTTCGTTGCGAAGCTGCGAAAGCTGGGCGTTGAATTTCGGGTGCTCCCGCACCAGCTTCCCGAGATTGATCACCGCGACCGGCCCCACCGAACCCGAAGAAGGCATGGCCGAACGGGACGAAAGCCCTCCCGTATTCGTGTTCGGAACACCTTGTTGCCCTTGCGCGCCGGAAGTCATCCAGACGCCCATGCACGCCACGATGAGAAATCCCATCCATCTTGTCTTTTTCACTTTAGCTCTCCTTGCCTTTGTAAAAAAACCTTTTCTCGGTAACTCGGTAAGCCTGGGCATGCCATCGCACGCCGGTCGATTGTGTTCTGCAATCCCAACGGCCACTTCCCGCGAAGTGGGACGGGATCGAATGCGTCGGTTCCCTCAAGCCGCTTGTCCCGGACATCCTACCCGAGGCAAACGTCGACGCCTCCCACGAGTGATTTTCCCATCCTCCCAAACCCTCCGAGCACGCAGAAATCGTTTTCAACGATCGGCGGGGGGATCGGGAATTCGCAACCTTGGCGGCCGTCGCGACACTTCCCGGAACGGAAAAGCTCTCCGGCCCGCTGTTGAGGAGCCGAAAGACGGAATCGTCTTCCTGGTCCAAAAGCGGACATATTGTGCCTAGAAAACGTAATCGGGTAAAGCCCAGTTTTTTTTGAGGAATATTCGGCATAAACGCTTCAATCGACAAGATCACGCAAACCCTCCCGCATCTCGATCTTTCAAAAAGCCCCCTATCTTCACTTCAGGTCGCCTCATGCTGTTCAAAGCATCTATTTTTCGGGATGCTACACTTTTCCAGGGGTGTCTGATTCGGCTCTGAAGCCCGCATGGGAAAAAAACCGTCTCGAGAAAAAAACTCTTCGGTTCGTCGGCTGAGCGGGTTTCTTTCTCTCGAGAGTCAAGAACAGGGTTCACCGATCCCGATAATTCGTATTATAACAATCATACCTGCCTCGGCGTCGTTGGTCCGTCGAGAATCGTTTTCTCCGCAAACATTGATCTTAAGATAGAGATGAGTCGTTCATGGCGGAATTCAATGCATCGTTGATGGAACAGGTACTCACCACTTGTCGGGAAGGTGCAGGCGAAGCGGCCGAGGCCCTCACCCGCGCGCTCGACGCCGAGGTGAGCGTGACGGTCGGCGACGGCGAAACGCTCGACGCCCCGCAGCTTCCGGACGACTTTTCCGGGCCGGCGCTGGTGGTGGTGTTGCATGTGGAATCCGAAGGCGCATTGGTCGCGATTCCCAAAGCGAGCGGATTGGTTCCGGACTGGTGCGACGACCCCGATCCGACCGGTCAGAGCAAACTGACCACGCTCGCCCAGGAATTGGGAATGATCCTGCTGCCGGAAGATTTCATGCCGATGGAATTCCAGTCGGGAATCGTCGAGGATCTCACCGCGGCGTTGAAGCGAGGCAATCTCGGCGAAGGGGCGGCGATGATCCCGCTCCAAATCGCGAAAAACGACGGGGAAGGCTCCGGCTCCGCCGTACTGCTCTGGCCGGTCGCCGCGCCCGGGGAAGTGATTCCTCCCCCGGCGGAAGAAGAGAAGCCGAGCGAACCGGCACCGGAATCGAAAAAGTCGGCCGACGATTCGAACCCGTCGACACCTTCTTCCGCGAAGAAATCGTCTGACTCCAGCGACTCGACTTTTTCCGGCGCCGATTTGAGCGGTCTCGGCATGCCGGGTCTGGCCGGCATGGGGCATAAGAACATCACCCTCGACGATCTACCCGGCTACGCCCGGAGTCTTTTGAAAATCAAGGTTCCCGCCTGCGCGGTGCTCGCCAGAACGCGACGGCCGATCAAGAACGTTTTGGAATTGGGCATCGGTTCGATCATCCAGTTCGACAAATCGTGCGATGAGCTCCTGGAACTGGACATCGACAAAGTAACCGTGGCCAACGGCGAGGCGGTGAAAGTGGGCGACAAATTCGGCATCCGGCTGAACGACATTATTCTGCCCGAAGAGCGCATCCGCAAAATCGAGGTGCGGCGGCAAGGGGAATATCAAGGGAAACGCGGCCCGGCCGTCATCGGGAAGGCCCCCATTGATTCCTTATAGCATTTCGCCGATAATCGAAAGAAATGGCGAGAACCTCGGCGGGCTCTTTTTCTTTCCTCGACCGGTTCGCGCACCGAGTTCCTGGGTGCGCGGTCCCCATCGGCTTTTTTTGCCCCGGCGCGAAGGGATTTTCAAAACACGTTCTAAGTCGGCTTCCTCCGCTCCTCGATTCCGCGAGGGAAGTCGTCCACGTGGCTCGCGAAATGAACCGCCCACACCAGCAGCACTGAATCGATGAAATGGAGAGGAATCCCATGGCCTGTCGCGGAGTCAGAGGCGCGACCACGACCGACGCGAACACCCCCGAAGCGATTCTGAAATCGACGCGGGAGTTGCTTGTGTTGATGATCCGTCAAAACGAAATCGATACCGACGACATCGCCTGCATCTTTTTCACCACGACCGAGGACCTGAACGCCGAATTTCCCGCTTTGGCCGCGCGCCAACTTAAGCTGATGCACGTCCCCCTCATGTGCGGCCACGAGATGAACGTTCCCGGCTCGCTCGAGATGTGCCTGCGAATCCTGCTGCTCTGGAATACCGAAAAAAAGAACCACCAGATGCAGCATGTCTATCTGAACAAGGCGGCCAGCCTCCGCCCCGATCTGCAGAACCTCCCGCCGGTCGATCAGGAGGAACTCGAACGCTGGATCGAGGAGCATATCAAAGAAGGCCCCCCCGCCCCTTTCCGATGCGACCGCTGCCGGAATACTTGATCTCGTGTCGCAATAAAAGCCGCGGCCTTTTTCCAGCTCGCTCCGGTGCCGACCCGTCGCCGCCAAAAGGGGCGGCCCAGTCTCCCAAATCGCTTAAACGCTGAAGTGGAAAAGCAAGAGATCGTCGTCTTGGACAATGTAATCCTTCGGCTCGCGACGCACTAGGTTTTGGGCCTTCATTTCCCGCTCGCTTCCCAGCCGGAACAGGTCGCTGCAAGTCATCGCTTCGGCGCGGATGAACCCCCGGGCCATGTCGGTATGAATCTCCCCGGCCGCTTCCTGGGCGGTCGATCCCTTCGGGATCATCCAGCTACGCACTTCCTTGTCGCCGGCGGTAAAGAAGAGCATCTGTCCGGAAGCCTCCATGATCGCCCGGACGATCGAGTCGCGATCGGTCGTCGGAATGCCCATTTCTTCGATGAACGCCTCGCGTTCCTCGGCGTCCATCGCGTCGAGTTCCTGTTGAAGTGAGAGGGAAACCGCCCGTACCGGCATGCCTTCGGTCGAGAGGGCTTCGTATTTCTCGAGATCGGTCTCGTCGTCGGCGGTGTTGACGAGGATCATTCTCGGTTTCTCGCTCAGGAGGCGGAACGCCCGGGTTACTTTCTGCTCGTCGGGAGTGAGTTGGTCCTCGCGAAGCGGCATGCCCGCCTCCATCGCCTCAAGCACTTTCCGGAGTGTTTCCAACTCGAAGGCCAATTGTTCCTGCTCCGGCTTGGGAAGGGGCTTGCCTTTCTTTTCTTCCATGCGTTCGATGCGACCGGCGACGATCTCCATGTCGGCGAGCATCAAATCCTCTTGAAACGCCGAAAGCTCCGGCTCCGCCTCCGCGCCGGTGAACTGGGGGACGACACACACCAGGCAGCCCGCTTCTCGGAGCATCGCCAGCCGGGCGGCATTGCCTTCCTGATCGCGACTCAAACCGGGAGTGTCCTGGATTTCCAGCGACGCGCGGGTCACTTTTTTCGGTTGGTAAATCTCGCAGAGACGTTCGATCCTCTCGTCGGGAACCGCCGCCATCGCCATCTGGCCGGAATGGGCCAAGGACGGATCCGCCGCCTCGCCGGTCAGCCACTCGAAGAGGGTACTCTTGCCCGATCCCTGATATCCCACCAGACCGATCTTCATGAAACGCCGTCCTTCACTCTAAGAAAAGGGCCACCTGTGGTTGTTTGCTTGTCCGCACAACTTTTTCAGTATACCATCATCATAGGTGGAAAAAAGGGGCGTGGTCGCGAAGCGGTGCGCGGGTTTTCCGCCGGCGCGCAAAAAAACGCCGGATGGTTGCCCTCAGCCACCCGGCGTTTGAAGAGGATCTCGAAACGCGGCGAGGAAGGAGACGTATTTCACTCGCCGCGAAGGGGGTGGATCAGTCCCACCACCACTGGCCGTCTTCCAGTTCGAGCTTGATCTGCTGGCGGACCTCGGCGATTTCGCCTTCCTCGTCGTACTTCAGATTGAGCGAGTCGAGAGCCCGGTCGGGCTGGATCGTCACGCCGCCTCCGATGGGCGTCATCAACCGGCTTCCCTTGTAGACCGCGGTGACGGTCGAACCGACCTTGACGGGAGCCTGGTAGGTCTCGACGGCGAACTTGCTTTCATCGCCCAGGAAATCCATGTCCCAACCGGCGTCGGCGTAGTAGCCTTCTTTCTGGATGTGCGCGGCGGCGACGAGCATGTCGATCAGGTTCCGCAGTTCGGCGTAGACCGGCGCGACCCGCGCCAAATCGGAATACTTCTCGGTGAAGCTGGTCACGAACGCCTTGCTCGCCCGGTTCGAGCCGGAGCCGGATTGGGCCCGCGCCCCGGAGGCCTGGACCATTTCGTCGGCCCCCACCAGCTTGACCCCATCACCGACCAGTTCCATGCCGAGACCGTCTTCGGTCATTCGCACGCACTCGTAGTCGGGCACGAAGTACCAGCGGAACAAAGCGTTGCTGGCCACCTGGCTCGGGCGAACTTTTTCGATGAACGAAGTCAACTGCACCGGAGGACGCTCCAACCCGATGCCGATCAGCTTCATCCGGTAGTCGGCCGCGACCATCACTTGGGCGAAGTGGGTGTTGGCGGGAATGCCGTCGATCGAAATCTCCTGGAGCCCCAGGCTCTTGCGGAGGCCGTTGACCAAGTAGGGCACTTGGCGGCGCGATTGGAGCTGCGTTCCGACGCGTTTCAGGAAGCTCTGCATCTTGGCCAAGCCTTCCTGGGTCGGGTCGATCGAGCAACCGATCGTCCTCTCACCGCTTCCTTCCGGCGGGAAAGCACGCAGGGCGACGACCAGATCCTGCAACTGGAGCATCGGGCGCCCCGAACGGATGCCGATCATGCCGCCTTCGGGACCCGGCATCCAGCCTTCGGCCGGACCGGCCAGAACGATGTCGCCCGATTCCGGATAGAAGAAGACGTACTTCAGACGAATCAGCCCGGCAAGGTACTTCATGTCTTCGGTCACCGCTCCGCCGTTGGCCTCGATGGCGGCTTCCAACCGGTTCAACGAAACCTTCCGGAGTTGGCTCGGCTCGGCGATCTCCGAGGGCAGCGCCGAGAGGGCCGCCTTGGCACGCTGGCGATAGAGATTGCCGCTCAGGTCGATCGTCCGACCGCGATGCAACACGCCCTGGGCGTCGACCACGATCCCCGCGTGCCCCGTGTTGTTGTTATTGTTATTATTGTTGTTGTCATTGATCTGGGCGAATCCGTGATCGACAGGACCCGAGAGCAGGGCCAACAAGGCCAGAACGGTGAGCGATCGAATTCCAATGGCTTGCCAACGCATGAGTGACGTCTCCAATTCCAAAAAGATGTTACCTGGAGGGGATTCGTATGTTCAGCTCCTTCGCGCACGTGCCGAGCGCAAAGGGTTCCATCGATAAGGAATAGGCTCTACCAACCCGTTCCAAGTGGGATAGCGTTTCGCACGGGAAACGACCGTGGAAACTCCCCAAAATACACAGCTTATAACCCCGATAATAATTAGGCAAGCTGGAGAAGGCAAGCCTCATCTAAAAAAAATCGAGGGGTCGGGTGGCTTTCATCCCGCCGGCTCGCCATATTCGAACCGATCCTCAAAAAGCGAAAGGGCAACCAAGAAGACGCAAAACCCCCTCCAGAGGAGTAAAGCACCGATGGCCAAAGCCGGGGGCCCGACATTCCCAAGCACTCCCCCTGGTTGTATAATGGCTCAGAACCGGTATTTTTTCAAGTAAAAAGTATCCCGGAGTGTGCGGGAAGTCGAAGTCGGGTCAGAAGACTTCGTGCAGGACATTCCCGAAATCCTCATCTCGGATCCATTTTTTCAGGAAGTGAACGCAATCGATGAATCCACGGAAAATTCTCGTCACCAGTGCCCTGCCTTACGCGAATGGTCACATCCACATCGGACACCTGGTGGAATACCTGCAAACCGATATCTGGGTACGATTCCAGAAGTTGCGGGGGCATCACTGCGTTTACATGTGCGCCGACGATACCCACGGCACGGCGATCATGATCCGCGCCCGGCAGGAAAACATCACCGAGACGGAACTTCTGGCGAAGATGCAGACCGAGCACGTGCGGGATTTCGAGGGATTCGACATCGAATTCGATAACTACGGCAGCACCAATAGCGAAGAGAACCGCGAGCTCTGCTGGATCATCTGGAAGGCGTTCCGCGATGCCGGACTGGTCGAGGAAAAGGAAGTCACCCAACTCTTCGATACCGAGGCGAACCTGTTCCTGGCCGACCGCTTCGTGCGGGGGACTTGCCCCAAATGCGGCAAAAAGGACCAGTACGGCGACAGTTGCGAGTGCGGCGCCCATTACTCGCCGGTCGATCTGGTCGACCCGGTGAGCACCTACACCGGCACCCGCCCGGAAGTCCGCACGGCGAAGCATCTGTTCGTCGACGTCGAGCAGCTCCACGACTTTCTCCAGCAGTGGACCCAGGGCGACGATCACCTCCAGGAGGAGATCCGCAATTACCTGGCCGGTCACTTTCTGCACGAGCCGCTGCGCCCCTGGGATATCTCCCGACCGGCCCCCTATTTCGGCTTCGAGATTCCCGACTCCCCCGGGAACTACTGGTACGTCTGGTTCGATGCCCCCATCGGCTACATGGCGTCGACCCGACAGTGGTGCGACCGGGTCGGTGAAGATTTCGACGCCTGGTGGCGCGATCAGGCGACCGAAATCCACCACTTCATCGGAAAGGACATCACCTACTTCCACACCCTCTTCTGGCCCGCCATGCTCAAGACGGCCGGCTTCACCCTGCCGAAGAAGATCCACATCCACGGTTTCTTGACCGTCAACGGCGAGAAGATGTCCAAGAGCAAGGGCACGTTCATCCAGGCGTCGACCTACCTGAAGCATCTGGACCCCTCGTATTTACGATATTATTACGCCGCGAAGCTCTCCAACCGCGTCGACGATCTCGACCTGAATTTCGACGAATTCGAGGACAAAATCAACGCCGATCTGGTCGGCAACGTGGTGAACCTGGCCAGTCGGACGGCGAAGTTCGTGCACAAACTGGGGCTTTCGGAGGAATATCCCGACGACGGCGGTCTCTTCCGGAAGACGGCCGAAGCAGGCGAGGCGATCGCCGCCGCCTACGAAAACTGCGATTACAATCGCGCCATGCGGCTGATCCTCGAAGCGGGCGACCGGGCGAACAAGTTCATCGAGGACGCCGCCCCCTGGACGCTCCGCAAGGATCCCGAAAAGGAGGATCAACTCCGCGATATCTGCACCATCGGATTAAACCTTTTCCGGCAATTGGTCATCTACCTCGCCCCGGTGCTGCCGCGACTGGCCAAGCAGACCGAAACACTGCTGAACACTGAAATTCGACACTGGGACGACGCTTCCGAACCGCTCGTCGGCAATGCGGTGAACAAATTCAAACACATGATGCAACGGGTCCCGCGCAAGGAGATCGACAAAATGGTCGAGGAAAGCGCCGATCCCGAGCAGGAAGAAGGCGCGGGAATCGAGGATCCGTGGGACGATTCCGGAGAGCCGCTTTCCGAAGAGCCGCTCGCCGAAACGATCACCTTCGACGAATTCATGAAGGTCGACCTCCGCATCGCCCGAATCATCGCCGCCGAACCGGTCAAGGAGGCGAGGAAGCTGCTGCGGCTGACCTTGAGTCTCGGCGGCGGCGAATACCGCAACGTCTTCGCCGGCATCAAACAGGCCTACGAGCCGGAAAAGCTCGTCGGAAGACTGGTCGTTTGCGCGGCGAACCTGGCGCCCCGGAAGATGAAGTTCGGCGTCAGCGAGGGGATGGTCGTCGCCTCCGGACCCGGGGGGAGCGATATCTACATCCTCTCCCCCGACGAAGGAGCGAAACCGGGCCAGCGGGTCCACTGACCGACGCCGCGGGAGGTTTGCGGCGTCGCGCCGCCTACCGAGAAGACCGCATCATCCATGATCATGCTTTTTCCAACACCAGGGAGTTTTCCATGCAGAATTTTGAATTTCAGAATCGAACGAAAATCGTCTTCGGCCAAGACACGATCGACCAGGTCGGCGCGGAATCGAAGCCTTACGGGAAAAAAGCCCTGTATGTGTACGGCAAGGGCAGCATCAAGAAGAACGGCGTGTACGATCGGACGGTCAAGTCGCTCCGGGACGCCGGGCTGGAACTGGTCGAATTCTCCGGGGTGAAGCCGAACCCGGTCGTCTCGCATGCCCGGGAGGGCGTGGAGCTGGCGAAGAAGGAGAAGGTCGATCTGGTCGTGGCGGTCGGGGGCGGCAGCGTCATCGACGAGGCGAAGGCGATCGCCGCCGGCGCAATGACCGACATGGACATCTGGAAGTTCTACGCCCGGGAAGAAGAAGTCACCGAAGCCCTGCCGCTGGTCGCGGTGTTGACGGTCGCCGCCACGGGAACCGAAATGAACGGCGGCACCGTCCTGACCAACGAAGAGACCCGGCAAAAACTCGGCAAGATCTTCGCGCCGCTGCAACCTCGGGCGTCGATTCTCGACCCGACCACCACCTACAGCCTCGGGGCCGAGTACACCGCCTACGCCGCGGTCGACGCGACCACCCACCTCTTGGAAAGCTACTTCACCCACTCCGATCCCTTCGTGCCGTTGCAGGATCGTTACGCCGAAGGGATCGTGCGGACGATCATCGATATCAGTGAGCGGATGATCGAAATGCCCGACGATTACCAGTCCCGGGCGACGTTCATGTGGGCCGCCACCCTCGCCTGGAACGGCATCGCTCCCTCGGGGGTCGGCGCGTGGTGCACTCCCAATCACCTCATCGGACACAGCATGAGTGCGCTCTACGACATGGCCCACGGCGCGTCGCTTTCGATCGCCCTCTCCGGCTGGATGCCCTATCGGGCGGAGCAGGATCCGACGCAAATCGCCCGACTCGGACGCGAAGTGTTCGACCTGGAGGGATCCTCCGATGCCGAGGTCGCCGAAAAGGCGATCGAAGCGATGAGAGACTGGTACCACCGGATCCACTCCCCCACCACGCTCCGAGAAGCGGGACTCGACGACGAAGCGCTCGAGAAGATCGCCGAGAACGTGGGCGATTGTTCGCCGCTCTGGGGACTGCCCGAGTACGACAAGGAGCTGGTAACCGATATCCTGAAACGTTGCAAATAACCTGGTTTCGCCGATCCCTCTCTTTTTCGAAGGAGATCTCCCATGACGTGCATTGGCCGAAATCGATCCGGGGCCGTGCTGTTCGCCATCATGGCGCTGGCGTGGCTCCCCACACCCACGCTCTCCCAAGAAAACGTCGAGGCACCGGAGGCCGGCAAACAGGTCCTCCGGACGATCGAGCTGCCGGCCAACCGGAGCGACTGGCCTCCGAAGCAGTCTCGCGAAGCGACCCTCAGGCGGCTGCATGAACCGGTCCCGGCCGATCCGAACGACGCGGAAACCGTCCGCTACTGGCTCTATTTGCCGAAGGACGACGAATCGCGAAGCGGGAAGAAGTATCCCCTGCTGCTCTTCTTGCACGGAGCCGGGGAACGGGGAAGCGATCCCGAAAAGGTGAAGGTCCACGGCCCGCCGAAGCTGTGTGAAAAGGCCGACTCTTGGCCGATGATCACCGTCTCGCCCCAGTGTCCGAGCGACAAGTACTGGTCGGCCGAACAGTTGATTCTGCTGCTCGATCACCTGATGGCGGTCTACTCGGTCGACGAGGACCGGATCTACGTGACCGGGTTGAGCATGGGTGGCTACGGCTCCTGGATGCTGGCCTGCGAGATCCCCGACCGATTGGCGGCCGTGGCACCGATTTGCGGAGGAGGCGACCCGAAAAAGGCGGAGCGATTGGTCGATCTGCCGGTCTGGGCCTTCCACGGCGGGGCCGATCCGGTGGTCCCCCCGAAGCTCAGCGGCGACATGATCGAGGCGATTCGCCGAGCCGGCGGCCGACACGCGAAACTGACGATCTATCCCGAGGCGAAACACGATTCCTGGACCGAGACCTACAACGATCCCGACTTCTACCAATGGCTCCAGGCCCAATCGCGTGACTGAAGCCCTCCCGACACCCGTCGATCCACTCTTTCTTCGAGGTGTTCATGGACCCGACTCCATCGGTGAGCATCGTCCTGCCGACGCATAACGGCATCGCATACCTCGATGAGGCGATCGAGTCGGTCGTTGCGCAAACGAGGTCCGACTGGGAATTGATCATCGTCGACGACGCCTCGAACGACGACACGCCGAAACGGGTGCAAGCATGGGAGTCGAAAGACGACCGGATTCACGCCGTCCTGCTTTCAAAGAACCGGAAACTCCCCGGCGCGCTGAACGAAGGGTTCCAACGCGCCCGGGGCCGCTATTTCACCTGGACTTCCGACGACAACCGCTTCGCGCCGAACGCGCTGGAGCGGCTCGTGGCGACCATCGAGGGCTCCCCGCCCGCCGATTTGGTCTACGCCGGGTTTCGCCGCATCGACGCCGCGGGCCATCTTCTGGAGACGTACCGGCCGGACCCCCCGCAAGCCCTCGCCTGGACCAACAGCGTGGGCGCCTGCTTCCTCTATCGTCGGGAGGTGCACGAAACCCTCGATGGCTACGACGAATCGCTCTTTTTGGCCGAAGACCTCGATTTCTGGCTACGCGCGTCGCTCTCGTTCCGGCTCCGTCCGATCGACGCGGTGCTCTACGATTATCGACTGCACGGCAAATCGCTCACCGAAACGCGACGCCGGGAGATCTCCCGGGCTACCGAAACGGCACGACTCCGCTGGCTCGAAACGGGTCGGGAAACGATTCCGCGCGTCCTTCGCGGAAAATGCCTCGAAGCACTCGGCTACCAGGCGCTTTTGCGTGGCGAGGTCGCCCGGGGGCGACGTTTCCTCTTCCGCGCGATGCTGCAATTACGGCGGCCGATCACGTTTCCGCGGCATCGAAGTTATCTACCGGACTTTTTCCTGGGCCGCCGGTTGGGAAGTTTCTTGCGTGGAAAGACGAAAAGCTAACCGGCTCCTCTGCCCGGGCGGCCGACACGAATCGACACCACCCCTCCAGCCGCTACCATCCCGCCCCCTTCCGGCGAGGTTAAGCGATCCCCTCCCGACAACACCTCTCCAAACACACGGGATCCAGGAATCTTCGTTTCTTTTTTCGAAGGGAGCCGACATGCAAGGGAAAAGTAAGGCATACTTGTATTAATCGGTGACACGATCTGTGCTTCCTTGCAAAAAGAGTGATGCAATGTACACATCATGGTCATTTTAGCGGTCTTTCCGTGGCAGATGGTCTCTTCATTGAGCTGCTTGGAACGATAGTCGCGGAACCGGGGAAATCACCATCATCATGAATGGAGCATCGCCTCAGCAGTGCGGCAAAGGCGACCATCGAGAGCACGTCCCGCGGCTTTCCATGCGCGAACCGAGGGATCACTGCTCATCCGATCATGAATCATTATTCGCAAGCATCCTGAGCTATTTATGGGGCCGAGATGTTCTTCACTTCGAATATAACCTGGCTGATCTGCGGCATGGCCCTCGGAGGATTTCTGGGGGTGTTCATCTATTCCATGCTTTTGCGGCGACAGCTTATCGATTTCAGCACGGAAAAGCTGGATTCCCAGACCGCCGCGCGTTTGATCATGCAGATCGAGAACGCCGCATCGGGATTGGCCAGCGATCTCGATTCCCACAACCAGAGCATCAACCAAGTCAGCCGCGCCGTGGCGATCACGGGGAAGAAGAACCCCGAAGCGCTCAGCCGCGCCATTGAAAAGCTGCTCAAGGCGAACCACCACTTTCAGTACAAGCTCAACGAGGTCGAGGATCGTCTGCAATCACAGGTGCAGCACTTGAATTCGAAGATCGAAGAAGCGAATCTGGACCCGCTGACCGGGCTGTATAACCGTCGGCGACTGGATGAACTGCTGGACGAGTGCCGTCTCCGGATGAAGCAGGACCCGCAGTTCCAGTGCACATTCACGCTCATCGATATCGACTTTTTCAAGAAGATCAACGACACCTACGGTCATCTCGCCGGCGACGATGCCTTGAAGAACATCGCCCGCTACCTGAAGGTGCACTATCCCGATTCGGCGATGGTCGCCCGATACGGGGGAGAAGAGTTCGCCGTGGTGCAGCCGGGGATCGAAATCCGAGACGCGGCCGCCATGGCCGATGAAGCACGAAGCGGCATTGCCCGACGGCCGTTCACTTGTCGCGAGAAACCGATCTCGATCCATATCAGCGTCGGTCTTTCGCAATGGGTTCCCAACGAGAACAATGCGGAATTCATCGAACGCGCCGACCAGTGCCTTTATGCCAGCAAGAAGAAGGGCCGCAACCAAACCCATTGGCACGATACCCAGGAGCCGGTTCCCTATTGCTATTGTAGCGAGCAGGAGAAAAAGTCGACCGAAGAACCGTCCGGTGCCGAGGAACCGCCAGCGGAGAAACCGTCCTCGCCCGCCGGTCACGACGACGCCTCGTCGAAGCGTTCTCCGATGAGGTTCTCCGGGACCCAGGCCTCGGCAAGCCTTCCCTCCGGCGCGCAGTTGCTCAATTCGGAACTGGCCAATGCGAAGCGGCTGGAACTGCCCGGCGAGGATCCTCCGGAAGAACTCCAAGACGAGCCCCCTTCCCCGGCTCGGGCTCCCGAAAAGGCGAAACGCCCCGTCTCCAGCACTCCCGATGAACAGCTCACCGACCCGGACCAGTTCGCCGCGAAAGTCGACCTGGTCGAACAGGCTTGCAATACCCTGGCCGATGGCGACGATCAAGCCGTCGCCGCCATGGAAAACGAGAAACTGAAATCTTCCGACTCGAAACTTCCGGAGACCTCGAACGAGAGATCGGCCGAGAGCGGAAAGACGAAAATGGACCGGTATGAATGGTCGAGCGTCGACTCCGCCCTCGCCGGCGAAGGGAAGAGGACACCGGAGGAGGAATCGGAAGAGCAGAAGGAACGACGCCGTCGCAATCTCGGCTTCGAAGCACGGGGAAAGATCGAAACGGAACATCTTCCGTCGGAGAAAGAGGGCAAAAAAACGGCCGAGGTGAACGTCATCCCGGGCAGCGCCAAGCAGAAGCATCCCTCCTTCGATACTGCGAATCTGCTTTCCACCAAGGAATTCTTCCGTTTCAAGACCACCGAAAACCTCGAGAAGATGCAGGAAGGGAAGGTTCCGCCCCTGGTGGTATTTCTGCGGATCGACCAGCTCGTCGACATCATCAATGAAAACGGCGTCGAGATGGGGCGGGCGATCTTCAAGACGATCCCCAAAATGATCATCAACGCGCTCAAAGGCAAAGGCGTCGCGACCTATTACGACAAAGGGGTTTTCGCCGTCCTGTTCGAGCAGCCGAAACTCGATCAGACGCTTCGCATGATCGAGCAGATTCGCATTGCGGCACTGAAGCACCCGGTGACCGCGGGCAACAAAGCGGCCGAATTCAGCCTCAGCCTGGGCGTGGCCCGTGGAACCCACGGCGAGAACGCGAAACAGATGTTCCAGCGTGCCGACGACGCCTCGCTCGCGGCCGTCAAGGAAGGCGGCAACCAGATCTTCATCTCCAACGGGAAGGAAGTCCAGCCGCTGAACCTGACGGTGCTCAAGTGACGGCTGCTCGGTCGGGAATCGACCGACCGAACGATGCGGCTATTTCTCCGCCGCCTCGAGCTTTTCCATCAACGGATCGAGGGCGAATCGCATGAACATGCCGGCATCGCCTTTGCGAACGCCTTGATGAAGCTTCGTCAGGTATTCACCGATCCGGTCTTTCAGCGGCATCGCCTTTTCGCCCGACAGTTCGAGCGTCCGCGCGGCAAATACCGCGACCTCTCCATTGGGATGTTCCAGCATCGCGACCAGTTGATCCAGCGCATCGCGATCGTCCTCCAGGAGCACCAGCGCCCCGCAGGCAACGATGGCGATCTCCGGAACCGGATCTTCCCGGACCCGCCGACACACCTCAAGAATCTTTTCCCGTTGTTCCTCGTCGGCCAGGTCCATCGTGACCGCCGCGCGAAGTCCGAGCGCCGCCTGGTAACGAACCCCCGCGTCGGAATCGGCGATCCACTCCAACTGCCGGGAAAGGGCCTGAGGCTTCCCGACTCCCTCGGCCGCCTCCACCACACGGGCCTGATCGTAACGCGCCGGATCCTTCGCCATTTCGTACGGCGTCCGTTTGCCGATAGGCATGTCGTCGGCGCGACGCATCATCTCCGGCTCGCTCAAAAAGCCGACATCCCGGGTCGTCGTGATCGCCTGCTTCAATCGTTCGCGCATCTCCAGGAGAACTTTCCGATGCTCCTCCTTTCTCGGGTTTCCCTGTCCGTCGAGCAGGTTCTCCAATTGCATCGGATCGGCGACCACGTCGAACAGCGCCTCGGTCGGCCGGGTCGGTCCGGCATAGTCCCACGCCTCGCCCTCGAGTTTTCCGGCGACGGCCAATTGGTTGATCTCTCGCCGGATTTCACCCTGGTCGGAGTAGAAACTCGGCTGGTTCCAGGAACGGTCGGGCCGATAGTTTCGCAGATAGAGATAGCGATCGGTCCGCACGCAACGGGCCCGGTCGTATGCCTCGTCGACACGGTCGCGGGCACCGAAGACCATCTCTCGCGGCGGTCCGGCCGCATTCCCGAGAAACGCCACACCTTGCATGTACGTCGGGATCGGTAGTTCCAAAAGACTGAGCATCGTCGGTGGAAAATCGACAAAACTGATCAAACGATCACAGGTCTCCCCGGGGGCGGCGGGCGCCCAATGCCGGTACTTCTCGGGGAAACGGACCAAAAGCGGCACGTGCAGGCCGGAATCGAGCAGCATCCGCTTATGGCGCGGCAAACCGGACCCGTGGTCGGAATAGAAGAAGACGATCGTCTCCTCCGCCAGACCGTCTTTTTCCAGAGCTTCCAAGAGCGCGCCCACCTGCTGGTCCATCACCGAGACGCAATCGTAATATCGGGCGATGGTGCGGCGAACAATCGGCGTGTCGGGATAGTACGGCGGCACCGGCGCCTTGGCGGGATCGTGGATCTTCGCGGGAGGAAGTTGCGATTGGACCTGCTCGACGAACTGCTCGTAAGGCCAGACCATCGAACGCGATTGATGGGAGACCATGTGATTGAACACCGAGAAGAACGGCACTCCCTCGGGGCGGTCGCGCCAGTGGGCCTTGCCGCTGCAGGCATTCCAACTCTCTCGGATGATCGCCCCGGCCCGGCTCGTGTTGTAGTCGGTCTTGGCATTATTCGTACAGTAATATCCCGCCCCGCGGAGATAGGACGGGAAGCCGTGGATCCACTCGGGAATCGGGTGCGACGACCGAAGTCCCGCCGTCCCCATCGTCGTCGCGTAGCACCCGGTGATCAGGCAGCTCCGGCAGGGTGAGCAGACCGGGGCGGTCGCGAAGACGCTCGTGTAGCGGACGCTCTCCTCCGCCAGGCGGTCCAGATGCGGCGTCACCGCGTAATCGTCGCCGTAGCCACCGAGCGTCGGGCTCATGTCCTCGGCGGTCAACCAGAGAATGTTCGGACGGGGTACGTCTTCCGCCGCACCGACCGAGCGGAACGAGAACGTGGCGATCCCCAGAAACAACGCGAACGACAGCAGGCCGATCCGACCTTTTCGTTTTCCAATCATGGCGAAATTTCTCCCATGCAAAAGTGCGTGTTGGTGAACAGCACTCATCATAACACAGGGTGGCTGGGGCCGCCAGCCAAAGCGAGCTACCGCTCGAAACGTGACGCCCGATCCCGTTGGTCGCTGAGCTTGGTGAGAAAGTCCACGATCTTTGATGTTGGTCGCATGGAGGGGCGTCTTCCGTTCAAGAGATCGGCATTCGGGGTTCCGTTTCCCGAAGCGCATCAAAAAACGCCGCGATTCCGGCAGAAAGAACGCGGCGCTTGGAATGATCAAAAAAAGAACGGCCGATTACCAGTTCTCGCCGAGCAACTCGAAATGAGCCTGCGGATGCTTGCACGCCGCGCAGACCTTCGGTGCGTCGGTGCCTTCGTGGAGATATCCGCAATTGCGGCAGCGCCACGTGACCGGCTCGTCGCGGTGGAAGACCCGATCGGCCTTGATGTTCTCCAGTAGCTCCCGGTATCGCTTCTCGTGCTGCTTCTCGGCGACCGAAACGTTCTTGAACAATGCCGCCACTTCCGGGAAGCCCTCTTCGGCGGCCACTTCGCCGAAGCCGGGGTACAGGTCGGTCCACTCTTCGTTCTCACCGGCGGCCGCTTCCTCGAGATTCTCCGGAGTCGAGCCGATCACGCCCGCCGGATAGGTCGCGGTGATTTCCACCGGCCCACCCTCGAGGAATTTGAAGAAACGCTTGGCGTGTTCCTTCTCCTGGTTGGCCGTCTCCTCGAAGATATCGGCGATCTGCACGTACCCGTCCTTTCGGGCCCGGCCGGCGAAATAGGTGTACCGGTTCCGCGCCTGCGATTCTCCGGCAAACGCTTTCAGAAGATTCTGTTCCGTTCGGGTTCCTTTGATCTCCGGCATGGGGGGACCTCTTCTTTCATGGGATTGATATGGGATCTCGTCGATTCCGCTTCCGGGGACCGCGGCCCGGCGCAGCGAACTTATTTATCACCTTAAAACATTACATTATAGCTTGCGATCCCGGATTTGCAAACCGGGACCGTCGGGGAAATCGCCACCTGCGCAATGCTCATGGAAGAAAGCCCATGGTCTCCAGCCAGGCCCGACACAGCTCGGGCCACTGGCGGTTGCCGGGAAGATCGCGGGCCAGTCCGATGCCGTGTCGCCCGCGATGGAAGATGTGCATTTCGGCCGGGACTTTCGCCCGACGCAAAGCCTGGTAGAACACGATGCTATTCTCCGGCGGCACGACCCGGTCCTCGTCGGTGTGAAAAAGGAACGTCGGCGGCGTCCGCTCGGTGACCTGTTTCTCGCTCGACATCTCCTCCACCAGCGAAGCCGGCGCGTCGGCCCCCAACAAGTTGCGCTGCGAACCGGCATGGGTATACGGTTCTCCCAACGCGATGACCGGGTAGCAGAGGATCAGAAAATCGGGGCGGCAGCTCTCTCGATCGATCGGGTCATCGGCCTGCGGCCGACCGTCGTCGAAGTGGGTCCCGGCCGACGAGGCGAGATGTCCCCCGGCGGAGAACCCCATCACACCGATCTTCTCGGGCGCGACGTTCCAGTCCCGGGCATGGAACCGCGTCAGCCGAATCGCTCGCTGTACATCCTGAAGCGGTGCCGGATGCCCATAGCCTTTGCCGCGATGTCGATACTCCAGCACTACCGCGGTCACTCCCAGGCTTTTCCACCATTGGGCGATCTCGACGCCTTCATGGCCCATCGCCAGCCCGCCGTAGCCGCCCCCGGGACAGACGACCACCGCAACGTTGGTTTGATGCTCTCTTTCCGGATGGGTCACGGTGATCCGCGGCCGGTCCTTTTCTTCCTCCCCGAGCGCCCCGGGCGCTCCGTCGGGCCAGAGCAACATCTTCTCTCCTTCCTCGGCGCCGGCGTGACGTCCCATCATCAACGCCCATCCCAACACCACGACGAACCACGACCACTTCTTCCACGACATGACCCACCTCCGAAACCGCAAACCGCTCCCCTGATCCACAGCCGGAGAAACCGATCTCCCGCGCAGGGAATCTTCCAATAAAGATGCATTATCGCAATGCGAAAACGAAAGAAGCAATAGTGATCGCTTGATCACGCATCTTCCTTGGCGGCTGATTCGCCGGCCGAATCCGTCTCTTTTCCGGCATTCGGCTCGTAAGGCAGCATGCGGAAGAGCTCTTCGGTGCTGGTGATGCCCTGGGCGAGCTTCAAGAGCCCGGCGCGCCGAAGGTCGATCATCCCCTGCTGGACCGATTTGTCGTGGATCGATCGGGTCGGGGCGAGATGGTGGATCATGTGACGGATCTCCGGGCTCACGCGAAGCACTTCGACCACCCCCGTCCTCTGATGATAACCGCTCTGGTGGCAGTGGCGGCATCCCTGCGGCATATAAATACGATCACCTTCTCCCTCCGACAGAAGGGAAGCGACTCGAGAGAACGGCGATTGACCTCCCGTTCGTTCGAGCTGAATCGGGTAACGGCACTTCGGACAAAGCACTCGAACCAGCCGCTGCGAAAGAATTCCCACCAGCGCCGTCGCCAGATACTGCGGTTTCACCCCCAATGCCAACATGCTCTCGATCGCCGAAGCCGCCGTCGGCGCGTGGCTGGTCGCGAAAACCAATTGCCCGCTGTTCGCCGCCCGAACCGCCGTTTCCGCCGTGAGCCGATCCCGAATCTCCCCCACCATGATCACATCGGGAGACTGACGCAACACCCCACGAAGCAGTTCCGGGAAATCGACCCCCCGGGCGAGATTCACCTGCGACTGATGGATTCCCGAAAGCGTGTACTCGATCGGATCCTCGATCGTGTTGATCTTCCTCGTGCCGTCGTTCAGCAAGTGGAGACAGGCATAGAGCGTGGTCGTCTTCCCCGTGCCCGTGGGACCGGAGAGCAGGATCATCCCGCCCGACTTGTTCAACAGCGAAGTCACACGGTAGAGGTTCCGAGGGTGAAAACCGAGATTCTCCAGGCAAAGCAAGGCTCCTTCGCGCTGGAGGATGCGAAGCGACATGTCCTCGCCGTAGAGCGTCGGGAGGATGCTGATCCGCAAGTCGACCCTCCGACCGTCTTCCAGCGAGCGAATTGTCCGGCCGTCTTTCGGGATCGGACTCCGCGAGACGTCCATCCCGGCATTCGCCTTCACGTGCGAGATGAGTTTGAGCCCTTCCTCACGCGAGAAGCGGCACCAGGGGCGAATCTTCCCCAAATGCCGAACGGTCACCTCGAAACCGCTCTCAACGGCGGTCAGGAAAAGATCACTCGCCGGCAGCGCGATTGCTTCGTCGATCAACTCTCCGAAACGTGTTTCGGTCGAATAAACCGGCTCTTCCAGAACCGGAGACGAAACGCTTTTGAACTCCGTGGTGGGGATCATCGTCGGGTGGATGCTCATGGGTCTCCCTACTGTCTGCTCGAATTCCGTGGCGTGAGAGTCGTCGAGAAACCGCCGAAAACCAAGAAATGGCGATTCACTCTCCAAAACGCACCAGAATATACCACACCCTCGGCGAGATGACGGAATAGAAAAAAGGAGAAAGGCGAAAAAAATAAGAAAACAGGGCGGTGTGTAGAGGTCGCAACGAATGCGGGGGGGTCAGCGAGCATCGCTAAAAAGAATCAGCTTATCGGTAATCGATCTCTTCGGTCGTCGGGAGATCGTCGAGGGAATCGAGCTCGAAGAGTGTCAAGAATCGATCCGTCGTTCGATAGAGTTTGACCCGACGCTTCTCACGAATCTGTCGCTCCACCGAAAGCAGTTCCCGTCGGACCAGTTGCGAAAGGACACTTCCGCTATCGGTCCCCCGAATCTTCTGGACTTCCTCGGAAGTGATCGGCTGACGATAGGCGACCACGGCCAATACATCGATCGCGGCCTGCGAAAGCCGACTCTCGCGAACTTTGCCGTAGAAGCGTGCGCGAATCGACTCGAACGCATCGCGGAGGACCATCCGGTATCCTCCTCCGGTGGCGACGATCGTGTACGGCGCGCTGCTCTGGTCGTACTCCTCGTTCAGTTCGTCGATGAGCGAGCAGATCTCCTCGGGCGCGACGTTCCGCATCAGCGACGCGGCTCGGCTGGGCTCGAGCGGCTCATTTTTCGGGTGACCGACGAACAGCATCGATTCGAGGATGGTCCGAGGACTGACCTCCACCGCCTCGTCGCCGAAGCCTTCCTCTTCCGAGGAGGACGCTTCCGTATCTCCCCCTTCTTCGGTGGTTTCCTCCGACTGTTCGAGGTCTTCTTCCTCGATTTCTTCGGAACGCTCGATTTCCGGGGGACATCCGTCGCGCCCGACATCCTCCGTCGAGGGAGAATCCTCCGCTACGCCGCCCTCTGGAGAAGGAAAACGATAGACTTCCGGCTGAACTTCTTCCTTCGGCCCGTCATGCGGCGCATCTTCCGACGCCTCTTGCTGTTGCAGCGCTTCGGAGAACGCTTTGCGGAGATTCTCCAGCGACAGGACCTCCTGCGGGTCGCCTTGCTCTTCTTCCGGGTGGAAGGAATCGTCTCTGGAATCATCCGGGGTCATGGCGATGCTCGTTTCTCCTCTGCACGATGGGGGGGACCGTTCCGCCTAAAACATCTCGAGCAGCTTAACAAAATCGAGGAGTTCCGCAAAGGCGAAATTTTTCCGAAGCCTTGCCGCGCATGTTTTCATAGAGAGGGTATGTTTGAAAAGCGAGGAAGAAAAAGCCGGATCTTTTGATTTTCGGCTTTTTTCCGTAACCTTTCCTCCCGGCGGCGCGTCCACTGGGTGTGGAAACGCGGACGACGACTCCTCGGAGCTTCGACGGCCTTCTTCCACACCGATGGTTTTCCCCTTCCGGGAATTTCTTCCACAACAGATGGATCACCACACAAAGGAGTCCCACAATGAAACGAACCTCTCTCATGACTCGTCTTTTCACCGTTTTCGGCCTCGCCCTGCTCGGCCTGATCGTCGCGCGGCCGGCCTCGGCCCAAGATTTGAGCATCTTCTGCTCCCCTTCCGCTTTCTTCGAAACTCAGGCGATGCAGGAAGTCAAACAGCTCGAAGCCTGGGATCGGCTGACGGAAAAGGTCTTCACGAAAATCGACGAGGAATACGAAAAAGCGGCATCGGCTCCCGGATTCCCCCGCAATGAAATGGAGGAAGCGGTCGCCGAAATTCTGGAAATCATCGAGGAGGAATCGGAGAAAGAGATCGATTCCTCGAAGGACGTCTTCGAAATCATCCTCGATTCCTGCGAGTTCTTCCACATGGAAATGGAATTCGATCCGGAAACATTCGGTCGCGATGAACCGACCGTCACGGAGTTGCGGATCAGCGAGGTGCTCAATTATGATCCGGAAATTCTCGGCGACATGCTCGAGTTCGCCGACGATGACGACTATCGCATCATCGAGACCGACGGCCGCGACATTCTCGTCATCAAGGCCAAAATGAAGGGGTACGACGAGCGGCAGGAGCTGTACTGCGCCACCACGCCGATCGCCGGCACCGACAAGTTCGGCGTTGTCGCGGCACTCGACCGCGAGCACATGCAGGAGCGCGTCGAGCAATTCCAGGACGAAGCGTGGGTCGAGGAAGCGATGGCGAAGGACTGGCCCATCTGGGCGATCCAAGTTCACCAGAGCTTCATCGAAAAATTGCAGAACGACGATGACGAGGGCATGCGAAAGCTCAGCTCGAAAACGGCCGAGCTGATCGAATCGATCGTGCTGAAGATGGAAGACGACTACTACAGCTCGAGCCTCTCACTGACGATCGAATTGACCGATCCGTCGGTCGCACGGAAGGTCAAAGAGATTCTCGAAGGCGGCATCGCCTTCATGAGCCTGATCAAGCACGACGAGGAGATTCCTCGCGAGGGGCGCATCCTCATGAACATCTTGAGTGGCCTGGTTGTCAAAACCGACAACGGCAGCGTGGGAGTCGTCTTGACGCTCGACGACCCGATCATGCTCGAACTGGTCGACAAGGTCCTCACCAAGGCCGCCGCTGAAGTGGACTGAACCGACCGTCGTGTTGTGACCACCATGACTTCGAAGCAGCCCCGGCGCTCCCCCGATGATGGTCGGTGCCGGGGTTTTTCGTTTTCCGCCCCCCTTCGCCCGGCACTCAGCGGCGATACTTCTGGTAGGCGGCGACCGCGAGGGTATCGCAACGTTCATTCTCGGGGTGTCCGCTGTGGCCGCGGACGTGGGTGAACTTCACCCGATGTTTCCCGAGCAAGGCGTCGAGCTGTTTCCAGAGTTCGACGTTCTTGACTTCGCGGAACTTGTTCTTCTCGCGACGCCGCCAGCCGTTGGCTTTCCATTTGGCCATCCAGGAGGAGAGACCCTGGAGGACGTAGGTGCTGTCGCTGAGGATTTCGACCGAGGTCGGGCGATTCAGCGCCGAGAGCCCCTCGATGACCGCCTGTAGTTCCATGCGGTTGTTGGTCGTCTCCGGTTCGCCGCCGCTCTGCTCCAACTCCTTGCCCGATTTCGGGTGCCGCAAGACGAACGCCCAGCCTCCGGGACCGGGATTGCCGCTGCAGGCCCCGTCGGTGAACAGCAATACTTCGGGTTCTTTCATCTCGGTAGCGCTTCGAGCCATCGTTTCCGTTTCGATTCCTTCCTGGGTCGTATTCATGATTCTCCCGTGGGCGGTGTCTGACCGGCGCTTTTGAACGATCCGAGAATTTGGGCTTTGGAGAACTCCTCGATATCGGTCATCATCGACGATTCGATCTTCTGCTTCGGCTCCAAGTGCCAGGGAAGCCTCACGGTGAAGGTGCTGCCGACCCCCAGCTCGCTCTCGACGGTGATCTCGCCGTTGAGCAACTTACAGAGCTCCTTGACAATCGAGAGCCCCAGCCCGGAGCCGGAATGCTCGCGTTTCATCGCATCGCCGTCGGGCGCGGAACTGGTGCCCTGCCGGAACTTCTCGAAGATGACCTTCATATCCTCCTCGGTGATACCGACGCCGGTATCGATGCATTTCATCTGGAGGATTTCTTGTCCCCTGAGGCTC
This sequence comes from uncultured Planctomycetaceae bacterium, assembly GCA_964632505.1. Taxonomy (GTDB): domain Bacteria; phylum Planctomycetota; class Planctomycetia; order Pirellulales; family Thermoguttaceae; genus CAZWCE01. The sequence goes on along the minus strand of CAZWCE010000001.1, from coordinate 446,648 downwards.
GACGGGGCGCCGTTGTCGTCGGACACCGCCGCCGGCAGCGTGAATTTGCGGACCTCGACTTTGATGCGCCCTCCCTCGGGCGTGAACTTAATGGCGTTGGAAAGCAGGTTGTTGATGATCTGACCGATGCGCGATTCGTCCTGCCAGATCTTCGGCAAATCCTCCAGCAGGTCGGTCACCAGATCGATATTTTTCCGATCGGCCAGCGGTCGGGCCATATCGCACTGCGCGGCGATCAGCCGATCGATCCGAAACGATGTCGGCTGCACCACGCTCCGGCCCGATTCCAGCTTCGCCATGTCGAGGATGTCGTTGATCATGTTCAAGAGCGTCCGCCCCGACTTATTGATGTTGTTCACGTACCGTTTCTGCTTGTCGTCGAGCGAACTGATCGACCCGAGCACGTCGCTGAAACCGAGGATGCTGTTCAGCGGAGTGCGCAGCTCATGGCTCATCGTCGCCATGAAATCACTCTTGATGCGGTTCGTTTCATAGAGCTGCATGTTCAACTGAGCCAGTTCGTCGACCTTACCGTCGAGCTGCTTGTTCGTCTTACGGAGTTGGTCCTGCGTCGCGACCAGGTGCCGCAGCATGCGGTTGAAGGCGATCCCGAGCGATTCGAATTCGTCACCGGTGTGCAGATCGACGCGCTGGGAGATATCGCCCCGACTGATCTGATCGGAAACGCCGCGAATGTGGCGAAGTGGACGGATAATCACCAAACGGATCACCACATAGAAGGCGAACAGCGCCGAGAACGCCGTGATGATCGCTACGCCCAACAGGAGGGCCCAGTAGTCGCGGATGGCGTCCCGGGCCGGCGGCTTGGGAATCGTCACGTGGACCACGCCGATCAAATCGCCGGGAATCAGGTCGCCGTGCAGCGCGGTATGGCAGCCCATGCAAACCTCTTCGGCGCGGATCGGCTGATAATACTGGTACTTGCCGTCCTCGTCGATCTGGTCGACGTAATCGCGCTGCTGCTCCTCCTCCTTCTCCGGATCGATCACCCGCATGAACCCCTCGAGCAATTCTTGCTCGAAGGCGTTGCGGGGACGATCGTCGGCGTCCGGTTTGCGGAACGTCTCCGGGCGGAGGATGCGGCTCTCGAAATCCTCTTCCCGGATCTCATCGCTGGTCAGCTCCATCGAACTGATGAAGTCGTCCTGAAAATCGTCCAGATCGCCGCCCATCGTTCCGGAAAAACCGGTCCTCTCGCTCGATCGCGGTTTCTTCTGAAATGCCTTCCAATGATCGAACAGGATCCGCTGCTCGACCAGCAGTCGGGCGGTCTGCGGATTCTGCGCAAAAATCTGCGCCTCGGTCACCATCCAATAAAGCCAGAAGCTCATCGTGATGACCACCGCGATGGCCAGTCCGAAAAAGAACAGGCATTTCAGCTCGAGGCTCGACTCGAAGATCGCCCCTTTGAGCGAACGTCGTGATTCCATGAAGGATCCCCGGGGATGGGTATTCGGCAAACGGGTCGGCGACAACGTCGATTGCCGCCATTTTAAGTCATCGGAGGCGCTTTGACCATCACCCAAGAGAGCGAGCCGCGCTTTCGGCTGAAAAAACTCCCTCGAAAGGATCCTCCTGAAACAGAAACACCTATACTCCTTCGGGCGGTTTCTTCCGAACCAGCCACTCGCGAATCACCCAGCCCACCTTCCCCAGCGAAAGCGCCGAACACTGCTCCGGCACGTCTTCGGTGGTGTGCCAGGGAGGGTAATCGAAGTCGATCACGTTGCAGCAGGAAATGCCGCCAATATTGTGCAGCGGGAGGTGATCGTCGCGAATCTCGTGCTTCTGAACCGGTATGAATTCGTAAACCCCCAGCTCTCGGGCGAGCGACCAGATCTCCTCGACCAGAGGCCGGGTATCGTCCCACCACATGCTGTTCACCTCTTGATAGATCTGCAGGTCGGCGTCGCCGATCATGTCCAACAACACACCCTGATGATAGCGACCGGTGGGCGGAAAAAGACCGTCGGCGTATTGACGCGCGAAGAACTCCGAGCCAAGGAAGTAACGGTCGCCGCGCGAGAAGATGAACTCCTCGCCGTCGAACAGCACCAGATCGACGCCGTAGTGCGTCTGCTTTTTCTCGAGTAAATCGGAAAGCGATTCGGCCAGTTGCATCAGGACCGCCGTGCCGCTGGCGCCGTCGTTGGCCCCGATGAAACGTCCGCGAGGTTCCGAAGGATCGAGCATCGGGTAGGGCAACGTGTCGTAATGGGCACAGAGCAGCAGGCGGTCTTCGCGCTCGGGAAACCACTGCCCGATGAGGTTCGCCATCGCCACCGGGCGATCTTCCTCGGGATGCTGCGCCTCGAATCGCTGCAGGTGCACCCGACCGCCATGACGGCGAAAATGGTCGGCGATCATCTCCTGCTGCCGTTTCATGCCTTCAGACCCGCTCGGACGCCGTCCCAGCGCGCAGAGCGATTCCAGATGCCGCATCGCCGAAGCCCCGTCGAACGGAATCTCCTCGAGCGTCAAATCCGATTGCGTCGGTCCGTCGAATTTCTTGGAGGGATTCCGGGGCCGGAACCAGAGAAAGACCAGCACCAGAATCGCGGCGATCAGAAACAGGATCCGCATCACCCGCATCAGCTCGGCAAGCTTCCGATGTTTCGCCATCCGCCGGGCCTGCAATCGCTCCGACGACGAGCGACCGGAAGGGGGACCTCCCGGTGCCGCTTTCTTCGCTTGCGGGCGGGTACCATCTCTCTTCGAGGGACGTTCTTTCGGGGATCTCTTTTTGCGTCGAGTCATGGCGGCACGATTTTCAAAAAAAAGGGAAAGTCAACCAATGGTCACAAGCCCGTTCGATCGCCGAAACCCTCAGGTCACCAGGTAGCGATCGATTTTTTCGCGATCGATCTCGACGCCCAGCCCCGGCCCGATCGGAAGGGTCATCATGCCGTCGGCGACCGTGAGCGATTTACGGAAGACGTCGTCTTGCATGTGCAATCGCGAGGATTCATTCCCGCAGGCGAACGTCGGGACGGCACTGGCCAGTTGCAAGAGCGCGGCCGAGGTGATGCCGACCGACCGGGGACTCCCGAGCGACACGCGAAACCCGGCCGCCTCGGCGATCGCGGCGCATTTGCGGATATGCAGCATGCTCCCGATTTTTTCGGGATCGAGAATCAGGAAGGCGGGGCTCCCGCTTCGGGCTATTTTCATCACATCGCGTGGCGCACGAATTGCCCGGCGTACCCCGATCGAAACCACCGTCTGCGCTTGCAGATTGGCGAACCCGTCGAAATCGGTCGGATCGGTCGGATCGATCACCAGTCCCGGTCCCAACTCTTCGATCGCCGCGCAGAACTCGCGGGCCTCTTCCGGGAGGTAACGTCCACCGGCATCCCAGCGGATCTCGACGTGTCGGCCGACGGTGTCCTCGATCACCCGCACTCGATCGAGATCCTCCTCCAGCTTGCCCTCCAAGGGAATCGTCTGCCAATGGATCCCCTGGGCGGCGAGATCGCGAATGGTGAACATCTGTTCCACAACGGATCCCTCGGGGATACGGGCGACCGCCGGCACCCAATGCCGGTATTCTCCGCCGATGAGTCGGCAGAGCGGTTGGCAGGCGATCTTGCCGATCAGGTCCCAACAAGCGGTTTCCACCGCCCAACAAAGGGATGCATTTCGAAGGACCTCCAGGTGCAACAGATCCTCGATGTTGAACACGCTGCGGCCGCTGAGCGCCGGCAAGAGAGCTTCGCGACGCTCGGGTAATTCCTCCGCGCGCCAAGGGAGCGCGGCCTCGCCCCAACCTTCCCGCCCCGACGGCGTCGCCAGGCGCACCAGCACCGAAGAGACCGCTTCCGCCGAAGCGGAGCACGGAATGGCGATACGAAAAAACTCCAAGTCGCTGATAATCATGGTCGAAGCTCTTTGGGTAGGACGAAACGCACCTTCTCCTCGCAGACGACACGCGGCTGCACATCGACCGGAAAATGGTGCCGCAACAAGGCGATGCAATCCTGAACGACCGACTCCGGCGCGCTCGCCCCGGCGGTCAAAAGCACCGTCTGCTCCGCCGCGAGCCACTCGAGATCGATGGCGTCGGGTCCGTCGATCAAGTGCGAGCGGACCCCCTCGGCCGAAGCCAGTTCGGCCAGACGGCGACTGTTCGAGCTGTTGGCACTCCCCACCACCAGCACCAGGTCGGCCTGGCGGGAAAGCCGACGGACCGCCTCCTGGCGATTCTGCGTGGCGAAGCAAATGTCGCCCGAACGCGGCGCCTCGACTCCGGGAAAACGCTCCCGAATCCGCGCGACGATCGTCGAAGCCTCGCTCACCGAGAGCGTCGTCTGCATCAGGTAGGCCAGCGGCGTCCCTTTGGGAAAGGAAAGGCGATCGATATCTTCGAGGCAAGTGATCAAATGGATACTTTCCGGCGCTTCCCCCATCACCCCGACCACTTCATCGTGTCCGGCATGACCGATCAGCAGAATTCGATAGCCGTCACGAGCGAAGCGCAACACTTCCCGGTGAACCTTGTTGACCAAAGGGCAGGTCGCGTCGATCGTTCGCAAATCCCGCCGGCGCGCCTGCTCGCGAATCGTCGGTGAAACGCCGTGGGCCGAAAAGAGCACGCGGCTGCCGGGCGGAATCTCCTCCAGATCCTCCACGAAACGCACCCCCTTGCGGCGAAATCCCTCGACGACCCATGTATTGTGCACAATTTCGTGGAACACGTAAAGCGGGACGCCGAACCGACGGATCGCTTCCTCCAGCGCCTCGGTCGCCATATTCACCCCCGCGCAAAAACCCCGCGGGTTGGCCAACAGAACTCGCATGATCTACTTTCTTCGTTCGAAACGGGAAACCGGCCTCCCCTTTCACTGTCTTCCCACGCTCATTCTTCGAAAAACGATTCCCAAGCAGAGCCGGCAAAGGCGTCTTTCAGCTCCTTATAATTGGTTACCAAATCTTTCAAGCTCTCGGGATTCTGCCGGATCAGGCCGGTCTCCGGTTCGGCGTAAGGAAGATCGAGGAAGGCAACAATTTCGGCAAACACCGACTGCCGGTCGGAAATCAAGTCTTCGTAATACACATCCATGACAGGATGGTTCCTGAATCTCTCGTCACCCTCGCGCTCCCAATCCCTCGTTTGCTCGAACCCCTCTTGAAGCTCCTCAGCCGTGAAGGAGACTTGCCTCTGTTTCTGCTTGGCTTTCTGAAGGTCATTTCGATGATAGGCCCCCCACATCTCTTGTGAACCGGCAAGCTTCCGTGAAACTAGTGTACGCAAGATATTTCTTCTCTTCAAATGAAGCACGCGCAGATCCTTCAGTCGGAGAAGATCGTCCCATACCGCTCTCGCGTCGCCGTCCTGGGGATGATAATAGAAGAACTTGAACCCCTTCGCCTGAATGAATGAGGGCTGCTTCCCGAAGGCTTTCGCCACAATATCGCGATGATTCTGTCCGCCAAGCCGGCTGAGGATCTCCTTATCCACCTCGATTTTCGGGTGGGAACGCAATAACGATCGGAGCAAATTGGAGCCGGTGCGAGACCGGGAAAGAATGATGAATTTCTGGAAATCGGTATCTCCCACGCAACTCAGAGTACGATACCAACCCCTGGCGATCGCTTTCTGTATGATCCGACGGCTTTTCCTCACGATCGACACCACACAACCTCCCTTCAATTCTTGGACAGGCCCCGTTGTGGGGAAAAATCCGATTTACAAAAGGCGCTCCCTGCAGTTCCGCGATCGTGAGACGATCTTTCCTCTCCCGTCTCATGAGCCCCTGCGATAGGGCGAAGCGGCGGGAGGAGGTCCCGCCGGAGGACCTGAAGGCGCCGGCGAGTAGGGTACGGCACCGGGGGGCGATCCGCTGGGAGTCGGTCCCGGGGCCGTCAGTGGCGGGGTCCCGCCCGGCTGCCAGGGTGTCGCCGGCGACGGGGTGGGGGAAGGACTCGGTGGCGGCCCCCCGACGGACGTCCCTCCACCGTTGCTCAAACGCGGAATTCCGGCGGTATGCGACTGACGACGCAGCGATTCCGCCCGGGCCATCAGCTCGTCGCGCGGCATGATCCGTTGTGGTTTCATATCGAAAGTGTACTCATGTCGATCGGTGATCTCCCCGGGCACGAGCACCTCGGAGAAGAAATCGATCCCCGGCCACTGATACCAGGGTCGTCTCAGCGGAACCTTCACCACCTTGGTTTCGTAGCCTTCCTTGACGAGGCGGAACTCCCGCGTGCCGTAATAGGTGAAATTGGTCGAAATGGGGGTCTTGCCGATCTCTTCATTGTCGAGATAGACCATCGCCCCGCTGGGATTGGAACGGACCATCATCCTCCGCCGGACACATCCGCCGAGAAACATCACCAGCACCAACAATAGCATCGAGGCCCGAACTCGCTTCGATTCGACGAATTTCGGCCAAAGACGGCTTCGTTGCATGAGCCTTTCCAATCATCATAAATACTTACAAAACAACAACTTACAGCATATCGGTTTCGGACGTACCCGCCAAATCACGGCACGTTCGGCTTGCCGAACGTTCGCATTTCGGAAAGGAAATCGCCGCGAAGTATACGCGATCTTCCCTCTCGACACCAGAGGAAAATGCCGGAACCGACGCAAAAATCCGCCGTGCCCGGCACCCCGTTCCCCCGCCATCTCCGCTTTTCTTCGCCGCCATCCCATCATTACCCGCCAACCGATCGGGAGCCGTTCCCCCGGGAGGATTTCCTTGGTCGACGAAAACGATTCCGGGGGAAATCGCTTTTCTTGTGGCGGGATTATTTCCGATGGAGTAAAATAAAAGACAAGAGTAGTAAGTGGTCCGGCGGCCGACCTTTGGGACGTCTTTGCCGACCGGCCCCACCCCAGAGGGCGAGATGCCAGACGGAAAGGTCACTGGAGAAATGACGCAATCAGGGTCGCGTTGGGATCGCTGCCTGAAATACTGTGCCAGAACGGATGTCGGTCTGCGGCGGGCGAATAATCAGGATTCTCATGCCGTCTTTCTGGCCGGCTCCGCGCACCAATGGCGCAAGCGGGGACACGTCTTCGTCGTGGCCGACGGCATGGGGGCCCACGCTGCGGGAGAACGGGCCAGCCGGATCGCCACCGACACCATCCCGTTGAGCTACTCCAAACGCTCGGAACCTCCCGCCGAAGCGCTGCTGGCCGCCGTCGAGGAAGCCCATCGCCTCATCCACGAACAGGGCGAGGCCGACGAAGCATTCCGACGCATGGGGACCACCGTCGATACACTCGTCCTCCTGCCCGAGGGAGCCCTCGTCGCGCACGTCGGCGACAGCCGCGTCTACCGCCTCCGCAAGCGAAAGCTCGAGCAGCTCACCTTCGATCACAGCCTCGTCTGGGAAATCCGCGCCGCCGGCAATCTCAAGGAGAAGGAGGTTCCCAGTTACATCCCCAAGAACGTCATCACGCGTTCGCTCGGGCCGACCGAGACGGTCGATGTCGATCTCGAAGGGCCCTTCCCCATCGAAACCGGCGATACCTACCTGCTTTGCAGCGATGGGCTCAGCGGCCAACTCCCCGACGAGGAACTCGGGCAAATCCTCGCTTCGCTCGAACCGGAGGAAGCGGCCGAAACGATGGTCAATCTCGCGAATCTTCGTGGCGGGCCCGACAACATCACCCTCATCATCGTGCGTGTGACCGGGCAACTGGAAACGGTCGACGATGCTCCCCGAAGAGCGGAGCGCCGCCGCATCTCCACCACGGCCTGGACCATGCTGGGATTGGCCGTCGGCGCCCTGGCCACCTCCGGACTGGGAATGGGAATCGACCAGGCACCGGTCGCTTGGGGAGGAGCGATTCTGGCGGGTATTTTTCTGTTCTTTTTCGGGGCGCTCGCCCTGGGACTCTTTTCCTCCGACGACTCCGCCTCGGAGCGATTCCCCGGCATGCTCGGAGGCATGCTCGGAAAAGGCCCCCATACCCGAACGTCCGGCACCCCGGGTCGGGAGTTCGCCATCGAACTGAAAGAGATCCTCCAACAACTCCGCGATGCCGCGCTGAGCGATCAGTGGAAAATCGAATGGGACGACATTGATCAACTGGAGAAAAAGTTCGACGAAGCGATCCAGAGCGGTCGTCACGAAGCCGCGGTGAAGTCGGGCTGCCGCACGATCAACCTGTTGATGGAAAAGATCCGCCGACAAAAATAGGCCAAAAGCTCACTGCGAGGAAGAAGGGAGGTCGTCCGACGGTCCCGAGGCGGAACGCTTCTGCCGCGTCCCATCGCTCACCCGCTCCTTCCGCAAAACTTGCACCTGATCGGCCGGAAACAACTTGCGGAGATGGTCCTCCAGCTCGACCTGCACCTGCTGCCGCAGGATCTCCTGCCCGACGACCTTCCCCGGACCGTCGGGGGTCTGAACCCGCCTTCCCACCCGGGGCAATTCCGACTGCATTTCCTGGTACACGTCGAACTCGAAGCGGAGGCAGCACTTCAGGCGACCGCAACGTCCGGAAATCTTCGTCGGATCGAGCGTCGCCTTCTGCAATTTGGCCATCTTCATCGAGACCGGAGGCATCGTCACCAAGTGGCTGTTGCAGCAGACTTCTTTTCCGCAATCACCGAAATCGGCCATCAGCTTGGTTTCGTCGCGCACGCCGATCTGACGCATTTCGATGCGGGTCTGGAACTCCGAGGCGAGCATTTTGACCAACTCGCGGAAATCGACCCGACCGTCGGCAACGTAATAGACGATGATGCGCTCTCCGCCGAAAATGTGCTCCAGCTTGACCAGATTCATCTCCAGCCCGCTCTTGCGAATGATCCGCACGCAACGTTGAAACTCCTCCTGTTGCTGATCGACCAGTCGCCGGCATTCTCGGTGGTCGTCGGGAGTCATTGCCCGGAGAATGCGGTGGTCCTCTTCCTGGGGAATCTCTTGAGAGAGGGGTTCCTCCGCCTCGCGGAGGATCGTGGCCGTCTCGAGCCCCCGCTGGGTCCGGACAATCACTTCCGAACCGCGCGAAAAGACCTTTTCCTCGGGAGAGAGAAAGATTCCCAACATGCGCATGGCGCCGTATCGGGCAACATATTTCGGCATGGGTCCATATCTCGACGTTTTGAGGAGGAGAAACAAAAAAGGACGCGGAGGAAAGCGCGTCCTTCTTCATTCTAGAAAGGAATGAGCGAGAAAACAAGGGCGCGCCGCGGGGAGCCCCTGCTGCGCGACTCACAAGACATTTTCCATTTCTTCCCCGGCGTGTTTCAGTCGAACCGGTATCCTTCGGGCAGATAGAGCATCCGACCGCAGGCTTTGCACTGGATCGGCTTGCCTTGGGCCACTTCGTTGATGAAGTGGATCGGGACTTGCTGATTGCAACCACCGCAGTAGACGCTGTTCTGCACCGGAGCGAGCGAATCTTCGCCTCCCCGACTCTTGACCAAGCGGTGGTACAAATCGCGGAAGTTCCCCGGGAGTCCTTTTTCGGATTCCGCCAGGATCTGCCCACAGCGCTCGAGATCGGCCTCGATGCCCGGCGTTTCCGCAGCGAGCTGCGCCTCGGTCTTGGCGACCATTTCCTTCGCTTTTTCGAGGGCCACCCCGGCTGTTTCGACCTCGGCGACGAACGCCTCGCTCTTCTCCATCGCCTCGAGAGCTTCCTCGGCCAGCACACCGTTGGCCGCTTCGTCGGCGGCGATCTGATCCTTCAATCCCTGGTACTCCCGATTGCTCTTCGCCTCCTGGAGTTGCCCTTGACGCTTACGGACCGCCTCCTCGCCGCTGGACAACTTCTTCTCCAACTCCCGAGCTTCGAGGACCAGCCGCTGATGATGCCGCCGGATCTCCTCGAGCTTCTCGGTCAGTTGCGCCACATGCCCCTGCTGGGCCTTGAGCACGCGGGGGCCTTTCGCCTTGCGACTGTTCAAGTCGCTCAATTGGCGATGGATCCGGTGCAGCTCTCCCAACAGGGCGTTCAACTGATTCGTTTCAGTAGGCATGATGCAATCATCTTTCGATTATCGGTTCACCCAAGAAAAGGATCGCTACTTTTACCGCCATCGGTCGGACGCCGACCACGGGAGCGCCGAACTTGAAGGGAGAAACACTCCGCTTAGGCGGCGCGGCGATCGTCCATCGGCTGGAAACCGTCGAGCGTCTCGCCGAAATCGTCCGTCAAAGGTTCCGCCGGGGCGTCGTCTTCCGGAATGTCCCGGGCGAAAAGATCTTCTTCCTCTTCCTCTTGTTCCAGAAAACCGGCCAACTGCTGGCTCCGGATCGGATGCTGCAACTTCCGAACCGCCTTCGATTCGATCTGCCGCACCCGTTCCCGAGTCACCTGGAAAATGCGTCCCACTTCTTCCAGCGTGTAGGTATAACCGTCGCCGAGTCCGTAACGCAGGCGGATGATCTCCCGCTCCCGAATGGTCAATGTTTTCAACAGGCCTTCGATCTTGCCGCGGAGCAGATCGTTCGAGGCCATCTTCTCCGGGCGCTGGGAGCTGCCGTCCTCGACGAATTCGCCGAAACAACTGTCTTCGCCCTCGCCCACGGGTCGCTCCAGGCTGATCGGCTGAGAAGACATCTCCATGATGCGGCGAGCTTCCTTGACTGTCAACCCCGAGCAGGCCGCGATTTCTTCGATCGAAGGTTCCCGACCATACTTCTGATAAAGAATCCGCGCGGTGTTCTTGAGTTTGCTCAAAGCATCGATCATGTGCACCGGAATGCGGATCGTTCGGGCCTGATCGGCGATCGCCCGCGTGATCGCCTGCCGGATCCACCACGTGGCATAGGTCGAAAACTTGTATCCCCGCCGATATTCGAATTTGTCGACTGCCCGCATCAGTCCCGTATTGCCTTCCTGGATCAGATCGAGGAAGCTCATCCCCCGATTGCGGTATTTCTTGGCCACCGAAACCACCAAACGCAGATTGCCGCCGGAGAGCTCCCGTTTCGCCGCTTCGTAGGCCTCGAATCGCTCACGCATCTGCCGACATCGATTCCTCAAGCTCCGGGGACTCTCCTGCGTGGCCACCATCAGATCATGCAATTCCTTCCGGAACAGGTAGCGTCGGTGCGGAGAAAGATGATCTCCCGACCGCTGGAGAAGGTCGCGGATCTTGTCCATCCGCTGGGAAGTCTCTTCCATCTGCGTCATCATCGCCTGCACCCGACGCGACCGGATGCTCAATTCCTCGATCAGCACCAGACACTTCCGGCGGCGGCAGAGAAAACGGGCTCGGGCCTGTCGGCGTGCTTCGTCCGGAGTGCTCTTGCGAATCAACAGGGAATAGTCCAGCCGGTTCTGCTCCATCAGACGTTCGAGCGTCGCCAGATTCAAGGGCATGCGGCCGAGGATCTGCGGCTTCGACAAACGTTCGGTCAGCGAAACCTTCACCGTTCGATCGAACGGCAACTCTCCCTCCTGCACCTTGCACAGCACCGAATAGGCGTTTTCCAGGGCCTGATAGCAGCCGAGCACCGAACGACGAAACCGCTTTCGCGTCATCTCGATCTTCTTGGCCAGTGCGACCTCTTCCTCGCGGGAAAAGAGCGGAATCTCCGCCATTTGAGAAAGATAGAGCCGGATCGGATCGTTGCTCCACTTCTGTTCTTCGGGGATCGGCAGCAGCGTTTCGCCCGAGGCGGTCGGCTCCGGCAGAATCTCGCCTTCCGATTCCTCCACCTCGACCGCCTCTTCCGGATCGTAGAAGGCGTCGCCCTCCGCTTCGCTGACCAGCTCGATCCCCTTTTCATCCAGGGCATTGAGCAGATCATCCATCATCGTCGGGTCGGAGGTGTCGTCGGGAAGTTGCTCGACGACTTCGTCATAGGTTAAATAGCCTCGGGACTTACCTTTGGCGATCAGTTGCTGCAGACGGGTGGTGAACGTTTCGGTCTTCGACATCGATGACACTCCTTCCGTGTCTTCCTGACACGCTGGGTCGGACCACCTGGGCGTCGTTCGAAAACACCGCGGGGGGGGAGGCGGTCCTGGAAATGTCGATTCACGCTGTCTGACGCGGGAGACTCCCGGTCTCTTCCGATGGTTGGCCTTGAGCGGATCGCCGCGCGGCCCTTTATTTTTTCCGGGAGTTTCTCGTCCGTCCTTCAGCGGCGCGAATCTCCGACGACGGCCCTTACCCTTCCGTGGGATCGGTAATACCGTGTCGGACACGTTGTTTGCGTTGAAATTCTAGTAAGAGGTTATGTTTTTCCTCGCCCGAGAGAGAATCTTCCCGCAGGCGATGGAGTTGGCGAGGGGTTTGCCGCAGCCACTCTCGACGGGCAAACGCCTCGATGATCTCTTCATGCAACGACGGATTCTCGGCCACGTCCTTCTCACGCCCCCGGTGGTCGAGCTCCACCAGCAGATTCTTCATCCAAGGATCGTCGTAATGGAGCATCAACCGATCGAAAGTGAGCGCCTCCTCCGACGCCTCTTCCCGACGGCGTTCGAGCCACTCGAAAATCGATCGGGTGCAGGGAGTCCGCAGCCATTTTCCGTCGATCCTCTCGGCGAACTTGCCGATCGTCGTCGGCGTGCTCACGAGCACCTCGAGCAGATCGCGTTCCAGCGGATCGGGCGCGACGCGCGGCACCGCTTCCGGAGAGGCTTCGCGAGAGGGGGGGGCTTCTTCCGTCGGCCCGGCTTCCAGGCCGGCCAAGTCGTCGTAGAGCATTTCGTCGCTATAGGGTGAATCCTCCCTGGGCGAGGGGGACGTCGACTTCGCCTCGGGGGACGGCGAGGCCGGTCGGCTCTTCATCTTCCGCTGCCGCCATTGGCGGAGTCGTTGGCGGATCTCCCTCTCGGGCACCTGGAACTGCGAAGCCAGCCGCTGGAGCATCTTTTCGTGTCGGATGTGCTGCGGATCGGAGGCGTCGGAAGCGCGATGGGGGGCCCCGGCCAAAATCCCCAACAGGTGATCGAGCGCCTTGCTCGAAGCGACGATGTCCTTCTCCAAATCCACGCCCGAGGTCGCCGAACGGAAGGCGTGATCCATCGCGTCGACCGCCTCGCCGTCGAGCATCTGAGAAAACGCCTCGGCCCCTTCGGATTGCAGAAAATCACAGGGATCGGAACCAACCGGCAACGTCAGAATCGATAGATCGACACCCTGGGCGACGAACAACTCGAGCACCTGGTCGGCCCGGCGGCGGCCCGCTTCATCGCCGTCGAGCACCAGCACCATGCGGTCGGCGAATCGACGCAGCAGCCGCACATGCTCTTCGCCCAGCGCGGTCCCCAACACCGCCACGGCGTCGCGGAATCCGAACTGGTGGGCAATGATCACATCGGTGTAGCCTTCCATGATGAGCGCCCGGCCGGTCTTGCGCATCTCGAGCCGGGCCCGGTCGAGCCCGTAGAGCATGCGATGCTTCGAAAAGAGGGGAGTTTCGGGCGAGTTGACGTATTTCGCCTTACTATTCAGCGGGGAGTCGGGCAGCAGCCTTGCTCCGAAGGCGACGGTCCGCTCTTGGGTATCGTGGATCGGGAAGAGCACGCGGCCGCGAAAACGGTCGTAATGCGAAGCGGCTCCCGGCCGCGAAAAATCGGAGCGTCCTTCGGCAAGGATTCCCACTTTCTCCAGTCGCTCGACGCGGCCGGCCTGTCCGCCGACCTTCGAGAGAAGCCAGTCGCCCTGGAGGGGGCTGAAGCCGAGATGAAACGCCCGAATGCTCTCGCCGGAGATGCCCCGTTCCGCGAGGTAGCGTCGGGCCGGTTCCGCCTCTTCGGCGTGCAATAGATGTTCGTGATACTGGTTTCTCGCCCATTCCAACGCGCGGTAAAGAGCCCGCTTGCCCTCGCGGGCGCTCCCGGCCGAGGTGGAGGAGGAAGCGGACGGCCTGGGCGATTCGAGCGGAATGCCGGCCTGATCGGCGAGCATCTCCAGCGCTTCGCGGAAGTCGACGCCTTCCATTTGCATGACGAATGAGAAGACATCGCCGCCGATATCGCAGACCCAACATTTATAGGATTGGCGTTCGGGATTGATCTGCAAACTGGGTCGGGTATCGTCGTGCCAGGGGCAGAGGCCGACGAAATTGCGACCGGAACGTCGCAACTGGACGTAGCGTCCGACGAGATCGACGATATCGATCGCCTCGCGGACGAGTTCCTTGTTGTCGGTCGGAGAATGCGACACCATCTGCTCCGGGGGGTTCAAGGGTACGAATTCCATCTCTTCCACGCACCGCCCGCACCGTTTCGAGGCGGCGATCGGTGGCCTTGACGCCGACGAATTCCTTTCGCGGCGGTCGCTCCCGCTGCGGCGGCCGAGCACGGCAAAAAGCTCGGTTTTTTTCGCTCCACCGGACCGAGGGGGTGGCGATCGGCTTGCCCGATGCCGCTTTCCGCGCCGATCGGCGTTCGGTGGCCCCGTGGTTTCGAGCAAGAAATAAGGAGAAAAGCGTTGTGAAAAGCTCGAACGGGACGGGAAAAACCGCATTTCACCCAGCTCGGCGGCACATGGCGTCCGTTTTTCGATGTTTGCGACGCTGTGGATTATAGCGATTTCGCAAAAACCGGTCAAGAACAAGAAATGGGCTAAAGTTTAGAGAGAAAGAGTTTCTTTAGGTGGCTGGCAAAACCCCTTCAGCCAAGGTGACAATACCTGGGTGCAAGATTATATTACCTGAAAGGCTGACAATCTCCTTCCAAATCCCGAAAAGCACTACCGCCCCAATACGCTTTCATATACTTTTTCCGTCTCGGTGGCCAGTCGTTCATATGGGTGCGAAAGGAAGATGTCACCAGCCAAAGCAGGGGCCGAATCGACCGAGCTTCATGCATTACAGTTGGATTTGTGTATGATTTTGTTTCGGTACTTGCAGCTAGAAATCTTTGAAGAGGGTCTATTAGAACTCGCTGGTTACCAGCTTTGAAATCTAGAAAAAATAACCTGGCCTAGCCATTTACCACATCAAAGCGTTTAATCAATCGTTGATTGCTTTTCTTTTTTCCGCTTAAGAGCAGGAAATCGCTCGAACAAAACACAAGTACCCCGTCGCTATTCTATTTTTTCATTGTCAGACTCTTGAACAACAAGAATTGCTTTCTTAAGCTCGACTGAATTTCATTAATTTTTTCCAGAGGGGGAGCAATAGCAGAATCAACTAATTCTATCAACTTTGTTTTTTCATAAAAAACTATTGGAGCACGATCCAAATCCAGAGAAGCATAATAATCTTTGAATTTAAACCCTTTCCCCAAAACACGATCAGAAACTACCATCCACCGGTTTGGAATCCCTAAAGCGTCTGCCACAATACAACCATGAAGGCTTGAAGAAACTACATGGGTGCACTTATCAATATCCTTGGTAACAGAAATGGGGTTCCTCTGAACATTGATAATGCGAATATCCTTTGGGTATCGACGTGCAAATCTATGTATTGAGGGTTCAGGGAAATCCTCATAATGCGTTACCAATCCAAGGGTGTATTTTTTTGCTTCCGCTCAGGAATCAGTTCCGTCATTAGCAATCCAGGATCCCCTACCTCCGTATTTTTTGGAGCATTAATTCTTGATTTCGTTAGCGGTCCCCGAACAGACAATATTGTCGCATCTGGGAAAGATAACTTATGCGTATCAGAGAGAAGCCCTGAGCCCAAGATCATGCCGTTATAATTTTGGGGTAACATTCCCAAAAGGCTGCCAGTAGCAGCAACTTCAGCAAATTGCGGCTTGGCATAAATTGGAAATCTATCATAATAATTCAGTAGATATGGCGTTATTAAATCGCCAAAATTTCTATATCCAGTCCACCAGAAAGCATGAACACTGTTACCAATATACTGTCCGCGAATTGCTTGCAACCTTTGGCAAGCTTTCGCATCAATAAGATTGATTGTGGCAGAAACAATCTTGCGGTCTAAAACATATCGATTTTTATATATTTTTTTGAATAAGTTCATGGTTTATCATCGGCAATGTAAAAATTCCATGTTCAGCGAGAATCAGATTTACTAACAAAAGAGATAGGCTTTCAGATTCATCGGTTACCTCATTTCTTCTCGTAGCCCACCAGCAGTGCCAATCTCAGAAGGCGGCGGATGAAGGCCTTGTGGGTGAAATTCTCTTCGACATGTTTCCGGGCCGCCTTGCCCATGCGCTGAACCTTTTCCGGATCGTTCCACAGCTCGAGAATGCGCCGGCGAAGGGCCGCG
This sequence comes from uncultured Planctomycetaceae bacterium, assembly GCA_964632505.1. Lineage (GTDB taxonomy): Bacteria > Planctomycetota > Planctomycetia > Pirellulales > Thermoguttaceae > CAZWCE01. The sequence continues at coordinate 430,511 of CAZWCE010000001.1, read as the reverse complement.
CTGTCGCCGGAAGGAACCACATAGCCTGTTTCTCCTTCAACGATGTAATCCATCGCCGCGATGCTGTCGGCGGCAATGACCGGCTTTTCGTGCCACATTCCGTTGCAGAAATTTGCTTCGCCCCCACCTTTTAAGCCCGTGTGTTGCATGGAAACGACAACGAAGGTGGAAGCAGCGGGGAGCTGAGCATAAGCGGGTTCCGGCGCCCCTAAAACGATGACATTCGGAAGGAAATCAATCTGGCGCCTCACTTCCGGTGCTGTAGAGCTGATGACGACCGGAATATTGGTGTCGCGAACCGCATCGATCAATGCTTTGTAATCCCTCTTGCCATTGCCGCCGGCGAAGACGAAACCGCCGATGGGTAAATCATAACGCGGTCCCTTGGAATGGTTCGCCTTGAAAGGAAGAAATATGAATCGCTCTTCCGGTAATTTGAGCCAATTTGCATGGGGAACGATCTGGGGGCGTGACCAAAGCACGTTGAGTCGGAACGTCGAAAGAGCGAAACTCATCAAGCGGCGTTTCCAATCGGCATCGACCTCCACGAAAATATCCCAACACAGAACATCTCGCTTGCGCCACATGAAGAATCGGTTCAAAAGTCCTACGAAAAGCCACAACGAGCCGCCTCCATTGAGTATCAATACCGTCTGGCGGTTCGTTTCACGCAGTAGCTGGAACGCATAAAGTAGCGAGAACAGTTTGTTGAAAAAACGAAAATAAAGAACCATCCCACTGGGAGGAATATAGTCTACTTCGATATCCCGGCAAGTGGTAAATTTCTCGTGCGAGATCAATCGGACGTCTTCTGGAATCTCGAAGTCGGGGGAATCCAGAACTCGCCAGTCTCTCCGAGCTTCTTCGATGGAAGGGCGTTTTTTAGAATCGGAGATTGTATGTTCGTCACCGCCGGAAGTCATTTCGAGCTCCTTGGAAAGAACCACTAAATTACCCAAAAATATAATCTAGTTTACTTTTCCGGCCATTGGATGTCAAATGTTCATATGGAAACATTTCCTCCGCGGAATCCGCAAAGAATAATTAGATGATCGACCAAACCGAGACACGGACCTAGGGCGAATTTCGGAGTCCTTTTGCTTCGCAGTTGAAACCGGCGGAGCGTCCTTCCATTCACCGGGCTTCTTGCCGTTTTACAGCATCATGCCGTGGTAGGTGGTCCAGCGGAAGGTGAGGATGACCAGGACCAGGCAGAGCCACCAGGAGGCCCACTGCGCTCTTGGGTGATGCCGCAGCGCGAGAAGAATCGCCGCGCTGACCATCAGCGTGACGACCTTGAAGAGCATCAGATTCATCGGACTGTCGGCCAGCACGCTGCCGATCGGGTTCAACTCTTTGAATCCGCCCGAGAGATGGGCAAAGAGCGTGCAACCGAGGTCGAAAAGACTCAAGGCGACGATCAGCCCCGTGTTCCAGCAGAGATTTCGGGCTCTCCGCTTCGCCGCTCCGTCGTCGGAGAACGTTTCGTTGGGCCGTTGTGTCAGCAATGTGCCGAACGCCAAAGTCACGAGCATCAGTCCCACCAGATTGAGAAAATAGGTGAAGCCCATTTTTTCGAGTCGACCGATCTGTTGTGTCCACCAGGCGATCCTGTAATTCTCGGCGACCGTCTCCCGGTAAGGCTCCAAGAATGGCCCCACTGCCGCCTCGTATTCCGGTTCGGTGAACTCGCATCGCCCGAGAAAGTCACTCCATTGGTCGATCGTCATCCCTTGGATCGGCAACTGTTCGAGCTTTTCGAGTTGCTCGCGGTAAGGGGTTCGAGGACTCAAGACATCAAGCAGTTCAACATGACCGACGCTATCGCCGATGGCCACGAAGTGATTTTCATCGAGCTGCACCACCAGTCCGTCGTTCGACAAGGCGTGGATCAACTTTTGCATCGGCGATTGAAAACGACCGGCAGGATAGACCACCACCTCCGGACCGAACAGCTCTCGGCCGTTCAAAAAGACCGCCTCTTCCCGGCGGGTGAAATGGTAACTCCGATCGAGAAAGCCCTCGGCGGTGAGAAAAAAGCCCTCCCCCTGGATCTGAATTTCCTGGGGATCGGGTTGTCGCCAACGATTCCGAAAACCTTGTTCCCGAGGGGCTTGCCGGCGTCCCCACGATCGGAACGGCCCGCGAAAGGACGGGTCACCCGGTTGGACCGCGGTCGGTTCTTTCGATTCTTTTTCAGAGTTTTTCGAATCCTTTTCCGGCGGAGTCGCGGGCGGGGTCGCGCGAGCGATCGGCGGAATGCAGATCGAAAGGATCAAAAAAAGGAGAAGGAAAGAACTCTTCCACGTGCGGCTATCCAGGGACGTAGATCGTTCGTCGATATTCATCTCGGTGATTCCATCGGCTGAAGGTAAGAAGCGGAGAAGGCGGCGATCGGACGAAAGACACGAACCGCCGCAAAGCGCGAACCGGGTCTTGAGGCAGGCCACGGGCTGACGGAACCAACCCCGATTGCGCTTGGAAAGTTCCGAGGAAATCAAGATTTTTTTCACGCGATCCGATACGCTGCGTTCACCCCACCGAGGCGCAGGTTTTCAGCGTCGCGTATTTCTGGAGGATGGCGGCGACCGTCTGGGGCTTGATCGGCTTGGCGAGGTAGTCGTCCATGCCGGCATCGAGACATTCCTGCCGGGCCCCCTCCAGGGCATTGGCGGTCATGGCGACGATCAAGGGGTGCCGTCCCTCCTTTTGCTCTCGGCGGATCACCCGGGTGGCCTCGTAGCCGTCCATGCCGGGCATCTGGCAGTCCATGAAGATCAAATCGAACGACTCCTCGCGAACCCGCCGGACCGCCTCTTCGCCACTGGAAACGACCGTTGCGCGGCACCCCAACTTCTCGAGGATCCGCTGGGCCACTTTCTGATTCGCCTTGCGATCGTCGACCAAGAGGGCGTGCATGTCGAATTGGAAGAAGTTCTCCCGCAAGAGCTTCTCGAACTCCTCTCGGGAATAATCGGTGATGTTCTTCTCCGACGACGCGGGTTCCAGCGAGGGTTCCTCGACTTCCTGTTCGACCTGTTTGACCACCTCCAGGTCGATGGTGAACCAGAACGTGGCCCCCTCGCCGTCCACGCTGTCGACCATGATTTCTCCGCCCATCATGCCGATCAACTCCCGACAGATCGAGAGCCCCAGCCCGGTGCCGCCGAATTTGCGTGTCGTCGAAGCATCGGCCTGGGTGAACTTCTCGAAGATACTGATCAACTGTTCGGTCGTCATGCCGATGCCGGTATCTTTCACCTGAAAGGTGACGCGGGCCTTTTCCCGATCGTCCTCCTCCAGGAGCGACTCGAGCCGGACCGTCACCGCGACGGACCCCTTCTCGGTGAATTTGATGGCATTGCCGATCAGGTTCAATAGGATCTGCCGAAGACGGACACCGTCGGACCGGACCCAACGGGGGACCGCCTCGTCGAAATCGACCAAGAGTTCGATGCCTTTTTTGACCGCGCTCATCTTCATGATCGCCGCGATGTCGTGGACGTTCTGCCGCAGATCGATCGGAACGTACTCCAAGGTGACCTTCCCCGCTTCGATCTTCGAATAGTCGAGGATGTCGTTGATGACGGTCATGAGCACTTCGGTGGAAGTGCAGATCGTGTCGATGGCGTCGCGCTGTTCTTCGTCGAGATTGCCCACCTTCAAAAGATCGAGCATGCCGACGATGCTGTTCATGGGGGTGCGGATCTCGTGCGACATATTCGCGAGGAATTCCGTTTTGCTCCGGGCGGCCGCTTCCGCCTTCTCCTTCGCTTCGCGCAACGTGTACTCGACCTCCTTCTTGTGGGTCACGTCCATGGTGATGCCGAAGATCCGCCGGTTCCCCTCTTCGTCGACCTTGCTGCACCCGAGCGACATCAGCCAGCACTGGCGGCCGTCCTTGCAGAGGAGCCGGAACTCCATCGTGTGTTCGCATTGATCGGAGCAGAGCTGCTCGAAGCCCTGGTGGACCTGTTCATGATCCTCCGGATGGATGCGCGCGAGGAATTCGCCCATCGAGGTGATCTCGTCGGGAGAGAACCCGGTCAGACGCTCGAACTGCGGAGAGTGATTCAACTCTTCCAGATCGGGCAAGTATTCCCAACTGGAAACATTCGCCGCCCGTTGGGCGAATTCGTAGCTCCGCTCGGTACGACGCATCTCCTGCCAGATGCGTTTCTGTTCGTCGATGTCGCAGCCGATGCCGACCAGTTGTGCTCCCCCCGAGCGATGCACCACCCGGGCATAGAGAATGAACCATAGATAATGGCCGTCCCAGGAACGCAGCCGGACCTCATAAGGGCCGAGCGAACGGTCCTCCACCGATTCTCGCGCCGTCCGGTACATCTCGGTGAACTGCGATCTTTCGTGGGAATGGAGCATCTCCACCAAGGCGTTGAAATCCTCCGGCTTCCACGATTCCGGGTAGCCCAAGTCGGTCCATTGCCCCACCTCGGAGCAGTTGACATCGGTCGCCAAATCGAGCTCGAAGACGAACGCCCGAGCCGCTTCCAGGGCGATATTCAGCCGTTCCTGGTGCTCTTTCAATTCGCCGGTCTTTTTCTCGAAATTCCGGACCAGTTCATCGCGGTCGCGCCGGAGTTTCTCCTCCGCTTTTCTCTGATCCGTCACATCCATTCCGACGCTGAGCATCTGGCCGTTCTCTTCGAAGCGTTTGTTCGAGCAGGAGCAATGGGTCCACGAGACCCAGGCGATGGAGCCGTCTTTTTTGCGGCAGCGGACCGTGCCGTGGCCGGGGGCGTCCTCCGATTCGCTCCTGCCCTCCTCGCTTTCCGACGGCGACGGCCCTGTCAGATCACCCTCATTCCGGCCGCGGACTCCGGCGAGAAACTTCTCGGCGTCGGACGGCAGCACCAGATAGTTCTGCACCGGCTTCTCTTGAAGCTCCTTCGCCTGGTAGCCGAAAAAATCCAAGCCGAAGCGGTTGATCTCGAGGAGGCTGTCGCGATTCCAGCGCATCACCACACAGGAGATGCTGTCGAGGGTGTGCTGATGCTCCCTCTCGCTCCGATGACGCCGGGCAACCTGTCGCCGGAAGGAGATCCACCAGATGAGTGAAAGGCCCAGAAGCAAGGCCGCCCAGAAAAACGTCGCCCAGCCGGCCAGCTCGACGTACTCTTCTCCCGCAGCCGATACGGCCGGATGCCCTTCGACGGTCGCGCCGACGAACAGGAAGCAAAGCAGTGCCGGGAAAATCGTTTTGGAAAAAATGCTCGACATCCGCAAAACCCGCAATTTGAGAAAAAAGGACATGGGATCCATCGTGGAGAAAAAAAGGTGGGAAAGCCTCGCCGGAACGGGCTCACCTCTCTCCACCGAAAGCGCTGGAATATCTCTCTGTTCTAAATATAGATCCTCGGCGGCATGATGAACGAGAAAAGCGGGGGAATCGGCTTTCTTTCCGTCGTTCGGGTCGCCCGTGATCACTTTCCCGAGAGATCGGCATTCTCCCGGAAGGCCCCGAAGCCGGCATATTCCCGAAAATCGCCACCATCGGACGGCGAAGGACTCCCCGCGGACGGACTTTCGCATCGACCGTGCCTTATGGTATGATGGGGCGTGAATCGCCAAAGTGACGTTGTCAAACGTCTTGCGATCGTTCACGGTGCGTTATCTCTCATCCAGAGAAGGAATTCTCCATGCCGTCGCGGCCCCGGGCACATCCGTTGACGAAACTGCTGCAGGGCATCCCGCAACCGTTCTACGTGCTCGACGACGCCCTGGCGCTGATCTATTGCAACACGGCGCTTTTGGAGTGGACCGGTTGCGAACTGGAGCAACTGCTGGGCAAGAAATGCCGCTATCACGGCGGTGGGGCGAAGTTGCGTCATGAGAAGGCACTCGCCGCGATGGCCCCCCCTCCCGAAGCGATCGCCGGCCGTCATGTCCGCGCGACGATCGTCATGGATCGCGTGGAATCGCTCGACCGTCGTCGGGCGGAATTCCTCCCGCTCACTTCCGAGGCATCGGGAGAGGATTCATTCGCCGGAATGCTCGTTCTGGTCGATGCCCGGACGGTCACGACGAAAGCGAATCGCCCGTTGGAACTCGTCGGAGCCCCGGTTTCTCTCGAGCGCGAGGAGGCGGAGACGCTCCACGAGCGACTCTCGGCGCTGCGAAGTCACGACGCCTGGCAGGCCGATCTGGGACGCTTCCCCGCCACCGGCGATGCGATGCGACGCCTCCGCCGCCAAGCCATGCTCGCGGCTCGAAGCGAGGTCTCGGTGTTGATCGTCGGTCCCCCCGGCAGCGGTCGAGAGCACCTCGCCCGGGCGATCCACCACGCGGCCAACCGGTTTCTCGCGCAAGAGGAATCCGGCGTCGATGCCGAGAGCGGATCCCACCCCACCGGCGCCCTCCTGCCGGTCGACTGCCGCGCACTGGGGAGCGACTTGATCGCCGGCACGATCGACGCCTTCTTCCAGCGGTATCAACGGCCTGAACGGTCCGGCGAAGGAACCCGACACGTGTGCAACACTCTCCTGCTGCTCGAGGCGGACCTCTTTCCGGTGGAGTGCCGGGAAGATCTGCTCCGGCGCCTCGAACAACAATCGCCTTGGTGTCGGGTGATGGGCACCACCCCGCTGCCGCTCTCTCATTGGCAGACGGCGCGTCCGGTGGGAGAAAAACTCGCCACCCTCTGCCTGGAGCTGCCGCGATTGACCGACCGGCGAGAAGATCTTCCCCTTTTGGCCCAACAGTTCGTCGAACAGGAGAATGCCCGCGGGAAGAAGCAGCGGGCCGGTTTCTCCAGCGACGCTCTCGACCTCCTCGATCGCTATCACTGGCCGGGGGAAGTGGCGGAACTGGCCGAAGTGGTCTCCCAGGCTCATCAGCAGTCCGGGGGAATGCTCATCGAACCGGGAGATCTCCCCCGACGCCTGCACGATGCCGCCGACGCCGTCGCGCATGCGCCGCGAACTCCTCGTCCGATCGACCTGGAAGCCTATCTCGAAACGGTCGAACGGGAGGTGATCGAGCGGGCCCTCCGCGCCAGCGACGGCAACAAATCGCAGGCCGCCAAACTGCTGGGGATGACGCGCCCGAAACTCTATCGCCGACTCGAACAACTCCAAGGCGACTCGCAAGGAGAGCCATCGCCGGACGAAAAGGAGGACGCCCCGCGATGACGTCCCCATCCCCGCTTCTGCCGATCGAAGGATTCGGTCCGACCGGCGCTCCGAGTGACGGTGAACCGGTCCTCTTGGTGTACGAACCGACACGTCACTTCGGCGCCCTTTTCCGCAGCCGATGGGAAGGACCGCTGCCGAGGGTGATCCGTGCCGGGACACTCAAGCAATGCCAAGAACACGTCTTGCGTCACCGCGGGGCACTGCTGCTCCTGGAAGTGGGGTGGGGTGATTTGAAGTCGAGATTGACACTCTTGGCGTGGATCCGACGCTACCGGCCCGGCGTTCGGGTGATCGCCGTCTTCGCCGACGCCATGCGACTTCCGGCCGAAAAGGCCGAGCGATGGAAACTCGCCCTGATGGAAAGCGGCGCGACGCTCGTCCTCTTGAAGTCTCGGGAAATCGACGTCGCGCTCTCCGTCGCGCGGAAACACTTCCAGGAGGTCCAAAGCGAGCAAGCGCCCCACCCGGAAGTGTTTCGGCTCCCTTTCCCCGCTTTCGCCCCTCGGGCGAAAAGGTGACCCGTTTCATGTCTACGGGGCCTTTCGCTTGGCGTCTTCAGAAGAAGCATCGGACCGCCATCGAGACAATGTCGGCCTCGGTCGCCCCGGCGTCCCGGACGTCGGGGAAGACATGCCCCCACTGGAACATCATTCGCATGTTGTCGTTCCAGTACCAGTTCAGGCCGAGGGTGAAATCGTGCATCGTGCCGGCGTCGGCGCTTTGGGGGGTGAACTGGGAACAATCGACGTAGGACCATCGCGCCGCGACCTGCCAGGCCCCCCATCCCCGCACCCGATGCCCGTGGCGGGCACCGGAGAACAGCACGGGACGGCGTACCGAAATATTCCGGAACTGCCCCGTCGACAACTGATAGTTCCGAAACTCGCCGGTCAGGAAATAAGTCCCTTCGACCGAAGCCCCGTATACATTGCGATGCGGCTGGGCCCCGTAGCTGTCGTAGGAGGTCATGAACATCTCGGAGACCAGATTCCAAGGCCCGGCGGAAGCGGCCGCTTCGAGGCCGCCGGTATTGTAGCTGGCGTTCCAGAAGGTTCCGGTGTCGATGAAGTAGTCGCCCTCGTGCAAATTCAGCGGCTTTCCGCGGAATCGGGCGTGCTCGTCGGCATCGTAGACGTGGCTGAAATGACCGCCCAGATGCAGCAGATAATAGCCGTCGCAGGAATAGATCGGCGCGGCGGTCGCGCGGAGGTTGAAGATCGCCCCCTGCCGGTCGCCCCGATACTCCTTCTCGACGGCGAAGTCCCCGTCCTGCTCGGCGTAGAGTCCCCAGAAGAACCGGACCCGATCGTCGGCGAACAGATTCGCCGAAGTGATGCCCCAGCGGCGATCGAGTTTGAACATCGCCACCGCCAGAGGGCGTTCCATGAGCGGGAAGAAACGGGAGCTGTTCATGTAGGTGATGCCCGTTTCCACCTTTTGGTGCCCGAACTTCATCCGCCCCAAATAGGGGACGTTTTTCACTCCCACGAAAGCGTCCTTCGGCTGAGTGAGCGGATGCCGGGTTCCCGCTCCATCGGTGCTTCCTTCCGGCTCGAAGGTGATCTGGAGCTTGTAATCGAAGATTTCGAAACCTTTCCCCTTGGCCCCGAGACGCATCTGGCGAATCTCGAAATAATTCTCCTGGTCGCCGTAATAGGCCCGATTGGCGGGACTCTGGTCGGCGAACAGATTGTAATCAGAGTAGAGGCGCCCGAAGAGATTGCAGGTGAACTCCTCCTCGGGGTTCGGCTTGTCGACCTTCTCCCGGAGACTCTGTCGCAATTCATCGATCTGGGTCTGTAAGTCGGTCACCTCGGCTCGGCCGGGGTCCGGCGAAGCGAGATCGCCGGCGAGGATTCCGGATTCCCGTGCTTGCACCAACGGGGCCGTGGCCGTGAACGCGATGAGAACCGAGACGATTCTTACCATACTCTTGCACCAATTTTTCTTCAACTCAGCTTTCCTTGCATCTTTCGGGTTTCGGATTGACCGGAAGAACTTCTTTCTTCCATGATTTCTTTCATAAACGTACAAAAAGCGATATTCTCTCCCCCTTGGATCGATCCATCGAAGCGATTCCGACTACCGAAACCCCCGCAAAAATCGAAAACACCCCCATTTTCGGACGGCGCCGATCGGAATAATCGACAATCTTTTCCTGAAACGAGGCCGGAAAGCGACCCTACCCATCGCCCCACACCCCGCCTTCCCCCTCAAGAGAGTGGATTTCGGAAGTGGGAAAAGTTGGCGCATTCCGCCGAGAATAGCCTTTTGAGCATCGGGCCGATATGCTAAGTTGTCCATACTCTCTGATCCCAACAAACCGACGCCTCTTTCAATAAGCGGCGATTCCCTGAAGGTTCCGGAAGCGTGCATCGATGGACGGACAAGTCGGACTGACACTCGGATTGATTCTACTGGTGGCGTTGATCGCGGGGCGGCTCGCTTCGGTCTTTCGGCTGCCGCGGGTCACCGCCTACCTGCTCATCGGGGTGGCGATCGGCCCGGCCGTGCTCGGGCTGGTCAAGCATGCCCAACTCGAGCACCTCAAGCCGCTGACCCAATTGGCGATCGCCTTGGTGCTGTTCACCCTGGGGTGTCATTTCCCGCTGGTCCGGGCCCGGCGCATCATCAAACGGGTCTATTTCCTTTCTCGGAGCGAACTGATCTGGACCTTCGCGATGGTCTTCTGCGGTGTCCTGCTGTTCGGGGCCGGTTGGAAGGGAGCCGTGCTGTTGGGGATTCTCGCCCTGGCGACCGCTCCGGCGACCACCATCCTCGTGCTCAAGGAGGTCGAGTCGGAGGGGACCATCACCGAGATGATCAACACGTTGGTGGCGATCAACAATCTGGTCTCGATCATTCTATTCGAGCTGGTCTTCGTCACGCTGCTGTTTCTGCAAGGAGGACTCGCCGAAAACGCCGACACCGGACTCCTGTTGCAGGAGTTCTACCGCTTCGGGATCGACTTGGCCGGCTCGGTCACCTTCGGCGCGGCCGGAGGGCTGGTCATCAGCCTCATCTTCACCCAGACCGCGACCGATCGCCGACTCATCCTGCTGTTCGCCGTGATCATGTCGGTGCTGGGACTCTGCGAATACTACGAAGCCCCTTATCTACTCGCCTTTTTGGCGATGGGCATCACCGTCGCCAACACGACCGATCAGACCGACCGCGTTCTCAGCGAGCTCGATCGTGCCACCGGTCTGTTGTGCGTGGTCTTCTTCGTCGCTCACGGAGCCGAACTGCAACTCGGCATGCTCGCCAAGGCGGGGCTGCTCGGCGTGGTCTACCTCGTGACCCGGCTGGTCGGCAAATTCCTCGGCATCTGGGGCGCCGCCCGACGCCACAAGGAAGAGCCCGGCGTCCGGAACTGGCTGGGCATCTCCCTCCTCTCGCAAGCCGGCGTCGCCATCGCCCTCTCGTCGATCGCGGTCAAGCGGAGTGCCGAAGTGGGAGGCGATTTCGCCGCGATCTGCCGCGAGATCCAGACGATCATCCTCGGGACGGTCGTCATCTTCGAAATCATCGGGCCGATTTTCATCCGGCTGGCGGTCCTCCGCACCGGCGAGGTCCCCATCGCCCACGCGATCAGTCACAACGCCTACGGGGCAATGGACGTCGTCCGCACCGTCTGGAACCGCCTCATGCTCGCTTTGGGTATGAACCCCTGGCGGAAGCAACCGCCCGAGAAGATGACCATCCGCCATCTCATGCGGTCGAACCAGCCGGCCGTGCATGCCGACGCCACCTTCGACGACGTCATCAACCTCATCCAGCAGAGCCGCAACGACACCTATCCGGTGGTCGGCAACGCCGGGGAACTGCTCGGGTTGATCCGCTATCGCGAACTGAGCAACGAGCTGTTCGACCCCACCCTCGGCTCCTTGGTCCGGGCCGACGACCTGATGACGCCCTCCCGCTGGGTTCTCTTCCCCGACGAGCCCGCTCCCCGAGCCCTGGATCTCTTCGAAAAGAGCCAGGACGATTGCCTGCCGGTCGTCACGCGGGAGAAACCCTACCAATTGATCGGCATCGTCCGCCGCCGCGATGTGCTCCGTATTCTCATCCGCAAACAGATCGACACCGGCGACGACACCCTCCCCAATAACGGCGCGTCGACCGGCGACGAGGCATCGCCCTCCACTTCGTCACAGAACAAGAAAAACGGCTGATCGCTCGGCGCACGAAAAACGCGAGCCGACGGGGGCTCGCGTCTTCGTGAAAAAAAGATTCCTCCCAGGCGATCACTCCAGATAACCGAGCTGATCGAGGAAGTGGATCATCCGGGCGAGAGAGGACTCATAGTCGGAATTGTCGCCTCGGCCGTAGTTGAAGAAGCCGTGCGGCCGTCCCTCGAACGCCATCAACTCACAGTCATTGCCCTCGACCTTCATCCGCTCGCAGAAGTTCTTCACGTTCGAAAACGGCACGGTCGTATCGCCGGTGCCGTGAAAGATGATCGTCGGCGGCGTCGACTCATCGATGTGATGCAGGGGCGAAATCTCCTTGAATCGTTCCCGGAGCCGGTCATAGCCGTAACCGCGCTCGCTGGTATCGACCACGGGATTGAACAGCACCAGGGCGTTCGGCTTCGAGGAGATCTCCCGGTCGGCTTCCGGCTCGTCGAAGTCCGGCAGCGTGCCGGTCGAGGCGGCGACATGTCCCCCGGCCGAACCTCCTCCCGCGGCGAGGCGGTCCGGGTCGATCCCCAACTCCCCGGCATGTTCGCGGACGTAGCGGATCGCCGACTTGCCGTCCTTGACGCACTCGAACGGCGTCGTCTGGTGGCGGCTCCGGACCCGATAAGCGGCCGCCATGGCGACTATGCCCCGATCGGCCAACTCGCGACAATGCGGGTAGAACTGCGAGGGCGATCCCCCGATCCAGCCTCCCCCGAAGAAGAAGACGATCGCCCCTCGGCGGTCGCTCGGCTTCCAATCCTCCGGCGCAAACAGGTGCAGTTTCAGTTCCACCCCGCTCGCTTCCTTGTAGGTGATCTTGCGGTCCGGTTGGGGCCTCGGCGGTAATTCCTTCTTTTCCTGGGACCAAGCAGTCGGACACATCACCAGCAGAAGGCCGAAAAGCGTGACGGCGGAAAGTATTTTTCTGTACACCATCTCTGTCTCCTATCATGGATTACGAATGGGGTGGGTAGTGGGAATGGCACCGCGAAGGGGCCGGCAAAACGACGCGAAACCGCCGATCAACCGTAGCCGAGCGCGCGAATCTCCTCCTCGTCCATGCCGTGGAAATGGGCCAATTCGTGCAAAATGGTCACGCGGATCTGCTCCCGCAGAATCTCACGGTCGAGTCGACGGCCGCCGGAAAGCTCTCGGGCGTAGGCGAGGATGCCTTCCCGGAAGATCGTCACCGTATCGGGCAAATACCACGGCAAGAGCACCGACCGGTCGGAAAGCGGAATCCCCTGGTAGAGTCCGCAGAGCCCGCGGCGGTCGCGAATGCCCAATTCCCGACACATCTGCGCCGCCGGGTGATCCTCCACCACCAGCGGCACCTCTTCGAGCATCTTGTGAATCTCCTCGGGCAGTTTCTCGAGCACCTCTTCGGCGACGGCATCGAACTGCTCTCGCATCGCGGTGTTCATCGTCGGAGAATATTCCTTCCCTTGCTGGATTCCAAAAACCGGCTCCCTTGCATTCCATCGTCCTAGCATTCCGTCATCGTACCAGATTCTCCGCCCGAACGCACCGGGGCGACCGTTTGCAAGAAGCACTCCCCGTTTACGTTTCCTCGATCGTCGCCCGGGGGTACCGCGCACCGAGCCGTTCGGTCGTCATGACCCGCCAACCGCGGGCCGCGGTGATCGATCCGCCGAGGTAGGCCACCTTCACCGTTTTGCCGTCCTCCAGTTTTCGCAGTGTGTTGCCCAGTCCGTCGCGCGGCTGGAATTCCTTGCAGGGCACGGGATGATACTCCGGCATCGCCGAATCTTCGCCCTCTTCGAACGAAGTCGGCATCGCCCGATCCAAAAGCGGCGGCATGTTCACGGCCGAATCGTTTCCGGCGGCGTTGACCGAATCGGCTCCGAGAGGGGCGCAGACCAGCTCCTTGTCGTTTCGGTTCAGCACGCACCGGTCGGCGAACGCGGGATGCGACCAGCAGACCCCGTCTCGTTTGGAGAGTTGTCCTTCGGTCGGGACGAGCAGCCAAGCGCGATCGATCTCCTCGAATCCCGAGGGCGACATCCGGCCGATGATCAGTTCCCCCCGTTCGTTGAACAGGAAGTGACGGTCGCCGTGCTCGACGAAGTGAACATTCGACCACCGGGCGATCGGAACGACCGATTCATTCTCCCAGACGATGTCGCCGTCTTTCGCATCGAGGCAGCGGAAATGGCCGTAGGAGTCGACGCCGTAAATATAATCGCCGGTGAACACAGGCGTGCTCATCGTGCTGTGCAGGGCCTCGGTGTTGCGTTCGTTCGCCCCGGCGCGCCGCCAGAGCACCTCGGCGGCGAGGCGGTCGGGCGAAAGGGAAGCCAGCACCGAACCGTCGTAGAACATCGTCAGAAAGACCTTGTCGTCGGCGACCACCGGCGTGGGCACGTTGATGATGAATCGATCCTGCGGCGTGTCGAACGACCAGTGGAGTTCGCCCGTTTGCGGATCCAGCCCGGCCAATCGGCTCCCGGTCCAGCAGACCAGCACGCGCTCTCCCGCTTGCTCGATGACGATCGGCGAAGAGTAAGAGGCCGGGTCGTCCAGCGCCCGCCAGACTTCGCGGCCCGTCTTCCGATCGAGTCCCACCAGGCAAGCGCCTTCACCGGAAGCGCCGAGCTGGGCGATGAGCAGGTCTCCCTCGACCAGCGGCGAAGAGGCGATGCCCCAGATGGGCACCTCGACCTGGTAATCCTCGCCGGGAATCTTCTCCCAAAGCAGCTTGCCGGTAGCGGCATCGAGACAATGGAGATGGCCCATCGTCCCGAGGGCATAGGCCCGACCGTCGACGACCGTCACCGCGGCCCGGGGACCACAGGCATAGCTCACGCGGCGCGAACCACTCGAATAGGAACAGGGATAGGCATGCCGCCAAAGCGATTCGCCGGTCCGGAGATCGAAGCAAAGGACCCGATCGGACGGCGTGTTCGATGGGTCGTCGGCGAGCCGGTCCATCACGTAGACGCGGCCGTCGGCGACCGTGGGGCCGCCGTAGCCTCCCCCGATGGTGGCGGTCCAACGTCGCTCGAGTCGCTCGGGGCCGAACTCGTCGAGGATGCCGTCCTCGCGCCAAACGCCGTCGCGCTGTTCGCCGCGCCACTGCGGCCAGTCGGCGCCGGAAGCGCAGGAGATCGCCCCAAGCACCAGTACGATCACTGAAAACACCGGCAAACGAAGTTTTCCGCCGGGCACATGTCTCCCGGAGCGATCATGAACTAAAAATCGGCTGAATCTTCTCAAGGGAGCTCTCCTTTTGACGAGGTCATGGATGCATCAATCAAGCGACCGGACCGGTCGGTTTCGCCCGATCATTATATCAGTGGAGCCCACGATTTTCCATCAACCGCAGTCCCGACGACCGCCCCGTGCTGCTTGCAAAAAAGCCGGAAGCCGTCTACGATTGACAATAGTCGCCCCCCGGCAAGGGGCGATCATCGCCGATTGTGTTCCCTTTCGCGGGAGAAAAAGCGGCGGATCGAATCATCGCCTTCGCGCAGGCGACACTCTACCTTATCAAAAAGGAGCGTTTCCCATGCCCCATTTGACCAAGACACTCCCGGCGCTCGTCGTGTTCTGCCTCATCGGTTTATGGAGCGGCAGCGCCGAATCCCAACAGTGGGAGCCGGCCGAGAATCCGCTCATGACTCCCTTCGCCGCGGATGTCGATCCCGAAAATCCTCTCCCTGAGTATCCCCGACCCCAGATGGTTCGCCCCAAGTGGAAGAACCTCAACGGTTTATGGGACTACGCGATCGTCCCGGCCGATCAAGAAGTCGTCGAGGATTTCGACGGCAAGATCCTGGTGCCTTATCCGGTCGAATCGGCGCTTTCCGGCGTGGGCAAGCGGGTCGGCAAGGAGAATCGCCTCTGGTATCGCCACACCTTCGACGTTCCCGAAGATTGGGACGGTGAGCGGATTCTGCTGCATTTCGGCGCGGTCGACTGGGAATCGGTCGTCTGGCTCAACGGCAAGAAGATCGGCGTGCACCGCGGCGGCTACAGCCCGTTCACCTTCGACATCACCCCCGCCTTGGCTGAAGGCAAACCGCAGGAACTGCTTGTCTCCGTTTGGGATGCGACGAATCAGGGCATCCAGCCCCGCGGCAAGCAGGTGGTCGACCCCCGAGGCATCTGGTACACGCCGGTGACGGGCATCTGGTCGACCGTTTGGATCGAACCGGTCCCGAAGGCCTCGATCGGCAAACTCAAGGGCGTCCCGGACCTGGAAAACGAAACCCTTTCGCTCACCGTCCGCACCAGCGGCGCGAAGCCGAGCGACCGCATCCGCGCGATCGCCACCGACGACGGCCAAATCGTCGCCGAGGCGGAGGGGCCGGTGACCGAGCCGGTGCTCTTGAAACTCGAGGATCCGAAACTCTGGTCGCCGAAAAGCCCGTTCCTCTACGACCTCGAGGTGGTTCTCCTCTCCGGGGACGAAGAGGTCGACCGGGTCGAAAGCTACTTCGGCATGCGGGAGATCGCCCTGGGCAAGGACGAGGACGGCATCACGCGGATGATGCTCAACGGCGAGCCGCTCTTCCAGTTCGGTCCCCTCGATCAGGGATGGTGGCCCGACGGGCTCTACACCGCCGCGACCGACGAGGCGCTCATGTACGATGTCCAGGTGACCAAAGATCTGGGTTTCAACATGCTCCGCAAGCACGTGAAGGTCGAACCGGCCCGGTTCTACTACTGGTGCGACCGCATCGGCGTGTTGGTCTGGCAGGACATGCCCAACGGCGACGGACACCACAGCGAAAAGCGTCCCCCTTCGGAAGAAACTCGAAAGGCGGAAGCCCAATTCGAGAAAGAACTTGAGGAGATGATTCTTTCGCTCGATAATCACCCCTCGATCATCATGTGGGTCCCGTTCAACGAGGGATGGGGCCAATACGACACCGAACGGATCGTCGACATGGTCCGGCAACTCGACCCGACGCGGCTGATCAACAACGCCAGCGGTTGGACCGATCAAGGCGTCGGCGACGTGCACGACATCCACAAGTACCCCGGACCGGCGATGCCTCCGGTCGAAGAGGATCGGGCCGTGGTGCTCGGCGAATTCGGCGGACTGGGCCTCCCCATCCCGGGGCACACCTGGCAGGACGAGAAGAACTGGGGCTACCGGTCGTACGAGAATCCCGAAGACCTGTTCATGGCCTACAGCAAGCTGATCCAGCAGTTGCATCCCCTTGTCGGCAAAGGACTTTCGGCCGCCGTCTACACGCAGACCTCCGACGTGGAGATCGAAGTCAACGGCCTGATGACCTATGATCGGGTCCTCATCAAGATGGGCGCCGTCTGCACGGCGAAGGTCAACGAGCGGATCTACCTGCCGCCGCCGACCTACAAAACGATCGTGCCGACCTCCGAAAAGGAACCGCGGACATGGAAGTTCACGCTCGAGCAACCGCCCGAAGGCTGGAAAAACGCCGTCTTCGACGACTCCGCCTGGCTCGAAGGGGCGGGCGGATTCGGCACCGAGGAGACTCCCGGCGCCGTGGTCCGCACCGAGTGGAACACCTCCGACATCTGGCTCCGAAGAACCTTCCATCTCGAACCGGGGATGATGGGGAAACTGAAAAACCTCCTCATTCGGATACATCACGATGAAGACGTCGAAGTCTATCTGAACGGTTTCCTCGCGGCCCGACTTGATGGATACACCACCGACTACCAGTTGCAGGAGATGCTCTGCGACGCCTCGCAGGCGCTGCGACCGGGCAAGAATGTGCTGGCCGTGCACTGCCATCAGGAAGAGGGGGGGCAATACATCGATGTCGGCCTCGAACAGGTGATTCCAGCCGAAGAAGATCAGTAACCCCCTTTCATAAAAGCACTTACGCCTCATTTCCGAAAACGGAAAGTGGTGAAACCATCCCACCGAAGCCTTCCTTTCATTTTTGAGAGGAAGGCTTTTTTTGCCGAGGAAGCCCACTTACGAAAACTGCTCTTGTCGACATTCTGCCGCTTCGTTAAAATCCTCCTCCCGACGGCTCGCTCGGATGGGCCGCCCCTCGGGATGGATGGATTTTTGGGAGCATCCTCCCGCACAAGCATTCTTCCGGACAAGGAGGTCCAAGATGATCCAGGTCGACGAAATCACCCAATTGCAACACCGCATGGTCGCCTGCTGGCACGAGAACGATCACCTGGAAAACCCGTACGATGGTTTTCTCGAGTTGGTCTGCCGTCAACACGAGCAGAATTTCCGTCTCTGGCACGAGGAGGACATCGCTCGAAGTCCGGACGCCGGCGACGAAGAGATCGCCCAGGTGAAGCGGAATATCGACCAATTGAACCAGCAGCGGAACGACTTCATCGAAAAGCTCGACGCGACGCTCATCGCCCTGATGCAACAGGAGGGCATCGTGGAGTCGGCGGCTCCCCTGAACACCGAGACCCCGGGCAGCGCGATCGATCGGCTCTCGATCATGTCGCTTCGGATCTATCACATGCGGGAACAGATGCACCGCGAGGACGCCACCGAAGCGCACCGCGATAAGGCGGCCCGTCGTCTCAGCGTCTGCCGAGAGCAACATGCCGATCTCTCCCGATCGCTCGAAGAACTGCTCGCCGACCTCTTCACCGGTCGCAAACGCCTGAAGGTTTATCGGCAGTTCAAGATGTACAACGATCCGACGATGAACCCCTATTTGTACAATACAACTCACCGCAAGGCCGGTTGACCTTCAGCGATCGGTTCATTTTGCCAAAACACAATATACTGATCACTTGTCCTAATACTCACAAAATGACACGCAAGGACGGTCGGCGCATTTTCTCCTGGTGCGTCGGCCGTTTTTTTTTCGGATTGGAGAGCGAACGATCCTCCCTTTTCTTGTTCATTCTTTTGGGGGGATGACAAAAAGCTGTCACTCGGCTCTCCGATGATTTCTGATAATTGAACCAATCGTCTTCTTTCCCTCGAAATACGCTCCCAGCCGAACCACCCCACCATGCCACGCACCTGGAAACCACCGAGCTCTTCTTTTCCCCGTTTTGAGAAATCGCGTCATTTTGCCGGACCGGAAACACGAACCCAAGCTATAGTTGACTTAGTTGGAGGTGTTTTTTCCGGTCTTTCTCAAATTCCCTCCGGGCTTTTCCGGCAGGATGGCGTCATGTACAATCCTTCCACGCTTCGGGAGTCTGAATTTCCCGCAGCGCGACAAGCGGATTTGATGCTCGTGGACCCCCGCCCCTTCCACGCGGAGTTGCTCCAGTGCTTTCTGATCGACAAGATCGGCATGGAGAGGGTCGAGCGGCGCGCCGGCCCTTTGGCGGATTCTCACCCCGATGCACGGCAAGCTCCCAGGGTCGTGATGCTCGCGGCCCACGGTGAGGCGGTCTATTTCCAGAGTTTGGTGCGCGACTATCGCGAAAACTGCCCGGAATCGGGAATGATGGTCCTTGACACGCGGCCGAATCCCGAAACGGCCGTTTGTGCCGTTCGCCAGGGCGCGATCGCCTACTGGACCTGGCTCGATCCGCTCGAGGAGGTGACGTCGGCGATCCGCTGGGCGGCGATGGGGCGTCCGAGCCGAACCCCCCTCGCCCGGGAGTGGCTCACCTGCGGCCCGCAACGGCTCGTGTGTCTCCCCCGAAGCGAGCGGCCGCCGGTGACGTTGCTGAGCCGAACCGAGTTGCGACTCTTCCAGCTCCTTGCCCGAGGATGCCGCTCGAAGCAGTGCGCCGAAAAGCTGAATCTCTCCGCCGAATCGCTCTCGGGGCATCTCGATTCCCTGCTCGAAAAACTCGATGCCCGAGATGAGTCGGACCTTGTCCGGCGGGCCTGCCGTCACGGTCTTCTGTGAGCGATGACCGATTCGAAGCGATTCTTCCGATCGCGAGTTCGTCGGGAAACGTCGGTTTTCCGCAACCGATCTCTTTTTTCGTGCTCCCGGAATTGCTAGAATACGGAATGAAGGTTCTACATTTCCAGGCAACCATCCCTCCCCCGTCATCCTACAGGAGCACCAATGATCATGAAACATGCCTCATTCCACCGCCTCTTAAGCCTGCTGCTGCTCGTCGGCTTCGCGATGCCCGGCTTCGCGCAAGACGCCGCCGAAGACGGCTTCACCCCCCTCTTCAACGGTGAAAACCTCGACGGCTGGGCCGGCGACCCGGCGATCTGGAGCGTCCGCGACGGCGCCGTCACCGGAACCACCACCGAAGAGAACCCCCTGAAGTACAATACCTTCCTCATCTGGCAAGAGGGCGAAGTCGACGACTTCATCCTCCGGTTCGAGTACAAGATCACCGACCCGGGCAACTCCGGCGTCCAGTACCGTTCCTGGGAAGGTCCGGAGAATCAGAAGTGGCGAGTCGGCGGTTACCAGGCCGACTTCGACGGCAACAACCGCTTCGCCGGGATTCTTTACGGCGAGCAGTTCCGCGGCATTCTGGCCAACCGCGGGCAGAAGACGGTCATCGGCGAGAACGGCAAGCCGACCGTCGAGGAGCAGTTCGCCACCAGCGAAGAGCTGCAGAAGCACATCAAGCCGGCCGGCGAGTGGAACGAATACGAAGTGACCGCCCGGGGCTTCGAGTTCACCCACAAGATCAACGGGCAGGTGATGTCGCAATGCCGCGATGAGGACGCAAGCGATCGCCGGCGCAGCGGCATTCTGGCGGTGCAGTGCCACGTCGGCCCGCCGATGCAGGTGCAGGTCCGCAATCTCCGCCTCAAGCGGCTCCCGCTGGAGGACGCCGAGAAGATCGTCTTCCTGGCCGGCAACAAGAGCCACGGGTACGCGGGCCACGAGCACAACGCCGGCTGTCGGCTCTTGGCCGAATACATGAACCAGCATGTTCCCGGCACCGTCTCGACCGTCTACCTGAACGGCTGGCCGGACGATCCGACCGCGCTGGACAACGCCGACGTCGTGGTCGTTTTCTGCGACGGCGGTGGTCGACACATGTTCATGAACCATCTCGATGAGCTCAACGCGCTCAAAGAGAAGGGCGTCGGCTTCGTCGCGCTGCATTACGCCGTGGAGATGCCCCCCGGACCCGGCGGCGATTTCCTCAAGGAGGCGACCGGCGGCTACTTCGAGGTGAACTGGTCGGTCAATCCGCACTTCAAGGCGGAGTTCACCGAGTTCGTCGACCACCCGGTCACCCGCGGACTGAAGCCGTTCGAGATCGACGACGAATGGTACTACCACATGCGGTTCAAGGAAAACATGGAGGGCGTCACCCCCGTGCTGACCTGCGTGCCTCCCGATGCGACCCGCGAGCGGCGGATGGGCGCCCACAGCAACAACCCGACGGTCAAGGCCCGCAAGGGCGAGCCGGAGCATGTCGGCTGGGTCGTCGAGCGCGAAGACGGTGGACGCGGTTTCGGCTTCACCGGCGGTCACTGGCACTGGAACTGGGCGGAGCCGAACTTCCGGAAGATCGTCATCAACGGCATCGCCTGGACGGCCGGCATCGACATTCCCGAAGGCGGCATCGAGACGCCGACCCCTTCGTTCGAGAAACTCCTGGAAAACCAGGACTTTCCCTCGAATCTCTCGCCGGAGAAAGAGAAACGCATCCGCGAGATGATCGAAGATTGGAACAAGTGAACCCGAGGCGTTGTTCGCGCCTCTCCACAACCCGATTCGAAAAGAAAACCCCGGCGGCCCCCAAGCCCCGGGGTTCTTTTGATTGCATCTTGATGGTAAACAGGCGCACCCCATCACTTCTTCGTATCGATGGGGCGCAGGGGGAAGAGTTCGCTCGGGGTGTGGGCATCTTTCATGATCGTTTCGATCCGATCGACCACCTCGGGATGCTCCGCCGAAACGTCGTCGTCCTCGCCGATGTCGTCGACGAGATGATACAGTTCGATGTGCAGCGGGTCGGGGTTGTTCCGCCGCGCCATGTTTTGCCGAATACCCTTCCACGGACCCAGCCGCACCGCCTGCTGGCCGCCGTAGCCGGGGAATTCCCAGTAAAGGTATTCATGCCGCTTCTGGCGATCGTCGTCGCCCAGGAGCGTGGGCGCGAAGCTGATGCCGTCGATCCCTTTCGGCGGGGTCGTCCCGGTCACTTCGGCGATGGTCGGCAGGATGTCCCAGAACGCCGAAAGCAGATTCGTCCGCTGCCGGGGCGGAATCTTGCCGGGCCACTGCGCGACCATCGGCACCCGAATGCCGCCCTCGTACAGGCTTCCCTTGAGTCCGCGGAACGGGCCGGCCGACTCGAAAAACTCCGAATCGGAACCGCCGAGGCGGTCGAACGTCGGTCCGTTGTCGGAAGTGAACATGACCAGCGTGTCGCCTTCAAGTTCCAACTCCTCGATCAGCGTCATCACCTGGCCGACGGTGTCGTCGATCTGCGAGACCATGGCGGCGTACCCCGCCCTCGGGTACGGATGCTCGAGATAACCGCGGTGCTCGTATTCCTCTTCCGGGATGACGTCCTTGTATTTTTCGAGCCATTTCTCGGTCGTCTGAATCGACAGATGCGGGATGATGAACGGCACGTAGAGGAAGAACGGCCGGTCCCGATTTTCGCGCACGAAATCCAAAGCGACTTCGGTGAAGCGGTCGTTCGAATGGGTTTCGCCGTCGAGCGTGCGGTCGTTGCCGGGGAAGAACTCCTTCTCGGCGTTGCGCCAGAGGAACTTCGGGTAATGGTTGTGGGCATGTCTCTGGCAGTAGTATCCGTAGAAGAGATCGAAGCCTTGGTTGTTCGGCGCGCCGGTGGTGCCGATGTGGCCGAGTCCCCATTTGCCCATCGCCCCGGTGGCGTAGTTCTTCTGCTTGAGCATCTCGGCGATGGTCACCTCGCTCTCGGGAATGGGGAACTGGCCGGGAAATTCCCAGCCGTACTTCTCCTTGAGGTGGTCGAGGTTCTTGGGATCGCCGTTGTTTCGGATGAAGGCGTGACCGGGATGTTTGCCGGTCATCAGGTTGCAGCGCGACGGAGCACAGACGGCGTTGCCGGAATAGAACTGCGTGAAGAGGATGCCGTTTTCGGCGATGCGGTCGATGTGGGGGGTCTGGATCCACTTTTGTCCGTAGCAGCCGAGTTCCTGGTAGCCGAGGTCGTCGGCGACGAACAACACGATATTCGGCGTTTCCCGGCGCTCGGCGGCCCCGGCGTCGACGGCGAAGAGCGACATCGCCGGGACGATCGCCGCCAGCAGACACTTCGCCCCGAGTCCATGGAATCTTTTCTGAAGTTTCATGCGGTTTCCTTCCTGTTTGGAATGGAGAAATCATCGGGACCTCGGTCCCGGAATCGAACTTCTCCCAATATATAGAGGGCGACTCGCGCATGCAAACCGTCGGAAAGGACGACCGGAAGACCGCATAATCCGCACGACCCTTTTCTTTCTCTCCAGGCTTCCCAGGCTCCTTTTTCCTCAACTTCCCTCACGCAAGAGCCGATGGGAAGAATAAGGGTTCGGCCCGTTATCCCGCCCGAGGTACCTTCCTGCACTGCCCGATTCGTTGTTCATCCCTGCCTCAACCCCTTCCTCGCGGCCGAATCCGACCTTCGATACCACCGCAAGCCATGCTCCCACCCGATGGCCCGGCTCGCTGTTCGACCCGGTGTTCGAGCTTCGGGAAAAGGAGGGACTTGCGAGTATGGATACAACAAAAAAAAGGGCAAATCCTTGTTTTCCGGAGCGGACCGCTCTGCGCCGATGATCGCGTGGGAGTCAGCGTTTCGGGAGATGCACCCAGGGGGGAAAATCATCATGTCGCTCGGATCCATCCAATGGGGATCGGCCTTCTCGATGTCGTTGTTCGCCAGCGCGTTTCAGGTGAAATCGCGCGATGGGGAGGAGTCCGCCACCACCCAACCACCCGCCGAAGAACAGGCGGGTCCCGGCACTTCGAACACCACCGACACACTCACGCTCACCACCGAGGCCGAGGAGAATCAGGAGGATTCGCAACCAAGAGACAAGGAAGCCGAGAAGTCGGAAAAACATCATCAGCGACACCATCGGGGCGGGGAGCGTCGCGGCGGCAGTGTGTCGATCGACGCGGCGGCGTTTTCGTATCGGACCCAATCGCTCTTCGGCAACCGGGGCCCTCAAGGCGGATCAAACATGGGTATGTCGCTGGCGAGCATGGTCGTCGAGCGTGGCCGCGATACGCTGGAGCTTTCCGAGGAATCGCTGAAGGAACAGGAAGAATCGGATAAGACGCTTTCCGAGAAGATGGTCGAAATGAATGAAGGCGAAACCGGTCCGGCGGAAGAAGAAGCCACGGCCGGCGTCGCCCCGGAAACCGAACCGACCGAGGGCGTTGAGGTCGAAGGGCAGGAAACGCCGGCCCCGACCGCCACCGAACCCGGCAGCGGCAGCGAAGAAGCAACTCCCAGTGAAAACGCGCCTGAAGGCCTGGCCTCGCTGTTCAGCCCGGAAATGGTCGGGGCGTTCTTCAGCGGCGAAGCGAGTTTCGAGGAAGAGATCACCACGGCGCTCGGCATCGAGTCGAACATGGGTCGGATGGAATACGAGATGTCGGCCACCGAGGACGGCTTCCACTTCTCGATGGTCGCCGGTAGTTCGAGCATGAGCCTGACCGAGGGCGGCTTCGAAAGCTCTTTCAGCGGCCGGGCGATCGACGTCGGGCTGCACAAGACCGAGGACGGCGGCATCGAAATGACCTTCACGCAAGTCACCCGGACCCAGACGATGACCGTCTCACCCCCCGGCCGCGGACGCGGTCACAGTCGCCCGGTCGAAGGTCAGCCCCATCCGTCCCAGGGCAAGGTTCCGCCACAAAAATCCGGCAAGGGAGAGATTCCCCCGGAACAGGCGCCGCCCGCGGAAGAACCACCCCAGGCCGAGGAGACCGGTTCGGGGGAAGCGACCCCGACGGAAGACGGAGAGGAGGCCCCGCCTGCGGAATCCCCCGACACGGGCACAAATGATAATCCGTCCACCATCGGTGACATCTTCGAAGCGATCGACGGGATTCTGGCCGGCCTGATGAGCTTGACGGAGAGCTCCGGAGGGTCGATCGAGCAGTCGATGACCAGCGAAGAGACGGCGTTCGCGTTCGGTCCGTTCGCGCTCTCCTCCTCGACGACGACCGAGTCGACGCGCATCACGTTGCCGGAAGGAGCGTGGAGCGAACTGTTCGCCTCCGGTGGGTCGATCGCGCCGGAAGAGCCGAGCCCCGAGGAAGTTCAGCAGCAGAACGGTTTGCCCGACGTGGAAAATCAACAGATCGTCGCCCCGATGCCGGAAGCGGTCGTCCCGAAGCAGCCCCCGGCGACGACCCTCGACGCCGAAGAGGAATCGGCCGAAGACCAAGCGGACGACGACGAGGAGCAGATCGAACCGACCGAAATGGTCGCCTGATCATCTTCGGCTACCCAAAAACACCTATTGCCATGTCCACGATTGCATGAGGCAGCAAGAAGCCGGATCGCTCTGGAGCGGTCCGGTTTTTTTGCGCTTTCCGGGGGAAGGCTAAGGCGTCGCGATGCGGCAATGGGGCAATTCCTTTTCCAGCAGTGCCCGACCATCGGGGGTGATTTGGGTTCCGGCCAGGGTGAGGGATTCGAGGCTTTTCATCTCGGCGATCGCTTCGGCGGTGGTGTCGTCGGCCATCATATCGCGCAGTTCGAGGGCGACCAGTCCCTCCAACGGGGCGAGGCTTTCGTTGAGTTCTTCCGGTCCGACGAACAGCTCGACGAGTCGCAGACGCTCCAGCTCCGGCAGGGCCACGAGAAAATCGAGTTCCGAGAGCATCACATCGCGAAGGGTGAGCGATCGTAGTTCGGGATGATCGCGAAACGGTTGCATCGCCGAGTCGTAGAGCTGAAAGCAGCGTCCCAGCACCAGCTCCTCCAGGGGCAACGAGGCAAGATCTTTCAGCCCTTGGTCGGAGATTCCGGCATCTTCCAGCGTAACGGATCGCAATTTCGGCAATCCGGCGAGCCGCTTCAGGACTTGGTCGTCGACCGCTTCCCCGCTGAGGCGGACCACTTCGAGCGACGGGATTTCTTCGAGCTTGACGTAGTCCTCGGTGGCGAGGGTGCTGCAATCGCGGAGATCGAGCACGCGGAGGGCGGGCAGTTCGGAGAGGACTGCGATCGTCTTTCCGGTAATGGCGTTCTCGATGAGCGTGACCGATTCGAGCTTCGGAGAAGTCAATAGGGCAGTCGCTCCGGCGTCGCTCATGTGGACCAATCGACGAAGTCCGACCGACCGGAGCTGATCGAGGGCGGCCAGTCGGGCGAGGTCCTCGTCGTCGAGTTGCACACCGCGCAGATAGAGGTGCTCCAACTCGGCAAAGGACAGAAGCGTCGGCACCGAGGCGGAAGTGATCCCCGGCCCGGCGAGTCGCAAACGGGAGAGCGGGGCCAGAAGCTCGAGGCGCTCCACCAGCGCATCGTCGACCGAGACCCGATCGCCGGCCAGATCGACCTCGTTCAAATGCCCCTGTTCGTCGTACCCGAAGGTCCCGCCCTTTTGGCGGATGCTTTTCACCAAATCGCGCTGTTCCGGGGAGACCGACTCCGGCGACCGCCCGGCGAGAATCGCGGCGACCTGCGATTCGCTCAGCGCGGCCGAGGTCTTCGCTTCGAGATCGATCTTCTCCTCCTCGGGCGGCTGAAACGGTTTCGGCTTCCGGCAACCGGAAACCGTCAACAGCACCAAAAGCAACGTGAGGACCGTCGACGAAACACAACGCATGGTTTCATTCTCCGAGAGAGAGCCTGAGAAAAAAGGAAAAGACCGACTCCGTGGAGAGTCGGCCTTGTTGAGCGTGGATCGGGCATCGACGGGTCGGGGATCTTCGGATCCCATCACGAGAGGACTTTGTTCCAGGGAGCCCGCATATCGCGGTGCATCCTCTCGGCCGCTTCCGCGTCGTCGAGGATCGTCCTCTTCTCGGGATCCCAGGTGATCTTCCGATCGCAACGGACGGCGATATCGCACAGCAGACTGATGATGTCGCTCCGGACGGCATCTTCGAGATTCGAAACGCCGTCGACGCGCTCACGGACGCCGTCGAGAAAGTTCTGCTGATGATGGGCACTCACGCGCAATCGCCGGGCATCGTCGTCCATCACTTCTTCGAGCAGGGAAGCCGGGTCAACGGTCGTCTTGGCCCGAGTGACCTCGATCCATCCCTTGGGACCGATGAACTTGGTGGAGTTCGGTCCCGGTTTGAAGGTGATGGTCACGCCGTCGTGCATTTCCAGGGTCATGTCCCAATCGTAGACGGTGTCGTAGAGCCCCTCGGTGGGAATTTTTCCGGTTCCGGCGACGGTGAACGGCCCGGCGAGGTCGCTGCGATTGCCCCAGACCATGATATCGAGCGGGTGCGCGCCCCACCCCCCGAGATAGCCGATCGAATAATCGTAGATCCAATAGGTTCCAGGCGGCTTGCAGCGGTCGACGGTGTAGGGGCTGTGCGGGGCGGGACCGTTCCACATGGCGTAGTCGAATCCTTCCGGAACGGGCACCGCTTCGGTCGATCCCCCACTTCCGCCGTTGGGGGCGATCACCTCGATCCGTTCCACCGGGCCGACCGCTCCATTGAGGGCCAGTTCGCAACCGAGACGGCAATGAGCGCTGCTCCGCTGCTGGGTTCCGTACTGGAAGACGCGCCGGTGCTTCTTGAAGACCTCTCGGCACTTCAGGTCCTCCTCGATGCTCACGCCCAGCGGCTTTTCGACGTAGGCGTCTTTCCCGGACTCGGCGGCCATGATGGCGATCGGGACGTGCCAGTGGTCGGGCGTGGCGATGACGACCGCGTCGATATCGTCCCGGTCGAGGATCTTTCGGAAATCGGCGTAGGCCTCGCCTTGGATGATCTTGGCCATCGACTCACGGCGATCTTCATAGCAATCGGCCACGGCGAGACCTTGGTAATTCTTGCATTGCATGAAACCGCGCGTGAGAGCTCGGGCTCGATTCCCGGCGGCGATATGGCCCACGGTGACCCGTTCGCTCGGAGGCGTTTCCTGATTTCCCAAAACGGAGGAAGGGACGATGCAAGGGACGGCCAGCGACGCGGCCGCGGTCGCTTTGAGCATTTCGCGTCGGGAAAGACGAGCGGAGGGGACATGGGATGATTTCATGATGGAAGCTCCTATTCAGATAATGTTTCAAGGAAAAGCGATTTTCCGCTCAAACGTCGGGCAGTTGGTATCCTTCGCGGCGATCGTAGGGGTAGTCGAGCCAGGCGTTGTCGCCCTTGCCGTTCTGAAATTGCCACTTCTTCGGATCCCAATGGAGCTCTTGATCGTGCCAGTAAGCGAGGTTCCCCAAGAGGCAGACGGTGACGGTCCGCGCGCCGGTTTCGATCGGGCAAATCGGCTGTTTCCGTTCTCGGACGCAGTCGATCCAATCCTGCCGGTGCCCGCCGTGACTATTGCCGTCGACGTCGTAGAGGTGGATCCGGTCGTCGCCGATCTTCTGATCCTTGAGCGATTCCGGCGTGGTCCGCAGTTTGCCGCGATTGACGAACACCTCGCCCTCGGTGCCGACGAACGTCACCCCGCCCTCGCCGCCGTGGGTCATCTTCACGCCGTTGTCGTAATAGAAGACCACGCCCTTGCCGGTGTCGTCGTCCTCCGGGGGCACCACTTTCACCGGACCCGATTCGTCCATGCCGAGCCCCCATTGGGCGATGTCGAAATGGTGGGCGCCCCAGTCGGTCATGCCGCCTCCGCCGTACTCGCGATAGCCGCGCCACCGGGGGAAATGGGTATGCATGCCGCGGGGACTGAGCACCGAGTGGTACGGCCGCATCGGCGCCGGGCCGAGCCAGCGATCCCAATCGAGGCCGGGCTCCATCTCCTCCTTCGGCAGATCACACCACTTCGACGGTCCGCCCACGCCGACGAACACCTCTTTGATGTCCCCGATGTAGCCGTTGCGGACCAATTCGCAGGCGAAGCGGAAATTGTCGCTGGCACGTTGCTGGCTGCCGGTCTGGAAGATGATGCCCGACTTCTCGACCGCATCGATGCACTTCTTCGCCTCGATGATGGTATTGGTCAACGGCTTCTCGCAATAGATGTCCTTCCCGGCCTTGGCGGCGTCGATGATGATCGTCCCGTGCCAGTGGTCGGGCGTGGCGACGGCGACCGCGTCGATGTCGTCGCGGGCAAGCAGTTCGTGGTAGTCGTTGTAGCCCCGGCAGTTCTCGTTCTCATAGAACTGGTTCGTCTTCTCGACACAATGCTCGCGTCGGGTGGTGTCGACATCGCAGACGGCGACGACCTCCACCTCCGGCATTCTCAAGAAGTGGGAGAGGTGGGATCCCTCCATCATCTTCCCCATGCCGATGCAGCCGAGCGTGATCTTGTCGTTGGCGCCGCCTTGGCCATCTTGACCGAGTACATGACGGGGAATAAGCACCGGGGCGGCCACGGCGGCCAACGCGGAACCCTTGAGAAACTGTCGTCGCTGCTTGCGGAGAGTACTCATATCGCTTTTCCTTATGGTTCGATAATAGGAATGAGATGCAACGTCGCGCGAGAATGCACCCGAAAAGAAATCCGCGTCGACCGGAACGCCGTCAGCCGACCAGAGGCCGCAGGTGTTCGATGCTCCGGGCCGCCTGCTCCACCGTGCCGCACTCGACACTGAAGACCAGATCGCGCGGGGCCTGCTTGCAGATCGCGATGACCGCCTCCCAGTCGGTCACGCCGTCGCCGCAGCCGCAGCCGACCGGCGTCCCGGTGACCGTGCCCCGCTCCTGATCCGACTGCTCGAACGAGATGTCCTTCGCGTGAATGTGGATCAATCGGTCCCGCACCTGCTCGAGCCACGGCATAATTTCCTCGCCGGCCAGGTAGCTGTTGCCGGTGTCGAAGTTGATGCCGATCGCCGGCGAATCGACCAGGGCGTAGATCTTCTCGAGCCCGTCGGGCGACTTGCTGTACTGCTGGTGCTGTTCCAAGCCGATCTCGATGTTCCTCGGCTCGGCCACCTTCACCGCCTCGGCGAGCACGTACCGCATCAGCACATGGTCTTCCTCCTCGGTGGTCCAGTCGGGCTTGGGACCTTCGTCGGTGTTGACGATCGTCGTGCCGATCTCTTTGGCGTAGCGGATCGCCTGCTTGAGGTACTCGACCGAGATCTCCGGCTTGCACAGCGGAGTATGGGCGGAGAGACCGGAGACCTTCACGCCGGCCTTTTCGCAAGCGCGGACAATGCGGAGCGGATCGTCGAGCATGGAAACGCTGTGGAAATAGCCTGCTTCGCTCAACAGCTCACGGCCCCAGTGGACCATCGGCTCGATGTATTCGTAGCCCAACTCGGCCGCCTTCGCCACGCCCCACTCGAACGAGCGGTCCTCGTGACGCACGAATTCCATATTCACGCCCAGCGAAATCTTACCCATACGTTTCTCCTTCTCCTCGTTTTGCGTCGCGAATGCTGCGCCGCGGTCGACGCCGAACCGGCCGTGCCGGATCCAATCCTTCTGCCGATCGTATCGCAGCCGGATGCGGAAGTCAAATCTTTCGGCAGACTTATCGCGCCATTCGCCACCCCCCGAGGCGAGATTTCCGCGGACCCTTCCCACCAAAATACAAGACGGCACGCATCCGATGTACAACGCTCACGCCGTCCTTTACAGTCGTGGTGCGATAGGGTTTTTGGAAGCGGTCCTCCATGACGCCGCTTCGCCAATGGATGAACTTCGTTTCATCAGGGGAAGCCGATCTGGGTCGTCGTGCCCGTGGTCAACGTCCCCGTCACAGTAGGGCTCGGAGGTGGGATTGAATCACCATGCGCCCCTGGAAATGGAAGAAATCAAACAAGAGTTCGAAGAAAAAAATACAGGGGATCACTACCATTGCGATGAAGACGAATCGACTCCACTTTTGCTTCATCGGCCTGTTTTGTACTCAGCCACCCATAGGAACGGCGTCCAGTCTCCGTTTTGCATACTCCTCGATGGAAGTAGAAAAGTGACCCCATGAACGACATCGTTCGCCGGGAAGGAAACCACCGAAATGCCGGGGGACCCGCACCGAAAGCAAGACGTTTCGCCGAGATCGAACTTCCGGGCAACACGGCCTGCCCGACGATCAGGAGGCCGACGACGATTCCTGTGGGGAAGCATCATTCCAGGAGGCGTACGCCTGACCGGTCGGTTTCCAGAGCGTGTAGGCCCAGAGGATCGCCGCGATGACCAAGAGCAGCAGGCTGACATTCTGGGAAACGGTCAATCCCGTGCCCAGGAAGGAGCTCTCATCGGTGCGGATCACCTCCAGCAGAAACCGCGTGACGGGGTAGAGTGTGAGAAACAGGGCGAAGATCTGCCCGTCGCGGCGCAGGAATTTGAGGCTCGCCAATAGAATGAGACAGAGAATCGCCGCGTTGATGGAACTGTAGAGCTGAGTCGGATGGACGGGAATCGGCTCGCTTCCGGAAGGAGGCACCATGAACGGAACCTCGGGATCTTCGGCCACGTAAACCGGAACGAGCGGCGGCTCCGCCTCTTGTGGGGCGTTCAACAGCACCCAGACCGCCTCCTGCCGGGTCGCGACCGGACGTGAGCCCACTTGAACCACTTCCATGCCCTCTTGCAACTTCGCCGTCTCGGCGCCCGAGCCCGGCTGAATCTCCGCGATGACCGGCTCTTCCCGATCGCCCTCGAAACGGATACCATGCACATACGCCAGACCGTGTTCCAGTTGATGCACGTGGACCAAACTCCGCGGCGGAAACGTGACGGCCCAGGGAACGTCGGCCGGCCCCCCGAAGCAGCAACCGTTCAGGAAGCAACCGATGCGTCCGATCGCCAGTCCGAGCATCATCCCCGGCGCGAAGAGATCGAAAGTCGCGAGAATCGGGATCTTCTTCCAGACCATGTAGAAGATCGCCCCGGCCATGCCTCCGAGCACCGAACCGTAAACAACCAAGCCCCCTTGCGTCAAATTGATCGCCGAGAGCAGCGTGTCGCGCAGATTCCCCTGCTGGAATTCCGGCCAATATTCGACGACGTAGAACAACCGGGCACAGAGGATGCCGGGAATGATCGCCCAGAGCATGATCGAGATGAGCACATCGACCGGCACCTTCCACCGGCGTCGCGCGATGCCGATGACCAGCGCAACGGCACTGGAGATCGCCAACAGCAGCATCACGCCGTAGCCGCGAATCGGAAGCCCCGACTCGTCGCTGATCGAAGGAAGGACGTAGGCGAGCACGAACCCGAAGACAATCAACAGCGGAAGATATCCCAGGGTTTCCGAGTTCACGCCGTGCCGCCAAAAAAGGAACAACAGGAATACGATCGAGAAGAAGGTCCAGATCGCCAGGGCGAGCCCGAACCCGAAGACGGGAATCCCCATCAGCTCCTCGGGAATATGAAAAAGGGTTTGGCACATGATTTTGTTCGTTGAAGAAAGGGGGGGGATCGGTCAGACTTCCCGCGGGTCGGGAATGAGACAGTTGTCGATCAATCGGGTTTCACCGATCTTCACGGCGATCGCCGCGAGGGTTTCGCCTTCGATGCGGGTGACGTCGCGGAGGGTCAATGGGTTGGTGAGCTTGACGTAATCGATCTCCAGATCCGTTCCGCCGGAGAGGATCATTTTCATTTTTTCCAGGATCGTTCCGACATCACGATGCCCGGTGGCGATCATTTCCCGGGCGGCCATCAGGCTGTTGTGGATCAGGCGGGCCTGGTAGCGCTGCCCCTTGGAAAGATAACGGTTGCGGCTACTCATCGCCACCCCGTCGTCCTCGCGAAAGATCGGGCAGATCCGCATCTCGGTCGGGACGTTCAAATCGCGGACCATCTGCCGCAGGACCATCGCCTGCTGGTAATCCTTCTGGCCGAAATAGGCGACGTCGGCGCCCGCCATGTTCAAAAGCTTCAAGACGACGGTCGTCACGCCCCGAAAATGGCTCGGCCTCGAAGCGCCTTCCATCACTTCGGTCAGTTTGCGAACCTCGACGTACGTGGAAAAACCGGGCGGATACATCGCCTCGCCGGGAGGACAGAAGAGAATCTCCACCCCCGCTTCCTCGAGCCATTTCCGATCGGTCTCCAACGTGCGGGGGTACTGATCGAAGTCCTCCTCGGGCGCGAACTGCAAGGGGTTGACGAAGATCGTCACCACCGTCGCATCGCATTCCGATCGCGATGCTTCGACCAGACTCAGGTGCCCCGGGTGGAGCGCCCCCATCGTCGGAACGAGTCCTACCCGTTTGCCTGAACGACGCCACTGCTGGACCGTCTTGTAAAGCTGCTCCGGTTGATGGATCAATTCCAACGACATGGGAGAATTCCCTTTTCAACATCACCATAAGAAACCGTACACCGCGCGCATTCCCACGAAAGGCGTTCACTCGGGCCCTTCTTCGGCCCCGAACGGATCGGAGCCCAGAATCGCCGCTTCGAGTTCGTCGACGATCGTCTCGAAATCGTCTCCACGGATCACCATCACGGGCGTTTGCCGGCGCACCAGGTCGGGACGACACGGCTGCCGATTCCCCTTCCGACTCTCTCCAGGCAGCACCGCGAAGATCCAGCGAGGCTGGGGAAGAACCGAAACCGCACCGGGAACCTCTTCCCGACAAAAAGGCGCGACCCCCCAGCTTCGACGAGGGGGCATCCCCCGCTCGGATTGACGGCAAAGCTCCTTCACCGGACGAATCAGAGGGGAAAAGACGTCGGCAGCAGAGGCGTCCAAGTGATCCTCGAACGACGCCGGATTCCATTGTACCCGATGATGAGGCCCCGAACCAGATCGTTTCTCCGTGTTCTTCGCCGCTTCTCCTTCTCGGTGAGGGAGCAGGATTCTCCCCGGCAGACGTGGCACCAGCGCTTCGAGCAGATTCCACCGAACCGGGAAAGAGATCGGTCCGGTGAGGGACATCAGCCGGGGGGCGGCATCGAGATTCGCCAACAGCTCCGAAACTGTCCATTTGCACACTGGATGACGCATCTCCGGCGCAACTTCCGACGACGGAGCCAGGACGAATCGACGAGAGATCATCCTCGGATGCGGCAGGCGCAGCTCGTCGCGCTCGATGCATTCATCGTCCTGCAGGATGAGATCGAGGTCCAGCGTCCTCGGGCCCCAACGAGCCGAACGTTCCCGATGGTGCCGCGCTTCGATGCGGTGCAGCT
Source organism: uncultured Planctomycetaceae bacterium (assembly GCA_964632505.1). Lineage (GTDB taxonomy): Bacteria > Planctomycetota > Planctomycetia > Pirellulales > Thermoguttaceae > CAZWCE01. The sequence continues at coordinate 397,100 of CAZWCE010000001.1, read as the reverse complement.
CGGCGAGAAGTGCCGGCGGAGAGAGCGTGGTTTGCAGCCGGGCCGCTGCGTTGAGGAAGGGGGGCGATTCCGCGTCGCCTCCCACCGGCAAGGTGCGATAGAATCGGCTCGCGTGAACGGCATGAACATCGCGGTGGCTTTCCAACTCCTCCAAGGCGCCCTCGAGATGGCCTCGACGATGTTCCAAACTCGAGCCGAGCGCGACCAGCGCGGTATTCATGAAACGATTTTCAGGAAAAGAGAACGATAAGCTTGAAAGCAGTAAAAGACCTGAATTTCCGGTATTTTCGCGCCCTTACATGTGAATATTTACACCTAGGACTTCCGGTTCCTCTACTGCACAGACATCGAATTCGACCGGTGCGGATTCGCCGTATTCCGCGACGGCATTCCGATCCGTGAGGAATCGGAAAACAGATGAAAAGCCGCTGCTGAAACATCGTTGCGCAACGGAAATCAAAAAAAGGAGGGGCCTCCTAGCCACAGCGTGCGCTGCCGACTGCTCCTTAAATGTCGCCCCCCGATGATGGTTGGCCCGTTGGAAGCTCGCAAACGTGCGGCCTACGAAAAGATGGATCGGAATCCAAAAAAAGTCTGCCGGACTAAGGCGATTCCACACGCCGCTCTCGTTTGCATGAAACATTTTTTATCAAACGCGAACATCGTTGTCAAGCACGGCGTAAAAAAACTTCCGTTGCGTTTCCGCCTCATTCGCGCTAAGTAAAAACGACGGAAGGAGAAACGCGCGTTGAAAAAAATCAACTTTGTTCCCGAGAAGCATCCAAAAAGGCATCGAAAGCACCATCTCTCTCTCCCTCTGTGTTTTTCAGTGTTTGGGGCTCCTTGGAAGCTATAATTCATAATAAGGAAACGTCTTGTCGAATCGAAGTTCCCTTTCCCGTCGGCAGCGCGACGACCGAACTCATCGGGCAGTCACCACCCCCCCGTTCGGTCTCCCGTTGGCGATGATACCTTCATGCTTCAAGAGCAGTACCATGGGCCGCATCTCCTCCATGATGGTCGGTTTCGAAATGACCTTGTTGAATCAACTCGACCGGGCCCGCGCCGACGAAGCGCTCACTCTTCTCCGCATGAGCGAAGAGAAGGAAGTGGTCGCGCCGTGGGTCGACCCGGGCCGATTCCGCACCATTTCCAAATTTCAATCCGACCTGACCGCCGTCCGATCGACGATGAAGAACGCCGCCGCGGCACAGACGATGTTCAACTCCGCGCAGACGAACGTGGCATCGATCAAGAGCGAGCTCGAGAAGATCCAGGACGAACTCGAGAAGGAGCAGGACGGCACCATCACCAACCAGACCGAACGCGACGCCGCCCAGGCGGTCATCGACGAGGCGATCGCCCAGATCCAGTCGCTGGCCACCGAAAGCATCGAGGGTAAAAAGCTCTTCGACGGTTCGGCCGAATTCCAGGTATACGGTCGTAATCCGGCACAGGTCGACGACATCGAGGTGACCAAAGTCGGCGGCATGGGGCAGTCGACCGCCGCGATGCCGGCGACCCTCACCTATACCGGTTCCGACCGTTTCGTGACCGACGACGCGACGATCCGCATCGCCGACACCGAAGGGGGAGCGGGAGTGATTCTCTCGGTCACCCAGGGCGACACGCTCGAAGAGGTTGCCGAGGCGATCAACGATCAGGCGACGAGCACCGGCATCTCCGCAAACGTGGTCGACCATTCGCTGCGCATCCAGAACACCGCCAAGGGCGCCGAGGACGGCGTCAAGGTCGAGGTCTACGACGGGACGTTCGCCGTCGGCGGCGGAACGCATACCGTGGAACAGGAAGAACCGGCCGAGTTGTTCCTGCAAGAGAACGACGGCAAACTCATGGTCGACGTCGAGATCGACATCACCGGACCCGATGGATCGATCACCTTCCAGAATCCCGACGGCGCCGGTCTCGAATTCAGTCTGACCGACTTGGCCGACGAAGTGAACGCCAATACCCACCTGACCGGCGTGATGGCCGAGACCTCGATCAACGACGACGAAACCGCGGGGCTGGACAACGTCATCCGCTTCTACACCGTCGAAGAAGGCGAAAGCGCGCAGTTGACCGTGCTGGCTTACGAGAAGGCCGATCCGTTGAACGACTACGACCTGACCGATTCCGACGGCGTCGTCACCGACACCGCCGACGGCACGCAAGTCGACGTCTACTCCGCCACGGGACAAGATCGCGTGCTGGCCGAGAACGCCGTCTCCGGATACGTCGACACCGCCGCCACCCAGGCCGAGGCCTACTTCTACGGCTCCGGAGGTGTCACCGACGCCGCCCGCGACTTGACCCTCGATCTGACCGGGAACGCGGGCACCGAACAGTTGACGCTCGCCTCGGGCACGTCGCTCGACGACGCCGTCACGGCGATCAACAACCTGAGCAACCTGACCGGCATCCAGGCGTCGCGCGACGGCGACAAACTAACGCTCAACAGCGTCCACTACGGCGAGGACGCCACGGTTCAGGTGACCGGCGAGTACGACGATCTCTCGGCGCTCGACACCTATCGCACCGACGCCGACGGCATCACCTACGGGACCGATGCGGTCGCCTCGATCAACAACCTCGAATATCGCTCCGACGCAGCGGCCGAATACCGCCTCCGCGTCGCCACCGCGGGAACGACCATCACCGGCAAGTACGAGATCACCGGACCCGACGGCTCTTACACGATCGACATGAACGACTCGCTCGAAGAGACCGCCCGACTCATCTCGCAACAGAGCGGCACCACGGGCATCGTCGCGTACGCCGACGAGAACGACCTGGTGCTTCGATCGATCGAGCGGGGTTCGGAGAACACGATCTCCATCGAAGAGCTCCGCCAGGGAAACGCCACGCCGGTCGGTTCATTCACCGAAGGCACCGCCGGCATGCTCTACCACACCCTGATCGACGCCGACGCGAACGGCAAGTTCGACACGAACGTCAGCTTCGACATCACCGGACCGACCGGGGTGACCGAATCGGTCGCCTGGGCCGGCGGCACCTCGTTCACCGACGCGGTCACCGACTTCAACACGAACTACGCGAACACCATGGTCGAGGCGGCCTACGATCCGGACAACAACCGGCTCACGTTCACCTCCGTGTACGACGGATCGGAAGCGACGATGGAGATCACCAACACGGTCGATTTCGCCGTCTCCGGCGGCAACGGCGACGGCACCGCCCAGGGGACCGACGGCACCGGTTCGGAGAGCGGTTCCGACCAGGCGGCGCACCAGGCCGACGGGAATGCCATCTCCTATTACGGAAACCAGCTCAACTTCACGATGACCCTCCATGACGGTTCCACCGGCGAACTGGACGCGATGACCGCCAACTCCGCCGGGGGGCTCACCTACGCCCTCTCGACCGATCTGAGTCGGACCTCGGCGATCGCGCTGCCCGATTTGAAGCCGGACAGCCTCGGAAGCGAGCAGCTCGGATTCCTCGACGATCTCGCCTCCGGGGGATCGCTCGCCGGTTTGGGCGACAACGCCGCCGCAGCCCTGTTGGTCGTCGAGAAGGCGATGAATCAGACCGCCACCGCCGAGGCGAAAGTCGAAGGCTACCTCTCCTCCTCGATCGACTCCGCCACCACCCTCCTGGCCGAAACGGAACAAAATCTGCTCGATTCGATCGAAACGGTCGACGGATACAGCGAGGAGAAGGAGATTTCGAACCTCTCCTATTATCAGTCGCTGGTCGACAACAATCTCGCGGCTCTCTCGAGCCTCTACTCGATGCGAACCAACCTGATTTCGCTGGTCAAGCAGGCGGCGGGCATCTCTTCGTACTATTGATCATGTGCCGAGATCGATCCTTCCGGCGATCGCTCCCCCCGCCGGACGGCGAAAAACAGAAACCCGCCTCTCTCGGAAAACCTGCCCTGGACACAGGCAAGCGAAATTGCTATCGTTCCGCCGAATCGTGGACGACTTTCGCGCCTCCGCGGTCTCCGAAGACGACGAAGCCGTTTCGGCATCTCTTTTTCGCCCAGGGTTTTACGGAAACACCCGGGAAAAGAACACTCTTTTTTTCTGCGGCTCGACCCCCCGAGGTCGACCGCACATGGGAGAATGGAATCGATGAACTTCAACTTTTTCGAATGGATTCGTGACGCAGTGAAGCGGTCGGTCCTGATGGGCGTGAGCGACGCGGTCGAAACGATGGGTATGCCGCCCGAAGAAAAGGAATCGAAGGATAAGATCCTCGGTTTTCTGCAGCAGGACAAACCGAAGCGCTCGGGCCGAAAGCGAATCGGCGGGAGTGCCGGCGGCGGCAATTCGCCTAGAAAACTGGGGCGTTCGATCAACGAGATGCACTCCGCCGGCTCGACCAAGGCGAAGGCCTCGTAGCGGGCCTTCTTAGATGACGTCGACGATGATTCGTTCCATCCGCCGGAAGAAGTAGACGCCGCCGACCAAAAGGACGAGCGTCATCATCAGCGACGGGAGGAAAAGAACGCCGGGCGGATCGGCCGCGCCGAGCAGCGCCCAGCGAAATCCCTCGATGACACCGACCATCGGATTGAGCCCGTAGACGACCTTCGCCCAATCGGGCATGTCGGCGGTCACTTTCGAAGAGGCGTAGACGACGGGGCTGACGAACAACCCGAGCTGCAGCACGAACGGCTGGATGTAACGGAAATCGCGGTAGATGGCCGAGAGTGCGGAGAGCCACAACCCGACGGCCAGCGAGGCGGCCACCGCCATGAGCACCAACAGCGGCAGCAGGAGAATGCCCATCGAGGGCACCACTCCGTAGACGGCCATCAAGGCGGCCAACACGACGGCGGCGATGAGGAAGTCGGCCAGCCCGGTCACCACCGCGGCCAGCGGCAGCGCGATGCGGGGAAAGTAGACCTTCGTCAAGAGGTCTTTGCCCTGGAGCAGGCTGTCGCTGGAACGGAGCAGCGATTCGGAGAAAAGCTGCCAGGGAAGCATGGCGCAGAAGGTCGAGAGGACGTAGGGAGTGCCGTCGACCCCCGGCTCGTTCCCCCGCCCCATGAGCAACCCGAACAACACGGCGAACAGGCCGGTGGTCATCAGCGGCTGCAAAATCGCCCAGGCGATGCCCAACTCGGTCTGCTTGTAGCGAACCTTGATGTCGCGAATCGCCAGCCGGCCCAAGAGTTCCCGGTAGTGCCACAACTCGACCAGATCGAGCGGCACCCAACCGGTCTCCGGTTGAATGACCACTTCCGACCGCCTCGAAGATTCAAGGGCGGAATCGTTCGGCTCCGGATTCGGAGAAAATTCGGGCGTTGTCTCAGGCACCATCGCTCCTTGCGAACAACAAGACGAAAGGATTCGGAACACGGAATACCTAGAAGTATAGATTATTCCAGCCGGTTTGGCGGTACGATTCTACCCCGACCGCCGGCGACGGCAAGGTTCGCCACCGCCGGACCGATCCCCCGGAGGGAAAACGGTTCGAAAACTCGTCTTGACGGGAAATCGAGAAAACTTTATTTTTATCGGCAATGGCCCGAGACGGGGCTGAATTTCCTTATCCTCGGCCCGTCGCCACACGTCGCCTCCACGCCGAAACGAGGGGCGAAAGAGGTCCGCGGGAAGCGTGACCGGCGACCGGCTCGTTCCTCACTCATGGAAGAGCAAGTTATGAGCAATACGATTCGCGACAGCCGCACCCTCGGCGACGCCCCCCGGAGCGTCCCTCTTCTCGATCTGAAACGACAGTACCAACCCCTGGCCGACGAGATCCGCGCCGCGTTGAACCGCGTCTGCGATTCCGGGCAATTCGTTCTCGGCGGGGAAGTACAGAAGATGGAAAAGAGCATCGCCGCCTACTCGCAGGTCGACCACGCCGTGGCCTGCGCCTCCGGCAGCGACGCCCTCCTCCTCTCGCTGATGGCCTCCGACATCGGACTCGGCGACGAAGTCATCCTCCCGAGCTTCACCTTCTTCGCCACCGCCAGCGCCGTGACCCGACTGGGAGCCACGCCCGTCTTCGCCGACATCGAGCCGGATAGTTTCAACATGAATCCCGAGCATGTTCGGCAGCTCATCGGGCCGCGGACCAAGGCGATCATTCCCGTGCACCTGTTCGGTCAAATGGTGGAGATGAAGCCGATTCTCGACGCCGCCGGCACTTACGGCATTCGGGTGATCGAGGACGCCGCCCAGGCGATCGGCGCCGAACTCGACGGCCGACGCGCCGGGAGCTGGGGACACATGGGCGCGTTCAGCTTCTACCCGACCAAGAACCTCGGCGGGGCCGGCGACGGTGGATTGCTGACGACCAAGGACGCCGAACTGGCCAAGAAGCTGCAACTGCTCCGCGTGCACGGCATGGAACCCCGCTATTATCACAGCATCGTCGGCATCAACAGCCGCCTCGACGGCTTCCAGGCCGCCGTCCTGAACGTGAAACTGCCCCACCTGGAAAACTGGAGCATGATGCGGGCCCAAAACGCCGAACGGTATCTCGACCTGTTCCACAGCGTCGGGCTCGACGGCACCGTCACCCAGCCGGTCAAGCTGCCGAACCGTCGTCACGTGTGGAATCAGTATGTCGTCCGCGTCCCCGACGGCCGCCGCGACGAAGTGCGGGCCTACCTCGCCGAACGCAAGATCGGCAGCGAAATCTACTACCCGCTCGGATTGCATGAACAGGAATGTTTCGCCTATCTCGGCTACCAGCCGCAGTACCTGAACGAAACCTACCGCGCAACGCGCGAGGTGCTGGCTTTGCCGATCTTCCCCGAACTGACCGCCGAGGAACAGCAGGTGGTCGTGCGGACGATCAAACGCTTCTACGTGGAAAACCCGGGCCGAAAGTTCCAGCCGGCCGCGACGATCCAGCCATATCCCCACAAGAAGCAGGACGCCGCCTAAACGTTCCAGCCCGCATCCGCCCTGCCGGATCGATCAAGACACTTCCCATGACGACCGAGAGAAAAGTACGGGGACTCTCCAGCGGAGGCTTCCCGTCTTTTCTTTTCTTGCCCCCTTCGAATCACGAGATTCGATTCCAAAACACTCCGTCGGAAGTCTTTCCGGCCGGTGGTCGCCGCGCGAGCGAGGTCGAAAAAGGCGGGGACGACCTTGCTCGATCCACCGCTACCCCGGCGGCCATTTCATGACGCGACCGCCGAGCAGATGGAAATGGAGGTGGGGGACTTCCTGCCCGCCGTTGCGTCCGCAATTGCTCACGACGCGGTATCCCTCATCGAGATTCAATTCCCCGGCCAGTTTCCTGAGCACCACGAAAAGATGTCCGATCAGGGGAACGTCTTCCTCCTCGATCTGGTCGGTCGAGGGGATCTCCTTTTTCGGAATAACCAGCACGTGCACCGGTGCCTGGGGATTGATATCGTGGAAAGCGAGGCACCGATCGTCCTCGTGCAGGATATCGGCGGGAATCTCTCGATCGATGATCTTCTTGAAAATCGTCTTTTCGGCCATTTTTTCTCCTTATCGCTCGGAAGGGACACCCTCTTCGGGCCGCACACAGCGCCCCGGCGCTGTGGCTCTCACAACCGCTCATGATGCCCCATATTCAACAATCTTTCAATCGGGGAAATCCTGAAAAAATAGGGGATTGCCGCTCATGACGGTCTCACGGGCGGCCGATACTGTGGAACGTCCGACCCACCATCTCCACTAGATTCCGCATCCTGCGCAACCTCGCCGAGATGGACGCTTTCTCGTTTCCCGCGCTTATTTCTACCGGTGTTTTCCATGCTTGGTTTCCTTCGCTTCCCTCGCTTGGCATCGTCCCGATCGGCATTCCGTTTCGGAGTGCTCTTGGGGATGCTGCTGCTGCCGGCGACTCCCGATTCCACCGACGCTCAACTCGCTTCGTCGATCCAGACGATGCTCGAACACCAGCGTCAACAGCGGCAGCTCCAACCGTGGAGGCCGGCGACCAACCCGGTTTCTCGGAACCAACCTCCACAAGCTCGGACCCCCTTGCCCGAACCTTCGCGAATTCCGAATATCGGACGCCGGACTCCCACGTCGACTCCGTCGGCCGCCCCGAGTTTGCAGGCGCCCCTCGCTCCCGCGCCGCTTGACCGTGCACCGCAATCGCATCACGCCCGCTATCCCGGCGTTCGGCAACAGCCGATCGGAAACCTCAATTCGCCGCAGGACATGTCGCGTGCCGGAGCCGCCCTCGGCACCGCGAGAAGCGCCCCCGACCACCAAGCGACGTTCCGCGTCTACTGGTCGCCGGAGATCGTGAAAGTATGGGAACCTTACCTGTCGCACTCGCTCAACCCGTTCAGCAAGCCGCGAACCCGGTATCGGCTGGTCGAGAAGACGGTTCTACGACCGCACCGGGAGGTGATTCCCGACCGCTGGCGAATTCCACCGACGACGGGCTCCCGGCAGAACCGAACCGCGACACGACAGGACATGTCCGTCTCGCGGCCCTCTTCGAAGGCCCCCCCCTCGAAACCACTCATGACCGCGGCCGAGATCGGCATTCCGCTTTCCGAACCGCCGAACGGGGAAGATCGCGATTCGCCACCGTTGCGGCGATGAAAAGCATCGGCGAAGGGATCACTCCTCCTCTTTCATCTCATTGAGTTCCTCGTCGAACCACTTCATGTATTCCGAGTTCCCTTCGAGGATGCCCAACGCCAGGATCTCGGGGACTTCGTAAGAGTGCATCTCACGAATGGCCGAGTTCACGCGCCCGATCATCGAACGGCGCGTCTTCACCGAGACTTTCCACTCCGTGGCCTTCTCGACCTGATTCTCCCACCAAAAAATACTCGTCATCGGCCCGAGGATCTGGACGCAGGCGGCCCAATGATTCTCGACCAAATGCGTGGCGATTTTCTCCGCCTCCTGCTGAGAGCCGCAGGAAGTCGTGATTTCGACGTGTTGGATGTCCAGCATCGTTTCCCTCTTACTTCTCGAAAGGATTCGGATTCATTATAATCACTTCCCGTAAACACGGATCGAACGCCCGAGCCGTGCAGAATCAGTCCATCGATGATCGATGTCATCGCTCCGGACGAAGTTCCCGTTTCCATGTTTGTCAACGTTTCCATGCAGATTCTTGGAGAAAACAACCGATGCGACATTTCCCTTTTTTCGCAGCGTTTATCCTTTCAACGCTTCTTTTCGGCTCGTTCTCGGCGCAGTCGGCTTCGGCGGCGCCGAATTCCTGGACGCTCGATTCCCCCGACGGCCACGTGCAACTTTTCGTGCAACTTTCCGAACGCGGGGAACTCTCCTACCTCGTCCGTTGCCGTGGAGAAGTCGTCGTCGAGCCCTCGCCGCTGGGCATCATCCGCGAAGACGCCGGGTTCGAGCATCATCTCGAATTCCTCGCCTCCGAGGGGCCTCGGACCACCAGTATCACCTATTCCCTGACTCAAGGCAAGCAGATCGAGTGCCGCGATCATCGTAGTTCATTGATTTTGCATTTCGCCACCGAATCGGGGAAGAAGATCGATCTCCACTTCGCGACCTTCAATCGGGGGGTCGCCTTTCGGTATTCCTTCCCCTTGCCCGACGATCGGTCGAACCCGGAGGAGAAATTGCGAATCATCAAAGAGATGACCGGCTTTCAGATTCCCCGTGAAAGTCGATTCTGGGCACAACCTTACGATGAGATTTCGAAATACACTCCCGCCTACGAACGATTCTACGTCGACGGCATCCCCAGCGGTACCAAGGCCCCCGGCGAACAGGGCTGGGCCTTCCCGATGCTCTTGCAAACGAAGCAAGGCACCTGGATGCTCATCACCGAAGCGGGCCTCTGCGAACAATACTGCGGCACGCGCATCGCGCCGAAAGTCGAAAACAATCTTTACCGCATCCGCTTTCCCGATCCCCGGGAAGGAAATCATGTCGGTTCGGCCGAACCGCGGGTCACTCTGCCGATGAGCACCCCATGGCGAACCATCATCACCTCGCCCGATCTGGGAGAAGTCGTCACCTCGAACATCGTGACGCATCTGAATCCTCCGAACCGCTTCGAGCAGACCGATTGGATTGCCCCGGGCCGGGTCTCCTGGAGTTGGATCTCCGATCACCCCAGTCCGCGGGATGCCCGAAAACTGAAAAAGTTCGTCGATCTGGCCGCCGAAATGGACTGGGAATACACGCTCGTCGACGCCAACTGGAACATGATGCAGCACGGCGACGTCGACGACGTGCTTGAGTACGCTCGGGAAAAAGGCGTCGGCGTGTTGCTCTGGTACAATTCGGGCGGCCCCCACAACACGGTGACCGAAGCTCCCCGCGACCGCATGCACCTTCCCGAGGTGCGGCGGGAAGAGTTCGCCAAACTCCAAGAGAAGGGGGTGGTGGGCGTGAAGATCGATTTCTTCCAAAGCGACAAGCAATCGGCGATGGCCCTCTACCGAGACATGCTCGCCGACGCGGCCGAGGCCGAGCTGCTGGTCGACTTCCACGGATGCACCGTGCCGCGAGGTTGGGTGCGGACCTACCCGAACCTGATGACCATGGAGGCGGTCTTCGGGGCCGAAGCCTACAGCTTCAACGCCGACTACTCCCGGAAGGCCCCCAAGCACAACACGATTCTGCCGTTCACCAGGAACGTCGTCGGGGCGATGGACTACACGCCGGTCATGTTCCACGACAACAAGTATCCGCACATCACGACCCACGCCCATGAACTGGCGCTCTCGGTCATCTTCCAGTCGGGGCTCCTGCATTTTGCCGACAGCGTCGAGGGATTCCGCGCCCAGCCGGAGCCGGTGAAGCGATTCCTCCGCGACGTGCCGGTCGTCTGGCACGAAACCACGTTGATCGACGGATTTCCCGGAAAATCGGCCGTGCTGGCACGTCGTCATGAAGATTCATGGTATCTCGGCGGCATCAACGGCGAAAAGCAGCGAAAGGAAGTCGCGTTCCCTCTCGATTTCCTCGGGCCGGGCAAGTACCGCATGCTCCTGATCTCCGACGGCGAAGGGCCGCGTGATTTCCAGGTCGTCGAAAAGACGGTCACGGCGTTGGACGGCGTGGATCTCGAGATGCTCCCGCATGGAGGATTCGCCATCCAGTGGTTGCCGACGGGGAATTGAACGCAATCGCCGATGGACCCGCTGTCGGCGGGGTCGGGTTGCTCCGCCGGTAACGGTAGCGCCCGATGCTCGCGTCGGAAGCGATCGGACGGCTGATCGGCTTCTCCGGGACACCGAAACGCTGCCAATCCTTCGTGTTCTGCCACGAGAACACAAATCGATGAATATCCCCGGCGACCCCGTCGATATCCCTATTGTTCTGGCAAGTTTTCTCCCGGGCATTCCGGGAGTTTTGGCTGGTAAACCGGACCGTTCCCCCCCCTGGTTCGATCATGTTCCGTCGCGACCCGCCCGCCGGGTCCCGGAGGCTCGACCAGTTGCGTTCTCGTTTTCGTCAAGACTCCCGGAATCGCCGCCGGAAAACGGCCGAGTGAAAAAATATCGCTTCGAATCAACACAGGCGTGCGAGCCGCCGAATCCCACCGGCGGACACCTTTTCCCTCGCACGGAGCCTGTCCAGGAAGCAGGTCGGTTCTTCCCCACCCCCGGAAGCTCCGGCCTGCTTTTTTTTGTGCGCTGTCTCCGATTTCTCCCGACCCTCCCGCTGCGCTTCCTATCTTCCGTAAAGTGTCTCAGCGCAAGCAAAACCTCCGGCAGGTGGCTCGAAAACACCCGAATTCGACTAGCCGCTTTCTGTGATTTTTTTCTATAATCTCACGTCTCGAAATATCTCAGGACGGAGATGTTTCACCCGAAGATGCGCGCCGTCGGAAGGCGGACGACAGCATATTGCATTTTTTTTTGACAGGGATCCATATGCACGGACAGGGAGGTCCGACACCACGGTCGCTGCCGGTCTTCCGGCGATGCCGCCGGAACGTGGTCGCGTGGGCGCTGCTGATGCTTTTGTCGTCGGCTGGTCCAACCGCGGGCCAATATGGACCCGGGGTTCCGTCGCACGGCCCCGGCATCCCGGTCGCGACCTATCCTCGCGTGGCCGCGACGCCGCGTCCCGACCATCATCCGGAGCCGGAACCCTCTCCCGCGACGGAGAATCCCGATGACGACGTCCCATCGCCGGGGGTGATCCGGATGGCCTGTACTTTCGGCGGCGGCACTCCGCGGGCGTGGCAGGGAGCGATCGAAATCCGGCACGGCACGATCTCCGAACTCGTCCCGCTCGGCATCGATGCCCAATGTCCCGGCGCAGTGCATTTGGAGGGAAACAAGGTCCTGTTTCGGCAAGATCGTCCCCGAACGTTCGACGGTTTCCAAATCACGATCGACCCGGACGATCCCCACCAACTCGACCAGACCCGGCTGTGGATGCGCTGGAGCACCGACAAGGAAAACGCCCCGAAACCGGTTTCGGCGAACTCGGCCGACTCGCAGACGATCCCCTCGATGTCCGATCGCTTCGGCAAGGAGATCGCGCTTTCGCACCTGGTTCGTGAATCGGTGATTTACCCCCTGGACTCCCAAGGGAATCAACTCGTGTTGCGTCGGTTGCCTGGTGACGATCTCTGGATTCGCACCGGCCGCGATCATTTGGTTTTCGCCCCCAACGCACTTTTTCTTTTCGAGGCGATGCCGCATATTTCGCTCTACGGCCCTTCGACCAGCGAGAAGGTCACCGGCGACTCACAATCGCTCCGACTTTTGCGCGACGGCATTCAGCTCCACTGCACGCTTCGCAAGGCGCGCGGCGGGCCGGTCGTCCACGAAGAAACCATCGATCTTTCCCGGCGGCAAATTCCACTGCCTCCCCAACCGGTTTCGATGGAAATGCCCGATGAGGAAGGCGTTTACGAGGTGATCGTCGCGCTGCGAAAACGGCTTCCCTTCGCCCGCCAGCCCCTGCGGGCCTCGATGGGATGGAAACAACGCCACGACGTGCTCGCCGAACGGATGTTCCAATGCGTGGTGGTGGCCGAACAGGAACCGACACCGCGTCCGGTGGGAGTGGACCTCCGCGGCAAACTGGTCGAGCGGATCGATACGACCAATCGCCAGTGGTGGAAGCGCTTCGCCGGAAAGGCGAACGTGGAACGGATCGTTCCGAAGATGCCCGAATGGAAGGTGCCGCAGATGCCCGATTGGGAGAACATGCCGGTACCGCGGATGAAAAATCTGCCGGAAAGAATCGGCGAGATGGCCAATCCCACCAACCAGTGGCAGCAGTGGAAGAAACTCTGGCAGGGTCCTCTCAGTAGTGGACATTTGACGATCTATGATTCTCCGCTGGCCAAAATGGCCAGCCTCCCCGCCGACGCCGACCACCCCCCGTGGGAAGCCTACACCTTGCCGATCAAAAACCCGGGCAAACCGTATTTGCTGGAGATCGAATATCCCGGCGATCTGCCGCAGACGTTCGGCGTGAGCATTCTGGAACCAAACACAGCGGGAGGGCTTTTGCCCATCTCGATCGACTCGGGGGTCGACGTCCCCGAAAGTATTCTCGGTCATCGGGAAACCGCGGGCATGCAAATTCACCGCATGCTCTTCTGGCCGAAGTCGGAGGCCCCCATCATATTGATCACCAATCAGCGCGACGATCGTCGGTGCGTGTTCGGGAAGATCCGCCTCTATCGAAGTCCTGATCGGTTGCCCAAAGCGTTCCAGCATCCCCCGAGGCGACTTTTCTGCGCGTATATGCACCGTCCCTACCTGGCCGAGAACTTCTCCGCCGAAAAGGTCCCGAGCCTGCAAGGGCCGATCGGCGCGCACGACTGGCAAACCTTCTACCAGGCCGCCACGCGAATGACCGACTACCTCGATTGCCACGGATACGGAGGACTGATGCTCTCGGTGATGGCCGACGGGAGCACGCTGTACCCGAGCGAGTTGGTACGGCCGACGCCGCGCTACGATTCCGGAGCCTTCGCGCGACAAGGGGAGGACCCGGTACGGAAGGATGTCGTCGAGCTGGTGGCCCGATTGTTCGACCGCCGCGGATTGGCGCTCATCTGCGCGCTCGATTTCAGCAGCCCGCTGCCGGAACTCGAAGCGGAAATTTCCCACTCCGGCGACCCATGGCCTTCCGAACGCGGTCTTCGTTGGATCGGACCCGAGGGCGAGTCGCTCAGCGATCGGACGTCCTCCACCTCCGGCAGGGCGGCCTATTACAATCTGCTGCATCCCCGGGTTCAAGAAGCGATGCTCCGAGTCGCCCGGGAATGCCTCCGTCGCTACGCGCATCATCGTTCGTTTCATGGTCTGGCGATCCAACTTTCCCCCGACGGTTACGCACAACTCCCGCCGCCCTCCTGGGGGATGGACGATGTGACGATCGCCAGATTCCAGCGCGATACCGGCATCCGCCTCGCTGCCGAAGGGCCCCGGCGATTCTCCCAGAGGGCGGACGCACTCCTGAACGAATATCGGCACGAATGGCTCCGGTGGCGGGCCCGGGAACTCTACGGATTTTATCGTCGATTGCAAGCGGTCTTGGCCCAGCATCGCGACGACGCCAACCTCTACCTGGCCGGGGCGAATATGTTCGAGGGCGAATTGCTCCAACGATTACTCGCCCCCTCGCTTCCACGGAAGATCAATTTTTCCGAAGCGATGCTCTACCTGGGGTTCGATCTGTCGCTCTTCCGCGATCGGAAATTGGTGCTGTTGCATCCCGAGCGCGTCGCACCGATGTGGTCGCTCGCCGAAGCCTCCACACGCTTGGAAATGGACCAAATGGGCGTCGGAACCGCCTTCGCCCGAAACGTTGCCTACCCCGGCTCGCTGTTCTTTCATCTGCCGAAAGAGAGCCGTTTGACGACGTTCGAGGAACAATCCCCCTACCGCCCGGTACTGGCGTTCCTCTCCACCCAGGCGGTTCCCTCGGGAATGCAGAATCGCCGCCGTTTCATGAACCACCTGGCCCGACACGACTGCCGCATCTTCTTCGATGGAAGCCGACTTCTTCCAATGGGGCAGGAAAACGCCCATGGGGAATGGTTGGCCGGTTACCGCCGGTTGCCCGATGTTCCGTTCGAAACCATCCATCCCGGGGAATCGAGGCACGAATCGATTCAGCCGTTGACGCTGCGCCAAGCCCGTCACGACGGAAAGACCTGGATCTATCTGATCAACGACGCCCCTTATTCCACCAGTGCCCGATTGACGTTTCAGGTTCGGGAAAAATGCCGTCTGGAGGAGCTCAGTGGGACCCGGGCCGTCGATCCTCCTCGAAGGCACGGCCATCAGCTTTCTTGGCAGGTCAGTCTCAAGCCGTATGATTTGGTCGCGGTTTCCCTTTCCGATCCTCGGGCGACTGCCCTGAACCTCGAGGTCGGTCTGCCGGAAGAGTTTTGTGCCGCCGGGGGCCGACTGAACCGCAAACTGATCGAATTCGCCGAACGGGTCGCCGCCTCGCGCGTCGGCATTGCTCACGAAGGGCTCCACAACGGCGACTTCGAGTACATCGTCATGGAATCGTCCGAGAGCAAATCGGAGAACCAGCTCATTCCGGGATGGAATCTGCACGGCGATCCCGCCTGCCGCGCCGCACTCGACCGCGAACATCGCCACGAGGGTCTCAGCTCCCTCTTGCTAAGCAGCGACGGACCGAGCGGGGGGGTCTTCAGCGACCCGTTCCCGCCGACCGAAACGGGACGTTTGTTCATCTCCGCTTGGTTGGGGATTCCCGAAGAAGCGAATGCGCTGCCGCTGCAATTGGTCCTCCAGGGATCGCACCGCGGGAAGCCGATGGTGCGAACCGCCGCCATCGGCCCGACGATCCTCCAGCGCTGCCGCGAAACCGAACCGGTCGAGGGCGTTCGCTGGCATCCGGTGGTCGTCCCGCTCGACGATCTTCCCCTGAACGGACTGAGCGATCTGCGATTGCGTCTCGATCTGCGGGGGCCGGGCAAGGTCTGGATCGATCAAATGAAGCTCTACCGCCTCGCCTTCACCGATGCCGAACGCACGGAATTGATGCGGCTGATCAGTGTGGCGAATCTCCGATTCTACAAGAACCGGGTTTCCGATTCACTCGAACTGCTCGAAGGCTATTGGCCGCGTTTGCTCTCAAAGTACATCCCCGCCCCACAGAACACCCTCGCGCAGCAAAAAATCGGACACCAATCGGAAGAAGGAGAGACCTCCTCCGGGGAAAGTGAAGGGAACTCGTCGAAAAAGAAACGCGAAAAAGAAAAGGTGGGCTTCTGGGGAAGAATGGGTGGCTGGGTCCCCGACTCCTGGAGGTTCTGATTCCTTCATCAAAGCACCTCATTTTATTTATTTTATTTTTTTGTTTCAACACAAAAAGGGGGGTCCACCCCGATTTCTTCGTGATTCCCAACAGCTCTTTCCCAATTTTTCCCTGAGGATTTTCCGATAACTCTTTTGTAACTCCACCCCTTTCTCATATAATAGAATCGCCCAATCGAACCTTCTTGGCTGTTTTCATTACACTCTCGAATAACTTGAACGACCGCTTATGCCTACCTCGCCGACGTTGACCCAAGATCTCCTCCAGAGCCGTCCGGTCATTAATCCTTCGCTATTGGCGAGTGATTTCGCCCATCTGGAACGGGAAATCCGCGCGTTGGAGGCGGCCGGGGCCCAGGTCCTCCATCTGGACATCATGGACGGCCACTTCGTCCCGAACCTGAGCATCGGCGTCCCGGTCGTGGCGGCGATTCGCCGGGTGACGGAGCTTCCGTTGGACGTGCATCTGATGCTCTCGGAGCCGGAACGCTATCTGAAAGCATTTCGCCAAGCGGGAGCCGATTACCTGAGCATTCACATCGAAGTGGCCGAAGATCCCCGTCCGCTTTTCGACGAGATCCGCCGGCTCGGTGCCCTGCCGGGGCTGGTCTCGAATCCGCCCACGCCGGTTCAGAAACTCGCGCCGTTTCTCGAATACTGCGAACTGGTATTGACCATGAGCGTCATGCCCGGATTCGGAGGCCAGGAGTTCGACCCGGTGGCATTGGAGAAGCTCCGTTATCTCGCCGAGAAGACCGAAGGAAAAGTGCTCCTCTCGGTCGATGGGGGCGTCGATACCGAAACGATCGGCTCTTGTGCCGAGGCGGGGGCCCAGTTATTCGTCGTGGGAACCGGCCTGATGAAGGCCGACGATTACGGCGAGCGATTGCGCCGGCTCCGGGCACTTGCCCTCGAGGGCGAAGGAAAAACGTGAGTTCGTTTTTCCGTGTTTCACATCGTCGAATACACATCGAATCATTTTTTTGAGTAGGATATCCTCCATGGCCAAAGTGACCGAAACCAGGAAAAATGTTTCCCAACGGCGCAAACGCGGAGTTCCCGAGGGACTCTGGGTCCGATGTCCCGGGTGCCAGGCGACCATCTTCCGCAAGGAGGCCGAAAAGCGCATGGGCGTTTGTCCCGAGTGCGACTACCACTGGTATGTCTCGGCCCAACAGCGTATCGGACAAATGCTCGATGAAGGGACCTTCGAAGAGTGGGATGCCGAGCTGGTGCCCGATGATCCGTTGGAGTTCGTCGACCGCAAACCTTATCCCGAGCGAATCCAGGCCGATCAGAAACGCACCGGACTGAAAGAAGCGGCCGTGGTCGGCACCGGTCGGGTTCGGGCTCGAAGGGTCGCCTTCGGCATGACCGACTCTTCCTTCATCATGGGAAGCATGGGTTCGGTCGTCGGAGAGAAGTTGACCCGGACCATCGAACGGGCGACCGAAGAAAAGTTGCCGTTGATCATCGTTTCCGGCAGCGGCGGCGGGGCACGCATGCACGAGGGCATCCTCTCGCTGATGCAAATGGCGAAGGTCTCCGCCGCTCTGGCACGTTTCAATCAAGCGGGGGGGTTATTCATTTCGGTCTTGACCAACCCCACCATGGGCGGAGTTGCCGCCAGTTTCGCCTCGCTGGGCGACCTGGTCTTCGCCGAACCGAAGGCACTGATCGGCTTCGCCGGACCGCGGACCATCAAGGCGACCATCCGCATCGAACTTCCCCCAGGATTCCAGACCAGTGAATTCCTGCTCGAACACGGCTTCATCGACCGCATCGTGCGACGTCCCGACTTGAAGAGCGAAATCGCCCGAGCGATCGATTACTGCGGCAAGTAACGTGTTGAAGATTTCGATCCGACTTCACGAACTCGACGCGAATCGATCGCGCCGATCTTCCGTCAAGTTGCGAAGAACGTCACCCCTTTTTCCGCCCGTTGCATGATCCAACCAAAAACTCTTCCCCCTGCGATTTCCGGAAAACAGGAGAAAACAAAAATGGGCCTCTTGGACAGGTTTTTCGCGAAAAAACGTCTCGACTACCGGGAAGATTACCAGTTGCTTCAGGAAGCGATCTCCGGAAGCATGTCGAAGGTGTACAAAGCGCGCGATCGGGAGTCGGGTGAGTTGGTGGCCCTGAAGATTCTCGACAAGAACAAAACGCAGGAGTTCGAGGCCCGATTCAAAGACTATAAGATCAAGAAGCCTTCCGAAGGGGAAATCGCCATCCAGTTCGATCACCCTTACATCGTCAAAACGCTCGATCAGGGACTCACCACCGACGGATCGCAGTACCTGGTGATGGAATATCTCGAAGGCACGGGACTGAACAACGTGCTGATGGTCAAGCAGGACCTGATGGCCGGGGCCCGATTGCACTACATCCGGCAGGTCGCCGAAGCGATCTCCTTGGTCCATGAGAAAGGATACATCCATCGCGATATCTGTCCGCGGAACTTGATCTTCACCGGCGACGGCCGTATTCTCAAGCTGACCGACTTCGGTTTGAGCGTCCCGGCCGAGGGGAAATATCTCGAACCGGGTAACCGCACCGGCACGCCGAACTACATGGCCCCGGAGCTGATCCGTCGGCGAAAGACCGACCAACGACTCGACATATTCTCGTTCGGCGTCACCATCTACGAACTCTGCACTCGAACGCTTCCCTGGCCCAGGGGCACCACCGGCCTGGCCGCCATGTCGCACGACCAGAATCCCGATCACATCAGCCTGCACCGCCCCGACATCAATAAGAAATTGGCCGAAGCGATCCATTCCTGCATCGAACCGAATTTGAACAACCGTTGCAAGTCGATCGGGCAGTTTCTCCACATGATCCGCAATGTCGAATATGAAGATGAGTAAACGCAAGCCACGGCGAAATCGCCCATACTCCTCAATTTTCCCATTCGGCTAAAGCCCCCGGCTTCACTTTCCGATAATCCACATATTCCCCGGAGGAAGACCATGGTTTCGCTCTTCGAAAGAGCCGGCACGGTCGATTCTTTTCACGGCGGGCGGCAATGGGGATAAGTTGTTCGTGGTCGGTCGGTCGATGTCGATGCAGGGCCGCTTATCGACATCGGTTCTTGCACTTCGAGAATTTCGTCACTTCCTGAACATCCCCTCGACGCGTCCTCTACATCCGTTCGACAGGTTTTCCCCCTCTTAAGAATCTCCGTAACCGAACGCGCGGACAGAACTTATCGAGAGAGAAGGGGCTTCATCGACACCTCTTGCCGCCGGACTACTATTACACTTAATTATTAATAACTACTATTAATAAGGTTCTTCCGGAAATTTAATGGCTAGTGCCGAAGTGCAATGATACGCAAATCCAATTGTCATGCGTAAAAAGCGTTCGATTCGTCCCCTGCTTCGGCCGGAGCCATCTTCGCCTCGCACCCGCACGGCCGCAGGCCTCCAGGAGGCGGAGATGGTGGAGGGCGCAGCAGGGAACGCCCCCCTGCTTGGGTTGGTGAATCCGAGCCGAGCCAATCGATCTCGACGACAAGGACTCATAAATCAGCCACTAAAATGTCGGAAGAACCATTAATAATAAGCCGCTCCTTTCCGGCACGTCCAACGACCTCTCGAACCATTGGTCGATCCGGAAAAGCCTTCGGTCGATCTTCCTCCCGGCATGGGCTCGTGGACCAGTTCTTTCGCCGTTCACCGAAGGAATCGCCCTTTGCATCCTGGCGAAGGAAGGCGGCTCCCGTTATATTGGAGTGCCGTACCGTTTGCGCGCTCTTTTCTTTTTTCGCGTAGGTTGTCGGCACACCGTTTGAAACGATATTTCCGCCCGGGCATTTCTGCGCGGAGCGATGAAACAGGATGATACCAGGAAAGGAATTTTCGATGAAACTAGTTTGTGAACGGGAAAAACTCGCCGGGGCCTTTGCGCTGACCGCGGCGGTGGTTTCGACGCGGAGTCCCAAACCGATCCTCCAGAACGTGAAGATGGAAGTCGCCGAGGACCACATGGTCCTGATGGCCACCGACCTGGAAACGAGCATTCGCATGGAAGTGCCTCTGGGCGAAGTGAGTGAGCCCGGCGAGGCGATCCTCCCGACCCGACGGGTTCGCATGATTCTGCAAGAAAGTCACGACGAAAAGATTGAGATCGAGAGTTCCCAGGGGCGGACGATTCTCCGGGGCCAGCACAGCCAGTTCCAGTTGCCGACCCAGTCTTCGGAGGAATTTCCGGTCGTCTTTCCGTTCGACGCGACCGAATATTTCGAAATGCCGGCGCGGATCTTTCGGGAATTGATCCGCCGGACCGCCTTCGCGACCGACGCCGAAGATAATCGGTACGCATTGAGCGGGGTGATGTTCGAAATGGAAGGCGACACGCTCTTCGCCGTCGGCACCGACGGCCGCCGTCTGGCTTGCCAACAGGCGTCGATCCAATCGACCGGCTCCTCGCTCGAGGCGGCCTCGGCGATCCTGCCGACCAAGACGCTGAATCTGCTCGAACGTTCGCTGGCCGATCCGGAAGGGAATGTCCTGATCGATATCCAAGAGAATCGCTGTATTTTGCAGAGTCGGAAGACGACGTTCGTCACTCGGCTGGTCGAAGGACGCTTCCCACGCTGGCGCGATGTCTTGCCCGATACGACGCAAATGAAATCGGTGGAGTTCGTCGTCGGTTCACTGCTCGCTTCGGTGCGTCAGGCGGCGATCGTCACGTCGGAGGAGCGACGGGGCGTTCTCTTCCGTTTCGGGGAAGGCAATTTGGAACTGATGGCCCACGGCGCCGAGGATGGAGAATCCCGCGTGGAGATGCCGATCGCCTTCGAAGGAGAATCGGCCGAGGTGAAGATGGATCCCCGATATGTGATCGACTTTTTGAAGAATCTCGATCAGGAGTCCTCCATCAGCGTGTTTTTCAAAGACGCTTTCACTCCCGTGCTCTGTCAAACGAATGAAAATTATTCTTATGTGATTATGCCCTTGACAAACGAATGAAATCTTGTAATGATAGTTATAAAAGTGACGGAATTGCCGCCGACTAGGGTCTTCCTATTTGAGAGAGGTCCCCGGAAAGTGGCCACGGTGGGAAGGGAGCCTCGCCATCGCCTTCGCAGGAAGCAAGAAAATGACACAAGATTTCAGATTGGAGAGAGGTAGAAATGGCCGTACGCACGTACAACAGGAGCGACTTGCAAAAGATGGGAATGGGATTATTGTTGTTCTCGGTG
This sequence comes from uncultured Planctomycetaceae bacterium, assembly GCA_964632505.1. Lineage (GTDB taxonomy): Bacteria > Planctomycetota > Planctomycetia > Pirellulales > Thermoguttaceae > CAZWCE01. Next base: position 375,699 of record CAZWCE010000001.1, on the reverse strand, counting down.
TGTTTCCTTTTCGCCGGAACTCTTCCGGCTCAAGAGGACGTGGAATTCGAGGTCGACTCCTCGGAAACCGCCCGCTCTTCACGCCTGGAGCTGGAAAAACAGGCGTTGGTTCCGGACAATCCCGCCATGCGGGATGTGGTCGTGGAGAAGGAATTCTACCGTCGCCTGCCGAACTACTACGGAGAAGTGGTCACTTCCGACCAGCGCGAGACGATCTATCGCATTCAGGAGGATTATTTCCAGGCGATGGAGATGCTTCGTTTGCGGATGTCGCTTCTGAAGATGGAACGCGACCAGCGTATTCTCGAAGTCCTCAATGAACGACAACAACAGGAAGTGGCCCGACTGGAGGCCCTCGCCGATAAGAAAAAAGCGTCGAAGAAGCAGGAGGCGACCGATTCGGAAGACGCGACCTCGTCGGAAAACGACGCGGAAGCAGCCCCGTGAACGATTCCGGCGAGCGTCCTTTTGGAAGAAGAAAATCATCGAATGCCCCATCCCCCGAATGACTCGGAGATGGGGTTTTTAAGTTGTGTATTTAACCTAGAGTTTCATTTGAGGGGATTCGGGGCGGGTTCCTCCCCTTTTCTCGATGCTTCTATGATCCTTGTTTATTATTTCCCTGGCATTGCATTTATCGAAATTCGGGCGACGTCCACCTTTATGCCGCCCCGAACGGACTGCTATAATGCTGCATGTGGGGTAAAACGTAGTAGAGAGCGATGGATTCGCTTCCCATAGAGTTCAAATCGAAAAGTCCGATGGGGTTTCGACGCCGGGAAGAAATGCCGCAAGGCGTTTCGTAGGAGCCCTTGATGCGAATGTTGCCCCCGGCAGGAAGGTGAAAATACACCATGAAGAATACGGTTGCCCTCATATTGGGGGGAGGACGTGGAACCCGACTGTATCCTCTCACGAAATTCCGTGCCAAGCCGGCGGTTCCGATCGCCGGAAAATACCGGTTGATCGACATCCCCCTTTCGAACTGTCTCAACAGCGGTTTGGACCGAATCTACGTCGCCACGCAGTTCAACTCCGCGAGTCTGCATCATCACATGCAATCCTACTCGTTCGATCATTTCAGTCGCGGCTTCGTGGAGATTCTCGCCGCGCAGCAGACCGATGGGAACATGAACTGGTATCAGGGAACGGCCGATGCGGTTCGCCAGAATTTCCGTTACATCCAACAGCGGAACGTCAAATACGTGTTGATCCTCTCCGGCGATCAGCTCTACCGGATGGACTTCGACAAAATGATGCGGACTCATCTCGAAGCGGAAGCCGATGTGACGATCTCCGCCGTGCCGGTTGCCTCGAAGGATGCCGGTGGGTTGGGGATCATGCGATTAGAGGATGACGGTCGGGTCTGCGGGTTCCTGGAAAAGCCGAAGACCGAAGAGGAGCTGAGTCACGTGCGAACCGATCCGGCCTGGATCGACGAGCGGGGCATCGAATCCCGGGGACGCGACTGCCTGGCCAACATGGGAATTTATCTGTTCAACCGGGAAACGCTTCTCGAGGCACTCGATAAGACCGATTACCAGGATTTCGGCAAAGAGGTCTTTCCCGCCTCGATCCGCACGAAACACGTGCAGGTTCATCTCTTCGACGGGTACTGGGAAGACATCGGAACGATTCGATCGTTTTTCGAGGCGAACCTGAATCTCGCCGCCCGAGAGCCGCATTTCGCCATTTCATTGCCGGAATCGCCCACGTTCACCAATCCGCGATTTCTGCCTCCCTCGCGCATCGACGGTGCCCAGATCTCCGGCAGTCTCATCGCCGACGGCTGCATCATCGAAGACGGTGTGGTGATCGAGAACAGCATCATCGGTGTCCGATGCCACATTCGGCGGGGTGCGGTCATCCGCCGTTCGATCGTCATGGGAAACGATTACTATCCCAGCGAGGCAGAGCAAGAGGCCGACAGTGTCGCCGGTTTTCCGGAGATGGGCATCGGGGCTGAGTCGGTCGTCGAGGAGGCGATCGTCGACAAGAATTGCCGCGTGGGGGAGCGGGTCCGCATCACTAATCCCAACGGCGTTCAGGACACCAACGAGATGGATTTCGGCATGATTCGCGATGGAGTCATCTGCATCCCGAAGGAAACAACCCTCCACAATGAATGGTCTCTCGAAGAAACGTTGAAGTAAAGCGACGGCTCCTCCGTTCGATTCCTATTCAAACACGAGGATCGCCTTCTCCACTTCCGGAGTGTCCGAAGAACGGACCTCTCGGCGGCGGCGGGCATCGATGGGGACCGTCGGCGCGTCGCCGGCGAATCGTCGCGGGGGATCGCGCCGGGATCCGTTTTCGTCGAAGAAGACCGAATCGACTGAAGAGTTGTTGCAAAAGGCGCGTGAGAAAATCCTTCGACATGGGGGCAAGTTCCTTTGCTCTTCGGATAGCGTTTCTTCGGAGAAGGGGATTTCCCTGCCGACCCGGTGTCCCTGTCTTCCTCCATGATAATTCGTTCGGAATGGAAAATCGAACTCTCTCTCGGTTTTTCGGGCGAGAAAGCCAACTTTCCGAAAAATGGGGTTCCGTCGTCTTCGATGGTGGAGAATCCCGAAGCAATTTGCTATTCTTGAAGGGAGAGTGACGAACCTCCGCCGGTTTTCACGGTTCATCGGTTGTGGAAACCTCCTGTTTCTCCAGACAGTCCCAAGAAAAAACGGGCCGCAGGGGATCATGGATCGTGTATGTCTGTTCCGATTTGCTTTCATCTCCAGGAGACATTCTCCATGCGCTCTTTCTCGACGATCATTCTTGGTATCTTCGTATTCCTGAGTTCACAAGCTCTGACGGAGGAGGCTTCTCCCCAAGCGGCTCGGGAGAAAGCGAGTCCGTTGGAAGGGGCCCAGTGGATTTGGACCTCGCCCGAGGGGCTGGCCGATACGGCGATCGCCTATTTTCGTTTGAAATTCAACCTCGACCGAGTGCCGGAAAAAGCGATTTTCTGGATCACCGCCGACAACGGCTACGAACTGCACATCAATCGCCGGCTCTTCGCCCGCGAGCTCAGTTACAGCGGCAGTGCCTGGGGAACGGTGGAACAATTCCATATCGAGGATCGCCTGCTGGAAGGGGCGAACGTGATTGCGGTGCAGGGACGATCCCTCGGCGGATCGGCGGGGGTGGTCGCCACGCTCGAGATGCATTTTCCCGGCGGGGAAGTCGAACGGATCGTCACCGACGAGCGTTGGCTCGCGACGAAAGAGGCCGATGAGAACTGGACCGAGGCCGATCACGACGATTCCCTCTGGAAGCCGGCGGCCGTTCTCGGACCGGCCCGGGGAACCGCACCGTGGAGCAACCTCTCGATCGCCGCCTCCCCGAGCGATCCGAAGAAGCTCGTCTTCGACGCAAGCGTCCCCGGGGGACCTCCGGTGGTGGTCGATCGATTCACCGAGCCCGGCGAGCATTTTCGCTGGCCCGAGGCGGTCGTCTTCATCACCGGCCAAGGACCGATCCATTCGACCAAGGCGGCGACGACGAAATTCTCCATCCCCGGGACGGAATCGTATTATGAATACGACACGCCCGCGCCGGCCGTTTCCGGTCGGAAGATGTACTTTGCCCAAGGCACCGGCCCGGAGGCGAAGATCTCCCTCCTGGTCGACGCCGGTGAGGGACTGGTCGCCTCGCCGAACGTTTCCTTCCAGGGCGATCGGGTCGTCTTCGCGATGGTGCCCGAGGGGACGAAGTTCTATCATCTTTACGAGATGCCGCTCGCCGGCGGGGAAATCCGCCAGTTGACCGACGGCCCGTGGCACGATTACGATCCGGAATATCTGCCCGATGGTCGTATCGTGTTCGCATCGAGCCGGACCGGCAGCCGCGACGAGTATCACGCCAACACGGCCCGGAGCTTATTCACCGTTTCGCCCGAGGGGGAGATCGAGCCGCTGACGTACCACATCGTGGCCGATGCTCAGCCGACGCTGATGACCGACGGCCGGATCGCGATGGTGCGGCACGACAACTTCATGGAACGGGCGAAAGTGGAGACGCGCATCCACGCCGTTCGGAGCGACGGGACGGGTGGACAGACGATCATCGGTCCCGACCGGGGTGCTATTCGCTACGACCGGCCGACCGGGGCGGAACATCCCTACAATTGGCTGCGTAATTACGGCTTCGGATCTCCCGCCCCGCTGGCCGACGGCCGCATCGCCTGCCTCTCGAATCGGGGGCCGCTGGTGGCCGACGTGCTCTTGCGTGGGAAGGTCGATCACCATCGTATGCCCAGCGAAGTGAGTCTCTTCGATATCGCCCCCTTACCCGACGGACGATTACTCTGCACGACCCGAAAGTTCCAGTTCGGGGTGCTCGACCCGTCGACCGGCAAGTGCGTGGCCCTCTTTCCCGGCGTGGAACCGAGGGACTCGACGCAACATTCGATCGTGCATGCGTCGCGGCGTCCGAAACCGCATTCGCTCGCCGGAACGCTCGAGGAACAGGCGGTCGACGATTTCCACAAAAGCGGTTTTCTGTACTGCAACGACATTCGAAACACCCAGCAGATCGAAGGCGACTGGGATCGGGTCACCGCGGTGCGCGTGCTGCAGGGCAAGCCGGTGACGCTCCGCGCCGCCCTCCACCAGTACGGGCATGTCGGCGTGGAGGCCGTTGAACTGGGGACCGTGCCGCTGGCCGAGGACGGCTCTTTCTACCTCGAGGTTCCGGCCGATCGGGCACTCGCGCTGCAAGCGGTCGATGCCGAAGGCCGTGCGGTGGTCAACGAAATGAGCTGGATCTACGTCCGTCCCGGAGAACAGCGGGCCTGCACCGGCTGCCATAATTTCCGCCAAGAGGCCCCCGATTATGATCGGGCCGTGCCGGTGGCGACCCTCCAGTCGCCGGCCGACTTGACCGGATCCCGGGCACCGATCCGCTTCCGCGGAAACAACGCCGCCAACGGAGGAGTGCTCAACCAGCAATTCGATCGATTTCGGGAAGTCGCCGCGCTGAACAGCTATCGCTTGGAGGAGCTCCCGAACGATTTCGAACCTCACCGACTTCCTTCGGGACGCGCGATGGAACTCCGAACATGGTCGGAGCGATTGCACGATCCCGACCCGGGCATGCGGATCGCGGCCCTGCAACGGCTCGCCATGTTGAGGGATCGGATGAGCGCGGGATCCGTCGTCCCCCTATTGCAGGATCCGGTGGATACCGTACGCATGAACGCTTGTGTGACTCTGTCCACTTGTGGAACTCCGGAAACCTGGCAACCCTTGCTCGATGCGCTGAATGATGATTCGCCCGTGGTCGCCCGAGCGGCGGCGGTCGCGGTGGAGCATCTCTCAGGGCTCGACGTGCCGCCGATTCCCAGTGCCGACGACCCCGAGTTCGAGCAGCGCAAAAAAGCACTGACCGCTTGGAGTCGCGCCGAGGCGAATCCTCCTTGGCCCGAGATCATCGACCGCCAGATGGCCCGGCTTCGAAGCGGCGATCTGGTCGAGGCGCAACTGGCCGCCGAAACGCTCGGCCACATCGGAAACGAAGCGGCGAAAACCGCGCTGCGGGAATTTCTTGTCAGTGAGCGGGCCCTGGGAAGCCTCACCGCGCGGCTGGCCGCCATTCGGGCATTGGGCCATCTCCGCGACGAGAAGGCCGTGCCGCTTTTGGGAGACCTCCTCCACCAGAGCGGTCTCAAAAAACAGGTGAAGGCGGAGAAAAGTCACGAATTCGGTTGGACCGCCATGCCCGATCATCTCGGGGGCGCGGCCGCCGAAGCACTCGGTCGTATCGGCACGCCGACATGCGAATCGATGTTGATCGACCAGTTTGACCAGCTCGCCGAGTTCTGGTTCTACACCTTCCGCACCGCCGATCACAACTGGTTGATGGGCAGCCACAGTTCGATCATCCATTTCCGGATCGCCGAATCCCTCGAACGGATGGCCTCCGGGAAAACCGCTCCCATCACCGACAAGCTCCTGCTCTCGGTGCCGATCGACAGCGACCGCGGCATCTTCTTCGAGAACGACGCCTACGAGACGGTGATCGCGCGATTGATTCAGCGGAGCGGTCGTGCGGATGCCGTCGTGGAAACCTGCCTGGATGTGCTGGGCGATCCGAACGCCAAGCCCGATGAAGCGCTGCGTCACGCGTGCACCTTCTCGCCTCCGGCGGTTTCCACGGGCGTGCTCAGCGCCGAATCGCGTGCGGCCCACCTGCTCTCGGTCGTCGCGCGACGTCCGAAGTGGTCCGACCGCGTTCGCGAGACGCTCGTGCGGTACCGGCAAAAGGAACCGGGGCGCGTCCGCAGTTGGGTCGGTTTCATGCTGCTGCGAACGCTGGGCACACTGGAGGATCCCCAATCGATGTCCCTCTGCCGACGGATACTCGACGAGGAGGTCCCCGAGATGGTTCGCGATGTGCCCGAACCGCCGAACGTCTTTCTGCATAACGTGATGACGCCCTCTTATCGTGCAGCGGCGGCCTGGGTGTTGGGCAAAGTCGGCGATCCCCAGTCGGCGCCGACACTGCTTCGCGCGGTGGCAACCCATGAAAATACGATGGAGGTCAAACAGGCGGCGGCCGTGGCGCTGGGCGAACTGGGAGATCCGTCCTTGCTTCCGGAAATGGAACGCTTGGCCCGGGGCTATCCCGAAATCGCGACGGCCCGAAGTCTCCGTGAGGCGTGTGTGAAACTCCGTCGACTCGAACAGCGATGACTTGCTTATTTCAAACAGATATCCAGGAAGGCAACCTTTCTTTCAAGGAAGAAGATCGATGGAAGTAAAAAAGAAATCCCGCGAGGAAATCGGCCCCGACGAAAATCTTTGCATGCACTGTTCGGCGAAATGCTGCCGGTATTTCGCCCTGCCGATCGACAAGCCGGAAGATTGGAAAGAGTTCGATTTCATGCGGTGGTTTCTGCTGCACGATCGGGCAAGCGTCTTCGTCGAGGAGGAGGAGTGGTATCTGCTGGTCCACACGGCCTGCAAACATCTTCGCGAGGACAACCTGTGCGGCATCTACGAGACCCGGCCGGGGATTTGTCGAGAGTACACCACCGAACGGTGCGAGTATGAGGACCATTGGGTTTACGACAAGTACTTCGAAACGCCCGAGCAGGTCGAAGAGTACGCCGAGGCGGTGTTGGGGCCGCGTCCCGGTCATGGGCCGCGGAGCCGTCGACCGGTCGCCGCCGAATGAGCACCAATTTTTTCGGAAAGGAGCAGAACATGAATCGGACGAATCCAGCTTGGAAAAGATTCTCCCTCGCCGTGGTCTTGGGTAGCGCCGTGATGATCGCGTGTTCACATTCATCGGCTCAAGAGGAGAAGGACGAGTTGGACATGACGGTCTGGATCAGCGGCCTTCCTGTTTCGCCGTCGCACATGCCGGTGCTCTACGTCGACGTGCATAACTTCAAAGAGGTCGAAGACGGCGCTTACGTGGATCTTGAATTGCCCGAGGGTTGGGAGTCCCAACCTGAGAAACAGCAGGTGAAAGTTCCGGGCGGCGAAACGATTCGGGTCCCGTTCTCGATCACCAAGGGCGTTTACCGGGAAGACAACCGCTATCCGATAGCGGTCACATTAGCGGCAGGTCTTGAGAAGTTGCGTTTTCAGCGGGACGTCCACTGCACCTGTGCGCCTTATCTGAAGCCGTCGATCGACGGCAAGGTGGAGGACTGGGACGACGCGATTCCGGTCTCCTGGGAGAAGGACGGCAAGAAGACGACCATTTCGACCGCCTGGAGTCGGCGAAATTTCTACGTGCTCGTCGCGGTGGAAGAGGATCGCCGGCAGCCCGCCGGGGAGGATGCCCGCGACGCCGTGCAACTGGCGATCGCCTCGAAGAAGGCCCGAACCGGGACCGAGCCGACCGACCCGGTCCATCGGCACGAATATCTGCTGATTTCCGATGACGAGACGGCGAGCCTGAAGAGCTTGGCCACCCCGGAGATGGCCTCGCTGGCCGAAACGGCGAAACCGCGGTCGCCGGAAGAATTGCCGGAAGTGGACGGGGAGGTGAAGGTCTGGCACACCGAGGGGGTGACCTATTACGAGTGCGCGATTTCACTGCGCCCGATTCGGGAGATCCGCCCCGGCGCCGGGCGGGAGTTCTGTTTCTCGGTGCTGGTCCACGACGCCGACGGCACCGGATTGCGCGACTGGGGCGAAGCGGCCGAGTTGCCGGAGTTCCGCCGCCGACCGTTGGCCTGGTCCCGCTGGCAAGGCGACGCGATCGGCGAAAACGGGGCCATGGACAACAAAATCCCCTGGGGCATGTGCTCCTCGAAGTATTGAAAAAAATATGACTAACTTTGCTCAATATGATTCAGGGTGTGATGATAATGAGGACCTCGCAAACCTCCAATTGTTTTCACTCCGTGTAGCTAAAAAATACTGGGAAGAACTTGAAAAGGAGTACAAGAAAGATCCTGATAAAGTAGATGATCTAAAAGAGAGGTGTGTCTTCATTACAGCCACTTTAGGACTGAGTGTTTCACAGCTTCTGGGACAAAATGATCCAGATCCTCAGAATAATAAAGTTAGGTCGCCAAAAGAGATTTTTCAGGCAATAGCCAAAGAGCATTCGCTCGATCAAGATATCATTATTCGATTTGAAGCATTCATAAAAGTCTATGATATGTGCAGGCACTTTGGGACAACTGTTGATGGCAGTCGTCATAACAATGCACATGAAATGACCTTCGAAAAAATAGAAGAGTATTATAAATTGACCATTGATATATGGAATACAATCATAAATATACGCGATGAATGTGATGATTCCAACGCGGAATCAATTGAGAAACGGATATAGTATCCAGAAAGGAACCTCTGATGAATGCTATGAAATCGATGCGTGCGTTGCCCCTTTTCGGGCTGATGATCGCGGTTCTGTGGGGCCCGGCTTGGGTGGTTCCTTCCGAAGCACTCGCCGGGGACGGGCAAGAGATGGTCGTCGCCACGAGCTTGGCCTTCGATGACGAGGGCGGTCAGGCCCGAGCGACCGGCCAAAAAGCGGCCGACATGCTCAAAGAGCAGCTCGCCGGAGCCGAGGCGGAACTGGTGTTGATGTCGGAATGTTTCGAAACGCCCGAGGCGAAGGCAGAGGTGCTCGCGGGCGTGGCCGAAGTGTTTCCGGCGACGAAGATTGTCGGGCTGGCGACTTACGGTTCTTTCGATCGCCAAACCTGCACCGATTTCGACGCGATCAGCCTGCTCGCGCTCGGCGGGGAGGCGGTCGAGGTCGACTCCGCGCTGGTCACCGAACTGGGGACCGCCCGGATGATTTTCGATAACCAAGAGGAGGAGATCAAGAAGCTCCTGCACGCGGCGGGGAAAAAACTGGCGGCCGAACTCCCGGAGAAGGAAGACGCCCGACTGTGCCTGCTCCTGGCCGATGCCCATTCGCCGAAGATCCGCTACCTGGTCGAGGGGGTGCAGAAGGAGTTGGGCGAAGACTTTCCCATCACCGGCGGTTGCGCGAACAAGAATCCGGGCCAGACGTTCGTCTATGATGAGGGAAAGAAGTATCCCGACAGCGCCGTCGCGGTGCTCCTCTCAGGCGATTTCGAGGTGGCCATGGCCGGTCGTTTCGCCAACCTGGAGGATCGGGTGATCGCTTCGGCGAAGGAGGCCGGTGAAGAAGTCTCCGAAAAGATAGCCGGTGAGCCGGTCCTGGCGCTGGGGTTCAACTGCGCGGGCCGTCGCAGTCGGCTGGAACGTTACGAGGATGAACTCGAGGCGCTCGTTCCCGCGATGCCGACGGGCATTCCGCTTTTCGGATGCTATTGTGCCGGGGAAGTCGGTCCGGTCGATGTGGAATCGGAAAAGACCGACGCCCTCAGCGGCGGTTCCGGCTGGCATCTGATGCTCACCATACTGAGCTTGCCGGAAAGTGAATAGGATAAGCAAAAGGGGAGGTGTTGACTTTTGGACCACCGGGGTTCGTCCGGTGTTGGAGAGTCGCGGAGTTGGTTTTTGCCGAAACTGGCATTGTCGGATTCCCCCTGGGGCGATTACAATGTCCGGCAGCGTGCTTTCCGCGCCACGGAGACGAACATGGCGGCGCGGAGGAGACGAACGGCAATGGTGCCGGGAATCGACGACGGCAAGGAAGCTGTCTTCTCGCACCGTCTGCCGCGATGCCGCAGAAGTGAAAGGAGGCACTCCTTGGCTCATTCCACGGAAGAATCTTCCCTCATTATTTTTTGTCGGGTCATGGTGATGCTCACTGGAATTGTGGTCATCCCGTTGATCGCGATCGCGTGGACCGCGCTGCCGGAGACAAGCCGCGAGATCGCGGCCCATCTCTTTCCCGAATGGATTTCCCCCGAAGCGGAAGAGGAAGCACCGCTTCCCGAAGCGCCCCGTTATTCGGTCAACGAGGACTCGACCGATTCGTCCCGCGCGCGCCCACTCGGCTTTTCCTCGCCGATCGAGGCCCTGCAAACAAGCAATGTCGCTGATCGAGAAGGTCATTTTCCTTCGCCATCGCTCGAAGGTCTCTCGCGAAACGGCGCGCCCGACACGATGGGACGCCCTTTGGCGGCAACCCCGAATTCTCGAGTTCTCGCGAACGCTTCCGAAACGCCCCGCTCTTTTCCGGCCGACAGGGGCTCGACCGAGGCGGCAACTCGGATGTCGCGAACCGGCTTCGAGGAGACCAGTGCCCGGGAAATCCCACTGGAGAAGGGGATTTATCGGGAGAAGCCGGCCCCGGGGGCGTTGGCCGTGGGTGAGCAGAACCGTTTCGCCCGATTGGAAAAGGAACTGGTCGAGCTCGGAGCGACGTATTATCGACTGGAAACCTGGGGGGACCGGCGGGAATGGTATCGTTTTTCCTGCTTCGCCGCTCCCGATGGCAATGCGAGCGCGTACACTCGACCTTTCGAATCGCTCGACCGGGACCCGATTCGAGCCATCGAAAAAGTGCTCCGTCAGATTCGCTCCTGGAAAGGGCTGTAGGTTTCGTGATGACGTGGCAAACTCGAGCGGGGGTGCATCCTCTCGTGAATGCAGCGAAGCGGCCGGGAAGCTGGTCGCAGCGATTCATTCCTCGCCTCTCCGCTTCGACCGGATCGTTTCTCGGCGATGCTCCTCCTCCGTTCGGTCCGATCTCTTCGCCCGACTCGGACCAAGAAGAGACTTTGCCCGGCGATGTCTTGTTCCCCTTTGTTGCTCACGAGGCGATCCGCAAACGTTCCTCGGTCGAGGCGGTACTGTTTCTCGCCCGGGAACCGCTTTCCAGTGGTAAGATTTCACAACTGGCGTCGCTTTCTGGGGGAAACGAGACGCGGAAGCTGGTTCGCACGCTCAACCGGCACTACGATCGTCGGCATCGCGCGATTCGCATCGTCGAGGTGGCCGGGGGATTCCAGCTCCGAACGCGACCGCAATTCGCGTCTTGGATGCGCCGTTGGATGCCCGAGCCGGTCGAAATTCGATTGACCCAACCCGCTTTCGAAACGCTGGCGGTGGTGGCTTATCTCCAACCGGTCTTGCGGGCGAGGATCGAGAAGATCCGTGGGGTCCGCTGCACCGATTTCTTGCGTCAATTGATGGAGATGGATCTGGTGAAGATCACCGGTCGTCAGGAGGAGCTGGGGCGTCCTTTTCTCTACGGCACCACGCGAAAATTCTTGAAGACGTTCGGGCTGAAAAACCTGGACGATCTCCCTCGTCGCGACCAGATGCAGCGATTCGCGTGAATCCTTCCGCCGGTTCTCCCGACTTCGGCCGTTGAAAAGAAAAAAGAAGGGAAAAGATGTCGGAATTTTCCCGAAATGAGGAAAAAGTTTCCCTCGGGTGCTCGCCGATAGATAAAATCAAACCGGAATCGCAATAAACCGCGTGATCGGAACGATCAGCCAGACCGATTTTTCGGGTCCGACAATAATCCTCCCTTGAGCCGGTCGACTCGCAATGAACCGGCGTCCCTCCAACCGGCCGGGTTTTGCTTGATTCCTTCGTCCCCCTCAATTGCCACCACCCGCCGAGATGATAAAATAAGTCTCATCGACGAGATGATTTCCACCACGTGCGGCGCGAAGCCTCCACGACGATCTCTGGCCCGATTTGTTCCCATTTTTGCAGAAGAAGGTGAGCGAAGTGAATAGCGAATTCCAACCCTGGGAAGCCCTGGAAAAGGACCACCGGTTTTCTCTTTCCACCGACGAGGTCGCGCCGTTGGTCTTGGGGGACGATCTGGACGATGAAGACGATGAAGATTGGGATGAAGACTGGGACGATGAGGACACCGATTGGGACGAAGAGGATGAAGAAGAATGGGATGACGAAGACGATGACTGGGAAGAGATCGACGACGACCAGTGGGAGGACGTCGATGAAGAAGACGTCGAATGGGAAGAAGTCGATGACGAAGAAGACGCTCCGCTAGAAGATGAAGATGAAGACGACGACGAAGACGATATCGAATGGGTCTATGAATACGAGGATGAAGACGATCTGGACGAGGAAGACCTGGACGAAGACGATCTGGACGACGAAGACGAATGGGAATACGAGTACGAAGATGAAGACGAAGAAGACGAAGAAGAGGTCTGAACGCCTCCTTCGCCGCAGAAGAGTCTAGCTGTCGGCAGGAACGACAACCCGGGGCCGTTGTCTCGGATCAAATATTTCTTAAAAGCGACGTGCGGTTTGTCCGTGCGTCGCTTTTTTTTGGAGGCGGCTTTTTCCGCGGTTTACTGCGCCACGGTGATCGGGACCGACGCGCGGAAGCCGTTGGGGTATTCGGCGCTGGTGGCGGTCGCCTCGAACGTGCCCGATCCGGGACCTTTGGCGATCAGGCGGAGTCGGTAGGTGGCCGACATTCCCTGCTGAGTTCGGTAGACGGGCTGAAACACGATCTCGTTTCGTTGCGAATCGTAGGACGACGGCGGCTCCGGGCCGGTGGTCCGCAGGCGGTCGAGGCTCATATTTTGCGGGAGGGCGACCCTCAGTTCGAGATTCGTCAGTCCCTGCTGATTTCGGGGAGCCACGGAAACCAATACGGTGAACTGATCGCCCGGTTCGACGGCAATCTCGCCGGTGGCGCTTTGCATGGCGCTGCTGATGATCATTTCGACCGGCGACTCACTGTCGGTGGTCCCTTCCGTCGAGCCGGAGGGGGTGTCGGAGTCGAATCCGGAACCATCGCCGATTCCCGGTCTCTCGCCGGGACCGCCTGCTCCCCCTTCGCCGGAAGTGATCGTCACGGAGGCCTCCGCTTCGGCCAGTCGACGATCGCCCTGCCATAACTCGGCGGTGATGAGCGCCGGTGAGATCGCTTCGACCGCTTGGAAAACCATTCGGTAGGTATCGTCCCGCGTCCTCGCATCGATCTGTTGGATCGACCACACGAAGGCATGGTCGGCCGGCTGTGCCCTTCCACCCTCGATCAATTCCAGCGCTTCGAAGGGAGGTTTCGGGAGGTGGACCCGAAGATCCACCGGTCCCTGCGGTTGATACGAATAATTCTCGATCCGGAAGATGTAGGTGACCGGTTCTCCGACTTCGAAGGACTCGGGTCCGACGATCTTCAATTGCAGATCGTCGGGAGCCGTCTCCCCGGGTGTCGTTCCAGGCGTGGCGGAGGATCCGTCGCTTGTGGAGGGAGGTTCCGGGGCGCCGGTTTCCCCGGCCGCGGAGCCGCTCGCTCGCAAGCACTTGTTTGCCGTGGCGAGCAGTTCATAGTCCTGGGGCTCGAGAATCTGGACCTCATTGCAGAAATATCCCGATTGTTCGACACGCATGACGATGTCGATGTCGATCGATTCCCCCGCCGCCAGCGAATCGAGGTTCCGGTCCAGGGCGTTGTTCGGGCTGTCGATTCCCGGGATCGAAAGCCCCTCGTCGAAACGATCGCGTAGAATCAATGGACCGGTCGGTGAACTGCCCAGGTTGGTGATCGTGGCGAGAAACTCGACCATCTTCCCGGTTTCCGCGGTGCCGGGCCCGGTGAGGGTCAGATCGATGTTCGGTCGGGTCGTCTCTTCTCCCGTGGGCAGCGGCGAGGGCTGATAGGTCGAAGGCGGCGAGGGTGGAGGAGCCACATTGCCCGGCAGTGCCCCGCCGGTGACGGGAACGACTTCGGCGCGGACCGTCATCGCTCCGGGCGATTCCAATCGGAGATTCACGTCGATCGACTGCTGACTTCCGGGTGGCAACGAAGCGAGGGTCCACTCGAGCGTTTCCTCCTGAACCGTCGGCGTGGGGTTGCTCGAAACGAAGCTCATTCCGCTAGGAATCGGCAGGGTGACGCGGGCTTCCGGGACCGTGACGTTGCTTTGATTCTCGACGAGGAGCCGGTAAAGGGCCGTTTCGCCCAGGGTGGCGCTGGCCGGACCGGTGGTCTGGATGGAAAGGGACGAAGCGCCGGCGCCTCCGGTCCAGGTTTGCGTTACCGAACCGGTTCCCACCACCAAAGCCCGATCGCAACCGGCCACGCCCGACGGACGGACGATCTCGATTTGAATCGTATTCGTTCCCGGAGTCGGGGAAGTCTGCTGGAGATCGACCCTCGCTTGTCCCTGCTCGTTGGTCGGCACCTCGACGATCTGGGCGCCGCTTTGGGCCAGACCGGCGGCAGGACCGCCGGTGATTTCGTACCGGACGGTCCATCCTTCGATCGGTGCCTGATTGGTTTGCCGCGTCAGCGTGGTGGTGAGGGTTTGCGGTCGACCCACCGGCGCGATGCCGGGCGAGGGCAATGTCCATTGGGCATCGACCCAATAGATGGTCCCGGTTTGGCTGCGCCGCTCCCAATTCTCGATCGAGGGGGCCAAAGCCGTCACGTGGCTCACTCCCGAGGTGGCCGAGCGGAGCGTGATCCAACTCTGTCCCCGCAGGACTTTCACGTCGTCGGAGGGATCGGCTGTGCCGCGGTCGACCGTCCAGAGCCGTCGGGTGGTCGTGGTGACCGCCGACTTCTCGCTCAAGCGACGCGAACAGGTGTAGTCCATGAAGACCCAGTCGTTCCATCCACCGGGGGCGACCGTCATGATGCTTCCCGCCCCGTCGAGCGACCACTGAATCTGCTCGTTGGTCCGAAGGTAGCCGTCATCTTCAAGATAGGAGGCCAGCATGACCACCTCGGAACCGACCGGCGCGATCGTCGATTGGGGGGAGACGAGAAGAATCGGTCCGGATCCCGGGGCAATCGATGCCCCACTCACGCCGGGAAGGGACGGACGAAGGTCACCCGTCGGCGCCAAACCGGGGAGATTCGTCGTCGGCGTACTCGCGCCCACACTCCCGGTCATCGGCGAGGCGGGCCCCTCGCTGCCGGGTTGCACACCGGCCGGGTCGCGAATGAACAGTGATTCCCCCGTCGGGTCGATCCGGTAGCTTTCGCAACCGCAGACGCTCACCGCCGCCGCCAACAGTAGCGACGCGAGCAGCAATGATCCGGTTGTCCGAAAGCGGGGCATATCCACGACTGCCTCCTGCCGAGTTTTCCCGAAAAGATCGGGAGCGGTAAGCGTGCCACGGCGTCCAAGAGCGCGGAGGCCGAGGGAAAACGCTTTCCCATCAACGATGCGATGCGGCCCTCATTCCTCGGGCCCGATTCTCTGGAACATCATACGAAATGCGACCCATCGAGAATAAACAGGATCGCCTCTTCCGACGATCCGACGTCGCTACGAGTGAATACGTTTATCAAAGCGTTGTGTATCGCAACGGGCGAAACAACGGGAGGGGAAAGTCGATGCCCGTTTTAGCTGCGGCCCAATTTGCGCAACCGAGACCGGGCTTGCTCTCTGAACCATAGCATGCTTTTTTGCAACATGTTGCCTTTTTTCAACAAATTACGTTTCCTTTTTGCATCCCGCAGCCGCTACAATACGAAAAAAACACATCATCGAACCTTCCGCCGCTCCGGAATACAGCAGCCCCTTCCGTAGAGGGGTGATGAGCAGCAAAAGAGAAACCCCCCTTGCGAATGCGGCATGTCGGCGAGTACCATAGGGAGACGCGCAGGCGGGAATTTCTCTTCTTCCGTGACGGTGGCGGATCGATCCCCCGAAGGCGACGCTTCAGAGGGACCGGAAACATCGGTCCTCGGCGGAATCGTCGCGGAATCGAGGGTGCTCCCAGGGGGGAGGTGCCGACAAAGAGTGGAAAGGCCGAGGTGGCCGACAAAAAGGGCCGGGTGGCGGAATTGGCAGACGCTGGGGACTTAAAATCCCCTGCCCTCACGGGCGTGCGGGTTCGAGTCCCGCTCCGGCTACTAGACAGATATACACTACAATAGGAAGAAACCTCTCCTTTTTCTGGATGCCCTGGGTGCCTTCCTCCGCGTCTCCTTCCCACCGGTTTTTTGCCGACTTCCAGCCTCCAGGCCGAGCCGAGGGAAACGGCTCATCTCGCCGGATCGGTCTCTCTCACGAGGTTTGGGCATCTTCTACCAACTTCTTTCTACCGAAACGATGATTTCCTGGACATCGCCTCCGGAACGATGATAGAATGAGCGACATCGGGTCGATGAAAAACGACTTCGCGTTTCCCCTTCGTTCCTCGAATCCCTCTAATGGAGCAGCAAGAGATCTTTATGACGCGATTCTTCACCGCGACCGCACTTTTGGTCGTTATGATGCCGGCGGCCGAACAGATATACGCCCGAGAGCCCGATTTGTCCTGGTTTCCGCAGGCACCGAGCATGCCGGATCCTCAAGGCGAAGTGATCCGGGTTTCCAATGTTGCGGAACTGTTCGAGGCAGCCGAGGAGGTCGCTTCCGGGGGGACGATTCTCCTGGAAGACGGGCATTATGCGATGCCTCGATATTTCGAGATTTCGACCGACGGCGTCACGCTTCGCGGTGCCTCGGGAGATCGGGAGAAGGTTCTCCTCGACGGGGCCGAAAGCCGACACGGTGAACTGGTGGGGGTGCGCAATTGTTCGGGAGTGACGATCGCGGATTTGACGATTCGAAACATCCGCCACAACGGCATTAAAATCAACTCCGATACAGGTGTTCATCAACTGACCATTCACAATTGCGCGATCCGCAACGTCTGGCAGCGCGGCGTGAAGGCGGTCCGCGTGCCCAAGGACGATCCCGCCATCGAACCCCCGAAAGGATGCCGCATCGAATATTGTCTCTTTTCCAACGACCGCCCGAAACAATTCGAGGACGACCCGACGGACAACACCGAGAGTTTCGGCGGCAATTACCTCGGCGGAATCGACGCGATGGATGCCGACGGCTGGGTGATTGCCGACAACGTGTTTTGCGGTCTTCGAGGACGCACCGGCGAAGCGCGGGGCGCTGTCTTTCTCTGGGAGAATTCGAAGGACTGCGTCATCGAACGGAACGTCCTGATCGATTGCGATTCCGGCATCTGTCTGGGCAATTCCTTTCGTGGGAAAGAGATCGAGAGCCACTGCCGTCGATGCACAGTGCGGAACAACTTTCTCGTCCGGTGTCCCGAGAACGGGATCCTGGCCGATTACACCACCGACTGCCTCATCGGGCAGAACACCGTCTACGACCCGGAGAGTCGCTTGAAACGGTTGATCCGACTCGTTCACGCCAACGAAGGGCTGGTGGTGGCGAACAATCTGCTGATGGGGCCCCCCATGCGTGTGGAAACCGAGAGCGAGATTACCTTTGCCGGAAATATTCTCATCGACGAGCTTCCCCTTTTCGTCTCGCCGAACGACGGAGATCTCCATCTCAAGGAGGACCTGCCGGTCGGGCCGTTGACGGTGCCTTCGATTCCCCGTGTTCTCGAGGATTTCGATCGCCGGCAGCGATCGAAGCTGACCACCGTCGGAGCCGATGACGCTTCCCATGGAGAAAGATGATCATGAGCCTGATTCGAATAATGCTTGGTGTTCTCTTGTTCATTATGTCCCTTCCCGTTTCTGCGAGGGTGCATGCGCCGCGCGTGATTTCCCCGCACCGCGCCGATGCCTACAGCATGAAGACCTTCGGAGAGTATTCGCGATGGAACGCGCTCGAAGGCGACGCCCGGGCGTGGGAGATGTACCGCTACCTCGCCGACAAGCAGTCGGGGGTTTTCCACATGGGCGAAGTCCGCGAGGGGGAAGATGCGATGAGTGAATTCGTGACGGTGCGCGATCCGGTGAAGATCGTCAACGTCTATGGCTACGGCTATTGCGGCATCTTCGGCCCTTTCACGGCGGGGGTGTGCGAGGGGACGGATCTGGGTCGCGCCCGATCCCTCATCCTGAATGACTGGAGGCACGTCGCCACGGAAGTCTTCTATGGGGGGAAGTGGCATTACCTCGATGTCGACGTCCGGGCGGTGTTCCGTCGTCCCGATGGATCCCTCGCTTCGTTCGCCGAATCGCGAGAGGATCCCCGGCTCTGGGTCGGCAAGGGACCGCTGTTCTTCCCCAACGACGATCTCGAGAAAACGCGGGAAATCTATGCCACGACGCCCTATTACCACCATTACGGCTTTCACCAGAGTGGACATACGATGGATTTCGTGCTCCGTCAGGGGGAAACTTTGACCCGATGGTGGACCCCCCGGCGAGGCCGCTGGCATCATTTGCCCTCGTACCACCAGAACGATTTTCTCCGGCGGTTGATGGAAACGCCGCCCCGGGGTCCTGCGCCGAACCACCGCCACTTTACCATTCACAATTATGGGAACGGCCGATTCGTCTACCGCCCGGATTTGACTTCCGCCTCGACCGATTTCGCCGACGGCGTTTACGACTCGGGGAACGTCGTGCCCGGCAGGCAGGGGCTCGTCACGGAAGAGCCGGGGACGGGATACGCGATTTTCGAAGTCCGCTCGCCATATATCATCGTCCCGAAAGTGAATCGCATGGAAACGACCGAGGACGATTCCGAAGCCTCGGTCGTGGAGCTTGAGGGCCGTGGGGTCACGCTTTCGATCTCCCTCGATGACGGCGCCACATGGCGGAAAGTCGCCGAAAAGGCGGGTGATGGAAGATACGACTTGACCCCACACGTCGCCGGACGGTACCAATATTTGCTGCGCCTCGATCTCGAGGATGGACCGCAATCGGTCGTCGACAAGTTGGAAGTGACCACTTGGGTGCAAGTCGCGCCCGCCTCGTTGCCTTCGCTGAAGTCCGGCCGCAATCGAATGGAGCTTCGTCTGAACGATCATTACGGCTTGCCCAGCCGCGTCACGACCCTTTTTTCCGAAACGCAACGTCCGGAAGTGCTTCGTCGGCAAGTGGTTGCGCTGCCGGAGGATTACGACCCGGCACGTCACACCGGACGGATTCGCGGATCGGTGACGGCGAAGTTGGAGGCCCCGCCGAGGACGAACATCGCTTGGTTCACGGCCGAGGGGAGTTTTCGAACTCATCAAGGCGAAGCGGCGGCGCAGACCGAAAACACGATCGCCTACGCCACCGGGAGCCCCGAAGATTTCGAGGAGATCTATCGATCGGAGGTACCGACCGATATGGGACACTGGCATTTCAATGCCTCTCGGGAAGTGAAGCTGGACGAGCCCGCGCGCAAACTCTTCGTCCGGTTTGACGGCGATCCGGCGGTCAATCACTTTCGCCTTTTTGCCCATTGCATCGAGGAGCGGCATCGGCCTTCGGGTTCGGTAGTCGTCACCCATCGTTGGACGGATGGAGAGGGACCGAAGCAGAAAACGGTCACCCTTCAGGAGATGGGCAGCTACGTCGTTGAAGCCGGAGCGGATCCGGTGGAGGAGAGCCTGGAAATCCGCGTTCCTTCCGACGCCGGAAACCACGCGGCTACGAAGCCGACCGAATCGGAATCAGAGGTTGCCGGGCCCCCGGAGAATGCGTCGGAAGCCGATTGGGTCGCCCCGATGCGCGGGGTGCACGAACGCTTCACGGGAGAGCCGGGCACCTTCGCCCAGTTCGGCGATTCGATTACCGATTCCCGCGCTTTCTGGACCTCGCTCCGCTGGAATCGGGAAGGGGCTTCGCCGGCGATGCTCGCCGATTTCCGGGTCGTTCAGGAGCACATGCTTGAAGATTGCTGGGATCGCAAGGGAGCGGAGTACGGGAATCAAAGCGGACAGACGATTCGCTGGGCTTCCAAGCATCTGGATGAGTGGCTCGAGCGGTGGAATCCGGAAGCGGCGATCCTGATGTTCGGGACCAACGATCTGAACAACGTCGATACCGAGGATTACCGCGCGACGCTCGAGGAGGTGGTGCGGCGATGTCTCGATCACGGGACGGTCGTCATCGTGAGTACGATTCCACCTCGGCACGGCTTCGAGGAAAAATCGGCCGACTTCGCCGAAGCCGCGCGTCACGTTGCCGAAAATCTTCACGTGCCGCTGGTCGATTTCCACGCGGCGATTCTCGAAAGACGCCCGGACGACTGGGACGGGGCCGATGAGAAATTCCGAGAATACAAGGGTTACGACGTCCCCACGCTCATCGCCCGCGACGGGGTGCACCCTTCGAATCCGAAACAGTATCGAGGGCATTATTCGGAGGAAGCGCTTCGCAATAACGGATTTTCGCTCCGGAATTACCTGGTCTTGCGAAAATATGCCGAAGTGATCCGGCGGGTCCTTGAACCGAAAGGAACGCCATGATGGGAAGGCGATCTTCGTAAGCGGAGTGGAACGATCCCGAGGCGGATGCCGGTGACCGACCTTCGCGACTCGCGTCGGCCGAAGCCTCCGACGAATCGATCCATCGGTCTGGAAACGGCCGAGGGCCGGCTTCTTCGGCTAATCCTTCTTATCCTTGATCTTTTTCGGTTTGCAGATATTTTTCTTCTTTTTGGCGACCGCCTCGCATTTCTTGCAGCGGTAATTGCCGGGCTTTTCTTTCGCCTTTTTCTTGCCTTTCAAACAGGACATCGATCACTCCTCTCTTGCAGTGGGAGGTTGGAACATCGCCTTCCCGCGATGAATCGGGAATCTCGTGCTCCGGAAAAAAGAGAGCCCCGCTCACGGTGGGGAACCAATGAGCAGGGCTCTGCTGTTCTTGTTGCATAATCGGAGTTGTACCTTCTACTTTATCAATCTTTTGAGGATTTGTCTACCCCCCCGGAGGAAATCGTGGTCCGAAGCCTTCGCTCTCGATCGGCTCGAATCCCAGCTCGAGCGCGGGGGAATCGTCTTGGAGACGAAAGTCGTAACTGCTTGCGTCGACGAACTTTGGGTCGGCGTAGACCGAGTGGCGATCCTTCCCCTCGCTGCGCCATTGTTCGAAGCTTCGGCCGTTGAAATCGACCTCCTCCAATTTTTTATTCGGGTTGTAGAAGACATTCCAGTCGCTGGTGAACGTTGTTTTGGCCGAGCGCGTTCCCTCCTTGTTTTTCGGGTGGAAGTGGAATTGGTAGGTCCTGTCGCGCCAGTTCTTGGCGAAGAGTTCTCCCTCGACCCAATAGATAATATTGTTCTCGAAGAAGACGCTGATGTGCGGCTCGACGCGCCCCCGGCTGATCTGTTCGAGTTTTCCGAAGGCGAAAATGTTGTTCCGCACGGTGATCTCCTTGGCGAAATGGATGTTGTAGCCGGCGAACTTCGTGTTGTAGACGATGTTCTTCTCGATGAGGATATGGCTGGAGCCTTCGTCGTTGTAGATTCCCCAACCGCCGTAGTGGTTCGATTCGATGTCGTGAATGCGATTGTGGCGAATGATCGTCCCCGGCGAGACTCCGAGGGTGTAGATGGCGCCCATGTCGGAGAGGAGCCCTTGTCCGATGTGGTGGATGTGATTATGGGCAACGAGGTTGTCGCGGGCGATGGAGCGCTGGTAGCCCCACTCCCACCCGAGGGAGATGCCGGTGTACCAACCGTGATGGATGGCGTTGTGGATCACGCGGTTGCTCGAGGTGTTCATCAGAAGAATGCCGACGGCCGACGGATAATAATCGCCGTAGTAGGCCAGCTCGTTGTCGCTGAGGGTGTTGTCGTGCGTGCGCAGTAGGGGGGAATCGGTGCCCTCGCCGCCGTCGATGCGAAAGCCCCCCGCGGCAACATGCTCGATGAGGTTTGCCTGGAACAGATTATGAGAACACCCGTCCATCATTTCGAACGCGAAAGTGCCGAGGTTCGAGACGGTGCATTCGCGGAAGCTGCAATCTTGGGCACCGCGCAATCGAATAGCCGCCGGAACGCTTGAGGAGCCCTGCCGGTCGTTCGAATTGCCCGGCGGCAGCACGAAGTTGGTGTGCATCATCTCCAGATTTTCGAAATGCAGATCATGCACGTACTCTCCTTGGCCCGGGTTGCCCTCGAGGATCAACAATGCCGGCGCCACCGGGGCGATCACCTCGGCCGTCCGGAGGTTCTCTTCCGGGTACGGTTTGTAATGCAGCAGACCTTTTTCCTTGTCGAGATACCATTCGCCGGGGACATCGAGCGCCTCGAAGACGTTCTCGACGATGTATCGTGCCCCGTCGCTGCTGAAGTCGTCGGTGAAGACCTTGCCCGCTTTGTGCTGGAAGGTGACGATGTGGTTTTCCGTATCGATTTCGGCGATCGGGAGGTGGGAATCGGTCCAGAAATGATAGACGATGACCTCCACGTCGCGAAGATTCTTCCATTCGGGATTCAAATCGCCCGGATGATACTCGAACCGTTTGCAATCGGTATGGTAATGGACGTCGCGTCCGCCGTCGGGAAAGCCGGCCACGCGATGGAACCCCTCGTTGGGGTCTCGGGCGCGGAGCCGCAGTTTGCCGTCGACGTAGAGCTGACGAAAGTCCCACCGGTCGCCTTTGGCTTCGGGGACCTCCGCGGTCCAGATGCCGTCTTCACCCTCTTTCCATCCGGTGATGCGACGTCCGCCGCTCAGCCGGGGGGTGGTGTTCCGGGCCGCCGCGTAGGTGATGGGACACTGCTCGGTTCCGGAATCCTCGGGCGAGAAGCGGATCGGCTTCCGGAGCGTGTAGAGCCCCTCATCGAGAATCACCCGAACCGGCCGCGTCAGCTCTCCTTTTTGCTTGCGTTCGCGGAGCAGGTCGCGTGCGCGGCGAATCGTGCGAACCGCTTGGTCCGGGGAAGCTCCGTCGGCGGAATCATCTCCTCCGGGAGAGACGTAGAGCGGTACAGCCCGGACACCGGCGCGAGCGAAGGCCGGAATCATCAGGGAAGTGAGCAAGAGAATCGTGAGCCATCGGCAGTGACGTGTCATGGAGGATCGTTCCTTTCATGGCGGTTCGAATCGAAAGCGGTCGGTATCAATGTGGTTCTTCGGATGCCTGCTGAAGCTGATCGGCGAGGTATCCGGTGATGCGGTTGAGGTAATCGGCCGGAAAGATTCCCTGCATCGACGCTTGGCGAATCGATTCAGCATGGGGAGCGGCCACCGAAGGATCGAGACGGTCGAAGACGTTGACGGCGCGCAAGCGGATGAAAGGGGTCGGGTGCTCCAGAGCTTCGAGCAAAACGGGCACGGCTTTTTCGTTTTTTCCCAGCAACGAGAGGGCTTCGGCCGCCTCGACGCGGACGTTCGGCGAAGGATCGTCGAGCGCTGTGAGGAGCGTTTCGGTCGCGGGAGCCGCCTTTTCGCCGAGCATCGTCAGCCCCATCGCCGCCCACCAGCGGACCGCCGGATCGTTTTTCTGGTTTCCGAGCGTGGAGGCGAGTCGCCTCACGTTCTTCAGGTTCCGGTCGGAGGCCAGCAGCGCGATCGGCTGGAGTGCATCGAGCGGATTCAAGACGGGATCGTGCCCGACCTCCCAGGGGGTGATTCCTTCGGCCCGGCGGTGCATCTCATACTCCGGCAGCAATCCCAGATCGCCGGTCTCCCGTTGCCATTCGAGCATCGTCCGCCGCATCTTTCGGAGCGTCTCGCGATGGGCCGGGTCGTCGGCCAGGTTGTTCAATTGCCAGGGGTCCTTCGCGACGTCGTAGAGCTCTTCGGTCGGCTTCGGTTGAAAATATCGAGCCTGTACCTCGTCGAGTTCGCCGGACTCGGCGCGAGATCGCCAGATTCGCATGGTGGGCATCTGTTCCGTATAGCTGACATACTGCGACCAAGGGAGGTGCGGCATGAAGTTCCGCAGATACTGATACCGCTTGTTGCGGACGCCGCGGATCAGATCGTAACGTTCCGCCATGCGATCGCGGATGATATGCACGCTTTCACGTGGGGCCGCGGTCTTTTCGCCGAGAAACGCTTTCCCCTGCATATACGAAGGAATCGTCACGCCGGTCAGGCTCAACACGGTGGGGGCGAAGTCGACGAAGCTGACCAGTCGGTCGGTCGATTCTCCCGGCGGTGTGGGGGCCAAATGACGCCACTGCTCCGGGAAGTGCACGATCAGCGGCACCCGCAACCCCGATTCCCAGACCCATTTCTTCATGCCCGGCATGCCCGCTCCATGGTCGGAATAGAAGAAGACGATCGTGTTCTCCTCGAGTCCGTCATCTTTGAGTTGCTCAAGCAACTCGCCGACCCAGTCATCCATGGCGGTGATGAGGTCGTGGTATCGGGCCCAATCCTGCCGCGACTCCGGCGAATCGGGATGGATCGGCGGGAGAGGCACCTTTTGGGGATCGTGCCGTTGCCCTTCGGTCAGTCGGGCGGTCCGCTGAAAGAACCTCTGGTCGGGAAGGCGATATTGGCTCTCATGCGTGCAGGTTTCATTGAACACGGCAAAAAACGGTTGTCCCTCCTTCCGATGCCGCCAGTGCGCCTTGCCGCTGCACTCGTCCCAGGCGTTTTTCGGGACGGGAAAATTGTAGTCGGTTTTGGAGTTGTTCGTGCAGAAGTAGCCGGATCGTCGGAGATGGGCGGTGAAGGCCTCGATCGACTCGGGAAGCCGCGTGCGGCTGCGCATGTCTTGACTTCCCAGCGAAGAGGAATAGCACCCGGTGATCAAGCAGGAGCGGTTCACCGCGCAGACACCGGTGATTCCAAAGGCGTTGGTATAACGGGTTCCCTGTTCGGCCAGCCGATCGAGATGCGGCGTGACGGCGAAATCGTCTCCGTAGCATCCCAGATTCGGCGAGATGTCTTCGCAAGTGATCCAGAGAATATTCGGCCGGGAGCCGTCCCCGGACGGAAAAGTCGGTTCGGCGGCGTGAACCCATGGAACCATTGCGAAAATGAAAAGAGTGACGCCTGCGCAGCAAAACCAAAGGGGCGGGATCTTCTCGAATCGGAGAGGGAGAAATGCGGCTGAAACCATCGGCTTTCCTCAAGTCGCAAGGTGAAAACGGGCGAATCTCTTTCTGCCAGTTATAAAGGTTTTTCACCGCGCGATCAAGAAAAAACGCCGCGCTCCCTCGAGAGAGAGCACGGCGCGCGTCGTTGTGGAACAAGGGACGGCGGTCGCTCGACCGGTTGGTTCAGTTGGACAGAGCGGAGATCTCGTCTTCGAAAAGAAGTCGGTTGGCGTCGAGCAGGATCTTGACCTCGTCGCCTACCTTGCCCATCCCGTGGATGTACTGCGCACTTTGGGCATCGGCGGCCGACGGTGGAGGAGAGACATCTTCTTCGCTGATCGAGCGGACTTCGTTTACCGTGTCGACGACCAGTCCGACCTGCACGCTTTTCAGGTTGATCACGACGATGCACGTCCGTTCATCATAGTCTCGGCTCGACATGTTGAAGCGAAGACGCATGTCGATCACCGGAATCACTTGCCCTCGTAGGTTCACCACGCCCTTGACGAAATGGGGCATGTCGGGAACCTCGGTGATCTTCTGCATGCCGACGATCTCCGTCACGTAGCGGATTTCCAGGCCGTAATCCTCTTCGCCCAACCGGAATGTCAGATACATGTCCTTGAGGGTATCTTCGTTGCCGGCATCAAATGCGTCGAGTGCGCTGCCGCGGTTTTCCTCTTGCTGGAGGGCCGGATTCTTAAGGTCAGTTGCCATGTTTTCGACTCCTTATCGATCCAAGGGTACGATTTCGTTTGGATACGAAAATAAGTGATTCATGTTCGCATCAGTACGAACCCGTCGTTCACGCAAGGACGCCCGTGGGCCGGCGTCTCGCTGTTCGCTGAGTTCACGATTGATGCAACGCTCAAAATGGGGATTCGATCACCGCGAGGGAATCGGCCAAGTTCCACCGCTTCGAAATGTTTTCGATAAGACGGTGGATGGAACCCCGCGGAGATCATTTCAAGGGACGCCAATGCCCGATTCCGGATTCAAGCGAGTCGTACTTCATGGGCTCAAGTGGCGAAACGCGTCGCGCATTCATCGAGGAAGGAAATCAAAGGAGCTTCGCGCGGGTAGGCTCTCCCGGAGACACGTCAAATAAATGTAGATCGAGAACCCACCCTTGAGCGGAAAAACCGGGGAAAAACGAGCGAGAATTCGTCCTACCGAAGAAAAGATTCCGGTCTTGCGGCTCAAAGCGGTTTTATCGCGACGGGCGGTAGGGGCGATCATTCGGAAAGGACCTCGCCCCCGGCGCGTGTGAAGCGGGAGAGAAAGGCCTCGGTAGCGATTGTTTCCGGGTGGAACCGCACGCTGCCGTCGCCGTAGAGGAAGTTGGCTCCGCCGGGATGAAAACTGAAGATCTCGTTGTAGTTGTTGCAGTTGAAGAGCTGCCCTCCCCGGCAGCGATCGTGGATCCAAAACTCCAGCTCGCTATCGGCCCAGGACGCTCCGGACATCGGCGCTTTGGGCGAGGCGTCGGCATCCACTTCTCGACCGCCGGAAGCGAACTTTCGCGGTCGGCCCCCGCATTCGAAGAGCATCATCGTATTCGATAGTCCGTCGCGGACATCTTCCGGAGCGGAAAAACCCTTCCAGGCCGGTTGAAGGAGGTTGTTCCAGTCGTGTCGCGGACGGATTCGCCCTTCGGCGATCAGCACCTTCCGGATCGAGGCGTGCACGTATTCGCAGGGAGCGTAGTCGGAGACGTAATAATCCCTGCCGCGGCAGGTGCGGTTCGAAGGCGCCGTCGGACAGCGGAACATCGCCAGATGGGTATCGGTCGCCGGTCGATTGACCCTCGCGCGCCAATTCTCCGAGAAGTCGATCCGCTCATAGAGCGCGGTCTGTTCCAGATGTGGTAAGAGAAACGTCAAGAGGCTGTGGTCCGGATCGGTGGTCTTCGGCAACGGATAAACGCCGTGCAACGTGGCGTAATGATGCATCCCCAGCCCGAGTTGCCGCAATCGGCCGGTGCATTGCATTCGCCGGGAGGCCTCCCGGGCCGCCTGGACCGCCGGAAGCAACAGCGCCAGCAGGATGCCGAGGATCGCGATCACCACTAATAATTCCACCAGGGAGAACCCTCGAATCGTGGACCGCAAGAAGCGGCCGTCCGTCGGCTCGAGAAGGAAATGTCGCATGGGAATGATTCGGCAAAGGGGGGACGGGAAAAACAGAGATCCATCACTCACAAGGATGACTATTTTACCATGGATCGGGGGGGGCGATCAAACGAGAAACCGCCCCGACCAAGTGATTGAGGTTTTCGCCGGTGACCGCGGAGATGAGCAGAACGTCTTGCTCGAGTTTTTCAGACAGTTCCCGCCGAACCGTCTCGGCTTCGGGAAGGTCGGCCTTCGTGACGACCACCACCTCGGGGCGCTCGCCGAGTTGTTCATCGAAGGCCTCCAGTTCTCGTCGAATCGACTGGTAATTTTCCCAGGGGGAAGTGCCGTCGAGAGGGGCCGGTTCGACCAAGTGCACCAGAATGCCGGCCCGTTGGATGTGGCGGAGGAAGTCGTGCCCGAGCCCCACGCCGCGACTGGCCCCTTCGATCAGGCCCGGAATGTCGGCCATGATGAACGATCGGTCGAAGTCGACCTGAACGCGCCCGAGATTGGGTATTTTCGTGGTGAACGGATAATCGGCGATCTCCGGTTTGGCGCGCGAAAGCCGGCTCAACAGTGTACTTTTGCCGGCGTTCGGTTTGCCGACCAGTCCGACATCGGCAATGACGCGGAGTTCCAACCGGATGCGGCGGGTTTCGCCCTCGCCGCCGGGAGTCGATTGCCTGGGAGCGCGGTTCGTCGACGATTTGAACCGCACATTGCCCTTGCCGCCTTTTCCGCCCCGAGCCGCAATGACTTGGTCGCCCGGCTCGGCCAGATCCTTCATGATGAAGTCGTTCGCCGCGTCGTAGACGATCGTGCCGACGGGCACTTTCAACACGGTATCGGGCGCCGAAGCGCCGTGGCGCTGGGCTCCACTGCCGGGTTGCCCCTTCCGGGCCGTCCAGCGTTTCCGGTGTGCGATTTGGACGAGGCTGTCGACGTTTTGATCCGCTTGGAGAATCACATGGCCGCCGTTGCCGCCGTCGCCGCCGTCGGGGCCGCCCCGGGGAACGTACTTCTCGCGCCGGAAGCTGACGCAGCCGTCGCCTCCCTTGCCCGCTTCGACTTCGATGACCACTTCGTCGACAAACATCGGACCTCGATTCGGCATAACCGGCCTAAGGCAAGAAAAAAAGGATCAGAAATGAATCTGATCCTCGAGGGATACCCTGGAAGCGGTTCGGATCATCGCAATCGAGCCGCTGCGCGTTGGATCGCTCAGTTGGAAGCCGCCACGGTGTTGGGATTCTCTTCGACCACGTTGACCCGACGTCCGCCGCGATCGAACTTGATGTAGCCATCTTTCAAGGCGAAGAGCGTGTAATCGTTCCCCTGCCCGACGCCCTTGCCGGGGTGCCACTTGTTCCCGACCTGACGAACAATGATGTTGCCGGGATGGACGACTTCGCCGCCGTATTTTTTGATGCCGCGTCGTTGGGCATTCGAGTCGCGACCGTTCCGACTGGAACCTTGACCTTTCTTATGCGCCATAACAATCCCTTTTTCCTAAAAAACGAAGTAGCGGATATCTACCGACGGCATTCGCGCGCGGCGCATGCCGAAAGAGGATTCGATCGAGGTGAATCTCCGGCGTTGGTGGTTTCTCCCGCGTGGAGCGCAGGAGGCGATTCACATGGGGACGATTCACCGAAATTCGACGGAGTCTTATATTATTACCGCCAGATCCACTCGGAGTCAACCTCTCCCGGGATGCCGAGACGAATTTCCCGCTCATTTTGGTCGAATTCGTCGCCGGGACGCCAAAAATTGAGCTTCAGAACTTTCCGGACCATCTGCCGGGCAGCCCCCGGGGGGGTGTCGGGAGTGTAGGCGTCGGCCTTGTCGGTCCATCGATAGGCGTTGGTCAGACCGCCGACATACACGGAGAACCGGTCGATTTTCGCATCGATGTTCGTCCACATCGCGATGCCCCAACGGGTCTCGCCCGGTTCGAGCGGCTCGTTGCTGATGTCGACCGAGTTGTAGAATTTTCGGTTCGGGTCCTCTCGCTGGGCGATTTCCCCGAAGGCCGCGGGAATGACACGGTCCGGGTATTCCTTGAGATACTCGTTGCTCACCAAGAGGAACTGCGGAAGAAAAGTGATCGGCGTTTCAATCGATTCGTGCGTATAGGTGCCGTTTTCCTGCTTCACCGGATGGAGGGTGTTTCCGACGTTGGTCACCGAATAGACCATGTACCAGACGAGTTTGCGATCCATGGTCCCATCGGCCTGGGGGAGATCGACCCACATCATGCGAACCGGCTTGAAGCTGAATTCCAGCGCCCAGATATCGCGACTGAATCGGACATCCTTGGCCCAGTCGAAATCGGCATCGACGGCGAGCAACTCGACGATGTCGGCCCGATTGTGCGATTCGTCGAACTGGGGTTCCGATTCGATCGTGGTCATCACGCCGGGGGCCAGGACGCGCGGCGCACCTTCCTGGGCCGAAGCGATCACCCCGGAGAGCAACACCAGGCAGCAGACGAAACTACAGAACAAATGCGTGATCCGAAACCGTCGACTTCGGCAAAGAGAAAATGGTCGCATGATTGGCTCTTTTCTTCCGGGTGAAGATAGAACGGGAGGGACAAGATGCCGCGTCGGCGGAGAGATGGGACGCCGGCGCAGAACGGGAGCGTTCTCTATCCTATTTTACCATTTGGATTCGTTTTTTTCGAAAATGATACCATTTAGTATAGTTGGGATATCTGGTGAACGTCAACCTATTTGAGGGGAAATTGCCGAAAAGCGGGAACTTCCCGTCCCGGGGCGGGCGGGCTCGGTGACGTCGGGATACGCCGCGAGGAAAGGGGCTTTCGTGGGGGACGAGGCAGTCCTGAAGGGGGAAAGGAGCGGGAAATCGGGATAATCGATACAACCGGTCTGTCGGAGGGCTGCTTGTGAAGGTTATTTTGGATTGTGGTCTTTTCCCGGTTAATTCAACCCTCCCCCGCATTCGATGATGAAAAAGAAGAAAAGGTCTTTCGATCTTTTCTTCCACCAGTGGGTTCTTGGAGGTCGGTCAAGGACGACTTACCATCCAGGGCAGCGAAATGGGTCGATTGTACTCATAGGAGGTGGTTCCGTTCGCCGGGAAAGAGGAAGTCGCTTCTCCTCTAGGGTTTCTGGGTTTTCCCGAAACTGGCGCGGAGGTCAGTAATCTGGAAGAGGTGTTACTGAAATCAACCGCTTCAACCCACTGGAAATCGAGCAGTCCGTTCTTTTTTGGGAGCGGGCTGCTTTTTTTTGCATCTGCTCGTCATCAGGACAGAGGGAGTCGATATTTCACCCGGGAGAACTGAACCCGACTTCCAGCGCGAGGGGTCCCCAGTCGCAATCGAAGGGGATGGTGATCGGTTGAGCCTGCGGCGGGAAGTGTATCTCGCTATCTTTTCCGCGAATTACGTTCGGCAAACTCAGGCTCAACTGATATTCTTCGAGCTTCGCCTTGGCGTTGCCGGCGACCATGTTCGTCAATTCACCGACGGCATCCATCACATCATCGTTGATCTGTTCGAGCTCCATCATGAGCATGGCCGAGGCCGATTTCAAGGCCACTTCATCGGATACGGTCAACACCACCGTCCCCACGACCTTGCCCGAGAGCCCGATGATCCCGCTGATCGGATAGAGGGATTGATTCTTCTCCTTCAGATAAGGCGGCTTTCGCCGGACCTTGCAGGAAACCATCGTGGAGAAGGTGTGATCGAGCGCCTCGATAAAGGGGTTGATATAGTCGACTTTAACCGTGGATGCCATGTCTTCCATCCTCTGTAGAAATCCATATTTTTTCTGCAGATATCAATACATGCCTGAACGCCGGGGGCGAACCCGATTCCTGGCATCACCACGGGCGGGCGGGGGAAGTGGGTGCCGGGGAGATACTATTTCATAGCATTTTTTCTCCGGCAAGGTTGTTCTGAGCAAAAAAAATGCCGGGAAAAGAGACATTTTTCGAGAACCGGCCCGATCATGAGCCGCAAACTGTTATTTGAAAACAGACAGAAAGAACAGAACCCGCATGATCGAATCATTCCCTCCGAGAGGTTGAAAGAGGGAAAAGAGGAAGAATCTACGAGACGACGTTTTTCGGTTTTCCGGAGAGGAAGGCGGCGATGTTGTCGGCGGCGATGCGCAACAATCTCTCACGAGCCGCCCGAGTGGCCCAGGCGATGTGAGGCGTGATGAAGCAGTTCTCGGCGGTCGACAACGGATTGTCTTTCCCGGGAGGTTCGGTGGAAAGGACGTCGAGCCCCGCTCCGGCGAGCCGACCCTTGTTGAGTGCCTCGGCCAGCGCCGCTTCGTCGATCAGTGCCCCGCGTCCGGTATTCAGAAGAAAGGCGGTCGGCTTCATTTGTTCGATCGCCCGGGCGTCGATCAGGTGGCGATTTTCCTGGGTCAGCGGGCAGTGGAGGGATACGACGTCGCTCTCACGAAGCAGGGTCTCGCAATCGGTGATCCTGTCGCCCGATTCGGTGACCTCCGGGGCCTCGCCTCGCTCGACGGCGTTCCAGCGGGAGGGAGAATAACCGAGCACCTTCATGCCCAGGGCTCGGGCCAAGGCGGCGGTGCGCTGTCCGATTTCGCCGTAACCGATGATGCCGATCGTTTTGCCTTCGAGCTCGATCTGCGGTGATTCCCAGTAGCAGAAGTCCCGGCATTCGGCCCAGGTTCCCCGTCGGACCGATGCGGCGTGCTCGGCGACATGGTGACAGAGATGCAGCAGGTGGGCGATGGTCATTTGCGCGACCGAAGCGGTGCTGTATTGGGGAATGTTCGTCACCGGGAGGTTCCGTTTTCGTGCGGCCTCCAGATCGACGACGTTCACTCCCGTGGCCAACACGCCGATATATCGCAACTCGTCGAGAGCGGCCAACGTGTCCGCGGTCAGCGGGGTTTTATTCGTCAGGACGATCTCGGCCCCGCCGGCCCGGGCAAGGATCTGCTCCTCGGGAGTGTGTTCGTGGACGGTCAGCGCGCCCAACCGGGAGATCGGGTCCCAGCTCATATCGCCGGGGTTGAGGGTATGTCCGTCGAGGACGACGATCTTCATGGCAGGGTCTTTCCTGGGAAATCAGGCGTCTTGCTCGTCGAGGATCCTCTGAACCATTTCCCGAATCGCGGGTCCTTGTTCCGGATCAGCCATGACGAAGCGAAAGAATGTTTCGAAGTAACTCTGAGAATTGCCGATGTCGTACCGTCGGTGTTGTGGGGGGATGCGGATGCCCAGCACTTTTTTGCGATCGCGGATGAGCTTGCGGATCGCATCGGTGAGCTGGATTTCGCCGCCTTTCCCCGGTTCGGTCTCCTTGAGATATCCGAAGATATCGGGCGAGAAGACGTATCGGGCGGCGACGGCCATCCGGCTGGGGGCCTCTTCGACGCCCGGCTTCTCGATCAGGTCCTTCAGCTCGAAGACGGTGTCGCTCGGGGTGATTTTCCGAGTCGGTTCGGCGATGCCGTATCGGACGACGGCTTCGGGGGCGACCTCCTGGAAGGCGATCACGCCGTAGACGTCGTGCTGTTCAAAAACGTCGATCATCTGTTCGACCACCCGGGACTGCGCCTGGAGACCGATGATCGAATCGCCCAGGGCGATGACGAACCGTTGTCCCTTGACGAACGGCTCGGCACAGAGGACGGCGTGGCCCAGGCCCAACTGCCGGCGCTGTCGGGTGTAGAAGTAGTCGGCCTCTTCCCGCTCGAAGGAAAGCTCCGCCATAAGCTCCTCCTTGCCGGTCTTTCGGAGATGGTCGATCAGTTCGACGTTGATGTCGAAGTGGTTCTCGATCGCCGTCTTGCCCGGTCCGGTGACGAAGAGCATCCGGTGGACGCCGCATCGGATCAGCTCCTCGACGACATACTGCACCACCGGTTTCATGCCGATCGGGAGCATCTCCTTCGGCTGGCTTTTGGTCAACGGCAAGAGTCGGGTGCCGCGTCCGGCGACGGGAATGACGGCGAGATCGATCATCGTAAGACTCCTTCAGGACAGGTCGAAAAATATCGGTCGTCTTGGATGGGTTATTTGCCAGTCACGAACGCTTCGATGCGATCGAATGCCGCCTTGAGGTTTTCCATGCTCGTGGCAAACGAGGCCCGGGCGTATCCCTCGGTGCCGAAGGCGGAGCCCATGACCGTGGCGACGTTCTTCTGCGTCAGTAGGGCCAGGCACCAATCCTTGGAGTTGTCGACCTGCACCTCGCCGTACTGCTTGCCGAGGTGCTCTTCGATATTGATGTAGGCGTAAAAAGCGCCGGCCATTTCGGAGCAATTGAGCCCGGGAATCTCTCGGATGCGCTTCTGGACAAACGCGCGCCGCTTGGTGAACTGCTCGAGCATTTCCTCGACGCAACTCTGGTCGCCCTGGATCGCCGCGATCGCCGCATGCTGGCTGATGCTGCAAGGATTCGAGGTTTCCTGGCTCTGGAGGGCGCTCATCTTCTTGGCGACGTGCTCGGGGGCGAAGGTCCAACCGATACGCCAGCCGGTCATGGCATAGGTCTTGCTGACGCCGTTGACCAGGATGGTCCGTTCCTGGAGCCCGGGACGGACGGTCGCGAAACTGGCGAACTGGTGCCCGGGATAGACCAGTCGGTCGTAGATCTCATCGGCCACGACGATCAGGTCCTTTTCGATCGCCACGTCGGCCAGGGCGGCGAGGTCTTCCGGCTCGTACATGCTGCCGGTCGGGTTCGAGGGACTGCAGAGCAGGATGATCTTGGTCTTGTCGGTGACCGCTTCCTCGAATTTTTCGGCGGTGAGTTTGAAATCGTTGGCTTGGTTGGTTTGGACGATCACCGGCACGCCCCGGCAGAGCTTCACCAACGCGGCGTAGCTGACCCAGTAGGGGGCGGGAATGATGACTTCGTCGCCGGGATCGATCAGCGCGGTGAACACGTTGTGCAGGACGTGCTTGGCGCCGTTGGAGACGACGATTTGTGAGGGGCTGTATTCGAGTCCGTAGCGGTCTTGGTAAGCGTCGGCGATCGCCTCCCGGAGTTCGGGGATGCCGGGAGCGGGAGTGTAATGGGTCTTGCCGGCGCGCATCGCCTCGACGGCGGCATCACAGATATGTTTCGGCGTGTCGAAATCCGGTTCTCCCAAGCTCAGGTCGTAGACCGTCTTTCCGGTCGCTTTCAGCTCCTTTGCCTTGGAGGCCATCGCCATGGTGGCCGAAGGTTCCATCGCTTGAAGAATTTGCGAGATTTCCATAGCCATTGAATCTAACTCCCGTGTCATCAAAGGTGTGGTGAAGGTGTGGGTCGGAGGAAAAGAGGCTCGCCTTTCCGCTGTCCCGTGCGAACGTCAAAGGATCGGGGGCCGCCGATTGCGGCATTTTTGCCCGGCGAAACGGCGACTCGGGATCTTGTCGCCTCCCGGCAAGTGCGATACGATGAAGTCTCATCCACCGTGTACCGGGAGGAAGCGCAGATTCCGATTCGCCCCTGCTATAATAATGTAGAGAAACCTTGACGAAAAGGGCCCCCGGCAGGAGCGCGCCTCGCGCCCAACGACCTTTTTTCTTTCCATCCACTTCCTTTCGACGGAAAAGCGATTCGTCGGATTTCCTCTCTCGTTCGGTGAATGCGGAAGGATCGAAACAATCATGATAACTGAAGAAAAGACGTTTGATACCCCCGACGGACTCGGCCTGCACCATTACTCATGGAAAGCGAATCCCACCCAAAAAGCGGTACTCGTATGGATTCACGGCGTGAGCGAACATGCCGGTCGCTATGCCGATGTCGCCGAGATGCTGGCCGAGAAAGGGGTGACCGTCGAGGCGCTCGATCTGCGGGGACACGGAAAATCGCCCGGCTTCCGCTCCTGGGTCGATGAGTTCGAGATCTACCTCGACGATCTTTCCGCGTTCGTCGATGCGGTCCGGGAGGAATATCCCGAACCACCGCTGTTCGTGCTCGGGCACAGCATGGGCGGGGGGATCCTCTGCCGTTGGGCGATCGAGCGGCAGCCGGAAGGCGTGCGGGGGGCGATCTTCAGTGCGCCGGCCCTGCACCTGGGGCGCTACGCCTTCGGCCCGTTGCGTTGGGCGGCGAAATGGACCAGCCGCTTCTTTCCCAAAGGGCCGGGAGTGCATCTCGGGGCGAGTGGACTCTCGCGCGATCCGGTCGCCGTGAAGCAATTCCGCGAAGACCCGCTCGTCTTCCACGGCTACCTCCCCTTGCGCATCTGTTACCTGCTGCTGGAAAACGCCCGATTCTGCCTCCGTCATCTCTCGGAAGTGCGGCTACCGCTGTTGGCGATTCACGGCACGGGCGATCGGGCGACCCACCCGGCCGGAAGTGAACATTTGGTCATGCAGGCCGGCGCGGCGGATAAAACGCTGAAGATCTACCCCCATCTCTACCACGACCTGGTCCACGAACCGGAGCGCGACCAGGTGGTCGACGACCTCGCCCGGTGGATCCTCGCTCGGAGCGAACCCGATGAGGGAAAATGAGGGGGAGCGATCTACTGCTTTTCCTTTTCTCCCCGGGGTGATTGCGGCTCGGGTGGTTGCGAAACCGGTTTCAGGCCCGGCTGAGGATGGTTCTTCTTGCCCTGAGGATGCTCGGCGTCCGTCAAGGGATAGGCTCGAATGACCATCATTGTTTCGGTGATTTTCTCGCCGTCGCTGGTCATCGAGGCGGTGCAGAGCGTCGGCTGGCCGGGAGTCAGTAGCAGGTTCGTCTTGGCGACGCTGGAGAAGAGCGGCGGGGTCCGGACGATCTTGTCGCCGTCGTCGCTCTTGTGGACCGAGACCGACGTGCCTTCCTCCTCCGGTCCCATTTCGCTGCTTTCCCAGTTGAGTTCGACGAAAATCTTCTCACCCCGCGACCGGGTCGTGATGCCCAACTGCTTCCCGACGTTTTCCAACGTGACGGTGTTCTGCACGCTGCCGCCCCGGCTTGCGGAGCCGGAGACGCGGGGGATTCGGCTGCCGATCTGAATCATCGACGGCGCGCCGGAGTTGGTGCTCAGTTTGAAGGAATCGAGCGATCGCAGCGTGCGGCCCTCTTTTTCAAGCTTCTCGGAGAGATCCTGCATGAGCAGCATGCCGGGAGTTTCGTTCTTATCGTTCGGCTTGGCAAACCCGATTTGGGCGACGATCTTCTCGAGCGACTTTTCCGGAACCCCCTGCGTCTGGTCGGCGACCGTGGTCAAGACGGTCACCTCGACCATGAGCGACTGCATCGGGATCGGGCCGTAGGGAGGGGGCGACTGCCCCGGGTCATAATGGGGCGCAGTCTGTGGCCCTGTTGCGAGTGATGGGTTGGGGGGAGGGAGGAATGCCGGACCCTGTTCCTGGGCATCCACCGGGGCGCCGAGGCCCACCAAGCAGCCGAGCGAGAAGATCAGAAATACCGCCGGAAGCGTCATTTTGCATGAAGACATCGTCGAACTCCTTCTGAAAAAGCAGCAACTCGAAAAGGGGAAAACGGGCATTTCGGCCCGAATCGAAAATGGGAGACCCTCGAATCGGGTACAATGGTTATTTTATCAAAATTGCTTGATCCGTCACAATCGCGCCTGGAGAATATTTGTCCACTTTCGGAATTTTCCTTGCCTCCCCCCCACGGAAAAGATGATTTCTAACCGGCCAGGGCACTCTCTTTTTTATATGGCAGACGCATGATGAAAATGCACACCTTTTTTTTCGATTTTTTCTCGGGTTTTTTTGCCGGATCGGCTTGCCGGCCGCGGGCGCCGTGGCGATGGAGGTGGCGGTCGTCGCCCCGCCGGATCGCCCCCAAGAAGAGGTGTACGCCCGAATCCTGATGAACGGATGAATCGTATCGATACTCGACGCGCAACAAAAAACGGGAGAGGCACCGCGTGTGCTTCTCCCGTTGGTTCTTTTTCAAGCGTCGTGTTCAAACTTCAAGCGTTGATCAACCGCCGCAGCAGCAACCGCAGCTCGAACCGTCGGAGTCCTTGAGCGCCTTGCGGACGTCCTCGAGTTGGCCGGCCGAACCGAGCTTGACGTTCTTGTGCGTGATGTACTCGGCGTACTGCTTCATGAATTCTTTTCCCGGCGGACGCAAATCGAAGTTTTCCGGGTTGTCGCGGAACGATTCGCGGTGGACCGCGCACCAGACGAGTCGGCCGTCGGTGTCGATGTTGATCTTGCAGACGCCCATCTTGGCGGCCGGATTGTACTGGTCTTCGTCCACGCCGCTGGCGTCCTGAATCTTGCCGCCGGCGTCGTTGATGCGCTTGACCAGATCGCTCGGCACGCTGCTCGAACCGTGCATGACCAGGGGATAGCCTTCCGGAACCGCTTTCTGGATCTTCTCGAGCACGTCGAAGTGGAGCCCCTGGCTGCCGCTGAACTTGTACGCTCCGTGGGAGGTGCCGATCGCCACCGCGAGCGAGTCGCAGCCGGTCTTGTCGATGAACTCCGCCGCCTCTTCGGGTTCGGTCAGGCAAACGCTGCCGACGATGTCCTCTTCCACGCCGCCGAGCTGGCCGAGTTCCGCCTCCACGACCACGCCCTTCTCATGGGCACGCTCGACCACGCGCTTGGTGATCTCGATGTTCTTCTCGAACGGTTCGTGCGAGGCGTCGATCATGACCGAGCTGTAGAAACCGCTCTCGATGCAGTCGTAGGCCGCCTCTTCGGTGCCGTGGTCCAGGTGCACGGCGAAAATGGCGTCGGGGAACACCTCGCTGGCGGTGCGGATCATCGCTTCGAGGAAACGCTTGTCGGTGTAGCCCCGGGCACCGCGCGAGATCTGGATGATGAACGGCGCGCTCTTGCCGTCGTCGTTCGGGTCGTCGTTGCTCGCCGATTTGCCGAGGTTGCCGCGGAACAGGCCCACGGTCTGTTCGAGATTGTTGATGTTGTACGCACCGATCGCGTACTTGCCGTACGCCTGGGCGAACAGGTCTTTGGTCGTTACGATCATGAGGGAATTCCTCCTTCGAGGCCGAGTCGCTTACCGGGTCGGGCCGCTCGGCGCCGTGTCTCTGGGGGTGAACAAAACGTGTATCGGATTCCGTCCCCGTCGGCCGGGCGAAAAGCAATATCCGAACGACGCGGGGTTCCAGCGATCTTTCCCTCCCGAAACACTCCGAATGGGAAGGAAAATACATACGCAAAATAATGCTGTTTATAAATAATACGTCAAGTTTTCGCATTTTACCCCAAGTAGGCAAAAAGAATAGGGGGGCGCGCCGATCGTGGGCCGCGATGCCGAGCCAAACCAACGTCGCTGAAAACGCGCCGGTGAAAGGTTCCCCGAGCTCGACGGCGAGTAGAGATTCGCAAAACCTTCCCCAAAAAGAACTTACGGCGAATCCCAGGGGTTGCCCGACTCCGGCTTCGGGCCTCCGACTTGCGGGGCCGAGCTCAGGGACCGGCGATATTCCTCCTGGCGGCGACGTCCCAGGCGCACGAGCCACTCGAGGGCACCCCAGGTGAAGAGAAACAGCACCAGCATCGTCACTCCCCAAACCATCCACATAAGCGGAGAAAATTCGAACGAGGCGGGTTTGATTAGCGTGATAATGATAATGAGCAGTGCCGGCAAGGTGATGCTGCAAATCCCCGCGTAGAAAAGCCGGGCACGTTGTGAAGCCCGGGTCATCAAGCCGGGCCCGAAAAGGAGGTCGTCGCCGGCCTCAAGGAGAGAGAAGAAAATGGAGATCAGGCTAATTGAAACGAAGAAAGGCGAAATAAGCAATAGAAGCGGAACCTCAAGCGAGAAGAAATCGTACGCTCCCAGTGCGCGAGAGGCAAGCAATAGCAGCAATAGTGGAAATAGCAGAAAAAGAGATATCGTGGCAAGAAATCCGACCGTCAGCAGGGCCTCGCGTCGGGGGAACAGCGGCGCCGAGGGCACCGCGCCGAGGTAGTCGAGGTATTCCCGCCAGATCGGACGCATCTCGTCTTTCCAACCGACCGGGAAGCCGCTTTTTCCGAAAATGATAGGAGATCGCTCGTAAATGAGCACACAGGGCGCCTCGGGGGGATGGAAGCGGTCGACGTGGAAAGGGAACAGAAACCTGAGGAAAGATCGCAACCACGATTGCCGAAATGTGCCGGAGAGATAATGCGTTCGATGCCGGAACCGCACCACGGGTTTCATTTTGCCAAAATGATAGAGGACCAGTCCTTCCGGTTCCGCGCCCACCCGAAAAAAAGGCCCTTCGCCGAACCGGCGGTAGAATCGCCATAGGAAGAAGAGGCGAAAACACAGAAAGAGCGCTAAGAAGAACGCCAAAGGAACGAGAAAGTGGAGCAGCGGTTCGAGCGATTCGTGGAGCAAAGCGAAGGCGACGTACACCGCAAGGGCGAGCAGTAGCAAGATCGGAACGTGCCAGATCGCTTCCCAGAGGAGTTGCCGGCGGATCGTCCCTTTTTCGAGGCTCGGTTCCAGCGTTTCTTCGAGCACCTCGTGTTTTTCGGCGTAGGCGACCAGGTGGGGGTAGCGGTCGCGCAGGGCGTCGGCCCGTTCGGCGATGTCGGCCATCGTGGGCAGTCGGGGGATTCGGGGATGCTTCATGGAAAACGCTCCCGGAGAAAAGGGAAAAGGGGCGGAAAGACATCCATCAGCAGAAACATTGTAAAAGATGGAGGGTTCTCAAACAACCCTTTTTCGGTGGGGGTAGAAAGAGTCGCGAAGCGTCTCGGCGCGCAAAAAAAGCGGAAAGGCGAGGGAACCTTTCCGCTTCGTGATGTTCGACAGGGATGGAGTCGGCGGTTTTTCAGCGCTTGGACTGCTGCTTCCGCTTGAGGCATTTTTCCTTCGCCTTGAGGGCCTTTTCCTGCCAGGTGACCAGGGCTTCGCGGGCGGCCCGTTGCACGCCGACGTTCCGGTCGTTCGCCGCATAACGGAGCGAGTCGAAGGCGCTCTTCGAGAGGACGTCGGCCAAGGCCAGACACGCCTGGATACGTACGTTCACTTCATCGTCGTCCTCGGCGATCTTGCACAGCAGTTCCTCCAGCTCCCCGCCGAGACCCATGTACCGGGCGGCATCGACGGCGATCTTCCGCCGGACCGGCGAGAAACCGGACATCTCCTCGTTGACCCGCTTCTTGGCGTAGGGGTCGATGTGACGGACGATGCGGCCCATCTGCTCCGCCGTGTGTTCGGTCATCTGTTCGAGTTTTTGGAGGTAGGTTTCGATGCGCAGCTCGGGCATCGTTTCGTAGATCGCCTCTTTGATTTCGGGTTCGGGGCGATCGACGAAGGTCATGAGGATTTGTGGGGTGTCCTTGAGGTTTCGGGTGGCGATTTCGCGGATGAGCGTCGCGGTGACCTCGGCGTCGGGGTCGTGGACCGCCTTGAGCATGAGTTTGTTGGCGTCCTCGCCGCGGTAGCGCCGCATCATCGCGGCCGCTTGGCGCCGCCCGTGCACCGAGCCGTGCTTGAAGACCAGCTCGAACATCTCCATGACCGCTTCGCGCTCGAGGGTCGCATTGGTCACCAGGTTGATGAATTTGTCTTCGTGATTGGCGATCACCTCCAGGAGGCTTTCGTTTTCCGGGTGGATCCAGTCGAACTCCTTGAATCGTTTCAGGGCGCCGCGCATCGTCTCGGAGGGTTCCAGGCCGACCATGTCGAGCAGGTTCGTCACGAACTTCTTGTCGCACCGCTGCTTGATGACCAGATCGACCGCCGGGGGGGAATCGGGATAGTCGAGAAAGCTCAAGAGCAAGCGAATCGCGCCGCCGTCGCTGCTCTCCTTGAGGATGTCGATGACCGCCTTGTGCGCTTCGCCGTGGACGTCGTTCAGGATGGTGATCAGGTTCGGGTTCGTCCGCTTCGCCAGCGTGATGAACGCCATCACCGGTTCGATGTAACCGTGGTTGATGTACTGACGTACGGGTGTATCGAGTTCGTTGGTGATCCATTCCCTGAGCCGGTCCATGTTGCGCCGATCGACGGCGGAATTGGCGGTCCGGAGCTTTTCGTAGAACTGCGTCGCCAGGCTCTGGATGGCCGCGGCCGCAGGTTCCCCGATGGCGGGATCTTCATCCTCCAGGGTGCGGCCGAGGACGGGGATCGCCTCGAAGAGCTCTTTCTTCGACGCCAGCTCGATGGACTTCTTCACCATCCGCTTGTCGGTCGACTGCATCGCATGGTTGACCAGTCGCGTCAGCTTCTCCGGCGTGACGACTTCGCTCTCCTGCCAAAAGTCTTCGTCGAGCAGGTACCGCACGAACAGTTCCCGGTCCAAATCCGGATCGTTCCGCAGCAACAGTGCGCTGAACGCCTTCTCGCGGATCTTCCAGTCATCGTTCTCAAGCAGTTTCTTGAGAATGTCTACCGCCGCGGGGTTCTCGCACTTGCCGAGAAAATGTAGCGTTTTGTCGATTGCTTTTGCCATCGTGTCTGCCTGCTGTAAAAAATACCATCCTTCTGGGAATACGAACGCTCCACGTCGCCCTCGAAGCGGGTACGCCGATCAACTCCGGCGGGGACGCGACGGAGCGAACCACTTGCTGCAAAGATCGCTGAGCACCTCGTGATATGGTTGCAACTCGGAACGCTTGGCCGCCTTGCGGAGCCAACTCGGGTCGACGAACACGATCGCCGGTTGTTCCAGTCCGAACAGTTGCGTCATCGCTTCGAGCGCTTTCCGCTGGGGACGCGGCAACTCGTGGAATTTGCACAGCTCCTTGAAGAGCGCCTGGTGTCCCGTCTTCGGAGTGAATAAGTTGATGCCTGTCACGATCACTTCTCCTGTTACGTCAGAGCATGCTTGCCCGGGGAATGGGGATCGGGAAATCCGGGAGTTCCCCTTCTCGGATCTGCCGGGGAGGCGCATCGGACCGAGGGCTTCGCCGACATGTCGTGGCCGTGGCGACACCGCGGGAGGACATTCGCCACTGGGATGATTTCCGGCCAACCAGAGGGCCATCATCTGTAAGATAGGGTATGGAATCGCGCATGAAAAAAGAAAATGTGCTATTCCGCCGAATCGGTGATCGGCTCGAACGATTGGCGGAACGTAGAATGCCGATGATCCTGAGAACCGTCCTTTTCGGGATAATCCTCGCGCACGTGGCATCCCCGCGATTCGCGGCGATCTCGGGCCGCGGCGACCACCAATTGCGCCGTGGTGAGCATGTTTTGGAGCTCCCAGCCTTCGCGGATCTTGAACTGATGCTGGAAGACGTACCGCGTCCAGTGGGAAAGATTTTCGGCCGCCTCGCGGAGTCCGTCTTCGTGGCGAACGACCCCGGCCCGACGCCAAAGGAGGCTCTTGAGCGAATTGCGGATATCGCCAAGATCCAAAGGGGCGAAATGGTGATGGTTGGCGATCGGGCGATTTTCGATGGGATGGGCCTGGTACTGGTCCGGTGAAGCCATCGCCGCCTCGCTCACCCCCCGGCCCACTGCGCCGCCGTAGACGAGTGCTTCGAGCAGACTGTTGGAGGCGAGCCGGTTCGAGCCGTGCAGACCGGTGCTCGAAACTTCCCCCGCCGCCCAGAGGCCGGCGA
This sequence comes from uncultured Planctomycetaceae bacterium, assembly GCA_964632505.1. GTDB lineage: Bacteria > Planctomycetota > Planctomycetia > Pirellulales > Thermoguttaceae > CAZWCE01. The sequence goes on along the minus strand of CAZWCE010000001.1, from coordinate 333,068 downwards.
GTGAAGTGCGTCCCTGGTGGTCCACGCGAACGCCTCCCATGGCGTAATGTGCTCCGGGACGCACCGGAATGCGGTCGCGGGTGATGTCCAGGTCGAATTTCCTGCAGGTCTTGTCGATGCCGGGGAAGCGATGCCGAACCCACGGACCGTCGAGATGAGTCACGTCGAGATAGACGTTCGGGTGCCGCGTCTTTTCCATCTGCTTGACGATGGCACTGCTGACCACATCGCGCGGGGCCAGCTCGCCCCGGGGATCGTAATCGGCCATGAAGCGGTTGCCGTTGCGATCGACCAAATGCCCGCCTTCCCCGCGCATCGCCTCGGTGATCAAACTGCGGCTGCTTCCGGCGATGTACAGGACCGTCGGGTGGAACTGCACGAACTCCATGTCGCGGATCTCGACGCCCGCCCGGGCCGCCATGGCGATTCCGTCGGCGGTCGCCACGTCGGGATTGGTCGTCTCCCGGTAGATTTGGCCGATGCCGCCGGTCGCCAGGATCGTCTCTTTCGCCCAGACCAGCTCTTTCTCGTCCTCCTGCTGCCAGTAGACCACCGCCCCGCAGCAGCGATCCTCGTAGCGGAGCAGGTCGAGCGAAAAGGTATCCTCCCACACGCGGATGTTCTTGCGTTGCTCGATCTGGTCGATCAAAGCCCGCATGATCTCCTTGCCGGTCGCATCGCCCAGCGCATGGGCGACGCGGTCGCGGCGATGCCCTCCCTCGCGGGAAAGAGCGAGGTGCCCGTCGACCTCGTCGAAATGGGTTCCCCAGTCGATCAGGTGGTCGATCTCTTCGGGACCGTGGCGGACGACGTACTCGACCGTTTGACGTTCGCAGAGCGTGCCGCCGGCGATGACCGTGTCGCGGACGTGGTCGTCGAAGGAATCGCTCACCGAAATGACACTTGCCACCCCGCCCTGAGCCTGCATGCTGTTTGAATAGGTCAACCCCTGTTTACAGACGACCAGCACTTGCAGTCGGGGATCGATCTCCAGCGCGGCACGGAGACCGGCCAGTCCGCCGCCGACGACCAATACATCGGTGAAGAAATGAGGATGCAGTTTCGGGTGAAACGGCACGAGAAAACGGGGCGATCGGATCTTGGTCATGGGCGACTGCTTTCCATCGTGAAGACGCGGGAATTTCAGGACATTCCGTCCGGGCATACGTCAAGGCTCGTCTTCTCCTTCGGCGGCCATGCCCTGGGTGTAAGCGCGGAATCGTTCCTTCCACCCCGGCGGCGGCTGGTGGCGGCGCGACTCGAGCGTCGGCGTGCGGAGACCTCCTCCCGCCCGAGCCTCTTGACGGAGGCCTCGAGGCGCCAATCCCAGACTCTTGAGCGCTTCGCTCCATTCGGTGGTCGCCTCGGGATCGGCCCGGGGTACTTTCGCCGCCTCCGACATCTTTCGCCATCGGCGGACGAACTCCTCCAGCTCCCCGCGGGTCCATCCCAGCTTATCCATCAGCTCTTGATCGGGCTGTTGCTCGTCGAGTTGGTCTTCGAGATATTCCAACGCCAGGGAGGTCGCCTTTTCGGCGTACTCCCGGTTCGCCGCATCGCCGCCGGCATCGCCTTGCGGCTGAACATTCCGGCGATTCTCTCCATCACCACCAGTCCCGCCGAGGTTCCGGTTGTCGGGAGGAGAATCCTGAGGATCGGATTCTTTCGGCGATCGGGAGGCCTCGTCGGGAGCCCCCCCGCCGTTCCCTCGGCCGGGATCGTCCGTCTTCTCGGTGCCTTCCTCCGTCTGCTCGGACGGTTCGCTACCCGGCCGGCCGGCTTCGGACGACGGATTCTCCCCCGCACTCGAATCGGCGTCGGACGCTTGCTCGTCGGACGGCTTGCCCGAAGGATCCTCCGAAGCATCGCGTTCCCACGGTTTTTGCGACTGGCCGGTCGCTTCCTCATCGGTCTTTTCCCCGGCGTTCGGATCGTCGGGATCTTGATAGATCGGCTTCTCCGGATCGGCCTGCTTCGCGCCCGGATCGCTCTGTCCGGATTCGGCCCGGTAGGCGTCTTTTTCATCTCCCTCGCTCGCCCGACGCTCGTTTTCCGGCAACTCCTCCGGAGGGGTGCCTTCCTCGGTCCGCTCGCCCTGGTCGGGATCGACCTCGCCCGGGGTGCGCTCTTCGGCCGATTCCTCGGTCGACTCGCCGTTTTGCCCGGAATCCATGGCCCCCGGGGCTTTCTCTCTCGATTCTTCATCGGAGGGATCCCCGGCGGAAGGCCCCGATTTCTCTTGCGGTTGCTCCTCTTTTTCGTTCATGTGTTCGAGGACTTCCTCGAAAACATCGCCGGGATTCGACTTCCCGTCGATCGGCTTCTTCCTCCGCGTTTGGCCGGAACCTCCGGGAGTGTCGGATTGGCCGGCGGCCTGGTTCTCCGAACCGGTCGATTCATTCGAGGGCGTCCCTCCCTCTTCCGACCGTGCACCGCCTTGCTGCGAATCGGAAGGAGAGCCCTTCTGTTGATCGACATCGGGCCGACCGGAACTGGTACCGCCTCCCTGCTTGGGACCTTGCTGCTGGTCTTTCTGCTGATGGGTGTCCTCGGGTGTTTCTTCCCGCGACTCGTTTTGGCCGGGGCTTTCGGGCGGGGGATCCTTCGGCCGCTGCTGCCGGTTTTCGCTGGTGGCGGAATCGTCTTGGTCGGCGCTTTCTCCGGTCGAAGCTTCGCCGCCGGACGACGTCCCCGATTCCCCTTCCGACGCTTCCTGCGATTCGCCGGAGCCCTCTTGCGAGTCGCTCTCTTGCGGCGTTTCGCCTGTTTCGCCGGGGGATTCTTGCTCCGAGGTGTTGCCTTCCTCGGACGGTTCGCCTTCTTGCGACCGATCGTATTGCGAGTCGCCTTCTTGCTTCTCTCCCTCTCGGGACCCGTCTCCCTGCGACGGATCCTGCTGAGAAGAATCTTCAGACGCGGAGTCTTCCTCTTCGGCGGATCCCTTCTCCTGATCGGGCGACTCTTGCGATTTCTCCGGATCGATCACCTGGAAGGAGAGCTTCGTCGTCGAGGCGGTGTTCGGCTTGGGAAGCTTGGTGTCGATCGCCTCGACGGAATATTCGTACTGTTTTCCAATCGTCAGTCCCAATTCTCTTGGGATGATCTCGACCCGGCCGGTGACCGGCTTCGATTGCGGGGCATCGAGCAGTTCGATCACCGGCAGTTCCTTCTCTTCCGATTCCAGGTGCAGCCGGAGATGACGCAGTCCGAAGTCGGAATCCTTCGCTTGGAACGAAACTTTCAACCGACCGTTGTAGGGGAGATTCACCTGGGCGGTGGGAGGATCGATCCAGCGGATTTCCGGCCGGCGGTCCGGGATCACCTCAATGCGGTAGACGCTCGGCTCGGGGTTCACGTTTCCCTCTTCGTCGAAGAAACGCAAGCGATAGGTCTGGTGTTGCTGCTTTTCGGGATCGTCCGGGTCGAATCGCAATGGGAAAACGCCGGTGACGAACCGGGCGTCGTTCGGGTCGACCTTCATCCGCTCGGCGTTTCGGGAATCGCCGTCCCATAGGATCATCGCGCGATCGATCGGGGTATTGGCCCGAGCGCGGAGTGTGGCGCGGGTTCCTTCGACGGCCCTCAGGTCGCCGGTGTTGCGGACAACCTGGTCGGCAAGTTGCGTGTAGTCGGGATAGTCGTAATGGATGGAAACGACGTCGATCGCCAAGGCCGGACGCACCGTCACACGATAAGAGGGGCTTTTCGCGTCGCCGGACTCGAGGTGGTAGATCACATCTTCCTGGAACCCCTCTTCGTTGGGCGGAAAACGGCATTGATGACGGTAATCGCCCTCGGGAATCACCATCGGCACATGTTGGCCGACCAGGCGCCTGTCGACGGTGAAATAGACCAGGTCGACCGGCTGATCGCCCGAGCGGTCCACGTCGGCCGTCACTTGCAGGGTTTCGCCCTGGAAGACGGTGGTGTTGCCGGGTTCGATTTCGCTGAAAGAGACCGATTGCGGTGGCCGGATCTCGGACCACGGCATGAGGATCCGGCCGGTGGAAACGATCGGGTTCTTGGGCGAAAAGATCAAGTAGAGGCAGAAAACCGCCACCACGGCCACCAGCGCCGTCCCCCAGCGAATGACCGGCGTGTGGTCGACGACCATCTCGCGCGGCGTGTGCTCCAGGTCGGCACCGGCACTCCGGGTCAGCCCCAGGTAGATGCGCTGCTGCAGCGTGGAGGTGGGACGTTGGCGGTAGTCGGATCGCAATAGAAGCCAGTTGATCAGTCCGTTTTTGAAGTTCGGGCGACATTGCTCCAAAATACTGGCGGCGTAAACCGGATTGACATCGAAGCGGAGCAACGGCCAGACGCGGGCGATGAAGAAAACGGTCGACCCGCCGATGAGTCCGGCGAAGAGCATCGCGCGGCCGAAAAAACCGAGGCCGTCGCGCGCGACCCACTGGTCGAGCACCGCTCCGATCAGCAGATAGAAGAGGATACCGGTGAGCATCGTCGCCAGCGTGACGACCAGATCGACCCGTTTCACCTGCCGCCGGGTCTGGTGGAGTCGATCGAGGATCGCCGCTTCTTCGACCGGAGTTCGGGAAGACGCCGGTTGTCGGCGCGGTGGGGGCGCGATTGTCGAGGTTCCGGGCGAGGCCGGGTCCGCTTCGGGTTTTCGCTGGGGAGAGGGATCGCTCATGCCGCTTTTCGAGGCGCTTCGTTCGAGGAAAGGAGAAACAGGGCGGGTGGAAAAAACACATTCTTCCGTGGTCACCCCCCATATTTATATTATATTCCCCTCCCTCGGAAAGGAAGTGGTTTTTCCCGCCGATTGGAGGAAAGCGGCGGAACGTAACTTGCGAATTTTTCATGGTTTAGGAATATCACGGCACCGGCGCGACCGATCGACGACGGCGTCGAGAAGGGGGTTCCTCCCCCGAGCCCGATCCCCGCGCTCATTGACCGAGGGTCCGGTTTTTGCTAAAATTGCGGTTTGTTCATGCTTAAACCTCTCTTTTATAAGGGCTTAGGGTGATTTGATGGCTTATGAAGTGACGTTGATCAAAGGGGATGGGGTCGGTCCGGAGCTGGCCGCCGCGGCAAAGCAATGTGTCGATGCGACCGGCGTGGCGATCCATTGGGACGAGCAGGAGGCCGGTGTCGACGTGATGGAGAAGACCGGCACCCCGCTGCCCGATTCGGTCATGGAAAGCATCCGGCGGACCCGATGCGCCCTGAAGGCCCCGATCACCACGCCGGTGGGGACCGGCTTCCGCAGTATCAACGTCCACCTCCGGCAGGAGCTGGGGCTGTTCGCGTGCATCCGTCCGTGCAAGTATTATCCGGGCGTCCGAAGTTTTTTCAGCAGCGTTCCGGTCGATCTGGTGATCGTCCGCGAGAACACCGAGGACCTCTACGCCGGCATCGAATTCGAAAAGGGCGAGAAGAACACCGCCGAGCTGGTCGAGACGGTCAACCGTTTGGCCGAGGGTCGCACGATCAAGACGCCTGCCGAAGAGACCGGGGTTTCGATCAAACCGATCAGCATTTCCGGCACCGAACGGATCGTCCGCTGCGCGTTCGATTATGCCCGACAGAACGGCCGCAAGAAGGTGACCGCCGTGCACAAGGCGAACATCATGAAATATTCCGACGGCCTCTTCTTGCAGACCGCCGAACGGGTATCGTACGAGTATCCGGACATTGAGCTCGAGGAACGCATCGTCGACAACATGTGCATGCAACTGGCGCAGATGCCGGATCTGTACGACGTGCTGGTGCTGCCGAACCTCTACGGCGATATCGTCAGCGATCTGGCGGCGGGACTCGTCGGCGGGCTCGGACTCGCCCCCGGGATGAACATGGGACCCGAGGGCGCCGTTTTCGAGGCGACCCACGGCAGCGTCCCGAAATACAAGGGCATGAACAAGGTCAACCCGACCGCCTTGATCCTCTCCGGGATGCTCATGCTCCGCTACCTCGGCGAACTCGAAGCGGCCGATCGTCTCGAGCGCAGCGTCGCCGAAGTGATCGCCGAAGGCGAGCAGGTCACCTATGACCTGAAACCGACTCGCGACGACCCCTCCGCCGTCGGCACGAGCGAAATGGCCGACGCCATCTGCGACAAGCTCCGGAAAATGAAGTGATCGGGAGGCCGTCGCGCGTCGACCCCGCGCCCCTTGGTGGATTGTTCTTCCGCTGCCCGTTCGATATACTGCACATTGCCGAAAGAAACGCCGTCGTTGCGCGCCGTCGACGACATCGCACCGGGAGGATTGAACATGGCCAAGTTGGAAGTGGAAGGGATCGTCAAGGAATTTCCCACCCGGAGCGGTCCGTTGGAAGTGCTTCGGGGAATCTCCTTTTCACTCGACACCTCGGGCTCGTTGGCGATCGTCGGGCCGAGTGGATCCGGCAAGAGCACCCTTTTGAACATCGTCGGGACGCTCGAAGCCCCCACGTCCGGCCAAGTAACGCTCGACGGCCGGGATCCGACCACGTTGCCGGAGAAGGAGCTTGCCGTCTTCCGACGTGAGCATCTGGGTTTCATTTTTCAGGATCACCACCTTCTTCCGCAGTGTTCGGCGCTGGAGAACGTGCTGGTGCCCTGCTTGGGCGGCGGTTCCCGGGTGAGTCAAGAGGACGAAGCTCGGGGACGAGAGTTGCTCGACCGTGTGGGCCTTGCCGACCGACTTGACCATCGCAGCGCCGAACTCTCCGGAGGGGAGAGGCAACGGGTCGCCATCGCCCGGGCTCTGATCCACGGCCCTTCGCTCCTATTGGCCGACGAACCGACCGGGAATCTCGATCGGACCAGCGCCGGGCAGGTCGCCGAACTGCTGTCCCAGTTGCAAGAGGAGGAGGGGATGCTCTTGTTGCTGGTCACGCACGATCTCGAGCTGGCGTCGAAAATGCAGGCCCGGAAACACCTCGACGGCGGCGAACTGACGGAAATGGAGTAGACGATCGTTGCCGTCGAACCGCTTCCGGCGAAATCGGTTTTTCCTGTCCCGTCCGCAGATTGTTCTGAAACGAATTCGAGATATTCCTTCTCCGATTTCCCGAGGAATCCGCCGCATGACGATGCCGCTTGATCGCGAAGAATACATCGAACAAGCCTACTTTTTCGAGACACTGCATCAACGGCTCGAGACGGGCATGTCGAGCCAGGAGCTCTTGAAGCACATCCAGAGCGAGCTGTTGGCCACGTCGCGTCTGCCGATGGCGATCGACTTCATGCTCGCCGAAATGCGACTGACCGGGAAGATGTCGAGCGCCATGAGGCGACTATCGCACTACTTTACGCCATTTCAGACGTTCGTCATCGAGGAGGCGGAGAACGAGGAGGGGCGTTTCGATTTTCGCGTCGCCCTTTTGGTGCTCCATCGGGAAGCGGAATACCGGGCCGAGGGCGCACCGCTGGAGGGGATCTTCTTCTACCAGTTCGAGGCGATCTGTCGGAACCGACTCGGTTATGACGCCGGCATTCGAGCGATCGCCGGCGATCCGATTTACAACCCGGGGTGGCGCGACTGGCTCGACACGGTCCGGCGGCAGATCGGGCTGGTCGATTTCTCCGACATGATCTACGTTCGCAGCGCCGCTTACCGGAAACGGCCGGGCGAGGAGGATGTGCCGGTGCTCTTCGGTGCCCGGGAGGGCCGCATCGCCCATGCCACGCGGCGCCGCGATCCTCTCTATCTCTTCTCGGCCCTCTCGCGGCAATTGGGGTACCCGAGCGTTCCCCGATTAAAAAAAGCGAGCGAGGAGGAGAATCTTCTGCCGATCTTGCAGCGGCGCATCGAGCAGTTGGAGAACCGGCTCAAGTTGCTCGAGGAGGAGCAGCGGGGCGGCATCGAACTGGATCGATTCTATCAGAAGGATTCCGACGAGGCCGCGGACGGTTGACCATGCCGAACGCGGTTACCGAGAGGTGGTCGGCTCGGCCTCTTTTTCCGGGGAAGTTCTGAAAAGGCCCAAGAAGAAGTTGGTGCTCCCGACCAAGAGCATCGCCAGGAAAATACCGGCGGCGATGCCGATGAAATTCTGCAACAGATCCTGAGCCTGGAAGGTGCGGTGCGGGATGAAATACTGGACCATCTCGGTGACAAAAGCGTAAGCGACCAGCACGGCGGCGGTGATCAACATGTTGCGGAATAGATAGCTGATGCCCACCGCGAAGGAGATGGTGAAGAAGAGGGCCAAGTGTCCGGGGGACGCTTCCGGGATGTCAGGAACATTCCCCCAAAGCATCTCCAGAAGTCGATCGAGGCCGAAGAGGACGATCTTCGGATCGGGCAGCAGCAACAGCAACGTAGCGTAGATCCAGATGCACGCTGCGACCGAACGTATGATTGTCAGCACGACTTTGTTCTTGATGCCTTTCACGAATCTCTCCTAGCGGTGCTTAGACGGGGGGATGGTTCTCGGAAGCATAGCATGTGCATTGCCCCAAAGACGGAGTGATGGCTCGGCTTGTGGCGAAAATCGCCGGTTTCTTGCGAAGAGAACGCCTCCCCGTCCAAACGATTATAGAACAGGGGGGATTATACTCAAGGTCCACTTGGGAAGGGAGTAGGCTCACGGACGAGTCGTTCGATGGAGGGGGGTGAATGGCTTCGAAAGAAACGGCCCAATTGGGGGGGGGGTAGCCGGAAATTCGGGAAATTGCTCTAGCCGAAGAGAGAGGATTTCGCTATCCTCCGTAGCTTGGGAGGGATCTTTTGGGGATTCTTGCCCACCAAGGATGGAAACCGGCCACGAGGGCCGAAAACGAAAGGGAGTTCGTGAGATGAAAGAAAAAATCCTCCTCGCCACGATCGCCGCCACGGTCGGAGGTTTCATGGGCGCGATGATGGTGTTGTTTTTCTCCGGAGGCGAGAAGTTCGACCGACTCGAGGTCGGCACGTTGACGGTTCGCGAGAAGATCGCCCTTCGCCCGAAGGGGATCGAAAAAGACCAGGTCGTCATCAAGGACGGCGGTCTCTTGGCGAAGAACCGCATCGTGGCCGGGAGCGTGCTTTCCGATCAGCTCGCCGGACGTTACCTCTTGACCAATCGGGTGCTGACGACGCCGGATGATCCGAGCGGTTCGGTCGAAGAGTGCCGACTCTACACCGAGATGGGATCGAATCCCGATACCGGCGGAGCAATGATCATTCGTTCCCCCGGCGGCAGCAACGTCATCGGCAAGGGGATCGAAGGCGGCCACGCGATTTGCATGGGCTACAACCAGGAAGGGTCGCCGCTCTTCTACATGCAGGACAACGTCAGCGGTCGCCGGGCGTTCGGTGTGCTGGCCAGTGCCGAAAAGAACGCCCCCGACGGCGACTCCTCTTCCGAGAACGCGTTGCGAAATCCGTCGTCCGATTCTTCTCCTGCCGGAGGACCCGGGATCGCTTCGTCCCGTTCGACCGCCGGAATCCCCGGTACGGCCCGACCGAAAAATCCTCCTCCCGGCATGCCGTCCTATCCTCCTTCCGGCAGCGGTTCTCCCGAAACGGCTCGACGACCGTCGCCCGGTGTGCAATAATAGCGCCGATGCAAGGCATGCGCGTGAGGCCGATCGCTTCTCCCGCCGATGACGCGGATGAGGAAAAGATTCCCGCGCGCTTCTCGAGCTACCGTTGCAACCGACTCGCACGAAAAGGAGGAAGCACGTGAAGGACCTGCTCTTGGGAATCGATCTGGGTTCCACCAGTTTGAAGGCGATCATCTATGACACGCAAGGGAACGTCGTTGCCCGCGCGCAACGGGCGACCAAAAAGTGTCATTCGGAGCCGGAGCATCCCGAATGGGTGACCTGGGCGCCCGAACAGATCTGGGGCGACAGCGCCGCCGCCTGTCGGGAGGCGATCGAAAAGCTCGACGATCCCTCGGCGATTCGTGCCGTCGCCGTCACCGGCATGGGCATGGACGGCGTCCCGATGGACGAGTCGGGCAACTGGCTTTACCCGTTCATCAGTTGGCACGACCCCCGCACCGGGCCGCAGTTCGAATGGTGGCAGAAGAACATCACCGCCGAAAAAGTTTTCTCGATCGGCGGCAATCCGCTTTGGCCGATCAACTCCGCCTTGCGGATCCTCTGGATCAAGGAAAACGAACCGGGCATCTACCGCAAGACGTACAAGTGGTTGTTGATCGAAGACTTTCTCAACCACAAACTCTGCGGGCGTTTCGCCACCGACTACAGCATGGCCTCCTGCACGCTCTTGTTCGATCAGCGAGAGCGGGATTGGTCGCAGGTGCTTTTGGACGACGCCGGCATTCCGCGGGAAATGATGCCCGAGCCTCACCCCTCCGGAACCCCGCTGGGCGAAGTGCATGCCGAGGCCTCGAAGATGACCGGCATCCCCGAGGGGACCCCCGTCATTCTCGGCGGGCACGATCATCTCTGCAGCGCGCTGCCGGTGGGGGCGTTCAAGGCCGGCTCGGTGTTGAACATCACCGGCTCTTGGGAAACGGTCATCACCGTCTCCGACGATCCCGCGCTGAACCCCCTGTTGTTCCGTTCGGGCATCACGGTGCAGTCGCACGTGGCGCGGGGGCTCTACGGCGTTTGGGGCGGCAACCCGGCCGGTGAGATGGTCGAGTGGTTCCGGCGTCAATTGGCGGTGCCGCTGGGATGCGAGGACGGCGAGGATCCCGGTTTCGATTGGCAGCAGTTGGTCCACATCGGGCAAAAGTCGCCTCCCGGCGCCGACGGCGTCTTGTTCCTGCCGCACCTTTCCGCCTCGGCCTGTCCGATCGTCGATCCGAAATCGTTCGGGGCGTTCGTCGGACTGAGCACCCGAACGACCCGGGGGGACATGTTCCGGGCGGTCATCGAAGGGCTCGACTATCAGTTTCTCGATATCGTCTGGGCGATGCAGAAGGGACTCGGTTTCGAGGCGAAGGAGTTCATCGCGGTCGGCGGGGCCACGCGCAACCGCTTCTGGATGCAGAACAAGGCCGACATGGTCGGGCGGCCGATCGTCGTGCCGGAGGTCGAGGAGGCCACCCCGCTGGGCGCCGCCATTCTCGCCGGCATCGGAACGGAGCTCTTCGCCGACGAGCAAGACGCCTTCGATCGGGTCGCCAAGAAGAGTGAGACTTTCGAACCGGACGAGAAGAACCACTCATTCTACCGCGAGCGGTTCGAATTCTACTCGCAGCTCTACCCCGCACTCGCACCGATCCACCACCGCTTGTTCGGGTAGCGGGCCCGGCACGACCTGTTCTTCGGTTTTTACTTGAACTGCAATATTTCGGCGGCCAGCAGGTCGTCGAGGAGCCGGTTTTCCAAGAAAGGTTCGTCGACGACGGTGGTGAAATGCGCGCCCCGCTGCCGGCAGGCGATGCTGTAGTTCTCTTGGTGTCGAGCGAGATTCTCTCGGTAGCGGCGCCGGGCGACGGCATCGAGATAGATCTCATGGCGTTGCCCCGTCTCGGAATCGACCAGTCGGAAGTTGCCGTGTTCGGGGGGATCGACATCGCTTTGGGCCAAAAGCTGAATGATCACCGTCAGTGCAGCGTCGGTCGTCAGGTGGGTGACCAGCGGAAGCGGGTCGGCGACGAACATCAGATCGCTCACGAAAAAGCGGATCGCCCGGCGATGCCATCGCGGGGGAAGACGCAAGAGCGCTTCGGGGGGCGACACTCGGGCCTCGAAATCGAACGGTTCCCACTCGGTCGGAAGCACGGTCGAGGCGTCGACCCGGCGGCACCCCTGTTCGGTCACGTAGGTGGCGAACGAGAAACCCGACTCCCGGGCGGCCGAGGCGAGCAGGCCGACGAGCCCCAGCGCGGCCTCGGCTTTTCGGGTGCCGGCCAGCGCCATCGAGCGGGAGCCGTCCAAGAGTAAATCGACGTGGGGGCAGACCTCTTCGCGATAGAGTTTCACCGACAGGCGGTCGGTCCGTGCGTAAGTGTTCCAGTCGATCCGGCGGAGATCGTCGCCGGGCTGGTATTCCCGGTGCTCCATGAACTCCAGGCTGCTGCCGGTGGCGTGGCTCAGAGCCGTGCCGACGGTGCCCAGCGGTGCGCGACGCGGTTCGGCCAGCGCGTAACGTATGCCCGCCTGGTAGCCTTCCATCAAATATTGCCGGTGTGTGCGAAGGTCCATCGAAAGACCGCCTTTCTATCGCAATGGCCCGAGACAAGCTAGCGGATGCCGCGGAAGGTGCGGGGCAGCGGATCGGTTTTCCCCCAGTCGTTTCTCTCTTGCAGCGGATTCGGCAATGGCGGCGGACCGTTGCGGGCCGGTCCGTTCCGATCCGTTTCCGTCTTTTGAACGCCTCCGACCAGGAACGCTTCGACGACGTCTTCGGGCGGCGGGCTTTCGGCGAAGGGCGAGCCGATCGAGGCGAACGCGCCGGTCGCGATCTGTTTGGCTTCCTCGAAGGTCATCGCCTCGGTGTGGGCCTCGGGCGAGAATCTCTTCAGCTTGGGCAAGAACCACACGAGTGTCAAGAGTCCGACCACGGCCGTCCAGAGGATCGAAGTGACGACCTGGATCGGCGCGTCCTCCGGTCCGCCGTCGAGCAACAAGAAGAGGTTGGGTGCCAAAATCAGGCTCTCCTGGTAATCGCGATAGCCATGGGGATTCATGGCGAAATCGAGCATCATGCCCCCGGCGGTAAAAAGGGCCACCAGGAGAAACGCGAGGATCGCCACCTGGGATTTCTTCATCACGCGGCGCAAGAGGATGTTCCGGATCAGCATCGCCGTGGTGCAATAACAGAAGATGAACAACAGGAAAAAGCCGACGCCGGCAGCGACTTCCTTCTCGAAGTTCGGCAGCTTCAAAAGACCCAGGTACAGGGACACCATGCCGAAGAACGCCAATGAGCACCAGAGGATGCCGTTGGGGGCGCCGGTGTAGAACGGGAAGACCAGAAGCCGTACCAGGGAATTTCGAGGAATCGTCCGGCTGATGCGAGATCCCCACGATTCGCGCTCGCACACGGCGATGAGCATCATCAGCGACCAGAGCGTCGCGAACAGGAAGAACCAACCGAGCAGGACATCTTCCACTTCCCCCGTCACTTCGCCAAGCCACCAGAACATGAAAAACGAGAGGAGCAGCACGGCAGTTATAAAAAGACGAAAGGGCAGCATGCGGTTGGTCGAGGGCGGCGCGAGATTCACGTTCGCCAAAACCAGCATCGTGCCGATGAAGAGCGAGAAAAACCCCAGAAGAAAGACCATCCATTCCCATTGTTGCCATGGAGGGTCTCCGAAACCGAAGCCGAAGAGGAGCGAGAAGATGGAGAGTTGCAGCGAAGTGATTCCGGCGATCACCAAGCCGATGAAGCCCAGCAGGCCGAGCATGAGCATGCCGGGGAGTTTCACCCGGAAGGAAGCCAGCACCAGCGCCACGGCGTTGAAGGATTGGACGAGAAGGAAGGTCAGCGTGAAGATGAAAAGGATCATCGGCAGGTCGATCCCGCGGAGTAGATAAGCCAGCGTGAGAAAGGGCAAGGCCGCGGAATAGAGCAACAGCGTCACGAGCAAGCCGGAGAGGAACTTGCCGAAAACGACCGACCGGGCCTTGAGAGTGGTGATGAACATCAGGTCACCACGCAACTGCTCGGATGCCAATCGGATGCCGGTATATGGCACGATCAGCAGAACCGACGAGATATAGAGGATCACCGACAGCGTGGCGAAGAGGGCCGTTCCCATCTCGCGGAATTCCGAGATATCCGTATGCTGGCGCGCATTGATCGCCACCAGGATCATCAGGCAGGTCACCGAAACCAGGATCAATAGAAAAAGTTGCAAACCGACGATGATGTACCGGGCTTGGACCGCCTGTCGCAACTCCTTGACGACGATTGGATTGATATGGTTATCGAAAAACCGGCCGAGATGCGCGGTTCGCTGGAGCAGTCGATTCATTGCAATTGTCCTTTGGTGATATTCATGAACAGATCTTCCAGGTGAACTTTCTTCTGATAGAATTCGAGGACCGGAACGCCGCGCTGGACGAGTCCCTTCAAGAGGACGGTGCAGCTCTCCTGCTGATCTTCCGGGTGACCGTCGAGCCGGACGGCGACCTCGCGGCCGACGATTTTCGCCTCGACCACGTGCGGCGCTTCGAGCACGTATTTCAGCAACGTCTCGGGGACCATGCGATGGGCCCGGATGAGCGTGATGACCTCGGTGCCGATCGACTGCATGATGGTGTCCATCGTCCCGGCACGCAGCAGCTTCCCTTGTTCGATGAACACCGCCCCGTCGCACATCTCCCCCAATTCGCTCAGGATGTGCGAGCTGATGAGGATCGCCTTGCCCTGATCGCGCAGCGCCTTGAGCAACTCCCGCAGCTCGATGCGCGCCCGAGGGTCGAGTCCCGCCGCCGGTTCATCGAGCACCAGGACCGACGGCTCGTGGACGATCGCCCGGGCGAGGCTCACCCGCTGCTTCATCCCCTTGGAAAGCTCATTGAGCATCTTCTCGCGGAAGCTGGTCAGGCCGGTGAACTCTTCGACCTGCTCGACGACGCGATGGCGCCGGGGATTGTGGATGCGGAAGGCTCGGGCGAAGAAGTCGAGGTATTCATGGACGGAGATGTCGCGGTGGGCCGGCAGGGAATCGGGCATGAAGCCGACGATGCGACGCACCGCTTCCGGATCCTGCACCACGCTCTTGCCGCCGACGTAGATGTCGCCGCTGTCGGGCTCGTCGAGCGTGGCGATGATGCGCATCGCCGTGGTCTTCCCGGCCCCGTTCGGGCCGATGAAGCCGAAGATCTGCCCTTGGCCGAACGCGAAGGAGATGTTGTCGACAGCGCGGGTACGGCCGAAATATCGTTTCAAATTTGCAAGGTAAACTTCCATCGTGGCATCCGCTGTGTGGGGGTCCTTCGGGAGTATCGGAAATCGGAACAAAGAGCGGTCATTCCGGTTCAGGCATTTCGATTTCTAGAATTCCGAATATCTCGGTGGTGCTGTCTTGTTGCGAACCGCTTGCCAGGCCCGGTTCGAGCATGGGGCTCCAGCGCTCGGCCCGGGCGAAATAGGTTCCCGGCCAGAGGAGATCTTCGTAGAATTCATCTCGGTGATTTCGCTCGCCCCAGAAACGGACGTCCCGGAGAAACAGTTTCTGGCGGAGGGAATGAAGTCCGGTTTCGGGGTTGAGAGACGTTCGATGTTCGGTTTCCCCGAGGACGACCTTCTCTCCGGCGACGATGTCGGTGGCGTGGTAGATTCTCCCTTCGCCGTCGGCGACGATCAGTTCGTCCAGGTCGATGCCCAGTCCGTTGACCGCCGAGGGCTGTTCGCCGCTGAAGTCGACGGTGATCCGTTCCTTCCGGGAGTCGCACTTGCGGAAGAAGAAGTGGCACGGCACGCGGGAGTTGATCCATCCGTCGGTGAGATTCTGGTCGGTGCTCCAGTCGAGGGCCAACCGGTCCCCACCTCCACGATCCTGCAACACCGGCAACAGGCAGGTGTTGGTCTCGAAGTTTAGTCCGCCACCGGGAGTCAAGGGGGCGTAAAACCCGATCATTCCGAGCGAGATCGCTTTTCCGGCGCGCTGGTCGAGCACGGTCAAGGTCCGGGAACGGCTCCGCGTTTGGAACCCTTCGACCAGGAACGTCGAGAAAAAGACGATGGTACTGAAGAACACCGCCATGAGGGGGGCCGTCCAGAGGAGCCAGATTCGCCGCTTCAGGCGCTTCAGGATCAACACGTTGACCGGGCCGATGAGAATCGCGAACACGAGGATGAGCAGCAGCACCAATCGGAGCGGAACGCCGACCGAGTCGATCAACGGGAGCATGTCGTGCGCTTCGGAGCGATCGAAAAGAATGTCGTTGGCCGCCGAGGAGAAGAGTTCCGCCGAGTTTTCCCAATCGCTCCGCAAGGAGGCGAAATCCTTCCGCAAATCCGGCGTGATCGTCAGGCAGCCCAACCCCAGGCGGAAGCGGGTTCCCTCTTGGATCGATTCCTTGGAATCGCGGGTCCAGCTCTCGGGGAGTTCCGGTTCGCCCAGCACGGTCAGGTTTCCGCCGGCGCGGAGGTAGTCTTCGATCGTTCCTCGGACGATCGGCGTCATCGCCGCGAACTCCGCTTCGGTGAGCACGACCGCATCGAACCGGGTGTAGGAGAGCCAGTGGTTCGGCCAGTGGTCGGTGTCGGTCTCGGAGCGCCATAGGAATGAACCGAGGGGAAACTCATCCACGGTATGACTGGAATACGCGGAGTAGCCGGTCGTTCCATAAGCGCCGGCTTCCTCTTCTTCTTCTTCCTCCTCTTCGGGTTCGTCGGAGGTCTTACCGGTCCGGAGCACTTCCCGGAGCGTGGGGGGGACCTTCCGGCCGACCAGCAGATGCGGCTTCAATGTGGAAGTCGAGCTGCCGTGGTAGCCGTAGTGGCCGTAACTGCCGGAAGTGAGCAGACCATGGTCGGGAAGCATATTGAAGGAAACGGTGCGCAGTTGCAACCGGCGGTCGATCGTGACCGAGGCTTCGTTGTTGCCGGCGATCGGCACCGGCGGTTGGAAGATCGAAACAATCCCGGAGGTGTTCGGTTCCAGATAGACCGAACGCTCCAGTCGAAAAATGCTGGGGCTGTTTCTCGGCCCGTAAGTAGCGTTCGGGAACGACAGCGTGATGCTGTGAGGAGATTGGGTGTCGTGGTTGCTCACTCGGAAACGGTACTCGACGTAGCCGTGGGTGGTCAGCTCGCCCGATTCCTGCTTCGGCAACGGCATGGGACTGACCTCCACGCGACCGCCCAGGAAGATCTCGGCCGACGCCGTCCCGGCCCAAAGCAGGCCCAGCAGCGGGATCGCCATCCAGAAGACGACCCGGGGGGCCGTTGCCGATCGGTTCCATCGATTCTTCCGCAATATGCGCCCCCTGCACTTGATTCGCATCGGTGGTATCCTCTCTATCGTGTCTGTTCAGCGCGTCGGATTTCACGGTCCCGGCGGATACGGTTCTCGGAACGGGAAAGCGGTCATGCCGATTTCGTACGATGAGACGGCCGTTCCTGGTTTGCTTGGAAAAAGAGAAGTGGATTCCGAGAAATAGTCGGACCGGTGACGAGGCGGACCGATTCATTCGGACCGACATGGCCACCAGTATAGTCGAGCGAAAAGGAAAAGGCAAATCTTTCTTCATTATATTTGCGTAGTATGTCTCCTTCGAGTCCGTGCCCGGTTTGCCGTTCGCTCTTGAGGTGAATTCGCGATCGAGCGAGAGATATTCGGCCGACGATGCAGAAAACGGTCGGGAAACGCTTCCCGCGCAAAGAAAAACCACGCGGCCGTTTTCGCGGCGCGCGTGGTGGAAA
The DNA here is from genome assembly GCA_964632505.1 of uncultured Planctomycetaceae bacterium. Taxonomy (GTDB): domain Bacteria; phylum Planctomycetota; class Planctomycetia; order Pirellulales; family Thermoguttaceae; genus CAZWCE01. The sequence goes on along the minus strand of CAZWCE010000001.1, from coordinate 315,831 downwards.
AGTGAAGGACGGAATTCGATTCGCCGGGTTCAGTCCTCGCAAACGACGCGGAAACCGACGTTGAAGACTTTTTGCCACGGCTGGTATTTCAGGCGGAAGCCGGCTCTGGCCCGATCGGGCACATCGCGCCACGATCCGCCGCGGACGACCTTCCGGTTTCCTGTATCGGGGGCGTTCCGGCCGTCGTTGGCGTAGGGATACGGCGCGTAATCGGAGGCGGTCCATTCGGCGACGCTGCCGTGCATCTCCATCAGACCCCAGGGGTTCGGTTCGTAGGAGCCGACATCGATGGCGATCATGGCGCCGTCGTTCGACTGATCGGTCCGAGGAATGAACGCCTGCCAGGGCTCGTGATTCACCGGACGGGGATTGACGCCCTTGACCACGAATTTAGTTATGGTCGTGTCGGCCAGATTCGCCTTGGTGCCGAAGTCGGCATCGAGTCCGCCGAACCACATCGGCGTGTCGGCTCCGGCGCGGCAGGCCCATTCCCACTCCGCCTCGGTCGGCAGGCGGAACGTCCGGCCGGTCTTCCTGGAGAGCCATCGACAGAACTCGTTCGCCTCGTTCCAACTGACGCGAATGACCGGCTGCTTCGGCAGATTCGCGGGATAACCGGGTGTGGTGTGATCCTTCCACTGCTGGTCGATGAACCGGCTGTCGTGCTCGGGATCGAACAGGCCGTACAGCTCGTTGGTCACTTCAGTGGTGCCCATACGGAACGGTTCGTCGATCGTCACCGGCACGCGGGGCAGTTCGTCGCGACATCCCCCGCGATCGCCCATGATGAATGTTCCGGCGGGAATTCGGGCCAAGTCGAGACGAATCTCGTCGGTCAACGCCAGCGACTCGATCGCGGGACCTTCACCGGACTTCTGCATCGCCCGAGCCTTTTCCGTGGAGAACGGCCAGCCGTCCACTTCCGGAGCGGAGTCGTCGAGCTCGGGCAACTTCGGCGGTTTGACGAATTCCGGTCGTTCGCCCTTTTTGCCGAGGAAGGCGTCTTGCTCGAAGTCGAGATCGATGTTCGCGTACATGTCGCGAAGTTCGACGAAGCGATCGGAAATCTTGTTGATCGGCGCGTCGCCGAGCTTGACTTTCTGTCCCTTCGATTGGGCGATTTCCGTCCAGGTGCCGAAGTAGGGGACGTTCAGGTCGGTCCACATGTACAGCTTTTCCATGCTCTCCCCATCAAGCCGGACGTTGTGGTGTCCCTTTTGGAGCATCTGGAAAAGCGGGCTGGTCGAGGCGTGATATTCCAACGGCTGGAACATGTAGATGTCGCTCTCGGGACCGGGCCGCCGGACGTAACGGTGCAACGCATGGTACGACTGCGAGAAGCCGCGTGGGCCGGCGCTGGTGTCGGCGAAGTTCGGCCGCTCGGGCTTTTCGCCGTCGTGGCATCCAACGCAGTACTTGTCGAGGATCGGCTGGGTCTCACTTTCGTAGGCGACCGCACGGGGCTCGCCGTAGAACGGTTCGATCTGGTCGGGCATTCCGAACGCCGCCTCCACGCTCTTGGCCGGGGTGACGGTGTTCTGATGTTCATGACAGCCCACGCAGGAGAGCCGTTCGCCCGGCATGCCGACGATCCAGGACCGCATCAACTGTAGGGCACGCCCCTTCTCATCGAGTGGTTGCAGCGAGACGGGCAGGTTCGCGGGGATCTTGAACATCGCCGAACCGTCCTCGCGCACCGGCACCTCGCCGAGGATCCGCCGTCCGTCCCAGCAACTCTCCATGCCGTACAGGGCATGACCGCCGATGTTGCGGTATCCGAAACTGTAGGAGAAGATGCGGAGCTTCTTGACCGTTCCCTTGGGGACGTCCTTCAGTCCGTCGCCCATGTAGATGTCGGTGATGAAGACGGTCGCCTCGTCGTCCTCCGGATCGATTCGCGAAGGAATCACCGGCGGGGTCTCCCGTTCGACCAGCGGCGTCGGCTCGAAGAGCCCGTAACCGGGATCTTCCTTGAGCAGCACGAAGTTGTCGAAGACGTCGACCAGGTAGATGCACCAGGGCGAGTCGGAAGTCAGCTTCGCGGAGACGAGGTAGTAATTTTCGTTCAGCGGTTGCGGGAAAAGGAACTTCGGCCAGACCGGATCGACCAGCCGGTCGACGATGATCGGCTCGACCTCTTCGCCGTGACCGGGGATGCGCTGCACCACGCCGTTCGCCTCTTTGCGACCTTTCTTCGGATCGAAAACGACCAGCTCGCCGGCACGCTTCGTTCCGTGGTGGCCCGAGACGATGCCGGCGAACTTCGTCGGGTGTCCCGGAACCGGTCGGGCGTAAAATAGACTGTTCGGCCAATAGGAACCGCTGCCGTAATACTCGATCTGGTTGGTTCCGTCGGGATTCATATGGAAGAGAATCCGCGTGAAGTAGTGCGGCGTGTCGGTGTATTCCCAGCGCAGGTACATGATGCGGCCGTTGTGCAAGGTGACCGGGCACCAGTCCTGGTCCTGCTCGAAGGTCAACTGGCGGATCGTCTCCCCATCGGGTTCGAGGCGATAGAGATTACCGACCACCGAACCCCCGCCGATGCAGGGGACGCCCAGCATCGAGGCGGTCGAGGTGAAGAGCACCGCCCCGTCGGGGACGTAGCAACCTTCGGCGTTGTCGACGTCGTGTCCCATGCTCGGGGTGACCTGGGTCAGTTGGCCGTCGAGCGTCAGTTCGAAAATCTGCCAGGTGTTGTCCTCCGCCAGAGCGGTCACCAGCATGCGGTCGGCGTCCCAATGCAGGCACATATCGCCGATGAAGGATCCCTGGGGGCCTTCGGCGATCGTCTCCCATCCGCTTTCCGAATCACGGGGATTCATCGTCACGATCGAGGTGTCGTAGTTGCGGTTCTTCGATCGGGCACAGTTCGAGAGCCAATTCTGCATCAGCCCGTCTTGCTTGCCGCGGCGAACCAACAGCTGGTCGAAATCCATCAATGGATTCGCCAAAAGCACTTCGCGGCGGAAGGCGTCGTACTCGCGGGCCAATTCGAGCAGCTTTTCGACCGAATCTTCCTTGGCCATATTGGCTTGTCCCATTTGGTCGGCCAAGCGTTTCTCGAAAGATTCGAGCTTGGTCAAATATTGTTCGGTCTTTTCGGCGGTGTACGTTTCGGGGAAGCGACGGGCCAAATCCTCGATCGCCAGCCGCAGGGATTCGGGGTTCTTGATCGCGCGGACCAGATCCGGACCGAGTTCCTTCATGCGGCGTTCCAACCGCATCGCCGCCCGACGGGCAAGCCACTTCCGGCGTTCCTCTTCGGAGGCGAACAGGTTGGGATCATTCGGATCGCCCAGCACTTGCAGCTCGACCAGCGCGGTCCAACTGCCGGGATCCTTCCGGGCATCGGCGCCGGCATTCGCTTTGTAGGTGCGGTAGATTTTGAACTGGACCCAGTCGTATTTCTTTTCGTCGCTGCCGGGAGCGGTGAGCGTTTTTCCTTGGGGATCGACGAACGCCGTCATGAACCCGCCGCCGTTGCCGCCGAGGATCTTCTTGCCGGTGGTGAAGTCCGGTTTTTTGCCGAATTTCGGGGCCTTGCCGGGATTCTCCGCGTTATTGGCCAGGAAAACATCGAAATTCTGGTTCGCCCGTTGGTCACCGTTGAAGGTCCAGACGATGATCTCCTGAATCGGACGCGGCTTCCCCAGGTAATAGGTAATGACCGAGGGGAACCCGTCCACCTGGACACGTCCCTCGCCACGCGGCACGCCGGCCGAACCGTCGACGAGGTATTCCGACGAGGAAATTCGCGTCGCTTCGTGGATTTTCGCTCCCGGGAAAGTGAGCAGATTCAACTCGTTGTTGGCTTCGAGCTGTTGGCTCATCTTGGAGAAGCCGCCGTCGTTGTTGGCCCATTTTTCGGTGAGCATTTCGGCGGAATCGCTTTGCCCGTAAGAACTTGGGGAAAATGCAAGCAGTGCGATTGCGGCAAAAAGAACCAGAAAAAACAATCGTCTCATGGTTTTGCTCCTGGCGAGGTAAACTAGCCCCACCAAAAAGGTGGTTGCGGTTTTCTGATGGATGGGGAAGGGATGGCGAAGGTGGGGCGGCAAAACGAACGGATGAGTGGTTTGCATCGATTCCGGTGATCTTGCTTCCATTTTCGAATAAAAAGCAGAAGCATCGGTATGGAGAGGCGTGGCGAATGGAGGCTCATCCTTGTAAATGGTTCCGGTCGAGTTGGTACGCGATTCAGATATCGTATCACTCTATTATATAGGTTAAGTTCCATTCTTCAAGGAAAAGTTGACGAAAATGTCGGTTGCAGGGGTTGTCGCGATGCTGATTCAGAGTCGCAAACCGTCGTGTGGTTTCCCGGTTCACGATTGGCGATACGCTCGAACAGGGTTGAATCCGTTGCAACGCTTCGAGGGGCCGTTATACTATGGGGGAGACTTTTTCGCCCGCCTCGAGGCGGGCGCCCCGGGCTTGTCCTTTTTGGTTTGACCGTCATTCTCTCTCTTTGGTCAGGGAAGACATCCATGAGCAAGAAATTCGACCGTATCGAAAACCACGACTGCATCGAAGCGATGCAATCACTCAAGGCCGGTTCGATCGACCTGGTCTTCGCCGATCCGCCGTTCAACATCGGGTACGACTACGACAAATACGACGACCGACAGAGTTCGGAGGAGTACCTCGACTGGAGCCGCCGCTGGATGACCGAAGTGGACCGGGTCCTCAAGGACGACGGGACGTTCTGGCTGGCGATCGGCGATGATTACGCCGCGGAACTGAAGGTGATGCTTACTCGTGAGATCGGCATGACCTGCCGGAGCTGGGTCATCTGGTACTACACCTTCGGGGTGAACTGCAAGCGGAAGTTTTCCCGTTCGCACACGCATCTTTTTCACATGATCAAGAATCCGAAGAAGTTCACCTTCAACGGCGACGCGATCCGCGTTCCCAGCGCGCGGCAACTCGTCTACGGGGACAAGCGGGCCGACGCCAAGGGCAGGCTTCCGGACGATACCTGGATTCTCCGCCCGCAGGATTTGCCGACCGGGTTCGACGGCGAGCAGTCGGTCTGGTATTTCGCCCGGGTTTGCGGCACCTTCAAGGAGCGGGCCCGATGGCACGGATGCCAGATGCCGGAGCAGTTGTTGGGGCGGATCATCCGCGTCTCGAGCAACCCCGGCGAAGTGGTGCTCGATCCGTTTCTCGGCAGCGGGACGACCGCCGCGGTGGCCAAGAAGCTCGATCGCCGCTATCTCGGCTACGAGCTTTCCGAAGATTACTGCACTCATGTTCAGGTACGGCTCGACGCGATCGCGCCGGGCGATCCGCTGATCGGGCCGGAGAATCCGCTCGCGAGCGTTCCCAAGACCGCCGAGGGTCGGCGTTTGGAAGATGTGCGGACCCCCAGGAAGCGATATGTGAAAAAGAGAGCGTCGAGCAACGAGAAAGCGGCCAAGAAGAGCTGAGCTTTTGGCAAAAAAAAGCCCCGACCGATCGGCCGGGGCGCTCTTTTTCGTTGCTTCCGGGGGAACGATTCTCCCTCTCTGGTTTCGGCGTGTCAGAGCTGGTAGTTGGCCAGCCAGACGACAAGCCAGATGATGGCGAAGCAGACCAGGAAGCTGCCGATGAATCCGGCGATATCGACGAAGGTCGGCCGTGAGAATTCGAGTCCGCCCCACTTGATGAGCCGTTTATTCTCGTATCGGTCGGGATGGGCGTAGGAGAGTTCCATCTGCTTCTTGTCCTCTTCGGGATCGGGATCGACCGGCGTCTTCATTTTCACGTAGTAGCGGTCGAGCGTTTCCTTGGAGCAGTTCGGGGTGATGAAGCTCAACAGGACGATGACCACGAACGGCAACACCAACCGGGTCGGCAGGCGAAGCGTTTCAAGCGTGGCGGTGCTGACCTTCTGGAGCGGGACGCCCATCCACTCATAGAGCAGGAAGTCGAGGTCGATGTTCCCTTCGCCGCGGAGTCGGACGTTGTCCTTGTAACGGCGGCGAACCACGGTGGTGTTCGGTTCTTCTCCCTCCTTGCGGGAGATTTCCTCAAGCAGCACCGGGCCATCTTCGACCGGGACCGTCTTGATTTCCGTTTCCCCGGTCTGTTCGTCCTTCACTTCGACTTTCTTCGCGACGACCTTGCCCTGGTCGTTGATCACCAGGGGTTGGCCCTGTTCGTTCACCGGGACGACGCCGCCTGGTTTGAAGATGCTTCGGCGCCAGTAGATGCCTTTTCCGCCGGTCTCGAAGGTATCTTCGATGGTGTCGCCCTTTTCCACCGGTTGGGGACGCCTGCCGATGCGCTCGAGCAGGAGGTTGTCCATCTGCTGTTCCGTAAGGATCTGGTTTGCCTCGTCACTCCGGATTTCCTCGGCGTTCCGCTCCCAGAGTTTGATCGCCGCTTCACGCCTGAGAACGTCGGTCATCGAGGCCTCGCGCGAGCGATAGGTGGTGACGAAGTCGTTGGTGGTCAAAAAGCGGGGATTGTCCTTGATGCCTTCCTGGAGTTGGGGGATCAACAGCGGCATGAGGAAGAAAACGCCGAAGGAGAAGAGGATGGTCAGCCAGGCGGCCCATTTTCCGGCATAGCGCCAGTAGAGCCCGACCCAGAAGGGGGCGGCGAAGATGATCGGCAGTTCCCAGGAGAGTTTGAGCTGGTCGAACACGTCGCGATTGAGAATCGAGAAGGTGGCGGCTCCGATGATGAGGACCGCGCCGAAAATGCGTCCCAAGAGGACGTAGACCCATTCCTTGGCGTCTTTCTGGAAGTACTCCGCGTAGACGTTCCGCACGACCAGGGCCGAAACGACCAGCATGTAGCAACTGGCCGAACTCATCAGGGCCGCCAGCAGGCAGGCGAGCATGAGACCGACCAGACCGAGATTCAGCGGACCGAGCAGTTCCCGGGCGGCCACGCCCCAAACCCGGTCGGGGTCCTGGGCCAATTCGAGATTGTTCGCCATCAAGGCGAGTACGATCAGGGCGGTCAGGGCCCAACCGACGGTGCAGAACCGCTTGAGGAAATTCCCGGCCACCAGACCGAATCGGGCGTTCGTTTCCGTCTTGGCCGACCCCCCGCCCACGGCGATGAAGTGCGGCTGTACAACGATGCCCAAAAGATTCAGGATGGTGATCAGCACGATGTAATGCAGCGGGAACTCTCCACCCCGCGGGCTCTCGAAGATCTGGAAGTATTCCCCGGGAACGCGCTGGTGCATGATGTTGAAGCCGTAGAGAAAACTCCGCTCCTGGGGGTCCGACTCGCCCTCGATCACCTTTTCGGTCTCGATGTCGGCCTCCTGGGCTGCGGCGGCGACCGCCTGCTTCTCCTGCTGCTCCTCCTTGACCAGGGCGTTCAGACCGACGGGAATGAGCAACACGGAGAGCAAAATGATGAAGACCCCTTGCACGAAGTCGGTCAGGTAGGCCGCCCGGAGCCCGCCGAGCACCCCGTAGACCAGGACGGTCGAGGCGGTCAAAAGGACCAGCACGACCATCACGTCGATCTCCATGCCGAAAATGGGAATCTGGTCGACGTTCACCAACGGGGCGCCGACCTTGCCGAGGGCCGAGAAGCCGACCCCCAGGTAGATCATATAGAAGAAAATGCCGAACAGCGTGTAGGCGATGCCCATCGACTTGCTCTGATAGCGTTCGACGAACCAATCGCCCAAGGTCAAATGACGCATGCGGCGATACCAGACGCCGGCGATCCAATAGAACGGCGTGACGAACAGCCAGAGGAAAACGGACCAGATACCGCTCAGGCCGTTCATGAACGTGGTCCGCCCCACGGCGACCGGGTCGCCCGCGTTCGTGCCCGCCCCGAAGGCGGCGAACATCTGCAGGACCTTGCCGAATCCCCGGCTGCCCATGAAGTAGTCTTCCTGTTTCTTGACCTTCCACATCGAGTAGATGCCGATGAGCGTCATCAACACGAAGTAGCCGACCAGGACCGCCACGTCGAGTCCGGAGAGATCGGTGCCAAACATTTTCGGGCCTTCCTGGGCTCCGAACAGAGCAGTACCAAACATAAAGGGCTCCTTTGTCTGCCAATCGGCATTGTCTGCCAATCGGCATTTTTGGGGACAGGGCGAGAAGCGCCGGCCGCGGCCTCCCCGAGATGGTGGGAAAAAACGAACTTCGGGATTCATTTGCCGCACGAATGGCAAATTACCAGAGCGCGTTTATTTTGCGCACATTAGCGCATATCATAACCAAACCGAAACCGGAAATCAATAAGAAGTTTGGAGCACTTCGGAGGATTTTCGGGCGGCCGTGCCGATCGCCGGCGCCGCCTCGGTTCCCTCGCCGAGGAAGGCGTAATGATAGAGTCCGCAGAGAAACAGGTCGTGGTCGAGATTCTCCGGAAAGCCGAGCTGCTGTTTCAGTGGGACGGCCAAGTGCGAGGCGATTTCATGGCGACGCATCGGCGGAAAGCTCATCCGGCGTTGGACGTAAAGCGCCAGGGCGCGGCTCATCGTGCCGCCGGCGTAGAACCCGGGCGGAATCGCCTCGGCCACCTGAAGGACCCGAGGATTACGGAACCGGACCATGCCGCGGAAGTAGTTGTCGGACCGCGAGAGGACGACCATCGTTCCGGCCGCCAAATCGCCCAGCCGCTGGAACCTTCGGGTGAGCGTGCAGGAGAAGAGGCCGAGGGTTCCGAGCCCCATCGGCCAGAGATCGACGATCCGCAGAACGTTCCGCAACAGAGCCTGGAAGAGGTTGATCGGCTGGCCGTCGGTGGTGAGGACTCGAATGCCCATCGCCCGTTTGCCGAGCGTCTGCCCCCGCCAGTATCGTTCCATGACGGGACCATAGAGCCAGGAAATCAGGAACGAGAGAATCAGATAGGTGCCCACCCCGACCGACGGAATGCCGAGCATCGCTCCCAGCAGACCGAGCAGGAAGAGAGCGGCCAGCAACATCATGCCCACCAGGAACTTGTCGAGCAGCCAGGCGAGCAGCCGCTTGTACGGCCCGCCCAGATAATAGGTGAACGCGATGTTCTCCGGGGTGACGATGTGGACCCAGGTGTCGATCTTTTCCGGCGTTTCGGGGGAAGACATGCGCGACTCGGGCAAATCGAGGGGAGCGAACAGGTAAGCGGCCGGCCGGAACGCCTTGAGGACGACCCCACCACCGATGTTTCATTATAACCGCCTCACACGGCGTTGTCATCTGTTTCTTGGGGACAAGTTCTTCTCAGGCAGCCCAATCACGCTCAGAGAATGCCGTGCAGGGGGCCGCCGGGTTCGGCGAGTCGGTCGACCTTTCGGGTGATCTCGGGGTCTTCGACCAGTGGAGGAGCGTGGTGCGGTTTCGACCGGGCGTCGAGGACCAGGGCCCCGCGGCAGCCCCAGTGCTTCTGGTGCGTGAACGAGCCGATGCCGTCGATGTCGGCCGCCGGATCGCTCTTGGTGAACGTCACCCAGAGAAAGTTCCGCAGCGAGGCGGTCGCGAACCGGACGTCGTCGACCAGCACGACCAGCGGAAAGCGATTGATCGGGTCGCGGAGATCGAAACTCGCGGTGAACCGCCGGAGGATGGCGTCTTGGCCGGTCTCCGCGTCGGCGTTCCACGGCGGCGCCTCGACCGCCAGAATGCCCGGCATCGCCACCGCCATCTTCTCCACCCCCAGCCACCCGGGAAGACGCACCGGCCCGGAGCGGATCGCCGGAAGCGACTCCTCGGTCTCGACGGGCCGTTCGCCGATCGCCTCCTCCAGCGGCAGCTTTTCCGGGGCCGACTCGATCGCACTCGGACGCGGCTCGAACGCATTTTGGAGGGCGTCGGGCAAGATGCGCCGCGGGGGTCCGGCCACCGGAACGACCACCTTCGAGCCCCGGTTCAGCCCCGGCGCGGAGTAGTCGAGCGTGTCGGAGGTCGTCTCGGTGTGGAAATGCAGATCGCTCCGCCAATCGACCCGGCAGAGCACATGCCGCAGGAAGGCGGCCGTTTGGTGGGGATCGAGTCCCGGGGCATCCTCCCCGGCGGCGAGAAAGACGAACTTGGCCAGCGAGAGTTGCCCGAAGCCGAGCAGCGCATGGCCGAGGGTGTGCAGTTCGGCGCTTCGGCGGCGGCGATCGTATGGAACGTAGCGCTCGCTGCCGACCGCCAACAAGAGCGGGTGAACGCCCGCCTCGTCGACCGCGTGCACCGACCGGATGCCGGGAAGCTGCTTCGGCAGGACGTCGCCGGTCAGCTCGTGGACGAACTGCCCGAACATGCTGTCTTCCTGGGGCGGCCGTCCGACGACGGTGAACGGCCAGACGGCGTCGCGGCGATGGTAGACATGCGTCACCTTCATGACGGGAAATCGATGGGCCAGGCTGTAGTAGCCGAGGTGATCGCCGAACGGTCCCTCCGGCAGGAGCCGGTCCGGGGCGAGATAGCCGGTGATGCAAAAATCGGCCTGAGCGTACAGAGGCAGCTCCCCGCGGCGGCGGATCATCGGGATGCGGTGCCCGGCCAACATGCCGGCCAGCGCCAGCTCGCTCACGTTTTCGGGAAGCGGCATGACGGCGGCGACGGTCATCGCCGGGGCGCCGCCGATAAAGATGTTCACCTTCAGCGGTTCTCCCCGGGCCAGGGCCTCGGCGTGGTGCGCGGCGATCCCCCGATGGATTTGATAATGCAGGCCGACCTCGTGATTCACCTCGTAGCGTCCCCCGCCCAGTTGCACGCGGTACATCCCCAGGTTCGAGCGGAAGAGACCGGGCGATTCCGGGGATTCGGTATAGACTTGCGGCAGCGTGACGTACGGTCCTCCGTCGCCGGGCCAACTGACCAGTTGGGGGAGGCGGTCGATCGTCGTTTCCCCGGCCAGCACCGGCCCCCGACGGACCGACTTCGGGCGAGCCAACAGCGCCGTCAAGGGCGTCCGCCAGTGGAGCGTGGGACGGCGGAGCAGTTCGCTCGGGTCGATGCCCACTTCCAGCGCGCGGCGGAGCGGGCCGATCGCGTCGCGGAAGATGTAGTGCAGCCGCTCCATCGTGCCGAAGAGGTTCGAGACCATCGGGAAGCGACAGTTCTTGACGTTCGCGAAGTAGAGCGCCGGACCCCGGGCCTGGAAGACGCGCCGCTGGATCTCGGCCATTTCGAGATGGGGATCGACCGGCGTCTCGACGCGGACCATTCGTCCGGTGCCCGAGAGATCGTCGACGCATTGTCGCAAGGTGCGGTAACCCAACCGGAGCTCCCTGTTTTCTAGCGTAGGACTTCTCAAGGCGCGCCGATCAGCGCGGTCGCCAGGTATCGAGGATCGCCACCGCTTGGCGGTTTAGATCGCGGGCGTCTTCGAAGGAGTCCGATTCGGTATAGCATCGCAGTTCGGGGGCGTTGCCCGAGGGACGCAGATGCAGGATACGACCCTCCGAAAGCTGGATGCGGAGGCCGTCGGTCTGGTCGATCGACTCGACGCGGCCCATGTCGGGGAAGACCGATTCGATCGCTTGGGGACCTTCATCGACCAGCGCCGAGATCCGCTCCATGCTCGCTTCGGCGGGAAACTTTTGGAGGCGGTCGCTGTACGTGACGCGGGACGGCAGCGCCCGGACCAGTTGGGAGACGGGCACGCCGCGCTGCGCGGCCAGCGCGAGGACGGCCAGGTGGACGATCACCGGATCGCGCGTCGGCAGCGGGGGCAGCATCTTCTCCCGGACCGGCAGCGGCGTGGCGGTGAGGAAGCCGCCGTTCGCCTCGTAGCCGACCACCCGAGTTTGCCCCGAGCGGACCGCCTCGAGCATTTCGGCGATGACATACGGCGAGCCGATCTTCGTCCTCCGCGTCTGCTCGAATTGTTCGCAGCGTTCCAACGCGGTATTGCAACTGACCGGCGTGACGACGCAGTTCGCCTGGAGATACTCGGCGGTGAGGATGCCGGCGATGTCGCCCCGGAGCCAGCGGCCGGTTTCGTCGCTCACCAGCGGTCGGTCGCTGTCGCCGTCGGTCGAGAGAATCGCATCGTATTCTCCTTCGGCGGCCCATTGGGCGGCCAGTTGTTCATCCTCGGGACGGATCGCCTCGGTGTCGACCGGCAAGAAGGTTCCGCAACGGCCGAGGGAGACGACCTCGGCGCCGAGTCGGGCGTAGAGTTCCGCAAGCAGATCGCGCCCCACGGCGGAATGCTCATAGAGCCCCAGGCGAAAGCCTTCCAGGCAGCCCGGCGAGAACGTTTCGAGATAGCGATCGAGGTACCGTCGCTTCATCTGGTCCCGTTCGTCGAGGATCCGCTTCGGCGCTTCTGATTCCGGGAGCATGCCGTCGGCATCGAAAAACTCCGGCAGCGCGACCTCTTCGAGACGGATGGCCGCCTCGTCGGCCTTGAGGATTTCGCCCTCGGGCGTATTGAACTTGATGCCGTTTCGGTCGTCGGGGATGTGGCTTCCGGTGACCATGATCGCCGGAATCTTCTCCTGCAGCCCGAACAGGGCGACCGCGGGGGACGGGACGGGGCCGCCGTCGACCGGCTCGGCGCCGGCATCTTCGATCGCCCGAAAGACCGCCCTCATGATGCGCGGCGTGCTGGCTCGAAGATCGCCCGCGACGGCCACCCGGCGGTCGGTTTCGATCTTCGGGTCCGGCTTCGGCAGAAGGCCCTTTCGGCGAAGATACTGCAAAAAACCGGTGGTGTAGGCCCAGGCGACGCGGTCGGTCAGGTCGGTCACTTGCCCCCGGGCGCCGCTGGTCCCGAAGCGGACTCCGCTGGTCTCCATGAGTCGGTCGATCGTGACGACATCGGGCATGGCGTTCCGTCTTTCAGGAGGTGGTGAACATATGGATGTTATGTGTTTTCGCTCGAATCGACGACGATCACGACATCTCTTTCTTTCTGGCTTTCAGGTCCGGGTCGCCCGGCAGCGGAAGTTTGACCGCCTGTCCGCTTTCGGCCGACTGGTAGACGCCGAGGATGATCTCGACACTACGGCGACCTTCCCGGCCGTCGATCAGCGGGACGGTGCCTTGATCGATCGCATCGCAGACGTCTTGGAACTGCAAGGCGTGCCCGTGATGCCCGATGGCCGAAGGATCGGCCGCCCCGCCCCCGCCGCTGAGCTTGTTGGCCATCGCTTCGCGGATGGCGGCATCCTCGGGCGCCGATTCCTTGAAGTCCCACTTGATGAGGTCTTCCTCTTCGAGGATCGCCGAGCCGGAGGCACCGTGGATTTCGATCTTCTTCAGGTAGCCGGGGTAGATGGCGGTACTCGCCTCGATGATGCCCAGGGCACCGTTTTCGAACTGGACGGTGGCCATGGCGACGTCTTCGACCTCGATGCCGGTGTGCGCCAACAAGGCGGTCTGAGCCCGGATCTCCGCGACCGGTCCCATCAGCCAGGTGAGCAGATCGACGCTGTGGATCGCCTGATTCATCAGCGCGCCGCCGCCGTCGAGTTCCCAGGTGCCGCGCCACGCGCCGCTGTCGTAATAATCCTGCGAACGGAACCACTTGACGATGGCATCGCCGACGGTCAACTTGCCGAAACGTCCGTCGACGATCGCTTTTTTCAGTTTCACGCTCGAATCGTGGAATCGCGAGGGGAAGATGGTCGAGAGCGTCACGCCGGCTTTTTCGCACGCCTCGATGATGCGGTCGCATTTCTCGAGGGTCACTTCGAGCGGTTTTTCGACGATCACGTGCTTGCCCGCCTGCGCCGCGGCGACCGCCGGTTCGCAGTGCGCGCCGCTGGGGGTGCCGATGGTGACGATATCGAGATTCGGATCGGCCAGGAAGTCCTTCAGGTTGTCGTAGGGATTCCCGCCGTGCTCTTCGGCGAGTCGCTCGGCGGCCTGGGCGGTGCGATCGTAGCAGGCGACCAGTTCGGCACCGGCGACGTCCTTGATAGCCTTGGCGTGAAAATCGGCGATCATGCCGCATCCGACAATTCCAAATCCTTTGCTCATGTTCTCTACCTCTCGTCGTAACGGGGGATACGTAAGTTCGTTCGTGAATATCCGTTTCGGGGAGGAGGTTCTCTCTCGGCCCCCCGACATCTGGTGATCACAGCGCCTGAATATAACAGAAAAACGTCAGAGCGAAAAGTTACCGCCCCCGAGAAGTTTGTGGAGCGGGCCGGCGGCCGCTTGAAAGAACGACCGGTCTCCGATGGAAACACCCGCGGGGCGGCAGAGCGGGACGACTCGAAATTCGGCTTGCGGAACCGAGGGAGGCCGATTAGAATGATCGCGTGAATACCGACACGTTCGCGGGCGTGGTGGAATTGGCAGACACGCTAGATTTAGGATCTAGTGCCGCAAGGCGTGGAGGTTCGAGTCCTCTCGCCCGCACTGATATCAATTTGACGATTCATGCCATCCATTGACAGGCGTCGCCTCATCGCCGGTGATGTCCGTTTTCTGATCTCCTCATTGGGACAAGTTCGGGTTGTGAAAGCTGGTGGATCGATCGCTCGAAGACGCTTTGATTTTACTCGATCGGCTCGTTTGGATCCACGTTTCCGCCGCTACATTCCAGTTCGGATCCGCCGGGCATACAGCACATTGGTGTCGTCGTCGCTACCTTCTTTCCCCTTTTTTCTTTGATCTTCCAGCGAGATGGTTTCCGCATCCTCCTCATGGAGTCATTGAGTTTCCTTCGGCAGAATGCTTCCCCATGTGAAGATCCACCAATGTTTCCTTTGGAATGTCATGTTGGGTGATCCATCGCGCGATGTTATTTCCTTCTCGATGTAATCGGTGATTTGCTGCTTATGAGTTTCCGTCAATTTGGGAAAGATGATCGTGAAGCCGATCGCCCCTTTCTCACCGGGCAGTTCCAGATAGAGTCGTTGCGACTCCCCGGCCCGGAACCACTCATAACGGCTCAGATCGGCCCAGCGAATCACCATCAGATATATCACTATCGGTGAGTAGTTCGCAAATGAAAACTTGCGGTACTGCTCGGTGGAATTCAATATCGATTCGGTAATTGGCCCGTGAGTCATATTGATCATTTTTCGATCGATCTGGACCCGGAAAAGACCTTGTCGGAGTCCCTGAACGATCAGGATCCCACACGTCGCCCCGGTGATCAAAAGCCCGATGGAAAGCATGAGAAGGGCCGCTTTTTCTCTGATTCCCTCCGCTTCGCCGAGCAGTTCAGGTGACCGGATGAATACACTGGCGAGAGCGAGGCATCCCCCCAAAAAGAACATCGACCACAGTAGAAGGAAGACGCGCACCATGCTCCGGGTTTCCTTGCCGCGGGCGAGGAAACAGGAAATCTCTAGCGCCCCCTTCTGCTGCACCGTCTTCCGCCGCAACATCGTCACGGATAGATAAACGAGACAGGCGGCGAGGCCGAAATAAATCACGAAATCCATGTTTGCTCCTTGAGAGGGTATGCTTTCCCTCGTATTCATAATAGCGATCGATTTCTTCCCGGAAAAGACCGATCGGGATCAATCCTCTCCTTGCCCATGCGCAGGCGCTTGAAGGCATTCATGGAAGAGGGATCGTCCGAGGGGGCGCTTTTCAGGAAGCATCGCGGTCGACATAATGAAGCAAGGGGAAACCGCGAAGTCGACGCCTCCGTTTTCGCCTGCGATTCCTGTCGATGACCTACGAATCGATGGTCTGAGATTGTTTGAACCGAAAGGAGCCAATCATGGCCGAATTGAAAGAGAAGATCCATAATCTTATCACGACTCCCGCTTTGGCGGCCTTCGCGACACTCACCAACGACGGTCGTCCTTGGGTCCGGTTTGTCATGATCGTGGCCGACGAGGACTTGACCGTTCGCTTCGCCACGTACGTCGAGAGCCGGAAGGTGGCGCAGATCGCCGAGAATCCGAACGTCCACCTGACCGCCGGCAATCGGAACCTCTCCGAAATGGGGCCGTACCTGCAAATGGAGGGTACGGCAAAGCTGACCACCTCGGAGGAGGAACGCAAGCACTTCTGGTCGCCGGAGTTGTCTCGCTACTTCAAAGGCCCGGATGATCCGAATTACGGCATCATTCGTGTCCGGCCTTCGCGGATTGAGTATTACACGCCGCCGGTGATGGAACCGGAAGTCCTGGAGCTCTGATCCCCGCGAAAGGGCCTATCGACACGCCATGGAAAACCACGTTTTCTCCGGGGAGGTGCCTCCCGTGCGGTTCGAGCGAACGTCGTTCCGCATCGGCCTTTGCCGGATCTTGTTTCTGGCGGCGTTGGCGGCCGTGCTGGTGCGGGTGTTCTATCTGGAGTGGAGTCAGGGGGAGTCGTTTCGTTCCGATGCGCCGCCGGTCCCTCCCAAGGCGGTTCCGTCACCACCGGAGCTCGCCTCCGCCAAACGCGGCTCCATTCTCGCCGCCGACGGCACCCCGCTCGCCGAAACGCGCTCCGTGGAGGTGCTCGCCGTCTGGTTTCCGCATTTGGAGGACGGCCTCCGCGAGCCGATGGTCCAAGAGATCTGTCGACTGCAAGGGATCTCCGTCGAAACGTGGCAGGAACACCGCCGGGCGATTCTGGAGAAGGTTCGCCGCATCACTGAATCGGTCAACCGCCGTCGGGATCGCCGGAAGTATCCCGAACCGATCCGGGTGGCGGAAGCCGAACAGTGGCATCCGATTCTCAAAGCCCCCACTCCGGCGCTGGTCGAAGCGGTGCGGGGTGATCGGGAGCGGTTCTCGCCGCTGGCGATTGTGCCGGGATGGCGTCGGGTCTATCCCCGGCAGGCAGTGGCGGGGCATGTCGTCGGCCACCTCGGAGCGCCGGAGGACGACGGCTCCGAGAGACGCATCGGTCGCGCGGGGCTGGAAGCCGCACTGGAGGAAAAGCTTCGCCCAAAAGGGCAACAGGGGGGAGACTCGGTTCGAGTCACGCTCGACCTCTCGTGGCAGCAGCTCGCCCGGGAGTTGCTCCGGGAACATTCCGCCGATGCCGCGGGGGGCGCTTTCCTCGTGCTCGATCTGCAAAACGACGCCCTCCGAGTGCTCGCTTCGTGGCCGAGTTACGATCCGAATCTCTTCGAGTCGCACGATGTCGCCTCGATCGAGACGCTTCTTTCCGATTCCCACAAGCCGCTTTTCCGTCGCGCCACCGACGCGGCTTTGCCGATCGGTTCGGTCGCGAAACCGGTCACCGCCGCGGCGCTGTTGGAGGAAGGAGTGATCGTCCCCGAGACGCTCTTCTACTGCCGGGGCTATCTCGACGAACCCGGTTCCCTGCGATGCGATCGCTTCCTGACCACCGGCACCGGACACGGCGACGTCACCTGTTCCGATGCCCTCTGCGAAAGCTGCAACGTCTTCTTTTTCCATTACGTCGAACCCTGGCAAGGGGCCGATACCTTATCGCGATCTTGGCGCCGTTTCGGCTTCGGTCGGCCGGTCGGGATTTGTCTCCCGGAGGCCTCCGGGCATCTCCCCGAACAGGGCGACGTGCGGCAATGGGCGATCGGGCAAGGCGGATTTCTGGCCACCCCGCTGCAGGTCGCGCGAATGATCGGCATCGTGGCCACGGGAAGGGACGTGCGTCCCCGCCTGTTGATTTCCGAAGCCTCGTCGATGAAGGATGCGGCGTTGGCGGAGATCGATCCGGCGACCTGGAGCACGGTTCGCGGGGGGCTGCGTCGCGTGGTGGAGGATCGTTTCGGAACCGCCCATGCGGCGATGGGAGATTTGCCGGTCGCTGTGGCCGGAAAGACGGGCACCGCCGAAGTGGAGGGAAAGCCGTCGCATGCCTGGTTCGCCGGTTACTGGCCCGCCGAGACTCCCCGCTACGCGATCGTCGTTTTGCTCGAACACGCGGGTCGCGCCTCGGAGACGGCTTGCAAGGCAGCGGCGGATTTTCTTCGAACGATCGCATCCCGCGAACGCTGACCGCGTTCTCTCGATCGCCGGAGAACCACCAGGTGCCCTTCTCTAGGATCGAGCGTCGCATCAATACTAACCCAGGGCGACCCTCGGAAGATGCTTCCATTCGGGCGCAAATCGCGGAACCGAGGGGGAACTCCTGTTGCGATCAAGAAAATGATCGCGGCAGCGGAAGCCCGAGCGACGTGGGAATCGGGGCGGCGTCGTGGGAGAGCGGCATCGGCAAATGCGGCGTCGTCGGTCGGGGCGAGGTTCGGCGGCCCACGATCAGTTGCCGGCTGCCCTGGTGGTTTCGCACCGAGATTAAAGCAACTTCCTCGCGGAGCGATTCGAGGATCTCCCGGCCGAGCGCTTGCTGCAGCGCTTGCGGACGTATCTCCTGCACCGAAGCGGCCCATTGCCCTTTGTCGACCGTTTGCAAGCCTTCGCCGTCGGGGCGGTGGACCAGCAGGGGCTGGGTCATGCGCTCCATCATGCAGAATAATCCGGAACGGTCCGGACGCCATCGAGTCGGCCACTGTTTGTTTTTGAGCCAAGCACAAGAGAATTCCACGCAGCATCGAGGTCGCTTTTCATATTGCCGGCAGCCCTTTTCGCTCAAGTGCGGGCAAGGTTTTCCGGCCGGCTTGCGTTGCACTCCCAGCGTCCCCGCTTGCAAGGGAAGATAGATGCAACACGCGCTGCAATGACCGCATTGGTTGACGGGGTCCTGAGGCGCTTGCTTCGCGGAATGGTTCATCGGGTTTTCTTTCTCTACCAGGGCTCACTCACGACGGATGCGAACATGAAGAAGATTCGTTTCCAACAGGAAATTCGGATTCTCCAGAACCTCGACTCTCGACAAATGAACGGTCTTGGCGTTTTTGCGGGAAATCACACCCCCCCGAATAACGGTAGGTCCGAACAGGAAATCGCTTCGCATTTCTCCGCAAGCAGCAGTTGTTCCGGTTGTGGGGGTTAGGCCGGTTTTGCCTGAGCGTGAGGTGAGCCACGACGAGGCGAGGCTCGAATGTGGGGGAAAGAAATTTCTGAATGATTCTTTTCGTCGTGGGACGTACTCCCGACCCTTCCCGTCGGAGTCGGGGGAGCCTTTCGCCGAGAAAGAAACATCGAAAGGCGTGTTGATTACACAAGTTAGAAAGAGGAATCGCAAGAGATTCCGCCAAATAAAAATGTGAAAACGACGGAAACCCCATGATAGAGGGGTGTCATTCCTTGTGAAAATAGATTAACTTGATACTGGTTTCCTTTACCCGAGTGTGAGTGTAGGGATCGAGGGGCAAATCGCCGCGATCGCGTCGTACTTGCCTCACCATCGTTGCGGAAGAAGATCGGCAAAGGTGGAGCGGTCCTCTGAAGTATTATAGAGTTGTTGCCGGATGATTCGTGGCGACGTCGAGGTCAGGTCGGATGTGAGACCGAGAGGGGGGCGGTCCATTTCCGTCGAAGGCATCCTACCTCGGCATCGGCCCGAGGACGCGCGGGGAGCGAGATGTCTCTTTCCGTGACCGGCAATCCCCAACCGACAGGCATTTTTTCATGGGAATTCTTGCGATCCAGTACAAAGTCGCCGAGGATTCGCCGATTTTGGTGGCGATGAATCGGGAAGAGCAGCTCAATCGTCCTTCGCAGGCGCCGCGAATCCAGTCGGGACGACCTCGGGTGGTTTGCGGCATCGACCGCAAGGCCGGCGGAACCTGGGCCGGGGTGAACCAGCACGGCATGTTCGCTTGCGCGCTGAACCGCCCGAAACGCAACATCCCTTTCGATCCTCGTTCCCGAGGGCTGCTCTGCAAGGAACTGCTCAGTTGCCGCACCGCCACCGAAGCGGTCGAACGTGCCATGGGTGAATTGTCCACCGGATGTTACGCCGGGGCGAACTATCTGGTGGTCGACCAACAGTCGGGACACGTGATCTACGGCGGCGATCATCTCGAAGTGGAGGAAATCAAGCCGGGATTGCATCTGCTTTCCAACGGGCATCTCGACGATCGGGAGGACTCCCGCCAGGAGTTCGTGCGCCGGTTGTTGACTCTCCAGCGACTCGATTCGGCCGTCGCTTTTCTCGCGGTCGCCAGTCGGACGTTCGGTCGCAAGCCCGACGAACAGGGCAAACGGGGCATCGTCGTCGACCAGTCCGGCTACGGGACCGTTTCCTCGATGCTCATCTCCCTGACCGGGCGGACCGCACGGAGCATCATGCAGTACGCCCCGGGGCCTCCGGCCGAGAAACCCTATGAGGACGTTTCCGCGCTCTTGCGGCAGGTCCTCTCGACCGATCGTTGAATCCATCCTCTCCTTCCGGCCATCCCACGTTTCGCGAAAACGTGATCGGCGAAAAGAGGGTCATTTCGCTTCGGGTGATTTGGGGTGGTCGGTGATGGTCCCTTCGATCGGGCTGCTGGCCGTCGCGTAGAGCTTCTTGGGAATGCGGCCGGAGAGATACGAGGCCCGACCCGACTCGCAGGCCAGCCGCATCGCATGGGCCATCCGCACCGGGTCCTTCGCATGAGCAATGCCGGTATTCAAGAGCACGCCGTCGGCCCCCAACTCCATCGCCACGGTCACGTCGCTGGCCGCGCCGACCCCGGCGTCGACGATCACCGGATAGTCGGGGTCGTCCTCCTTCAGATACTCCAGGCAGATGCGCAGGGCATTGGGGTTCAAAACCCCCTGTCCCGAGCCGATCGGGCTCCCCGCCGGCATCACCGCCGAGGCTCCCAGTTGCTTCAGACGTCGTCCGACCAGGGGGTCGTCGGTCGTGTAGACGAGCACCTCGAAACCGTCGTTGACGAGAATCTCGGTCGCCTTGAGGGTTTCGACCGGATCGGGCAGAAGCGTTTTCGCATCGCCCAGGCATTCCAGCTTCACCCAGTTCGCGCCGGGGTTGCCCATTTGGGAGAGCAGGTCGCGGCCCAATCGTGCGACGCGAACCGCGTCGTCGGCCGAGAAGCAGCCGGCGGTGTTCGGCAGGATGGTGTATCGGTTCCGATCGATGAAATCGAGCAGGTTCTTCCCCTCCGCGTCGATCAGTCGTTCCCGGCGCACCGCCACGGTGATGCAATTCGTTCCCGAGATGTCGAGGGCGGTTTGCATCAATTCATAGGTGGTGTATTTGCCGGTGCCGACGATCAATCGGCTTGGGAACGTATGCGATCCGATCTTCAGCGGGGTATCCTGAGTCAATTCCATGAAACACCTTTCATCTTGATATTTCCATCAACGGCACCGCCCGGGGACGATGCGCATTGCGCAACTGAGCCGACGATTATCCTCCGCCGACCAGCGTGACGATTTCCACCTGGTCGCCTTCATGGAGCGTGGTCGCCGCATGTCGATCGTGGGGGACCAGTTCGCGATTGAGCTCGACCGCGAAAAAGCGTCCCTTGAATTCCAGCAACTCGATCAATCGGGAGACCGAGATGCCTTCGGGAGTTTCCCTCGTTTCACCGTTGACGATCAATTCCATGCAGCCTCTCTCTTTCAGGAGCGATAACCGACAAGTGATACCGCTTATTGTAAAACCGGTCCCGATTCGTGACAAGGGACGCCGGCGGTCGTCGATTCCTCGGTCGAAACGCGAAGGCGGCCTCAGGCGTTGCGTTCCTCGGCCAAAACGGTTCCGGGGGTGAGTCGGGCCAGTCGGGCGACGGCCCAGGCGCTGGAGCCGAGTCCGATGACCAGCAGCGCCGCGACGAGGAAGACGAGCGTCGCCCAAGGGATGGCGGCGATGCGCCCGATCAGATGCGGCAACAGCGCGACCAAAGCGGTGAGCAGGCCGAAATAGAGCGCCGTTCCCAACAGATAGGCGTTTTCCAGAAGGACCAGCCGAATGAGGTCGCGGCGTCGGAACCCGGTCGCCATCAGCAGAGCCAGTTCTCCCCGGCGCTGAATGACGTTTCGGAGCTGCACGATCGCCAGACCGAACGTGCCCAAGAGCAACCCGAGCAGCCCCAGACTTTGAAAGGTCGAGAGATAAGTATTCTGGATCGCGAGGAATCGGGCCAGCCTTTCGCCGGTCGTCTCCTCCACGAGTCCGTAATCGCCGAGAGTCCGCTCGAGCACCTGAGCGACCCGGCGTCGTTTTTCCTCAGAGAAGCTGTACGAAAATTCGACCAGGAAGTAACGGTCGCCGGAGATCTCCGGAAAGAGCTGCTCGAAATGCTTTTCGCTCATGATCACTTCGCCCTGGAAGATGCTTCCCGATAGAAGGCCGACCACCTTCAGGGGAATCGGCTCTCCCGACGGACCGGGAATGGAGAACCGCTCGCCCACTCCCTGATAGAGATGCAGGGAGTACATGGCCGTGTTCTGATCGAGCACGACCGGCACCCACTGGGGAAGCCCCGATTCGGGGTCCTTCGGGACCTCTTGTTGCAGGAGACGCCAGGGGTTCTGCTCGGCGCCGGGGACCCCTTCTCCAGAAGCGGAAGCGGCCCAGTCGAAGCCGTCGCGGTCGATCATTGCTTCGCCCACCGCCAAAACGCGGGGGCTGGAGGTCTGGTATAGGTTCGTACAACTGGCGTTTTCGCCTTGCCGGGTGCGGAGTCCGTAGATCTTCGCGCCGGCTCGGTCGAGGATTTCTCGATCTTCCTGTTGCATCCCGAGTTCGTAGCGGCCCGGTTCGGTGTTCAGGTCGAAGAGTACCGGGACGTCGGTTTGGCCGACCAGCGCGAATCCGCCGTTGCCGGAGTGGAGCGAGGGGGCCTTCTCGGTCGGATCGACGCGGAACGCTCCGATGGAGGCGATGAGAAACAGGGTCGAGGCCATCAGGGCGACGGTCAAGACGCTGCGTCCCGGGTGGCGGGCGGCGTTGTCGCGCGAGAGTTGATAGAGCGATTTGAGCGTGGAGCGACGCAGCGCCCGACTCTTCAGCTCGCTCCGCAATTCCACCAAAAGATACAGCAGCAGAGCGGCGCCGATGCCGAAGAAAACACCGGCGGCCGTTTCGCGACGAAGACGGTCGGCCAGCAGCACGGCGGCGGCGATGACGGCGGCGATCACCATGAAGTCGAGCACTTTCCGCACCCGGCTTTCCGGGCGGAACAGCCGCGTCAGGAAGCCGAGTCCGGAGGCCGCCGGGATTGAATCGGCTTCGATTTGTCCCGCATGAAGCTGCCGCAAGGGGATTTTCGTCATTCCCCGCAGGGACCAGAGGATCGTTCCCCAGCAGAGCAGGATACTGATCAGGAATCCACCCATGAGGCTCTTGGCCGTGATATGCAGTTCGAGAAACGGCGTACCGATGGCGCCGACCCACCAGGTCGTCAAACCGAAAATCATCAGCCAAGCGTAGCCGATGCCCAGCAGCACGCCGACCGGCGCGCTCACGACGGCGACCGCCAGAGCCGAACGCCCGAGCAGTCGGCTCACGTCGCGACGAGTCCACCCGACCGCCAGCAGCGTGCCCACCCGGCGGGCCTTCAGTTCGACCGAGAGGCGAAAGAGCATCCAGATGAGCATGAGCGCCGAAGCGATGATGAAGAAGCTGAACGCCAGAAAGAGCGCTTCGAAGGGGGTGGTTCCCTCGGAGGCTTGGAGGCTCCGACGTCGAACCGGCTGGAGAAGAAGTCCGAACGTGGCCGGGTCGAGACGATCGGCCAGCGCGGCTTCGATCGTCCGTTTTGGGGCCAAATCATATTTCCGTTGGAAATCCTCGGCCGAAAAAACAAGGCTCGTGGTGCTTCCGAATCGGCTGCCCCAGAGCTTTTTTGCGGCCTTCAGGGAGACGAACGCCTTGGGCGTGGCGCGGTATTGTTCCCAGTATTGCTCGTCGGCGTCCTCGATTCGATCGGCTTCGAACGGGAACGGCGGATTCCACTCGCCGATTTCCAGCTTGTCGGTAATGCCCTTCATCTCCGGAACGAGGAAGGGCGAACCGGCCGGTCCCTCCATTTCGAAGATGCCGCGGACCATGAAGCCGGCCGATCGGGTTTCAACCTCGCCATGGGAACTTTCCGGCTCGAAGTACATCAGGCGGATGCGGTCGCCCAACTCGGCGTTCATCTGCTCGGCGGCCCAGCGCGAGAGGGCGATATCCCGCGGCCCCAGTTCCGGGAGCGGCTTGCCGTCGGGGGTGTTCGGCCAGAACAGATCGCTCCCCTCCGGCGGATACTCGAGCCCCGCCACGGTCGAGTAGGGAATCGCCCTGGAGGGATTCTCGGTCTCTTCGTCTTCCCGATCGCGCTGATCGAGATCCTCGATCGACTCGGCCAGATAGACGATCGCCGATTGCGTGGGCACGTCGGCCACAGCCGTCTTCACCGCATGGCTCCGTTGGTCGGGAAAGACCATCTGCCGGCTGGTCACGACGACGAGCCCTTCCTCGGTCCGGGTGAGGGCGAGCCCGAGGTCCGCGAACGTCGGCTCGAGGCGATCGCCGAGTGACTGGAGCTGCGCTAGGGACGAAGCGGCGGTCGTCGCAAGATCGTTCCGAAGGGAAAGAAAAGAGGTGTTCACTTGTTCCTCATATTCAAGCCGCTGCCGGAGGTCGTCGAGCGGCACGAAGGCGACCAGCGGTTCTCGCTGATTGGGACGCAACGAGAACGCCCCCGGCCCTTCGGTCGGAAGAATCGCGGCGACGGTCAGCCGTGCCCGGCGGATCGTCTCCTGTTTTTGTCCCAGCGGGGAATCGGAGGGAATCGCCTGGGGGATCGGGAGATTCAGGATCACCGGAGCCCCCGGTTCGGAAATGCCCAGCTTCTCGGCGACCGGGCGGTTCAGGGCGATCTGGCCGCGGGACAGCTCCAGAGGCGAGGCCCGGTCCTGCACCTCCGACCTCTTTTCGGGATACAACTGGTCATGGAATGCCGAGGTGCAACCGACCAGTTGCACGCCGCCGGCGCGACGCGGCGGCTCGGTCTCCGGATTTTCCAAACCGGCCGGCAAAAGGATCGCCGGAACCGAATGCCGGTTGTAGATTTCCCCGAGGGAGACCGAAGACGCTTTCGACGTGCTCGGGTTGGTGTCCCTCGATTCGGGGAGGGCCGATCGGAGGAGCCCTTCCCGGAAAAAGTGATCGCCTCGCAAGACGGTATCGATCCGGCCGAGCCGCTTGAGCGCCAGTTCGCGGAGACTGCCGCGCATCGAGTCGCCGACCAACAGTGCGCCGGTGAGGACCCCCGTGGCGATGACCACTCCCGCGGCCATGGCGAGATTCATCCGCCGGTCGTGCCAAAGTCCCGCCAGGAGCAATCGAAAAAGGGTCATCGTTTCGTCTTTCTGAAATCATCGGAGGGGGGCGGAAGAATGCGAGGGGAGTCCCCACACGCTTTCGCCGGATCAACTCTTTCAATATAATGGCGGGCGCCGTGCGATCAAGGTGGCAAAAAAACGATTGTCCCGCCGAGGTCCGTGCAAGAAGGCATCGCCGTGTGTCGCAACGCAAGTGAAAGGAGAGCACCATGGACCATGACCGAAGAGGTTTTCTGTTGGAAATCACCGGAGGCCTGCTGACGGGAGGTCTGGTGGCGACCGTTTCCCGCTCGGTCCGCGCCGAAGAGGGACGCCCGCCGCTCGGCGAGGAGATCCATCAGGCGATTCGCGAGATCGTCGGCTGCTGGTATCCACGTTGCGTGGATGCCGTCAACGGAGGTTTTCATCAGGCGTTCGACCGCCGCTGGAAGCGACTCCCCTCGCCGAGTCGTTTCATCGTTTTCCAGGGACGCATGACCTGGGTGCCCGCTTTTCTGGATTTGGAATATTCCCGGCAGGGCCGTCCTCTCGAAGTGCCCGGCCTGGAGACCTCTTTTTCCGAACTTTCCCGGCATGGGTTGGATTTCCTCGAGCACAAAATGTGGGACGCCGACGAGGGCGGTTTCCTCGAATGGGTCACCCCGGGGGGCGAGCCGGTGGCCGAGAGACCTGCGTGGAAGAATCTTTACGGGCAGTCGTTCGGTCTGTACGCCGCGGCGACCTGTTTCCGAGCGACCGGAGAACGAGCGGCCCTCGAACTGGCACGGAAGGAGTTCGAGTGGCTCGAAACCACGCTTCACGACCCGGAACTCGGCGGCTACCGTGAATTGGTCGATCGCGACGGGACGATCCTCGAAGAACCGGGCGATATGATTCCCGGGGCGTCGGTGATCGGGCGCATCGGTTGCAAATCGATGAACGCCCACATCCACATTCTCGAAGCGATGACCGCCTATTATCGTGCCGATCCCCGAGAACCGGTGCGGGGAAGGCTCTTGGAGTTGGTCCGCGTGGTTCGCGACCACGTCGTGCTTCCCTCGGGGGCGTTGGCGATGTTCGCCGATCGGCAGTGGCATCCCGTCGAGAAACTCAGCTCCTTCGGCCACGAACTGGAGACCGCTTTCCTGCTCGACGAAGCACAGCGGCTGCTGGAAGGCGATGCGGGGCAGTGGGACGCCGGGCTCCGACTTTCCGGCGAAGATCGCAAGAAGATCCAAGAGGCGATCGAGCGATTGATCGCCCATAGCTTGCGTTATGGACTCGATCGCGAACACGGCGGGTTTTTCAATGAGGGGCCGCCGGAAGAGTTCCCCCACGAGACGGAGAAGGTCTGGTGGGTGCAGGTCGAGGCGCTCAACGGACTGATGACCGCCGTGAAACGTGGTCCCGGCGAAAAGCGTCCCTACCGGAAAGCGTTCGAGAACACCTGGCGTTTCTTCGCCGATGCGATGATCGACCCCGAGTTCGGCGGATGCTACCCCGAAGTGACCGCTTCCGGCGAGGAGATTCCCGGACGCATGCATAAGGCGAGCCCCTGGAAAACCGCCTACCACGTCGTTCGGGCACTGGTCCACGCCGACGGCTTTCTGAAAGGGCTTCGCGACCATCGCGACGCCGGTGAATCGCTTCATTAGGCGGGAGGCGCGATCGCCGCTCCCCTTCTCGATTCGGAACGGCACACGAGGGAGGGCAACAAAAAAAGGCAAGAGACATCCGAAGTGTAGGGATGCCCCTTGCCCCAATGAAAGGAGGTTGCCACCGAAAGCGTAGGCCGTGGACGGAACATGCCCGGAAATTCCGCGGCGATTCGAGGAAAAAATCCGACTTTTTCGCGTTACAGCCGGTTCAACGCGCATTTCCGCCACCACCGGGCGACGAGCACGTCCTACCAACCGAACACCATGTTCGATTCGATGACTTTTCTCGAATGTTCCAGATCGTTTCCGGTCTTCTGCATGTAGAGCCGGATGGCGTGCAGCTTGTCTCCCGCGGCGTTATCGAGGCAATCGCGGGCGACATCGCAGGGATTGGTCTTTCCGGAGATCCCCAAGGCGGATTTGGAGATGACCCAGGTATCGCGAGGACGCTTCGTGATGCGTATCGCCTCTTCGCTGGGATAATTCTCGAAGAGGATTGCCCGAGCCGCGTCCTCGCTGTCGGCCCAGGTGATCACGATATGTGATTCGGTTTCCATTTCATACAAAGCCATGATTCCACCTGCCTCTCTTCTTGCGGCGCGTCGAAGGGAAGCGACCCGCCTGGCGATCGAATGCTCGATCCATATTTATTCCGGATTCATTTTTCCATGTTTGCCGGCCCGTCCGCGCCCGGCGGTTGGCCGGGCTGGGCTTCGCGGTGATCAAGGCCGTTATACCGCCATCTATTCGGCGATGCAATAGAGGTATCGGCTCGTGCGGAACAGGAGTTGACCGTCATCGGGGGTCGGGGTGGCGTTGACGATGGAGGGATCGCCTTCGATGTGGTTGCGGGCCAACAGTCGGAACTCGGGGGTCGCCGCGACGACGATCGCTCCGTCTTCCCGCGAGGTGGTGATCAGCCGATCGCCGGCCAGGATGTACGAGGCGTAGACCTTGTCGCCCTTGCCTTTCAAGTCGATGCGCTCCTCGTAGACCAGCTCGCCGGTGGCGGCATCGAGACAGGCCGCCGTTCCGCGCTGATCGATATAGTAGAGGTATCCGTCGTGATAGAGAGGCGTCCCGACCTTGGGGGTTTCCGAAACCCGCCAGACGATGTGCGTGTCGGTCACGTCGCCCTCGCCGCCGGCCTTCACGGCGAAGAAATCGGGTTTTCTTCCCGCGGTGATGAAGACCAGATCGTCGTCGGCGATGACCGAGGGGCAGACATAATCATCGACTCCCTTGCACTCCCAGAGCGGCTCGCCGGTGGCCGGATCGAGCGCGAGTACCCTTCCTTTCATGCTGACCACCAGCTCCCGGCGTCCGTCGGCGGCGGTGACGATCAGCGGCGTTCCCCATGCCTCCTCGATGCCGTCCTGACGCCAGACCTCTTCGCCGGTTTCTTTCTCGAGCGCCCGGATCGATTGGCTCTCCATACTGGCGCTGATGATGACCAGGTCCTCGTGGAGCACGGGAGAGGAGGAGTAGCCCCAGCCGTGCGAGCCGTCGCCGACATCGGCTCTCCAGAGCTGGTCGCCGTCGTGCGAGTAGGCGAACACGCCGAAGTGCCCGAAGAAGAAGTAAACGGCCTCCTCGTCGACCGCCGCACTGGGGGAAGCGTAGCCGTGCAGGCTCATGAATCCTCGATAGGTGACTTCCGCGCTGGCATCCTTCACGTCGTCCCAGAGAATTTCACCCGATTCCCGGTCGACACAAAACGCGTGCAGCTTGAGTTCTGCCGGTTCTCCCGGCTCATCGGCATTTTCGCCGTAGCCGCTGTAGGCGGTCATGAAGATGCGGTTTTCCCAGACGATGGGGCTCGAAGTTCCCTCGCCGGGCAGTTCACTCCTCCAAACGATATTTTCCGACTCCGACCATGTGGTCGGGATCTCGTCATCGGAGGCGGCGATGCCGGTGGCGCCGGGTCCACGGAAGCGGGTCCAATCGTCCGGCTCCGCGGCGGTGGCCCGAAAAGGCAAGGTTGCCGTCCAGGTGAGCATCGTCCAAGCAACTATTCTTTGAAATCGCAACAACATCTTTGATCTCCCCATTGCAAATCCTCAGGTCTTCATCCGTTCGAGGGAGGAACCGGAAAAGTTCCCGCTCACGTGCATCCTTCCCAGAATCGCGGCATCTTTGCCGCAAAGTGCCTATCTTCTAGAAAGGAATGAATTGATTCATGTTGGCATCAATAGTGGCCCCTCGATTCATGCAGTGACGACCGTGAGGCCGGGCTCTCGCTATTCGCCCGGGATTCACTATATATACGACGCTCAATAAGTATATCGCAAATCCGGCCGGTTTCGCCATCCCCCGGAAGAAAAAAGTCGCGCATTTCTGGAAAAAAGACGGCTTTTTGCGGGGCGCTACGGCGGCGATGGCAGAAGCAAGGATCGGTGAAGAAAAAGGATCGGTCCTACACGAAGAAGTCGACGCAAGTGCAGCGATAGTAGGACTTTACGGGAAGGTTGGGTCGTACGTGAAAAAAAGACTACCCTCTGGGGCGATACGACCAGACCGTCTTTTGTGTGGGAAAGCATCCCTGGCCATGCTTTTTCCACGAAGACGGTCTGTTCGCTGCCACCGGGACCGGTACGGCGCGCACACCGAGCCGGTACCCGATTAGGTTTGCGACGGCAGGAGCCGTGAGTAAGGAAACCGGTGTCCCCGGCGCGCGGCATCGCTCTCGGCGCTTCGTTCTGCTCACTTGAGAGCGAACGATGCGCGCAAGCGCTCCACGGAGAGCGAGGTTCCGAAAGAACCCCGAGAGAAGCCGGTCCACACCGCGACGGTACATCATTAGATCTTTCGCATCCAACCTTTGAGGCAAAGCAGTCCGAAGACAATGACTGCCGAAGCGAAGATCATCCACTCTTCCATGTCGAACCGGTTGACGTACCTGAAGAAATCCTGAATCACGTGGCCGATGAAGTGTGACATGAGGGTCACCATTGTGAAAAGAGAAGAGATTTTCGATCTGGAACATCGTTCCCGGAAAAGGCATCCCACGGGCGGAAAGGGGTGCTTCATCCATCCCGCAAGTCGCCGGGATCCATGTTCCCCGACAAGCGATCCATCGTTTCGAGAGATTTCCCTGTCTATTAGGAAATATAGGTTGCCTTCGCACCGGAGGTTGGCGGAAAAATGTGTTTCCGGGAGGTGTTTCCAGGGAAAAGCCGGTTTCGCTTTCGGTGTTGACGATTGCGACGGAAGCGACGCTTGATTTCTCTTTCGGCGGCGGTGAAAATCCCTTGGTTGTTGATTTTTTGATGCGTTTTCGGTAATCTGTCTTCCTTCCACCCCATTTTTTTTCTCGATGTTCCGCGTTTGATTCGGCCCCGAGCCGAAGGAGTTTCCGATGGCAAGGTCGGACCTTCCGAGAAGGAACGTCGCCCTCCCCCTTCCGCCGGCGAAATCGGGCCATCATGAAAAACATCCTGAGCGACTGTTTGCTGCCGCTGTTGCTGTCGTTATTTTTATGGGGGATCCCGTCGGGCCGAGTGCCCGCCCAGTCGACGGACCGCGGGGAGGTTCCTGCGGCGGTGGTCGAAATCCTTTCCCTTCCACCGCAGGATGAGGCGCCCGAAGTCCCGCTGGAACCGGGGCCCGATCCCTTTCGGCTGGAGACCTCTTCCGATGTCCCGGTCGCCGGGGAATCGAAGGAAGCGAACGAAAGCCCCCCGTTTCCGATCGTGCATCGTCGGGCGCTCGGGGCGCTGCTTTCGCAAGAAGGGATCATTCTGACCGATTTCGGAGGACTCGAGCCGGACTGGAAACTCGAGGTTCGCGATCTGGACGGCACGCGATATCCCGCCACGTTGATGGCCGCCGATCCTCAGAGCCGTCTGGCGACGGTGAAACTAGAGGACATGCCGGTCGATCCGCTCCGGGTCGAGCCGATCGCCTCTCTTTTTTCGGAAAACCCCGACGAACCCGTCGAAATGAGATGCTTCGCGTTCGCTTCGGCCGGATCGCTCGGGTGGAAGCCGCTGGCTTGCAAACTGGGATCGCGGAACCGTATGTGTACCGATGATCACACGGGAGTCTGGTTTCCCGTTCGTGAGCTGGCTTCGCCGACGGCCTGTCAGGGTAGTCCGCTGCTCGTGCCGGCTTCCGGCAAGATGATCGGCCTCCTGTTGGGTGCGATTCCCGAAGGGGGGCTCCCTCCCGACGGCGCCGTGGCCTGCGGGATCACGCCCTTTTTCGAGCGCGCCTGGAAACACCTTTCGCGCGGCAGGGCCGTCCCCTATGGGTTGCTCGGCGTTGTGTTGGAGAATCCCGAGGAGAAAGCCCCCGACACCGCGATCGACGAGGAAGCCTCCCCCACCCCGACGTCGGGGGGGGTGCTCGTCCAGAGAGTGTTGCGCGGCTCCCCCGCGGAATCGGCGGGGCTCTATGCGGGAGATCGTCTGGTCGCGTTGGACGGCACGCCGGTCGACGATACCTACTCCCTCTCCCGTCTGCTGGAGACCTATGATCCGAATACTCCGATCGAAGTCACCTACTCGCGGCTCGGAAAACGTCAAATCACCCAACTCCGCCCCATGAAAGCCTCGCCGGCCGACGGCGTGGTGGGCGCTTCCGGCTCGATGCTCTGGCGCGGATTTCGTGTCGATGCCGTCAGCGCGTGCATTCCGCATTCCGAGTGGATGGAGCACGGCATCCGCTGGTTCGACGATGGGGTGATCGTGACCGACGTGATCGAACATTCCCTTGCCGATCGAGCGGGACTCGCCGAGGGAATGCTCCTCTCGCACCTCCAGGGACGCCCCACCACTTCGATTGAGCAATTCGAATCGATCACCGGCCGGCTCTCCGGTCCCGTCACCGCGACGATCATCCGCAAAGCCACCGCCGGAGCGACCGAAAGCCGGCTGGAGATTCCGGAAGCGGCGGAAAACGAAATACAAGACGCCTCCGAGAAAACGCTCCCGGACCGCTGACCGCTCAGAGAAGGGGCACGGCGGCTTGTTGCAACGCTCTGCTAACGCCCCTTTTTTCGAGGACGAGGCTTGCCGGGAGGTGGCGCGCCGCGTTTGCCGGTCGGACGGTGCTTCGCGCCCCGGGGCGCTTTTCGCCGCGTCCCTTTTCGCGCTCCCTTCGGAGGACGCTCCGGAATGAGGCACTTTGGCCCCGACCCGATCAAGTCGGTCCGCCCCGCCTCGATCAGCGCCTCGCGGACCTCCCGGTCGTTCTCCGGAAGAAAATATTGAAGCAGTGCCCGTTGCATGCGACGCTCGCGCCCCCCTCGGGGTACGTAGACCTCGCGACCGGTCATGGGGTCGAGTCCGGTGTGGTACATGCAGGTCGCCGGATCGAACGGACCGGGAATGAAATCCTGCACCTGCCGAGGGCGAAGGCGGTTTCGCTTCAAATAGCAGGCGAGTTCGATCATTGCCGCCGGATCGCTGCCGGGAAGACCCGCCAGAAAATACGGTACCAGGTATTGCTTCGGTTTGCCGACATGGTGCGTCAGCTTCTGGAAGCATCGTGCGAAACGGTCGTAATTCTCGATCGGCGGCTTGTGCATCAAATCGAGCACTTCCGGCGAAACATGTTCGGGGGCCGTCTTCAAATGACCGCCCACGTGATGACGGAGCAACATCTTCAGATACGCCTCGCTCCGTTGGGCCAGGTCGGTCCGCACGCCGGAGGCGATGAAAACCCGATCGACCCCCTCGACCTTCCGGACCGCCTCCATCAGCTCCATCGCCGGGCGGTGGTCGGTATGCAAGTGCCGGCAGATTTCCGGATGCAAGCAGCTCTGTCTCCGGCAGGGTCCCCGATCGTCGGGCCGCCGGCAGCCCATTCCGTACATGTTGGCGGTCGGACCGCCGAGGTCGGTGATCGTCCCCCGGAAATCGGGCGAGGCGACCATTTGCTCCGCTTCCCGAACGACCGACTCGCGGCTCCGACTCCGCAATTCGCGGCCCTGATGTGCGGTGAGCGAACAGAACGCGCAGCCGCCGGCGCAACCACGGACCACCTGAATCGAGTGCCGCACCACCTCCAGCGCCGGAACCTTTTCCTCGCCATACGCCGGATGCTCCCGCCGCGTGAACGGCAGTTCGTAGTAGCGGTCGAGGGTTTCCGAGTCGAGCGGCAGCGCCGGGGGATTGACCACGATCGCCTCCGTCCCGTGCCGTTGCACCAGGCGGACCTCGCCCCGGGGATCGAGGTGCTCGTACGCCAGTCGCGTCATCTCGGCGAACGCGTAACGATCGTCCCGCACCGCGGCGTACTCCGGCAGTGCCACCGTCCGCGCGTCCTCCGGCACCGCCTCGCTCGCCCCCAGTCGATAGACCACCCCGCGCAGGTCGCGCATCTCGCGCGGCGACTGCCCCGCGGCGAGCCGGCGCGCCACCTCGACGAGCGTCGCTTCGCCCATCCCATAGATCAACAGATCGGCCTTCGCGTCCAAGAGCAACGAACGGCGGACCTTGTTGCTCCAGTAATCATAATGAGCCAGCCGACGGAGACTCGCCTCCACCCCGCCGAGGAGGACCGGAACGCCCGGGTACGCCTCCCGCGCCCGCTGGCAGTACGCGAGCGACGCCCGATCGGGCCGAAGCCCGATCCGCCCGCCGGGACTGTAGGGATCGTCGTTGCGGACCTTGCGACTGGCCGTGTAGTGGTGGATCATCGAGTCCATGTTGCCCGCGCTCACGGCGAATCCCAATCGAGGACGACCGAACCGCCGCCAGGGGTCGCACGAATGCCAGTTGGGCTGGGCGAGTACCGCCACGCGAAATCCCTCCGATTCCAAGACCCGCGCAAGCAGCCCCGCCGCGAACGCCGGGTGATCGACGTACGCATCGCCGGTGACGAACACCCAATCGACCGCGTCCCAGCCGCGCTGGTCGACCTCTTCGGGCGTCATCGGCAACGGGGGAGAGAAAGGAGCAGGAGCGTCGGACATCGCATCGGTCCCGTCGGCAAAGGGGGAAGCGGCGAGAAGGGCGCCTCTCGCCTCGAATCGGATATCCTTTCATTCTATGCCCCACCGAGCCGAGCGACAAATCCCCCAGGCGGAGAGAGCGACCCCTTGAGGGAGTCGGGTTTTCCGCTATGCTGACCTGAGAGATATCAACATCACCTCGCCAGGAATCCAACTCATGAGTCCACCATCGAAGCGACCGGAACAGAAAAAGAAGCCTTCGCCCACCGCGGGCCTGAAACGCGATTTGAGCCTCGTCGACGTCTATCTCTTCGGCCTGGGCACCATGCTGGGGGCGGGCATTTATGCCATCATCGGCGAGGCGGCCAAGACCAGCGGCAATCTGCTCTGGCTCTCGTTCCTCATCGCCGGCGGCATCGCCTTCCTTTCCGCCATGGCCTACGCCGAATTCAGTGCCCATTACCCCGACGCCGGAGGCAGCTTCGAGTACGTCAAACGGACCTTCGGCCACGGTGCGGCACTGGTGCTGGGAGTCATGGTCATCTTCACCGGCATCGTCGCGGCGGCGGCCATTTCCATCAGCTTCGCCGACTACCTCGGCCGATTGATCGGCTGGCCGATGCGTCTCTCCGCCGGACTGCTGATCGTGCTGATGACCGTCTTCAACCTCCTCGGCGTGAAGTTCAGCAGCTACTACAACGCCGTGGCGACGATCATCACGCTGCTCGGGCTGGCGGTGGTCGTGGTGCTCTGCGTGCCCGATATCGGCCAAGAGAACCTGCTGCACTGGGGCGAGACCGGCTTTTCGGGCGTGCTGGTCGGCGGGGCGCTCATCTTCTTCAGCTACGTCGGCTTCGAGGACATGGTCAAGATGGCCGAAGAGACGAAGGAGCCGCGCAAGAATATTCCGCGGGGGGTCCTGCTGGCCAGCGGCACCGCGCTGGCGATCTACCTTTTGATCGCCGTGGGCACCGTCAGCGCCGTTGGGGCGAAGGATCTGGCCGGCTCTTCCGGGCCGCTCGCCTACGTGGTCAATCAGAAGATCGGCCAAATCGGCGGGTTCATGCTCGTGGTGGTCGCCCTGTTCGCCACCTCCAAGACGGTCCTGAGCAACATCCTGGGCACCTCCCGGCTCATGTTCGACATCGCCCGCGATACCGACATCGACTGGCTCAAGCGGCTCACCCACATCGTCGAGAAGCTGAACGTGCCGGTCTACGCCGTCGGGGTCACGGCGGTTTTCGTCTTCCTGTTCATGCTCATCGGCAGTTTGCGGACGGTCGCCTCGCTGAGCAACTTCTTGATTTTCCTGGTGTTTCTGGTGACCAACGTCGCGCTGATCCGTCACCGATTCCAGCTTCCGGAAGTGCCCGAGAACGATCGATTCCGCATCCCCGGCAACGTGGGCCGCGTGCCGGTGCCGACCGTCCTGGCGGTCGTCGGAATCCTCGTGCTGATGGTCTTCAACGTCTTCAACCTGCTGAGGTGAGACGCTCCCCTCGGACTTTTCACGCGATGTCGGGGCGGAGCACGCGGCAGGAGATCTCGCCGAGGACCTGTTGCAATCGCCGGTAGGCGTCTTCGTCGGGGTAGGTGCCGATGATGCAACCCCCGCTGCCGGCGAACTTCGCGCTGGCGCCGACCTCCCGGGCCCGGTGCACCATCTCCAGGTGCTTCTCCGGCAACCGGCAGAGCGAACAGCGGAGATCGAAGTTGGCGTCGATCAGTCGGGCCAGCTCCAGAGCGTTCTGCTCGAGAATCGCCTTGCGCCCGAGCTGGGCCAGTTCGGCGAACCGCCGCATCGCGTCGACCACCTCCGGCTCGCCCATCTCGAACCGCTGCTTCAAGCGATTGTGGAACACCTCGGTCGGCTCGCTGGTGTCGGTCGAGTAGGCGAGGTAGATCGGGGGAAGGAGCGCCGGATCGAGCGGCTCGTACCGCCCGCACTCCAGGCCGGTGATGGTCCGCATCGCCTCGTGGGAGAAGTCCATGAAGACGAGCCCCTCGTAGACCTGGATGACGCGGTCCTGGAGACCTGCCGAAATGTTCAGTTCCTCCCGTTCGACCGAGAGGACCAGCGATGGGAAGACTTCGCGGGGGATTTGGATATTGTAGAAGGTGGAGAGGGCGCGGAGCGTGGCGACGATGATGGCGCTGGAACCGGCCAGGCCGACTTGGCGGGGGATGTTGCTCTCGTAGCGGATGGAAAAATTCCGATCGTGCAGGCCGTGTCCGAAGCGGCGGCAGTATTCGAAGAATTTCTTGATCGTCGCCTTGATGAGCCGGATGCCGCCGTAGTAGCCGTGCAGACGGACGTCCTGCACGAGCTTCTCGATGCTGGAAAATTCGCCCTCGTCCTGGGAACTCTGGACGATTTCCAATCGATCCCATTCGTAGAGGGCGACCTGCGCGCGGAAGTTACGGACGATCACGGAGATCGTTTTTCCGTGATAGCCGTCGGAAGGGTTGCCGAGCAGTCCGGCCCGGGCGTAGGCGAAACGTCGAATCAATTGCATGGTCGCGGGTTCTCCGTCGAAGACGAAAGCGGCCTTAGGATCGATGATTGCTTCGGCGGCATCGCGCTGCGGGGGATCCTCGCGGCCGTCATGACCGGGAGGGGGTTTCCGAGGGGGGAGACTCGTCCCGGGAGGTTTCCGGCGGGTCGTCCGTCCCTTCGGATTTCGGGATGCCGGGAACCGGTTCGACTTGGTCCGTCTCCTGCGAAGAATACGA
This sequence comes from uncultured Planctomycetaceae bacterium, assembly GCA_964632505.1. Classification (GTDB taxonomy): domain Bacteria; phylum Planctomycetota; class Planctomycetia; order Pirellulales; family Thermoguttaceae; genus CAZWCE01. The sequence continues at coordinate 279,599 of CAZWCE010000001.1, read as the reverse complement.
GGGTTCGGAGGTATGCCCGTCGGGATAGACGGTGCCGTTGCGGACCTGTTGGATGGGGACCACCACGCCGCAACTGACGATGAACTGGATGGCTTGATCGATCGAAATGTTCAGGTCGATCGTCTCGCTCTTCTTGACGGTGATGGTGAAGCCGGTCATGGGCATCGGCGAAGTAGGCACGAGCACCGAGTAGACCGGCTCGTTGGCGGCCGCCTCGATGTCGGACATGCTCTGCCCGGTGACCATGGCCAGCGTCCAGATCCCCTTTCGGGGCCACTCGATCGCCACGACGCGCGAATACTCGATCTCCCGTTCGGCGAGAACGAAATCGCTCACCTGCTTGACCGCCCCGTACACGTTGCGGACCAGCGGCACCCGTTCGACCCCCTGCTCGAAATGCCGCCAGAAGAATCGGCCCATCCCGGCGGAAATGAGTTTCCCGACCAGGTACAGCAGGAACACGAAGACGACGAAAAGGAACGGAATGAACAGGTAGGGCCGCAAGTAGGTCAACTGCACGTAACGGTGATACACGGCCGTTGCGGTGGTCGGCATGGGGGCCTTGCCGGCGTGTTCTTTGACGGTCGTGTAGACGTGATCGGGCACGTAGATGTTCTCGTTCACCCGGGTGTATTGTCGACCCTGATGCATCACCGTCCCCTGGCCGTGTTGCTCTTCGGGGAGATCGCCGATGTGCAACTCGTCGCGGAGGACCCAGGAAAGGATGTCTTGCGTTCCCGTGTAGACCGGTTCGATGACGTAATCGCTGACCGTGGCCCCGACCCAGACGAAAATCACCACCGTCAACAACGGCGGCAGCACCACGGCGAGTCCGCCCAGAACAGCAGCGCGAAAGGGGCGGTCCTTGCCTTTGCCGGAGGCGACTTGCGCCTTGAGCATTTCGGAAGAAGTGGGGGGCTTATTCGTTTGGAAATCCATGATGTTTCGTCGTCGAAAAAAAAGAGAAAGGGCGGAGAGAACGTCTTGCGGCGGCAAGACATACTCTTACTACTATAGCTTGCGATCGACATTTCGCCCAGACCATTTCCTCGAGCCGGGTGAAGGTCGACCGGAAAGAGGGGCACGGGCTCTCCGTTGTCGCCGGGACCGAGATGGAAAAAGGCACGTCGCCCGGTGCTGCCCGGGTTACGCCTCTGCCCGGATTTGGTGGACCATGTCGATCGTCTCGTCGATCTGCGACTTCTCGGTGAACCCGATGGTGAAGCAGTCGATGCAGCCGAGATTCATCACGTACTTGAGCGACTCGTATCGCTCTTCCGGCGTTTTCAGGCCGCTCTCCCCGAAGATCTTCATGCCGATCATGCCGAGCCCCCGCCGGGCGTTCTTTTCGCAGATCGGGACCACCTCATCGCAGGGACCGTCCATTTTGAGCTGGAAGGGATTGATGCGGACCAGGTTGATGTCGAGCTCCTTTACATCGAGCGTGGAGAGCAGAGGCTCGAAACCGTGGCAGGAAACGCCGACCGACTTGATGCGGCCCTTTTCCTTCTCCTCGAGCAACACATCGAGCACCGGTCGCATATCGCCGGGCCAGCCGCCGTCGCGCATGCAGTGCATGAGCACCGAGTCGAGGTAGTCGGTCTTCAGTTCGCGTCGATAGCGATTCAGATCGGCCTTGACCACCTCCGGGTGGCGCGAGGGCGTTTTCGTCTGGATGAAGAATTCGTCGCGGGGGTAGCCCTGCATGGCGAAACGGACGAACAGGTGGGTACGGTAGTTGTCGGCGGTGTCGATATAGCGGATCCCCCGGTCGAAGGCGTAATGCATCAGGTCGACGAAGCCGGCTTGGCCCAAATTCAGGAAATCGTTGCCGCTGTGGGTGCCGGTTCCCACGCCCAAGAGCGTCGTTTCCAGGGAGGTGTTTCCCAATTTCACGGCCGGCACATCGCCGACCATCTTGGTGTAATGCGGTCGTTTTTGCGGTGCTTCGCTTTTCGCATCGCGTGGCCACGTGTGAATTGCCCCGGCCGCCAGCGCAGTCGAGGAGACTCCTTTGAGAAAATTGCGTCGTGTATGTTCGGTCATGGTTCATCTCCTGGAGTGGTGGATCTGAAAAATCGCCTCCCGCCGGAACCCTCGTCCGATGGTCGCCTCCGATGAGGCCGCGCCGTGGGCAAATGCCCTTCTCGGCGGACGGAACGATGCGATTCATTTATAATATTATAGGACTTTTTGAATTTTTTCACCACACCGGCCCGAAAAGTCGACGTAATCGTTCCTTTTTCGGCGAATGATGAGGGGTTCCCTTGGAGACCATCGCCCGCGAAGAAGGCGTGTTTTTTCTATATCGTCCATCTTATCGCGTTTTGAAGCCCTGCAAAGGCGCACTGGATCATTCTTCGTCCGAACAAGAAATTTATTTGCCCTTCGCGGGAGAGGATTTTGCTTGAAAACGGATGACCGATGCGTTCAAATATGGTATAACGAGTCGGCGAGGAGGAGAAAGTCGGCGGAGTCTCGCGCGTTTTTCCCCTCTTGCGTCCGACTTATCCCGACACTTGGCGTAGTGGCCCCGGTTCCTCGGGACACGGGGGACGATGTACAGACGACCAAGGTGTCCTCGGATGTTCTTTTTCCAGAGTAGGAGCTCACTTACATGGCCGAAACCCGTTTGAAAGTCAAAAAAGTTGGTGATGTTCGGGTCGTCCATTTTCTGGACCAGAAACTCATCGAAGACATCGTGATTCATGATTGGGGCATCCAACTTTATCGCCTGATCGAGGAAGAAAAGGACAAGAAAATCCTTTTGAATTTCACGGGGCTGCAGTTCATGTCGAGTTCCGCCTTGGGCAAGCTGATCACGCTGAACAAAAAGGCGAACCAGCAAGGCGCGAAGATCGTGCTGTGCAGCATTCCCCAGGATATCCTCGAGGTTTTCCAAATCACGCACCTGGACCGCGTCTTCACGATTGCCAAAAACGAGTCGGAAGGACTCAACGCCTTGCAGGATTGATCATGCCGGCGAGGTGGTCCTTGCGGTTGCGCTCTGTTCGCCGGTCCACCACCGAATCCCCATGGGAAGGATCTTCGCATGACGGTGAGCCCGAAGAAATGGACGTTCGAGTGCTCTCTTCCCAGCCAACCGGGTTCGGGACATCCGGTCATCGAAGAGATCCTCCGCCAACTTCGGAAGGTCCGCTGGCCCGAGAAGGACTTCTTCGGCATTCATATGGCGCTCGAAGAAGGCGTCAACAACGCCATCCGCCATGGCAATTGCTGCGATCCTCTTAAAAAAGTTCACCTCCGTTGCTGTCTGACGCGGGATCTGCTCCGGGTTGAAATCCGCGACGAAGGCCCCGGTTTCGATCCCGGTTCGCTCCCCGATCCCTGCGATCCGGAGAATCTCTTGAGAGAATCCGGACGTGGCGTTCTTCTGATCCACTCCTACATGACGCGGGTCTGTTACAACGAGAAGGGAAACGTGCTCGTCTTCGAGAAAGAGCGTCCCGCGAAGGGCCCGGGGTGATCCCACTTGCTTCCTCTCCCTCTGCGAATCTCGGCTTCGAGGGAATGCGCCCCCGATTGATCCCCGCCGGGCATCACCTCTATAATCATTTTGCCTTGTGGAAATCATCCCCGCGAAGCCTTTGGCCTCTTTCAAGTGAGCCGGCCGCAAGTGACCGACTCTCATGTGGGGGGGACGGCATCATCGCTGGGGTTCCCGAATCGGCAAACCGCGAATTCTTGACAAGAAAGCGAGAACGCCCATGAATATCGGTGTCTTCAGCACGAAATCGTACGACCGCGAATTTCTCCGGAAAGCGAACGAAACATACTCGTACTCGCTCGACTTCTACGAAGCGAAGCTCTCCTGCAAAACGGTGCGGCTGGCCGAGGAGTACGACGCCGTCTGTTGCTTCGTCAACGACGAACTCAAAGGCAACGTCGTCCACAAACTATCCGAAGGCAATACGCGACTGATCGCGATGCGCTGTGCGGGCTACAACAACGTCGACCTGAAGGCCTGCCGGGAGGCCGGCATGACGGTGACTCGGGTTCCGGCCTATTCGCCGAATTCCGTCTCCGAGCACACCATCGGGCTGATTCTCGCTCTGGGCCGCAAGCTTTACAAGGCCTACAATCGCACACGCGACGGCAACTTCTCCATCGAAGGACTGCTCGGATTCGACCTCGATTTGAAAACGGTCGGTGTCGTGGGGACCGGGAAGATCGGCACGCGGGTCGCCCAAACCCTGGCCGGTTTCGGTTGCAAGATCCTCGCCTACGACCTTTACCCGAACGACGAGGTCAAGAAGATCGGCAAGTACGTCGAGCTCGAGGAACTGTTCGCCGAGAGCGACATCATCACGCTGCACTGCCCGCTGACTCCCGAGACCCATCACATGATCGACTCGGACGCTCTGGATCAAATGCGCGACGGGATGATGCTCATCAACACCAGTCGCGGCGCGTTGGTCGACACCGAGGCGGTGATTCCACGCCTGAAATCAGGGAAGGTCGGCTATCTCGGCATCGATGTCTACGAGGAGGAAGGCGACCTGTTTTTCGAGGACTTTTCGACGCGGGTCATCCAGGACGACACCATCGCGCGGTTGCTCTCGTTTCCCAATGTGATGGTCACCTCCCACCAGGCGTTCTTCACGCACGAAGCGATGACGCAGATCGCCGAAAAGACGTTCGAGAACATCGATGCGTTCGTGCAGGGCACCGAACCGCCGGGGCTCCTGAAGCTCGAAGAAGCCACCGCTTGACGGAGCGTTCCTCGGCGATTACTTGTAGAATTCCGAGACCCGCATGATCACGTCGAATCCACTCCGCTGGAGGCATTCGTCGAAGCAGACCATCGCGGGGTGGTCGTCGGGGAGTTTTTCGTACTTCCGCTTGACCGATCCGATGACCATGTCGAGCCCCAGCGGCATGGCCCGGGTCAGAAAAGCGCTCTCCAGGGGGCTTTTGACCCGGCTGCCGTCGGACCGCTTCGCCGGCAGCATGACGGTGAAGTTGCTCAGGCCGACCGAGGCATGGACGCCGTCGAGTCCGGGATCGTCGTGGATGAGCTGCATGGCGGCCATGAGCCGGTGGATGTTGTCTTCGCTGTCGGTTCCGATCGGAGCGATGCCGGGATCGATGATGCAGTCGTCGAGCGTCGCGCCGCCGCACTTCTCGAGGAACGTTTTCACGAGCATCTTGGCGGTCGCGTGCGTCTCTTCGGCGGTGCGGCACGGCCCCGACTTGCCGTCGATCATCTGCTCGCTGCAGAGCAGGATCGGCCGAAACGGTTCGATCGGGTACAGATCGAACATTTCCATCCGCAAGGGAGAGATCGAGTTGAGGATCGGCTTCTTTCCTTGGGCCTTTTCCGGGGAGTAGGCTTCGAGCCCCGCCCGGGCGAGATCGGCATCCGGCGTGTCGACCGAAAGCGGCTTGGAGGTGACTTCCTGCACTTTGCGGACCATTTCGCCCATGAATTCCGAGGAACGTGGACCGACGTTCACGTCGATGTAGGCGGCTCCCCGTTCGTCCTGCATGCCGGCCAGTTCGAGAAGCCCGTCGATATCGCCCGCCTCGAAGAGTTTGTTCGTGGAAGGGACCGAGTCGTTGATCGATTCGCCGATGATGGAAAGGCCTTCGATTGCCATAATTCTTTCTCCTTGCAGATCTCGAAAACTTGGATGGTGCACCGAGGCGCGGACCGGAAGGGCCAAGGCGGAAAAACCGCAGGTTGGAGTCTAAGCGAAAACGTCGGCTGCGTCAATCTTCGGACGTTTTTTCGGGCGATTTCTTGCCGCCTTGGTGGTCCCGCTCGAGATAGAAATTGGCCCACGAGGAGGTTCCCTCAAGCTCGGGATTGTGAATCACCGTGTCGCGATCGCGCAAGGGTTCGGTTTCGCCGTACCGCTTGCTGCGGTCGTAGGCGATCGCCCAGAGGCATTCGCGTTCCTCGCGGACTTCGCAACGCCCGTCGCGCGAGCCGCCGCAGGGGCCGTTCCGCTGTCCCTTCTCGCAGGCGCTTCGCGGGCAGAGATAGGTCGTCTCCGGGAGGCTGCAATCGCCGCAGTCTTCACATCCGTACAGAGCCCACTTCGAGCTCTTCTCGATCAGATTGGCCAGGCGGAACATCGGCTTCGGCTTGTCGGCGCGGTCCCAACGACGATACAGCCCTCGAAGGGGGCCGTAGAGGGCCTTGTCGCGGGTGAAGGCGAGCTGGTGCACAAGTCGCGAAAGCCGATAAGAGAGCGAGTTGAACTCGCTTTTCGGACGCAACTCGAGCGAACGGAGATACTCCCGATTGATCGCATCGGGCGAACTTTGCCCGGTCTCGGGATCGTGCTCGAACAGAAAGAATTCGTCCGGCAGGGAATAGGTGATTTCCGGCAGGAACTGTTTCCAATCGTCCTCGCCGAAGCGCTCGGCCTGTTCGATGATGTCGAAGAACGTCTCCGGCTTCGAGATGCCGCCGAGGTAACCTCCGGCGAAGCCGAGCCCCTTGAATACGGCCAACTGCTTGGCGGCCAACTCACGGAAGAACGCACGGCCCTTGTCTTCTCCGGCGCCGTATTTCTCGGCCGCTTCGAGCAGTTCGTCGCTGACGACGCAACCGGCCAGCCGGCCGCGGTGGAACATCCTCGCGACCCCTCGGGTCAGGAGATAGACATTTCCCAACACGGGAATCTCGTCCAGCCCGTTCGCTTGGAGAAAGAGCTTGATCTCGTGGAACTTCCGCATGTCGTAACCCAACTGCGGCAGGACCCATCGGGCGCCGGCCCGAATCTTCCGGAGCAGCTTGAAAAACTGCGGCAACAGCTCGCGTTCGTAACGTTTGAAAGGCGAGACGGCGCAGCCGACGAAGAAATCGGTGGCCGGCAAGGTCTCCATGTTTCCTCGACGACCGGGCACTTCGAGCCCCCGGTTCATCGATTCCAGGAGGGTGATCAGTCCGACCGAATCGAGATCGAAGACTCCGCTGGGAATGCCGTGAAAGCCGACCGTGGCGTAGTCGCCGGTCAGGGCCAGTACATTCCAAGTACCTTGGGCGGCGTAGCGCCAGGCGGTCGATTCCAGTCCCGTGCGGTTCAGATCCTTGCAGGTCAGATGGATCACCAACGCTTCGGCCCAGTGCGGGTATTTGGAGGTCAGCCAGTCGGGCGGGAGCATCGGCGCGCCGCCGGGATTGTCGGTCACCGAGACCCAGGCGATTCGGGGGTCGGAGAGCAGCGCTTCGGCGAGCGAGGCGCTCCGGGCCGGGGTTTGGGACGGCGCGATGCCGCGCTGCGTGACGACTTCGGCTCCGTAGACGAACGCTTCCGATTGGATCTGCCGGCGAAATGGGATTTTCTCGGTCGAGGTGCTCATGAAGTCTTCCTGTCGATGGTGGGGTTTCCGGCCAGACCGAAAAACGGCTCGCAAGGGGGATGGGATCGAAGGAGGGCCCCGCGAATGCCCGAGGTTACGGACGCGGAGGGAGTCCCTAATAATATTACCGATTTGTGGAAGCACTTCAAGGAAAACACCCCGAAAGATTTCTCGTGAGGAAGATGACGATCAACGGATGAAGGATCGCCCCACCTGGAAACGTCGATCATTTTTCTCAATCGTCTTGATGTCGATTCTTCCGCCCGGCATAATGGGCGAAAGGAATGAACGCTCGGTCGCACGGATCGATCCCCATGGAAAAAGGTTCAGAAATATGACTCTCCGGACACTTCTTCACACCTCGACTCTCTTCGGAGGCGTGCTGTTGTTTTTCACGTTCCCCCCCTGCCTCCTGTTCAGCGACGAGGCCGTGCAAGAGGCCGAAAACGCGCCGTCCAACGCCGACGGCTCCCCGTCGCCGGAAGCCGAAACGGAAGAGGACGTTCCGCCGGTGGGGTATCTGGTCGAGGTGCCTCTGCCGCTGGAGGGCCGGTCGTACCAACAACTCCGCCGACGTCTTTTGCGGCTGCGGGAATCGGAAAAGCGGCACGTCCATGAGCGTACCTACCTGATCCTTCGCTTCGTCGTTCCCCAGGGGCAGGAGGAGTACGGGCAGAACAGCGAGTTCGGGGCCTCGTTCGAACTGGCCGACATGCTGACCGACGGAACGTTCGCCGGGATGACGACCGTCGCGTTCGTGCCGCAATCGCTCCGAGGCCACGTGCTCTTGCCGATGCTCGCCTGCGATGAATGCATCGTCACCGCGGAGGCGGAGCTCGGGCCGGCGAAAACCACCGAGGGGAAGGCTTCGAAAACGGTGCTCCAGGCGTACGAGGAGATCGCTGGTCGGAAAAAGACCGCCCCGGAAGCTCTCGCCCGGAAGCTGGTCGATCCGTCGATCGCGCTGGTGAAGGTCGAAACCGAAAGCGGCACCCGGTTGATCGCCGAATCGCGGCTCGCCGAACTGGAGAAGGAAGAGGAAATCATCGGCGACCCGGAGGAGTTGATTCCGGCCGGTCAGCCGGGCATCTTTTCCGGAACCGAGGCGCGGCAACTCGGTTGGGTTGACTATCTGGCCGATACGACCACGCAACTCGCCCGGGCGATCGGCATTCCTCCGGAAACGCTCGAGGTCTGGACCGATTTTCCCGAGAAGGGACGGTCGGTTCGGATCGATGTGATCGGGGCGATCACTCCGGATCGTGTTTCGCAGTGGCAGCGTCAGATCGATGCGGCGGTCGAGGGTGAGGAAGGCCCGGCCGCCTCGTTCGTCTGCCTTTGGATCGATTCCGCCGGAGGTTCACTCACCGGTAGCCTGCAATTGGCCGGTTACCTGACCGCCGACCTCGATCCTCAAGAGGTCCGGACCGTCGCCTACATTCCCGAGCAGGCACGTTCCGATGCCGCACTGATCGCCCTGGCATGCAACGAAGTGGTGATGGCGCCCGAGGCGATCCTCGGCGGCGAGGGCGCCGGCTTCTACGAACCGGACCGGATCGACGACGCCCGGCGGACCATCGCGGAATTGTTCACCCGGGCGACGCAACGGTCCTGGTCGCTGCCGGTGGCGATGATCGACTCCGAGCTGACCGTCTTCAAGTACACGCGGGACGACGATCCGCTGTTCGCCGAATACTTCTGCGAAGAGGAGCTCCGGGAGCAGCCGAACCCCGACGCCTGGAACCGGCAGGCGCAGGTGACCATCGACGGCGAACCGTTCGAGACCGACGGCGAGGACGCGGTGGGCTACTGGCTGGCCGATCAGACGGTGGAGAACTTCGCTGAATTCAAGCAGCTCTACGGATTGAGCGACGACCCGACACTCCTGAAGCCGGGTTGGGCCGACAAGTTGATCCGCGCCCTCGCCTCGCCGTCGCTGGCGACCATCCTGCTGCTTCTGGGCTTTGGGGCGATCTGGTTCGAGATGCAATCGCCGGGATTGGGGATCGGCGGATTCATGGCCGCCTTCTGCTTCCTCTTGTTCTTCTGGAGCAACTATCTCGACGGAACGGCCGGCTGGCTCGAGGCTCTCCTCTTTCTGGCGGGAGTCGCCTCGCTTCTGATGGAGATCTTCGTCATCCCGGGATTCGGCGTTTTCGGCGTCGGCGGCATCATGGCGATCATCGCCTCGCTCGTTCTGGCGGGGCAAACGTTCGTCCTGCCGAGGAATTCCTACCAGTTCGAGGTCTTCCTCAGTTCGCTCACGGTGATGGCCGTCTCGGGGCTCGGGGGCATCATGATGCTCCTGGCCGGGGCCGAATGGATGAACCAATGGAACAAGCCGACCGACGATGAACGGGTCCGCGAGTCGGAACGACTCGCCCGGTACGATCATTTGCTCGGCCAAACCGGAACGACGGTCACCCCGCTGGTTCCCTCCGGTCGGGTGCAGTTCGGCGAGGAGGTGGTCAGCGTCGTGGCCGACGGCGATCTGATCGATCCCCACCAACTCGTCAAGGTCGTCAAGGTGCACGGCAATCGCGTCGTCGTCGACGCGGTCGAAGAGTCGGACTGAACGGAGATCGGGGTTCAGCGATCGGCCAGGGAAGAAAGTGTGTTGGTTGACGGGGAATGAACGGATTCATTTCCCCGAAGATGATGTGGGTGGCGGATTAACTTTTTTTCTTTTCCCAAAAAAGGTGGGGTGTCAAATGTGTATCCTTGAAATCGGGCTATTCGTATTGGGCATTATCGTTCTGGTGAAAAGGGAGTTCAAAGTCTCCAAGAACAAGGAGCTTCGAGGTGGAGCGGCGATCACGGTCGGCTTGATCATGCTCGCCGTGTTCCCCCTCGCTTTTGCGACAGGATTCCTGATCGGGTTTTTGAAAGTTCTGAACGGAGAGGATCCGACACAAGTGCAGGATTTGCAGAGCTGGGCTTGGGTGATCGATGCCGCGCTCATTCTCGGGGCGGTCTTTCTCGTCGTCGTCATCGGCATCACGCAATCGAAGCCGATCCGACAAGGAGAGCCCCCCATCGAATATGACGACGAGGGGTTCCAGGAGCCGAAACCGCCGGCCGAGGAAAGCGGCAATCCCTGGCAGGCCGGCGACCAGGACAATCCTCCCCCGCGGCCGTAAGGCTCCCGGCGGACCATTTTTCCCACCGGATACCGGGCGGATCGGTTTTCCGATCTCCTTCTCACCGCACCGTGTTGTTGGTGCCGAGCATTTCGTTGAGTGCCCGATTAAGCACGCGAACGGTGTACTTGCCGCGGGCGACCATGCCGTCGCGATAGGCCTTGTTGCGCTTCATCGCCTCGACCAGCGGCATGGCCTCCTGGTCCATTTCATCAAGGACGATCGCCGCGTGCAGTCGGGCCCATTGCGTGCCGTCGTCGAGCACCTCGACCAGCGTGGGGAACGCTTCGGCGTGTCGGCCCATCGCCGCCAGTGCCCGAGCCGCCGCCACGCGCACGTTCGCCGATTCATCGTCCAAGAGCGGCTTCACCTGATCGCCCACTTCCGAGGCTTGCTCGCCGAGATTCCCGATCCCCACGCAGGCCCAGTACCGCACCACTGCGTCGGAGTCGTCCAAGAGCGATTGCATCTCCGGCAGGGCTTCGTCGCCCTCGAGCGAGAGCGAGGAGGCCATGCGAATGCGGTCCATGTAGGCGATCGCATCGTCGCGGGCGTTGAGAATGGCCCAAGCGCTGCCGACCTTTTCCTCCCGGGCGTTGATTTCCGCCTCGGGCATCAGTCCGATGTCGCGGGTCCGCGCGACCCAGTCGAGGTGGGCCTCGCGCATCCGTCGGAGCACGTCGCCGTATTGGGGATCGTCGGCCAGGTTGTTCATCTCGTGGGGATCGGCCACCGTGTCGTACAGTTCTTCGATCGGCTTGTTGGGTACGAGAAACTTCGCGACGCCCGGCGAGGCGGTGCCTTCCTTTTGCACCCGGCGGATCTCCTGCATGGTGCGACCCTTCTCCGGCGTGTTCATGTACTGGTAGTACGTCTTGTACGGCTGATAGTTCCGCAGGTATTTGTAGCGTTTGTCGCGGACCGCGCGGATGATGTCGTACCGCTCGTCCATCCGATCGCGGGCCCCGAAGACATACTGTCGCGGTTCGGGCAGATTCGGTCCCAGAAACGGCCGACCCTGCATGGTTTCGGGAATCGCCACTCCGGCCAGGTTCATCGTCGTCGGGCCGAGGTCCATCAAACTGATCATTTGATCACTCACCGAGTCGGGCTTGCCCTGATCGCCCACGCGGTACTTCTCGGGCATCCGCACGATCACCGGCACGCGCATGCCGGAATCGTAGAGCCATCGTTTCGCCCTTGGAAGCCCCACCCCGTGATCGGACCAGAAGATGACGACCGTCTCGTCGGCCAGTCCGGCCTCGTCGAGTTCGGCGAGCCGTTCGGCGACCCAGCGATCCATCGCGGTGATGACGTCGTAGTATCGGCCCCAGTCCTCGCGGACCACGGGAGTGTCGGGGTAGTACGGCGGGAGCGACTCCTCGGCGACGGCCCGGCGGTCGTGTTTCTCGAGCCCCTCGGTCACGCGCTTGTACTTGCCGTCGCCGGCGATGCCCGACTCGTGACAACCGGTGTAGTTGAACACCGCGAAAAACGGTGCTCCTTCAGGTCGGTTCTTCCAGTGTGCCTTGTTGCTCGATTCGTCCCACGTGCCCGAGGGCGTCTTGAACTGGTAATCCTGTTTAGCATTGTTCGTGCAGTAATACCCGGCCTCGCGGAGATACATCGGAAACGGCTCGATGTGATCGGGCAACCGCGCGTTGCATCGCATGTGATGGGTGCCGATCGTCGTCTGGTACATGCCCGTGATGATCGTCGAACGGCACGGCGCACAGACCCCGGCACACACGAAGGCGTTCTCGTACCGTGAGCCTTCGGCGGCCAGCCGGTCCAGCCGCGGGGTGGTCGCCAGGGGGTAGCCGTAACAACCCAAGTGCGGGCTGATGTCTTCACAAGAAAGCCAAAGAATGTTCGGCCGATCCTCGGCCCGAGCGGTGCCGGAAATAAACGGAACGATCAGCGTGGCGAACCATGCCGCAGCAAGCATACGATGAAATTTCATGACGGAAGTTTCCTGAAGTTGGAGGCGAAAATAGAAATCGAATTCGATCGAGTCGGATCCATTCCATTATAAAGAGCCTCGCAGCAGGAAACAACGTGCGGAAACCGCAATACGCGCTCTTTCGGCAGTTTGCAGACGGAATGAAACTTCGCGATGCAGGCGCGTTTGAAATCGGCCAAGGGCGTGCCCCGGCCAAAAGAAGAAGGAAATGCGGCTATCGATTTCCGACGTTTTCGAAAAGGGAGCGGCGTGGATTCCCCGGAATCGGACGATGGAACCAACAAGCCGTTTCCGTCGTCTCGGAGTGCCCCTTCATGCGTCTCCTTCCACCGTCGATTCCATCTCTTGTTCCAGGACCATCGCCAGGTAACTTCTGCGGATCGGTGCTCCTTCGAGTCCGAGCTGATCGGCCAGGGCCAAGAGGGCATCGCGGGCGCTTTGGAGGTTGTCCTCGCCGGCCGAGGTATCGATTTCGGCGAACGTTCCCAGTCCCGGCAGCTCGTCGAGCGTGATTTCGAAGGGACGTCCTTGAAACAGCATCTTGCCGCGTCGGCGCGTTTTGCGGACTTTCGCGACGGGCGTGAAGCTCAGCGCACGAAGCAGCGTGTCCCACGCCGTGCCCGTCTCCTGGTCGGGGCTGTCGATCGGCAGTTCGAGTTCCTTGCGGGTCTTGGTCTTCGAATCGATCTTCGGTCCCTTGTAGGTGATGAAGAATTGATCATCGGAGCGGCGGATTCTCAGCCCCTCGTCGGTTTTGGAAAAATCGCGCGACGGGTGCTGGTAGAATTGATCCGATTCCTCGCACGGCTTGCCGAGGGCGACGCCCAATTTCCGGAGCCTTTCCTCCAGAGCCGGCGGGTCGAGTACCCGGTATTTCGTTTCGACTTCGTAATGCATATTCAGCCATCTCCTACCAAGACAAGAGCGCGACGGAGTTTTCCGACAAGTGCCTTCGAAGTAGTCGGATCAGAGAGACTCCGTGCAAGCGTGAGACAAGATGTTGGTCGATCGGAGGATCGATTTCGTTTCAAGGGATTCGCCCCGCGCGCGGTCAACCCGCGGCCCGGGCGGCGTGGTGCAGTCCCCGCATGATGTGGTCGAGCACCGGCTCCATGTCGATATCGAACGCCACCGCGAGATTCTTGCGCCAGGCGGGAACGCGGCGTCGATCGAAGACGGTCATGCCGGTGGTGAGCATCCCCTCGGTCTCGACGTCGCCGGCCATCTCGGTGCTGGAAAACCACTCGGGATGCTTCATGGCGACGTAGGCGATCATATCGTGGATGTGAATGCCCTCGAGCCCGAAACGCTGACGGTAAGCCCGGAAGGCGGGCATGAGGATGCTCCGCAGGAATTTGCCGATTTTGGTGCCGTTCTCGGGGAGTTGGTCGAGGTGGTCGAGCGTGAAAGTGACTTTATCGGTGACATCGAGCGGAATGAGCGTTTTGGTGCATCGCGACAGGAAGGCGGTCTTGGCCGACTTGGGGTCGCAGTACATGTTGAATTCAGCGGCGGGAGTGATGTTGCCCGGATGCTTCACCGCCCCTCCCATGATGACCAGTTGATCGAGCAGGTGGGGGAGTTCCGGTTCGAGCTGCAGCGCGAGGGCGAGATTGGTCAACGGCCCCAGGGACACCAAGGTGATTTCATTGGGCATGCTTCGGACGGCGTCGCAGATGACCTTTTCCGCCGGATGATGGCTTCGTGTCTCGGCGACCGGAAGCGAAGCGCCTCCGAGGCCGTCGATGCCGTGCACGTGGCGGCCGTCGACCGGAAGGCCTCCTTCGATTTCCGAAGCGGACCCCAATCGCGGCAAACGCGGCGGGTCCAGATGTCCGACGATCGCGTGAAGGTTACGGGTCGCCACCTGAGGAGGGACGTTCCCCCCCACGGCGGTCAGCGCGACGATTTCCACTTCCGGATCGTACAGTGCCATGCACAACACCATGGCGTCGTCGATGCCGGGATCCACATCCAAGATGACCTTTTTCGGCATTCCATTCCTCGCGTTCTGGAAAACTCAAAGCGGTAGGCGGCCCGGGAGAAGGTTTTGAGGGGAAGACGGAGGCTTCTTTCTGCCGGGAGCAAGCTGCGGGTTTTTCGCCAATGCAAGACTCGGCGGCAAAAGGATTGCTTCGAGCAACTCCCTGCCACGAACGTGTTTCTTGACAAAAAACTATAGGTTGTCGGTGGGGTCAATCGAGGCGGAAGCAAGGATTTTATTCCATCTTTTCTTTCCTCACAACCGCTAAATCGGTCCCAGAAGTCAATTCCTTGTATTTTCGAGGGGGCCGGCCCCCCACGGAAATGTTGAAATGCGCAAGATGTTTCAAGGAAAGAAGATAGGTGGCTTTTCTCCATGAGGCAGGCGTCGCGCGGGAGGAGGGAGACCGGTTGTCCGTTGTTTTCCCCAATGGACTAGAGGATGTTTTCCAGCGCTTTGATGATACTTCCCCCCGCTTCCGATTCTTCGCTGATGACGTGGTTCGCTCCCGCCTGACGGATCTTTCTCATGCTGGTGGTGTATCGGCACCGCACGATGATCACGCAGTGAGGATTATTCTTGCGAACCTCGGCCACCACCTGCAGCGCGATCAGGTCGTCCGGAATCGTCACCACCGTGAGCGTGCATTGTTCGACGTCGGCGTGGCGAAGGATCTCCGTATCGCAGGCGTTTCCCGAGACCGTCCGAAATCCTTGCTGGGCATAGGGATGCAAATTGACCGGGTTCATGTCGACCAGGCACACATCGAGACCGGAGATCTCCAAAAACGAGGCGACCCGACCGCCGATCGGCCCGACGCCGACGATGAGCGACTTGTCGTGGGTGCCCTCGTCGATCGGTTCGGTGATCTGCGATCCCGGCATGGCGGGTTGGATCGTGGTCTGCTTGGTCGCGACGCGCATGGCGACCTTCAGGAAAAAGGGCGTGAGGATGAGGCTCGACAGCGCGATGAAGAGCATCCGCTGGTAGACGACCTCCTCGAGCATGCCGGTGCCGAGGCCGACCGACAGCAGAATGAACGAGAGTTCGCCCAATTGCGAGAGGCCCAGTCCCATGGCGAAGGCAGCGCCCCAGGTAAGACGGAGGAGCTTGAAGGCCGCGGCGGCGGCGAGGGTTTTCAGGGCCAAGAGCAGGCACATCGCCCCCAAGGTCGTCAGGGGAGAAGCGAAGAGGACATCGAACTTCAACAGCGCGCCCAGACTGACGAAAAAAATGGCCGCGAACGATTCGCGGAAGGGAATCGTGATGGCGGAAATCTGGTGGCTCATGCGGTTTTCGCTCAGAATCACCCCCGTGGCCAGGGCCCCCAGAGCCGAGGAAAGGCCCAGCCCGTAGGCGATTTCGCACACGCCCGTCAACAGCATGATCGTGAAGAGAACCAGCAGTTCGACGCTGCGCAGTTTGATGAGCAGCCGCACCGCCCAGCGGCAGAACAGGTAACGCAAAAAAACAACGAACAGAAGAAAAACCAACGACTTCAACAACAAGAGCAGCAGGGCACTGCCCGTTTCGGCCGCGCTGGCCGAGGTGAGTCCGAGAAGCGGAATGACCAGCATCAGCGGTACGATCGCCACGTCCTGGAACAGGAGGATCCCGACGGCACGTTGTCCGTGCGGAGAGGTCGACTGCCCGAATTCATCCAGGGCTTTGAAGACCAGCACCGTCGAACTCAGCGCCGCGGCCGAGCCGACCAGAAACCCCAATCGCCAGCCGCCTTCGGAAAAAATGTGGAAGAACAGGAGCACCGGCACCAGCACGCCGGTCATCTGGACGATTCCCCCGATCGAGAAAAAACGCCACATTCGGGAAAGTTCCGACGGGGAAAAGTGAATGCCGATGGAGAACAACAGCAAGAGCGCCCCGAGATGAGCCAAATTCTCGAGCACCTCTCCCCGGAAAATGCGGTGTCGGGCCTCTTGCTTTTCGGCCTCCGATTCCGACGGCGTCGTTTCTTCCGCAGGCGTCGCGGAGATGGAGAGCTCGGGCCGTTTTTCATCGTGTTGGGCTTCCGTCGATGCTTCCTCGAGCAGCGCCGGAGGCTCCGATTTCTCCAAATGGTTTTCGGCCGCCGGCGGTGCGCTGGTGATCAATCCGAACATCCCCTGCCCGATGAGTGCGCCGACCAGCAGGTAACCGACGACCATCGGGATCCGCAATCGCTTGCAGACGATCCCCGCGGCCAATCCCGCGGTCAAGATGATCAACAGGTCGAGAATAATTTGGTGCAACAGGATTGGGTCGTGCATAGGGGGGAATTTCGTCGAATGGGGCAGCTCAGCCGGGAAGGTTGAACATTCGCTGCCGAGATATCCGGAAAACCGAGGGCGCCAAAGAAAGGGCCGAGCGGAAGGTTTGTTCCTTGCCTAATCATAGCATGGCCCCCGATTTCCGTCAGGCGGGCAATCGTGTTTTCTGTTCCGATTCGGCCCAGGGGAGGGGCTCTCGGAAGGTCCGCCCGACGAACAGGCCCCTGGATGAATGAGTCTATCGTCTTATACGGTAGGGGATTGGGCCATTCTTGTTTCTTTTGCTTCGAGGGCGATTCCCGCGATTTCTCCGCCAAGTGCGTGGCTTTTCTTCCTATCGGCGAGTCATTACAATGAAGGGATACACTCAAGTGGATCGCACATTTGCCATGAATTCTTCTTTCCACAGGAGGCTCCCCCATGAGAATCGCTTCACGCCTTGCCGCTCCGTTTTCGGGGCGACACCTTTTCGGAATGCTCCTGTTTTCGGTGGCTCTGATGATTCCGGTCGCGAGTCACCGCCTTGCCCTAGATTCCGCGGCGCTTGCCGCGGAGCCGGAACTCGACGAAGGTTGGACGCGCCGAGGCCCCCTGGAAAACGTCCCGGAGCACGTCACCGACGCCTTGCCGCTCTCCGACCAGCAGAATCGGCAGGGATGGATCGTCTTCGAGCCGCTGACCGACGAATTCGAAGGCGACGCTCTCGATACCGACACCTGGCTTCCCACCCATCCCCGCTGGAAAGGGAGGCAACCGGCTTTCTTTTCGCCCGAGAACGTGACCGTCCAAGACGGCCGACTCCAATTGACGATGCGGCTGGAGGAGTCGCCCGAGGAGCTGAAGCAACGTGGGTACGAGAAGTACAGCAGCGCTCTGGTCTATGCGAAGCGTCCGGTCCTGTACGGCTACTTCGAGACCCGAGCGAAGCCGATGCCGTCGGCCGGGTCGAGTTCGTTCTGGTTCGCCAACCACACCGAGGATCGCTGGACGGAGATCGACGTCTTCGAACTCAGCGCCAAAGGACCCGACGACTTCCCGCATCGCTACAATATGAATCTGCACGTGCACCACACGCCGGACAATCCGGAGCATCGACGCACGGGCGACATCTGGAAAACGCCTTGGCCGGTCGGCGACGATTACCATGTCTACGGCATCGACTGGGGCAAGGAAGAGATCGTCTACTACGTCGACGGCGTGGCGGTCCGCCGGGTCGAGAACACCCACTGGCATCAACCGCTGAACCTGATGTTCGACAGTGAAACGATGCCCGACTGGATGGGACTGCCCGACGATGCCGATCTGCCTTCGACCTACAAGATCGATTATATCCGGGCCTGGAAACGCGGCGTCCGTCACGCCGATGCCCTCGACTCCCCGGAAAAGGACGCGGAATGAACCTTTACCAACTGCTGGCCGACGTGCTGGTCGTGTTGCATGCCGGGTACGTCGGCTTCGTCATCTTCGGCGAGGTACTCATCCTCGTGGGGGGCTGGCGTGGTTGGCGTTGGGTCCGCAATTTCACCTTCCGCGCCGTTCATTTGGCGATGATCCTCGTGGTCGTCGCCGAGGCGCTGTTCGGCATCCTCTGCCCGCTGACCGAATGGGAGCACCGGTTGCGCAGGCTCGCCGGTCAGACGCCCGAGGAGGGATCCTTCATCGGTCGCTGGGTCCACGAGTTGCTTTTCGTCGACCTACCCCAGGAAATGCTCACGGCAATCTACTGCCTTTTCGGGCTGCTGGTGCTCGGTTCGATGATTTTCCTCCCGCCCCGTCGGCCTTTCGGCCGGAAGAGAGCATGTTCACAAGCCACGCCGACGAAGGGACCGTGATCGGTCTGCTTTCATCGACAAAAACATCCAACGAACCTTCAATCAGAAAGGATCCACCTCGATGCGCTGCGCACCAGGATCATTCCGAAACCGTTTCCTCCTTTTTATCATTGCCGGATGTTCGCTTTCCGCGTTTGCCGCCTTCACCCTGGCACAGGATTCCGCCGAACCGCTCGCGCTGGACCAGTCTCCCGCCGGTTCGAGAGACTGGGGCTACCGACCGGCCGAAGGCACCACGCCGGCGGTGAATCCCCCGTCGTTCTGTTGGCGGCCGCAGAAGAACATCGAGCGATGGCAACTGCAGATGCTCGAGGTCGACTCCGACCGGGTCGCCTACCAGGCCGACGGCATCGACATGAGCGTGCACACGCCGCCTCATCCGTTCGAAGCCGGCACTTACCGCTGGCGATATCGGGGCATCGACGATTCCGGAACGTGGACCGAGTGGAGCAAGGAGCGGAGATTCACCGTCGATCCGGCGGTCGCCCGACCGATGCCGATGCCGCCGAAGGCGGAGCTGATGGAGCGCATCCCGAAAGAGCATCCGCGGTTGTTCGTCCGCCCCGGCGATCTCCCCCGGCTCCGAGAGATGGCCCAGGGACCGATGAAGGACCGGTTCGACGACCTGGTCGCGCGATGCGAGAAGCTGATGGAGAATCCCCCCGACACGACCGAACCGCCGAAGTACACCTCCGAGCGACTCTCGGAACAGTGGCGCAAGACCTGGTGGGGCAATCGGACCTACACGATCCGGGCACTCGAAGGCGCCGCGACGCTCGCGTTCACTCGGTTGCTCGGCGGGAAGGAAGAGTACGGTCGGCTGGCCAAGAAGATCCTCCTGGAGTGTGCCGAGTGGGATCCGAAAGGCTCGACCGGCTACCGTTACAACGATGAGGCCGGCATGCCGTACGCCTATCACTTTTCGAGGACCTATACCTTTGTCAACGATCTTCTCTCCGAGGCGGAGAAGGAGAAATGCCGTGAGGTGATGCGGATTCGCGGCGAGGAGATGTACCACCATCTCTACCCCCGGCACCTCTGGCGGCCGTATTCGAGTCACTCGAACCGGGCCTGGCACTTTCTCGGTGAGGTGGGGATCGCCTTCCACGACGAAATTCCCGGGGCCGACCGGTGGAGCTGGTTCGCCATGAACGTCTTCTATGCGGCTTATCCCGTCTGGAGCGATGAGCAGGGCGGATGGCACGAGGGCGTCTCCTACTGGAGCAGCTACATCGCACGATTCACCTGGTGGGCCGATGTGATGCGGGCCGCGTTCGGCATCAGCGCTTACCAGAAGCCCTACTTCTCCCAAATCGGCTACTACCCGATGTATCTCATGCCGCCGGGGAAGGTCGGTGGAGGCTTCGGCGATCTGACCGCCCGGAGAACCGCCCGGCACAACCTCTCGCTGATGAGTATTCTGGCGGCCCAGTCGGGCAACCGCTATTGGCAGTGGTACGTCGAGACACTCGGCGGTCCGGTCCGCGGCAGCGGGTACATCGGCTTTCTGCGCGGTGCTCTTCCGGACGTCCGGCCCAAGGTACCCGACGATCTCCCTTCCTCGCGACGCTTCGAAGGCACCGGCCAGGCCTACCTGAATTCCAACCTCCTCGATGCCAAGGACGACGTGCAGGTGGTTTTCAAGTCGAGTCCGTTCGGAACGCAATCCCACGGTTATGAGGCGAACAACTCCTTCCTGCTCTGGGCCTGGGGTGAGCGGCTGTTGATCCGCACCGGCTACCGCGACATTTACGGCAGCAAGCATCACAGGAATTGGATGTGGAGCACCCGGTCGGTGAACAACATCACCGTCGACGGCTCCGGCCAGCGGTCCCATTCCGCCGACGCGAAAGGGAAAATCGTCCATTTCTTCACCTCGCCCGAGTGCGACATCGTCGTCGGCGAGGCGGCCGGAACCTATCGGGCCGAAAACAGCGACAAGTGGGGCGACGGGCCGATGCTCGATCGCTACACGCGGTCGATCATCTTCGTCAAACCCGATCTGGTTGTCGTCTACGATCGCCTGAAGGCGAAAAAGCCGGCCACCTACCGCTATTGGCTTCACGCGACCCAACCGTTCCAGCCGAGCGATGAACTGAAAGGCGATGGTGAACTTCCGATCACCACCGAAGTGCCCGAGATCGACGATCAGCATGCCATCGCCCTTCGAGTCGGCGATGTCGATCTGGCGGTCGACTTCCTTCTCCCCGCCGGTTTGACCTTCTCCCAGACGAACCAGTACGACCCGAATCCCCGGGAGCGGATCAAGCTTCGAGAATGGCACCTGACGGCGAAAACGCCTTCGGAAAAGGAGGAGATCGAATTCCTGGCCGTCTACCGTCCGGCGAAAGAAGGGAAGCCGTCTTCTCTCGACGCGCCGGTGTTCTTGGAGGAATATCGGGAGGACGGCGTCGACGGTTACGAGCTGAAAACCACGCACGCCGGCGGCAAGGTGACCTTGCGGTTGCCGAAGTCCGGCGAACAGGTCGTTCCCGAGTGTTTGCTTACCGAATCAACGGATTAGTGTAAACGCGGACACTATCATGCTGAGATAAAAAGAAAAGCCATGCTTCGCGAACGGTTTTCCCGGAGAGCATGGCTTTTTTCGATTCTTGTTGAGCGTCGCATCAATAGTGAACCGAGGGCGAACATCGAGAGTTCGGCCCTGCGGCTGTCAATCCGTGAACCAAGGGGGCACTGCTTATGCGAACATGAATAAGGCTTGCGGATCAGAGCTTGATCTGTTTCTGCTTTTGGATCGAATCGATCTGGCGATGGCACATCACCAGAGCATCGCGGGCGAGTTGACCGTCGAGCATCGAGGAGGGCGTTTCGTTTTTCACCGCCTGGTACGCCTCCTTCAACTCGCCGGCGAAGAAGTCGACTTCATCCCCTTCGGGGAGTTTCGGCTGCTCGACTTTGCCGTCGGCGGTGAGCACGGTCACCGGCATGTTCATGAAGACGTCGAACAGCAATGTCGCCTTTTCGAAGTGGATCTCGAATCCGCAGGTGAAGGGACGTCCCTGCTGATCGATCACGCCGCTGGTCGCGGTGACCACCAGGTCGGGTTCGTCGAACAGGAATTGCGTGTTGAAGTAGGATGGAACGTCGTTGCGCATCCGCCCGACACTCTGCACCGCCTTGGGCATGCCGAAAAGCAGTCGGATGAAATGGGCGTCGTGGATGTGCAGATCCAACAGGGGGCCGCCGCAGGTCTCCATGCTGTAGAAGTTCTCCAGCCAGGTCGGATCGGAGATGACCCGCGAGAAATTCCCTCCCAGGACCTTGCCGTATTTCCCGCTTTTATACGCCTTGTAGACGAAGTCGTATCCCGAGAAGAACGGCAGAACATGGCCGATCATCAAGAGACGTTCCGCCTTCTTGGCGGCTTTGACCATCTTCTCGGCATCGTCGACCTGCAGGGAGATCGGTTTTTCGCAGAAGACGTCGTGACCGGCTTCGAGCGCCTTGAGCGTCATTTCGGGATGCAGATTCGGCGGCAGGCAGATGTCGATCATATCGAGCGAATCGTCGGCGATCATCGCGTCGTAATCGTCATAGGTGTCGATGCCGGTCAGGTCCATCATTTCGCCGCGGGGGCCGAAATTCCCCTGGATGGCGGTCCAGTCGCCCTTGAGCCTCTCCGGCCGGCGTTCGCAAAGCGCCTTCACGTTCATCTCCGGCAGCTTCCGGTAAGCGAGGTAATGGATCATGCCCATGAATCCGATTCCGGCAATACCAACATTGATCATCTTCGTTTCTCCTTCTTGTCGTGTTCGGGAAATGCGATCGCGTCGCCGTGTGTCATTTTACCGATAGAACGGCCGGCTTGCAAT
Source organism: uncultured Planctomycetaceae bacterium (assembly GCA_964632505.1). Classification (GTDB taxonomy): domain Bacteria; phylum Planctomycetota; class Planctomycetia; order Pirellulales; family Thermoguttaceae; genus CAZWCE01. Next base: position 257,242 of record CAZWCE010000001.1, on the reverse strand, counting down.
TTGGGTTCAGCCGGAGCCGTTCGGTGTTTCCGTTTCCGATCGGGCTTCAGACCAGATACTCCCGGAATGTCTCGTAGGCCTCGTCCCATGCGTCGGTGTTTCGGGGGGCGTATTCGACCATTTGAAAGCTGTTGCGAATGATCTCGCGCGCCTGGGCGATGTCGGCCACATCGCCGGCGGAAACGGCCTGGAGCATGAGATTGCCCGTGGCGGTCGCCTCGACCGGTCCGGCGACGACGGGGCGCCCACAGGCGTCGGCCGTCGCCTGGCAGAGCTGTTCGTTTTTCGTGCCGCCTCCGAGGACGTGAATCGTCTCGATCCGATTTCCGGAAATCTGTTCACACATGTTCAAAACATGCCGGAACTTCAAGGCGAGACTGTCCAGGGCGCACCGGAGCACGTCGCCTTCCGAATCGGGGACCTTCTGCCCGGTCTGTTCGGCGAACCGGCGGATCTCCTCGGGCATATCGGCCGGAGCGAGAAATGCCGGGGCATCGGGATCGATGAACGTCCGTCTCGGCTGAGCCGCGGCGGAAAGGCGGTTCAGATCTTCCCAGCCCCAATTCTTTCCTTGCTGATTCCAGATGCGGCGGCATTCCTGCACGAGCCAGAGACCGCAGATGTTCTTCAGGATGCGGTACGTGCCGCCGACGCCGCCCTCGTTCGTGAAATTCAGCGACCCGACCGTTTCGTTGACCACCGGTTCGGGCGATTCGATGCCCATCAGAGCCCACGTTCCCAGGCTGATGTAGCACCAGTTCGAACGTTGCGAATGGGCGAGGGTCGGCACCGCCATGACCGCGCTGGCCGTGTCGTGCGAGCCGGGCAAGACGACCCGGGCTTCCGAAAGCGCCGTCGACGAGGCGATCTCCTGCCGCAAACCACCCAGCGAAGTGCCGGGCGGGGAGATCGGCCCGAAGAGATCGCGGGGCAGTCCGAACTTCTCCAGCAGCGCACTCGACCAATCGTTCCGCAGTGGATTGAAGCATTGCGTGGTGGTCGCGTCGGTGAATTCGTTCGATTTCTCCCCACTCATCAACCAATGGAAGACATCGGGCATCATCAACAGCCGCTCGGCGGAATCGAGAAGCGGAGAGCCGTTCCACTTCATCTCGAGCAATTGGTAGAGCGTGTTGATCGGCATGAATTGCAACCCGGTTTCCTGGAAGATTTCCTCGCGGGAAACGGATTGGAGCGCCTTTTCGAGAATGCCGTCGGTGCGGTGATCGCGATAGTGATACGGAATGCCCAAGAGCGTATCCCGGCGGCCGATCAGCGCGTAATCGACGCCCCAGGTATCGACGCCCACGCTCGCCACCGAGGAACCGAACGCCGCGCCGGCGGCCTGCATCCCTTTGAGGATCTCGGCCCACTGTCCGGGCAAGTCCCAATAAATGTGCTCCCCCATGCGCACCGGGCCGTTCTCGAATCGGTAGACCTCCTCCAGGGAAATCGTCTCCCCGTCGAAACGTCCGACGACATGGCGTCCGCTGGAGGCTCCCAAATCGATCGCGAGATAGGCTTTTTCCGGCATGTTTTCCTTCCCCTCTCCTTCCGCATCAAGCAGAAACGGCTATAATGTCGAAAAAAAGTGTTCAAAAATACACTTGGCGGGGTGTTTCGCTTTCCACCCTCCCACTGAATGCCGCCCGTTGTGGAGGCTGCGGGTGCCTTGCGTTGAAGATAGGGCAAATCGGATTCGCCCGCAAGGTTCTCTGGGAGAGTTTTTGAATTGATCGCGCATGCCGACGGAAGTGGAGAGCATTTCGCAGAATCTCGATTTTGTGGGAAAATAGAGATCACCGGCGAACCACCATGATTCGTTTCTTGTTGAGCGAAGAGTGTCCAGGGCGAATAAAGAAAATAATTTTTTACCGATTAAAAGCAGGTCGTTGCGTAAACAAACTCACGTCGATGGATGTTCTAACTATTAGTGCGACTTCTAGTTACGAACAAGCCGCTTGTTGGCCGGATCGGAGGGGTGCCCGAAAAGTGCCCTCAAATAAATCAGGTTCTTTATGAAGACTATTGACGATCATCGAGCCGTTTGATAGAATGCTTACAGAATAAAGAAATCAAATCGTGCATACAGGAGCTGTGTTTTCGTTTTTTTTGACAGCTTTTTTTCTTGGCTCTTCTCTGTCAATTTTGGTTTTTGACAGCCATCGGAACCCGCGATCGGCGTTCATCCGTACCTGCTGTTTTCTGCACATCCTACCTACGAGGAGCGGAACGGCAGCATGAGGAAGACATGGTTCTCGGCAACCCTTGATGGGATGGTGGGAACGTAGAATGAATGTTTATTCTGTGCAAATATTTGTTTTTTGGGATCTTTGCGCAAAAATCGCTTGAGTTTTCCTAGGAAGATCGTGTACAATCAAAAAATTGTATCCTCCTGGAGTTGCTTGAGTTTGTCGATGAGCTTCGGCCGCTTCTCTCAGGAGGGATTTCAACAGATTCCTTGTTTTTTTGGGGGGGTTTGCCGACAAATAGGCTTTTCTACGTAGAGTAAAACGCTTACAATTTTGTTTATCGATTTCGGGTCGGGACATTTTGGTAATGAAAACGCGCCTGCTGTAGGGAGTTGTTTAAGATTGGCGATCCGTCTCCAGCCTTTCATTCGATCCGCGTTGGTCGCTCTAAGTGGATTCCTTCCTCTGCGAGATGACCTCCCCGACCATTCTTAAAGATGAGGAAAAATTTTGCCAAAGCAGCGGAGATGCTATACTCGATTCGTTGAAATATCAGGTCAAGTTGGCAGCGATGCTCGTGTTGGAAGAGAGTAAATGGTTTCAGTGTTCATTCTAATGAATATTTATATATACGGCACTTTTGTTCAAGTTTTTTATTCCAGAACGCTTCTCGCTTGAGGAGCTTCCAAATCCTGTACATAGTTTAAAAATGAGGTGTTACGAATGAAGATTTCCGCAAAGACCGAATACGCCTGCATCGCCGTCATGGATCTGGCCGAGCAACAAGAATCGGGCGAACCGGTACGGATTCGCAAGATCGCCGAACGGCATCATGTTCCGCCGCGTTTTCTCGTCCAAATTCTTCTGCAACTGAAAGCCGCCGGGATCGTTTCCAGTACCCGGGGCGCCGCCGGTGGTTATCATCTACTGCCGAAGCCCAAGGAACTCACGCTCGGCCAAGTCATGGCGATCGTCGACGGCTCGAACCAGCCTTCGGGACGTTCCAGCAGTGCCCACAAGGATTCTCCGGCGGTCAAAGTGCTGACCAACGCCTGGGAAACCGCCGAAAAGAAACGCCAGGACTACCTCGGCAACATCACCATCGCCGATCTGGTTCGCAAAGCGAAAAAAGAAGGCAGTCAATCGTACTCCATCTGAGTTCGTTTTCCGCCCTCCCGTTGCCGACGGTTTCCCAGCGGCCTGTTTTTCAACGGGCGGCTAGGACCGCAAACGGCTGGTGAGGTAAGGTCGCCTATTGCCCGTGGCCCCCTCCGACGCCGTCGGGGAAGTCGCGGCAGCTTGCCGGAAAGGGACTGAGAACCGTCTCTTCCGAGAGTGAAGAAGGGGAGGTGTGCCTCGTCCTACAGGCCGCCTCGTTCCGGCTGGCCCTTCACACTCCTCGGAAGGCTGCGCCCGGAAACGATGTCCTCGGTCTCCCGATTGAGCACGGAAATCACTGCGCGTTCCTTCCATACGCGTTGGCGCTGGAGGTGCCGCTCCTCGGCTTCCTTGCGATTGTTCTTGAAAAGGATAGCCGATTTCCCGCCCCGACGGTCGCATGGTTCACGTCTCACGGGGCAGTATCACCGGCCCTTCTCTTGCTTCCTTCGGGCGATGATACCAGCGATCCAAGTCGGATTCATTTCGGACCGATTTCTCTCTCGTCGCTTCCCGACCGCCTGCAAGGAGAACTCCCTTGGACTATACCGCCCTGGCGATCCTTTGCGGTGCCCTCTCGGCCTTTTTGGCCGGAATGTCGAAAACCGGGGTTCCCGGCGTCTCGATTTTGGGAATCCTCCTCATGACGTACGCCTTTGTCGGGGTCGAGAAACAGTCGGCCGGGGCGATGCTGCCCTTGTTGATCGTCGGCGATCTGTTCGCCGTCAGCTACTACCACCGTCATGCGCAGTGGGATAAAATCCGCGGGGTCTTTCCGCCGGTCGCCTTCGGCCTCTGTGTCGGTGCGTTCGTGCTGGCGACCATCTCCCACGGGCAGTTCGCACTCCTATTGGGGGCGCTGATCCTCGGCCTGCTCCTCTTTGAGCAACTGAGAAACCGAATGGGCTGGGAAAACGTCCCCGAGCGATGGTGGTTCGTCCTCTTGATCGGCACGCTCGGCGGATTCGCCACCATGGTCGGCAACGCCGCCGGGCCGGTCATGGCCATCTACATCGTCGCCCTGGGCATGCCGAAGGAGAAGTTCATGGGCACCTGGGCCTGGTTCTTCTTGATCGTCAACGTGACCAAGGTGCCCGTCTTCGCCGGCCTGGGAATGATCACTCTCGATACGCTTTGGTTCGACCTGATGCTGCTGCCCGCCCTGGTCGTCGGAGCGCTGGTCGGCCGAAAGATCTTCCTGGTGATTCCCCAGAAATATTTCGATCCGCTGATTCTTCTACTCGCCGCGCTGGCCGCGGTAAATCTCGTTTTGACCTCCTTGTCGTAACCGATGTCCCTCACGCGATGGAGCTTCTTCGAGAAATCCACCATGAGAATATGATGACCGACGTGAAGGAATTGCCCCCGATCCATGCGCGACACCACTTTCGACAGGCGGCCTGCTACAACGGCCTGCTCTGGGCATTGGGCAATGGACTGGCCAGCACGACGCTCGTCTATTACCTGGCGATGGAGTTGTGTGCCGCCCGGTTCGATTTCGACAAAGCGAGGCTCGGGCTGGTGGTCGCCCTGATTCTCGCCGCCCCCAAAATCGCGGGCCTGTTGCGTTGGGCCACACCCTGGCTGCTCGACTGGGCTCGATCGCGGAAATGGTTCTGTTTCTTCTGCTATCTGCTCGCCCCGTTGTTCCTGGTGGGGGTTCCGTTGGTTCCGGCTTGGTTCACCCGATCGGAAGAGGCGGCGTCTCTCGGCTGGGCTCTCTCATTGTTGGTGGCCAGTTGGTGCCTGTATCACCTGGCGGAGTACCTGGGCTCGGTCGCGCTCTGGTCCTGGCTGGGCGACGGCGTCCCCCTGCGCATTCGGGGGCGTTTTTTCGGAAAGCGCAATCGCTGGCTCCTGACGGGACAGGTCGCCGGGATGATCGGTGGTGGGCTGTACACTTGGAGCACGTTGGAGCTCGATCCCGAAATGTCGCGTTGGAAGGCCTATCTGATGCCGGCATGGGCCGGGATCTTCTTCTTGCTGCTCTCCACTGTCCCGCTGGCGGCGATGCCGGAGATCGCCCGGGTGCGGGCCAAAGCGGCCGGCGAACGAATCCGCCGCGTGATCGCGCCTCTGGTGGACCGGCGATTCTTGCCGCTTCTGCTCTTCGGCGCCTGGCTCTCGATGGCCAACGGGCTGACCCAGGCCGCCCAGGGTGTCTTTCCCTATCGGGTCCTGGGCTTCGGCGTGCTGACCATGCTCGCTTTGAAGTCCGGTTTGATGATCGCCCAGTGGAGCGTCAGCGGCAAGGTGGGCCGTTGGGTCGACCGTCACGGCAATCGCCTGATCATGACCGTTTCGCTCTTTCTGGTCGCCGCCGGACCCCTTTTCTACATGATCGCCGATCGGCGGAACCCCTGGTGGATGGTCGGCGCTTGGGTGATGTGGGTCGCCTGGGTCGGGGTGAACGTAGCTCTGCCGAACCTCGTTCTCAAGATGTCGCCCGACCGGGAGAACAGCCCCGCTCTGGCCGCGTATTACAGCGTTTCCGGCCTTTCGATGGCCCTGGCGACCCTCCTCGGAGGCGTGCTTCTGGATCGCTGGAGCGATGTCGTTTTCCACTTGCCGGGAAGTGAAAGCCGGACTCTCGATTACTACCAACTCCAGTTCCTCGCCGGTTGGGTGCTGCGGACGCTCGCGGCCGTCTTGCTGATGGTGCTGGTTCGGGAGTCGGGACCGGTCAATCGCGCAGACGGCGATCGATCTCTTCCAACACTTCTCCCAAAGCGATTCCGCAAGCGGTGAGACGAAAGACCCTCGCGGTGGAGCCGGTCGTTTCGATGGCGATCTCCAGACGATCCAGCGGCAGGCAATCCTCCACCCGATCGGCCCATTCGATCAGCGAGAGCCCCCGACCCTCGAAGTACTCCTCGGGACCGAGTTCGAGGAATTCGTCCTCGTCCTTCAAGCGATAGGCGTCGAAATGATAGATCGGCCGCTCGCCGTGGTATTCGTGCACCAGAACGAACGTCGGACTGGTGATCTCCTCGGCGGGGATCCTGCACGCGGAGGCGATGGCGGTCACCAATCGGGTTTTTCCGGAGCCGAGCGTTCCCGTCAGCCCGACGACGGTCCCGGCGGGAAGTACCCGGGCGAGCACTTCCCCCAATCGGTCGGTTCCGGAAAGATCGTCGGCATGAAAGGTGATGGTGCGTGTCATCGCGAAGGAGATCTTCCGTGGCGAAAAGGAATACTTCAAGGCTCACCCGTCGGGGAAGCGATGTTCGTAGCCGGCAGGCAACAGGGGTTCGCGGCGGCCTCGGTCGTCCTCGAGCCAGAACGACTTCTCCTCGGTGAATGCCCCGATGTCGGTCACGGGCACATCGAGCGGTGTTTCGGCGAGGATCGCTTCGGCCGATGGCGGCGGCACGGCCAGCAGCAGCTCGAAATCCTCACCATCACCGAGAGCATGATCCAGCGGAGATCGCCCGTCGGCAAGCTGGGTGGCCAGGCGATGGGCGTCCGGGGCAATGGGGATTCTACCGCGCTGCAGCACCACGCCGCAACCGCTCTCTCGGGCCATTCTGGAAAGATCCAAGGCGAGTCCGTCGCTGACGTCGATGCCGGCGTGCAGTTCGTATTTCTGATGCAGATGCAAAGCTTCATGGACCCGGGGAGTGAAGGTGAACTGGTGTTCCAAGAGGCTTCCGCCGAAGTCGCCGGTGGCGAGGATGCGGTCGCCGGGCCGCGCGCCGCTTCGGGTCAACGGTCCGCGAGAAGTGGTTTGACCGAGCACCGTGATACTGAGGACCAACCCGCCGGACCAGCAGTTGGTATCGCCCCCGACGATCGCCAATCGGAACGGTCGCGCGAGCTCATCGATGCCGTCGGCGAGTTGTTCGAGGAGATCGAGAGTCGCCGTTTCCGGGACCGCGACGGCGACCACCCCGGCCACCGGAATGGCCGCCATGGCGGCCAGGTCGCTCAGATTCACGCCCAATGCCTTGCGGCCGATCATGCGGGGATCATGCTTTTCGAGCAGAAAATGGATGCCTTCGGTCAGCAGGTCGACCGTGATGACCGTTTCGCCCGAGAGGGCTTCGAGGACGGCCGCATCATCGCCGATTCCCAGGCGTACCTTGGCGGGATCGGTCCTTCGGCGGCGCAAGCGTTCGATCCATTGCGATTCCATGGCGGTCCGCTACTGCAGGGTTTCGGCGTGCGATTCGGCGAGGACCGGGATGTGCTGATAGTAGATGTTCTGATTGCGGATGACCAGAAACTGCACTTCCTGGAGTTCGGAGAGTTGTTGCCAGCGGTCGATGATCCACTGGGTGTCGCGTTCGCTGGCGGTCGTCCACTTGTGGATCCCCACCAGCACGTCGCCGGCTCGGAGCCCTTTGGAGTAGGCGAGGCTGTTGGTCCGGACCGCGGAGATCGTCATGCCGCCGGGATAATTCCGGGCGAAACGTGAATAATTCCGGCGGAACTCCTCTTTGTCGATCGGCTCGAACCGCAGACCGAGCGTTTCCCAGGCTTTGTCGGCGAAGGTCGCGGCGCGCGGGTAATTGGTTTCCCGGCTGGTGTTCGACCAAGCGGTCGATCCGGAGGTGGTGGCGATCGTTTGCCGGCGGGGATCGCGGAGGATCAGCGAGAGCTGTTTCTTCTCCGACCGGCGCAACACCGTCAGGGCGATCTGCTCGTTGGCCTGATGGCCGAGAATGGAACGGTGGAAGTCGAGCTCGCGATCGACGGCGTTCTCCTCAATATCGACCAGGACATCGCCGGGTTCGATGCCGGCCTCTTCGGCGGGACTTCCCGGTTCGACCGAATCCACCACCAGGGAGTGGCCGGAGCGATCGAGATATAAAAGAGAGTCGCCGTTCTCCTCGTTCCGGGTCGAGGGCTTCAGTTGCAAACCATGGTAGCAATATTGAGAAGTCGTCTCCTCCATCAGTCGGGCAGCGATCTCCATGACGCGATCGACGGGAATGGCGAACGCGATGCAAACGGCCCCCTGTCGGATGGCCGCGTTGATTCCGATCATCTTTCCCTCGATGTTCAGCAACGGGCCCCCGGAATTGCCGGGATTGATCGCCGCGTCGATCTGGATGACGTTGTCGTACTCGAGCGTCTCGTTCACCTCGACTTTGCGGTGCAGACTGCTGATGATCCCCCGGGTCACGGTGAACGGATAACCGTAGGGATTGCCGATCGCCAGGACCGTTTCGCCGAGCATCAAGTCCTCGGAACTGCCCATGACCATCGTGGGAAGGGATTCGGTCGGATTGATTTTGATGATCGCCAGATCGGTGGCGGGGTCGCGCACGACGAGCTTGGCGTCGTAGGTCGATTCGTCGTGAGTCATGACCTTGATTTGGCGAACTCCCTCGACGACGTGATAGTTGGTGATGATGTATCCACGTGAATCGATGATCACGCCGGTGCCCATGCCGTTGTAGGCTTTGCCGTTTTCGCCGACCTTCGAGAAAGCGTAGTCCTCGACCTTCTCGCCTTCGATGTTCACTACGGCGAGGACCGATTTCTGCAACGCCTTGACGGTGGCGGTTTCACGGGGAGAGGCGGCCAGCGGTGCCGTCCCGAGAAAAAAGAACATCCCGGCGATCGTGATCCCCATGACCCAGCGTTTCGATGAATGTCCAGATACTCGGAGGGGGAGAGGTGCTCGGTTTGACATAGGTGAACGCCGACGCTCTTGGTGGTGTATGGGAAGTGGTAGAGGGCGGACCCCTCCTCTTCGATGCCCTTGCCGGAAAGGAGAAGGAAACGTGTTTTCGAGGCGGGGAGCAGCACGGCCGAATCGGAGGCGACCTCGCCGTGTCGACCTCAGTTTCGGACGGTGGGGAAGCGAATTTCCACCAAGACATCAATCGATTCGATGCCGCTGCGAACACGTCTCTTTCCTGCTTCTCTTCAAAGAGAATGCTTTCGTACTAAACTTTTTCGGTCATGCGGGGGACTTCTCTTGACTCACGCAAACGGCGCCCGCAAACTCTCGCTATCTTATCGGTCCGTGCCTCTTCGGGAGGTTCTGGAGATCTAGGCAAGAGATCCTGCCGCCCCGAAGCGGTTCCGTCGAGGTTTGTCGGCGCCCCCTGAAATAAGGGGTGATGGGGCGATCCCTCCATAAAAAAACGCCCTCGAGGGGCGTTCGAGAGCGTGAGAGGTAGGCAGGGATGTCGAGAGGATTAGTAATAGGAGTTCCGCGACACGTAGGGGTTCGGTTCTCCCCGGCTGATCCGTTGCGGCGATCGACTCAAGGGAGAGGTCTGCCGACTGGCGAGCATCAATCGCGATCGGGCGGGGACGCTACTGGTGGTCTTCTTCGAATCGGGCGTCTTCTTCTGCTTCGTCTTCGTGGGTTTCGGCGGGGTGGCGGCTCGCTGACGAGCGTAGGGATTCCCGCCGGTATACGGACTGTTGCAATACGGCCCCGGACATGCGGAAGAGGAGGGGTACGCGTTTCGAGGGACATAAGGTCTTGCCTGGTAGGGATTCATGAACCTCTGCGGAGAGTAGGGATGGTTCCCGTAGGGAGTCCCCATGTTCGGAGTCGGGCGGAAACCGGGATAGGTGACTCGCTGGAAGCGGTAGTTCATGCCTTGTCTCCGCGGCGGCGCTTTTCGGACGGGCGCGGTGCCTCGCGGATGGGAAGATGCTCGAGTGTCCGCTTCTTGCCCCTCTTCGTCTTCCTCTTCGTTTTTCTCCCGCTGGAAGACGGGTCTTGTGGGCACGGGGTGGAACTTCGGATACGGCATCATCGAAGTGGGCGCCTGGGGATCCTCTTCCTCCTCTTCTTCGTCATTTTGTTTTCCGGAGGAAGGAGTTCCGGCGGCAGTTCCGCCCACGGCCCCGCCGTGAACGGCTCCCGGGTGCATGCCGTGCGCACGCATTTCACCCCCCGGCGACATCGCGCCGTACGGATTCAGCAAACCACACTGCGACGCCTGAGGTTGGGGGTAACCGGGCGAGTAACCGCGCGGAGCGTAACCGATCGGGGGATATCCCATGTTCGGATACCCGCTCATCGTCAAGCCGGGAACGGGTTGGCCAGTCCTTGGATTGACGAACGGGGGTTGCCCCACTTGTCCGGGAGGTCCGTAACCGAGATACGGCTCTTGGTCGCTTCCGAGAAGGACGTCGCCGATTTCACCGAGGAAGGTGTCTTCGCAGCAATCCGTTTCGCTTTCCCCGGGTTCACATTCGACATTGTTGTCGCATCCGATCCAGGGGGTCCGGTTGATCTCCATGGCCCAGTCACCGCGAAGGATGAGGCCCCGTTTCACCGGAAGATGTAACTTGCAACCGGCACTGAACCCGAGCAATCCCAGAAGAATGGCCAGGGTGGTCAGTCGGTGAATTTCGTTCGTACTCACGACGACCTCGCAAGGTTAAGTGAAAGAAGAGAAATGCCTTCCCTCTTGTATCCGAGCCGACGCCGGAACCGTTGCGATCCGTCCTGCTTCGGGCCGATCCGGACTTCGAGGGAAAACGATCATTTGAATAGGGAGCCGGAAAGGAAAAAACTTCCCGGGTCACTCACACTATTCGGCATGAGGGTGATGGAATATCCAGATCAACCGGCAAACTTTTCCGATTTTTTGCATATTGCGCGACCGGCAATGTCCTTCATTCGGAAGTCTGGGGTATCTGGATGAAACAGGCTGTCTCCCGCCGTGGAGAACGGGCCGATTTGCGCGAAAAAAAACCGGCCGCCCGCGGATGCGAGGACCGGTCGAGAGCGAGATCTGTTGTCGGCCACTTTCCTTTCGAAGGGGAAGCCGCCGACTTGGAGTTTTCTAAAGCGACCAGTTGCCGCGATATTCGCGCCGCACGTACTGGTTCGCTTCGGGGCAGTTGGTGACCTTCATGTTTTCGGCGTCCCATTCGACTTTTCGGCCGACCTTCAAGGCGATGTTGCCCAGGAGGTAGGCTTCGGTCATGGGGCCGGCGTATTCGAAGGGACACCCCGTCTTTTTGCCCTGCTTGATGCACTGGACCCATTCGGCGTGGATTTCATCGCGGGGTTGGATGTCGGTTTCCGGGGGAGTGTAATCGGGGAAATCGCTGACCGGATAGGGGGCTCCGCCGGTGCGCATTTTGCCCTTGGTGCCGACGAACAGCGGATTGCCGCCTCCGGGGGCGCCTTCGAGCAATTCCGCCGGCGGCGTTTTGTTGCCGTCGTACCAGTAGATCGAAAGCGGCGGCTTGCCGTGGCTCGCCGCGAAGTTCAGCCGGAGGATCGTCCAGTCGGGAAACATCTCCGGCATCATGCCGGAAGTTTCGAGCACTTCGGCCGACTCGGGGGCGCCGAGCTGGAGGGCCCAGAAGGCGATGTTCATCGAGTGCGGCGCAATGTCGCCCAAGGCGCCGGTTCCGAAGTCCCACCATCCCCGCCAGACGAAAGGATGGTAGACCACTCCGCCCCGCTCTTTTCTCGCGGGATGGCCTTCCGGCCACTTCGCCACGTACGGCCGTTCCGGGGCGGTCCCGAGCCAGAGATCCCAGTCGAGCGTTTCCGGAACCGGATCGCTCCCCTCGGGCTTTTCGAAGCCTTGCGGCCAGATCGGACGATTCGTCCAGACGTGCACTTCCTTCACGTCGCCGATCACCCCGGCGCGGAGTGCCGCCAGCGTGTCGACCGAGCTTTGATGACTCTGGGCCCCCGTCCCCATGTGCGTGACGAGGTTCTTCTCCGCCGCCAATTCCGCCATGACCCGCGATTCGTAGATGTCGTGCGTGAGCGGTTTCTCGCAATAGCAGTGCAGCCCCTTCTTCATTCCCATCACACTGGCCACGGCGTGCTGGTGATCGGGCGTGCTGACGACGAAGCCGTCGAGGCCGTTCTCCTGGTCGAGCAGTTCGCGGAAGTCGACGTAGGGTTTCCCGCCGAACCGCTCCGCCGCGTTTTTCAGACGCCCGTGGTCCACGTCGCTCACGGCGACGACATTGGTGTCTTCCAGTTCGGCCAGGGCCTTCAGGTTCGCACCGCCCCGACCGCCGACGCCGATGAAGCCGAGGTCGACCTTCTCGTTCGCGGCGTAGGTTCGCGCCGAGAGGGAAGGCAAGACCATCCAAGAGCCCAGCGCCGCGGCCGAAGTTTTCAGGCAAGTTCGTCGAGTCATACGTTCGTTCATGGAATCCTCCTCACGAAGAAAAAGGGGTGAAGTTGGTTGGTGTCAACGAGGGATGGTGGGGTTCACGGGGTATCTTTCTCGGCCGCGCGATTCAGAAAGACGAAGCTCCCGAGCTTCGAAGCGGTCAGGACGTCGTTCCGTCCGTCGCCGTTGACATCGTCGACGACCAGTTGTACGCCCACGCCGGAAGCGTCGTCGATCCGATGCGGCGTGAAGCGGACCTGCCCGTCGGGCGCGATCGTCCGGCGGAACCAATAGAGAACCGGGGCGGCGTTCGGTTCGATATCGCCGTCGGGACCGTGCGCCCAGCGACGCTTACCGACGACCAAGTCCTCGAGTCCGTCGCCGTCGATGTCGCCCATCGCCAGGGCGTGCGGTTGCGTGAATGCAACGCCGTAGCGGTCGATCTCTTCCCGCGTCCCCATGATTTTGTGTTCGGTGAACGCGAGCCGACCGTCCCGCTTCCGGGCCTCGTACCAGGCGAGTCCCCAGCCATGGGAGTCGATCGCCGAGACGACGTCGTTGTCGCCGTCGAGGTCGATGTCGAGCACCGGCATTTGGCATCCGCCCCGCTCTTGGGAGAAGGTGATCCGATGTGCGGTCCACGGAGCATCCGCCGAACCTGGGTTCTCGCACCAGAGCTCGTTGAGGACCAGATCGGGCAGGCCGTCGCCGGAGAGATCGCCGATTCCCTCGCCGTGGTAGAATTGGTGGTACTCGCCCGGCTCGGTGACGGGGTGGAACGTCCACTCCCGGCGGGGATTCTCCCAGTCGGGGGCAAGATAGCCCCACCGGTTCTCGTGCAGCGCGATCAGTTCCGGACGACCGTCGCCGGTCAGATCGCCGAACGGAGGATTCTCCCCCTGCACCCGGTGGAAAACGAAATGCTTTTCCCAGTGTTCGCGGCACTCTTTTCGAGGATTTTCGTACCAGAACGCCTCATGTTTGTGGACCCGACCGAGCACGAGGATGTCGTCCCAGCCGTCTCCGCTGAAATCGTGGACGAAGGAGAACAGGCTGTCGCTCGGGCTGGCGGCCGGGTCATGGGCCACCGGGGGATGGAAAGGGATTTCGGTTTCGAAATCGGGTCCCGCGTACCAGAACGGCCCGGCGACGATGTCGCGCCGGCCGTCGCGGTTGAAATCGCCCGAGCCGATGCCGTCGCAGTAGTATTGGTCGGTCAGAATGATCTTCTCGAACGCCACCGGCGGGGTGGCGGGGGACCACCTGCCCGGCAGTAGAAACCACAGCAGAAGCGGAAGGACGACGATCGTTCGCAATGGGCGTTTCATGGGCGGGCTCGCGTTGTGGGAAGTGGGACACGGGGGATCGATCCCCATTGTACGCGATGGCACGCGGCGATTGCAAGCATCGACAACAAGCGTCACGACGGGGAGTCAGTGGATGCCTATTTCGAGCGGCTCGCCGCGCAGCAGCGAGACGCCCCGGAGCGCAAAGAGAATGGCGTAAATCAGAAGTGCCCCGCCGAGCAACCAGTTCACCCGAACCAACCATTTGGAGGTCATCAGTCGGGAAGCGGTTCCGGCGATCAGGGCAAGCGACATCTTGATCCCCACCAGCAGGACGTAGAAGATGAGAATGAACACCGCCGCGAGCCAAAAGCTCTTGTGATAAGCGTCGATGACCAAGGGGCCGATGATACACAACCAAAAAAGATAGGCGTTCGGGTTGAAGATGTTCACCGCCAGCGCCTTCGAGAGAGAGCGGGGGACTTTGTCGATCCCTTCGAAATGACTCTCCTTGGCGTGGAAGCTCTTCCAGGCGACCAGACAGAGAATCGCCGCTCCGAGCAAGGAAACCACTCCCAAGGCATATTGACCGTGCAGCCGGGAGAGCCAGTAGAGAACGCCAAGCGAAATAAAGATGATGGGTGGATCGGTGATCAACGGCGCCAGCGCGACCTTCACGCCCGCCAAGCGACCGTGGACCAGACTCTCCGAGAGCACGAGCGTGGTCAGCGGGCCGGGCGAAAATCCGGCGGCGATGCCGAACCCGACGGCCAGGCCGAAGGCGGCGTTCACGCCGATATTCACTCCGAAAAGTACCAAATCCATCAAAAGGGGCATGCGTAAGAGAAGCAGAGAGGAAGACTTGTGGAAAACGCTTCGTACCATCCTAATCGAAAACTCCCGCACAAGCACGCCCGATGCGGTCGAAAAACCTCAAAATCTCTCGAAAAACCCCTCTGATCTCAAATTCCTCCAACGGCAGGGGGGTATCGTTTCCCGAAACCGACTGCGGTAAAATATCATTTTGATCATCGCATGGGGCATCCACGGAGACTCGCGAGCGAGGAAATATGAGCAAGCGGCAAAAACATATTCTAGTGACCGGCGGGGCGGGATTCATCGGCAGCCATCTGGTCGAGCGACTCCTGACAAGCGGCAACCGGGTGACGGTGGTCGACGACGAATCGACGGGCGATCGGGCGAACCTTGCCACCGTCGACGGTCACGAAAGCCTGATCTATCACAAGGCCTCGGTGGCCGATGAGGAACTCATGCACGAGGTGCTCGTCGATGTCGACCAGGTGTACCATCTTGCCGCGGCGGTCGGTGTCCAGCTCATCGCGAGCAGTCCGATCCACACCATCGAAACGAACATTTACCCGACCGAGAAACTGCTTCGTGAACTGGGGCGATTGCAGGATCGAGGGCGAACGGTGCCGATGTTCCTGGCCAGCACCAGCGAAGTGTACGGCAAGAATCCGAAACCCCGATGGACCGAAGAGGACGACCTCGTCTACGGCGCCACCACCAGGCCGCGTTGGTCGTACGGGGTCTCGAAGGCGGTCGACGAATTCCTCGCCCTGGCCTACCACCAGGAGCGCGGTCTGCCGGTGGTCATCGGGCGGTTCTTCAACGTCGTCGGCCCCCGCCAGACGGGCGCCTACGGCATGGTCCTGCCCCGGTTCGTCGACGCCGCCCTCGACGGCGGACCCTTGATCGTCCACGACGACGGTCTCCAGGTCCGTTGTTTCGGGCATGTCGGCGATGTCCTCGATGCCGTCCTCGACCTGATGGCCCTCCCGGAAGCGGCCGGTCGGGTTTACAACATCGGGAGCGATCGCCCGGTCTGCATCCACGAACTGGCCCGAAAAGTCGTCGCCCGGGTCGACCCGAATATTCCGATTGAGTTCCAGAGTTACGCCGAAGCCTACTCGAGCAACTTCGAGGATTGCCGCTCGCGCGTGCCCGATCTGTCGCGTCTGAAGGAGACGATCCAATTCACGCCGAAGTACGACCTCGAGCGGGTCATCGACGAGGTGATCGCCCACAAACGCCGAGAACGTCAACAAGAAAGCTGATCTCCCCAAGAACCACGGAGGATTACCATGTCTCGAACCCTGCTACCCGGAAAAACCGTATCGCTGATCTCCTGCCTCTTGGCCGTCTCGCTGCTTCAGGCCCTCGCGGTCGGACGTTTGTCGGCCGAGGAGCCGGCCCCCGGAGAAGCCGAAGACGCGGCCGAAAACTCTTCCATCAACAAAATCGAAGAACTCGCCGTGCAGCATGGAAGAATTCTTCTGTTCGACGGGGAGACCTTCTACGGATGGCGGGCCGGAAAAGGCGATCCGGAAGAAGCCGGTTTCGTCATCGACGACGGAGCGATCGCCTACCGGGGGGAGGAATCGCCGATGCTCCGCTCGACCAGCCAGTTCAGCGATTTTCACGCTCGCTTCGAGATCTTCCTCGAAGACGACGATTCGTGGGTCGATGTGTACTTCCGCTCGCCCCCGACCAAAGACGCGCCGGAAGACGCGCGGGGAAAAGTGCGACTGCAAAAGAGCGATTCTCTTCCCGTCGACGACTGGCGATGGGTCGAACTCGATCTCTGGGGCGACCGCTATTCCTGGAAGGCTTCCTCCCAGGGTGGGGAACCGAGTTGGGAGGAAATCTCCGTCTTTCGCGGGTATCTCGGATTCGTCCTCCACGGCGGCGCGAAAATCCGTTCCGTCGGGTTGCGTCCCATTCCGAAGTTTCACCGAGAAAGCCTGGACGACCCGAAGTCGCGTCACGACGCATTATTGAAGGTCATCATGCCGAAAGAGAAGAGGGCTTGGAAATTCGAAGGAGAGCATCTTCCCCAGATCCGGATGAGCAGCCATCACACGATGCGTCTGTTCGGCAAAAAGGGATACCTCGAATCGAAGCAGACGTACGGCGATTTCACGCTCCAGCTCCAGGCACGCACCTTGAAGCCGGGCGTGAACTCCGGCGTGTTCTTTCGCTGCATTCCCGACGAGGCGACCAACGGCTACGAGTGCCAGATCCATCACGATCCGCCGGAGGCCGATCGCGAGAAGTACATCGGCTGCAACACCGGCGGGATCTTCCGCCGCAGCGCGGCGCGCCCGATCGACCTGGAACCGGAACAGTGGTTCACGCTCACCCTGCATGCCGACGACCGCCACTTCGCCGTCTGGATCAACGGCTACCAGGTGAACGACTGGACCGATACGCGCGAGCCCGACGCCAATCCCCGCCGGGGACTCCGCCTCGAGCCGGGAACGCTGCAATTGCAAAGCCACGACGAAGAAACCGACATCGAGTTCGGCAACATCTTCGTCCAGCCGCTTTACGAGCGTCATTCGATGAACGAAGAGTGATCCCCGCGCGAACCGGTTCCGCGTGCGATACCCAGGGGACCTCCTTCCTCAATTGAATTTGGCCATCAGGCGGATTTTGCCGCACGCCTGGTTCCGTTACCGTTTTGCGGAAAACGCCTTCCGGGCTTCTTACCGCATCGTCCCGGCGGCAAGCCGTGGCCGCGGGACTCCCAAAACCGTCGCGGCGTTGCCTTGCGTTTTTGTCGGCAACCTCCTGTTGCCGGCGCGAACCGGGCTTTTATGGCAGTATCGACGGGTGCTCTTAATTGAACTTGGCCATCAGGCGGATCTTGCCGCGCGCCTGGTTCGCTTCGAGTTTTTTGTGGGCGGCCGCCACTTCGGTGAACGGGATGACCTCTTCGTCGAGCAGCGGGCAGATGCGGCCGCGCTCGATCATCCGGGCGAACAGTTCGAGAATCTCCGCGAACTGGGCCCGGCCTCTGCCGGAAAGGATCGGCACGAGCATCAACACACCGTTGAAGGTCAGGTCCTTGCCGTGCAGGAGCGTCAAGTCGAGCGTGGTGCGCGCGGCGATCGTCGCGAGTGTTCCACTGACCTTGGTCGCCTTGAGGCTGTTCATCAGATTGTCTTCGCCGACGGTATCGAAGACCAGGTCGAACCCCTTGCCGTCGGTGTACTTCTGAACATAGTCCTCGACGCTCTCCTCGCGGTAGTTGATCGTCACGTCGGCGCCGAGTTGTCCGGCGTAGGTCGCCTTCTCTTCCGAGGAGACGGTGGTGTGGACGATCGCCCCGCACTGCCGGGCGAGCTGGATGCCGATGTGTCCCACCCCGCCGCAACCGCCGTGGACCAGCACCTTCTGTCCCGGCTTGATCTTCGCCCGTTCGACCAGGGCAAGCCACGCCGTGATCGACACCAGCGGCAGTGCCGCGGCATCGAGGAGCGAAAGAGTGACCGGCTTCTTGGCGATCAGGTCGGCATCGGCGACCATGAATTCCGCCAGCGCTCCTTGGATGCCCTTGAATCCACCGGCGCAGCCGTATACCTCGTCGCCCGGTTGGAACCGCGTCACGCCCTGGCCGACCGACTCGACCGTCCCCGCCACATCGCCGTGAAGGATCGCCGGGAACTGCGGCGCGATCTGGGGAACCGTCCCACTGCGGATTTTCCAGTCGACCGGGTTCATGCTCGAGGCCGCCACGCGGATGAGCACTTCTCCGGGACCCGCTTCCGGCGTCGGCACCTCGGTCGGTTCGAAGACATCGGGAGAACCGAATTCTCGTATGACCATCGCTTTCATCGCTTTTCTCCTTTTTTGTAAAAATGATGCCCCGTTTCGTATTTTGCGATCACGCTTCAGCCCTCGTCCGTCGCATCGATTCATGACCGAAATGGATCGCTTCAATACGGCAAGGACCTGTTCGACATTTCAGACGGATGATGGGTTGCGCTGGTCATTCTAACGCCGAATCGAGGGGGGCGACAAGAGCCCGGTCGTGGGGAGTGGCCGGAGAAAACGGGAAAAGAAGGGGAAATCGCCGCAATTCCAACGCAGCTCGTGCAAGATGAGGTGCGAAATGGAGGCGGCATCGGATCCCAAAAACCGAGTGACCACCGAACGAGTGTCCGAGTGACTTCTTCTCGGAAATCGAACTCCCATGCAAGAATAACGATTGAAGCTCTCCCCCCGAGGACGGTAAAATAGAGGACTGATGATTTTGCCTACTTGACCGGGCGATGCATTTTGCCACCATCCACCTCATTATTCAGATAGGCCCGGTGTCGCATCGGGAGGAGACGAGCACGATGAAACGTAGAACTTTTTTGCAGTCGGCCGGGGCGAGTGTCGCGGCGGGGAGTCTTCTGTCCCGAGCCTCGGCGGTCGAGACGGTTCCGGCGCCGGAAAAGCAGGCGAAGATCGAGCAGATCGAAGGGCGCGCCGGCATGCCGCTTCGGAAGTTGTGCAAGTACGACGAGTACCTCTCGGTGGTCGGTTATCCGGGACTGGGGCTTCGCGACGGCGACCAGGATGCCTGCAACGAATCGCTGCATCAGGCTTTCGAGCAGGGCGTGACCTATTACGATGTGGCGCCGGCCTACGATCGCGGCAAATGCGAGATCAAGATGGGCATCGGCCTGGAGGGCATTCCCCGTGACGAAATCTTCCTCGCCTGCAAAACCAAGATGCGCGACGCCGAGGGGGCCAAGGAGGAGTTCGAACGTTCGCTCGAGCGACTGAAGACCGACCGATTCGATCTCTACCAGATGCACTGTCTGATCCGGCCTGAGGAGGTCGAAGAGGCGTTCGCCCCCGGTGGGTGCATGGAGTACTTCTTCAAGCTCCGCGAACAGGGGTTGGTGAAGTACCTCGGGTTTTCCGCCCATACGACCGTCTCGGCCCTCGAGGCGCTCAAGCGTTACGACTTCGACACCGTCATGTTCCCGATCAATCTGGTCGATTACTACCAGTTCGGCTTCGGTCGCGAGGTGCTCGATCTGTCGGCCGAGAAGAACGCTTCGGTGCTATCGATCAAGACGATCTCCGCCGGCTCCTGGCCCGAGGAGTTCAGCGGCGAGAACCGCGGCAAGCGTCCTCGGAACTGGTGGTACCGGACGTTCGAGGAACAGGACGAATTGGACATGGCCTACCGCTTCGCGCTGGGGCTGCACCCGGTCGTCGCCGGCATTCCGGCTTCCTGGTTCGACCTGACGGAGAAGTCGATCACCGCCGGCAAGCACCTGCGTCCGATGACCGATGACGATTTCCATCAAGCGAAACAGATGGCCGACCGGCGATTGCCGCTGTTCGAATCGCGGCAGGACATCGCCTCCCACTCGCCGCACGGCGGCTGCCCGATGTCGGACCCCCACTCTCCCTTCAACAGCCCCCACGAAGGCGAAAACCGCATCGTGTGATGGGAAGATGGAGAAAGGATCGTGCGTCGGTTTCCACTTTACCGCAGTAATCGGCCGCCGTTGATGTCGAGGGTGGCGCCGGACATGAATCCGGTGATCGGGCTGGCGAGCCAGGCGATCGACTTGGCGATCTCCTCCGGCTGGGCGAATCGGCCGATCAGGAGCTTTTTCTGGGCGTAGTCGGGGTCGAGTCCCGTGGCGGTGCCTTCGCCCATCGGCGTGAGGGTCATTCCCGGGGCGATGGCGTTCACCCGAACCCGCGGCGCGTACGCCCGGGCGGCGCTCTTGGCCAGGTTCAGCAGACCGGCTTTCGAGGCGGCGTAGTGGGCCTGGTGCGGCGCGCCGGTGTGCCCCGAAACGCTCGAAACGATCACCACGCTCCCGCCGTCGTTCACATGCGGCGCGAGTGCGTGCAGCAGGAAAAACGTTCCGTTGAGATTGACCTGCAGAAAGTCGACCCATGCCTGTGGGGTCAATTCGTCGAAGGGAACAACCGTACACGTCCCTGCGCAGAGGATGAGGCCGTCGAGGGAGCCCGCCTCGTCGACGATGCGCCGGCAGGTCGACGCCACCGCTTCGGCGTCCTCCTGCTCAATGGCGTAGATCCACCCCCGACGCCCCGCCGATTCGACCGCCGAGAGCGTCTCTTTCGCCCCGATGGCATTGCGCCCGTACACGGCGACGACATCGGCCCCCTCTTGTGCAAAGACTTTCGCCGCCGCCTGCCCGATGCCGCTGGAGGCCCCGGTGATGAGAAAACGCTTGTTATGCAGTTCTAAATCCAAGGGTGTCGCTCGCTTTCGTCGATGGGGATGGTCGGATCAAGGCATCGCGGCCGGTGCGAAACGGTTCCCTTTTTACGGGGAGTTTCGCCGTCTGTCAAGAAGAGAGAGCCGGCGGGCTTCAGGAAAAAGCGGACCGTGGTTGTTGATTCGGGCTGTCGCAATTGATAAGATCAATGCCGCGGCCTCTCACCCCCTTTTTTGCAGGAAGCACGCTTCTCCGTAAGGAACCCCCCGTATGTCTGCGAAACGTTCCCCCTCGCGGTCTCCGGCGCGGACGGTCCAGGACTATCTCGACGAGACCCCGATCTGGCGCGATGGGACCGAAATTCCCTGCTCGCTGATGACCGTCATGCAGTGGCGCATCTGGTGGCTGGCGGTCGCCGGCAAGTTCTTCGAGGGAATGGTCGTCTTCATGACCGGCGTGGCGCTGCCGTTGATCGTGCGGGAGTTCGGTCTGGCCGCCTGGGAAAAGGGGTTGATCGGAGCGTCGCCACTTCTGGGAATCCTCGTCGGCGCGACGACCCTGGGAGGCCTTGCCGATCGGTTCGGGCGCAAGCGGATGTTCGTCGTCGAGATGGTGTTGTTCGTGATCTTTCTGACGCTGCTGTCGATCAGCGGCACGTTCTGGCTCTTGGTCCTTTCCCTGTTCGGCACCGGGGTGGCGCTGGGTTGCGATTATCCTACTGCACACATGATCATATCGGAGACCGTCCCGACGCGGATGCGGGGACGACTGGTTCTGAGCGCCTTCGGTTTTCAGGCGGTGGGGGCGCTGGCCGGCACGGGCATCGGCTATTTGGTGCTCGTCGGAGATCCCGATCTGGGGGCCTGGCGATGGATGTACGCCACGGCGATCGTTCCGGCGGTGCTGGTGGTCATCGGGCGATGTTTCATCCCCCCGAGTCCGCATTGGTTGATGGAACGCGGCGACGTGCAACAGGCCAGGGACGCCCTGCTCCAACTGCTCCGTCGGCATCCGCCTTACCCGAGGGACATCCGGCTCGCCTCCCCGAGAAAGAAACGCCGGGACGCGAAACAGACGGAAGGGCCCAGCGGCTACCGAGCGCTCTTTTCACGACGTCACTTTCGGGCGACGATTCTCGCGGCGGTCCCCTGGTTTTTACAGGATTTGGGGACTTACGGCATCGGGATCTTCACGCCGACGATCCTCGCTTCGATGTTGGGGGAGAAGACGAAGCATCCGCACCATCTCGCCGCGTTGATCCACAACGATCAGCTCGCCGCCCGGGGAGCCGCCCTGCTCGATCTGCTTCTCTTGGCCGGTATTGTCGGGGCATTCTTTCTGGTCG
This sequence comes from uncultured Planctomycetaceae bacterium, assembly GCA_964632505.1. Classification (GTDB taxonomy): domain Bacteria; phylum Planctomycetota; class Planctomycetia; order Pirellulales; family Thermoguttaceae; genus CAZWCE01. The sequence goes on along the minus strand of CAZWCE010000001.1, from coordinate 235,189 downwards.
ACCGACTCGGTCGGATGCGGTTGCAGGTGTTCGGCTTCGTCGGCTGCGCGGCGGGACTCTTTCTCGCCTCGCTTTCGCTCGCCAGTTCCGGCATCGAGAAGATGGTCCTCCTCTTCGCCGGCTTCATGCTCTTCAACTTCATGACGAACCTCGGTCCCAACGCGATGACCTACCTGATCGCCGGTGAGGTCTTTCCGACGCGGATTCGCGGCAAGGGGGCCGGTTTCGCCGCTTCCTTCGCCAAGCTCGGCGCGGTCATGACCGCCTTCCTCTTTCCCATTCTGCTGAAGGACCTCGGCACGCAACTTCTGCTTACCGTGCTGGTCGGCACTTCGCTCTTGGGGGCCTGGATCACCTGGCGGTTCCGCATCGAAACGCGGGGGCTGAATCTGGAAACCCTCGACCGCGACTCGACGAATGGATACGATGGACAAAGCAATCGCACTTGATAGCGACGGGAGCATTCCACCGGGGGCGGTGATCCATGGATCGACCGGCGCCTGGTAAATTGACGAAAAAGGAGCCATCCATCATGAGCCGATCACTTGTATCGATGTTGTGTCTCTTGTGGTTTTCGGGAGTGGCCGTGGTCGCGGAAGCGGAGCGTCCCCGTGTGATCGTGTCGACCGACATCGGTGGGAGCGATCCCGATGATTTCCAGTCGATGGTGCATTATCTCGTCTACGCCGATCGTTTCGATACCGAGGGGCTGATCAGTTCGCCGCCGCATGCCGGCCGGGCGAAGCATCTCCACGAAGCGCTCGATGCCTATGCCTCCGACTGGGAGAACCTGCGGACCTGGGCCGAGTACCCCGATGCCGAATCGCTTCGCTCGATTGTCGTCCAGGGAGCGATCGAGCCGCAAAAAGGCGAAACGCCCGCCGCGCTCAGCGAGGGTGCCGAACGGATCATCGAACGGGCCCGCGTCGACGATCCCCGGTCCGTGTACGTGCTGGTTTGGGGGAGTCTGACCGATGTGGCGCAGGCGGTGCATGCCGATCCGTCGATCAAGAAGAAACTGCGGATCTACTCGATCGGTTCCTGGAATACGCGGCAGGATCCCGCGGCCCGAGATTATCTGTACCAAAATCACCCCGACCTGTGGTGGATCGAGAGCGACACCACGTTCCGGGGGATGTATCAGGGGGGCGCGCAGAGCGGCGAGTGGGGGAATCGGTCCTTTCCCGCGCGGCACGTCGCCGGGCACGGGCGTCTCGGCGCGCTGTTCATGGAGAAGAAGCGGGATATCAAGATGGGCGACACCCCCAGTGTGCTCTACCTGCTGCACGGCGACCCGGATCGTCCTTCCGGGCCGCATTGGGGCGGTAGTTACACGCGACCGGAGCCGGATCGTCGTCCCCGGTACTGGCGCGACGATCGCGATGGCGACCTCATCGTCGCCGGGAAACCGGGGGCGAAGACGGTCAGCCGGTGGCGGGTCGACTTCCTCGCCGACTGGCGGGATCGGATGGATCGGGCCGCGAAAAAGAAGCCGTAACGTCCGGGTGGATCAATAGCCGGAAGCTTCTCCGTCGGGGGCATCGCGGCAGATGGCGGCGGTACCGCCGGCGGCACCGAGACGCTTGCAGCCCTGCTTGAGGTAGCCGACGGCCGTCTCGTACGACCGCACGCCCCCGGAGGCTTTCACGCCCATCACGTCGCCGACGGTCTTCATCATGATGTCGATCGCCTCCGGCGTGGCCGGCCCGTCGCCGAACCCGGTCGAGGTTTTGACGTAATCGGCTCCGGCATCGCGAGCGATTTCGCAGGCCCGGGCGATCTGCTCGTCCGAGAGCCAGCAGGTTTCGAGGATGACCTTCACCAGGACGTTTTTCGGCTTCGCCTCGCCGACGACCGCCTCGATGTCGCGTCGGACCCAGTCGGTATCGCCGGAGAGGAACTTGCCGATGTTCATGACCATGTCGAGTTCCTTAGCACCCTGTTCGATGCCGCGTTTGGCCTCCAGAGCCTTCACTTCCGGCAGGGCGGTGCCGTGGGGAAAGCCGACGACCATCGAGACCTCGACGGCCGCCCCTTCCAATTCCTTGGCAGCCAGGGCGACATCGCTCGGGCGCACGCAGACCGTCGCGACGTTGCATTCCTTGCCGAGGCGGCATTGCTCTCGGATATCCTCGTCCGTCATATTCGGTTTCAAGGCGGCGTGGTCGATCGTGGCGGCGACCTTCGCTCGTGTCCATTGCGACATGGCTGAATAGCTCCTTTTGTCCATGAAGGATTCGTGTATGGTTCTTCGAGAAATCGAAATACTGCTTTTCGGTTTCTCGAGCATCAGTGCATTTCGCGACCGCCGGTGATGTTGATCGCTTGGCCGGTCATGTAGTCGGCCCGATCGGAGGCGAGATAACAGGTCATGTTGACGACGTCCGCGACCCGGGCCAGCCTTCCCAGCGGGACCTTGGCGGTGAACTTGTCGACGACCTGCTCGATCGGCAGATCCATATTCTTGACGTAATCGGAAGACACGTTCGACCAAACGCCGGTATCTTCGGTGATGCCGGGGCAAACGCAGTTCACGCGGATATGCTCCTTGGACAACTCGAAGGCGAGCGCCTGGGTGAATCCGATGATCGCCGCTTTAGCGGAGGAATAGGCCGACATGAGCGCCGAACCGGTCTTGCCCGACTTGCTCGAGAAATTGACGATCGCCCCGCCGCCCTGCGATTTCATCATCGGGACGACCTCCTTGCAGAAGAAGAACGTTCCCTTGCAGTTGACCGCGTACACGAAGTCCCATGTTTCCTCGGTCAGGTCCTCGACTTTGCCGCCCTGGCCGGTGACGCCGGCCACGTTGATCAGCGCGTCGACGCGGCCGTGCTTTTCCTTCGCGACGGTGACGACGTTCCGGACCTGATCGAGCTGGGTGACGTCGGCGGCGACCGCGGTGCATTGTTCTCCCAGTTCGCCGGCGATGGTGTCGAGCTTCTCCTGATCCAAGTCGGTGATGACCACTTTCGCTCCCTCATCGACGAAACGTTGGGCGATTCCTTTTCCGATCGAGCCCGCTGCACCGGTGACGAGTGCGATTCTATCGGCAAATTCCACGAATGTTCCTCCTCAAGCGTTGTGATGTGTTCGGTCCTGTGACGGCTTCGGCCGATCCGGTCTCCCGGAAGACGCCGTACAGGTGCCTCTGGTGATTTTTTCCAGGATCACGGCCAGTATGATGGATTCGTTCCAAAATCGCCAGTGCTTCATTGCAAAACGTAGGCGATTTCTTGTTTTGAAAAGTGGAGTGGGTTGCGATGCCGTTTCCGGACGATCTGTCTGCTCATGCTCGAAGCTTCCACGGCGTTCCGGCGAAGCACTTGCGGAGAGGTCGGGCGTTCGCGGTTCGAGAAATCCTTCCGTCGCTGTCCGCGTCGATCGCCCACGGCGAAGCGGCGCTTGAGAAACACGCCGAGAGGGACCGCGGTCGCTCGGCGATGCGGTTTCGATTCCAGCCGGTTTTCGCCGATGTTTTTCCGGAGGACGTTTCGAACCAGCCCCCCCCAGGCCGGCGGAAGGAACGCCGCCCACGATGAGTCGGGGGGATTATTCGGGATGTCCGGCCTTTTCGATCCACGAGTCGAAGACCCGGACTTGCTTCCAATTGTCTTGATACTCTTCGATGAACTGGTGATGCTTTTCGGCATTCTGATAGGCGTCGTGGGAGGCCTTGTCGCGGAAGACCAGATGGAGGGCGACCTGGAATTCCCGATCGTTCACTTCCCGGTCGTGCGAGACGACGCGCTCTCCGGCGGCGAACCAGACGGTGCCGGGGTGATCGGCGAGATAGGTCTTGCAACCTTCGATCAGCGCCGCGCGGGCTTCCGGCGAGTCGTCCTTCAGCGAGAAGAAGACATCGTGCGAGAGCATCTTCTCTGGCATTTCCACGGGCGCTCCCCGAAGGGCGCTGCCCAGGAGCACGGCAAAGGCGATGCCCAGGCCGATCAGGGAGAGAACCCAGGAGACGCGCGCCAGAAAATCGGAAAAATGGGGGCTGGATTGCTTCGTGCGGGCCATGCTTATCTCCTCTAAGCTGGAAGAGCGATGAACATCCTGGTGTCGATCGAGAGTGGGAAAGCAGCAGAGGACTTGAGAACCGGTTTTCTCAAGACGTGATTTATCATAGGGGGCGTCTTCCGGTTTGGAAAGTAGGAACGCCCGAGGGAGGGGGAGCCGGAAAAAGAGGGGCGACAATCGGGAGTCCTTTCACTATAATGACTTGTGACGAAGCGATGGAAAAAAGGGCTCTAAGAGCCGAAAAATTTTTTTTTGCGCTACCCCCAGATCGAGGAGTTTCGATGTCCATTTCTGAAACCAAGTTCGCCGAAATCACGTTCCGCGACTACGCTCATTCGGTTCCCGAGGCGCTGGAAGCCGCGGGAGCCCGAGAGGTGATTTCCCGTCAGACGCACATCTTGTTGAAGCCGAATTTGGTCAACAGTTCGCCTCCACCGATCACCACGTCGCGGGAATGCGTGGGGGCGATCGTCGACTATATGAAGACTTGTACAGATGCCGAGATCGTCATCGGCGAAGGGGCCGGCGACCAGCATCTGGAGACCGACGAGATCTTCCGTCGACTCGGATACGAAGAGCTTGCGGAAGAGAAACAGGTCGCCCTGGTCGATTTGAATCACGCACCGCTTCGCAAGCTGGAAAATCCCAAGTGTCCGGTGTTTCCGGAGATGTATCTTCCCGACATTGCCTTCACGCATTTTCTCGTTTCCGTGCCGGTCCTGAAGGCCCATTCGCTCGCCGAGGTGACCGGCACGCTCAAAAACCTCATCGGGTTGGCTCCACCGGAGCACTACAGCGGCAAGTTCGGTTCTTGGAAGAAGGCGGTGTTCCACGGCGAAATGCAGCAGGCAATCCTCGACCTGAACCGCTACCGGACGCCCGATTTGACCCTGATGGACGCGACCGTCGGCATGGCCGAGTACCACCTCGGCGGCGCGCACTGCGATCCCCCGCTGAATCGGCTTCTCTGCGGGTTCGACCCGGTCGAAATCGACCGCCGAGGCGCTGAACTCTTGGGCCTCGATTGGCGTTCGATCGAGCATTTGCGGTGATCGTCTTCGCGGAAGAACGCTTCGGGACGGGCGAAGGATCACGCGAAAAAAACCGCCTCTCGGGGAGGCGGTTCGTGGCCGGTTGCGTTTTCGCGATATGTCGACTTCTTGATCAGTTTGGTCAGTCGACTTCGAGCGTGAAGCTGTTTTCGCCTTCGGGGGTGATCGTTTCCTCGAAAGGAGTGGAAGAGACGGACGAGTACTGCTTCGGGACGTGATAGATCGTCTTCGCTCCGGTCGGGGCCGCTTCGGGATCCTCGGGATCTTCGACGCCCATGAGCTGCTCTTCGGATTTATTGACCGTGATCTTGAATTCTCCTTCGACGCAACCGTCGTTGTTCTCGAACGTGGTGATCTGCGTCTTTCCTTCGGCGTTCGTCACGCCGGAACCGGAATGGGTGCCGTCGAGATCGTGGAACGTCACCATGGCGCCTTCGACCGGCTCGCCTTCCTTCAGGACGGTGACCTCCACCGGATAGGTGTCGGGGTACTCGGGACCGCTCTCGCAGCCGCCGAACAGCAGCAGGAGGCTCGGAAGCACTCCTAGAATGGGAAGCGTTTTTTTCAACATGGATGGTTTCTCCTTGATGGATGAACGGAAGTGTCGGTGAAGAGGAAATGAAGAAACGCTCCCGAAAAACGTCTCCGGGAGCGCTCGTTCTTTTCGAGGCCGCTTTCACGATGGAAAACAGGGGGAGTTATTCGCTGATCGTTTCTCCACCGGATCGGGTCCCCAATGCGCCCCAAACACCGTAGGGGCTGACTCCCATATTCCTCGGGTTGGGATATTCGGCCGCGAGGTCGCCGGTGTTGATCGTTTCGCTCTTGAACGTCACGCTTCCGTCGCAGAGGGCGACATTCACGCCACCGGGGTGATGACTGCTGGCTCCACCGACCACCGGGTTCCAGTGCCCGCCTCCAGAGGAGCAACTCGGGCTGTTCGGCGGCAGACAGGTGCTGAAGGAGACGAACCAAGCGGCACCGTCGGCCCAGCGGTATCCGCGTGCCGTATCGCCGGTGAAGCCGACGCCGTCGCGGAATCGGCGCGTGGTGGGATTGTACGTGGCGCGGCAATCGAGCGGCGTGGAGCCCATCGAATTGGCGGCGACGCGACCGAAATCGCGGGAACCTTTCGGCCGGACCGATTCCGACATCGCGATCGTGTTGCTGGTTCCGTCGGGCATGTCGCCGAAGGAGACCCAGTTGAACGTCCCGAAAACACCGCGCTGATGACGGTAATCGTTCGAATGGGTGTGGCCCGCGCTCCAGCTATCGCCGGCACAGTACACGTAGTTCGAGTACCCTCGGGCCGTCCCGCTCGGGCTGTTCGACGGACTGCCGTCGCTCGGGCAGAGGAGTGCGTCGATCGTCAAATTGAAGATGTCGCGGCCTTCCCAGGGGCTGTGGTGGTCTTCCAGTTGATTCCAGACCGAGCTCATTTCATAGAAGGGTGTCAACATGATGTTGGCGCTGAGTCGGCACCTGTTCGTCCCGCTCTGATTCGCTTCAGGATAGTTCCAACCGGTTCCGCTCTGACGGGCGGGGAACGATTTGTGGACATCGTGGTAGTTGTGGCACGCCAGAACCAACTGCTTCAAGTTGTTGGTGCACTGCATGCGCCGGGCCGCTTCGCGCGCTGCTTGCACGGCCGGGAGCAGAAGAGCGATCAAGATTCCGATGATGGCGATCACCACCAGCAGCTCGACCAAAGTAAAACCTCTCGATTTGCGCGTCATGGGACATGACCTCCAATTAAGGGGAGTAATACGGAAAGCAAAACATTTATTACGAATAAGACGAGCGATCTTCCTCAAGGAGGGCACCTTTTTCAGGAGCGCCGCTTTCGGTTCAGCGGCGAGATCGACCAGAGAAAGCAGACCAGAAAAACGATCCAGGGAGACATTCCCGATGGCGAATCAGCCAGAAGAGGAATGTTGAGTGGAAGGAGAGTTATGGGTGGGGGATGGTTCAGCGATCTCGTTGGTGTCTTATTCTACTGCCTAATCAGGGGAAAGCTTACCATTAGGAGGGCGGGGATTGTTTGTCAAAGTCGTTCATCGTTGTCCTGTCATGGGTGTGATTCAAATAAGTTGTAAGTTGTTTCTCTATAAAAAAATTATAGTCTGAGGCTTTCAGAAAAGCAAGGTGTTGAACGGGCGGTTCGGGCGGATTTTTCGGCTCCCATCGCGAAGCACGGCATCGCGCGGCTCAAACATTGGATATTGGGAAAGCCCCCCAAGCGATGCGGCCATCGCCATCGCTTGCCGGCACAAAACCGCCTGCTGCTCAGTCCTCCATTATCCATCGGGCTGATAAGCGTCGGTAGTTTCGGCTCTCTTCCATACGACCTCCTCGATTCGGCGGTCGTTTCTCATAAGACGGGCGTTTTCTTCGGCCCACGTCGCTTTTCTCTTTCGGTACGGCGTTTGCAACTCTACCGGAGGCATCAGAGTTCGGGCGGGTCCACCTCCTCCGACCTGGCCCGGTGAATTCTCGGTAACCCCTTGTCTTCAAATGATTTGAGCTGCCTTGCATCCGCTTGCGATACTCGTCCTTTTTTGGAAATGCTGTGGCTTCGACGCCACATAAGTGTTTCCCGAACGCCACACTCCCCTTTCCGGCTCCGCAACCTCATCAATGAAGCGTCTTCCTATCCCGTGCCTCGTTCCACCCTCGGGCCCCGTACTCCGGCCAGGGAAAAGCCCCCCATTTTTGCGGGAATCCTCATGAATCCATTGCTTTTGAAAAAAAACTGATTACTCTGGAAAATTGAGTCAGCGAGCTTAGGGAAACCCTGCGGCCTGATTGTTTCTTATCATATTCTCCTTCCCGCGTTTGCTCCTCTCTTCCTCCATCCACTTGAAGTTGAGACCCACCTACTATGAAAAAGCACCTTCTTCAACCGACTTTGAAACGTTCGGGGAGCGATTGCGTTTCCCGACGACTCGCCCTCGATTCGGGACTGGCGATGCTGGCCTTCCTGTTGGCGGCGCTTCCGGTGCTGGCCAATCCCGCCGCCGGTTCCGTCACGCACGGCGCGGCCACCATCACCCAGGTTCCCGGCAATACGGCCGTGACCGGCATCTCGAACCGGGCGGTCATCGATTGGGACAGTTTCTCCATCGCCAATGGCGAAGTCACCAATTTTACCTTCGCGGCTCCCGGCGGAGCGGTCCTCAATAAGGTGACCGGACTGTCGGCGTCGAACATCAACGGGGCCCTGAACTCCGCCAATGGGAGCGTCTATTTGATCAATCCGAACGGCATCGCGGTCGGTCCGACCGGGGTGATCAACGTCGCCGGATCGTTCGTCGCTTCGACGCTCGATGTCAGTCCCACGCAGTTCATGAGCGGCGGCGATCTCGATTTCCAGGGGAATTCGAGCAACTCGGTGGTGAACCGGGGATCGATCACCGCCGTCGAGGGCGATGTCTTTCTGATCGGCGCCCACGTGGCGAATCACGGGACGATCGACGCCGCCGAAGGAACCGTCGGACTCGGAGCCGGCAACGACGTCAAGCTGGTTGATTCGGCCCATCCCCATCTTGTCGTTCAGCCGACGGCCGCCTCGCTCGGAGGCACTGGTGCCGAAAACACCGGCACGATCGACGCGGTCCGGGCCCAACTGGCCGCGGCGGGCGGAAACGTCTACGCACTGGCGATCAACAACGAGGGAACGATTCGCTCCAACTGCGCGGTCAGCAAGGATGGACGCATCTTCCTGACCTCCGAAGACGGCAAGATCGGTAGTTCCGGCGAATTGATCGCCGTTTGCGATACCTTCCAGGGATTCAGCGAACCGGCCATCGAGATCGACGCCGGTACCGAGGGCGAGATCGCCCTTTCGGGAATCGTCACCGCCAAGGGAACCGCCGCGAACGCGCAGGGCGGGACGGTCGAAGTCGCCGGAGGCCGCGTCGATATGACCGACCTGTTGATCGATGTTTCCAACCCGACCGCCGGGGTCATCCGCGTCGCCGCTTTGAGCCAGGATCCCGCCGGGGGCGACATCACCGCCGGACCGGATTTCTTTTTCGGAAACGTCGCCCTTCGCGCCCGAGGCGAGGACTATCTCAGTAGCCACATCTCGATGCAAGCGGAAAGCGATATCCTCCTGAATGATTGGGTCACTCTGAATACGACCGACGGGAACATCGACCTGACCGCCGGCGGGAACATTGTCCTTGCCACGCATTCCCAGTTTGATGTGGTGAACATCTTTGCCGAGCAAGGCGACGTATCGCTCGAGGGTGAGAACGTCGTCTTGCAAAATCCGTACGGTTTTTCGAAGATCGAGGTCGGCTCCCGACACGGGAACACCTCAGTCCTGGCCGAGGATACGGTCGTGGTGCAGGCCGCCGGTGGCGGAATCTCACGGATCGGGCGTGCCGGACAGTTTCAGGAAGCGGTCGCCGACGGCAATATCAGTGTCAGGGCCGGCAACGATGTCGTTCTGGCCGCCACGGGGGCAAGTCAATCGGTCAGTAAAGCCCAGATCGGAAACGCGACGGCGCTCTTCGGTACCGGGGCCTCGGGCCAGAATGTTGTTATGGCCGGCGGGGACGTGGTTCTCTCTTCGTTCGGGGAGTCGCTCGCCCTGATCGGCCATGAGGGAATCGGCAACGCCGGTCTGATCTCGGGCGATACGCTGGTCGTCGCCGACGATGATGTTCATCTCAGCTCCAGTGCCGGAAGCCGGAGCCACATCGGTCATTTTTCCGACTATGGGATTCTCGAAGGTCGTATCGCGGTGCTGGCAAGCGATGACATCACTCTCAGCTCGCAAGGCGACGGCTCTTTCTCGCAGATCGGCCATCGACTCTACTGCGACCAGTTCGGCCCGGTCAAGAACAGAATCGCGAGGCCGGTCAGCGGAGTCTCCGGCGATATCGCGGTGATTGCCGGCGAGGATGTGTGCCTTCGGGGCGAAGAGGGCTCCCTCGCCCTGATCGGCCATGAGAACTGCGTGAATCCGGAAGCGACCATCGAGAGCAATATCCTCGTCGCGTATTCGCAGCGCCGGTTGAACGACCTGAAAGAGTGCAATCTCCGGTACGACTTCGATGAGTGCATCGAGTGTCTGCTCGGGGAAGCCCAGTCGATTCTGCCCGAGGGCGAAGGCGTATTCTGCATGTCTCCCTATTCCCGCATCGGCGGCAAGGTCGGTCTTCCGGTCGACGGATACGTGATGATCTACGGTTGGCGCGAGAAGATCGGCGAACAGGAGACGGCGACGCTCATCGAAGACGGGGCCGTGATCAACAGCCTCGTGATGAACAGCGGCATTCCGCAAGGAAGCACCCAGGGAATCTACTTCAATCAGAGCGAACCGTACGTGGACTGGAAGCATGAACAGTACGGATTCTCGCTTCTGGATCTGGTCTGCCGTCCTGAAACGGTCGTTGACGTCTACAGCGATCCGTTCACCATCTATTACCCGTTTCTCTGCGAAAGCAAAACGCCGGAGGAGCCGGACTTCCATTGGGAAGATCCCTGGTGGCCGCACTGGCCGGAGTATCCGTATGATGCCCGGTACTGCGGATGCCCGGAAACCGACGGACTCGCCGGAACGAACAGCTATCTGATGTACAATCCGATCTGCGGCGATGGGATTCCGTGCCGTCCCTGTCCTTGCGGACCGGCCCTGCCGCGACCTTGCGTGCCGATCGAAGCGCTCGAGACCGAGCCGGTCGAGCAACCCACCCCCGCCGAACCGGTGAAACGGTCGGCTCCGGAGTCCGAGGAGGGCATCTTTGCTCTGCTTTCGAGCCAGTGAGACCGCGGTGACCGACTTGCCGAAAAACGGCAATGGTGGATGACATTCAAAAAAGACCTCCTTGCAACGTGCGGGGAGGTCTTTTTCGATGATGGAGGTTCGTCCGAGGCCGAATGGGGTTCGAAAAAGCGGGAGTCTATCGCTTCGTATAGTCCCGGAACCGTGAGAGGGCCTGTTCGAAAGTGAGATCCCGACCGACGACCAGCCGCGAACGGGCAACGGCGGATTGCCCGGGTTTCAGATCGTCTCCCAGGAGTGAGAGATAGAGCGAACGGTGCGGTTCCTCGCAGTGCGGGGTGGCGATGGCGAAGCCATTGTCCGGCGGAGCCATCACGAGGGCGACCAGTCCGGTTTCGGCGTCGCGGCGCATCGCCATCGGTCCATGCAACTTGGCGCGGAGCGTCCAATCGACCGGGTGAGGCGGCTGCTTCCAGCGACCATCGAGGATGAGCGTTTCCGCCTTTTCATTGCGGGGGAAGATCTGCCAAATGCCGGCTTCCTCGGTTGCTTGGAGGAACGGCCGCTTCGTGGGGACCTCGGTCTGGCCGGCGTAGACCCAGGTATCGGCGAATCCGTCGAAGTAGGAGGCCAGGAAGATCTCGAATCCCGCGAGCGATTCCTTGGCGGTGACCCGGCTCGTCACATCGAGCACCTCCGGAGCGGCCCAGCGATAGGTCGCCTCCAGATCGAAGGGATGCTCCGCATCGGCCTGCCAATTGACGGTGACCGAGCCGTCGGATCGAAGCGCCGCGGTGCTTTTCCAACTCCAGGCGGCGTTGCCGAACCGTTGATTCTTCGCCAAGAGACGATAGTGGGAGAAAATACCCATCGAGCGGCTGAGCGTCTTGCCGGAAGGAACGTCGACCAGCGGGCGGAGCCCGACCGATTCGCCGTCGGCGTGGAGCATGCCCTTGAGTTTGCCGGTATCGAAGGCGAAGCCGTCGCCTTTTTCCGTGAATCGGGGCGGTTCGACTCCGTTTTTCTCTTGCGCGCGCAACATGCGGGGCGCCAGTCCGGTCGCGGCGACGAACGCCGGGGTGGATTTGAGGAAGTGACGTCGAGAAACGAGCATCTTCGTCGCATCACTCTTGTGCGTCATGGTCGACTCCTTTTCGATGAATAGATGTACAAAAGATCGCTTTCTCTTTGATGGTTTGAACAACGCGCGGCATCATCCGCCCGGCTGGAGCGAGATGACGATGTCCTTCATCATGCCGCGGACCTGGTACTGGGGACCGGGAGCGCCGGAATACTGGCCGATCATCAAGGGCCCGTTCCAGGGAGTTTTGTCGGGCCGGCAGGGGACCTCGGCCACCAGTTCGCCGTTCTGATAGAGTCGGGCTTTTCGGCCGTCGAACGTCGCGCGGAGTCGGACCCATTCGTCCGGCGCCGGTTTGGTGCCGCCGTCGCAGTCGACACCGCCGACATGCCACCGCCAACGGTCGCCGATCTGCTGCAAGAACCAGCCGGCCCGATTCCAGTGGCCGGCGCTGACGAGCACCGGCATCTCGCCCGAGGCGGCATCGAGCCGGACGGAGCATTCGACCGAGAGCCCCGGTCCACGGCCGAGTTCGAAGAGTTCATGATGCGGATACTCCACCCGTCCCCCTTCCAGGAACAGGAATTTGCCTTCGCGATATCGGGCGGGGCGGATCACCTTCGCCTTCAAATGCGGTGCGGCGGTGGGGTGGGAATCGGGCGAGTGTTCGCTCGTTTGGAAGATCGGCCCGACGGGAACCCGCTGCGCCGCGGCGCTGATCGGCTCGCTCTTCGTTCCGGCATCACCTCGGCGATTGAGCGCCCAGACCCGGTAATGGGTCGGGGGATAGTTTTTCGTCTCCTCGCCGAGAGTCGACTCCCTGCCCTTCCACTCGGCCGCGACCAGATCGACGAACTCCGTCGCGGCGATCGGTTCGTCGGTCAGTTGCACGAACGGTCCGTCGGCATCGGGCGCCTGCGCAACGTGGTATCGCGCTCCCAACAGCGGCACCGGGTTCCAGCTCAGCCGGACACAGCCCGGCGCGGCGGTCGCCCGGAGACCTCCGACTTGCCTCGGCGGAGGCACCGCCTGCACGAGACCCGCGGCACGGATCGGCACGGAGCGCTCTTGGCCGTTCTCCATCACGATTGCGTAATGGACCTCTCCCTCGGGTAACAGGTCGGTATCGAGGTAGCGGCACAGCTTCGTCGTGGCGAGCCGGTGGCCCTGGTCGAGGGGGAAGTCGGGCGTTTCGCCGCGATACAGATGGAACGTGAGTCCCCACGTATGTTTGTTCCGGGGCCAGATGATTTCCATTTCACCGCCGCGGAGTTGGCGGACTTCGACCGGCGGCAAAGGCTCGGGAATCGGCAGGGGATAAAGGTTCCGGCTCTCACCGGCGATCGGCCGGGCGCCCGGCATGTCGACCCGCGGCGAGGCGAGCGCCCGGGCCCGGGCGGAGCGGATGATCTCGAGCATATTGCGGTAGACCGCGTCCTCGGTGGAATCGAAGGAGACGACCGGCGTCCCGCTTTCATCCCACGGGCGCCACTCTTGTTTCGGGAAGTCGTCCAGCGGCATGACGGCGTGTTGATAACGACCGGTCGACATGATCCGCAACCGTCGGAAGCTGCCGTCGACCTTGCGATCGGGACAGAGTCCGAGTCCGAGGCCGTCTTCCTGCTTCGCCATGGGGGCGCGGAGGATGCGGCTGTGCTCGGGAGTGCGCAAATTGAACCAGTCGGCTTCGAAATGTCCGGGGGCGTGGCATTCGGTGCAGCCGGCCGATTTCATTTCCGCCTGCAGGGCCGCCTTGGCGTCTTGCCAGCCGTCGAGGCGGCAGCCCTGTTCGGTGTAGTCCCAGGTGCCGTTGAACAGGCCGTTGGTATCGATCCACGCCAAAAGGAGATCGCGCTGGCGGCGGGGCATGTCGTCGAAGCGGTCTTCGTGGCCGCGCGCGCCGTCGACGAGCACTTCGGCCAGCGGGGCGGCGGTACTGCCGTGGCTGTAGGCGGGGAGAATTTGCGCCGAGTAGAGGGCGGTGCCGTTCATGCAGTCGATGCCGGCGATCAGCGTCGATTTGTATTGCACTTTCCGACGGCTGGTCAGGTTCTCGTAACTGATGGTGAAGAAGTCGGTCCACCCGCCGGTCAGATCGAGCCCGCAGGCGATGCCGCCGTCCCCGCCATGGCACTCGACGCAATGCGCATCGAGCACCGGCTGCACCATCGAGGCGTAATCCAGCGGACCGGAACCCCACGACTCCTCCTCAAGTCGGCTCGGAAGCCGCCGCTGGGCGATCGTGGGTCGGCGCTGTGCCGGATAGGTCGCCTTCTTGTCTTCGTGGCAACCGATGCAGCTCCGCGTGACCCCGGGCGCCGCCTGGATGAACGTCCGCATGCTTCGCACGCAACGCCCCTCGGCGTCGAGCGCTTGCAGGTAGATCGCTTTGCCGGCGGGCACTTCGAAGTGGGCGCTGCCGTCCTCCTCGACCGGGACGGTGCCCAGGTAGTTCTTGCACGCGAACGCCAGCGCGGCGGAGACGGAAAACGTCTGGTTGTAGATGCTCCCTCCCGGCGAAGCGCTCACCCGGGACGTCTCCTCGATGACCCGGAGTTTCTTGATCGAGCCCCGCGGCACTTCCGGCATGCCGACGTAGACGTCCTGGACCGTGAAAAACCCGGTATCTTGCGAGCGATCGACCATCTCGGGACGCCGCTGGGGGACCGGCCGGGGAACGACCGGAATCGGGGTGTGGCAGTCGATCGCCTCCCGGTGGACCAGGCATCGCCGGATCGTCCCGTCGGCCGAGCGTTTGGCGAGCATCAGCACGTTCTTGCCGTCGACCATGGTACTGTACAAAACCGTATGTTCATCGAGCGGCCAGGGTTCGCAGGAGTCGCCGCGATTGTTCGTCGGATCGTCCGGCTTGTCGAAGTTGAAGATCGCCGCCGGGTCGTTCTTGCCCAGACGCGTATCGATCATCGCGATCGTCCCGCGCGGCGTGCTGTTGTGCGGCGTGAAACTCGCGCAGATCAAATGCGGCGCTCCCGGGACCTGTCGGGCGTCGAGCACCGCTTCGGGAAAGACCATGTTGTTCGCGTAGAGCGCTTCCTCGTTGCGGCCGTCGGGACAGACCGTCCAGATGCTCTGTTGCGTCAGCGCCGTCTTGTCGACGTATTCCCATCGCCCGAAGAGAATGCGGCCGTCCTCGAGCATGCTCGGGTCGAACTCCGTCTCGCTGTTGACCGAAATCGTGTGGAGGTCGCTCCCGTCGGCGTTCATCACATGCAAAATCGCCACGCCCTTGTTGGCGCAGGGGACGAGCCCTTGCTGCCGGGTCGAGGTGAAGACGATCCGCCCGTCGGGCAGGTACGCGGGGGTCAGGTCGTGGACGCCGCCGTGCGAGCCGTGATAATCGGCGCAGTGGGGCGTCGGGTCGGTCAGTCGCCGCAGTCCGGTGCCGTCGATGTTGATCTCGTAGATGCTGCTCGATCCGTCCGGCTCTCCCTTGTGGCTGAACAATACGCGCTTGGCGTCGAACGAGAGTTCGGGATCGAAGTAAATGCCCCCGCCGAGTGTCTCGGGCGTGTTCGGGTCGATCACCGCGCGGACGCGATGCTCCGCCGGCGGATCGGAAGGATTCTCCAGCACGTAGATTCCCCCGCCGGGATACCACTTGTAGCAGGTGTCGTAGATGTGAATGCCCTGGTAGTTCGGCCGTTGGGTGAAGAGGATCGGAAAATCGAGCGACCGGCGCAGATCGGCGTTCTCCTCGTTTTGCGGGTTCGCCGGGGGCGTGTCCTTGGCCGCCCGGGCCGACGGAACGAGAAAGGCCGCGACGATCAAGAGCGCCGTGACGCGAACGTGAATGGCAAACATGGGGCGAAGCGACATGTTCGGCTCCTGGAGAGAAAACTGGAGAGAAAATGAGACCGGGAGGACGACGTTTCGGCGCACGCGCCGGCCGAGGGAACCATCGCGGCGACGAAAATCCCATACCTCTTATTGTAGCGACCGCCACCGCCCGGGGAAAGCGATTCTTGCCCATCCGACGAGATCTCCCGTAAGCAACCCTTGAAACCGACCTTTACGCTTGAAGGGGGATCTCATGATTCGCATTTTTATGTGTTTTGTTGACAGTACCGGTGGTTTCTTAATATAATGTTTCCCATTGTTATCAAGCGTCTTTTCCTTGGCCGAAAAAATCATCTTGTGATCTACCGCCGCAAGATCTCGACCGAAATCGAACGAAGCGACCAGCGCCATTTGCCGGGAATGTGAAAGGAGCATCGAGGTGTCGGAAATCGAAAAAGAGAGAGGGCCTACCGGAAATCTCGTTCCATGTCCCGACTGCGACGCGATGGTCTCACGCCACGCCGAGGTTTGCCTCCAATGCGGCCGACCGGCTTATCTGCGGGAACGTGGAGGAATGGGTGACGGGTTTCGATGGGCGTGGCTTCCGGTCGGACTATTTCTGCTCGGCTTATTTCTGGTAAAGTTCCTGGGGATGCAAGAGGGGGCGCTCATTGCATTTCTGGTGGTCTTCTTCGTAGGATTCGTCTCGATCCGACATCACTTGATGATCATCTCCTCTCGGAGGGATACGGAGTACGAACGTATCTACCGCCGTCCATTCCAGCGGTAGCCGCGTCTCTTTTTGCGAAACGAAAGCAAACGTTTTCCACGAGAAGAGGTGTTCCCCAGCGAGTCCGAATTCCCGCTTTGCGAATCGAAGAAGATGCCGACAAACGTTTCTATTCCTGAACGGCTAGGTCTTCGGTGGTGGCGAGTTGCCAGGTTTTTCCGCCGTCGGGCGAGAACATGAGGTTGCGCCGGGTGCCGAAGTGGTCGGTCCGGTAGAACCAGTAGGTCGACCAGTAGTCGTAGGAGAGCATGAGCCGGCCGAGGCGGTCGATCGTCAGCCGGTGGTAGAAGATGCTGTATTCCGAAAAGGGGGCCACGACGAGCTTCTCCGGCGACGACCACGGTTTCCCCGGCGGCTTGCACTGCCAGGCGAGCGTGCCGTGATGACTCAGCGGAAACGGCGGTTGACGCGTTTGCCAGTAGCGGTAGGCGGCGTGGAGCGTGCCGTCGGGACCGCAAACGAAGCCGACGTAGGTCTGTCGCAAATCGTTCCCCATCGGGGCCGGTTCGGTCCAACCTCCCGCGGCGTCGTTCGGTTCCCGGGAGCGAACATACTGGAACGGCCGGCCGTGGGTGCCGATGAGCACATGGAGGTAACCGTCGCCGTCGATCGTGATGCTCGGCGTGTTGTGCACGTCGTTCGGCGGCGGCCCGTAGCCGACCATCGCCTTCTCGCCCAGCGCTTGGGTCCGGCGGTCGTAAGTGACGACGTAGGTCGGCACGCCCGGCACCTTCTCCTCCGGGTCGGTCGCCTCGGCCCAGGTCACGTGGACCCGATCGCCCCGCGAGACGACCGAAGACGGAATACCGGAGTGCATCGAGGCGCCCAAACACATGGAGGAGAGCAATCTCGGTTCGGCGAAGACGATCTTCCCGTCGGATTCCTCCGGCAAAATCAGTTCGATGTCCATCTCGCGTCGCCAGCGGAGACGGGGGTCGGACCAGTTTTCGTTCATCGTGTACCGCACCAGCGGCGGCGGTCCGGCGGGCGTGTTGTGGCCGGAGAACTGTTCGATGTCGTAAGACCGGCCGCGGTTTTCGGGGTTGGGGATCTTCCATGCCGCGAAGGTGCGGCCGCCGTCGGTGGAACGCATCAGGGCGACGTCTCGTCCGCTGCCGGCGAGGGTGTAGACGTTGCCTTCTTGATCGAAGGCCACTTTCGAGGTCGCCTCGCGCGGATAACCGAGGGAATCGAAATCGCAGGTTTGCCAGCGATCGTCTTCGAGGCGGGCCACCCCGTGTGCGGTTCGCACGAAGGGGCGATTCTCCGGCGAGAAGTAGATCTGGTTGTCGGTCGGGAAGTCGATCCGGTGGCCCAGAAGTGCGTTTTCATGCTGATACGGCGCCAGCTCCAGCGGCAATTCGAGCGGCTGTTCGGCGGGGGCTTCACCGGCGCGGACGGTCAATTTCGAGTAGGTCGAGAGCCCTGCGTCTCCGCGCGGTGTCGCCCGGAGAAAACAGGTCCGCGACGCTCCCTCCTTCTCGGGGATTTGGTATTCCAGAGTCACCTCCCGATGCTTTCCCGGAGGCAGGGCGACCTGGTCGGCGGAAAGCGAAACCGGCCATGGGGTTTCCGGAAATTCCAGGGTCAAATCGACCTCGATCTCGTGGGGACTGTTGTTGTGGACCTGGAAGGCGACCTTCTCGGAACCGCCCGGCTCGCCATAGAGAAGCCTGCGGTAGGGGAAGAGCAACCAGCGGTAATCCTGGAAGTGGAAGAACGTCTCGCGCGACGGACTCCAGAGCGGGAGATTCATGGAGCGATCGTCGGCGCTCCATTCGGTCACCCCTTCGATCGCCACGATGCCCTTGCCCGAGGGCAGGTGCAGCCGCCAAGGGCGGTCGCCGCGACGGGGGTTCTCGGGGATCTTCGCCGAAGCGGTTTTCTCATCGATGATCAGCTCCGCGACCGGTTGGTTCTCCGCATCGAAAAGCATGGGTGCCCGACTCCCTTGCGGCAAGGCGGTCACTTCGACGGCGAACGCTCCCGGCCGGGGGAGGAAACAGATGTCGGCCGATTGATCGGGGTTTGCCAGGACGATCGGCTCGCGGCGTCGCTCGTCGCGATGACCGCGGGAGGTCTCCACCAGGAAGCGATCGCAGTTGGTCGCCAGCCGCCAGTAGATATGATCGCCGTAGCGGTCGTTGCTGACGGTGATGTTCAGGCCGTAAATGCCGGAGCGGGGGACGGTCGTGCGGAGCGTTGCCTTTCCGATCGGTCCCAGCCCGGAGCCGGCCGGCTTGCCGTCGTCGGAGATCCGGACCGTCTCGATCACCTCACGGTCGGGCCCGACCAGCACGGCTTGAAGCTCGGTGTTGCGTGCCGTCCGGTTGCGGTCGCGTTTCTCGATCTCGATCACCAGTTCGCCCGGCTCGCACAGAAAATAGGCTCCGCCGGTGGAGCCCATCATCGGCGTTGCGTGGCGCTTCGGCTTTTGGCCGATCGCGGGAGTGGCGAGGGCGAGGATGAGAAGGGCCGGAAGGACGCTGATGAACGAACGGGACATTGATCGAATCTCCTATATGGATGATTTCACCCCTGCGCGGGAGGCACCTGGGAGGTCATGATGAGGTAGCCGATGTAGGCGACATAGCAGAACAAAAAGAACAGCCCTTCGGCCCGACTGATCTTGTAGCCGGTGAAGAAGATCGGGAAGCAGAGGGCGCACACGACGATCATGACGGGGATGTCGACGGCTACGGCGGTGAAGCTGACCGGCACGCCGCCGGGGGCGAGGGCGGCGGTGGGACCGAGCACCCCGAGCAGATTGAAAATGTTGCTTCCGACCACGTTGCCGACCGCCATGTCGCGATTGCCGCGCATGCCGGCCACGATGCTCACCGCCAGCTCCGGCAGCGACGTGCCGAGGGCGAGGACGGTCAATCCGATCATCAACTCGCTTACGTTTAACCGGCGCGCGATCTCGACCGCCCCCCGGACCAGCCAGTCGGAGCCGAAGATGAGCATCGCCAATCCGATTCCCAAAAAGAGAATGTACAGGAAGACCTTGCCGGGCGACGGTCGGGTTTCCACCAGCTCGGCCAGGTCGGCGAGCTTCTCCCTCGCGATGGCCGCTTCCTTGCCCTCCCGCTTCGACTGGAAGATCGCCCAGGCGAGGTAGGCGATCAGGCCGACGAACATGAGCGCCCCTTCGATCCGGCCGATCATGCCGTTGAGCCCCAGGATCCACGTGAGGACGGCGATGCCGATCATCAGCGGCACTTCGAAACGGACGAGCTTGGTTTGCACTTCGAGCGGGCGGATCAGCGCAGTGAGACCGAGGATGAGCAGGATGTTGCAGATACAGCTCCCGACGATGTTCCCCACCGCCAAGTCGACCTCTCCCTTGAGGCAGGATTGCAGCGAGACGGCCAGTTCCGGCGCGCTGGTGCAGAAGGCGACGACCGTCAGTCCGATGACCAGCGGGGAGATCCGCATCGCCACCGCCAGCCCCGAGGCGCCGCGGACGAGAATCTCGCCTCCGGCGATCAGAACGGCAAAACCAAGCAAAACCAGAGCGAACGGAATCAGTAGTTCAATCAAGGAGGTCTCCTCATTCCTAGGGCGAATACCTGGTCCCGTGGACGGTGCGGCGCGGAAAGGAGCCGGCTTCCCTGGAAAGTCGCCATGAGAAAGCCGCAAGATCCCCGGGACGCGACCACCAACAGGAATGTCCCGATTATAGCGGCCCGCCGATCAAGAAGAAAGGGACCGCCGGGGTGCGGGGTGCCACACAAGACGAGTCCCTTTTGCAAAAGGGCTCCTCCGGAAGCGATGTGCTTGAGAAAGCCTCTTAGAAGAACAGATCGCGAGCGTCGGTCGCGCGGATGGCGTGCAGTCGGGAGAGCAGGGTTTTCTTGGTGGGATCCTCGGGCATCTGGTCGAGCTGCTGCTTGATGACCTTCTCGCCGGCGCGGCGGGTCTCCTCGGAGGCGTAATCGACCAGGTATTCCTGCAGCGTCGTCAGGGCGTTGGGAGTGCACATCTTCTGGATGAACCCGGGGACGGCGAACTCCATGAAGTGCTCTCCGGTGCGGCCGAGCCGGTAGCAGGCGGTGCAGAAGCTGGGGATGTAACCGTCTTCGAGCAACTCCCGCATGACCACGTCCAGCGGACGAATGTCGCCCAATTCGAATTGTTCGCGTTCCAGGACCTGGGCATCGCCCTGTTCGACGTATCCCCCCAACTCGATGCGGCTGCCGGCGTCGATCTGAGAGACCCCGAAGCTGAGTGCCTCCCGGCGGAGTTCGGCCGGCTCGCGCGCGGTGAGAATCAGGCCGGTGTACGGAACCGAGAGACGGAGAATGGCGATCAGGCGGAGGAAATCGTGATCGGAGACGAAGTACTGCTGGTCGAGCTGCACGCCGCTGGCCGGCCGGAGCCGGGGGAAGCTGATCGTGTGCGGCCCGACGCCGTAATGGTGCATCAAATGTCGGGCATGGGCCACCAGCGAAAGGACCTCGAACCGCCAGTCGTACAGGCCGAAGAGCGCGCCGATGCCCACGTCGTCGGCGCCGACCTCCATCGCTCGGGCGACGCCGTCGAGTCGCCAGAGGTAGTCGCCCTTTCGGGTGCCTTCGGGATGCATTCGGGCATACGTTTCGTGGTGATAGGTCTCCTGGAAGATCTGGTAGGTGCCGATGCCCGCGTCCTTGACGATCTGGTAGCCTTTGTGATCGAGCGGGGCGGCATTGATGTTCACCCGGCGAATGTTCGCGTGGTCCTGCTGGATGGAATAGACGTGATTGACGCATTCGGCGATGAATCGGGCGTTGTACTTCTGGTGTTCGCCGAAGACGAGAATCAATCGCTTGTGTCCCCGACTCAAAAGCGCCTCGACCTGCTCGGTGATCTCTTTTTCATCGAGGGTGCGTCGTTCGACATCGGTATTGGAGCGACGGAAGGCGCAATACAGGCAGTCGTTCATGCAGAGATTGCCGATGTAGAGCGGCGCGAACAGCACGATGCGGTTGCCGTAGACTTCCCGTTTCAGCCGACGTGCGGCGTCGAAGATCATCTCGGTCTCTTCCGGACTGTCGGCGGCGATCAGCGCCATCGTCTCTTCGAGTTCCAGCGGCTGCTTTTCCATCCCCTTTTCCAGGGCGCTGCGGAAATGCCCCGGATCGGCGGGACGTTTCATCAGATCGTGCAGGCGCGCTTCGTCGATGAAGTCGTATCCGCTTTTACTCAGTTGGGTCATGTCGCATAATTGTGGCATGGGTTCGCCTTTCTAGCATCTATTTCGGCAACCGTGGACGGCCTCGGTCGGAGAGAGGCTTGGCTTTCCGGGATCTCCCCGGTTTCGGGAAGGAATTCAGGAAGCGAAATCAATCATTCATGATCGATTATACCTCAATCGGATCGTCCCGGGGAGACCGTGTGGTTCTGTTGTTCCTTACAGTAACTCGGCGAATCTCCACGACCTCGACCGGCGGGACGGCCCATCTTCGACAATTGTTCCAGGATCTTCCGGTGGGTTTCCTCCGCCGTTTCCCGACTCGACGCCTTATTCGGATAGATCTCGTATTTCCGGCGGTATTCCAAGGGAGTGAGATTCGGCATGATGATGTTTGCCCCGCGCATCAACCCCAGTTCCCGGCCTCGGGTTGAATGGACCGTCGCCAGGGCGGTCGTGCTGGGAATGTTCGATTCCGGACAGACCAGACGTGCCAGCGCGATCACTTTCAGGGCCATCTTTTCCGTGGCCGACACTTGGCCGATCGAATCGGACGACGAGCGTGTCTCCGGCGATTTCCGTCCCAGCGGCGTGTCGGGATGGGGCAGAAACGGGCCGCAACCGATCATATGCAAACGCAATTGACCGAAAAGGTGGATGTCGTGGGCCAGATCCTCGAAGCTCTGGCCGGGGATCCCGACCATCACGCCACTTCCCACTTCGTAACCATATTCGCGAAGCCGCTCCAAGAGAACCAGTCGATTGGGGGCTTGCTTCTCGCCGAGCGGCGGATGGATGTCGTGAAACAGGGCTTGGTTCGACGTTTCGAAACGCAAAAGGTAGCGGTTCGCGCCCGCCTCGCGCCAGGCGAGCAGCTCCTCTTCCGAGCGTTCGCCGAGGCTGAGCGTCACGCCGAGATCGCTCTCGCCGCGAATACGTCGGATCAACTCGGTGACCCACTCCTGATCGAGACGGGGATCCTCGCCCGCCTGAAGCACGATCGTGCCGTAACCGAACTCGATCGCCTTGGCGACGCATTCCATGATTTCCTCGTGCGTCATCCGGTATCGCTCGATGTTCGCGTTCTGGGCACGGATGCCGCAGTATAAACAGTCCCGCCGGCAGTGATTGGAGATCTCGATCAGACCCCGGAGATGGACCTCCTCGCCGACCTGCTCGCGCCGAGTCCGGTCCGCGGCTTCCCAGAGCTGGTCCAGTTTCTCGGAATCTTCTTCGCGAAGCCAGCGGAGAATGGTTTCTAAGTCCATGCATGCTCCAAGATGATGTGAGATGTTCTCCTGCGCGACGAGACGAAATCGATCCCCGCTCGGGCGTGATCGCCCGATCCTCGAAATCGTTCACAAAAGCGGCTGATGCGAATATACTATTTTGATGCTTTTTCGTCTTTTTGCCAGTGCCACCTTTTTCTCTTTTTTTCTGCCTCATCGAACGACCTCCTGCATATGAAAAGTATAGGAGAGAGGGATCGGGGCGGTTACCCCCTTTATGGTGGGGTTTTTCCGGTGTTTTCGTCTGCCGAGCGTCGTTTTGCGATTTTTCCCGTTCGCCCCCTTGCCAGAGGAGGGAAAAGCTTATAAATTACATATTTCCATTTTCTCCGGAAGCAAACTCCGCCGCCTTTCGATGGCGCTTCGGCTGCATGCTTCGGGCGATCGCCGGCTTCGTTCCGACGGTCCGGCCGCCGAGATAATATCCAGATCCGGTTTTCAGCGAATATCGCGTAAAGACAGACAGGTGTTTTGGCAATGAAAAAGACGTACATGGCGAAAGCGAACGACGTGGATCCGAAATGGTGGGTCATCGATGGCACGGACCAGATCGTGGGCCGGCTGGCCAGCGAGATCGCCGTGATCCTGATGGGGAAACACCGGCCGACCTACACGCCACACATCGACTGCGGCGACTACGTCATCGTGACCAATGTCGACAAGGTGCGGTTCACCGGAAAGAAATGGGAGCAGAAACGCTACACTTGGTACACCGGGTATCCCGGCCAGAGGAGCGAAACGGCCCAAGAACGTCTCGAACGCAAACCGGAGATGATCCTCGTGGAAGCCGTCCGCCGAATGCTTCCCAAGTCGAAATTGGGCAAGAAGATGCTCACCAAGTTGAAGGTCTATCCCAGCGGCAAGGCGCATCCCCATCAAGCTCAGGAGCCGCAACCCCTGGAAATCGCCGCCAAGTAGATGCTTCATCGACCAGCCGTCTCCCCGGCATCGCATGGGCGAGGTTTTTTTGCTCTATTCATCGATTCCGATCACTGATTCAGAATAAGGTTATCCAGCAAAATGGTCAAACTCGGAACTTATGAGATCGAAGGAAAAGGCACCAACGACAGTCTCGGGACCGGTCGGCGCAAGAGATCGGTCGCCCGAGTACGGTTGCGTGCCGGACAGGGCCGCATCAGCATCAACAATCGACCGCTGGAGGAATTCTTCCGGCTCCAGCAGCATCGCGAAGCAGCCATCGCCCCTTTGAAAGTGACGGAAAAGCTCGACAGCGTCGATGTGATGATTCGCGTCTTCGGCGGAGGCATCACCGGACAAGCGGGCGCCTGCAAGTTGGGCGTCGCCCGGGCCCTGAAGATGTTCGACTCCGAACTGGAATCCAAGCTCCGCGAAACCGGCATGCTCACCCGTGACGAACGAGCCGTGGAACGCAAGAAGCCTGGTTTACGAAAAGCCCGTCGCGGGACCCAGTTTTCCAAACGCTGATCGCTTGATCGTGTTCCGGCGGTGCTCCCATCGAGACCGCGCCTTCGAGGAACGAATCGCGCGGCTGCCGCGCGAAGGCGAAAGAAGCATCCGCACCCGTCAACCCAGACGCTCTTTTTCCATGGAAGAGCGTCTTTTTCATGCGCGCTGCGGTCAGACCCGTGTGAAACGGACCTTCTCCGCCCGGGACAGGACCGCGCTTCGATCGAGCCGGCATGGCAAGAGTCGACGGATATTCTCCGCCGCGGCGGCCAAGCCGATCCGGGCCGCTTCCTCTGCCGTCGCGCCCTCCGACATCGCCCAGGCGAACCCCCCGGTCACGGCATCGCCGCAGCCGATCGGGTTGACGACCTCTTCTTCGGGCACGGAGATCGGTTCGAGCCGATAGGCCTCTTCTTCGCTGGTGAGAAAGACCGATTCTCGCCCCCGCGTGACCATCGTCCACTGCGCCCCTTGTTCGTTGACCGATCGCATTCCGGCGAGCAGCTCTTTTTCGTCAGACAGTTTGCTGCCGAGCGTCTGTTGGAGTTCCTGGAAGTTCGGCTTCACCAACAGCGGCCGCCGGGGTAACGCCTGCAGCAACGCCGGTCCGCGGATGTCGCAGACCACCGGGCAAGGAACCGCCGCAAGTAGCTCGTCGTAGTATTGAACGTCGCAGCCATCGGGAAGCGAGCCGGAGAGGATCGCCACCTTCGCCGCGGCCGCTTCCTCGGTGAAAGCGTGGCGGAATGCATCGAGTTCTTCCCGGCGCCACGGGGGACCGTTTTCGACCAACTCGGTGATTTCCCGCTTCCGCCGATCGATCAGCGTCGTGCAGACCCGGGTCGCCGATTCGGTCCCGATCGGGCGAAATGGGATCGCCAGCCGCCTCAGATCGTCTTCCATCGCCTGGCCGTGAAGGCCGCCCGAGGGAGTCAACAGCCGACTGTTCTCTTTTTCGCCGAGGTGGGCGACGGCCAGTGCCGCGTTGATCGCCTTGCCCGAGGCACAGCGATGAACCTGTTCGGCCCGATTGACTTCTCCTGGGGTGATGTTTTCGAAGACGATGATCTGCTGCCAAGCGGGGGTGAGTCCGGCGGAAAGAATCATGGGAAAAACCTACCTGAGCATTGAAGGGATTGTGCGGAATGTGTGTACTGGAAGCGGGCCGGCACGAGAGTTTCTCGAAAAAGAAACACCGTTTCTTTCAAAAATCTTGCAATTTGCCGAGAAAGCGATTTTAATAGATATTATCGATATTGAAAATCCTTCCGTAGACTCTGTGAGTCCTGCATTTTGCCTGCTTTGGCCGCCTGCCTTTTTGCAGGATCGCACGGGGGAACCACTCCTGTTCTAGCTTCCAATCCATTAGAATAGGCCGTGCAAGAGCGATCGAGGAGAGCTACATGGCATTGCGCGATCTCTTTAAGAAACCGGCTCCCCGCCCGGGCGCGTCTCCGTCGGGGCCTCATTACTCCCCGAAGAAGGAGCACGCTTTTCAGAAGACCTCGGGGGGTGGTTTGTCCTATTCATTGATCGAACGGCACGGCTGCCGGGAATTGCATCTGGTGGCCTATCCCGAGCAAGACGGCGGATTGCGGAGCGAACTCTCCTCGATGTTCGATCGAGTGGCGAAGGTCCTTCAGAAAGAGCAGTTGACCGAGTCGGTCGTTTCGCAGACCCTTTTTCTTCGCGACATCGCCAAGCGGGAAGCCGCGCGGTACATGGTGCATGAATTTTTCGGCCGGCATCTTCCCGCGACGACTTATCTGCCCCAGCGACCCGCGGCGGGGGAACACGTGCTGCTGGAGCTGTTCGCCACCGCGGGGCCGGAAGATGAGCTGCGTCTCCAGCGCTGCAATGAACATGTGGTTCGCGTCGATCAGCGCGGCCAGCGGTGGATCCACATCGCGCAGATCGTCCCGGAATTGCATCCTCTCGGCGCATATGAACGTACGTATAGTTGCTTTTTGATGATGCGCAACTACCTGGCTCGTGAGGGATACTCCATGGAGCAGATCCTCCGGACCTGGCTCTACCAGGGCGACATCGTCGGTCCTGAGGGAATGACCCAGCGATACAAGGAACTGAATCGGGCGCGGACCGATATCTTCGAAGGCAAGCGGTTTCTGCGCGATTTCTTGCCCTCCGATTTTACCGGCGAGGTTTACCCGGCCAGCACCGGCATCGGCGCCGACGATGTCGATGTGTTGATGGCCTGTCTGGCGATGAAAACCGACCGGGACGACGTCGTGGTCAAGTCGCTGGAGAATCCGGAGCAGACGTCGGCCTTTGAGTACTCGTCTTGCTACAGTCCCAAAAGTCCCAAGTTCGCCCGGGCGATGGCCCATATCGCCGACGGAGTCTGCAAAATCTTCGTTTCGGGGACCGCGAGCATCACTCACTCCGAAACACGCCACGTGGACGATGTGGCCGCCCAAACGCATCAGACGCTCGACAACATCGAGGCGCTCATCGCCGGCTCGAATCTCCAGAACCACGACATCTCCGGCTTCGATGCCGCCTTGGACGATCTCGCCTTGGCCCGGGTTTACGTCAAACGACCCGAGGATCTCGACTCCTGCCGCACCATCTGCCGGCAACGTCTGGGGGCCACGCCGGTCATCTACACGATTGCCGATGTCTGCCGTTCCGATCTCCTGGTCGAGATCGAGGGAATCGCCATCGCGCGGAGACTCTTCAACGCCCGCTCGCAGCCGTAGGAGGCACCATTGATCGCAAGGACGGGGCCATGGACCAGACGGATTTCCGCCGGCAGCTTTCCCGCCTCGGACCCGAGGCGCTCCAGGCACGGAAGACGGCCTTCACGCTCGAGGAGGCCCGAATCTATTGCCGCGATTTGACTCGGTCCCATTACGAGAACTTCACCGTTGCCGGTTTCCTGCTTCCCAAGCACCTTCGGGAGCCGTTTTATGCCATTTACGCCTATTGCCGTTGGGCCGACGACCTCGGCGACGAGGTGGGCGAACGACCTCGGAGCCTCGAATTGCTCGACTGGTGGGAAGACGAACTGAACGCATGTTTCCATCGACGCGCGCGACACCCCGTCTTCATCGCCCTGGCGGAAGTCGTTCGGCGGCATGCAATTCCCCGCGAACCGCTGGCCGATCTGCTCGTTGCGTTCCGTCGCGACCAGTCTCCCCGGCGATTCGCCGACCTGGCCGATCTCGACGATTACTGCCGCTATTCCGCCAATCCGGTCGGCCGGTTGATTCTCCATCTCGACGGAGAGCCGACCCCCGAGGACTTGACCCTTTCCGACGCGATTTGTTCCGGCCTCCAGTGGACCAATTTCTGGCAGGACGTCGCCCGTGACTGGCGGATCGGACGCTGTTACTTGCCCGAATCGCTCTGCCGGCAATACGATTACGATCTCCAGCGCGTCGCGATGCTTCCGGAAAAGAACCGTGGCGACGACCGTTTCCGTGCGTTGATGCGACATCTGGTCGATCTGACCGAGATGCGGTTCCGCCAGGGGGAGCCGCTTGTCGACCGGGTCTCCTCTTCCCTGCGGCGGCAGGTGATGCTGTTTCTCGGCGGGGGACGAGCCGTGCTCCAGGCGATTCGCCGCATCGATTACGACACCTGGGCGGTGCGTCCTACCATCTCCCGGGGGAAGAAAGTCTCTGTGTTTTTGCATTCTTTCTGGAAAATGCCGTTTGCTTGACGCGGTTTCGAAAAAAGTTATGGTATAACGGTATTCCATGACGAGACTTTTTTGAGGGGCCGTCGACTACGGCTTACCCGAAGGAGTTTTTCCCTTTGACCGATCAGGTGGATTGTATGACGCCGTTGCCTCGAACCCCTTCTTCCGATGCACTCGCTCCGGACGAACTCTATTCGGCGAGTTACCGTCGCTGCGCGGAGATGGCCCGGGCGTCGGGATCGAACTTCTACCGCACCTTTCGGCTGCTTCCCGGCGAAAAACGTCGCGCGATGGAGGTGCTCTATGTCTACATGCGGCATACCGACAATCTGGTCGATAATCCGCTGCCGATGGAGATTCGCGAGGCGGCCCTTTCGCGGTGGCGTTCGACCGTCGAGATGGCCATGCACGGTTCCCTCGAGACGGCCCAGGAACTGGCTCCGGCGAGCGAAGCTTTGGAGATGCTCCCCGCACTGGTCGACGTCGTCCAGCGATACCAGATCGACACCGAGCACTTGCTCAATGTGATCCGCGGTGTGCAGAAGGACCTGTCTCCCCCCCGTTTCGAAACCTTTCAAGAGGCGTCTCGGTACTGCCATCAGGTGGCGACGGCGGTCGGCCACGCGAGTCTGGCGATTTGGGGAATCGAGCCGACGGCCGATCCCGATGCGCTGGAGCGATCGGCCCGAGCTTGCGGCATCGCCTTCCAGTGGACGAACATCCTGCGCGATCTGGCCGAAGACCTGGCCCAGGGCCGTCTCTATTTTCCCCGGGAAGATCTCCGGCAATGCGAATTGTCGGAAGTGGATCTGGCGAAGATGGTCGCCCGGCCCGACGAGGCGGACGAGGGCTTCGATCGACTCATCGAGATGCAAATCGAACGGACCGAAAACGCCTATCGGGAGGCGACCGTCCTCTACGCCATGCTGGAGAAGGAGAGCCGTCCGATTTACGGAATGATGGTGAGCATTTACCATCGGCTGTTTCGGAAAATCGCTCGGCGACCGCGGGTGGTGCTTCAACAACGTGTCCGTTTGAACAGAATGGAAAAGAGCCTTTCGGCGCTTCGCTGGCGGATCTATCATCCGGAAACGTTGACGCTGCCGGCGCTTCGCCGATAAGCATCCCTTCCGGGATTCGTTCGACTTCGGCGGTTACCTCTCTTCGCGCTGCGGAGTTTCTCCGGCGGAATCGCCCGATGGAAGGAGAAAATCGCTCAGCGTCTCGAGATTCCGGCTGAACACTTCGCTGGAAAGATAGCGGAAGCCTTTCGGAAAATTCGGCTGACCGACAAGACGTTCGCCCGTGTAGGTGGAGACCCAGCGATCTTCTTCGTCGAGCTGCCGAAGGATGTCGAGGACGCGCTCCTTCGAGACCTGTCGGGAAGTCGGATCGTCGGTATCGCTCCCTTGCAAGGCTTCTTGATAGGCCTTTTCGATTTCTTCGAAACGAGCCTCCTGTTTCCAACCGTAGTGCGACGGCAGGTCGGAGTCGTCGTAAGTGAGTTGATCATCACGATTCATGTAGAGAGGCCGATTCGTGTGAAACTCGTAATAGCGGGCGATTTCTCCGTCGGGCAGGAGGCATTGTTCGGTGAAATAATCGAGCGCTTCGGGGATCGGCTCGAGATACTTCTGGTCGGCGGTGTGGTGGTGAATCCTGATGAGCGTTTCCAAGACGTCTTGCGATTCCCAACCGGCGATCGCCGGCGGTTCGAATTTGCGGCCCCATATGGGGACCATCTGAGCATTGTACTGTTGGCACCAACCGGGCTGAGGCTCGGGCATTCTCGATAGGATCAAAAATCCCCCCAGTTTTTCCAGCGCGACGCGAAATCGCTTTTCACCGTAGATTCGGTGCGCGAGTATCAAGGTTTCGGCAACGTCGCCGGCCAGGTTGTCGTTCAGGGTGTAGTGGTTCCAGTAATCCTTGATTCGCCCTTCCGTCTTCCAATCGCCCCGCGGGTAACGGGCAGTGAGGATCGGCCGCGGCGGAACCGGTTCATCCCACACTTGGGGGAACGCCCCGTTCGGAAACTGGGCCTCGAGCAGCGATTGGAGGCCGAAGCGAGCGGCCTGGTGAATCGTATCGTGACGGAAATCCAGCGCCCGATCGACGCGCATGAGCAGATTCAACGCCGCCTGGGTCTGCCCGTCGTCGAGGGAAGAGTGGTTCCACGATCCGCCGGGTCGAGTCCGGTAATGGCCCATCCGCCCGCGCTCGGGAGGAGCGAAATGGATCGTTTGCGTCCACCCACCCGATTGCAACTGCCCCGCGACCAGCGCCTCGGCGGCGAGTTGGGCCGCTTCGAGATAGAAGCGGTTCCCCGTCGCTTCATAGGCCTTCAAATATGCCGTTCCCACCGTCGGCGTGCCGGGAGGCTGCACGAAGATCGTGCTCGAGGGGACCTTGCCTTCTCCCCAACGATCCTCGAAATCCAGGCTGTAGTAATAAACGTACCCTCCGTGCGAAGCGGCGTGATCGCGGAAGAACGTCGTCGCCCGCTCCATCGCACGGCGCACTTCCTCGGACAACTCGTTCCGATGTTCCATGGCCGGGAGATCTCCTCCGAGACAGAGTCCGAAGAGAAAGATCCCTGTTTGCCATAGCTTCGAAGCACACGACGAAGAGGCCATGATTGTGGTTCCTTGAGGAAGAGGGGGCGTTCCGGGAAGGTGATTCAATACTTGCCGATCCCGACGATTGTATCACGACGGATGTGGAGAGACAAACGCTTGGCCGGGGGGCTGGTTCGTCGGAAATGAGATTCGGAAGGAAACATGTTCCGGCACCGAGGTGGCCAAAAACGCCTCTTGTCCGGCATCGGCTTCGCACTATCCTGGAAACTGTTCCCGGTGGCAGGAAGCCCATTCCGCCCCGGGAGCCGATTTGACATAAACCAACCCTTCGGGTATTGCGCGAGCCCGCGGCGTCTTTTTTTGAAGGCGGCATCGTGGGACTTGCAGGGCCCGTCGTGGGATCGATCCCGCGGAACTCCTGGGAAATCACCCTTCTCGGATTCCGTCCGGTCGATTCGACGACGGGTTTTTTTCATTCTTGGATATTTCCGAACGGTTTTCCAAGAGAGAGCGAACAGGAGAGTAGGCGGTGTTGGATCCCGAGTTGGTGGCAAAGGTGGAGCTGTTGTTGTCCGAAGGCGAGTACAGCCAGCGGCAGATTTCGCGAATCACGGGGGTGAGCCGGGGGTCGGTCAGCGCGATCGCCCGAGGCGAGCGCCATGTGTACATTCGTCCCAAGCCGATTCCGGAATCGACGGGGCCTCTGCGTCGATGCCGAAGGTGCGGGATTCTCACTCGAATGCCTTGCACCGAGTGCCGCATCCGGGAGCAGTTGCACAAAGCCCCGCGGGTCGAGTGGCTCCATCAAGAAAAGAAGCCCTGCCGCATCGAACTGAAGGAACCCGAACGCAGTCGTTATGAAGAGGTCCGGGCATGGCGCGAGCGATGCCCCAACCCTCATTTCATCGATATCCCCCACGACTGGCCGTGGCGACAGCGCGGTGAGGAGGCTTGCCGATGAACGATTTTCCATGGCGAACGAAATACCAATCCTTGGAAGAGGCGAAGAAATGGATCCGAGACGGCGATTTGTTGCTCTTTCGGCGCCGAGGATTGATTTCCATCGCGGGGCGGGGCATTCACAGTCACGCCGGCAAAGCCGCCTGGTGGGACGACGACCTGTTCTGCCTCGAAGTTCGCGAGTGGCACGGTGGTCGGGCGGTCACGCTGGAGAGCCAAGTGGCCCGATTTCCGCATCGCATCGATGTTTATGGAGCGAACGCCGGATCGCGGTGGACCCGGTATCAACGCGAAAAGGCGACCAGATACATGCGGCGGCTCGCCGGTTGCGATTACGGGTACTTGGGCGTCCTGACCGCCGCGATGTTGCATCTTCCGGGCATCCGGCTCTGGGCGCGACCTGAAGGCGAGGAGAGGCAAGCAGAGGCAAACGGCGGCAAACGTCCTCCTTTTTGCAGCCAAGCTTGTGCCGCGGCCGATCGATATGCGGGGGTCGATCCGGTGCCGAACCTCGTCGATCGACTCACGGAACCGGCCGATTTGGCAAGGAGTCCGTTTTATGAATATCAATGTACGATTATTTGAGAGAGCTCGAATCGGCCACCTGGGCCCCAGAGGCGTGGGGTTCATGATCGTGCTGCTCCTGATGGCGATGGCTCCTTACGAAACGTTGGACGCCGCCGACCCGATCTCGGGAAATGCCCGATCGACGTGTTGGGGAGGGAGTTGCGTGTGGGACCGGGATGCCGTCGTGCCGAACCGGAGCCCCTTGGAGGCCGGAATGCCGGTCGATCGCACGGCGGGGGCCGAGGCGGTGGTGAGAGTCGAAAATGTGCTCCAGGATCCGAGAAGCAAAGCGGCGATCGTCTCACGGGCAAGCGGCGTGCTGGTCGCGCTCGAAAGCGGCGAGGGGAGACTTGGAGTGCTCACGGTCGCCCACCTCTTTCGCGAAGGGGTCGGCCGCGTGAGCATCGCCGGAAACCGACGATCGGCGTCGGCGGCCGAACTTCTGGCGATCGACCGGAAATGGGATCTGGCCGTACTGCGATTGCTGGAGAATCCCGGGGAATCGCCGGTGCCGCTTGCCGAAAACTGGCCCGTGCCGGGTGAGCGGGTTCATTATTGCGGGTTCACTTCCGGCGGGCCGCTCGTCTGCCGGAAGGGAGAGGTGAATGGATACATCAGTACACATATCACCGGCGGCGTCGAGACGATGTTGATCTTCGGCCACGTCCGCCAGGGCGACTCCGGAGGACCGGTGCTCAACCGGCGGGGGGAGCTGGTCGGACTGATCTGGGGAACCGACGGTCGGGCGATTTACGCCACCTACGGTGGAAGGATTCGACGTTTTCTCCGAGAAGCGGGTATCGCGCCGCGTTCGCCGGAATCCGAGCTTCGCGGGATTCCTCCATCGCCACCTCGTCCCGTCGAGCCGCCGGCGCCGGAGAGCGACCATGGAGATCCCGTCCCCAAAGTCAAAGAGAAAAACCCACCACGTTCCGTTTCCGATAAACCGCGATCGTCGGAACAGGTTCCCGCGAATCCCTTGCAAGAAATGCTCCGGCAGCGCCTGTTGCTCCGATCGTTGGCGATGTTGGGCATCAGCGGTCCGACGGCGCTGGTGGTCGTCTGGACACTGCGATTCCTTTGGCATCGTTGGAAACGCCGCAAGGGAAGAGAGGAAGCGGTAAACCATGCGGAATCGAAGAAAATGCCCGACCATCGCCCCCTGAACGACGAATACGCCGCCCAACTCGCCGGGGTGTATGCCCTCTCGGGGCGGAGTCCCACGGCCGATGCCACCCTCGGACGTCTCTACGACGAGGAGCTGAAACGGGCCGCGACTTCCAGCGACGGGAATCTGGTCGCCTTCGCTCATTCGATGCGCGACCGCGTCGCCGACAAGTTCTATCGCATCCACGATTGGCATCCGCTTCCGGCGGAGCCGATCCCGCAAGAATGAATACGATTCGGAATCAACCACGACAACGTTAATAAATCCATCACTTCATCGAAGGAAACGACCATGGCACATATCGGCAAAGATACGTTCGAAGACGCGATGACTCGATTTCGCAATCGCTCGTTGCATACCTACGTGGGGCATTGTCTGCTGTTTCGGGGGCAAGTGCTGCAGGATGGTGAATTCGGCGTGCAGAGCGGCTGGGATACGGCGACGAACGATTTCATCATCGAGCACTTGGTGCGGCTCGATTATCTCCGTCGTAAGATCACGCACAACCCGAGCGATGTCGACATCAAGACGCTCGAAGCCCGGGCGAAAGACCTCGACATCACGCTTCCGGAGGAGATGAACGAACAGAGCCCGCTCGGCGACGAGGTGGCCCGTCCGGCGGGTCGGGAGTTCGATCTTCCCTACCGTCTCGACGGCAGCGACCCGAACATCCCGCTCTTGAACCAGGTGAATCTGCGGAACGTCGATGCCCGCATGTTCGTCACCGCGCTCGACCAGCACATCGTCGAGGCGACGCGGCTGGACAGTCGGTTCGCCACGTATCGCATCACCCCGCGTGAATCGCTGATGCTCTATGCTTCGCTGTGCGAGATGTTCGACATCGTCGTTTCGTTCGGCGGCGATCGGAACCGCATTCCGGTGCCGCACGGCGTTCGTCCGAGCGAAGAACCCCGGGGACCGGGAGCCAGCCCGAACCGTGAATCGGCGACGATTCCGTTTCCCGACAAGCAATGATGCCGTTCGCGAAAGCGGCGCATTGCGCACCGAAGGAAGGAGATGGCCATGGAAATGAGTGCGAGCGAATCCTGTTTTCTGAGTCTGAGCGAATGGCTGGCGGTGGCGGCGTTGATCGTGCCGACCTTGCTTTCGGTCGTTCCCTGGATGATGAAGGTCCATGCGAAGCTGGCGGTCATCGCGACGCAGATCGCCGCGCTTTGCGAAAAGATGGAACGGGCCCTCGCGCACGATGAAGAACTCTGGGCGCTCTTCACGCGTCATGCCGCGCGGCTCGATGCGCATGAGTTGCAGATCTCGAATCTCCAGGACCGCCTTCATGAACTGGAGCAGCCGTCCAACGCAGTTTCCCGACGAAATGAACGAAGAAGGAATCCATCATGAAAATACGCGATCGCATCCGAACGTTGAAACGTGTACGGGCAAACGAGCTTCGCCCCAATCCTCGGAATTGGCGAACGCACCCGGTCGAGCAGCAGGATGTGCTCCGGGGCGTTCTTTCAGAGATCGGATACGCCGATGCCCTTTTGGCCCGGGAATGTCCCGACGGCGGGCTGGAGTTGATCGACGGACATCTCCGGGCGGAAACGACGCCCGACCAGGAAGTGCCGGTCCTGGTTCTCGATTTAACGCAAGAGGAAGCCGACAAACTCCTGACGCTGCTCGATCCGCTGACCTCGCTGGCGACGGCCGATCGCGCGAAGCTCGACGCACTGGTGGCCGAGGTCGAGACGGAGAGCGACGCGGTTCGATCGTTTCTCGAATCGCTGACCGCCGGAGAAGAGGAATCGGCGATCGAGCATGGTTCCGCCCCCGACGAAGTGGCGATCCCGGAGCTCATCCAGGTCGTCGTGGAGTGTGCCGACGAAGCGGAACAGCGGGACGTTTATGAAGCCCTGACCGCCGAAGGGCGAAAATGCCGGTTGGTGAATCTTTGAATACCATTCATGTCAGGATAAGGAGCGAAGATGAAAACGAGGACGGATTCCGCAACTCCCCAAGAGATGTCGATGGAAGTGGCCGTCGATTGCCCTCTTCACGATTCCTTTCGGGTGCGTCAGGTCGCCGGAATGTTCGACGTGCCGGTGGAGCAGCGAAGCCGGGAAGTCTTCCGTCTCGATCGGCCGCCGCTGGATGGCGACTGGCGAATCGGGCTCATCGTCGGGCCCTCCGGCAGCGGAAAGAGTACGGTGTCGAGAAAACTTTTTGGGGATCGGATGTACACAAACTATGACTGGCCCGAAAACAAGGCGGTCATCGACTGCTTCGGGGAGGTGCCGGTCCGCCGGGTGACGAGTCTGTTCACCACCGTCGGCTTCAGTTCTCCTCCGAGTTGGATCAAGCCCTACGGCGTTTTGAGCAACGGGGAACGCTTCCGATGCGATCTGGTTCGGGCGCTTTTGGCCCCGGAGATGCAGGAGGCGGAGGAGAACCCCGGCGAGGTGGTCGTCTTCGACGAATTCACCAGCGTGGTCGATCGGAATGTGGCCCGTATCGGATCGGCGGCGATCGCCCGATCGATTCGCGGCGGGCGTGTGAATCGCCGTTTCGTGGCGGTGACGTGTCACTACGATGTGACCGAGTGGCTCGAGCCGGATTGGGTGCTCGACATGGCCACCGGATCGGTCACAAGGAGGTGTCATCGGCGACCGGGGATCGAGCTTCGAATCGTTCGTTGCGAGCGTCGTGCGTGGTCCCTCTTTGCGCGTCATCACTATTTGAGCGGTTCGTTGAGCGTGACGGCGCGATGTTTCCTCGCTCTGTGGAACGAAGTGCCCGTCGCGTTCTGTGCGACCCTCAGTATGATCGGGGCGAAACACCGCCGCCGCGTCAGCCGGTTGGTCACCTTGCCCGATTACCAGGGCGTCGGGATCGGGGCGGCCGTGCTCGATACGGTCGCGACGCTCCATCGGGAAGAGGGCCACCGGATCAACATCACGGCGAGTCATCCCGCGGTGATCGCGCATTGTCGGCGTCATCCCCGGTGGCGGCCGGTCGGCGTCAAGAAGACCGGTTCGGGAACCGCCGGTCGCTTCATCCCCGGTTACCGCGGATCGGCCGGTCGGGCGGTCGTCTCGTTCGAATTTCTCGGTCCGAGCGATCCTGACTGATCCTTCGAACCGTCGGGGCGAATGGGAGGAACGACAAACACGAAAAGGAGGTCGACACGATGATGCGGAAGCACGGCAGGAAGCTCGACGAAGGAAAAAAACGGGAAGTGCTGGCGATTTTGACCGTCGGTTGCAGCCGGGAAGCAGCGGCGCGTTACGTGGGATGCAGTCCGCAAACCATCCGCAGGGAAATCGAACGCGACGGCCAATTCGCCGCCGACGTGGCCAGGTCGGAACAACAGGCCGAGGTCTACTTCGTCAAGAGCATTCGTCAGGCAGCTCAGAAAGAACAGTACTGGAGAGCGGCGGCTTGGTTTTTGGAACATCGTCGTCCGGAACAGTTCGGCAAACGGAACAGCGACACGGTGACAAGACATCAGGTGAATCGGATTCTCGGCCAGTTGGCCGAGATCGTCATCGAGGAGGTTTCCAGCGTGGATTGCCGCAAACAGATCCTCACACGATTGCAGCTTCTCCTCGATGGACTCAATTCCACGTCCTCGGTGGAAGAGGCTCCGCAGACGCTCGCCGCCGGTCGAGGCGGAAACGAAACGGAAACGGAGGAGGCGTCGTGAACCTGTTCCGATACGATTTCCCCGTGAGCTGGGATCGGTTGCGGGAGATGATCAGCGAATTCACCCGAAGGCTGGAAACCGGGACCGAAGGAGTGGATTCTCCCGAAGGTCGGAGGAAAACGCGAAGCATGCTCGATTGGGCCCGGTATTATCTGCCGG
Organism: uncultured Planctomycetaceae bacterium; assembly: GCA_964632505.1. Classification (GTDB taxonomy): domain Bacteria; phylum Planctomycetota; class Planctomycetia; order Pirellulales; family Thermoguttaceae; genus CAZWCE01. The sequence continues at coordinate 198,060 of CAZWCE010000001.1, read as the reverse complement.
AACACTTCCGCATTCCCCCTTCACGGATGCATCATTGGCTCGGAGAGGAACTGGACAAATGCTTCCACCGACGCGGTCGGCATCTCAACGTGCTTGCGCCCCGAGGAGCGGCGAAGTCGACGATCGGCTCGCTCGCCTATCCCCTCCGCGCCGCGCTGGAAGAGGAAGAATCGTACATTTGGCTGCTTTCCGATACCCGATCGCAGGCCCATGCCCATTTGGAGAATCTCAAAATCGAACTGACCGAGAATCATCGGCTTTCGCGCGACTATCCGGAGAGTTGGGGCAAGGGGCCGATCTGGCGTCGCGGGGCCGTGGTGCTGAGAAACGGCGTGGCGATCGAGGCGTACGGCACCGGCCAGAAACTTCGCGGAAGACGGTGGAGAGAGCATCGACCGAGCCTAATCATTTGCGACGATTTGCAGAACGATCGTCACATGCTCTCTCCCGAGGCGAGAAAACGCTCCCGCGACTGGTTCCACGGGACCGTGTTGAAAGCGGGCAATCGCGAGACCCACGTGTTGCAACTGGCGACCGCGTTGCACCGATCGGCGATTGCGATGGAACTGACCGAAAAGCCGGGGTGGATCTCACGGACCTTCCAGGCGATCGAGCAGTGGCCGGAGAACCTGGGCCTGTGGGAAACCTGGGAAGCGATCTACACCGACCGTTCCGGAAGCGACGAGGGGGAGATTTCCCTCCGGCGTGCCCGGGAATTTTATGAAACGCATCGGCCGGCGATGGACGCCGGGGCGGTCGTATTGTGGCCGGAGATGGAAGATCTGTACACCTTGATGAAGATGCGGGTTGAAAGCGGAAGGACGACGTTCGAGCGGGAGAAGCAGAACTCGCCGATCTCGCCGGAACTCTGCGAATGGCCGGAGTCGTACTTCGACGAGACGATCTGGTTCGAGCGGATGCCGACGGAACTTCGGGTCAAAACGATCGCTCTGGACCCCAGCAAGGGACGCGACGATCGTCGGGGCGACTATTCGGCATTGGTACGACTTGGGCTCGATCGTCAAGGAATCTATTATGTCGAGGCCGAATTGGCCCGACGACCGGTCGATGAAATCGTCGATGCCGGGGTGGAGCATTGCCGGCGGTTCGATCCCGATGTCTTCGGTGTGGAGTCGAACCAGTTCCAGGAGTTGCTGCGCGACCACTTCCAAGAAGCGTTTCGAACGAACGGGCTCCCGGGGCTGGTTCCGTATCCGATCCGTAATTTCACGAACAAGCGGGTTCGCATCCGCCGGCTCGGCCCGTTGTTGAGTCGTCGGAGGATCAAGTTCCGCGCCGATTCTCCCGGAACACGACTTCTGGTCGAACAACTCCGGGAATTTCCAGCCGGCGACCACGACGACGGACCCGATGCGCTCGAAATGGCCGTCCGTCTGGCGAACCGATGGATCCGCGAAGAGACGTCTTTCGAGGCGGAGGATGGATTGGGCGATCACCTTCCGCTGGAACTCGATCTTTAGTGGATAACCGTACAAAATCACCTCTCACTGGAAAGGAAATGCACGATGTCCCGAACGATTTCTCCTCAGCCGCGGTCGGATGACGACGCCGCGAATCCCGTCGACCGGATACTCGAAGCGTTTTTCGATCTCGACGACCGTTATGTCGATCCGCTCGATGCGATCTTCGACGGAGACGACGGTCCCTGGCAGATGATCGGGACGGCGAGTTCCTCCGAATCACCAATGCGTGCTCATGGTTGGAACGAGGCGACGTTGGAGCAGATTCGCATTCATTGCCGGAAAATAGCCACGACGAACGAGTTCGCCATCAACGCGATCGAGAATCGGATCAACTACCTCGTGGGCGACGGACACCGGTACCAGGCCCATCCGAAAAACAAGGAGGATGCCACGCTGAGCACGGAGGTGCAGTCGGTGGTGGATACCTTTGTTCGAACGAATCGATGGCACCGGCGGCAGCAGGAGATTGTCCGAAGGCTCGACCGCGACGGGGAAGTCTTTCTCCGGTTTTTTCCCACCGAGGGCGGGCTGATCCAGGTGCGGTTCGTCGAACCCGATCAGGTGGCCGCACCGCTGGAATACCGGGAGGACGGCCGCTATCGGCTCGGCATCGAAACGGCGCCCGGCGACGTCGAAACGGTCGAGGCCTACTGGATCGACGGGCAACGGATCGACGGCGATCAGATCCAGCACCGGAAGGCGAACGTCGACGCGAACGTGAAACGCGGAATCTCGCTTTTGTTGCCGGTTCGCAAGAATCTGCGACGCGCCGAGAAGTTGCTCCGGAACATGAGCGTCGTCGCGGAAATTCAATCGGCGATCGCGCTGATCCGCAAACATCCCGGGGGCAACGCGGAGTCGATCCGTCGCTATGTTCAGAACCAGTCGACGGCGACGGTCACCTCGGGGCAAACCGGTTCGACCCGAAATTTCCAACGATTCTCCCCCGGAACGATCCTCGATGCCCATCAGGGGACCGAGTATGAATTTCCGGTAGCGGCGATCGATGCCAGCCGCTACGTGGCGATACTCCAGGCGGAACTCCGCGCGATCGCGGCTCGATTGGTGATGCCGGAGTTCATGCTCTCGAGCGATGCCTCCAGTTCGAATTACGCTTCGACGATGGTCGCCGAGGGGCCGGCGGTGCGCATGTTCCAGCGGCTCCAGGCATCGTTGATCGAGGACGACCTGGAGGTGATGCGCCGGGTCGTCGCCGTCGCTTCGGCGGCCGGAGTGCTTCCGGATGATGCGGTCGATCGGGTTCAAATCCAAGCGGTTCCGCCGTCGTTGGCCGTGCGCGATCGTTACAAGGAGACGCGGGCCGACGAGATCCTCCTGAAGCACGGCGTCCTCTCGCCGCAAACGATGGCCCTGCGACACGGTCTCGATCCTCGTCAGGAACGATCGCACTTGGCGGAAATCGACGGTCGAAACCAATAGGAACACGGTCCTTTACGGCGGAGATGTCGCCCCGGAGGTGGCCAAAAACCGAGGTTGTTTGAAACGCGACGGCAAGTAAAGTGGAATAATCATCATGCTTGTCCCCTCCAGAAGGAACGGAGAACGTCTCGACCAGGAGGGCTTATCCGAACTTCTTTTTTCTGGAATGAATCATGACAGAACTCCCTTCACAACCATACGAAAGCAGACATCCTTCGATGGCCCATTCGGAAGTCAATCGTCGCATGATCGAAAAGGCCGACGCCATTTGGGAACGCATCAAGGAGGAGTCGCTCCTTCGCGGGTTTTTCGGTTCGGTGGCCGTACAGTTGACCGTTCAGGATGGAACGATTCAGCATCTCCGGAAGACGGTGGAGCAATCGGAACGATGAGCGAACGGGATGCGGCGCTATTGGAATCGTCGCGAACATTTCCAGGAACCAAAGCATTCAACAATCGGAAAGGAACAGCGATGACCTCAATGATTCAGGAATTTGTCGATTCCCGCGGCATCGCGCTGAGGATCGACCGCCGGCAGGGCATCCTGCACGGGGTGAAGATCCTCGGCGGACAGAGCCGTAACCGGCGAAGTTATCCCCCGGCCACGCTCGAAAAGGCGGCGCCGCTTTACGAAAACGCCCGGGTCTATGTGAATCACGGCGAAGGCGATGTGTCCCGTCCCCGTCGATACCAGGATCGGATCGGTTCGATTCGCAACGTCACCTATCGCCGCGGCGAGGGGCTTTACGCCGATCTGCATTTCAACCCACGGCATGCGGTCGCGGAACAGTTGTTCTGGGACGCGGAGCATGCGCCGGAGCACGTCGGTTTTTCTCATCACGTCGAGGCGGAGGTCGTGCGGGAGGACAAAGGTTCCGTCGTTCGGCGGATCCTCGCCGTGCGGAGTGTCGATCTGGTCTCCGATCCGGCGACCACGCGAGGACTCTTCGAAGCGGGTGGATCGGAGAGCCCCCCTGCCGTTGAACTGGCCGCATTGACGGAGGAGGATCTACGACGACACCGGGCCGACCTGATCGAATCGGTCCGTGCCGACGGCGAGGTGGAAAGGAAGCGGCTTCGCGAGCAAGTCGCCACGCTGGAAGAATCGCTTGTCGAGAAACAGCGGCAGCTTGGCGTCTACCGTCTCATTCACCAGTATCGGGTTCCGAGCGATCGAAGTGGGGAAGACGGCGCCCAAGTGCCGCTTTGGAGCGAATCTTTTCTCGATGTTCTTTTGAATACGAGTAGCGAAAAGGTGGCCCGAAAGCTCATCGAGGACCGCATTGCTCTTTGCGAGGGAATGAGGAAGGATCTGCAAAGCGAAAAGGGGACGCGGCAGAATCCCGTCTGCCGGGAGCAGCACCCGAGCCGGCCGGTGGAGGTTCGCGGTCGAGAAGATTTCCTGGCGCGGATCACCTGAAGACCGGCCGAGGAGAAAGCAAAGTGTGAGAAACATCTCCAGGGCATCGACTGAATGATTGCTCGGGGGAGTCATTTCAAGAACCGTATTGACAAGGAGATTCCAGTATGAGCGACAAGATGCGATGGAGATATGGCGACACGAATCCGGTGGTGGCGGCGGTGGATTCATCGACGGAAATCGAGATCGGCGATCTGGTCTATCTCGATACCGACGACGTGAAGCCGGCTTCGTCCCAAGCCGATGAATCGAGCGAATCGGCGAACCAAACGCTGTTCGCGACGAACTTCCTCGGCGTGGCGATGCAGCACAGCCGCGACGGCGACACGGCGCCGATCCGGGTGGCGACGACCGGTGTCTTCGAATACACCTGCCCCAGCGCGACCTACGAAATCGGCGATCTGATGGGCATCGACGAAGCGACCTCCGGCACGGCGCTGGAGGACCAGGTCCTCGCCGCCGTTTCCAATGCCAGTGAGGCGATCGGACGAGTGGCCGCCAGGGCCGCCTCCGCCACGACCAGCATCCTGGTGAGTTTGCAGTCGACCGTCATGACCGGCGGCATCCGCGGAACCACCTACAGCGGCGCCTGACGACCGGGTGATATTGTAAAAAAGTACATCATGGCATTTTCGATGGATTTCGAAATCATCGTCCGGGCGACATCTCCTCCCGGCCACGCGATGACCACCACGAATCACTCTTATTTGAAAGGATATTCTCTTGACCGCGATCAAATATAGGGAACTACGTCGCCGTTATGACTTGGACGGCGCGGAAAAGACCGTGAAACACCTCTCCGAAGCCCTCCAGCAGGGCGACCTGACACCCGAGGACTTCAGTCTCCGAGACCTGGCCGAAGCGCTCATTCCCGATGGGCATCGGTGGGTCAGCGAACTCGATCCCCGTTCCTGCCGGGGCGTGGCGTTGATGGAGGCGACCGAAGGCGTCGACGTGACCGCCTTTTTGAACGTCTCGGGACAGGTCATCTACTCGAAGATTCTCGAATCCTATCGCCAGGAGGCGTTCCGGCTCTCCAAGATGGTCGAGACGATCTCCACGAGACTCGACGGCGAGAAGATTCCCGGCGCCGCCGGGGTGGCCGACGAGGCGATGGAAGTCGCCCCCGGCATGCCTTATCCCCACGTCGGATTCGGCGAAGATTACATCGAAACGCCTTCGACCACCAAGCACGGGCTCATCGTCCCGGTGACCCGCGAGGCGATCTTCTTCGATCGGACCCATCTGGTGCTCAACCGGGCGGCCGAGGTCGGCGAGGTGCTGGGACTGAACAAGGAGAAACGCATCATCGACACCGTCGTCGGTGCGGTGAACAGCTACAAGTGGAAGGGCAGCGAATACAATACCTACTACAGCAGCGGCGGAGATTGGACGAACGTTCTGGCGAGCAATGAGTTGGTCGACTGGACCGATGTCGATGCCGCCGAGAATCTGCTGGCGAACATGGTCGATCCGAATACCGGCGAACCGGTGCTCATCGAGCCCAACGCCGTGCTCGTCATGCCCGCCTACCGCCATGCGGCGAATCGGGTCTTTTCGGCCACCGAAATCTCTTACCAGGCTTCCGGCGAAGCGACCGTCACCACGGCCGCCAATCCGTTGAGCAAGTACCAGGTCGTCTCGAGCCGTCTGGCGTACCGGCGGATCGTGGCCTCGGGCGTTTCGGAATCGGACGCCAAGAAGTACTGGTTCCTCGGCAACTTCAAGAAGGCGTTCGCCTACATGGAGAACTGGCCGATCACGGTGACGCAGTCGGCTCCGGGAAGCGAGGCCGACTTCAACCAGGATCTTCTGGTGCGATTCAAGGCGAGCGAGCGCGGCGTCCCCGCCGTGCTGAATCCCCGGTATGTGGTTAAATGTACCGGATGATGTCTCGCCGCGAAGGGGACGCCTGGAGGGAGCCCGGCGTCCCCGTTCGTGCCTCACGACCTGCCGACGACACGTTGATCACCGTTGATTTCTTCCAGGGAGCCCGACCATGTCCGATGATCTGACCCAAATCCACACGATCAAGACCCAGACCCTCGCGCGGATCGCCGAAGTGACCGCCCGACCGAAACCGACCTACTACATCGACGGGCAATCGGTTTCGTGGAACGCCTACCTCGCCGAGTTGCAAAAGACGGTCGACTGGTGCGAGCGGAAGCTGGCCGCCGAGGCCCCGTTCGAGATCCGTTCCGAGGGGACGACCTGATCCATCGATCCCCGCTTTCGGATCTTTTCCGACGAACCGCTCACCCAGAGGTGCTTTCATGAACCTATTCTCGTCCAACGACGACCTGTTGCATTTCGACGGTCTCCAGGAGGTGGTCCTCACCCGTCCCGGCAGCGACATGCGCCGGACGATCGCCGGGGCCCTGATGCGCCCCATCGCTTCACGACGACGGGGGGAAGCAGCGCAGCATCACGTCGTGCTGCACGCGCGGTGGTATCTCTTGCAAGAGGAGCTGACCGAAACACCGCGCCTCGGCGATGTGCTCCTCGACGCCCATGACGACGGGTGGGTGATCTCCGAGATCCGCAATTCCCCGATGAATCACTGCTGGCGATGCGAGAGCGGTCACCTCGTCCTGCATCACGGCCTCGATGAGTTCGTCGACGTGTACCGGGCCGAGCAGATCGCATCCGACGGCGGATTTCCCCGACCGAGGTGGCTTCCGTGGAAGACCGGACTGCCGGCCAAGCGAAGGGTGGCGGAGCTGCGTGATCCCGGGGAACACGAATTCCAGGGGAGTCGGATTACGGTGGAGTTCCTCCTCGCCGAGAACGAGCCGATTCTGCCAACCGATCGGCTCCGCATGCACGACGGTCTTTGGCTTCGCCTGAAATCGGTGCGGCCGAAAGATCACGAGCGATGGGTGACCTGCGTCGAAGCGGAGGTCCTTCCCAACGCCTGAGGCCGCTGTCTCTTTTTGCGAACCACCACCCCTCGAACTTGAAGAAAGCCAAGCGATGCAGTTGGAAGAAGCAATCTACCGGTACTGGAAGACCACCGCCGAACTGTACGAAGCGGTTCCCGTCGAGCAGGTGAGCATGGGCCGCCACCTGGGAGGACGATTGCCGCATGTGCTCTGGACACGGCGTTCGAGCGAAGTGGTGGCCCGGAGCAATCGATCCGGCCTTCACGAGGAGGTGCGGCTCCGTCTCGAACTCCGGCACGACGATCCCACCGATGCCCGGGCGAGGATCGACCGGATCGATGCGGTCCTGGACCGCGAGCGGCTCACTTGCCCCGACGGCGAGGGCACGGCGCATCTCGCGCTCGTGGAAGGCTCGGTCCGGTGGGACACCGCGGTGGAACTCTGGAACTTTCGCCGGGAGTACCGGGTGCGTATCCATCCTTCCCTGTGACGTTGCGGTCACAGTTCGTTTTATTGCCGACATTCGATTCCTCCTTTCATCAGAGAACGGAAAGCCATCATGACGACATCCCTGCGGGCGAAGGTCTCGGCCCAACTCGGTTGGAACTGGCGCGATTACCTCGGCGAGATGCCGGTGGTCAACCGCAATGCGATTTCCCTCAGCGCCGATCTGTACGATCACGGCGGCGACCTGACCGCCGATGTGCTCTGGCACGATTCGGACGTCACGCTCGTCGACAGCGAAACGCTCGATCTGTCGCTCGACGCCCTCACTCAATCGCTCTTCGGCGATACGATCACCCTCGGCTTCGCGCGGGTCAAGGCGGTGTTGATCGTCAACCGCAACACCACCGGCACGGCGGCGCTGCTGGTCGGCGGGGCCGTAAGCAATGCTTGGGAGGCCCCGATGGGGGCCTCGGGCGATCAGGTCAAGGCGATGCCCGGAAGCCCGCTTTTGTTGAGTCATCTGCAAACCGGATGGGAGGTCACCTCGACGGCCAAAACGTTGCGACTGACCGCCTCGGGCGGGAGCGTGACGTTCGATATCGCACTGCTGGGCGTGGCGCCGTCGTCGAGTTCTTCTTCCTCGTCTTCATCCTCCTCTTCGTCCGGAATTTGAGCGGTACGTTTCTCTGTTTCGAGGAATCTCCGAGAAAGGAACGTGAACGATGAGCCTTCAATTTCAGGAACTGGGCGGTTCCCCGGTCGAACAATATTCCCTCGCCGGCTTCACGGCGAAGCGGCGGTTCTTGATTCCCTGGGAGCAGCGCGACGCCTTCGCGGAGAAGATGCTCGGCCAATCGGACGAATTCCGGGAGAGTCACCGGCTGGCGTATCCCGGCAAGCCGACGGTCGTGGCGACGCAGGTCCATTTCGAGCCGTTCGATGCGGATGCGGTCGATGCCCGAACGCTGGCCGATCTGGAGGAGGATCTGAACACTTATACCGATGCGCTCGCTTTGGCGGTGGTGACCTACCGCTCGGTGGCCGGGGACGATCGACCGGACGGTCCGGTGAGCGAAGCCGACACCTGGATCACCTACCGGATGCGGTTCGCCGCCGAGACCCTCGCACTGGCTCCTCGGGGGTGGCAGTGGACCGACGATGCGACGATCCCGCTGCCGGGCGACGAGAACATCGTCAAGCGGATCCCGATCACCGAACATCACCTCACATGGCACCAGGTGGTCCATCCGCCATGGGAGACGATCGAGTCTCTTCAGGGAACCGTCAACGATCAGCCGTTTCTCGGATGCCCCGCCGGAACGATGCTGTTCGAGGGAGCCGATGCGAACAAGCTCTACCGCGCCGGGCTCGAAGAGGGGCCTTCGCCGTTCGCGTGGGAGATCCGCTATCTGTTCCGCCAGCGAGCGATCAAATCTGGGGGGGAGACCTTCGGCTGGAACGCTTGCTACCGCGAAGATCCCGCCGGTTGGGTCGATCTGACCAACGGCTCCGATTCGCTCTACGACGACGGCGATTTCCAGCAGCTCTTCCGGAGCGACATGCCGTGATCGTTTCGCTTGCTTTTCGCCCCGAACCTCCATCCTTTGCGAGATAAGTGAACCAATGTCCTCACCCTATGAATCGTACGTTCCGGAAGATGCTTCCCTGAGATTGCCCGACCGGCGGAACGACTACCGTGATGTTTCCCTGGATGCCGGTGGCAACACGGCCTCCGGCACCAGTGGATGGGCGCATGCCCGGTCGGATCGGAGGCACGTGCGGATCTGGGAGCTGACCGGGCCGCTGGAGCGACGGACGGTGGACGGCGTGCGGGAGGCGATGCCCAGCGCGACGGCCGTGCCGCTCTGGTATCGTCCGGCGAAGAGTGGGGTCTCGGGGGGATGGTTCGCGGCGAGCGATTGGACGCGAACGGAACGGATCTATCACGTCGGGTTCGTGGCCGACGATGTCCGTTCTCAAGTGACGTCGATCACCGACGGTTCGATCGGCGCCGACGGGGTCGCGGCATGGAACATCGGCGATCGGGTCCCCGCCGCATGGAACCGGCAGAGCGGACGGTGGGAGATGGTCGTTCCCCCGCAAGACTTCTGGCGATTCGAGCTGATCTCTTCGCTGACCGGCTCGGGGAGTCCCTATCTTCCGCGGACCGCCCTGGCCCGACTCGTCTGCTTCGATGTCGATAGCCAAGCGTACGTCGCCACCGATGTCTACTTCACCGTCGCCGATTACATGAACGCCTACACCGGCAGCGCGGGATATCGGGGATACGCCCGGCGACTGGCCGACTCGGCGCCGTCGGTCGGTTGGGAGATCGTCGCCCTTTCCGGTCCGGCATCGGCCTCCTCCTCTTCCGCTTCGGGATCCTCCTCCGCGACCAGTTCCTCCAGTTCCGGCAGCGACGAACTGTATCCCGGATCGGGGATCACCGCCCCGGCCTATCTCCGGGTGACTTTCGCCGGCGAGAGCGGTTTCACCTGCACCGACTGGTCCTCCGATTATTGGGATGTCCCGTTTCAGGAAGAGGGGCACTATATCCTTGGAGGACCAAGTTCGCCCTATCCATACAACAGCCAGACCTTGCCCTGCGATCCCGGTGGCGACGAGACGCGGCTGGAAATCCGCATCAACGAACTCGACGCCACCCATTACTACATCGAGGTGATCGCGACCGTCCCGGGCGTCTACACGGCACACTTCTACAAAAGTGGGCTCAAATCGAGTCTGTCGCTTCCGGTCAGCATTACCGACATCGACCTCCATTGGGCCTCGGGCAACGGGCTGGAACCGTGTTACTGCAACTGGACCCCCTCCTCCTGCGGTGTGCAATCGTATTGAGAACATGCCCAAAGCGTTTCTACGTCGGCGGGGCCAGCAGGAGCCACGGCCAGAAGGGAAGATTCCGAAGGATGCCGAAGATCAACAGCACCGCGACCACCGCCAGGGCGATTCGCAACGAGAGCGGGGGAATCGGATTGCGAACGCCGCATGTCCGGGTCGTCAGGTCCGCAAGAACACACAGCAGGAGCACCGGCAGCAAGGTGACGGCGAGGACGTTGTAGTTCAACGCCAAGAGGAATCGCCCGTGGAGCAGGTGATGCAAGGCCCGGGCCGTTCCGCATCCGGGGCAGTGCAGGCCCGTGGCCGAGTGGAAGACGCACTTGGGGAAAAGGGCCTCGCCTTCGGGGTTTTTCAGGTAGACCGCCACGCCGGCGAAAAGGATCGCCGCCACGACCACGATCAGCGGCCACCAGCGCCGAGGCGGGGCGTCCCTCCGAGGCGCCGGGACCGCATCGACCGGTTCCGGATGGTGGGGAGCGTCGTGCTCGGACATCATACTCCCGCCACGGTCGACAAGGCGATTATGCCGAACCACGACATGATCAAGACAACCCCGCAGAGGATCGCGATGTAGTTCAGTCGCATCGCCCAGCGGATGTAATTGGCGGCGTCCTCGTATTTCCCGCTGTCATAGGAGGTGTAGCCGAGGATGGCCAGCACGACCGACGCGATCCCCAGCGGCTGGCAGCAGAAGAAAGCGATCAGAACCGAGACGACGATCGTCATGGTCGGGGAGTGCGGCATCGGCGGCTTCGGCTTCCCGGGAGTTCCCACTTGAAAAGGGCTCGAACCGGCGTTCGGGTCGGAGAAATGTTCCGGCGAGTCGTACGGCGACCGGGGCGGTTCGCCTTGAGGGGGCGGGGGAGGCGGTGGCCCGGCAGAGGCGGATTCAGGCCGGGGGGGACCTTCATCGGCGGAGGGGGATGCCTCCTCCTCGCGCGGCTTCTCGGAAGCGTCGGAAGCGTCGGAAGCGTCGCCGGCCGGCACCGTCGAGACATGTTGACAGTAAGGGCATTTCGCTTTTTTTCCCGCGGCGGTGTCCGCCACCCCGATGCGGCGATTGCACGAAGGGCAATGAAATGAGATGGCCATCCTCGTCTCCCGTTGGCTGTAGGTTTCTTCCCGGACGTTGCATGCCGAAAACGGGGCGCCGTCGGCAGTGATGTTCCCCCAGGCACTTCCCTTCCTATTCTAGCTTTTTTTGAAGACGATGAAAAGCGGCGGCATCCGTTTGCTTGGAAGGAAAGATTGCGGGAAGAAATCGGCGGTGAATCGGGAGTTCGCGGAGGTCATCTCCCTCGGGAAGCGGAGCCGCGCGGATCGCGGTCCCCACCGCCGGGACGCATCATCCGAGAGCGTCCTTCGCTTCGTTGGATCGATGGGGACGACCCGCTCGGTCGGACGATCGTCATCCTCGAACCGTCCTCCCGCTCGATGACCTTATGCGTCACTTGCCCCGGGTGCCCGTGGACCACTTCGGCCCGAGGACCATTTTGATCCGGCTGGTCCCGCCCCGGCAGCGACGGCGGACCCTCCCCGCCTTCCCGTGGACGGTCCGACTCCTCGGCCTCCTTCTCCTGCTCTTCCACTTCGCGGAGCGTCGTGAAACACTCCTCGACGGTCACCACTCCGTCGTTGTTGCGGTCGAGGAAAGTGAATTCTTCGGCCGCCGCCCGGTTCCAATCGTCGGCGTATTCGAACATCTCCAATTGGGCGTTCCGGTTCTGGTCGCGCTCGAGAAACCAATCGGGAACGCCTTCGGGCATGCGTTCGTAATAGGTGAGAAAACGGAACGAGCCCTTGGGGAACGGGGACGTGTCGGGGACGGGGGCGCCGTTCATGCTGACGATCAGTTCATTCAGCGTGATGCGTTTGTCGTTGTTGCGGTCGATCTCTTCCGGATCGCCCCGAAGATGGTTCCATTCATCTTCGTGCTTTTCCAGGAGTCGATTCTTGTTCCGGTCGTTTTTCTCGAAGAGACTTTTGGCGTAGGATTCGATCTTCCGCCGGCGGTCGGCCTCGCGGCGACGTTCATCGCGGCGTCTTCTCGGGTCGTCGTCCTCCTCTTCCTCGGATTCGACGCGGACCCCGAACGCCACCGGCGGGCTCCCCGCCGACGAGGTCACGCCGAACCCCGGCACCAGCGGAGGTTCGCCGTCTTCGGCGCCTGGGCCGCCACTTCCGCCGTAACGCTCCCGGACCTTCTGTTCGATCTTTTTCAAATCGATCGTCTTCTCCGGATCGAATCCGGCCCGCTGGAGCATCATTCGGGCGAATCCGCGACGATGATCCGGCAGCTCGTTCAAATCGAACTTGCCGTCTTGGTTCGCATCCATCGAGCGGACCATGCCGATGATTCGGTCGCCCATGCCCCCTGGACCGGGACCCCCGGGAGGACCGATCCTCATCGGAGGAGGACCGCCGTCGGGTCGACCGCGTCCCATCATCATGGGAGGACCGCCGCGACCGCGAAAACCACCACGGCGGCCGTCCTCGTCGTGGCGATCCCGATCGCGTCCTCGATCTCTCCCGCGGTCTCCGGCGCCCGGCGGCTGGGCCGAGACAGACCCGACCAGCAGCATCGCGGCGAGAAGGATTGCCGTCGAAGGGAGAAGCACCTCGAAAAATAGAGTGTTCTTCCGTCGGCTCGTGAAAAAAAGATGGCAAGGCATCAATGTCCTCTCCCGTCTTCAATGGATATACTGAAATCAAGCGGGCTATCCCTATTCTAATCGAATCCGCCGCGTGAGCAAAAACAAAGTGGTCGGCGGGACCGTTCGGAAGGATGCCTATCCTATGAAACCCCATTCGGAGGCAAGAGCATCCCTCCTTTTTGGCCGAGAGGAAGATTTTTTCCGGATTTTTCTCCTTCCCGGCATGACTTCTTCGAAAAAAGAAAGAAAAAACGGGAAAAGAACGTTCGCGGCGAAACCGGTGGCCGTTCTCCGGGTTAGATGCCTTAGTGGTCCGACGGCTCCATCGGTTTGCAAGAGGGATCCGACGGGCAAGAGGCTGGAAGACGTGAATTCGAGGATCGAACGATAGAGGAGTGAAAAAAATGAGACGCAGTATTCGACTTCTGGGCGTGGCCCTGGTGACGCTCGCGGTGGTGAGCATGACGGCATCGGCGTTCGCGCAACGCGGCGGCGGTCCCGGCGGAAGAGGCGGCGAGCGCGGTGGTCCCGGTGGACGCGGACCCGGCGGCGGAGGCCCTCCGGGGGGAATGCGCATGGCCGGCCCGATCGGCGGCATGTTGCAGAATCCACAACTTCGGGAGCATCTGGAGTTGAGCGAGGAGCAGGTCGAGAAGCTCAGGGCCACCATGGAAGAGATCGGCCAACGAATGCGCGAGCAGATGGAAGGCATGCGCGATCTTTCGCCGGAACAGCGACGCGAACGCTTCGAAAAGATGCGCGAGGAAATGGAAAAGGTGCGGGAGGAAATCCAAGGCAAAATACGCGACATCCTCAGCTCCGAGCAGGTCGCGAAGGTCCAGACACTCATGCTCCAGCAGATGGGCGGGCTGGCCGGGGCGCTGCGCATGCCCGAGACGCTCGAGGTGCTCGATCTTTCGGAAGAGCAGATGGAAAAGATGGAATCGATCAGCGGTCGGGTCAGCAATGCCGCCCGAGAGATGTTCGAAGGGGTCGATTTCCGCAACATGACCGACGAAGATCGGCAGCAGTTCCGCGAAAAGATGGAAGCGCTCCGCGACAAGGGCGTCGCGGCGGCCGAGAAAGTATTGAACGACGAACAAAAGACGAAGCTCGAAGAGATCGTCGCCGGGGAACCGGCCGTCGATCTTCGCCCCAATCGGGGAGATCGCCGTGGGGGCGAGCGGCAATGGCGTCCCGGTGAGAACTCGTGGCGACCCGGCCAAGGCGTTCCCGGCAAGGAACGAGGTCCGGAGGCCGGCAACCGGGGACGCGGGGGACGCCAAGGCGGAGGCCGCGGGTTCCCGCCCGCCGGTGGCCGAGGAGCGGGATCCGGGCAAAGTGAGCGTCGCGGCTTCCCGTCTCAAGAGTAGTCGACCGCAGTACCTTCGGCGGGGACGATTCCCCGAGAACCGATCGGCATGTTCCGTCATGCGGAGAACCATGCAGGAAAAGGGGGGCGACCGAGCGCGTCCCCCTTTCCTTGTTTTTGTGGCTCTTCACGGATTTTCATGGCTAGTGCCGAAGTGAAATGATACGGGAATCCAATTGTCATGCAAAAAAAGTGTTCGATTCGTCCCCTGCTTCGGCCGGAGCCATCTTCGCCTCGCACCCGCACGGCCGCAGGCCTCCAGGAGGCGGAGATGGTGGAGGTCGCGGCAGGGAACGCCCCCCTGCTTTGGTTGGTGAATCCGAGCCGAGCCAATCGATGATCGACGACAAGTCTCATCAATCAGCCACTAAAATGTCGGAAGAACCTGTTTTTTCTCTTCCCCCTGCGGTGTTTTTCTCGGAGGGATCCCCTTCCCGAGGAGCTTTTCCGCTTGTCGCCGGGCGACGATCGTTTCATAATGGAGCAAGGCGCCTTTTCGACGTGTTTTCCAGGAAAGGGCCTTGGCACGCGCCGGAATTCCGGCCACGATTCGGGAGCATCATTGCAATGGAAACGGGCGAAATCCTCTTGAACAAAGGACTCCTCGACGTCGACCAACTCGAAGAGGTCCGCAAGGCCCGCGCGCAAGGGCTCCGGCCGGATCGAGCGGCGGTCGAACTGGGGTACGTGTCCGAGGAGGAGGTGCTCCGCGCTCTGGGACCGGAACTCGGGCTCGATTACATCGACCTGACCGAGACCGAAACCGATCTTTCGCTCTTGGAGTTCTTTCCCACCAAAGCGATCCACCGGGAGCAGGTCTTCCCGATCCGCCAGGTCAACGGTTCGTTGACCGTCGCCACGAGCGACCCGTTCAACCATTATCCGCTCGATGAGATCAGCGCGGTCACCGGAAAGACGGTCGTGCCGGTGCTGGCGATCGGCGAAGAGATCGAAAAACTGATCAAGCGGCACCTGGGCGTCGGCAGCGAGACGATCGACGGTCTGATCGCCCAAAAGGAAGAGGAATCCGCCGGCATCGAACTGCTTGAGGAGCTCGAGAGCGACGGATCGGAACTCTCCGAGATGGCCCAGGAGCCGTCGGTGGTCAAGCTGGTCAACGAGATTCTGCTCGAGGCGATTCAGGCCCGGGCGAGCGACGTGCATGTCGAGTCGGAGCAGGAGGGATTGTCGATCCGTTACCGCATCGACGGCGTGTTGCATCCGCAGCCGGTGCCGCCGGAAATCCGCCGGTTCCGCGCGGCGATCATCAGCCGCCTCAAGATCATGTCGAAGTTGAACATCGCCGAGCGTCGCCTGCCCCAGGACGGCCGGATCCAACTCAAGGTGCAGGGGCGGGAGATCGACATCCGCGTTTCGGTCATCCCGATGATCCACGGCGAGGGCATCGTCATGCGTCTTCTCGACAAGGAAGCGATGGAGTTTTCGCTCGCCGGGTTGGGCATGGGGCCGGAGATCTACAAGACGTTTTCGGAGTTGATCACCCTGCCGCACGGCATCATCCTGGTGACCGGCCCGACCGGTTCCGGAAAGACGACCACGCTCTACAGCGCCCTGACGGAGATTCGCGACTACGCGACGAAGATCATCACGACCGAAGACCCGGTGGAATATCGGCTGGAGGGGATCAGTCAGATCCAGGTGCACCCGAAGATCGGCCTGACGTTCGCCAATTCGTTGCGGAGTATTCTGCGACATGATCCGGACATCGTGCTGGTCGGCGAGATCCGCGATCTGGAGACGGCCGAGAACGCGATCCAGGCGGCGTTGACCGGCCACCTCGTCTTCAGCACCCTGCACACCAACGACGCCGCCGGCGCGTACACGCGATTGATCGACATGGGGGTCGAGCCGTTTCTGGTCTCCAGCACCGTCGAGGCGGTCATGGCCCAACGATTGGTCCGCACGCTTTGTCCGAAGTGCAAACAGGCGGTTTCGGTCGAGCCCGGCGACCTGCCGCCCGACTTTCCCACCGAGTCGCTTTCCGCGACCGGAGGCCGACTCTACCATCCGGTCGGGTGCCGCTATTGCCGACAAGTAGGCTATCGCGGCCGGACGGGGATCTATGAGCTGCTGGAGACGACCAATCGCATCCGCGAAATCTCCGCCTCGAACACCAGCGCGTGGCAGATCAAGAAAGCGGCGTTCGAAGAGGGGATGCGAACGCTTCGCCAGGACGGTTGGCGGAAAGTGCTCGACGGCGCGACGTCGCTCGAGGAGGTGATCCGCGTGACCAAGAAAGACGAGCTCATCGCCAAGAAGTCGGAATGAGTCGTCCATCGCCCGAGGATCCCGACGGTGATCCTTTCCGTATGCCTGTTGAACCCCCCCACCGAGAGAGACGATGCCGGAATTTCAGTACACCGCCCGAGACCAGAAGGGCGAAAAGATCGACGGGACCCTCGACGCCGCCACGCAGAACGAGGCGCTGGCGGCGCTTTCGGCGCGGGGAATGTTTCCCATGTCGATGGAAAAGGTCCGGGTCGCCGGAGGGTCGGGCCGCGTGGGGAGAATCTCCGGTCAGCGGATGGCCGCCTTCTACGCACAACTGGCCGACCTGCTCCGGGGCGGAGTGCCGCTGCTTCGGTCCCTGCGGATCCAGCACGACCAGACGTCGCATCCCGGTCTGAAGTACGTGCTCGATGAGGTCTACCGCCGAGTGGAGGAAGGCGATACCTTCGCCGAAGCGATGGCCCGGTACCCGAAGGTTTTCGGCGAGATGTCGATCAACATGGTCCGGGCCGGCATCGAGGGCGGTTTCCTCGAGGAGTCGCTCAACCACGTGGCCGACTACACCGAGGCCCAGGACGATTTGAAGAAACGCATCACCGGGGCGCTGGCCTACCCGGTCATTTTGACGATTTTTCTGACCGTCGTGGTGCTGGTGATCCTGGCCTACTTCGTGCCGAAGTTCGACCCGTTCTTCGACGATCTCCGCCAGCGAGGGCAATTGCCGATGATCACCGAATGGCTCCTGGCGACCGGCAAGGCGACCAAATTGGGGGTGCCGATCGGGATTCCGATTTTGGCCGTCGGCCTCTGGGGATTCCGGCAGTGGGGCAAGACCGACAGCGGACGTCGGCGCATCGACCGCGTGAAGCTCAAGTTGCCTTTGGTGGGGCGAATCTACGAGGGGTTCGCCGTGGCGCGCTTCTGTCGCGTCTTGGGGACGCTCCTGAGCAACGGGGTGCCGATTCTCCGTTCGCTGGAAATTTCACGAGAAGCGATCGGCAACCGGATCCTCGCCGACGCGGTCGAGCGGTCGACCGAGAACATCACCTCCGGAGAGCGATTGGCCGATCCCCTGGCCGCATCGGACTGCTTTCCGAGGCCGGTCGTCGAGATGATCGCCGTGGCCGAAGAGTCGAACACCCTCGACGAAGTATTGGTCGACATCGCCAACTCCCTCGAAAAGCGGAACTGGCGGCAACTCGATCTGGCCGTCCGGTTCCTCGAACCGTGCATGCTCATGCTGCTCGGCGGCGTGGTGCTCGTTTTGGTGTTGAGCCTGATGTTGCCGGTCTTCAAGATGAGCCAATTGGCGTAACTCAACGCGAATTCCCCCTCGCGCCTTTTTTCAAAGCGCCCCTGCCGAGGGGGCGAGTCGAAAAAAATCGGGAAAAAATCTTTTCCCGGCGAACCTTTTCCGCCCGGAGAGGGTTGATATCGTTGTAGCCATCATCTCTCGGCGCCGATTGCCTCGGTGTCCGGCAGACGATGGGAAGGAAAAAGCTTAAATGATGTCCCTTATTCCACGGAGTTATGGAATCATGTCGACGATGAACCCGCGTCGCCGGAGGAGTTCCCGCGGCGTCCACCTGCAAGCAAGAAGACCGACTCGCCGGGGGTTCACCCTGGTCGAGGTGATGATCGTGCTCTTCATCCTGATGACGCTCGCCTCGGTGAGCGTGTTGGCCTATTCCCAGATCCAGCAACAGGCCCGAGAGCGGGAGGCGAAGATCCGCATCGACAGCCTCGAAACGCCGCTGGAGCTGTACCGGATGTCGATGGGCACGTTCCCGACGACCCAACAGGGGCTCGAAGCGCTGAAGACGGCCCCGTCGGATCTCTCCGATCCGGACAAGTGGGACGGTCCCTACATCAAGAAGGAGTTGCCGACCGATCCTTGGGGGAATCCCTATCAGTACGAGTATCCCGGCAATCACGGTGAAAACATGTACGACATCTGGTCGCTCGGGCCGGACGGTTCCGACGGCACCGACGACGACATCGTCAGTTGGGAAGAGTCCTGACGAGCGGAGGCGTTCCTCTTTTCGGCGAAGGAATCTCGATTCTTCACCTCCTTCATCTGCTTGTCGCGGATGGCCGTGAGATTCCCGGCGACGCCCCGGCGAGCCTTCCGGGCCGTTCCTCCGAGAAGTCGAAAGAACCGTTTCTTCGGGCCGATCCCAAACAAACAGCCCCGGTAGCCATCGGCCGCCGGGGCTTGTTTTTTCGAGGGGCGATCGTTTCCTTCACGCTCCGTTTCCCATCGTTCTCAGCACGCCGGGCTTCGCCGGCGAGGTCCGGTTCAGGAGGACGATTCGTCCTTGAGAAACTGCGGGAAGGGGAAGTCGTCGGGAATGGGTTTGCCGCGGAGATCCAAGACGTTCTGATAGGTCTCGACGGTGTTTTCCAGCGGCAGGTACAGCGGCGAATCGGGGTCGCGAACGGCCGTGGGATAGCGCTCGACCAGCGGTTGGAGCTTCTCCAGCGCCGTCTCGAGTTCCTCTTGGGCCTGCGGGTACTCGCTCCGCTGCAGGTACTGCATTCCATTGGCCAAGGCGATGTCGACCTCGGTCAGTGCCTCGGAGTGCGCCAACTGCAAGTCGACGTATGCCTTCAGCGGGTAGTTCTCCGGCAACGTCTGGTTGGTCTCGTCGAGATGCTCCTGGTACAAGGCGATCGTGTCGAGGACTTTTTCGTTGACGGCGGGAATCGGCACGAGCTTCATGTAGTCCTGATTGGACAGCATGGTACTCCAGACATCGATCGCGGCCTCGATCGCCATATCGGCCTTTTCGAAATCCTCCTCCTCCATGGCCTCGCGGGCATACTGCATCGCGAGGTCACCCTTGGGTTCGATGTCCCTGCGTTGCAGCTCCTCGCGGAGGAAGTCGGCAAGGCGGAAATCCTCGGGGAACAATTCGTCGTTGCGGTCGAGGATGATCACGTATTTTTCGATCATATCGAGCAGATCGCCTCGAAAAATCGGGTTCTCCTGAAGATCCTCGAATCCTTCCTTGTGCATCAGGTCGTACCATTTTTCCATGGCGGCCAGGTAGGTTTCGCTGGCGGCTTTCAAGTCGCCTTCGTAGTAGGCCTCGCGGGCTTCGAAACGCAGCCGGTGGGCGTTGACGGCCTCATCGGTCTGTTCGATTTCGGTCCGTCGGAGATGGTATTGGTAGTTGACCATGTTCCGCTGGACGTTCGAGAGCGTTGCCCGGCGTTCCAGATGACCGATCTGTTCGACCAGTTTCATCGCCTCGCTCCGATCCTCGTTCTGCACGCGGCGGGCGATCTCCATCGGTTGGACCCTCAATTGAGCGAGGGCCCGCGATTCGATCTCCGCCAGACTGTTCATGGCGTTCTGCACCAGGGCGTTCTCCTGGTCGTCGCGGAGCATCTCCGGCACCTTCATCGCTTCATGCTCCTCTTCGGTGAAGATGGCGTCGCGTTTTTCCATGAGCGTCTTTCGCCAATCGGGATCTTCCTCCGCCAGTTTCTCTTGGATGATGAGGGAACGCTCGGCGTCGCTGTTGTCGAAGTAGAGTGCCAGCGAGCCCTTTTCGGCGTCGGTCAGCCGATTCCACTTCTCCCAGTAGAGCTCGATCTTGACGCCGGGGGCCAGTTCATCGAGCCGTTCTTCCAACCGGGCAGCCTCGGCGCGGGTCTCTTCATATTCCCTCAAGGTGGTATGGTAAAATTGGATGTCGGGATCGGGATGCTCGATCGTCGTTTGGATGTCGAATCCGCCGAACTCCGTCCACTCCTCTTGGGCATTCTCCCAGTTCTGTTTTGCCTTGTCCCCGAAGATGCCGTCCTTTTCCTGCCATTCGGCGTAGTTGATCAGGTTCATGCGTGGTCGGGAATAGAAGACCGTCGGCGCATCGCCACCGATATCAGCGCCCTGTCGGTAGAGCTCCTCGGCCTTGAAGTACCATTTTCGTCCGATCAGCCAGTTGTCGCGTTGCTCCATCGAGGGAGTGTGGTAACGCTCGTGGAAGTCGTCGTCTTCGCGGAGCAGGCGTCGGTATTGCTCCTTCTCGTCGGCGATGCCGATTTTCTGCGAAATGACCCAGCCCGCTTTTCGGTACAGTTCCGGCGACTGTTGATTGTACTCGGTGCCGTCGACGAGGAAATCGAAACCGCGAATCACCCAGCGATAGCGTTCCCGGTAATCGTCGAATTCGGACGAAGCGTTGTAGGCGAGGTTCCATCCGAGGAAGTCCCATACGGTCAAGAAGTGCGGTTCCAGGGCGATGATCTGCTTGCTCGTGGCGATGGTGTTGTTCCAATCGAGCTTTTTCTGGTACTCCTGGGCATGGTGCCAGAGGACCGCCACGGCGACGCCGCGCAGTCCGAAGGTGGCCAGTTTCAGCGTGCTGCTCGCCGGGTCGATCTGGCCGATCTGCGCTTCGCTCAACTGGTGATCGATGCGGATGCGGGCCAGCTTGCCCCCGGTCATGGTCACCTCGCCCTGTTCCGTTTTTCGGGGCGTGGCGGGACGTCCCAGGAGATAAAGCGGCAGCAGCAGCGCCGCGATGATTACCAGATAAATAACTTTCCTGGTAAAGGTTCTTTCATGCGTCATTTGGCCACCTCACGGTTGCTCAGGATGATGAATCCGATCAAAAAGAGGATGAAAACGTAGGCGAGGGTCGTGGTGCCGTGGACGAGGATCCAGTTGAAGGAGATGTCGAATCCCGAAGCCAGGGCCTCGGAGTAGAGGAAGTAGTCGGCCAAGGGGGGAATGCCTTTCTCGAAGATCCAGAGGATCCCGGAAATCACGGCGTCGGCCGATTTGATGACCGAGGTCTCCATCGAAGTCGGTAGTTCCACCAGCATGTTCTTCTGCTGCACCAGTCGGACGAACGCCTCGATCATACCGCCGCCGAGCATTTCCCGGTTGGCGATCATCATGAGCAAATTGTGGGCGAAGCCGGCGATCATCACGCCGAAGGTCGAAATCATCGCCACCGGCCCGGAAAGGAACGTGCTGAACATGACGCCGAACGCGATGATCAACACCATCTGCTGCCAGATGCCGAAAAATCCCTTGACGAAATTCACCATCAACGAGGCTTCGCGGGCCCGGAGATAGAGGTCGGGTTCGCCCGCCCCGAAGTACTGCCCCCGATCGAGACACTTCAGCCAGATCTCGACCTGTCCGTCGGCGACCAGGTCCTCGAACAGGTCGAATTCCTTCTTGTCGGTCAGCGAGGAGTCGACCTCCGACGACGGGGGAGTGATGACCATTTGGCCGCTTTGGAAATCCTGAGATTTTCGAGAGATGATCTGGGCGTTGGCGCTGTCGATCTTCCGGGGCAACAAGATCGCCTTGGTGACGAACTCCTCGGAGAGGAAGATCGCCGCATCGACGGTCAACCCGGTTTTCGGGTTTCGGAGCATCAAACTTCCCGAGACCGGCTTCTCGATGTCGCCCTTATGGGAACGATAGACGCCCAGGGTCATCTCGACCGGCAAGCCGTGGGGGAACTTCTCGGAAGTCACCTCATCGAACCGCCAGATGGCGGCCGAGGGAGATTCCCCCTCGATGAAGCTACGGTATTCCCACTCGTTGCCGACGTTGATGCCTTGTCGCCGATCGATGCCCTGGGTGTCGCGGAAGGAGAGTTCCCCGTAGATCGGCACCCGGGCCTGGATGGTCCCTTCCTCCACGCCGACGATGTACTTCTCGCGCCCGTCTTCTTCCTCGATGCGGATCGAATGGGAGTGGTTGTTGGAAACCGAGGTGGTCACATTGCCGGAGGCGTCGATCTGGACGCGATGGCGGTGCCCGTTTTCAAGCCGGGTATCGCCCTGCATGACGATCAGGTCGGGATTGTCCTGGGCCAACTCTTCGCTCACTTCGATTGTCGTCAGGTCTTCGGACGTCAGCACGTGCGTATGCTTCAGTCCCATCTGTACGAACAGGTAACTCATGATCGTCATGAACACGAGGATGGCGGTGCCGATGAGTGTGAAGCCGAGCATCCGTCCCAGGACGATTTCACTGGCCCGGACCGGTTTGGTCATGAGGGTGAAGATCGTTTTCTTCTTGATGTCGTTCGGCAGACTGAACGCGCTGAGGAACAGCGCCAGCAGAAGCATCAGGTAGCTGGTCGCCGAGAGGACGAAGCTCAGATAGAGTTTCGCCGGGTCGGGGTTATTCGGGTCGAGATACCATCCGGCGAGCATCAGCAGGACCAGGAACACGACGAAGATGATAATGACCTTCTTGCGGATCGATTCGGTGACCGCCAGTTTGGCGATCGCACCGGTCCGGCGGAACGAGAACTGGGTGATCTCAAGGGCGACGTGCTTGATGCCGCGGCCGACGGCGAAAAACGATTCGGTGAAGCCGTTTCCGCGAAAAAAAGCGACGAAATAGCCGACGACGATCGCCGTCACGAAGAGCGCGCCGACGACGGCCAACCACATGAGGAAAGCGGTGGGGATCCACTCCCAAAACGAGGGGATGCGTTGTTCGAGAATCATTCGTCCTTACCTCCTCCCCGAATGCGGCGTCCGGGACGTGCTTCGCTTTCGGCGATGATGTTCAGGAACAGATCTTCCAACGTGCTGGTCGGGTTGCCCGAATAGACCAGCTCGCCCTGGTCATCCCGGATGATCGATTCGATCTTCTTCCGGGCATCGTCGCTGAGATTCGAGATGCGGTATTCGGTCTCCTCGCCCACCTTCAAGAGATCCTCGACGCGGCCGAGCTCCTTCAATTCGCCCTGGAAGAGGATGCCGATGCGATCGCAGACGTCTTGGACGTCGGCCAAGAGGTGGCTGCACATGACGACGGTTTTCCCCTGCTTTTTCAATTCGAGGATGAGGTCCTTCATGTTGCGGGTGCCGATCGGGTCCAGGCCGCTGGTCGGTTCGTCGAGGAGGATGAGATCGGGGTCGTTGATCAGCGCCTGGGCCAGTCCGATGCGCCGCGTCATGCCCTTGGAGTACTCCTTGAGTTGGCGCCGCTTGGCCGATTCGAGCCCCACCATATTGATCAACTGGGCGATCCGCTGGCGACGGACCGTTCCGGAAATGTTGAACAACCGGCCGTAGAAATCGAGCGTTTCCTCGGCGTTCAAAAAACGGTACAGGTAGGATTCCTCCGGAAGATAGCCGACGCGTTCGTTCTTGGCCACGTCGTGCGCCGGCCGATCGAGAACGAGGGCCTCGCCGCTGGTGGGAAACAACAAACCGAGCAGCAGTTTCATGGTGGTCGTTTTCCCCGAACCGTTGGGGCCGAGCAGACCGAAGACCTCGCCGCGACGGACTTCGAGGTCCAAAGCCTTCAGTGCCCTGACCTTCTGGCGGCCCCAGAAGTCGCGGTAGATCTTCGTCAAACTTTTCGTTTCGATGACAATTCCCGAATCTGTTCCCATTGCCTTGCCTCAATTCCCGGTGGTTGGTCTCGAGCATCCTGCCTGGTCGAAGCGCCGGATCCCCATGGATCGATTTCCATCAGGCGGTTAGAATGAACGTTGTAAATCCGATTGGTCCCCTGAAGAGGGGGGTTGGTCGGCAAAGAGTATCTTGCCCACTTCTACGATGCAAAATTCCTCCCGGTTCGCCACTTTTCCAAAAAAAAGTTTTTCGGGATGGAATTTCTTCGAGAAGAGGGGAGTTTCGTTTTTATTGCTGCTCGAGTAACCTTTTATGGACAAGCCGAACTCGCGTGCTTCCTCGAACCATACCCGACGGGAGGCGGCGATGCGCTTTCTTTTCGATCGGGTCAATTTCGAACGTTTCCACAGCATGCCGTACTGTGAGAGAGACTTCAAGCTCGTCCGCATGGAGCGACTGCTGGAACACCTGGGGCGCCCGGAGGAGCGATTTCCGATCATCCACATCGCCGGCACCAAGGGCAAGGGATCGACCGGGGCCGTGCTGGAATCGATCCTGAAGCACGCCGGGTTCCGGGTCGGCGGATTTCATTCGCCTCATCTGGAGCGGATCGAAGAACGGTTCCTGATCGACGGAAATCCTTGTGAGGAAGGAGTTTTTGTCGAAACGGTCCTGGAACTTCAAGAGCGTCTCGCCGATTGGCCCGACGACGGCCAATTCTCCGCGGCATCGCTGACCTTCTTCGAGTTGACCGCCGCGGTCGCTTTGATGCTCTTCGACAAGTGCGGTGTCGATGTGGCGGTCGTGGAAGTCGGGCTCGGTGGACGCCTCGACGCGACCAACGCCTGTCGGCCCATGCTCTCGATCATCACCAGCATCGGTCTGGAGCATACCAGGGAACTGGGGAGCACGCTCGAAGCGATCGCCCGGGAAAAGGCGGGAATCATCAAACCGGAAGTCCCTGTCGTCATTGGAGATATGGCTCCGGAGCCCCTTCGTGAGATCGAGCGCATCGCCGATCGGCTTCACTCCCCTCGGTGGTCCATGCCGAGAG
Organism: uncultured Planctomycetaceae bacterium; assembly: GCA_964632505.1. Lineage (GTDB taxonomy): Bacteria > Planctomycetota > Planctomycetia > Pirellulales > Thermoguttaceae > CAZWCE01. Next base: position 172,851 of record CAZWCE010000001.1, on the reverse strand, counting down.
ATTATCATGTCCTCTTGAGTCGCCGAAGAGAAGCCTCCCCGGCATCGGAAGATTTCGGTTCCCGTTCGCCGGGCTGGGACTTCTCTTTTTTTGTCGAAAAAGCCGGCTCGGTCCTCGAGCAACCCTTCGGATCGGACTTGGCCCTTTCCCTGGCCGGACGACATCAGGTGAAGAACACCGCGGTCGCATTGATGGCCTTAACCCTTTTGCGGCAATCGGGTTGGGAGATCTCCGACCAGGCCGTCTCTCAAGGGCTGCTTGCCGCGCGGTGCGCCGGTCGGGCGGAGTGGTTCGTCCCGAAAGAGAAAGAAGAGCCGTGGATTCTGCTCGATGGAGCCCACAATCGGGATTCGGTCGCGGCCCTCCTCGAGGTGATCGACGAAGCCCCGGTTCGTTTCGGACGGCGGCGATTGCTGTTCGCGACGACCCTCGGCAAGGACCTCGAAGGGATGCTCTCTTTGCTGGTGCCCCGCTTCGACGAGATCTGCTTCACCCGTTATTCCGAGAGTCCCCGAGCGGTGCCTCCGGAGGAGCTCCGATCGCTCGCCCGTCGGATCGCGTCGGCAAAGGGACCCGCGGGAGAATTCCCCATCCTGGAAGTGAACGAACCCCCCGAGGCGGCGTTGCGGTCCTTTCGGGAATCTTCAGAACCGGAGGACTTGATCTGCCTCACCGGTTCCATGTACATTGCAGGGCAGTTGCGTTCGGCAGTGGCCGACCGCCGTCGCCGATAGCGCGATGTGCCCCGATTCGATTCATCTAAGCAGAAACCAAAGGAGAGTAGGACCATGGGACGTTGGATAGGGACGGGAATTCTCGTCGTGATGCTGCTGGGGGCGGGGCTCTGGGGAGCGCTGACCGGGCCGAGGGTCACTTCGGCGCAGGATTCGGAAGAGACGACGATCGAGTCGCTCGATTCCCGGGTGACCGATTTTTTCGAGCGGTTCAAAGACGGCACGATCTCGCAGGCGTTCACCGATCTGGTTTCCGGCGGACCGCTTGCGAGCAACCAGGAGATGCTCGCCAACGTGGCCAAGGATGCCGAGCAAGTGAACGAAAGCTTCGGCGCCTACCGCGGTTTCGAGCAGATCGAAGCCCGGCAAATCGGCAAGGATATGGTGATCATGAAATATCTCTACAAATGCGAGAGTTCGCCGGTCGTCTGGTATTTCACGTTCTATCGGCCGCCGCTGCAGGGAACCGACATGACCGGCACCACCCCCAATGAGTGGATGGTCATCGGCGTACGGTTCGATACGAATCTCGAAATGCTCGCCTTGTGACCGGGATGGGCGATCTCGGCGTTGCTTTGTCTCGGCAATCGCATAAAAAAACCGCGTCGCTATGCCATGGCCACAGGACGCGGTTACATGTCTCGCCTCGGCGCCCGCATGTTCTTATTGTCGTTCGAACACCGTCGGGACCAAGGGGGAAGAGACAGCTATTGGAATTATATCATCCTCTCGCCCGAGGGCCACAAAAAACAAGTTTTTTCGTGGTTTTTTGCCGGAAATACCGCCCTTGGCAAATGCGATGCCAATGCATCCGATCTCGGATAGTGTCTTTCTGAACACTATATCGGGTAGGCCGGTCGGCGGGATCGAAATCGCCGGCGAAAAAGAAACGCCCGGCCTCTCGCTCATACGCCCTTCTGGGTACGAAAGTGGCGGTAGTCGATGCCGTACTTCTTGACCTTGTAGCGGAGAATGCGTGAAGTGGTTCCCAAATCGCGGGCGCCGGCGGCCATGTTGCCTTGGGTCATCTTGAGCGACTCGACGATCAGCTCCCGCTCGAAGACGGCGATCTGCTCCTCGAGCCCTCCCTGACTGCTGGTGCCGGTGGCGTCGGCGGTCTGCAACGAAGGCGGCAAATGATGGCCGTGGATGACTCCGTCGGTCGACATGAGCACCGCCCGCTCGATCGAATTCTCCAACTCCCGCACGTTCCCCGGCCAATGGTAGGCGGTCATCATATTGATGGCCGGGGTGCTGATGCGGTGAATCTTCTTGCTCAATCGCGTGCTGTAGATTTCGGCGAAGTGATCGGCCAGTAGAAGGATGTCGTGCTTGCGCTGACGCAGCGGTGGTAGGAAGATGGGGAAGACGTTCACGCGATAGTAGAGGTCCTGGCGAAACTCCCCGTTTTCGATCGCCTGTTCCAGATCGCGGTTGGTGGCGCAAACGATGCGGACGTTCGCCTTGATCGTCTTGTTGCTTCCGACCCGCTGGAACTCCTGCTCTTGGAGCACACGGAGCATCTTGACCTGGGTGGCGGGCGAGAAATCGCCGATCTCGTCGAGGAAGAGCGTGCCGCCGTCGGCCTCTTCCATCCGCCCGATCCGTTTTTGGACCGCGCCGGTGAAGGCCCCTTTTTCATGCCCGAACAGCTCGCTTTCGAGCAGGTTCTCGTTCAACGCGGCACAGTTGACCTTCACGAAAGGGCCGTCCTTGCGAAGGCTCGAATAATGCAACGCATGCGCCACCAGTTCCTTGCCGGTGCCCGACTCGCCGCGCACGAGCACCGTGGTATCGCTGGGAGCGGCCTGGTGGATCGACTGGTAGACCTCGCGCATGGTGCGGGAGTTGCCGATGATGTTTTCCGGCCGCCACTTGTCGGCCAGTTCGCTGCGCAATCGTTTGTTCTCTTCTTCGAGCACCTGCCGCAGTTGCTGCGATTCGCGCCGCAGACGCACCTCCTCGGCGATCATGCTCGCGACGATGCTGAGCACCTGGACCGACTCGTCCAGATCGATCGCCGGATCGAAATCGCGGTCGACCGAAAGCGTGCCGACGGCGTCTTTGCCGATCATGATCGGAACGCAGAGATAGCTGATCTCCTTGTCTTGCGAAATTTTGCGCCGCTGGTGCACGCGGTCCAGGAAGTCGGGCTCCTCGGAAATCTTCGGGATGACCGCCGGCTGCTTCGTTTCGATCACCCGACCGTTGATCCCCTCTCCCCGTCGGTAGCGGAATTCGCTCCGAAGCAGTGAGGCGTGCCCCTGAGTGATCAGGGAGGCGAGTTCCTTGCCGTCGAGCGAGAGGAGCATGATGGTGCCCCGTTGCATACCGAGATGGTCGGAGAGGATGCCGAGGATCTCCGTCAGTTTCTGGTTCTGGGTATGCTCGGTCGCCAGCAGACGACTGACCTGATAGAGGGTTTCCAGCTCGACGGTGCTCTGGTGTTCCGGTGGTTTTTCCTCGGTCTTCATCGGGGCGATCACTCCAAGATTCCAAATGAAAAAAGGCTTGAATATTGCATTTGCTAATAAATCAGTCGGAATGCCCTTGAATTATAACGGAAAACAGCCGGATAAGCGACAAAAATGTTGCAAAATCGCGAAAAAGCGCGATTATCTGGCAGTATTACCGAGATAAGGGCGGCTAATGGCCGGGAGATTGGGCGATTGAGACGGTTTGGGCGCGACAAAAACGTCGCGCAACAAGGGTGAAGGACAAAAATGTCGTCTTTTCGGAAGTCTCTTCGGGGGGTTTTTTGTTTCGTAAGTCCTTTGTATCAAATGACTTAAAAACAATTTTACGGTTTGGCATATTAGTTGCTCTAATGAAAGGCGAACGCTGAATCGGTGGATCCTCCGCCATGGCGCGAGCGGTATTCCTTCCGGAAGCCGCGGGAACAGTGCACGGTTCCAAGCGATTTTATCTTGTCGCGAATTGCCCATGGGTGTTTCAGCTTTTCGTTTTTTCTGCGCGTTATCGCAGCAGCCAAGCCGCGGTCGCAGCCCGGCCAACGAAAACAAGAACAACAAGTAATGGGAACTATCAACTATGACAATGATGACTCTTAACAAGCTTTGGAAACCTTTGCTTCTGATGTTTTTCCTCGCCGCCATCGTCATGATCACGGGCCCTGCCTTGGCGCAGGAGGACGGAGTGCCCGAGGAAACGCCGGTCGCCGAAGAGGAAGCTCCCGCCGAGGATGCCGAAGAAGCCACGGCCGAGGAGGAGGTGCCGCTGACCGCGGACGAGGTGCAACATAATCTTAACCTCGTATGGACGTTCATCGCCGCCTTCATGGTCTTCTTCATGCAGGCCGGTTTCGCCCTGGTCGAGAGCGGTTTTACGCGGGCGAAAAACGCGGTGAACATCATCATGAAAAACCTGATGGACTTCTCCATCGGCTCACTCGGCTTCTTCTTCATCGGTTTCGGTCTCATGTTCGGGACCAGCGCCACCGGGTTTTTCGGGACCAGCGAATTCTTTCTCTCGGGAGTAGAGATTGGTCCGGATGGAACCTGGACCTTCCTGATCTTCCAGACGGTCTTTTGTGCCACCGCGGCGACGATCGTCTCCGGGGCGATGGCCGAGCGGACCAAGTTCGTCAGCTACCTCGTTTACAGTGTGTTCATTTCGCTCTTGATCTACCCGATCTTCGGTGCCTGGGCCTGGGGTAGCTTGCACGAGGGCATGGGGTGGCTCGAAAAAATCGGGTTTTACGACTTCGCCGGTTCGACCGTCGTGCACAGCGTCGGGGCCTGGTTGGCGCTGGCCGGGGCGATCGTCCTCGGGCCTCGCTTGGGCAAGTACAATCCCGACGGCAAGCCGAACGCCATTCCCGGCCACAGCATCACGCTGGCCGCGCTCGGCGTGTTCATCCTCTGGTTCGGGTGGTTCGGCTTCAACCCGGGGTCGGAAACTGCGGGGACCGGCATTCCCGGCTACATCGCCGTGACGACGAACCTTTCCGCCGCGGCGGGAGCGATCTTCGCCATGGCGACCGCCTGGGTCGCCCTCGGCAAGCCGGACGCCTCGATGGCGCTCAACGGTGCCCTGGCCGGACTGGTCGGCATCACCGCCGGTTGTGCTTGCGTTTCCCCCTTAGGCTCGATCATCATCGGGGCGATCTCCGGAATCCTGGTCGTCTTCTCGGTCCTGTTCATCGACAGCGTGCTGAAAGTTGACGACCCGGTCGGAGCGGTCAGTGTTCACGGCGTCTGCGGTGCCTGGGGCACCCTGGCGGTCGGTCTGTTCAAGCTTGATAACGGCCTCTTCTACGGAGGATCCCCCGCGCAGTTGATTTCTCAGGCGATCGGCGTTGTCGCGGCGTTCGTTTGGGCGTTCGGCCTCGGATTGATCATGTTCCTGGCCATTAAATACACCGTTGGTTTGCGAGTTTCTCCGGAAGAAGAACTCCGCGGCCTGGACATCGACGAGCACGGAATGGAAGCGTATCCCTCCTTCCAATCCTGGACGACGATGTAAACCGATCCGCATCGGGTCGCTTCGCGGCGGCCCTCGGAGAACCACGCATACGATGATACGAAAAGAAATGAAATCCTATCGCAAGCCAACAAGGAGAATAGTCTGATGAAACTGATTGTCGCATATATTCAGCCTGAAAAGCTCAACGACGTGAAGCAGGCGCTCTTCGCCAAGGACATCCACAAGATGTCGGTCACCAACGCCCTCGGTTGCGGCGCCCAGAAAGGGTACAGCGAGACTTACCGCGGCGTGATGATGGAGGTGAACCTGCTCAAGAAAGTACGACTGGAGATCGCCGTGAACCAGGATTACCTGCAGCCGACGCTCGATGCGATCATCGAGGGGGCGCGGAGCGGGAACATCGGCGATGGAAAGATTTTCATCATGGACCTGTCCGAGTGCATCCGCATCCGGACGGGCGAAAAAGGAGAGGAGGCGATCGGTTAGACACGACAGCGACTTCACCCCCTGCACCCGGTGGGGCGGTCGACCGACGCGAACCCGGCCGCCCCGTTTTTCTCTTGCGTGAACCCCGATTCCCAAAGGAGAATTGCCTATCGAAACGAACCCTCTCGACCGCTTCTGAAAAAGGCTCCGTCCCGGCCATTCACTTCACCTCCTGCGTAACCCCACCGGCCGGACCACGGGCGAAAGCGGCGCGTTTGCCCGCCGCTTCGAGAGAGTGAGAACCCTCCACTTTCCCGCCCGTCGCCTTTTTCGAGCGGTCCTCCCTCAAGAACGTCACTCCTCAGGTGCCCCTTCGGCACCACCAAGACCCTTATGTCGCGTCCGGCTTTTCGGGCGTGGCATTTGGCTTTGGCTGCGGGTCGTTTCTCACATCGTAAATGTTCGGATTCGCGTTCGAAGATTTCACGGTGTGAGAGCGGCCTTTTTGGCATTCTTTGTGAACTTGCCGTTTTGCAGCCGCAACCGATGAGTATGAGACCGATATTTTCCACTTTTTTCCCCGTTCGGTCGCCGAATCCCTTGGCGTTTTCGATGGATGATCGAAGCGTGTTTCGGGAAACAGCGCGCCGACGATTTCATAAAAGGAGATGGTATGAAGCATTTCTCATTTCAATTGGTATTTGAAGAACGATTTTAGGAGACACGGACAAATGAAGCAGCCAAAACCAAAACGAAAACAATCTTTCCCCTTGCCCCTGGCATCGACCCTCCCGAGGCGTCTCCGCCAGGCGTGCTTCTTTTCCTTCCTCGCGATGATGATGGTCGTGTTGGCCAACAGCGGGCTCTGGGCCCAGGGCGATGCAGCCCCCGCCGAGGAGACGACCGTCGAAGAGACCACTTCCGAGGACGCGGCCCCCGTCGAGGCGGAAACGGCCCCGGCCGAGGAGCTGGTCGTCGACACCGGGACCACCGCCTGGATGCTCATTTCCACGGCGCTGGTCCTGTTGATGATTCCCGGTTTGGCCCTCTTCTACGGAGGTCTGGTACGCACCAAAAATGTGCTGGGAACAATGATGCACAGTTTCGCCGCGATGGCGCTGATCGGCGTCATCTGGATGATCCTTGGCTACGCGATGACCTTCGGGCAAAGCTACGGCTGGTGCGGTTGGGATTGGAACATGTTCTTCCTCCACGGCATCGACGACAAGATCATGGAGGGCGATTACCCGATTCCCGAGTTGGTCTTCGCCATGTTCCAGGGGAAGTTCGCCATCATCACGCCCGCGCTCATCGCCGGAGCGTTCGCCGAACGTGTCCGGTTCCTGGGCTACTGTATTTTCATTGCCCTGTGGAGCATTCTGGTCTACAATCCCCTGGCGCACTGGCTCTGGGGCGGCGGTTTTCTGACCGGCAAGGCGATCGACCTGGCGGGCGGAACCGTGATTCATATTTCCGCGGGCGTGGCCGGTCTGGTCGCGGCGATCTATCTCGGCAGTCGGCGCGGCTATCCGCAGACGGCGATGAACCCGAACAGCTTGGTGCTCACGCTGCTGGGCGCCGGTTTGCTCTGGGTCGGCTGGTTCGGCTTCAACGCCGGAAGCACGGTGATGAGCAGTCTGGCGACCGGGCAGGCGCTGACGATGACGCAGATCGCGGCCGCCTCCGGGGCGCTGACCTGGATGGTGATCGAAGGGATCATGTACCGCAAGGCGACCAGTCTCGGATTCTGTTCCGGTATGCTCGCCGGGCTGGTGGCGGTGACTCCGGCCGCCGGCGTCGTGGTGCCGTACGGGGCGTTCGCCTTGGGCATCATCTCCTCGATCATCTGTTTTCTCGCCATCATGGCAAAGGATAAACTCGGATACGACGACTCCCTCGACGTCTTCGGCATTCACGGCATGGCCGGCATCGTCGGCGCCGTCTGCCTGATGTTCTTCCTCCGCGAAGGCGCGACCGAATTCTCCTGGGGCGAACAATTCGGCTACCAGATTCACGGCGTGCTGCTCTCGATGATCTATTCGGGCGTGGTGACATTCTTGCTGGTCGTGCTGGTCGACAAGACCGTCGGCTTCCGCATCGAGGAACCCGAGGAAAAGGCCGGTATGGACCACAGCCTCCACGGTGAACATGGTTTCGGATTCCTCAATCCGAACTGATCCCCGGAGATCGTTCATGTATACGAGTTTACACTAAAATTACCATGATTGGAGATGATAGACGATGAAACTGATTACCGCGATCATTCAACCCGACAAGCTCGACGAAGTCCGTGAGTCACTCATTTCGTCCGAGATCGAACGGATCACCGTGAGCCGGTGCGCCGGACACGGACAGCAGAAGCCCGAGGGCGATATCTACCGTGGCCAGGTGGTCACGCCGAACTTGATGCCCAAGGTGCGGCTCGACATCGCCTGCAACGACGAGTTTGTCGATACCGCGGTCGACGCGATCATCGCGGCGGCCAAACACGGCGCCGACGGTGAGGTGGGCGACGGCAAGATCTTCGTCACCGAGCTGCAGCAGTGCATCCGCATTCGTACCAACGAGCGCGGCGGCGAAGCGATTTAAGACCCGCTGAAAATCGAGACGTTCCGGAAATGCTTCCGTGAGCGCAAAAAAAGAGCGGAGCGTTTTCCCAACGGGGAAAGCGGCTCCGCTCTTCGCTTTTTGGGAGGTGGTCGATTCAAAAAAAAACGGAACAGGAGGTGGAAAAATACCCGCACCCGGCGATCCGACGCTTGGGGGACTTCGGGGAGGGCGTCGAACACGGATGCGGATCCGGGAGTTCACTTCGGCCGTACGGAAATCTTCCGCGGTTTCGCTTCCGGCGCTTTCGGCAGATGGACGGTCAAGACACCGAACTCATAGTCGGCGCTGATGCCGGACTGATCGACTCCTTCGCCCACGCGAAACACGCGATAGAAGTCGTACGACTCGTACTGCATCAGGCGACAAGCCCCTTCCTGGCAACTCCGTTCTTCCACTTTGCCGTGGAGGGTGAGTTGCCCGTTCTCGTATTCGATGTCGATATTCTCTTCGGTCGTCCCGGGCATATCGGCGACGATGAGGTACTCGTTTTCCCGCTCGAGGATGTCGACCGGGGGAGTCGCATAATAGTTTTTCCGCTTGGCGGGCTCCATCGTTTGATGGTTCCTTTCGACTACATTGGTGTTCGCCATCATAACTCTCCTTTATTTACAAATGGATTCTCTTGTTTTCTCGATCAACGCGAAAATAGAAACGATCGGATTCTCGAAAAAAGTGGGGTTCACTTTTGGGAAACCTTGATCTTGTGTGTCATCGCCTCTTTGGCCTTTCCGAGTCGGACCGAGAGGATGCCGTTCTCGACGGTCGCCTCGACGTCCTCGGGATTCACATCGGCCGGGAGGGTCAACACGCGGGTCGAACTGTCGTAGTGACGCTCGCGTCGCAAATAGTTCGCGTGCTCGTCCTCTTGCTTCTCTTCACGCTCTACTTTCAGGGTCAACTGATCTCCTAGGACCGAAAGGTCGATCTCCTCCGGCTTCACTCCGGGGATTTCCATCTCGAGGAAAAAGGCGTCGTCCTTTTCCCAGAGATTGGTGGCCGGAAGGCTCGTCCCGAAAGTGCTCATGGGCCAGTCGTCTTCCGTGTCGCGGAAGAGCGTGGAGAAGAATTGATCCATGCGGTTGCGGAGATACGGGACCGAAACATTGGGAGTGAGATAACCACGTGCCATGGGAATGCTCCTTTCTCTTCTTTCTTCTGTTTCTCAATGTGATCTTATGTTTTTCGACGAATCAACAACGATGGGCCCTTGCCGCGGCGTCTTTCGTCTTATCCAAGCAGCATTGGTCTCCGGGCAAGGAACGTTCGGAATCGAGGTCATCCGGTTTCTTTGTTTTCTTGTTGCCGCCTCGGTGAACATGTTGCGTTTTGGAGCAAGGCGCTCGTTTCCGCGGGAGGCGGCCTCACTGATCACTTATTGCAAAAAGTGTGCCATTTATGGAGAAGGCGACGTTTGTCTTTGTCGGTTCAGAGTTTAGAGCGAATCGCCGGTTCGGAGAGAGTTTGCCGCCGCTGTCATTTTGACAGCGAAGAGCGATTTCACGGAGTGCCAAAATGACAGAAAAGGGGCGTTGGCTCGGAGCGGCCGGAAAGCGGCCGGAAAGAAGATGGAGCGCGTGGCCGGGAGAAGGGAATCAGTCGACTTCCTTGCGGAAGACGGCCCCGTTTTCGACGACTTTCATCGAGAGCGACTCCAGCAGTTTTCTCAAGGGCCCATCGTTTTCGTTCGCCTGGGCTTCGACGGTGGAGACATCCATTTTGTCGAGTGCGAGGAACATTTCACGAAGGATGAACGTCGCCAGGCCCTGTCGGCGATATTCCTTGGCGACGCGGATATCCATCAATCCGGCGGTCGAGGGGATCATGCAGCCGTCCTCGGTACAGTCCATCAGTCGCACTTTTCCGGAAGCGATGGGACGGTCGTCGCCGACCTTCTTGGCGGTGGCCCGGAGCCAATGGAAATCGCACATCATGCAGGCTTCCCACCAGTGGGAAGAGCGGGGGCTGTCGTCGTAATCGAGAGAGACTTGACGACGCCATTGGAGGAGCCGGCGATTCATCGGAGGGCGGTATCCGGCGAGGTTGAGCTGGTAGCGCAAGGTATTATGAATCCGTTCGTATCCGCCGTGGGAGAAGAGGTCGGTCGCCACATGGTCCGATTCGAAGACGCCCAGCGGTTCGCTTCCTCCGTAAAGACCCAAATAAAAGGGGGCACAGGGTCTTACCGCTCCGCCGAAGATGCGCTTCGCGCCGCGTTCGACCAGGTAGGATTCGCAGCGCCCCATCAGGCCGGCGCCGATCTCTTCCGGCTTGGAACACTCGGGAGAAATGAGAATCAGGCAGATGACGCCGTTTTCGGTCGAGATGTCGGTCTTCTTCTCGTTCGGGCCGAACCCCGCATGGGCAAAGCCGATCAATTGGTCACGGTCGTCGAACGCCAGTTGCATGCCGGAGTGGTCGAAGTAGGGCTTCGAAAGGACATGCTTTTCGAGCGACTCCAATGAGATGGGAGAAAAGTGTTGACTCTCGACGGCGACCGACTGCCAGAGGTGAACCAGTGCCGGAGGATCGGTATTCGAAAAGGAGCGGTAGTGTGGCATGTTACGTCAAACGAAATGGTTGGGGAAACCGCTTACGCGAAAGCGGATCGTCCCACGGAAGGGAATCGTTTCGGGTTCCGCAGGTAGGGAATGCTTCGTCGAGGTGTCTATCTTCTGGGATTCGGCTCGGGGCGAGAAACGCGGCATGCGGTCTGGATGATGGATCGGGTGGTGTTTCTCGCGAAGAGCGCACTTGAACCGGTCTTTTGAAACCTTTCCATATGCAAGTTATGCAAGTCTAACACCCCTAGGTCATCTGGCAAGGGGGAGAAATCGCGCGGCGCGGAGGACGTTCCGGGACCCGGTTCTTCGCCACGGAATTCGCCGGAAAGGAGAAACTGTGAGGGGGTTCGCGGCTCCTTTCGCCAACCGGGAGATCGCTTCCGAACCTCTGTAAGCGTATCGACGCGCGGGCGGCGAGTCGTTGACGGTTTTCTCGAAAGCGAAACGTTTTGGGGTTCGGGGAGTGTCGGGAGTGCGTTCCAAGGAAGGGAGGAGCGGCAATCGACGCTCGTCTCACGGAAGGGGTCCATGTCGGAAAAGGAATGTAAGAGAATCGGCCGGTTCCGCGTCGAGGGGGGGATGAGGTTGCGGGGAGCGGAGACGGTGTTCCCGGAAACGACCGGTTCTACCGTTTTCTACGAATGTGCGGCTCGGAGGGTTCGCCGGAGGACGAAGAAAAGGGAGCTCCGGGAAGGGAATCCGGCGGTGTCGCGGAGAGGCGCTGTTCGATTATTCCAATTGATGTTGTGGAAAAAACGCATAAAAAATGAGGGGCGAGGAATATATCGTTTGCATTGACCTGGAGATTTTGCCACAATATGATGTGTGCATAAGCTGGGGGGCGGTGCGTCTATTTCAGCATCGCTTCGGTGGGTGACTTTTCCGACCGATCCTGTGACCTTTTACACGATTCGGATCTCTTCGAAGCCCCACTTCCCGACATGCCGTTTCATTGAATCTCTCCCGCGTCATCAATCTCCCTTGCAGGAAGGAACACTCCTATGAATCGAACGTTGACCAACCTGGTGGGCGCCGTGCCCGTCTTCTGTATGCTGGTGTTCTTCTTGGCGGTCGCAGAGGCCGATCAGGAAAAGGATCAGAAAAAGTCCCCACCCGCGGCGGAAAAAAAGACCGAGGCGAAGGAAGAGAAAAAGGAACAGGCCGAGAAGAAAGAGAAGAAGAAAGAGGAATCGGCGAAGAAGGGTGAAGCGAAGCCGGAAGAAAAACCTGCGGAAGAGAAGAAGCCGGAGGAGAAGAAAAAAGAGGAGAAGAAATATCCCGAGGCGAAGACGGTGAAGCTGAAGCATCAGCCGTTGAAACTGACCGTCGATCTGGAAGGCGTTTTCGTGGCGAAGGAGATGGCGGAGATCGAACTCGATTCGGAACAGCTTTCCAGTTTCGAGGTGGTCGAGGCGGTCGAACATGGCCAGGAAGTCCGCAAGGGTCAGGAACTGGTCGTGTTCAAGCGCGAGGACTACGAAGAACAGCTCGAGAAAAAAGAGCGGGCGATGCGGTTGGCGGAGATCTCCCTCCGCGAGACCGAGTTGGAAGTGGAAGCCCTGCAGGCGTCGTTTCCGATCGCCGAAGAGGCGCTTCAGGTGGAGAAACGACGCTCGGACGAGGATTTCGCCTACTACTTCAAGGTCGACCAGGAATGGGATCGCAAGATGGCGGAGATGTCGCTTCGCAGTTCCGAATTCAGCGTGGAGAACCAGCGCGAAGAGGTCGAGCAGCTCGAGAAGATGTACGGGGCCGACGATCTGACCGAGGAGACCGAGGAGATCGTCCTCCGCCGTGCTCGATTCCAGTTGGAGATGGCGGAAATCAACTTCGCGCGCACGAAACTCCGATTCGAGCGGAACATGGAGACGCTGCTTCCGCGAGTCGAAGAGGACCTCAAGCGAAGCGCCAAGTTGGAGGAGATTCAATTCCGTCAAACGGAAAAGGCGATGCCGTTGGAACTGGAACAGGCGGAATTGAGCCTCGAGCAGGAGCAGATTGCGCTGGAGGAGAAGCGGGAAGATTTGGAGGAGTTTCGCGAAGATGAGCAATGGTTGACGATCAAATCGCCGGCCTCGGGAGTGGTTTACCTGGGAGAATATAAGGACGGTGCTTTCTCCGGCGGTTCGGCGCTGGCCGAGAGCCTCAAAGAGGGCGAAAAAGTCGCCAAGGGGACCGTGCTGATGACGATCGTCCAGCTTCGCCCGATGGAGGTGAAGACGAAAGTGGCCGAGAAGGAGCTTCACTGGGTCAAGAAGGGGACCGCCGGCGAGGCGAAGCCGGTCGCCTATCCCGATCTGGAACTCTCGACGAAGATCGAGTGGATCAACCGGATTCCGTCGGTCGACGGCGATTTCGCGGCGACGTTGAGCGTCGATTTGCCCAAGGACGCCGATCCGCTGGTGCCGGGAATGAAGACGAAGGTCGTGCTGACGGTCTACGAGAAGGAGAAAACGATCCTCGTGCCCAAGACCGCGGTTGCCGAGGAAGAAGACGGCGAGACGTTCTACGTGCAACAGGTGGTCGAGGACGGCAACGCCCTAAAGAAGCGCGAGGTGACCCAGGGCAAGGAGAAGGGCGAGATGGTCGAGATCGTCAAAGGACTCGAACCGGGTTGGCGCATTCTCAAAGTGGCCGCCGAAGCGGAGAAGAAGGACGAGTAGTTTCCCCCGCAGCCTCCGAGCGAGGTTCCATGAAGGATGGTTGATATGATGAGTTTCAAGTGCAGACTCGGGCGACGTGGTGGGTCGATCCTCACGCTTCTGTGGATACTGGTCGTCGGGTTTCCCCCGACGGCCGGCGCCGAACCGCCGGAGCCCTCGAAGCCGAAGTATCCGTTGGCCGAGACCGGCCCGGCGATGCCCGATTACGAACCGGCCTCCCCGGAGGCGGTCGAAGAGGCGTTCGCGCGGGGAGTCGCGTTTCTGATGGAAGACCAGAACGAGGACGGAAGTTGGGGGTCGCCCCGCAACACGAAGGGGCTGAATATCTACGCTCCGGTTCCCGGGGCACATCACGCGTTCCAGACCGCGACCACCTCGCTTGTTCTGGCGGCGCTTCTGGAGGCGATCGATCACGACCGAATCGCCGAGGATCGGCTTCCCGAGGTCCGTGAGGCGGTCGATCGCGGCGAATCGTGGATGTTCGAGCATCTGCCGAAGCTGCGTCGCGCCGACGGGACGGCCATCTACAACACCTGGGGACACGCCTATTCGATCCAGGCGCTGGTCCGCATGCTGGACCGGGACCCCGACGATGAGGACCGCGTCGCCAAAATCGGCGGGATGATCGAGCAGCAGATCGAGATGCTCGGGCGTTTCGAGTGCGTCGACGGCGGTTGGTGCTATTACGACTTCGATTACCACACCCAGCGGCCGGCCGGCTCGACGATCAGCTTCGTCACCGCCACCGTGTTGGTCGCGCTGCACGAGGCGGCCGAGCGCGGATTCGAGAGTCCCGAGAAGATGATCGATCGCGCGAAGGCCTCCATTCTGAGGCAGCGCTATCCCGATTTCGCCTACGCCTACGGCGAATACCTGAAGTATTCCCCGCATCGCGGCATCAACCGACCGGGCGGAAGCTTGGGGCGATCGCAGGCGTGCAATCTGGCGATGCGCTACTGGGGCGACGAGGACGTGACCGACGCGATCGTCCGGACCTGGCTCGATCGATTGTGCGCGCGAAACGGTTGGCTCGACATCGGCCGCAAGCGTCCCATCCCGCACGAGTCGTGGTTCTCGGTCGCCGGGTATTTCTTCTACTACGGCCATTACTACGCGGCCCGGTGCATCGAACTCTTGCCCGAGGATCAGCGAGACGACTACCGAAACTTCATGGCTCGGTTGCTGGTCGATCTGCAGGAGAAGGACGGTTCCTGGTGGGATTACCCGCTCTACAGCTACCATCAGCCCTACGGAACGGCGTTCGCTTTGATGACCCTCGAACGCTGCCTCCCGGAGGAGCCGTCGGAAGCGGAAGGCGATTGACGCCGACAACCTCGCGGAACCCCAGAAGCGCTTTTTTCCGGCCACGCGGTGCTTGTCGGAGGGGAGGTTCTGCACTACCATGGTCGGTGGTGGTTGCGACGCATACCGCCCCCTCGGTGATGGGCCGAAAAACCCGGAATGATTCGGAAATCATCTCTTCATCTCCCCAGTAAGAAAGGAAGCGATCGATGAGTCAAGTGATGGATGTCACGGAAGCGGATTTCGAAGAACAGGTACTCGATGCCGATGTGCCGGTGATGGTCGATTTCTGGTCGCCCAGTTGCGGCCCGTGCCGGGTGCTGGCACCGGTATTGGACGAGTTGGCCGCGGAGAACGGGGATGAGTGCCGGTTCGTGAAGATCAACGTCTTCGAGAACACCGGCATCGCCGGCAAATACGGGGTCGACATGCTCCCGACGATCATGATCTTCGACGACGGCGAAGTCGTCGAACGCCTGACCGGAGCCCAGCCGAAGGATGTCCTCCAGGAGGCGATCGACGCGGTCGAGTGATCGGACGATCGCGATTCCCGAATTTTTCCGAACACAAGCGAAACCGACCACGGGTCTCCCTGGGTCGGTTTTTTTCTGCGCTTCCGGCGATGGATTCCCCGCAAGCCCTCGGCGGTTTCTTGGCGGCGATTTGCCGAAAACCCTTGCACCTTGCCTTCGAAAGCGGAATAATAGACGGCACTTGCAACCACAACACCGCGCAATCGCTGGAACCGCTCTCGGGGAGTTTCTGCCCGTCGCTCGGGTGAGTCGCGGAATTTGCCTTCCCCGGGGCGACTTTTCCGAAGGGAGAGAGGGAAGATGATATCGAGCAGTTCGAAGATCGTTTCGAAGGACAATGTGGCCCGGATTCTCGATCGGGCGATGGACGCCGGGCAAGGGCTCTTGCGGCTGACGCCGACGTGGGTCCCGCGTAGCTTTCTGCATCCCGGCAAGCGGATCAAGCTGGCGCCGACCGACTGGTACGCCCTGGGCGCGCACCGGGGCGGCATCGACGAGCGCTGGTTCGCGAGCACCACCGAGGCGGCGAACGACCATCGCGAACCGGATGAGGGCCTCAGCTACGTGAAGTTCGAAGGCGAGCGGTTCCTCTTGGCCGACGCGGTCGCCGAGGGCAAGGAGAAACTCGTCGGCGAGGGCATCTGGAAGAAGTACCAGCGGTGGCCCGTCTACTCGAAGTTCTTCGACAACGCCGGCCCCATCCCCCATCACATGCATCAGCAGCAGCATCATGCCGAGAAGACGGGGCAGCAAGGCAAGCCGGAGGCCTATTATTTTCCTCCGCAACTGAACGCCGCGGAGAACCATTTCGACTACACGTTCATGGGATTGGAGCCGGGTACGCGAAAGCAAGACGTGAAGCGTTGCCTGGAGAACTGGAACCAGGGCGACAACGGCATTCTCGATCTCTCGAAGGCTTATCGCCTGAAGCGGGGCAGCGGTTGGCTCATTCCCGCCGGCGTGCTCCACGCGCCGGGTTCGCTCTGTACCTACGAACCGCAGTGGGGTTCCGACGTCTTCGGCATGTTCCAGTCGCTCGTCGAGGGGCGTTACGTCCCCTGGGAACTGCTGGTCAAGGACGTCCCGGAAGAGAAACACCAGGACCTGGACTACATCATCGATCAGCTCGATTGGGATCGGAACGTCGACCCCTACTTCAAGGAGAGCAATTACCTGGAGCCGATCATCGATCGTGAGCAGTCGGGCGACGGCTACACCGATCGGTGGATCACCTACGGCAAGATCGAAGGCGTGCAGACATTCTCGGCCAAGGAGTTGACCCTCGAGCCGGGGGCCAAATGCACGATCCGCGACCCCGGCGCCAGCGGCTGGATCACCGTCCAGGGCGGCGGTCGCCTCGGCCCGCTGGAGATCCAGACTCCGGTGATGATCCACTTCGGCGAAGAACCGGACGATGAGATCTACATCACCGCTCAGGCAGCCGAGCAAGGAGTCACCGTCGAGAACACCGGCAGCGAGCCGCTGGTGAGTTTGCGTTACTTCGGGCCGGATGTCCATCGGGAGATTCCCGAAGTCGGCGATTATCGCTCGTGCGCCTGCCAGTGCGGATGATCGGCTGAATGAACGTCTCCATTGGATCGCCGCCCGACCGGGGCACTCGTGAAGGGCTTCGGAGGCGGCGAAGAACCGAAAACAGGAAATTCAAGACAGGATGACAGGATGACTGAACACAAAAACACTTATCCCAAATTGCATAATGCAGCATGGCCGGGTGTGGTGGGCAAAGGCTCGCCCGATGGCGATCCGGTGATCGGACTCGACTCGATGCTCGATTTGACCGCCTCGGCCGAGTTCGAGGGGGTGAAGTTCGACGGGTTCGACCTTTTCCTCTACGAGCCGCATTTCAACATCGACGGCACCGACGACGACATCGCCGAGCTGGCCGAAAAGGCGAAGGACCGGAACCTGACGATCGGGACGGTGGTCGCGCCGATCTGGCCGCCGACCGGCGGCGGATCCGCCATGGGCGACGATGAGCAGATCGAGCGATTTCTCGGCCAGGTGAAGAAAGGATGCCGCGTGGCGATGCGACTCCGTGAGATGGGCATCCGCCCGTACGGCACGGTTCGCGTCGATACGGGCACCGAGGTGGCGAGTTGGGCGAAGGATCCCGAAGAAAGCCAAAAACGCCTGGCAAAAACGCTTCGGGAAGCATGTTCCATCGCCGAGGACCATGGGGAGAAGCTGGCCGCCGAGGGGGAGATCTGCTGGGGAGGCATCCACAGTTGCCGCCGCTCGGTGCAGCTTTTGGAGATGGTCGATCGGCCCGAGACGCTGGGATTTCAGGCCGACATGGCCCATACCCTGCTCTATTTGCTCGGAGAAAACGCGCCGGAGGATCGCATGGTCGGAGAGGATTTCGATTTCTCCAATCAGGAGGCCTACGAGGCCGCCTACAAAGAAATGACCGACATTCTCCGTCCGTGGACGATCGACCTGCATATCGCCCAGAACGACGCGACGATCCACGGAAGCGGCACGCACGACAAGACCGGTCGACATTGTCTGCCGGAAGATCCCAACGGCAAGCTCGACATCCCCTACCACGCCGGTTTCTGGATGCGCGACGCCTCGGGTGAGGTGAATAAGAAGTTCCCTCACATCTGTTGGGATGGATGCATGTTTTCCAACGAAATCATGATGAAAGACGAGACCTGGAACTCCATCCTCGCCGCCATGGTCGCCGTGCGCGACCAGCATGGGTGGCAATGACCTCCGGAGAGCGAACGCCGCGGCAAGAGGCCAATCAGACGCCATTTTTATAGCAGCCAATCCTCTTTCGACAAGGGGGTTGGCTTTTTTTTAACAAAAATTTGACCGGAGCTTCATGATTCGGTAAAATCAATGCACCAAATAAAAGAGTGGTGCCGATTGAACCGATCGGTATTTCCTTCACGCAGGAGTCTTTTTTGTGGTTTTCGGGCCGGTTTTCACGGAAAGATCATCTTGACGCAGGTACTTAACCCCGCTACAATCGGCTCAATCGTATTTTTTACATCCCTCACCAGGGGGCCTTCGGGTTTTTTTCCATTCGATGGTAATGTCAATTTGATTGCTGTCGATATTAATAGGCACACGAAACGTTCACCTTGTTTTTCCAGCGCGTCTTTTTGGGGAACCTTTTGAACCGACTCCATTCATGATCTTGCTTCGGTTCCCTCGCGTGGAATACATCAGATAAGAAGAGGCCGTCTTTTTTGCAGGACCGAAGGAGTATGAACCCGACGGGCCCGAAATGGGTGGCCCAGACGCCGGCCAAGATCAACCTCTTTTTCGAGATTCTCGGCAGACGTCCCGACCGATACCATGAGATCCTTTCGCTGATTTGTCCGATCAGCATTTACGATACCCTCGAACTGGTTCCGACCCCGACGGGTCGGATCGAGTTGCGATGCCGACGGGCTCGGGGGATGCACCGCGCCGAAACGCTTCCGAGCGACGACCGGAATCTGGTCGTCCGGGCGTTGCGGCTATTGCAGTCGCGAACCGGTTGCCGCCGGGGCGCCGAGGTTCGGCTGCTGAAGCGCATTCCCTCGCAAGCCGGTTTGGGTGGCGGCTCGAGCGATGCCGCATGTGCCCTGCGATTGGGGTGTGCCGCGTGGGACCTCTCCGTTCCACGGGAGACGCTCCATCAAATGGCCGGCGAACTCGGCAGCGATGTGCCGTTGTTTTTGCATCGAGCTCCGGTCGTTTGCCGGGGCCGGGGGGAACGGATCGAGCCGGTGGGCCGCATGCCGTTGCTGCCGCTCGTGCTGGTCAAACCCGCGAAAGGACTGGCCACTGCCGATGTCTATGCCGCCTGGCGCGAGCACGACGACGGTAATCGCCGAGAGTTGACCCCGATGCTCGACGCTTTTCGTTCACGCGATGCCGCCGCGGTGGGTCGACATTTGTTCAATCGGCTGGAGCAGGTCGCCGAGACCCTCTGGCCGGAAATCCGCGAAATCCGTCGGGCCTTTGCCCTGCAGGATTGCCTCGGATTTCAAATGAGCGGAAGCGGAACGAGCTTCTATGGTATTTGTCGTCATATGCGGCACGCGCGCCGTGTCGCTCGACGTTTACGGGCGATGCGATTGGGTCAGGTACTGATCGCATCCGCCTGCCACTGAGGATCCGCATCGTAAGGAGGACGGTCGTGGAAATCACTGAAGTACGCATCAAATTGATGGAGGAGCCCGGTGAACGACTGCAGGCCTTTTGTTCGGTGACCTTCGATGATTGCTTCGTCGTGAGAGATCTGAAGATCATCGAGGGAACCAACGGGCCGTTTGTCGCCATGCCGAGTCGCAAGCTGACGTCGCATTGTCCGCAGTGCCGGTGCAAGAATCACCTTCGTGCCGCCTATTGCAACCAGTGTGGAGAGAAACTGCAGGAAAACCCGGTGGTGAAAGACGATTCCGGGAGAGCCAAACTCTATGCCGATATCGCCCACCCGATCAATTCGCACTGTCGCGAAATGATCCAGGCGGCGGTCATCAATGCCTTCCAGCAGGAGCAGCAGCGGGCCGAGCAGCCGGGTTACGTTTCCACCTACGACGATTACTCGAGTTACGAACAAGATTTTGGAACCACCTCGGTTTCCACCTCACACATTCAGCCGGCGGAAAAACCGAAGGGGCCGCATGTGCGCTCCACCGAGACCAACGCCCCGGGGAGAGAAGACCACGGCGAGGACGATGATCGGTTCGGCGCCGGCATTTTCGACTGATCCGAGCCGCTCCGCCATCGCATCTTGACGAAGGAAAACCGTCAACGACTAGAGATGGCCGAGAGGTTCGGATCGAAAACCATCCGGGGCATGCGACCACGGATCGTTCCTTCACCTCGTTTTTCGACGGAAAGCAGACCGAGGAATCACTTCCGGCGGCCCGAGAGCGGCGGAAATGAAAAAGCCACCAAGAGCGCTATCTCGATATGAGCTGATATTGATTCGCTGTTTTTTTCTATTCCATCTCTTGTGGGTTTTTCAAGCGGCTTCTTTCGGTCGTGGGTTTCGGAGCGATTGGCGTTTCTCGAGGATTTCCTTGAGGAGGGCCAAGGTTCGCTCGGTCGCTCCCAGTTGCGATTGGACCACCGTCTGCGCGACCCGGCCCATTCCTCGGGCTTCCTCCGGCGCTTCGAGGCATCGGCGAACGAATGAGGTCAGCCTTGGTGGGTCCGCCACCACTTCGGCGCCGTAGGCCCCAAGCAGCAGGTCGACCACATCCCGAAAGTTTCGCGTGTTCGGGCCGAAGGAGACCGCTGCGCCGTACGCGGCCGGTTCGATCATGTTCTGTCCTCCCCGCGAGCCGAAACTGCCGCCGACCAGCGCGATTCGGGCGGTCCCCCACCAGTCGCCCAATTCGCCGACGGTGTCGACCAGCAGAATCCGCGCGCCGGCATTCGGGCACTTCCCCGGTTCGAGTTCACTGCGGCGCTGCCACGGGAATTCCGAAGCGTCCAACAGTCGGGCGACCGACTCGAACCGTTCCGGATGACGCGGGACCAGCACCAATCGCAATTCCGGCCAACGCGGCGATAACTCGCGGAACGTTCGCAGGGCCATCGCCTCCTCGGGCTCCTGGGTGCTCCCGGCCAAAAAGACGACATCTTCGCTTCCGAAGCCGGCCAGTTCGGCGAGTTCCCGGATCCGCGGATGATCCCGGTCGAGGCGGGCCCCGTCGAACTTCATCGATCCGGTCACCTCGATCGTCTCCGCCTTCGCGCCGAGCGCGTGGAACCGACCGGCGTAGTTCTCCGATTGCACGGCAATCAGGTCGAGTTGCCGCAGCAGAGGACGAATGACCGGCCGCAGTCGACGATATCCCCGGAAGCTCGAACGGCTCAAGCGGCCGTTGATCAAGGCCACGCCCGCGCCGTTCTCCCGGGCCGCGGCGATCAGATTCGGCCAGAGTTCCAGTTCGGTCAAGACGAGCATCTCCGGCTTCACGCGGCGCATCGCTCGCCGGACCGCCCAGGAGAAATCGAGAGGGCAGTAGAAGACGTTCAGGTGAGGGTAGCGCTGCTCGGCGAGTTCTTTTCCGGTCCGGGTGGTGGTCGAGAGCACGCAATGCCAGTCGGGATGGGCGCGGCCGATCTGTTCCAGCAGGGGGCGGAGCACGTTCACCTCGCCGACGCTCACTGCATGGAACCAAATACGCCGGTCGCCTTTCGGAAAGACCGGCACGCGGCCCAGAAATTTTTCGGACAGGCCCTGGCGGTATTTCCCGAGGCAAGCGGCGCGGTAGAGCAACCAGGGCGAGAGGACCGCCAACAGCGCGAGATAGACCACATTCACCAGATAGGAAAATAGCCGGGACACCTTTTCGCTCCTTCAATGACGGTGGATGGCGACACGGGGTCGGTTCCGTTCACCGGAAGGTTCAGCCGGCGGCGCGTTGCTTTTTCATGCAGCAGACCTTGTACTTTTTGCCGCTGCCGCAGGGACAGGGGTCGTTGCGTCCCACTTTTTTCCCGCGATTGCGGATCGGCTGCGGCTTCTTGTCGCTCTGGGAGCCTTCGATGGCCGCTTCCTGTTGCTCTTGGATCGAATCGGCCGAGGCCGTGCCGGAGACCTTTTCGTGAACCGCCTCGGTCTCGGTCCAGGTGGAGCCCACGAAGCCTTCGTCGAGTTGTTCCATCCGAAAGATCAGGTCGGTGACCCGCTCGCCCACCGAACTCCACATCTCTTCGAAGATCCGCATGCCTTCGCGCTTGTACTCGACCTTCGGATCGACCTGGGCGTAGCCCCGCAGGCCGATGCTGTTGCGGAGATGGTCCATCACCAGCAGGTGGTCTTTCCAGCCGGCATCGAGGATGTTCAGCAGCAACGAGCGTTCCATCTTCCGCATTTCCGGGCGGTAGCGTTCCTCCAGCGCGTTGATCACGCGATGGGTGAGTTCTTCCCGCTGGAGTCGGCAGGCCTCCTCGACGGTCATCTCGTGCTGGAACTCCTGGGCGACCCATTGGCACAACTTGCCGACCTCGGGGTTTTCCTCGGTCAAACGCGGGCCGAGTTCCGAGGGGAACTCCTCCTGAAGCCGGGCCTGTTTCTCGAAGGCGTCGTCGAGCCGACGTTTCGCCTCGTCGGCGAGTTCCCGGGTCCTCTGATAGGCTTTTCGGCTTTGCTCGATGAGCAACTGCCGGATCTGTTCCCGCTGTTTGTTCTTGATGTCGTCGACCGAGAGATCGACATTGAAGCGTTCGCGACACCACTTGGCCAAAGGCTCGCGATCGTACCGCTTGTGTCCGCCGGGATCGCGCACGGTGAAGTGGATCAAACCGGCGAGGACCGGGAACTCGACCTCCTTCTCGCGATACTTCTCCGAAGCGAGCAGGAGCACCTTCTGCTGGAATTCCTTGACGCTCAAATCGCTCATCTCGTCCAATTCGAGCTGGAGACCGAACTTCGCCATCACCCAGGCGCAGGCGGCCCGGGTGCCGAAATCGGGTTCCAGGAAGTGGGCTCCTTCGCTCAGGTCGACCTTATCGATGAACTGATGGGCCTTTTCGATGAGCAAATGATCGACGTTTTCGCGGCCGGCCTGTTTCAGATCGCTATCGCGGAGGCTGGCCTTCCACCGGGCGTTCACGCTCTTGGTCAGCGCCTGCCAGTTCCAATCGCTGCGTTCCGCGTCGGAGGGCAGGTTCTCCTCCAGGTCGTCGAGCACCTGGTTCTCGGCCAGTCGCTTCGCCTGATCCTTGGCGAACTCTTCGGCCATGTTGAAGTCCATGTTGCGGAAGTCGCGGGTTTCGAACTCGATCGACATCTTCATGCCGGCCCAACTGGCGAACGAGGCGGCCCCGTAATCCTTTTCGAGAAACCGGCTGATGTGCTCCTCGATTTGCTGGGAGAGCATGTCGAAGATGAGTTGCCGGCACTCGGCCCCGTCGAGGATGTCCTGCCGGTAGCCGTAGACCCGCTTGCGCTGCTGGTCCATGACTTCGTCGTATTCCAGGAGATTTTTACGAATCTCGAAGTTGCGCTCCTCCACTTTCTTTTGGGCCCCTTCGATGCGCCGGGAGATCATCCGGCTTTCGATCGCCTGGCCTTCCTCCATGCCGATGCGGGTCAGGATGTTCTTGACCCATTCTCCGGCGAAGATCCGCATCAGGTCGTCTTCCAGGGAAAGGAAGAAGCGGCTGCTGCCGGGGTCGCCTTGCCGTCCGCAACGACCGCGGAGCTGCAGATCGATCCGTCGGGCTTCGTGGCGTTCGGTGCCGACGATGTGCAGCCCGCCCAGTCGGCGCACCTCCTCGCCTTCCGGTTTCATCTGTTCGCGCTGTTCGATCTCGGCGACCAGGGAGTCCCATTCTTCTTGGGGGATGTCGAGTCGGGAGGGATATGTCTCCTGGAGGATCCCCCAGGCCATCGCTTCGGGATTACCGCCGAGGATGATGTCGGTCCCGCGGCCGGCCATGTTCGTGGCGATCGTCACGGCGCCTTTGCGGCCGGCCTGCGCGACGATTTCGGCCTCCCGCTTGTGGTGCTTCGCGTTGAGCACTTCGTGTGGAATGCCGCGCTTTTGCAGCATGGAGGAGATCAGCTCGCTCCGCTCGATCGAAACGGTGCCGACCAGGATCGGACGCCCCCGGCGATGGATCTGAAGGATCTTGTCCTTGGGCACCCACTCCGTTTTCTTCATGCCCTTGGGCTGGAATTCGAGGCGATGCTCTTCTTCCTTTTGGATGCGTCCCATCAGTTCCCGCTCGCGGCCGAGATCGAGAATATCCCACTTGTGGATCCGCTCGATCTCGTCGGCGATGGCGGTGTATTTTTCGCGCTCGCTGCGGTAGACGGCGTCGGGGTAACTCGCCCGCTGCAAGGGGCGATTCGTGGGAACCGAGATCACGTCGAGTTGGTAGATCTTCCAGAACTCGCTCGCCTCGGTCATGGCGGTTCCGGTCATGCCGGAGATTTTGTCGTAGAGCTTGAAATAGTTCTGCAGCGTGACGGTGGCCAGGGTTTGATTCTCCTGCTTCACCGGCACGCCTTCCTTCGCCTCGACCGCCTGGTGGAGGCCGTCGCTCCAGTTTCTTCCGGGCATGAGTCGGCCGGTGAACTCGTCGACGATGACGATCTCTTGATTCTGAATCACGTAGTTCACGTCCCGCTTGTAGAGATGGTGCGCCTTGAGCGAGTTGTCGATCAAATGCGGCCATTCCATGTTGCCGGCGGTGTAGAAACTCTCGACTCCCGCCAGTTCCTCGGCGCGGCGGACGCCCTCGTCGGTCAGGTGGGCCGAATGATCTTTTTCGTTGACCTCGAAATGGACGTCCTTTTTGAGCTGCCGGGCGATGCGATCGGCCTGGCGGTAGCGGGAGACGTCGTCGTGGGCCGGGCCGGAGATGATCAGCGGCGTCCGGGCTTCATCGATCAGGATGTTGTCGACCTCGTCGATGATCGCGTAGTTCAGCGGGCCCTGGGCCTGCTGATGCATTTTCGGGAAGTGGTCGTCGCCTTTGGCGGCATAGCGCATGTTGTCGCGGAGGTAGTCGAATCCGAACTCGTTGTTCGTGCCGTAGGTGATGTCGCACTCGTAGGCGCGCTGCCGCTCGTCGGGCTTGATGTTGCTCTGGATCGCTCCGACGGTCAGGCCGAGCGCCATGTAGAGCGGCCCCATCCATTCCATATCGCGGCGGGCGAGGTAATCGTTCACCGTGACCACGTGAACGCCTTTGCCGGTCAGGGCGTTCAGATAGGCCGGCAGGGTGGCGACCAGCGTTTTTCCTTCGCCGGTGACCATTTCGGCGATGTTCCCCCGGTGCAGCACGATGCCGCCCAGGAGTTGGACGTCGTAATGGCGCATGCCGAGCACGCGCCGGCCCGCTTCACGGCAGACGGCGAACGCGTCGACCAGGAGATCGTCGAGCGTTTCTCCGGCGGCCAGTCGTTTGCGAAAGACCGTCGTTTGCTCGCGGAGTTCGTCGTCCGACATCGCCTGGTAGTGCGGTTCCCGCTCGTTGATCGCCTCGACGGTCGGTTGCAGCTTCTTGATGAAGCGGGCGTTCGAAGAGCCGAAGATCGAGGTGAGTTTCTTTTCCAACCATTGGGAAAACCCGCCGAAGGCGTCGGAAACCCACTCGAATATTTGTTGAAGGAGTTCCATATCTGCTCGATGCTGGGAAAGTTGCGGTTCGTGAGTTGCGGTTCGTGAAGAGGCGCCCCGTCAGCGCTTCGACCGACTCAGGGTGTGATCGGCGTGAGGCCACGGCAGGGGGAGTTCGCGGTGATCCGCGCGGATGCGACGTTCCCTACCGCCTGCAAATATTTGGTGATGGATGGGAAAAACGATGCCAGTCAACAAGAAGAACCGCCCACGGGAGCCGACGCGGCGGAGCGGAACCTTGCGCCGCCGGACCATGGTTCCCTGCCTGGAAGTTGCCCTCCGGAAAGGGAACTGCCGGGAAAACGACTTGCGGTCGACGACCCTCCTACGAAACCGGACGAAAAAAGGTTGGGGAGAATCAAACGCGAGGAGGTTCGTCCGGAACGCGCCGGGTCGTAAAGTGCGGGAAAACAACGGCTTGCTTTTCAGCAGTTTAGTGTATCTGCGAAATCCTGTTCGGTCAAGGGTCCTTTGGTGAAAGGCGACCGACCCGCGCGACGCGATGAATCGTCGTTACTCTCTCCGGTTCAAGGGTTTGCGAGGAAGCGGGCGATCGAACCGATTCCCGCTTCCCAGGCATTTTCCCACAACCTCTCCTCCTGGTGTATCCTGTCTGATTACCCACGCACTTCCCCCCACCTTTCCAAGAGGACGTCTTCCCTTATGATAGTGCTGACGGTCCCCCGATTCGAAACGACCGACCATGCTCCCACGCGCGGTCCGCGGGCGGGGACGATTCCGTCGCCTATGGCCCCCGTTTCATCGATCGCCTTTCAGTGAGGATCATCAGGAAATGCCACGACCGGAGAACTCTTCCCCGACGAAACAGGAACTCTTGGAAATCACCGAGCCGCACGGCCAGTCGCACTTGCTTCAATTCTGGGACGAGTTGACCGACGCCGGCCGCCGGCAGTTGGCCGATCAGATCCGCCGGATCGATTTTTCCGAAATCGAGCAGTTATACGGCAAGCGCGACGAATCAGGCGACGTGGAAGAACTCGCCTCTCGAGCGAAGGAGCCGCGGTCGTACAACCTGGAAGATCCGGACAATGCGATTTCGCCCGAGAAGGCCACCGAAGCCGGACGGGCAGCGCTCCGTCGAGGCAATCTGGCCGCGCTGGTGGTCGCCGGAGGGCAAGGCACCCGGCTCGGATTCGCTCATCCCAAGGGAATGTACCCGATCGGCCCCGTCTCCGAGGCGACGCTTTTTCAGATCCACGCCGAAAAGGTGCGGGCTCTTTCCGAGCAGTTCGGCCGAAAGGTGCCGCTTTGTGTGATGACCAGTCCGGCGACTCACGAGGAAACCGTCTCGTTCCTCGAAGAGAACGACCGGTTCGGACTCGCCGCCGACGACCTGCTGGTCTTCTGCCAGGGGACGATGCCCGCCGTTTCGCTCGAAGACGGCAAAGTGTTGCTGGCCGAAAAAGACTCGATCGCTTTGAGTCCCGACGGACACGGCGGAACCCTCGCGGCGCTCTCCGGAAGCGGCATTCTCGATCAGCTTTCCGAACGCGGCATCGAACAGTTGTTCTACTTCCAGGTCGATAACCCGCTGGTCGACATCGGCAGTCCGGAATTCTACGGTTATCATCTGTTGACCGAATCGGAGCTGACCAGTCAGGTGGTGGCGAAGCAATCGCCGAAAGAGAAGGTGGGCAATGTCGTTGAGGTGGACGGCCGTTTGCAGGTGATCGAGTACAGCGATCTTCCCGATGAGGTGGCCCATCGCCGTCGGGAGGACGGTTCGCTGGAGATTTGGGCCGGCAGCATCGCGGTGCACGTTTTCGACGTGGCCTTCCTGAAACGCAAAGCCGCCGATGCCGACTCTCTCCCGTTCCATCTCGCTCGGAAAAAGGTCCCGTACGTGACGGATT
Source organism: uncultured Planctomycetaceae bacterium (assembly GCA_964632505.1). GTDB lineage: Bacteria > Planctomycetota > Planctomycetia > Pirellulales > Thermoguttaceae > CAZWCE01. The sequence goes on along the minus strand of CAZWCE010000001.1, from coordinate 145,593 downwards.
CCGGCGAGAAGGTGAGTCCCCGGGAGCCCAACGCGATCAAGTTCGAGCGATTCATCTTCGATCTCTTGCCTTCGGCCGAAAACGCGATCGTGGTCCAGGTGGATCCAACGGAGCATTTCGCGCCGCTCAAGAATGCCACCGGCTCGGAGAAGGACTCGCCCGAGATGGTCAAGGCGCAATTGGGCGAATTCTTCCGACGCTGGCTCCAAAGGGCGGGGATCGAGGTGGCCGACGACGTCCCGGTTGAGGTGAGTCCGCTGTTCGCCCGGGATCGGGAGCAGTTCGCTCGGAAGGTGGAACCCGGTCGGGTCGTCGAGAAGCCGACCTATTTTCATGTCTGATCGACTCGTTCGAAGAAGTCCGTAAGGGCAGGGAGAGCATCGGGATGTTGCATGCGGTGATCATGGCGGGAGGATCGGGATCGCGTCTCTGGCCGGCGAGCCGGAAAGAGCGGCCGAAGCAGTTTTTGGCGCTGGAGGATGAACGTCCTCTGATCTTGGCGACGGTGGAACGTTTATACCGTCTGGTCGATCCCGACCGGATGTTGATCGTCACCGGCCGGGAGATGGCTCCGCGGGCGCGCCAGGCACTTCCGCATTTGTCCCGGGAGGCGATCCTGGTCGAGCCGGCGGCGCGGAACACCGCCCCCTGCATCGCGTTGGCGGCACTGCGGCTGCTGCGAGACGATCCCGACGCGGTGATGATCGTCCTGCCGTCGGACCATGTGATCCGCCCCGAGGAGGAGTTCCGGGAAACGCTCCGTCTGGCGGCCGACCTGGTCGAGGAGGATCCCCGGCGTCTAATCACCCTGGGCGTTCGCCCGACTTATCCTTCGACTTCTTACGGCTACATTGAACGGGAGGAATCGCTTTCCTCGCCGGTCGCCGAGGAGGCGAATTTGTCGTCGTTCACCGTGCGGAAGTTCCACGAGAAGCCGCCGCGCGAGAAGGCGGAAGAGATGCTCCAGGCAGGCCGATTCAGTTGGAACGCCGGTATCTTCGTCTGGAAGGCGTCGACGATCCTCGAGGCGATCGCCGAGTACGAGCCGGAAATCGCCGTGCATGTCGAAGCGATCCGCCAAGCGCAGGACGAGGCGAACTTCGAGGAAGTGCTCCACGAGCATTTCCCGGCGATGAAGTCGATCTCGATCGACTACGCCGTCCTGGAGCGATCGCCGTCGATCGTGGTCATCGACGCCCCGTTCCAATGGGACGATCTGGGAACCTGGCGATCCGTCCAGAGACTGCACTCCGGCGAGGAGGATGAGTCGGGAAATCTGCTGCTCTCGGAGAAGGTGCTGGCGATCGACGCCCGAGGCAACGTCGTTCGCAGCGATGCGCCGGATCATCTCGTGGCGTTGTTGGGCGTGGAGGATTTGATCGTCGTACACACGCCCGAGGCGACGCTCATCGCCCATCGCGATTCCGAGGAATCGGTCCGCGAAATCATGAAGCAACTCAAGGACCGGGGCTGGGAATCGTATCTCTAGCGGGCGGCCCTGTCGTTTCTCCCGATCACTTCTTTCCCAGCCGGCGCTGCGCGCGGAAGAACTCGGTCAGGATCGCGCCGCATTCGGGAGCGAGGACCGAAGGGACCAACTGGCACCGGTGATTGAGCCGAGGGTCGGAGAGAAGTTGGTAGAGGGAGTGGACGGCCCCGGCCTTGGGATCGTCGGCTCCGTAGACGACCACCGGCAATCGGGCCTGCAGGATCGCCCCGGCACACATCGGGCAGGGTTCCAGGGTGACGTAGAGGACGCACGCCTCCAGTCGCCAGGATTGGAGCGCTTCGGCCGCCTGCGTGATGGCGATCATCTCGGCGTGGGCGGTCGGATCGTGGAGGGTTTCCCGCTGGTTGTGCGCCGAGGCGATGACCTGCCCTCGATGGACGATCACCGCCCCGACCGGGACTTCTTCCTCTTCCATCGCGGCCCGGGCTTCGTCGAGCGCCATCCGCATGTAGAAACCGTGTGCTTGGATTTCCGGGTCCGCGTCTTGCGGAGGAAAGGGGGTGCCGTAGTCGATCATGAGAGCTCTTCAATTCACCGGAGGGGGCGTCGGCGGTCCGATCGCGTCGGGGGTCATTCCCCCGAGGCGGCGCGTTCGACGGTGCACCACATGGAGCCGGCCGAGGCTTCGATCAGGTCGTCCGGTCCGTAGGCGTGGATCTGGTCGCGTTTCAGTTCGGCGTGTTCGAGCGAGGTGGTGACGACGACCGAATGACCGGCGAAGTCGACCTCCTTGGCCACCCGATAGCCGTCTTCCCAGGAAAAGCCGAAAAGAGAGCGGAGCATCGTCATTACGTATTCATAGCTGTGGGCATTGTCGTCCCAGAGGACCACATGGTAATGGGGCAGTCGGCGGGGCTTTGGCTTGGTTTCGGTAGCGGTTTTCGTCTTCTGATTGGCGTGGATCTCGGACATTTTGGCACCTCCCTCATCAGGAATGGTCAGAAAAAGAACAACGAAGACAATCTCCGGGAGCTTTTCACGCTGCCTCTTTGAAGTGTTCGCAAAGGAGATAGACCGGGGGAAAAGAGTGGAAGGGGTTGCAGGGATTGTCTTTCGACCGACAGGAGATCCGTATTCTCGAGCGGGCCATGTCAGAGTGGTGAAAGGATCGTTGAGAAGTGACATTCACTTCCCATGACTTTATTATCCCGGATCCCTCAAAAATTGCAAATTTATTTCAGGCGGTTCTTCGTCAAAAAGCCGAAAATCGGCCTTTCAATTACTGCTTTCGGGTGGGTGAAAGATGGTTCTTTTGGAAAAGGGATCATTTTTTCCTTTCAAACGACCGAGACGTTAGAGAACGGATTTCGGCGGATGCCCCCGTCGATCGCTCCCGAAGCGAGTTTTTTCGGGGATCCCATCCTTTTGGTCATGAAAATAAGTTGTTTGTCGGAATGGATTTAGGACGATTTTCCCACGAAGAGATGCCGAAAACGATCCGCGGCAACACGGTCCTTCCACTCTCGGGAGGGGAAGGGAGACCCGGTGGCGTCGTTTCGTGGCCTCCTCGTTTCCGGATCCCCCGGAAGAGCCTCTTTACACACCCAAGGGAGTCATTATGATGAAACGCTTCGGCGAGCGATTCGATCGAACGAGCCGGCCGATCGCGTTTTCTTCTGACGATTGAATTTGAACCCGTCGCACGACCCGCCCAGGGCAGAGAGAAACCGATGAAAACGATCACCAGCTACATCAAGTCGCATCAAGATCAATTCGAATCGGAACTGATGGAACTCCTCCGTATTCCGAGCGTCAGCGCCGATGACTCCCACAAGGGCGACATGCTGGCGGCGGCCAGTTGGGTTCACGGGAAGTTCGATCGGATGGGGCTTGCGTCGGAGATCATCCGGACGGACCGCCACCCGATCGTCTACGCCGAATCGCCTCCGGTCGAGGGGGCACCGGTGATTCTGGTTTACGGCCATTACGACGTCCAGCCTCCCGATCCGCTGGAGAAGTGGGAGACGCCGCCTTTTGAACCGAATATCCGTAACGGATCGATCTACGCCCGGGGCGCGACCGACGACAAGGGGCAGATGCTCACGCACCTGTTCAGTACCGAAGCGTGGCTGAAAGAGAAGGAACGCCTCCCGGTGCAGTTGAAGTTCCTCATCGAAGGCGAGGAGGAGGTCGGCAGCGAGAGCCTCTCGAAGTTCTTGCCCGAAAACCGCAAGAAACTGGCCTGCGATTGCGTGGTGGTGAGCGACACGAGCATGTTCGCGCCCGGTCAGCCGTCGCTCACCTACGGATTGCGGGGGATCATCAGCTACGAATTGACGATCCGTGGGCCCTCGCACGACCTGCACAGCGGCACCTTCGGCGGGGCGGTCTTGAATCCGGCGATGGCCCTTTCGCGCATGCTCACTTCTCTGGTCGACGAGAACGGGAAAATCCAAATTCCGTCTTTTTACGAAGATGTCGTGCCCATCACGCCGCGAGAGCACAGCCAATTCGCCATGCTCCCGTTCGACGAGAAAGCCTATTTCAAGCGGATCGGCGTGGCGGGGGGCTTCGGGGAATCGGGTTTCACGACACTCGAACGTCGCTGGGGCCGTCCCTCGCTCGACATCAATGGATTGACTTCCGGCTACCAGGGAACCGGCTCGAAGACGATCATTCCGAGCCAGGCGTCGGCGAAATTCAGCGTGCGATTGGTGCCGGAGCAGGATCCGGCGAAGGTTTCCGCCGCCGTGCGGGAAATGCTCGAGGCGGCCTGTCCTCCGCAAGTGGAGATGGAGTTGGAGATCCAAGCGGCGTCGCCGGGGATGGTCGTCTCGCTTGAGAGCCCCTATGTCCAGGCGGCGAGCCGTTCGCTGGAAAAGGTGTTCGGACGTCCTCCGGTCTTCACGCGCGAAGGGGGATCGATTCCGGTCATCGCCGAGCTGGCTCAACAGCTCAAGTCCGAGGTGTTGATCATCGGCTGGGGACAGGACGACGACAATCTTCACGCCCCGAATGAAAAATTCTCCCTCAAGGATTTCCGGCAGGGCATCACCACCAGCGCCCGGCTCTGGCAGCAATTGAGCAAGTGCGGCAAGTAGCCCTCGGCGACGGATTTCGTTTTCCTGCTTTCGCCCGGGAGAGCGTTTCCCTCGAAGGCTCCCGGTTCAATTCAAGGCGGTGCCGCGTTATATTGGGAAAGATTTCTTTTCCGGTCCATTTCCGGCCGTCGGGTCGGTTGCCGGGGAGCGGGACACCACCATTTGAAACGAGGACTTCGGAGCGAATCTGCCATGCTCGATCGCAAATACATCGTCGAACACGCCGAAGAGGTCAAGGAGAACTGCCGGAATCGTGGGGTGGAGGCCGACGTCGACCGGCTGGTCGTGCTGGAGGAACAGCGCAAGGAGCAGCAGGGCGAGGTCGACCGACTCAACCAGCAGGCGAACCAGGTCTCGAAGTCGATCGGCAAGGCGAAGGATTCCGAAGAGCGGGAAGCCCGGAAGGAGGAGGGCCGTCGACTCCGAGAGGCGACCGGAGTGGAGCGGGAAAAGCTCGAGGCGATTCTCGAGGAGATGGACGCCATCGGCCGGACGATTCCGAACATGTCGCATCCGGACGTTCCGGTCGGCGAGGACGATAAGGCGAACCTGGAGCTTTCGCGCGGCAAGACGAAGCTGCCGGTCTTCGATTTCCAGCCGCTCGATCACGTGCAAATCGGCGAGGCGCTCGACCTGTTGGATTTCGAAGCGGGGGGGCGGGTCGCCGGCGCGGGGTTTTACTTTCTCAAGAACGAAGCCGTCCTGCTCGAGCTCGCGCTGCAACAGTTCGCGGTCGAGCTGCTCGTCAGGCAGGGCTTCACCCCGACAACGACGCCCGATCTGGCCAGAAACGACGTCCTCCAGGGCACCGGGTATATCCCCCGCGGACCGGAGACCCAGATCTACAGCATCGAATCGACCGACTTGAGCCTGGTCGCGACCGCGGAGATCCCCTTGGGGGGATTACTCGCCGGCGAAACGGTCGACGCCGAGGCGTTGCCGATGCGGCTTTGCGGCATCAGTCACTGTTTTCGGACCGAGGCGGGTGCGGCGGGCAGAGCGTCGCGGGGGCTTTATCGTGTCCATCAGTTCACTAAGGTCGAAATGTTCGCCTTCACGCTGCCCGAGCAGAGCGAAACGATGCACCGTCAGATGCTGGAGATCGAATGCGAACTCTTCGATGAGCTCGGCATTCCCTACCGCGTGGTCGACACCGCCACCGGCGATCTCGGTGGCCCGGCCTACCGGAAATACGACCTAGAGGCCTGGATGCCCGGTCGCGGCCAGGCGGGCGAATTCGGCGAGGTGACCAGCACTTCGAACTGTACCGATTATCAGGCACGTCGACTCAATGCCCGATACAAAATCAAGGGGCAAAAAGGGACGCACTTCCTGCACACCCTCAACGGAACGGCGGTGGCGATCAGCCGTGCCCTGGTGGCGATCCTGGAGAATTACCAGCAAGGCGACGGCTCGGTCCTCATTCCCGAGGTGCTCCGCAAGTGGGTCGGCACCGACCGAATCGCGCCGCGGAAGTGAGCGCCCCGGGCGGTCGTTTCATCAACTTCATGAGCAGGCGATCCCGTGTGGTTTCTCATCGAACATGCTCCCGCGCTGATCACGATGGCGGTCCTGCTGTTGGCCAGCGGATTCTTTTCCCTGAGCGAGGCGGCGTTCTTCTATCTCTCTCAAGGCGATCGCCGACGGCTCCTCTCCCGCGGGCGTTTGGGGAAATTGGCCGTGCGCCTGACCGATGCTCCCGAACAGCTTCTTTCGACGATTCTCTTCTGGAATTTGTTGGTCAATCTGACGTATTTCACCGTCTCTTCGGCGACCAGTTTCAAGCTGGAGGAGGACGGCCACCCGACCACCGCGGCGTTGTTCGCCTTGAGCACCCTGATCTTCATCATCATCTTCGGCGAAATGCTCCCCAAGAGTCTGGGTATTCTGCAGGCCCGGAACCTGGCGGTGCTCTGGAGCGTTCCGTTGACGGCGGCGGTCCGGGCCGCGCGGCCGTTCCTACCGATCCTCTCACTGGCCACCCTGCTCTCACGGCGGTTGTTCTTTCCGTTTTTCCAGCCCGAGCCTTATCTTCGGGTAAGCGATCTGGAACGAGCGGTGCGGATCTCGGCCAATGACGAGGCGGCCCTGAAGCAGGAGCACCGCGTGTTGCAGAATATCGTGCTGCTCTCCGAATTGCGCGCCGAGGAGATGATGCGCCCCAGAACGCAGTTCATCGCCTACCCTCCGCCGGTGACGCTGGAGGATCTCAAGGGCCGGATGCCCCGAAGCGGCTACCTGCTGATCACCGAGCCGGAAACCGATGAGATCGCCTCGGCGATCCCGTTGAAGCACGTCTCGAACATTCCGGGCACGAGCTGGGACCACACCGCCGCACCGGTCGCCTACGTACCTTGGAGCAGCACGGTGGCCCAAACCCTCGATGTGCTCCACCGGACCCACGCCGGGGCGGCCGCGGTGGTCAACGAGCACGGCGAGACGATCGGCATCCTCACCTACGACGATATCCTCGATGCACTCTTCGGCTCTGCGCCGAGTCGGAGTTGGCGGTTGCTGCGTCGCGAGCCGATCCGCCGCGTCGGGCGGAATCGGTGGATCCTCATGGGAATGGCCGGCACGCGACAGATGCGGCATCTGTTCCGGGGACCGTTTCCCCAGCATCAAAGCACCACGCTGTCCGGCATCCTGCAAGAGATTCTCGGCCGTCTTCCCGAGGAAGGCGACACCTGTCGTTGGGGGCCGCTCCGACTCGAAGTGAAAGAGGTGCGGCAGCTCGGCCAAGTCGTCGTCGAGGCGCATCGGGTCCTCCATCGGACGTCGCCGGAAGCTCCTTCTCGAGAAACACCGGAGGAGGGCCCTGGATGACCGTTTTTGCGATCGGACTTCTGCTGATCGGCTTGCTGCTCAGCGCCATGTTCAGCGGGACGGAAATCGGATTCTACCGGGTGCCGAAGATCCGCTTGCAGATCGAGGCGATCGCCGGCGACCGGATCGCGCGGCGACTCTTCTGGCTGACCAATCGTCCTTCCCTTTTCGTGGCGACCACCCTGGTCGGCAACAATCTGGCCAACTACCTCTGCTCGTTCGGGGCGGTGCTCCTGGTCGAAGTCCTGATGGACCGATCGGGATGGTACGGCGAAATGGCCTCCACCTTGTTGCTCACCCCCCTGCTTTTCGTCTACGGGGAGTTGATGCCGAAGTACTTGTTCATGAATGCCCCCAATCTCTTCCTTCGTCGCGTCATTCCGCTCTTTCTGATCTTCGTGCCGCTCTTCTACCCCATCAGTTTCTTCCTCGAGAAGCTCAACGGCATTTTGGCCCGTTGGCTCGGACAATCGCAGCAGCCGCTTCTCTCCCGATTGGCCCAAAAAGAGCTGCAAAAGGCGCTCGACGAGGGACAGGCGGCCGGCTTGCTTTTGCCGGTGCAGCGACGACTGGCCCGCGATCTCTTCGCCGCCGGCGATCTGCCGGTGCACCGCTTCGCCGAACCGGTCACCTCGATGCCCTGCGCACGGCTCGACATGAACCGGGAGCAGGTTCTCCGACTGGCTCAACGCTACCATCTGGCGGAGATTCTCCTGGCCCGGGAGCCGGGGGGACGGCATTTGCTGGGATATCTGAGGGTGATCGATCTGGAACTGGCCGGAACGTTGCTTCGAGGCCGGGCGGATGAGGCGAGTGAGGATTCGCCGGCGCAAGAAAAAACCGCGTCCGATCCGGAAGCGGTCGATGGAGAAGAGCTCTTTCGACTCCTCATGCGGCCGTTGGTTCCGATCTCCTCGGAGAGCTCGCCGCTGGACGCGATGGTACAACTGCAGCAGGCCCGGCAATCGCTCGGTCGACTGGTCGGTCGCGACGGGGAAACGATCGGCATCCTTTCCTCCGACCGCTTGCTGAAAGCGTTCTTCTCCGGCGGGCTTTCGCTCTGACGGTCGGGTCAACGATTTCGCGAGCGTTCACCGCCGCAAACGAGCCGGAGCGAGGACCCCGAGTCGATTTTCAGGAGATCTTCTGGTAACCCAACGAAGTGATGACGTTGAGCATCTCCTCATACGTGATGAAGCGACGCCGGTGATGGATCTTGTACTTGTCGATTGCCTCGGCCAATTCTTTCGCGCCCGGACTCAGTTCGCTGTAGCTATTGGCGAACTGTCGTCGTTCCACGCCGGGAGGCGTCCCCGTCGAATCTCCACTGCGACGGTCGATGAAAGAGGGGCTGCTGCTTGTGTTGGGAGCGGAATCGTGGGTCAATGGTTGTTCGGCTGACATAGTGGATCTGTCCTCGTGCGGTCAAGAAGAAATTTCTCGAAATGATTGGCCCTCGCCTCCGGAGAGCGGCCGAAAAGGGCGTCCCGGTGTTTCTCGCGGGAATCGACTTTTCCGGAACCTTACGTAAAAAAAACATAGCATATCGTTGAATGAAAACGGATCCGAACGGCTAAATGTGATACAAATGGGAGAGAAAAACGGTGGGGGCTCCGGTTGTGACGGCCGTGTCGAAGATTCGGATCGCCGAGCGCGAGGCGGAAATGGCCGTCGTCCCCTTTTTAGAGCAGACCGCTAGGAGAGGAAGCGGATGAGCAGAAGCATCACCGTGCTGGTCAGATTCAAGCCCATGTGCATCGCCACCGGGGCGACGATGCTGTGTTTGCGGAAGTAGAGGAATCCCAGTCCCCAGGCAAAAAAGGCCAAGGTGATCGGGTCGGGCACGAAATCCTCGAAGAAGTAGTTCAGCACCCATTGCGTGGCCATCAGGGGCAGAAAGCAGATCGCGTAGAGGAATATGCCGGCGACGATGTCGGAAGGGACTTGATCCCAATCGATCCCCAGATCATCCCAGCGAATCCGGTAGAAACTCTTCAGGTATCCCAGACCGATGAGCAGCACGAGAAAAAGGATCATTGATTGCGCGATCATCATTTCGAGCATCTCCGCCATCGGCGGATGCCCGTTGGCGGACCGATAATGAAAGGCGGCGAACGTGACCGCGGGCACCAGCACCGAGAAGAATCCGTAGGGGAGCTTCTGCCCGGAGGCATCTTGATCCATTTCCTGCGGGACCGAGGGCGGCAAGCCTCCGTCGCGGTTTCTGCGTGCGGCGCGAAATCGCCACTCCAATTTCTCCAGATACCCCTGCAACAGCAGTCGGAAAATGAACTCTTCCCCGAGCGGGGCCAGCACCGTGGCCGACAGGAAGCAGAGCACCAGGACCCAAAGGCGGCCGTCCTTGAGGATGAGAATCGCCAAGGCGTGCGATCGCTCCAGGTCGTCTTTCTTCAGCGAATCGGAACCGGCGCCGGTATCGGGCATCAACTCGTCTGCCTGAGAGAGTTCCTCCTTTTCGTCGGTCGACGGAGCCTCTTCCGCTTCCGACTCGATCACCGGGGCGTGTAGGGCTGCTTCGAAGGCGGGAAGCCGCTCGGCGGCCATTTCCACTCCCTTGAGGCAGAAAAGCGGGATCACGAAAAGGTAAATCAGAAAAAGCACCACCACATCGAATCCGTTCCAGGGGACCGGCGTCCGATACCGGTACGGGAACAGCTTTTTGCTCCGTGTGGTTTGAAGAATGAGGGCGATCCAGAATCCCACCACCGCGATCCCCACCAAGAACGCCGCGAACGGTTGGGCCGTTTCCCAAAACGCTTGGAAATCGGTTTCCGTTTCGGCCAGGGGGAGACAAAGAGGAAAGGAAGTGGAGGCGAACATGGCGGGGAGTCGGTTTCGAGGAAAGGGGGAACCGTCAGGTCGTTTCGGCGAGGACGGCGAGTGCTTTCGATGCGGCGATCATGTAGAGATAACCGGAATAGACCGTCATGACGACGGCGGCCCAGAGCGAGGCGAGCATCGTCCAATAGATCCCGACGGCGAGATAGGTGCTCAGGGTCACGTTTTCCGGAAATCCGGGATCCATCAGGTAGGCCAGGCAGGCGGCCGCGGCAATGCACTGGAAGACCATTTTGAGTTTGCCGGGCATCTTCGCCGAGAAGTCGCCGCCCTGCTTTTCGATCATCCCCCGCAGCGCGGTGACGAGCATTTCGCGGCAGACGATCACCACGACCATCCAGGGCGCCAGGCCCCAGGGGACGTCGGTGAGTTTCGGCTCGGCCGCGAGATAGATGAAGGTTCCGCAGATGATCAGCTTGTCGGCGAAAGGATCGAGAATGCGTCCCAGGACCGTCACTTGCCCGAAACGCCGGGCCCACCAACCGTCGACCCAGTCGGTCCCCGCGGCGACGACGAACAACACGAGGCAAGTGCCGTACCACTGATGGGGTAGGAGCAAAAAGACGATCACCGCCAGGAGCATCCGCAGGCCGGTCATCACGTTCGGCACGTTCCAGGGGGAAATACGACGCCCCGGGGAGGCGGGGTCGACGGTTTCCCGTGGGGGTTGTCTCGTCGAATGCAGGTCCTCGGAATGATGATCCGTCATGGATGTTCCTTTCTTCCAGTCGCTGAATCGCTTGCGCTACCGATTCTCATTCCTACCAGCATAGCGGCGAGCGTTTTCGGGAAAACCCCCCGAGCGGTGGCGGAATACGACGCCGATCGGAGGTTTCGCCGGACAAAGGCACATCCGGCGCGACGGAGACGAAAAGGAAAGAGGTTCCAAACGATCCGGTCGAGGGATGCCGCGTCCCTTATTCGCCCGTCCATTGATCGAGGGTTTGTTGGATCAACATCAATAGAACGTTTGGATCGTACGGCTTGCGGAGGAAGTAGCAACTTCCGGAGGCGCGACAGGCCCGAACGATATCGCTCCGTTCCAGTCCGCTGATGATAATGACCGGAATGGTGCAGGTTTCGGGGGAGTCGACCAGCGTTTCGCAGACCTCGAAACCGTTCATGTCGGGCAGGCCGAGATCGAGCAGGATCAAATTCGGTTTTTCCCGACCGATCTGATCGAGTCCGCTCTTGGCGGTCGTGGCGGTGAGGACTTTATAGCCCTGCTTTTCCAGCCGGTAAGAGAGGACGTCGATCGTGGCCATGTCGTCGTCGATGATGAGGACTTTCGTGGCCTGAACCGGTTCCTTTCGCTTCTTCCGCGGCTGGGTGACCGGGGAGGAAGACGATGGCGTGACATGGGAAGCAAATGCGGTACTCATCTTGGAATCTCGTTTTTTCGGTGTGTGGGTTTTCGTGGAGAATGCAGGCCTCCATCGGATGGCCGCCGTCGGGGCGGCGTTCCGGCGAAGTGCCGTCGCTTTCGAAAACGGGGAAAATCGAGAGGTGAGCAAACCAGGGAGCGAAATCGGCGGAGGTGGGTCGTGAGTGTTGTTTCGAAAACGGATTCACGGTTTCTTCTCAAATCTAGATTCAAGTTGCAAAAACGCAAATGGATTTTGCGAAAAATGATGCTTTAGGAAATCGTCCTTTCGCGGAAGGCGTTTCCGCCGGAACGATCGCCACAAGAGACCCCGGCGACGTCGTTTTTTCGCAACAGCGTGGCGAAAAGGCCGCATCGGAGGGAGGATGATTCGCATTCTTCCGCTCCGGACCCCACCTTGTCGGCACAAGAAAACCCCGTTTGACGGCCCCGGGGGGGATTTTCCCCCTTTGTTCCCATGAAAAAAATAGGTATATTGATAGATGATCGCAAGGGTTGGCGATTGTTTGCTTTCAGGAAACGAAGTCTCTCCCTTATCTTTTCTCGACGGAATCCCCGGGCAGTCCCTCACAGGAGCACAGGAGCGATGGCAACAGGCAACGAGGCCGACAAGAAGCAGGACAAGAAGAAGATTCTGCTGGTGGACGACGACCAGGAGATCGTGCAGTCGATGCGGATCGCCCTGGAAGCGACTGGATACCATGTCCTCGTCGCGCGGGATGGCAATCAAGGGCTCATGCTCGCCGAACGCGAGGATCCCGATCTGGTCCTGCTCGACATGATGATGCCCAAACGGAGCGGCTTTCTGGTTCTCGAAACGCTTCGTCAAACGCGTTCCTATCCGGTCCGCATCATCATGATCACCGCCAACGAAGGCAATCGCCACAAGAACTACGCCGAACAGCTCGGCGTCGACGCCTACATCCGCAAGCCCTTTCCGATGGATGTTTTGATCGACACGGTCCAGCGCGTCTTGGCCGAGGAGAACTGATCGCGGGGCTCCACGGTCTTTCTCCTTCCTTCTTCTTCGTCTCCCTTTTCAGCATCCCGTTCGGGCGGCGCGCAAAAAAAGACGTTCCCTTCGGTGGTGGTGAAAGGAACGTCTCGTTTCGCTTTTTCCGGGAGCTTGCGGCCCGATTTTCATCGCCCGATCGGGCTCGATCACATCATCCAGGCGGGACGCTCGCCGGCGGCCGGCAGCTTGACCAGCCAGACCTTGGAGATGTGCTCATGCTCGAGCAACTGGTCGATCGCCTCTTGCGGGGGTTGGCTATCGAGGGAGAGGACGCCGATCGCTTCGCCGCCGGGCTGCGCTTCGTTGCTTCGTCCGACGGACATGTGCGCGATGTTCGTGTCGTACTTTCCGAAGACGTTCCCCACGCTGCCGATCACGCCGGGCAAATCGCGGTGCAGGAAGACCAGCAGATTGCCGTCGAGGTAGCTTTCCAGGCGGCAGCCGTCTTTCTGGACCAGGCGCGGCATGCGGTTGCCGAAGAGGGTGCCGCAGGCGGAGGTGGTGCCGCCTTCGGTGACGATTTCGGCGCTGATGGTGGAGCTGAAATCGCCCTTGTCGGTCGTTTTTTCCTCGACCAGTTCGATGCCGCGCTCTTGCAGGAGCGCCAGCGCGCTAATGATGCTGACCTCTTCCTCCATCGCTCCGGTGAGCAGTCCGGCGGCGAAGGAGGCCGACAGCAAGGACGTGTCTTTCGAGCAGACTTCGCCGCGATATTTCATCTTGCAGGCGGTCGGCGGGGCGCCGTTCAATTGGGCCTGGAGCATGCCGAGACGGTAGGCCACGTCGAGATGACCGCGGATGCTCTCGAGCATCTCCGGTTCCAGCGGCGAGAAGTTGACCGCCTGGCGGATCGCTCCGGTGGCGAAAAAGTCGATCAGGAGTTGGGCCGCCTCGACCGCCACGTTCGTCTGCGCCTCCTCGGTGCTCGCTCCCAGGTGCGGCGTGCAGATGACGTTCGGCATGCCGAAGATCGGGTGATCGGTGCAGGGCTCTTCCTCGTAGACGTCCAGCGCCACGCCGCCGAGTTTGCCCGACTCCAGCCCCTCGACCAGCGCGTCGCGATCGAAGATGCCGCCCCGGGCACAGTTGATCAGTCGGGCGCCCGGTTTGATCATCTCGATCTCTTTCTTGCCGATCAGTCCTCGGGTGGAGTCGTTCAGCGGGGTGTGGACGGTGAGATAATCGACCTCGGGCAAGAGATCCTGGGGCGATTCGACCAGCGCGATGCCCATTTCGGTGGCCCGGGCGGCCGGGAGGAAGGGATCGTAGGCCACGATGGCCATCTCCATCGCCTTGGCGCGCTTCGCCACCGCATGACCGATGCGGCCCATGCCGATGATGCCGAGCGTCTTGCCGGCGACCTGGCTGCCCATGAACTTCTTGCGGTCCCAGCGGCCTTCGAGCAGGGATTGATAGGCGGGGTAAAGGTTCCGCGACATGGCGAGCATCAACGCGAGGGTCTGCTCGGCGGTGCTGAGGGTGTTGCCGCCGGGGGTGTTCATGACGATGATGCCGCCCCGGGTGGCGGCGACCTTGTCGATGTTGTCGGTGCCGACACCGGCCCGGGCGATCGCGCGGAGCCGCTTGTTGCCTTCGAGCGATTCGGCGGTGATCTTCACGCCGCTGCGGCAGATGGCGCCGTCGAAATCCTTCAGGGCATCCTGCAGTTCCTGGCCCTTCAGGCCGGTCCGCACTTCATACTCGATGCCGGGAGTCGACTCGAGCAGATCGAGTCCGTCTTGCGAGAGATTATCCAGTACGATGATTTTTGCCATGGTCGATCGTCCTTCCTGTTCAATTGGGAGGGATGGGAAGCGGGAAAAGCGACTCTAGCCGGAGTGAGACACGCCGGGGGTGGAGCTTATATCGGTAAAGATTTATCGATTTGCATCGTGAATGTCTCATTATAACAAAAGAACGATTCATGGCGAGGGGGAGATTCCGGCGAAATGGGAAAGAAAATTCGCCACCGGCCGGTCGTGCGGCAGATGTCGATTTTAGCGAGACGGGCCCGCGCGACCAGGGGCGCCTTGGCGATCACCCTGTCCCGTAAGAGGGGGGTTCAGCCTGCTCAGTCCAGCTCCGGCGAAGGGTGTTCGGCGATGACGGTGGTGGTGATCCCTCCGCGGGGGGTGAATTTCGCCGTCAGGACGACGTGTCGCGGCTCGACCGTGGCGGTGAAGTCTTCCAGAATGCGGTTGGTCACCTTTTCGTAGAAAATGCCCTCGTTGCGGAACTCCTGGAGATAGAGCTTCAGGCTCTTCAGTTCGATGCACTTCTCGTTCGGCACGTATTGGAAGGTGAGCGTGCCGAAATCGGGGTGGCCGGTTTTCGGGCAGACCGACGTGAATTCGGGGCAGACGATCTCGATGGTGTAGTTGCGGTGCGGGTGCGCGTTGGCGAACGTTTCGAGCATCTTGCGGCTGGGAGCGGACATCGGGGAAACCTCCGGGGTCTAAAATGTTTACACTTCGCTTTCGACCATCCGTGGTTCCGACGTTTCCGGAGGCATCCCTACCTCGCTGGTTGCTTCGTCTTCGAGCGTGGCGTCGTCGTCTTCGATCCCGAGGATCTCCAGTGCCAGTCGGCGGTAGTCGTGCGCGCCGTTGGAGCCGGGGGCGTACTCGAAGATCGGTTTGCCGAAGCTGGGCGCCTCGGCCAGGCGGATATTG
Source organism: uncultured Planctomycetaceae bacterium (assembly GCA_964632505.1). Classification (GTDB taxonomy): domain Bacteria; phylum Planctomycetota; class Planctomycetia; order Pirellulales; family Thermoguttaceae; genus CAZWCE01. Next base: position 130,286 of record CAZWCE010000001.1, on the reverse strand, counting down.
CGGCGGATCTTCGTCTGGAAGGTTTTGGCGTTCGCCCAAGGGGCGGGCCGGTCGAACCGATCGCTGAAGAAAGCGTCCACATCGCTGGCCACTTCCGAAGCCAATCGGGTATTGCCGTCGAACATGCAGAGGATCACCCCGCTCAGGTGCAGCCGATTGTTCAAACGCTTGGCGACCAGCTCGAGCGTGCGGAGCAGCTTCGAGAGGCCGTGCAGCGCCAGGAAATGCGGCTGCAGAGGGATGAACACCTCGTCGACGGCGGTCAGGGCGTTGATCGTCAGCACGCCGAGCGACGGGGGGCAGTCCATCAGGATGTAGTCGAACGCCGTGTCGTCTTCGCGGAGCTTGTCGCGGAGGATCACTTCCCGGCCGACCACTCCGGCCAGTTCGAACTCGGCGGCGGCCAGATCGAGATGCGACGGCACCACATCAAGGTTCTCGGAAATCTGCCGGCGGACCTTGGCCAGGGGGACGTCGTCGACCAGCACGTCGTAGATCGAACGGAAGTCGTCGGTCGGTTCGATGCCGAAATGCAGCGACGCATGGGCCTGGGGATCGAGATCGACCAGGCAGACCCGGGCGCCGGTCTCCGCCAAGGCGGCGCTCACATTCACGGCGGTGGTCGTTTTTCCCACTCCCCCCTTCTGATTCATGACGGCGATCGATCGCATGATCTGGTTCCTTCCCTTCCTTGGTTCGAATCAACTTCGCAGCCGGAAAGCCCGGGACGGCGTCCACTTCCATCGAGTTTTCGTGGATCGATAATAATCCACTAATACTCCGCCCCCATAATCGGGGCAGATTATACGTCTCTTTGAGAAAACACTCCAGGCCAATCTCGGTGTTTTCGGCGACTTTCCCCGACATCACGTTCGGGGAGGTGCCGGTCACGATCGGGGTGTTTTTCGGCCGGACGTCCCGCCCCCGCGGGCTTCTCGATCGTTTCCGCGGGGTTGGGGGCCTTCGGTGGGCGATTCCTCCCGCTTTGGCGGATTCATCGAGAAAAAGCTTTACCTTGTTGTGAAATTAGGGTAAAAAAGAATCCATCGTTTCTCCTTGGGGATCGACTCATCGATTTTTGGAAGGACCATTGAAGAGGACTGAACGATGGCTGTTGCCCGCGTCGACCCACTCGCCAGTAGCGTCCTGGTTCTGAATCGTCAGTACATGGCGGTTCAGGTGGTGAATATGCGTCGGGCGCTGCGGCTGCTCTATTGCCAGACCGCGGAGGTCATTCACGATGAAAGCGGCCGGTTCGCCAACTACGACTTCGACTCCTGGCGGGAGATGAGCCAGTTGGTTTCGGAGATGCGGGTCATCGCCGAAGAGGACGATGAAGTGGACGACTACGAGGAATGGATCCGGGCGGTCAACTTCGACCTCCGCGCGCCGAGGGTGATTCGTCTGCTGAGCTTCGACAAGACCCCCCGGAAGCGGGTGCAGCTCAATCGCCGCGCAGTGTTGGCCCGCGACGAGTACCACTGCCAGTATTGCGGCAAGCGGTTTCCGATTCCGCAGTTGAGTCTCGACCATGTGGTCCCCCGCAGCCGCGGCGGCAAGACGACCTGGGAGAACATCGTCTGCGCTTGCGTGAAGTGCAACGTCAAAAAAGGCTCGCGCACCCCCGAGGAGGCGTCCATGAAGCTGATCCGCAAGCCGGTCCGCCCGGGCACTTCCCCCCTGTTGCGCATGAAGCTCGAGAATCCCAAGTACAAGAGTTGGCTCATGTGGCTGGGGCCCGCCAAGTGGGAGATCAGCGTCGCCTCCGGGTGATCTCCCTTCCTCCCCTGTTTCATCCATACGATCTCCGATAGCACCGTTGCGTCTGCGAATATGATCAGAAAGAAGCAATCATGAATCCGATGCCCTCGGAGCGCCTTCGGCGCGTGCTGATTCCGCTTTACCTGATTTTTGCGGGCTCGTTGGTGTACCAATTCGCTTGGTATCTCCATCATGGCTCGACGGTGCTGATGGTGATCCCCGGCGTCTGGACCCTCATCATCACCCGGCAGGCGATTCTGGAGCGCACCCGGGCCGACGTGGCCGCCGAACCGGAGTGAGGTGCTCGGGCGAGGTCAAATCGGCCTTCGCGCCGCGGCTCGATTCTGGTATCGTTCGCGCGTCATCCCGGCGAGTGGTTCCCGGGTTGCTTCTTTTTCGCCATCCGACGAGGGAACGCGAGATGAGTCTGGCCGAAATCGATCGTCAACTGCTGCATCGGTGCCTGGAGCGGAAGCCTCGGGCTTGGGAAGATCTGGTCGACCGATTCATGGGGCTGGTGTTGCACGTGATCGACCATTCGGCGGAATCGCGGGGCTTTCGGCTGGAACCGACCCGGCGCGACGCGCTGTGCGAAGAGGTGTTCGCGCGGATCATCGCCGACGACTTCTCCCTGCTGCGGCGATACCGGACCCACAGCTCGCTGGCGACTTATCTGACGGTCGTCGCGCGGCGGATCGCCGTCCATGCCCTCCTCGAAGAGCCGACCGGGGAGCCGGATGATTTTCTCGCCGCCCCGCATTAGCGGACCGTGAAACTCCGGGCGGAACCGGGCCGACCAGAGAAAGTGAAGGTTCCCCAGCGTATCGACCCGCGGTTGGCTAGCCTTGTGGAGAAGCGTTCGAAGAGGTGGTCGTCTTGCTCTTTTTCGAGGGAATCGTCCGGGCGACGACGTCGAGCAGGTCTTTCTGTTGGAACGGCTTGGCGAGAAAGCCGTTGCATCCCGCCTCGAGGCACTTCTTGGCATCCCCCGACATGGCGTGGGCGGTCAGCGCGATGACGGGCGTGTCGTCGTTCTTCTCGCGGAGCGCTTGGGTCGCTTCGTAGCCGTCGAGCACCGGCATCTGCATATCCATGAGGATCAGGTCGAACGGTTGCCCCTCTTGCCGCGCTTTTTCGACGGCCAACAGGCCCTTTTGGCCGTCGTCGGCGACGATCACGTCGGCGCCCGCCTTTTTGAGCAAGAAGGAGATGAGCCGCTGGTTGTCGGGACCGTCCTCGACGAGCAACACCCGGCCGGCGAGCTTCGTCGAGGGCTCCTTCCCGGCAGCGGTCCCCGGCTTGGTTTCGGCGGAGCTTTTTCCGAGGGTGGGGGAGTCGTGGGCGAGCAGTCGCGTGCCGGCGGGGAGTTTCCAGCGAATGGTGAAGGAGGATCCGGTGTTTTCTCGGCTGGTCGCCTCGATGGTGCCGCCGAGCATCTGGATGAGCTTGCGGCAGATCGACAGCCCCAGGCCCGAGCCGCCGAAGCGGCGCGTGGTGGAGACATCGGCCTGGACGAACGGTTCGAAGATCTTCGCGAGCCGATCTTCCGGAATGCCGATGCCGGTGTCGCGGACCTCGAAGACCAGTTCGATCTTCTCGTTTTCGACAGTCATGGGGGTTTCGACCGGTCGGGAGTCTTCGGCTTCGGCGAGGTAGCAACCCCAGTGGATCGTCACGTTGCCCTTGTTGGTGAACTTGATGGCGTTCCCGACCAGGTTCAGGAGGACCTGCTGGAGCCGGGTGGCGTCGGTCTCGATCGCCTCGGGCACGACGGGAGTCGGCATTTGGCACAAGGCGATGTCCTTTTCCCCGGCCCGCATCTTCATGAGCGAGACGATATTCCGAACCAGTTCGGTCGGGGAGAATCGGGTGTTTTCGACTTCGATCTTCCCCGATTCGATTCGGGAAAGGTCGAGGATGTTGTTGACCAGCTCCAACAGATATTTTCCGTTGCGTCCGACCGTCTCGACGGCGTCCCGGATTTCGGGATCCTCCACGGCGTTGCTGAGGATGTCGGAATATCCGAGGATGGCGGTCATGGGAGTTCGGATCTCGTGGCTCATGTTGGCCAGGAACTGGGTTTTGGCCATGTTGGCGGCGTCGGCCCGATGGGCCAGCGCAACGGCATCCTCCCGGGCGCGGCGGAGCTTCTGATACGATTCGCTGTTTTCCACGACCACCGCCAAATGCGACGCGACCGATTCGAGGTAGTCGAGTTCATCTTTCTGCCAGTGGTAGGCGAGTCGGGTTTCTTCGAAGGTGAGGAACCCCCAGAACCGTTTGCCGACGAAGATGGGTACGGCCGCCAGCGAATGGGTCGGGAGGCCGGGAAAATGTGCGGCGAAGGCGGCATCGAACAGTTCGCCCTGGTACATGGCGATTTTCCCGAGCCGTAGTTGCGCGCTGATGGCGGGCAGGGGGAACGAATCGTCGACGACCGGGACCGGCTCGTTCGGGGCGGTCGTATCGAACTGGCTGAGGAAATGAGCCCGATAGCGATGGGAGCCGGGCATGCGTTGGACGCGGAAGAGGCGGATGCGATCGACCGAGGTCGCCTCGCCGATGAGCGAAAGCACCTGAGAGAGCGATTTCTCATAGTCGTGGCGGCGACTGAGCAAAAGCCCGCTTGCCCGATTGAGCGCCTCGGAGCGGAAAGACTCGGTGATGTCGTGGGCGATGGTGAGCGAGCCGAGCAGTTCGCCGCGCTGGTCGAAGCAGGGGGATTTGATCTTATCGACGATGATGCGACGTCCTTGATGATCGCGGAGGGCCTCGCGCTTGCGGAGGGTTTTTCTTTCCCGGAGTACTTTCCGATCGTCTTCCTCGTATCCCCGTCCGCGATTTCCCGGGAAGATGTCGCTGCATTGGCGGTGCAGGAGTTCATCGGGCTCCTTGCCGAGCATGCGGCAGACCACCGGATTGCATTGGAGGATGGTTCCCTCGGTGTCCTTGAAGAGGAGCCCCTCGGGCGCGGAATGGATCAAGGCGTTCAGCATGTCGCGCTGGCGCTGCATTTCCTTTCCGGCCGTCACCGCCTTGCCGCGGATGGCTTCGAGTTCCTCTTGGATCTGGATCAGGTTCGTGATGTCGCTGTGGGTTCCGGCCATGCGGATCGGTTTCCCCTCGGCGGTGCGTTCGGTCACGCGGCCCCGCGAGAGGACCCAACGCCAGGATCCGTCGCGATGCTTCAGGCGGAACGTGCATTCGTAGTGATCGATCGTCCCTTGCAGATAAGCCTGGGCGTTGGCGAAGACCCCTCGGGCATCGTCGGGGTGCAACAGATCGGCGATGACGCAATCGAGGGTTTCGTGAAGATCTCCCTCTCCCACGCCGAGCATCATTCGAGCGACATCGTTGAAGGTGACCATGTCGTGGATCAGGTCCCATTCCCAAAGCCCGACCTCGCCGCTTTCGACCGCCAACTTCAGTCTCTGACGGCTTCGGAGCAGGCGATCCTCCATTTCCATCAGTTCCGTGATGTCTTCCCCCAACCGTTGGAGGCGGATTCTCCGATCCATCTCGTCGAAGAAGGCGCGGACCGTCCATCGGACTTTCCGGAGTGAGCCGTCGGGGTGCTTCACCGGATGTTCGATCACGCGGATCGGCTCTTGGAGGGTGATCTGTTCCGTTTCCGATCGGACGTAATCCGCCCAGGAGGCGGGGATCAGCTCGGAGAAATTCTTGCCGACGAGCGCGTCGGCCCGGCGGCCAAAGTATTCCGCAAACGCATGATTGACAAATGTCAACTTACCATCCGAATCGCTCATGCACTGCAAAAGGGGCATGTCCTCGACGAGACTTTCATACCGCGTGCGGCTCGCTTCGAGTTGTTCTCGGGCATTGATACGTTCGGTGATGTCTTGCAGGAAGAACAGGAGCCTTCTTTCTCGAGTCTCCGGATCGGTCGCGACCACGGCATCGCACTGGCACCAGAGGCGTTCTCCCCGGCCGAGCACGACCCGGCCTTCCATGCGGAAATGCTCGCGTTTCCCCCTTCGCAAGGATTCGACCCTCGCGCGAAAAAGGGCCCGATCATCGGGATGGACCAGCACTTTGATCGCATCGTGCAGGCTGGGCGGCTTCCAGCCTTTGGAAAAGCCGAGGGGCTCGAAGAACTCCGCGGGCGTGATCGTGCGTCCCGTCGAGAGATCGAATTCCAGGAGGTTCATGTCGGCGGCCATCAGCGCCGGCAGCAGTTTCCGGGAATCCGCGTTTTCATTCGAATCCTCCGGATGGCTTGGCGAGAACCACGCCTTGCCGTTTCCGAAAGAAGAGAGGCCCCAGGGGGCGAGGTACTCCTGTCGATGGCGAAGCAGAAAACCGAAGGCGAATGAGATCAGGCCCAGCAGTAGAAAGCTGGTTCCCCAGGCGATTTCGCGGGGGGCCATGTCGTCGGTGAATATTCCGTGGCAAAGGGTCGCGAGGGCAAGCCCCAGGAAGAAGGCTCCCAGGTGATTGGCAAGGTTGTTTGAAGGTCTCCAGTCGAGAATCATCGGTGCCGAACCTTCCGGTTGATAATAAATGAACAAAAGGGGTTGCATCGTATTCTTGAGCTAGTTCATCTGTACAGCTAATAATAGAACATGATAGAATGACAATCGGCCGAAAAACGAGAAAAAAATAACCCTTTTGGGGAAGGGGCAAAAAATTTTTTAGGGGGATGTAAAAAACAGGTTTAGAACGCCCTTATTCAGGGGGGTGTCAAAAAAGAGGAGCGGCTTCCACTTACGACGAAAGAGAGTGTGTAAGTCTTTTAGCGAATGGGACTTGTGTAGACCGAGGGCGCGCAGTCGTACCTCGCGACTCAAGAAGAAATGGATCGCGGAATCAGAAAAAATAAACCCGGTTGAGAATGGATTTTTTTCAGGGAAGGGAACGGAGCGGAAACGAGCTTGCAATAAGATGTTTGATGATTCCAATCATTTGCTTCCGAAGAGTTTTTCGAGCAATTCGCCCCGCGTCACATTTTTTCCCATCGGTTGAGGGGGTGCGCCGCGGAGTTGCCTCCACTTTCGGGCGGTTTGCCCGTCGACGGGCTCCCCGAGGCGGGCATCCCATTGGTCGAGAGGAAACGCCCCGCGCAGGGCGGCTCGCTGGAGAGCCACGTAATGCGGATCGCCGGGAGCGGCATCGCGGAAGTAGACCAGGACCGCCCCATCGTCGAGCAGACGATTCTGGAGCAGGCGGACGTTGAGATTTCTTGGCAAATCTCCCTGCTCGATCGCCAGGGCCGCCGCCGTGCCGGCCGCCTGTCCGAGCGCCATCCAGCAGGGTTCCATCCGGAGCGTGCTGAAGCCGATGTGCGTTCCCGAAACCGGTACCGGCGCGAGGAGTCCTTCGACTTTCTGCGGCACCATCACTCCGTAGGGGACGGTATACGGTTTGGTCGGGTAACTGAAGAAGCCGTCGAGATGGGGGCGCCCCGGTTCGCGTTTCCGAACGGCGTGGGAATCAAGGGCATAATGACTGGCGGTGATGCTGTCGGTGTACAGCGGTGGCCGCGAGTTGCCCTGGACGGGCAGGGCATCGTGGGCGGTGAAGAGATGCTCGCCCAAGATGCGTCTTCCTTCCCGGACGTACACCTGCCTCGGGAAGTGATCGTTGTCCTGGTATTCGGTCTCGGCGAGTCCCCAGCGGCGGCAGCGTTCTCGAAACGCTTCGGGGAGTTCGGAATCGTTCTGCACGAACCAGAGCAAACCGAGGGTGTAGTCGCGCAGTCGCTTCGCGTACCGGTCACGCCATTGCCAGGAGGAGGTCGGCCAGGGCCAGTTCTCCTCGGGGAGATCGGTCGAGAGGAACGCCGCGTGTTGGTTGTTCGCGTCGGTCTTGCGATTCGGCAGCCGCACCATGTTCGTGACCCGGCCGATGCCGTCGATTTCCATTTCGTAGCGCTTGCCGATGGCGGCGAAGCGATTCTTCTCGATATCCGTCACCAGTGAGGCGTATTCCTCCCGATTGTACGATTCCGGCTTCTCGATCGGCGCATGGATCTCCGGATCGTCGGTCAGGCAGAGCCGGAAGTTGTAGGCCTGCACGGCGTTGTCGCCCAGTCCCGTGGATCCCTCGGCCGGATCGCCGCCCCAGGGTTTGTAGAGCCGGCCGGCCATCGGTTCGTTGTATTCCGATTGTCCTTCTCGACCGATCATGAAGGGGGCTCCGGCCGCGGCGGCCAGATCGCCCTCGTACGTGGCGTCGATGAAGACCTTCGCCTGGTACGTCTCAGGTTTCGCCGTCTCGCGGTTGATGACGCGAACTCGACGAAGCACGCCGTTTTTCAAATGGACGTCCTTCCCGTCGGCGTTGAACTGCCGCCGCATGAGAACGGTGAGACGCTCTTTCTCTTCGTTGAGCATCTGCTGGAAGATCATCTCCGCCACGTGGGGTTCGAATCGATACCCGTCGCTGCAAGCCTTGACCTGGGGGGAATCGGCCCCGTATTTCTCGACGTAGTGCCTTTTGATGTTCCCGACGAATTCCAGGAAGTAACCGGCGGTTGCGCCCCGGGTGTGGATGTCGGTTGCGCCGAGACCGTTGGCCGGCAGTCCGCCGATGTGTTCGGAGCGTTCCAGCAACAGGGCGGAATGACCCGATCGGGCCGCGGCCAGGGCGCTCATGATGCCGCCGGGCGTTCCGCCGACGACCACCACGTCGTAGCTCCCGGCAAGGGGAGCCTCGGCGATCGGCGGTTGGCCGAAAACCTCACTCTTGACGGTCAAAAGGATCGCGACCGGAAGAAGCACGAGCGGAATCATCGGACGGAAAGGTCGGAAAAACGTCATGAGAAGGATCCTTCAAATCGGAGAGGAAACGGAGATCGGTCATTGCGGAAAATTCCCGCGGGCGGCACACTTCTCAGGATAGCCGTTCCAAGAGATTGAGGCAAGAATCGCCTGGGAAAAAGAGAAAGGTGGAACCGGCGGCCGCTGGAGTCAACGGTGTCGGTCAGGGGATGCAGGGCGGCGGCCGTGAGGCTCGCCGGGGCGCACCGGTTCCACGTTTCGATCTGAGAAAAACAGATGGAGGGAGATGCTCGGCGGCATCGATCGGGTCATGACCAGCCGTCCCGGGACCGCCCTCCCCCCATGCAAGGAGGAGGGACGGCCGAGAAAGCTCCCGGGCGTGGCCCGAGAGGAAGGCGGTCGGGCGGTCGCCTTCCGGGTGACGATCGCGGGAGTTTCTTCCCCATCAAGGGCTTTCCGCGATCTTCGTTCGTGGTTCCGCGGCCCGGACGGTTTGCCTCAGGGGCCGCTGGGAAAAAGGCGCGGTTCGCCTTCTTCTCCGTTCGCTCACATCTCCTCTTCGTAGACGAGCTTGGGCGGAGGAACTTTCGAGGCGATCTTGCCGAACGCCATATTCAATTGCTGCTGAATTTCGAGGATGCTGCTCCCGCCGGGAACGTCGATCCAGAGGCCGTTTCCGATGTGGGCGATCGCCTTCATCAGATTTTTGTCGGCATTGGCTCCCACACTCATCGTGTGCACGGTGTAGCCGTCCTGGGTCGCATCGGCCGCCTGGAGGATGGCCGCGACCGCGTCGCCGTCATTGGTGGAGTAATCGGCATCGCCATCGCCGTCGTAATCGGTGTAATCGGCCCAGTCCCAATCGGCCGGGAGGCTGGTGCTTCCCACCGAGCGGTTGGCGTTCCCGTCCGACATCAACAGGATGGTCGGCCGGGCGCCGGCCCGGGCGTGGGCCTCGAGCATTTGACGCGCGGTGTAGAGCCCATCGGCGACATTGGTGTACACGTCGTAATGGGCCGCCTGACGATGCTTCTGGATCAGATCCAGCGCTTCGTAATCCTGGCAGATCGGGTCGCTCGACAAGTCGATCGCGTATCCTTCCATGTTCAGCGATTGCTCGTACCTGGCGTGAGTGTCGTAGGAGACCAGTCCCACATCGTCGCCGAATTCCAGCGAATTGAGGAAGTCGAGCAGCAAGGTCGTTCCCTCGCGGACCGCGTGGAACGGGTAATGCGGTGTTTTCCAGATATCCGGCGTATTGGAATGGGTCCGCTTTTTGTCGAGCAGATAGTTCACCATTTGTTTTCCGCCGTACGACATATGGTAACCCGCGCTCGAGGGGACGCTGTTTCTATTGCGGCAGTATTCCACGAAATTCCGCCAGCTTCCGCTCGGATAGGGATAGTTGATGTCGTTCAGGCCGAAGTACTCCAGCACCGCGTCGGTGGTGTTGTCGAACCGTTCGCCGTAACCGGGTCCCTCCCCGCTGGCGTTTTGTCCCGCCTTGACCCAGCATTTATAAATGGCGCGATCCCAAGTGAACGTGTGTTCGTTCGTCACGCCCTGCTGTTCGAGATTGTCGAATTTGTAATGGTTTCCGTTCCTGTCTTCGACCACCACGTTCGAGATGTCCTTGGTCGAGAGCACATGGAGCTGATTTCCCATGAATGTGACAACGTTATAGGAATCGGAGCCGCCTTCGGAGGGTTCCCCGTACACGGTCAGCCAGGCCGGTTCGAAGACCAGATCGGCATCCTTGGAGTCCAGTTCCAGCGCGTTGTAGATATCTTCCATGTTGTCTTCGATCGCCGATTTGCCCAGTTTATCGATGGAATCCCAGCGGAGTTGGCTGTCGTAGTTCATCGATCCGGAATAGTCCATCACGACGACGATATCCCGCGATTCGACCGAAGCGGACGCCTCGGCGGTCAGCGCGATGGAGTCCATGCCGACGAACGTCCCGAAAATGAGCGGGAGTTTGGAATCCGGCGCGCTCAAGTCGGGGTTGGTTCGCCGCGCGCGGACATTGACCACATTATAAGGTTCCGAGCCCCATTGGGTGGTCCATTCGCCGGACATCGGGTCCCGTGTGCGGCGGCCGAATTTCACGTCCAGATCCGGGTTGATGTAAACGCCGTTCCGGGCCGCGACATCCGCGGCGATCGCTCGGGCGTTCGCTTCGGAAATCTGACCCGGCGAGACCGCTTCGCCGCTCTGGCCGCTGGCATCGCCCGCCTCTTCGACATTCGCGACGATCTCGACCGACGCCGCCAGCGCCGCCGCGTCGACCGCGTTCTGCAAGGCTGTTTTATTGTATGATATTTTTCCCTGATCGATCCCATAGGCCAGAAATCCCATCAATACGGGCATCAACGTGGCTGCCAGGGGCGCCACAATACCCCGTCTTTTTGTTGTTTTTCTCATCGTTCGTAACATCTTCTCAACTCCCCTTGTGAAATGAATACCTGTAAAAGTGTTTGCAGCTAGGACATGTTGCTCTCCTGCTCTAGGAATGTTTGAGTTTTTCGGATTTCCCGACGACCGACTCCCTTGCCGAGACTCCGGGACGGTTATCTTCGCTCCGGCGCGAGCACCGAAGTTCTTCGTTCGACGGCGGCGCGCAGGCTAATTGCAAAGATAAGCCTGCGCATTACGAAATACGATTTTGCTGCTTATCTTCTGGTCGTCGCTCAGTAGCGGGACATCGATATCGAGCGTCTCCCGAATCGGCACCGAAACGTTCACTTCGAACAGCTCCGTGGCATTGTCGGGCGCGTCGAGATCGAACGATTCGCTGGTTCCTGGGTGACAGATGTTCACGTCGGCCTGGTGGCCCGGAAGTCCCATCGCCGTCAGGAAATTGCGAAGGTCGAGCTCGACCTTGTCGTTGGTCGAAGCCCCGTCCTCGAGAATGCCTTCGCGGTCCATCGAGGCCAGACGCGCCGCATCGCGCACGGCGATCGACATGAGGTTCTTCATGTAGTAGAGACGACTCACTTCGACCAGCCCCACCAGAATGACCATCAGAATCGGGGCGATCAGAGCGAATTCGACGGCAACCGCGCCTTTGCGGTCATCATTGCGACGGCGCAGGCGCAGCAGTTCGCGCATCTGCAGTAGAGGTGACATGATGTTTCTCTCTCAAAAGGTGTCTATCAAAGTGGATGAATTCGCGGTCGTTGCTTGTTCGTGGTGTCGATGCTTCAAAATCGCTTCATCACGTCGTGCGTGGGTCTATTCATGTCGTGCAAAACAGTATGTCGCTAGTAAAAGATTGTCGAAATACGGAAGCGTCAAAATGGCGATGTCTTCATACATCAGTTCCAGGCGGACGACGAACATCCTCCGCGAGGGGGCGGTCTCCAGTTCGATGTCCGGTAAATCGTTGAAATCGGCGCCCGGGTCGGGATACGGTCCCCCCGTGTCGTACACTTCGGCGTTCTTGATCAGGATGTCGACGCAATCGATACGATGATCGCCGATTCCCGCTCCCACATTGTCTTGGATGTACGCGCGGAGATCCGCCGTGGAAACTTCGGAGGTCGCGCCGTACCGGGCCGCATTCCGGCAGATCGTCTGCATGAGGGAATACGTGAAGAGAATGTGGCACAAGACCATCGTGCCGAAAACGAACGTGAAGAAGATGGGAAGGACCAAGGCCGCTTCCACGGTGGTCGTGCCGCGGCGGTCTTGACGCCTCCGACGGCGGACGTTCTCTTTTCTCAGAAGAAGTAGATCAAGCTGCGATGACATAAACGTCACTCCCTGCTGCAAGAGCGGGGCGGTTGTCCGCGGGGGGTCCTCCTCCTTTGCTCTGAGCGTTTCAGAGCCGGAAACCTGGTTGTGATAAGATTCAAATCGGACGAGATCGACAATGCCGAGAAAAGGCGAAGCGTTCCGTGCAAGGCATTGCCCGATGTTCCTCGTGGAAAACGCGGTGGTCTTCCACTTAAAAGCTATCTTAATTTCACACCGGCAGCGCGGAACTTTACCCGAATCCACCAAAAAAGCCGCTTTGTCGCCGAGAATCGCCCGCACGGTCGCGCCAGGCGGCAATATCCGCCATGCCGCCTTCGAAAGATCCGGGTGGTGCCGATTCTGCGGGCGGATGCGTTTCCTCTCCCCTGGTTTTTTCCGCTTCTCTGGAAATGGGCCGAAAATCGGGGAATCGGCCTATCGGAACCCCCGTTTTTTTGGTAGCTTCCTCTGGTTTTTTCTCGAAGCGGTTTTTTCTGGAAGCAAAATCGCGAAACGTCTCCCGGAGCCGTCGGGTCGGAAAAATCCGACGGCGCGGCGAGGCTTATCCTCATCCGAAGGAAGTGCTATGTTGCGTTCGATGTTGGGAGGGCTCCTCTTCGTCCGGGAGCTGTTCTTTGCCGAAAGGGCGCCCCGGCAGGTGGCGGTCGCCGTCGCGCTGGGGATGATGCTCGGGTTGGCGATGAAGGGGAATCTCACCTCCGGCGTGCTTTTGATGTTGCTCTTCGCTCTACGGGTCAATCTGGGATTCGGTCTCCTGGCCGCCTGCCTTTTCACCGCCGTGGCGCCGCTGCTCGATCCGATGGCCGACCTGATCGGCAAAGCCTTTCTCGGAAACGATACCGCGAAGTGGGTCGGCGGAAAACTGTTCGCCCTGCCGCTGGTCCCCTGGACCCGGCTCAACAACACCGTCGTTCTCGGGCAGTTGCTTCTCGGGCTGGGACTGGCCTATCCGGTCTATCGGCTGACGCTCCTGTTCGATGCCCATTTACGCCGGTCGGTACTCGCCAACCTCGACCGACTGGGCTTGCGAAGAAAAAAACCGGAGTCCGCCACCGAACCGGGGCCGACTTCCGGAGCGCGATGAACGTTTTCCCCCATGCCCTCCGATCCCTCCGAACCGGGAGATGACCATGTTCCGCTGGAATTACCTCGTTCCGCGACTTTTTCTGCTCGGGCTCGTTTTTTTGGGGCTCTGGCTGGCGCTCAATCCCCTGTTGCATTGGGCGCTGGTCCACTTCGGGCAAACGCTCACCACCGCCCGGGTCGATCTGGAGCGGCTTGAGACCGACCTCGCCCGGGGACGCATGACCCTCGAGGCGGTCGAGCTGGCCCATCCCCGATCGCCGATGCGCAATCTCCTGGAGATCGACCGAATCACGCTCGACGCCGACCTGGCCCCGCTGCTCTACCGGCGGTGGCGTCTCCGTGAGGCGAGCGTCGAGGGGCTGCGTTTCGGAACCGATCGGACCACCTCCGGCGAATTGGGACCGGAGGATTCAATCTTTTTCGGGCTGAAACTGCCGGAGTGGGAGCCGCTGGAGTTTCCCGAGGGAAAGCTCCCGCTGACACGCGAGATGCTGGCCCGGTGCATCGCCGAGCGATTGGAGCAGTTCGAGACGGTCCGGAAGGCTCGGGAGATTTCGCAGTCTTGGCAACAGGAGACGGAGCAACTGCAGGCCCGCGCGCGTTCCATCCAACAACATCTGGAGCAACTCCGTCGGCTCGTCGAGGGACAACATCGCAGGCCGACTCCGGTGGAACAGGCCCATGCCCTGCTCTATGAGCTGGAATCGCTCGATGCGGAGATTCTCGCGGCCAAGCGGGAACTGCGTCGATTGGAGGGCAAGGTCGACATCGACCGGCAGGCGCTGGCCGAGGCGATCGAAAAGGACCGAGCGCGTCTCGAGGCGCTGAGACCGCCGGAATCGCTCGACACTGAATCGCTCTCGGAATACTTTCTCGGGGAGGAGTTGACCGAGCGGCTGACGACCACGCTCGGATGGATCCAATGGTTCCGGGCGCAGATTCCCGATTCCGAAAACACTTGGCTCCAACATCTCGCGGTGCGCGACGGCCAGCGACTCACCGGACTCGATGTGCTGTTCGAGGGCATGGAGGAGCATCCCGACCTGTGGATCGATCGGATGGGCGTCGACGGTCTTTTCCGATTCCGCGAGCTTCCGATCTATTTTCGCGGGAATATGGACAATCTTTCCAGTAGCCCGAATCGGCTCGAGAAGCCGATCTCCGTGCAACTCACCCTGCAGGGGTCGCCCGACTTTCTCCGGCGTCGCGAAGAGGGCATGGGGACGTTGCCGGCGTGGGTCGATGCCGACGACCACGTCGCCGTCAGTGCGTTTCCGGCGGTCCAGGTTCGCGGAACGATCGACCGCACCGGCGAGGTGCCTGTCGACCGATTCGTCGTGGAGTGTCCCCGGCTGCAGATTCCCGGTCGCCTGTTGGGCAAGGCCGAAGGGTTGGCGATCGCCGTCTCGCCGGGCAATTCGCAACTGGTCGCGGAGATGGAGGTCACCGGCGGGGAAGTCCGCGGCCGACTCGAACTGGTGCAGGAGCCGGTCACGATGGAGGTGCAGATGTCGGAGTCGCTGCGCCGGTCGCCGCTTCCGGTCCTTTTGGCGGAAACCGCCGGGGCGTTTCGTCGGATCGAGGCGGAGGTTGCCGTCCGAGGGCCGATCGAAAAACCGACTTGGGAGTTTCAGACGAATCTCGGGCGGCAGATGAGCCGGCAGCTCGCCCCCGCGCTGGCGAACCAGTGGCGGCAGATGCGTCTTCAGGCGTTGAATTACTTGGACCAGATGACGCTGCGCGCGCTCGACGAGGCCTCGTTGGTCGTCGACGAGCAAGGTCGCCCGATCGTGGCGGAGATCGAACGGCGGCGACGGCGGTTCGAAGAAGAGGTGTTGGCGATTTCGGGGATGTCGCTCGGCGAGTTGGTCCAACGGCACGTCGACTTTCTCGAACCGGACCAGCGGAATCAACTGGCCGCGCTGGTGGGTGAGACGCGCCTGAAGGAGATCGTCTCCGGCGAGGTTCCCGTCGATGCGGTGTTCGATACCGTCGGGCGACGCATGCAGCAACAGGGGCGCCGAGCGGTCAACGCGCAAGTCCGCGAGGGTGCGGACCGTCTCTTGCAAGAGCATCTGGGGGAACAGGCCGGACGGGAGGTGGGCTCGATCCTTCAGGGAGTCGATGCCTTCGGGATGGCGAGCGGAGAGGTTTCCCCGGAAGAAGGTCTCGGGCAGGTGCAAAAGGGGCTGGAGCAGCGTGCCCGGCAACAGGCCGGGGCATGGCTCGATCGGCATCTCGGCCCCCGCGAGGAAACGCCGGTGGAAACGCCCGATTGGCAGCGTTCTCCCGGAGCGGCGAATCCCCTCCGCGAGCGACCGTCGCAGTCGTCTTCCGCTTCGGATGCCGAGCGAGTGGGCGATCGGAGGATGCATCCGGTCGAGAGTCTCATTCCCGGCTATGTGCCCCCGGCGCCGGAAGAATCGGGGGGTTCTTCCCGGTCGCCGCAAACGGCACTTCCGCCGGTCGAGAGCCTCATTCCACGGCTTCCCCGCTGAATCCGCCGCTTGCGGACTCCCGGAAATTACAAAAAAAGAGCCCGTTTTTCAACGGGCTCATCCGCTCTCGGATGTCGAAGTGATCATTTGTCTACTTCGATCACGATGTTCACTACCGGGACATCACCACTCCCAGCCCTTGCGGAAAGTGGGATGGATGAGCGCTTCGGCCTCGGGGACGCCGACGGCCTTGAGGTTTTCCGCGTCCCAGGCGAAGTTCTTGCCCAACTGGTAGCAGGTGTTGCCGAGGATGACCGACTCGGCCATCGGGCCGGAGTAGTCGAAATTGCAGGTCGCCGGTTCTCCCCCCTTGGCGGCGAGGATCCATTCCTTGTGGAATCCGGGAGAATCGGGGATGAACGGTTCGGGGTACTCGAAATCGGCGAATTTGTCTTCCGGCAAGAGCACATGATTGCCGAAACTGGTCATGAGCATGCCCTTGGAACCGACGAAGAGGACTCCCGTTCCGGGCGGTTTCGCCTCGATGCCGTACTCTTCGATGCAGGGCGGCTTGGTCGTGTGGTACCAGTGCAGCGGCAAACCGGGTTGGTCGCCTCGGGCCGGGTAGGTGTATTCCACGTGCATCGACTTGGGGGTCCGCTCCGGGTCGAGTTCCGGGCCGGACGCCTTGACGGCCGTCGGGTACTTCAGGTCGAGCGCCCAGTAGGGGATGTCGAGCACATGGCAACCCCAGTTGCCGGTTTCGCCGGTGCCGAAATCCCACCAGAATCGCCACTTGTAAGGACAGTAGGCCGGGCTGTACTGCCGGTATTCGGCCGGTCCGAGCCAGAGAT
Source organism: uncultured Planctomycetaceae bacterium (assembly GCA_964632505.1). Taxonomy (GTDB): domain Bacteria; phylum Planctomycetota; class Planctomycetia; order Pirellulales; family Thermoguttaceae; genus CAZWCE01. The sequence goes on along the minus strand of CAZWCE010000001.1, from coordinate 113,648 downwards.
CCCAGTCGAGGTGATCGGGCACTTCCGGGAACTCCGAGGGCATGGAGGGCATGCCGCGGCTGCCGCCGATCCAGGCGTGACATTCGGTGACTTGGCCGATCGCACCGCTCTTGATCAGTTCCACCACCCGATGCATATTCGACATCGCATGACGTTGGGCGCCCAATTGCGTGGCAACCCCCTGCTTTTTCGCCTCGTCGGTGATGAATCGGCATTCGGCGACCGAATGGGCCAGCGGCTTCTCGCAATACAGGTGCTTGCCCATGCGCAGGGCCATGATCGCCGGGTGGTAATGGGTATGATCGGGGGTGCTGACCACGACGGCGTCGAGTTGGGAATCGAGTTCGTCGAGCATCTTGCGGAAATCGGTGTACTGCTTGGCCTTCGGATTGGCTTCGAACATCTTTCCGCCGCGATTCTTGTCCACGTCGCAAAGCGCCACCAGGTTCTCGCGCTTGACGCCGTTGACGTTCGCCGAACCGCGGCCTCCGATGCCGATGCAGGCGATGTTCAGCTTCTCGTTGGGCGACTGGCCCCGGGCGAGAATGCCGTTGGTCAACACCATCGCTCCGGCGCCGGCCGCGGCCGAACGCTTGAGCATGGAACGTCGATTCATCAGATGTGTCATCCGTCTGGTTCTCCTGTGGTGGTTCGAAGGGGGCTCCATTTCGCATGAAGCGTGAAATAGAAAGGGCCGATCTTCGAGGGAGAGATCAGCGGTCGAGGTAGGGGAAATGCGAATCTTTCGGCGATCGCTTGAAAACGCCCATTCGACTCTATTATCATATATTGCGGAGTGAGGACCTGTCAAACCGGAAGGACGAGGATTCCTTCCCGGAGGCGGGTTCGCACGTCGGAAAATCGTGATGTTGTTTCAACGTCAGGGAAATCGCGGCGCGTCGGAAAGATGCGTCCGGTATGGAAATGGAAAGGAAAGCGATCATGGATCATTCGTTCCGATGTCATTGTTGTCCCGGTGAGGGACGCGACCATTCCTCGCACGCCTCGAAGCAGAGCGGCGGCCTTTCGCGTCGGGCCTTTCTGGCCGGTACCGCCCTGGGAGGCTCGGTGCTGACCGGCTTGAGCTGGAGTTCGCTCGTTTCGGCGGCACCGGCGTCGGTGCCGATGCCCAACCCCCGGAAACCTCTTCTGGTCAAGCCGATTCTCTCGCACGATCTGCCCAAGCCCGTGCCCATGCGTTCCTGGCGAAGTTGGGGCGGGATCCACACCAAGGAAGCGGCCGCCGAAGAGATTGCCCGCATCGAAGGGGAACTGAAGAAGATTCGCAAGGAGGCCGATTACCCGGTCGAGTTCCTGCCGGTCAGCGCGGTGACGAACATCCAGACGATGAAGGACCACCCCGACGTGAAGAAGGCCGACGTTTTGATCGTCTACGGAGCCGGGCACAGTATCAACGGGGTGCAGGATTTCGGCAAGGACGTGATCATCTTCCAGCGTTGGAAAAGCGGCCCGGTCTACTTGCAGTACGAGATCGTCAGCCCCCGCTTTCTGCGTCAGCACACCGATCGGCTCGCGCTGGAGAACATCACGTTCGAAGATGTGGTGACCGACGACCTTTCCGAAGTCGATTGGCGTCTCCGGTCCCTCTGCGGCCTGAAAAACACGCGGGGGACGAAGATTCTGGCAATCGGAGGGGCGGGGGCGTGGGCCCATCCCGGCGATGAAATTCCCTCATTGGTCGAGAAGAAATGGGGCTTCGACATCGTCCCCTTCTCGTACGACGAACTCGGCAAGCTCATCGACCAGGCCCGCGGCGATCGAGAGACGGTCGCACTGGCCAAACAGCGGGCCGAGGCCTATCTCCAGATGCCCGAAACCATGCTGGAGACAAAACGCGAGTACGTCGACAACTGCTTCCTGCTCGATCAGGTCTTCCGCGCGATGATGCAAAAGGCCGATTGCCAAGCGATCACCGTGCTCGGCTGCATGGGCACGATCATGCCCAAGGCGAAAACTTCCGCCTGTCTGACGCTCAGTACCCTGAACGACGACGGCTACCTCGCCTTCTGCGAATCGGACTTCGTGGTCATTCCCTCGGGTGTTTTAATGGCGAACATCACCGGCCGGCCGGTCTTCCTGAACGACCCGACCTACCCGCACGACCACATCATCACCTTGGCCCACTGCACGGGCCCGCGGAAGATGGACGGCAAGAAGAGCGAACCGGCGAAGATCGTCACGCATTTCGAGTCGGACTTCGGCGCCGCCCCGAAGGTGAACATGCCCAAGGGGACGGTGGTGACGAACATCCTCCCCGATTTCGAGGTGAAGCGTTGGGCGGGGCTGCGCGGTGAAATCGTGGACCATCCGTTCAAGCCGATTTGCCGCGATCAGATCGACATCCGTTACGACGTCCCCGACCAGGTGGTCGCCGAACGCATGCCCGGTTTCCACTGGATGACCGGCTACGGCGATTCCCGCAAGGAGATCGGCTACGCCCTTCGTCGCGTCGGCATCACGTGGGACGATCTGGATGCGTACGCCTGACCAACCTGTTAAGAATAATTCGTGGCCCGGTTCGCCGGCGATCCCGTCAAAATCGAGCGAGAATCGTAACGCCCGCATTGTCTCGCTTGACAAGTCATTTATATTGTCGCCGAAATATAGTTGAACGTTTGATCGGATGGCTGAAGGAGTGCCGACGCATCATGACGCGTTTCGAGAAGACTGCCCGAAACTTCGCCGGCATGCTCGAAATGGCCTTCATCCATCGATACTTGAAATGACCTGGTTGTTCGTTTTCAGACAAAGCCTAGTGCTGTAGTACTAGGGAACCATCCCGGGGGGGCCCATTGGAATCCCTTTCAGGCGAGGCACACAGCCGACGTCGTCGAGGTAGATCGCGCCCTCGCCTTTTTTGGCGATCACCAGTGCCACCTCCCCTTTTTTACCCGAATGGAATCGAATCGTCATCTGCATCCACTCGTTTGAGGAAGTGGTAGAGGCATCAACGACCGGCCTCCCATCGATCAGACATTGCAGTTCCGCCTCGGCACCGCCTTCACACTTCACCCAGACGGCGGCTTCATGCTCCGTCTCCCGCAACAGCCCAGCGATCCTTTGTCGGATGCTTCCATTCTCTTGCCCCGAGATACGGACGCCGTTACTGATGATCGTGTCACGTGTCGTATAGCTGGAGGAGATCCCACCTTTGCCACGGATGACACGAACTTCCGCATCACCTTGTTCTTTCCATGGTCCCAGTTGCCGGCCGAACGCGCTCCAATCGAAAGAGCCGTGCCGGATGAGATTCCGCAAGGGCGAGGAGGTCGGAACGTAATCCGGATTCGGCTTTTTGCTGAAATCGTGCCCGGCGGACCAAGAGAGACGAAAGTCCGACAAGGCGACCGAAGCAGGCGAATCCAAGGAGATTCGTCGATGCAGGTCAACGCGGTCGGCTTATGTCGCAGCCACTCGCAGCTCAAATTGGAATTTCAAAACACGTTCTGAGAACAGCGGAAGCTGCAGCGCAAGTATCTTCCGCGTTGGAACACTACTATTGCATGGAGAACGAAAAAATGTGTTTACGAGGGATGACCGGTATCGCAATATTGAGTTTCTTGGCCGGTACGGCCACCGTAGCCGACTTGATCGCTCCGGACGCCGAGGTCGAAAAAATCGCCGACGGCTTCGCCTTCACCGAAGGTCCCGCGTGTGACGGGAAGGGAAATCTCTACTTCACCGACATTCCGAACGAAAAGATCCTGAAATGGTCGGTTCACGGTGAGCTGAGCACCTTCCGCGAGAATTCCGGTCGGGCGAACGGCCTGTACTTCGACGATGAGGGCAACCTCCTTGTATGTGAAGGGGGAAATCGGCGCCTGACCTCGATCTCGCCCGAAGGAGAGGTCACCGTGCTGGCCGACAGCTACCAAGGCAAAAAGCTCAACAGTCCCAACGACCTTTGGATTCATCCCGACGGTGGTATCTACTTCTCCGACCCCCGCTATGGCAGTGAAGACGATCTCGAGCTCGACGGTTTCTACGTCTTCTATCTCCCGCCGGAAGGCGGCAAGCCGATCCGCGTGATCGACGACTTGGTCAAACCCAACGGGGTGATCGGTACTTCGGACGGGAAATGGCTTTACGTGGCCGACGCAGGCGATGGCAAGACTTATCGTTACGCAATCCAGCCCGACGGCTCGCTGACCGAAAAGAAGCTGTTCGCTCCGATCGGATCCGACGGCATGACGCTCGATGAAGACGGTAATCTGTATCTAACGTGGCAATCCGTACACGTTTTCAGTCCGGTTGGAGAGCGAATCACGACGATCGAAGTGCCCGAATCCCCGGCGAACGTCACCTTCTGCGGCAAAGAGGGAAAGACGCTTTTCATCACTGCCCGAAAGGGGCTGTACGCATTGAAAATGAACGTACGCGGACAATGAATCGCCACCTTGTTTTGAGACTCAGGGACCTTTATGCCAATCTCAGGAGATTTTGATGAACGCACTTCGCGCAGCTCGAATTATAGGGACCACGCTGTTTTGCCTGGTCGTCTCGAGCATCTCGCTTCACGCCCAACAAATTCGTCTCGAGTTGGAACCGTCGATGCTGACCAACGAGGCGGAGGAAGGCGATCCTTCCGGGCTGCTCGACGAGCAACGGGAGATCATCGGCCCCCCGACGGGCAAGCCTGAAAAACCGTGGGAGATCAATTCCCGCTTCTGGAACCGGTTTCCCATCAGCACCTACCTGGATCTCGGAGAGAAGAAGAACATCGCGAGTCTTTGGCTTTATGATACCAACGGCAAGGGTGACGTCGTCATCAGCACGGGCAAGCCCGGCGCGTGGGCTGAAACGGCCAAGTACGATTGCGGAAGCTACCTGTCGTGGGCGGAAGTGAAGCTGGATGTCACGACGCGTTACTTGCGAATCACCCGTGTTACTCCCGGAGCGAACTTTTCTGAAATCGCAGTGTACGAATATACTGATGAGGCCCACAAGGCGATGCTGGAGCGCAAGGCGGAGAAGGCACGGCGCGAGGCCGAACGCCGTGCGACGCTGGAACGGGCTCGCCGGGAAGCGCTGAAACGCCCACTCATCGAGATGGCCCCTTATGGAACGCTGTCGCTCGTGGAAGAAGTTGTTTGTGCCGAGCGAGAACCGAATGCCCAGTCTCCGGGCGATTCTAGTCGAGTGGAAGCCATTCTCGGGCAACGGGCGCGCGTGCTTCCACCGACCAAGGACGAGGCGGCGTATTTCACATACCGCCTTGGAAAGATGAAGCTCCTGCGACCGGGAGGCACCTATGTTCTCGCCATCGACTACCCGGAGGACGCCCCGCGAAGCATGGTCGTCATCAACACCGGCAACGAGACGGCACGAGGATTTCACACGGGGTCGACCGTCGGGGATGCTTTCCACGCGAAGTACGTCAATAACTTGGCCGAATCGATCGACGTTCCCCTCAGCGGTGAATGGGAAACGTGGTCGCTCCTGTTCCGATTGCATGACCGATTTCCGGAAAAGGGGCTGGTCCGAGGACCGAAACCCCGTCCGCTTGCGCCGGAAGACGGATTCGATGTAACGATTGCGCAGTTCTCCCAAAAGAACATCCCCATGTCGCAAGGGGCTGCCGTTGCCAGGATAAGATTGCTGGAAGTCATCGATCTCGACCGGCTCGCGCAGCCGCTTGCCGAGTTGCCGGACGATTTGCCGAAGCGCCGGCTGTTTTGGCGCGAAGAGATGTCCGACGGAATCATCGATCGCAAAACCGAGAAGCCCGGCATCGCCAATCCGATCGATTGGTATCGCTTCAAGGCCGAACGGATGCGATTTCTGGGTATGAACACCTACAGTAAGGATCTCCTGGAGTTCGGTGCCTGCCAGCACTGGGATCCCGGTCCTCTCGGTGGCAACGATTGGGTCTTTCACGACGGTGCGACGAAACACCTCTGGGGCGATATCGTCGCCATGATGGGAGAGTACGGTTTCGACATCCTGCCGTATTACGAATACGCGGGCAGCAAAGGCTACAAAGGGCTCGGCAACGAGCGGCGGGCCAAGCCACTGACACGCGACGATGCCTATACGCATATCAAGTGGATTGAATCGGCCCATGCCGACATCACCGACCCGGATACCTACACCGATTTCAAAAAGATGCTCGATCTGACCGTGCTTCGACTGCGAAACGAGGCGGAATTCGCGGGCATCTGGATCCGCCCTCGCGGACAATTGCCGGTGAGTTTCTCCGATGAGACGATTCGGCGATTCACTGAAGAAACAGGAAAGGAGGCATCGCGTGCCAAGCTCAAAGATGACGATGACCTCTATGCGGAATATCTCGACTGGTGGGGCCGTAAGCGACGCGACTTCCTCCTGGCGATGCGGAATCACTTGGCATCCAACGGTCTGGAGGACCCGATGGTGCTCTTCACCGGCTGTGCGGGTGAACCTGGCGTCGCGTTCAACACCTGGGATCCGCTGATGGTGACCGATCGTCCCGACGTCTGGAAATCGATCCTCCGGCAGCCTGAACATGTGAGCGCAGACCGCGGTCCCATCAAACCGCTCTCCGTGCAAGAGGTCGTCGATGGCGACATGTTCCTCGAAGCGCTGACTTCGCCCGGCTTGAACTGGGGAAACTGGGAGGTGCATCACTCCCGGCCCGCCGACGATCCGAAACACTACAAGGACACCGACGGCGTGCTGCTGACCCACGCATTCAATCGGCTCTACACCGTCGCTTCACCGAAGACCTTCGAAACCTTCCGCGCGCCGGGAGGGCTTGCGATTGTACGCCACTACGCTCTCAACGAAAACATGATGTTCGACCGGAAGGATCAAGAACTCCTCGGCTACTTCGTTGCCGATATCGAGTGGGCGGGTCCCTACTGCATGATGAGCGAAGCGATCGCCATGGCCCACGGCGATCCCGGGATGATCGGCTACCTCGTCGGCAGCAATTTCGGACGGGGGTTCCCCGAATATGTGCGGAATTTCAACGCCAACTTCCTCGCCCTGCCGGCCCTGCCGAGTGAGATAGTGCCAGGTGCGGCCAGCGATGCGGAAGTCGTCGTTCGACGGATCGACACCGATAAGCACGGGGCTTGGATCGCCGTGATCAACACCTCCCTACATGAGAAACGCGGCGTGCGGATCGATATGCCGGAGGGCCAAGTGGCCGACGCCGTCACGGGCGATGTTCTGGGTAGCGGACCGATCACTCTGAAACTGTACCCATGTCAACTTCGTTCCTTCCGCGTGCGTTGAGGAAGCGGCATTCGAACAAAACCATTTTCAAAACCCGATGTCCAACGGCGGATAGTGCGTTCCCAACGCCATCCTGGAGCAGTTATGGATCGCCGCAACAATCGTGAACGGTCGCATGAACGGCAATCCAGACCTTCTGCCCAGAGAGATTGCACATAAATTATTTCCCGAAGAGGACTTCGGCGAGGTCGTCTTCATTCCATCCGGCGGTGAGGCGTTTGTTCTTCACTCCGACCTTGCTCGTTTTGTTGTTCTTCAGGAGGCTCAGCGCCGTACGGCGGAGGATACTGAAGTTGGCGTCGGCGTGTCCTTTTCGGACACGAGACTGATCTTCCTGGAACGTGACATCGAGTTGCCAATGCAGACGATTCTCGATCGACCAATGCCCTCGCACCGTCTCGGCGAACTTTTCCGCCGAAAGCTTGGGGCTCATGATATAGCAGCGCATCTGTTGACTGCTGCGGCTGTCAATGCGTGAACCAAGGGGTCGCTGCTTATACGAACATGAATAAGTGAGCCGACCACCGCAAAGCGTGCCGCTCCGTGCCGGCTTTTCCTTGTCGTCGCGGAGCGTTTTCATTACCAGAGATAGTGCAACTGGCCCGGATTGTTCGGCCAGTAGACGGTGCGTCGGTAATCGGGACTGTGACCGAAGGGGAAGACGAACCCACCGGTGACGGAGAAGTTGTGGGTGGTCTGGACGCCGCTGGCCGAAAAGACGATGTTGTCGACGCAGTCCAACTGCAAAGAGACCCAGTCGTTCCACCAATATTTGATGCCCATGCCCAGCGGCATCGCGAGCGAATCGGCCTGGTAATCGTTGCCGAGTGCATCGGTAAACTCTTGATGCGCAACGCCCAGCCCGAATTTGAAGAACGGCCGCCACTTGGCGTTCCCCAGCGGATAATAATGGACCGAGACGTCGAACATCGTCAAGTCGTTCGTTCCGTCGTGCGCCGGCGGGATGTAGGTCGCTTCCCCTCCTCCACCTTCGGCGGCCTTCGCCTCGGCCCAATTTTCGTAGGCGGTGATCGCCCGACCGGTGTGGGTGGCCGTCATTGAAGCGATCGTTAATCGCGACTCGACGCCCCAGTAGTGATCATAATTCCACCCAAAGATCACTCCGCCCATGCCCCCGGGTCGCTGAATCACCCAGTCCTCGATGAGACTGCCGCCGACCATCATGCCGCCGAATCCACCGATATAATAGGGGCGATCCATCCAGGAACGCATCAAGAGCGGCTGCCCGATGCCCCGGTCCGGTCCCTCGGGGATATCGAGCGGGTTGAGCATCGCCAGCGATTGCAGCGAGGTCTCGAGCAGTGGAAAAGAGACTTCCACCGGCAGCCACTTTCGCAGCATGGGCAATCGGTCGGGAGGTTCTTCCGTCTCGGCCGAGAAATCGGGAGCCGGCCAGGGTTCCGTTTGCCAAGGTGGTCCCCACATGCCGTAATTGCCGTAGGGATCATGGCCCATCGACGGGCCGTAAGCGGCGCCCATCGCCGTGCCGTATCCCCCGTTGAATCCTCCTCCAACGAACGGGGGAGGCATCGCTTGAGCGTATGGATCGAACGAGGGGGCCGCCATGGTCATCGACGGCGGCGTCCCGTAAGGCGGCATCGTTCCCGCGGCGGAATACCCCAGTCCCCCGGTGGGGGCGAAATGGCCGGACGGCGTTCCACCGTATCCCGGCTGAGGGGAATGTCCCCAATGCGGCATCGCTTGCCCTGGCGGCCAGGCGGTGTTCCAGCCCGCCGTCGGAGCAGGTGCCGGATGGGTCATCGGACCGGGACCGGCCGCCCCGGGGTGCCCGAAAGCCTGCATCGATGGAAGGTGCTGAGCATATCCGTTTCCCGAAAGCGGCTTGTTTGAAGGGGAATACGGCTTTTGGGAGATCTGTGGATCGGCCGCCTTTTTCTTCGGAGATGGCCGGGCTTCGTCCGCATCAGGAGCGTCCGACTCCGAAGCTCTCTCGGCCGATGCGGACGTGGAGCCGGGTTCCGGGGAAGCCTGCTTCGAAGGGGGGTTTGCCCGAGAGGTTGCGTCGCTTGCGTCGGCGGAATTCTCCGCCGGTGCGGTCTTTTGTCGGGCCACGGCCGGATGTGGTCGGGCGATTTTCGCCCCGGGGGCGTCGTCGAGATCGCGAAGGGGATTGGCGCCGCCATCTCCTCGGGGCACGGGCGGATCGGCGACCGGTTTTCGATGGGAAGAGATGCTCGGCCGTTCGGCTTCTTGGGTTAAATATCGGGTGATTGAATCGGCGATATCGGGATTCGTCAACGGATTCGCCGGAGTGGGTGCCTTCTTGTTCGCGGGAGTAGGGCGGGGAGCGGGCGTGGGCGTCTTCGCGGGAGTGGGCGAGGGCCGAGGACGATCTTCCTCCGCCTTCCCCCAACGTGTGGTGCCGCTTTCGATGCCGAGATGCTGAGCGCGAACCGACTCCGGGCGCATCGTCGCCGTTGCGATGATCAAGATGCTTGTCATTGCAAGAAGCCACGGCACTCTCCTGTTTTTCCGGCCGGTCGGCGCGGCGAAACGAGGTGCGAAAAAGGAATCATCCCGGATAGGCATCGGTTCGATCTATCACTCCTTCATCAGTTTCCCGACGAACGGAAACGCCGAAGAACCCCTGTTGAAAAAAGCCACGGCGGTCTTTTTCAACGGGCCGTCGGCCGTGCCGCCCTCATGAAGCCGCGGGATTATGGCGAAATTCAAATAGCATGTCAATGCGGACTTCTCGGGATCGCCGGGATGGTGAAAAATCGCGGTCTTGGTCGTCAGAATGCCCCGACCCCGTTTTTTTCAGAAGTCGCGATTCGGCGGGCTCGGATCGGGAGTCCGGCGGTTTCACGCATCATGCACGTAGAGAAAATGAGTTCACCGAACCCGGTGCGGTCGCGAAAATCGTGTTTTTCGGCAGCCATTTTGTGGGATCTTTCGCCCCGACGGCAAAAAAATGTTGACAGGGGCACCCCCCATCATTAGCTTGAATAGATAAGGATGGATAGCTTCGCGACCATTTTTTCGTCTTGCGACGGGAAATCTTCGCGCAGCGATCTCTTTTCTTGTCCCGACGATGCGATGACGGACTCCCGGATCTCCTGCCTTCGAGGAAGAGTCTCTCGGGGAAGGTCCCCCCCGGAATGCGTTGTGTCTTCGTCTGCTTCCCTTCCCATTTAGAGAGAATAGGACAACTGGATGGCTGCCAAAAAACGCGACTATCTTTCAATTCTTCAGCAGCAAGGTGTGGTCAGTCGAGACCAGATCGAGGAAGCCCAAGAGTTGGCATCCCAGTCGGGAATGAAACTACAGGACGCCCTTTCCCGCTTGGGCTATGTGACCGGCGAAGAAATCTCCCGAGCGATCGCGACCGAGCATGGTCGGGAGTTCGTCGACTTGAACGAAGTGGTCATTCCCCCCGCCATTGTGGAACTGGTGCCGGAATCGCTCGCCCGAGAAAACGCCATTTTGCCGTACCAGGAAGACGGTGAAGTGCTCAAGGTGATTGTGAGCGATCCGAACGACATCGAAACGCTCGACAAGCTCCGGTTCATTCTGAATCGTCAGATCGAGCCGGTTTTGGCGCCCCGGGACGCCATCCAGGAGGCGGTGAATCAACATTACGGTCAGACGATCGGGGAAAGTGCCGACTCGTTGATCCAGGAAATGACCGATACGGCGATCGACTTCACCGAAATGGAGGGGGATTCCGGCGGCGGGGGGGCCGTTTCGACGCAGTCGGAAAGCGACGCCCCGATCGTCCGACTGGTCGACATGATCATTCAGGAGGCGGTGCAGCTTCGGGCTTCCGACATCCACGTCGAGCCGTTTGAAGATCGGGTCCGGATCCGCTACCGGATCGACGGCATTCTGGTCGAGCGCGACGCCGCGCCGAAGCGGCTCCAGGGAGCCCTGCTTTCCCGTATTAAGATTCTCTCCAAACTCGACATTGCCGAACGGCGCCGCACCCAGGATGGACGAATTAAACTGACCCTCGGCGACAAGGAACTGGACCTTCGCGTCAGCGTCATCCCGACCAATCACGGGCAATCGGTCGTCATGCGTCTTTTGGATAAGGACAGCATCAAAGTCGCACTGACGCAGTTGGGATTCTCCGAAGAGGACTACGGGCGATTCAAAGGCCTGATTCGCCGCCCGAACGGTATTATCCTCGTCACCGGGCCGACCGGTTCCGGGAAGACGACCTCGCTGTACGCCGGGCTGAACGAATTGAACACTCCAACACGAAAGATTATCACGGCCGAAGATCCGGTCGAGTATTACCTTCCCGGGGTGAATCAGGTAGAGATCAAGCACCAGATTGGTCTCGATTTTGCGCGTGTCATTCGTGCGATGTTGCGTCAGGCCCCGAATATCATTCTGGTTGGCGAAATGCGTGACCTGGAGACGGCACAGATGGGAATCCAGGCTTCGCTTACTGGTCACTTGGTTTTCAGTACCCTTCATACGAACGATGCGCCCAGTGCTATTACACGTCTCGTCGACATGGGAGTCCCCCCCTACTTGGTCTCCAGTAGTGTGATCGGCATCATGGCACAGCGCTTGGTCCGTACCGTTTGCTCGAAATGCAAGAAAACCTATACCCCCTCGCAGGCGGAGTTGGATAGTTTGGCGATCACACCCGAGCAGGTGTCGGGGGCCACCTTTGTGAAGGGGCGCGGTTGTAGCGCTTGCAACAAAAGCGGTTACCGGGGCCGCATGGCGATTTTTGAACTGATGTCGATGACCGCCAAGATCCGAGAAATGACCTTCATGCAAGCCAGCACCGTAAAAATCCGAAAAGCGGCCGTCGGGGAAGGCATGACTACCTTGTTTAAGGACGGAATCCGTAAGGTTTTGGAAGGAAAAACCACGATCGAAGAGGTCCATCGCGTCGCTCGGGAGGAAGGATGACCGCTTTCTCATGCTTTTCGAGTGCTGCTCCGCCGGTTGGTTCTTGGAAGACCTATTCTTTGCTTCAAGCGGTTCATCCCGGCGTTTGGAAAAATGGTAAGATTAGGGAAGATTGCCGATTCCGAGAGCCGGGCAGGCGGGGTCGACCTGGTTGGCGAAAGGATTCTGGGCGAAAAAGATGATTTTTTGAATTTGTTTTCCTTGCTCCCCTGCCGGTACTTTTCTCGGAACGCCGATCACCACGGAGCGACCGGCTTCGCGTGCCGAAATGCTCCCTCATGGCCCTTTTTCGAAAAAAATATTGCGGAATTCCTCCCGCCGGAGAATAATTGACCATATGAGAGGGGAGGTCACCTTCTGATCGCAGGAGGTGCTCCTACTTCTCTGATCTCGTCGAAATGAAAAAAGCCGCTTCCCGATTTTCCCATTTCTCGAATCGGGAACTGCCTACCTCGTCCTGGGGGTCGAGTGGTTTCCGATTCCGGAACACTCGGAAGCAGGGGACTTTTCGTCGAGAGGCTGTCCGGCGACGATTTCGCAGCATCATTTCTGGTTTCTCAAGATTCATGAATTTGTCGAAGGGATTTTGGTCGTTCCGGCCGGGAAGGGAACTCCTCCCGTTCGGTAGATCGGAGATTTTTCCCTTCTCCACCCCCAACGGGACAGTCAAAAAGTTTGTTAGAAAGTTGTAGGACGTATGGGCACGATTCTCATTGATAAATTGTTGGAAACGGTGGTGGTTCGCGGCGCGAGCGACTTGCATCTGGCCGTGGGGCAACCTCCGGTATTGAGACTCCATGGCCGGATGATCAAACTCGAGACGAAGGTCCTCCAACCGGAGGACACCTCGGCGCTGATGCGGAGTATCACCCCGGACCGCTGCCAGCAGGAACTCCAGGAGCAGGGAGGGACGGACTTCGGGTTCGCCTTCGGCGACAAGGCCCGTTTCCGTGTGTCGGTTTTCAAACAGAAGGGGCATACCGGTTTGGTTCTCCGGCAGATTCCGACCGATCTGCTCTCGATGGAGACGCTCGGCACCCCGGAGGTGATGAAGGACTTGATCATGCGTCCCCGGGGGATGATCCTGGTGACCGGGCCGACCGGTTCCGGGAAGTCGACGACCCTGGCGGCCTGCATCGATTATCTGAACGATCACGTGGATCACCATATGATCACGATCGAGGACCCGATCGAGTTTTTCCATAATCATAAGAAATCGACGGTGAACCAGCGGGAAGTGGGCGTCGACGTCCCGTCGTTCGCCGAAGCGATTCGCCGGGCGTTGCGTCAGGATCCCGACGTGATCCTCGTCGGGGAGCTTCGCGACCTGGAGACCATCGAAGCGGCGATCACCGCGGCGGAAACCGGCCACGTCGTCTTCGGCACGTTGCATACGACCGGGGCCCAGGGGACGGTCAACCGGATCATCGACGTTTTCCCGACGAACCAGCAGGAGCAGATCCGGACGCAGCTTTCCACCTCCATCATCGGCATCCTCTCGCAGCAGTTGCTTCCGCGGCTGCAAGGAGGACGTGTGGCGGCCTACGAAATGCTGGTGGTCACCCCGGCGATCGCGAACCTGATTCGAGAAAACAAGACATTCCGGATCACCTCGGCGATCCAGACGGGACACAAATTGGGCATGCAGCTTCTGGACGATCACCTTTTCCGGCTCTGGAAAGACCGAATCGTCAATAAAGAGGAAGCGATCATCAAGGCGAACCTGCCGGAAATGCTCATGCAGAAGATGGCCCGCTGGGAGGCCGGCGCCGTCGCCGACGAGGGATGGGACGAAGAAGGCGAAGAGGATTGAGCCCTTCTGCGATGAGATGGAGACTTGCATAAATAGTGGGCCGGGGGCGAACCTCGAGAGCCCGGCCTTGTGGGCGTCATGGGTGACCCTAAGGGGGAACCCCTGATGCAAACGTGAAGTAAGGCCACTGACGATGGAAAGACCCTGCGGGACGGAAGAGAACACATTCAGGCACGCGACAATGATTCAGCGCGGCCATCCAGCAAGATAGAAGTGATGGGGGCACACCAATTATGGCGCTTCGACGATTGGGACAGGTGTTTGTCGACCTCGGCTACATCGACGAGGAACAACTCGATCTTCTGGTCGAGGAACAAGAACAGCGTCCGGAGGAGCTGATCGGCCAGATCGCCATCAGCATGGGGTTGATCACCGAGGACCAACTGGCGCAATCGCTGGCCGAGCAGATGGGTCTGCAGGTGATCAGCATTTCGGACATCACCGTGCCCCAGGACGTGCTCTCGAAACTGACCGAACCGATGGCGCAGCTCTACAAGGTCATCCCGATCAGTTTCCGCAACGACGTGTTGACCGTGGCGATGTGCGAGCCGCAGAACCTTTCGGTCCTCGATGAGCTCCGGAATTTCCTGGGATACGACATCCGCCCGGTGGTGACGACCGAGCACGAAATCAACCAGGCGCTGGAGCGGTACTACGCGACCGATACCGAGAGCGTGGAGTCGATCATTTCCGATCTGGAGTCGGACGAGGAGTTGGCCAAGGCGGCGAACCTGGTCGAGGGCGAGGACGCGCTGGATCTGGCGAGCGTCGAAGCGCTTTCCGAGAGCGCCCCGGTGCGGAAGCTGTTGAACATGGTTTTCCTGCTGGGCATCAAGGACCACGCGAGCGATTTGCATTTCGAGCCGTTTGAGGACGAGTTCAAGATCCGCATCAAGGCCGACGGCACGCTCTACGAAATGGTCCCGCCGCCTCGACACTTCGCCACCGCCATCACGACGCGCATCAAGGTGATGGCGAACCTCGACATCGCCGAACGTCGCTTGCCGCAGGACGGCCGTATCCGCCTGACCGTCGGGGGGCACCCGATCGACCTCCGCGTGAGCGTGCTGCCGACGATGTTCGGCGAGAGCGTCGTCTGCCGAATCCTCGACAAATCGGTGGTCATGCTCGATCTGGAGAACGTCGGCATGCCCGATCATCTGCTCGTCGATTTCCGCAAGATCATCCAGCTCCCCAACGGCATCGTGCTGGTGACCGGGCCGACCGGCTCGGGGAAGACGACCACCCTCTACGCCGCCCTGAGCGAGCTGAACCAAGTCACCGACAAGTTGATGACGACCGAGGACCCGGTGGAGTACGACATCGACGGCATCATCCAGATGCCGATCGACCCGGACATCGGCAACTCGTTCGCGAAGTGCCTGCGTTCGATCCTGCGACAGGACCCGGACAAGATCCTGGTGGGCGAGATTCGCGACAAAGAGACGGCCGACATCGCGGTGCAGGCGTCGCTGACCGGCCACTTGGTGTTCAGCACCTTGCACACGAACGACGCGCCGAGCACGATCACGCGATTGCGCGACATGGGCGTTCCGCCGTTTTTGATCACCGCCACGCTCGAGGCGATTCTCGCCCAGCGGTTGGTGCGGACGATCTGCACCGAGTGCCGCGAGCGGTATCAGCCGAGTTCCGACCAGTTGGCGGAGCTGGACCTTTCGCCGAAGGAGGTCGAAGGGAAGTCGTTTTTCCGCGGCCGAGGCTGTGTCGCCTGCAACAATACCGGCTACAAGGGCCGCACGGGTATCCACGAATTTCTGCTGATGAACGACGAACTCCGGGAGATGATCAACCAGAACGCTTCGACGGCGGAATTCCGCGAGGCGGGGATCCGCAACGGGATGCACACCCTGCGGACCTCCGGGGTGACGAAGATCCACCAGGGGCTCACCACGATCGAGGAGGTCGTGCGCGAGACGGTCCTGGAAGTGTGATCGTCGGCTTGAACGAAGAAATCCCGGGAGCAGGGCTCCCGATCGACATACCAATACCGAGGAAAACCACGGAAACGATCCATCCTTTACCCCGAAGAGGTTGCCCCCGACCACCTGCCGCCCCCGAAGGCGGTGGGACGGTGACCGTCGGAGAAGGTGCCGAGTTTATTCACGCCGAAAAACCAGGGGATTGAATCATGCCACAATATCAATTCGAGGCGGTTGATGATACTGGTCAGGTGATCAAGGACATCATCGATGCCCCCACCGAAGAAGAAGCCCAGGCGACGATACGCCAAATGGGCTACATGGTGACGCGCATCGCGCTGAAGAAGGAACGTAAGAAGGGGGGCGCCAAAAAGGGCACCGACGGCAAGACGTTTTCCTTCGGGCGCGTGAAGTCGAAGCAGTTGACCATTTTCACGCGTCAGCTTTCGATTCTTCAGGACGCGGGCCTTCCGATTCTCCGGAGTCTGAACATTCTCCGCGACCAGGCGAAGCCGGGGGCGCTTCGGAACTGCCTGACCGACGTCTGCACGGAGATCGAAAGCGGGGCGAGCCTCTCGGAGGCGATGGCCAAGTCGCCCAAGGCGTTCAACCGTTTATACGTGAACATGATCAAGGCGGGGGAGGCCGGTGGTGCCCTGGAGACGATCCTCCAGCGTCTGGCGGAGTTCCTCGAACGCTCCGAGATGCTCAAGCGGAAGATCAAGAGCGCGCTGACCTACCCGGTCGCGGTCGTGTTCTTCGCCGTCGGTATCCTGGCGTTCATCATGACGTTCATCATCCCGAAGTTCCAGGAGATTTTCGCCGATTTCCAAGTGGAACTCCCCGTCGCCACCAAGTGGCTGATGTTCATCTCCGACAAATCCGTCACGTACTGGTATCTCCTGCCGCTGATCCCCTTCACCATCTGGCTGTTGGTGAAATTGGCGACCAGTTTTTCCTACGGCCGGTTCGGCTGGCATCTCTTCCTCTTGAAGCTTCCCATTTTCGGGCAGTTGTTCGAAAAGAATACCGTCGCGCGGACCACGCGGACCCTCGGGACGCTCGTGGCCAGCGGTGTGCCGATCCTCGAGGCGCTGACCATCACGCGGGAGACCGCCGGCAACGCGGTGTTCGAAAAGATGTATCACCAGGTGCTCGAAGCGATTCGCGACGGTGAGACGATCGCCCAACCGATGCGCGAATACTCGCGTCCGAGTTTCCACTTCGGAGCGCTCCTGTTCTTCTTCTTCTTCCTGCTCGGCCCCATCGGCGTGCTCATCTACATGATGAAATTGCGAAACCGGATTCTCGACGACATGGTCGTGAACATGGTCGACGTGGGGGAGGAGACCGGTGAACTCGATGTCATGCTCTATAAGGTGGCCGACGTCTTCGATGAAGAGGTCGCCGTCTTGACCGAAAGCCTCATGAGCATGCTCGAACCGCTGTTGATCATGGGCCTGGGTGTGATGGTCGGCTTCATCGTCATCGCGCTCTTCTTGCCGATGATCAAGCTGATCACGGAACTGTCGGGTTGATATTTCCACCGGAACACAGAAACCGAACGAACCACCAGTCTAGGGCAATCACGTCGCGGCGTTTCGCCGAAATCGGGACCAGCAACACCCGGCGACACGCGGACTTCAATAAAATGGAGGGAATCGGATCCATGAAATACGAGAGTGCACCCCGACGGCCTTCGCGCGGTTTCACCCTGGTGGAACTGCTGGTCGTCATCGCGATCATCGGCATGTTGGCGGCCCTGATCACCGGGGCGACGATCGCCGCACGGACCGCCGTGAAGCGGACGATGATCCGCAGCCAGGTCAACGAACTGGAAACGGCGCTGCAGGAATACAAGAATCGGGTCGGCGAATTCCCCCCCGACTTCTCCAACACCGCCGCCGTGATGCGCCACGTCCGCAAACGCTGGCAACGCTACTCCCCCGGCTCGGTCTCCGGGACCCAACCCCAAGGCAACGGGTACAACGCCTTCGTGGCCGACATCCAACACACGCTGCAGAACCTGTCCTATTACAACGGCGAGATTTGGGATTATTCGGTCGATCCGAACTCGGGCATTCCCAACGGGGCCCACGTCGGGGCGGTCGCCTTCTGGCTCGGCGGGATGCCCGACGCGAACGGCATGCTCGGCGGATTCAGCGCCGATCCCTCGAACCCGTTCAACATGAACGGTCAGCGGGAAGCACCCCCGATGGAGATCAGCATGGCGGACGATCTGGAGATGCACGGCGGAGTTCCCTGCGTTGTGACCGACGGCGCGGCCGGGCCGGCGCCGATGGCCTATTTCCGCCCGACGACGATCAACGGCAAGCAGCAGTATCGATATCCCGGCTCGCTGGAAGTGAAATCGTACTCTTGCCCCGATGGTCTGCACGGAATGGCGGTGCCCTATGTCCGATCGTTCGACACCTCCTTGAGCGATCCGATCATGCGTCTCGACGAGGCCCAGTGGTACAATCCGACCTCGTTCCAGTTGATTTCCGCCGGTCTGGACAGCCAGTTCAGCGAGCTGAACAATCCGGCGAAGTTCCGCTCTCCCCAGGGCGGAGAGGGCATGAAGGCACCGGATTTCGATAACCAGGCGAACTTCGGCGAATCGGCCACCATCGAAGGAGAGATCGAGCAATGACTTCCCCACAAGTAACCGGACGCAAGCGTGCGGCGTTCACGCTGGTCGAGTTGCTGGTGGTCATCGTGATCATTGGTATGTTGGCGAGCATGTCGCTGGCGACGCTGGTGGCGGTCCGCAGCTCGGCACGCGAGGCCCGGACCGAAGCCCTGATCGAGAAGCTCGATCAGGTCGTCACCGACCATTACGAATCGTATCGCACACGACGTTCCGACATCGACTCCTGGAAAACGATGCCCCGAAATCCCCGGGATGCGGCCGTCTACCGGCTGGCGGCGATCCGCGAAATCATGCGGATGGAAATGCCCTGTCGCTGGGAAGATGTCCGGAACGACCCGCGATTCCACAACGCCGAGACCGGTCGGACGGACCGGACCTTCGCACTGCGCGAGGCCTACCGCAACGCCTTCACGGCCGCCCAAACCCGATTGACCAACCAGGGCCTCGATGCGGCCCGCGTTGAGGAGTTGCTCGGCAAGTACGCCTCGGCGGAGTGCCTTTACCTGATCGTCACCTACGCGATTCCCGAGTCGCGCGAGATGTTCAACGAGCGCGACATCGGCGACGCCGACCAGGACGGCCTGCTCGAATTCCACGACGGATGGGGCAACCCGATCTACTTCCTCCGCTGGGCGCCCGCCTTCACCGAGAGCGATCGCCAGCCGAACATCATCGACAAGTCCGACGTGAACAGCCCGGCCTACACGGCGTTCGGCCCGACCGGCACGAACGTGGAGCTCTGGCAGGATCCCTACTACGATTCGGTGAAGCAGGCGGCCGCCGAGGCGCGGCACGACCCGTTCGACCCGGCCCGGGCGGCGATTCCCACGCCGATCGACGGCCGCGCGGTCCCCTCCGGGTGGCTGATGGTCCCGCTGATCGTCTCCGCCGGACCGGACGGCATCTTCGATCTGGTCTTCAACATGGTCGACGAGAACGGCGATCCCCAGCCGCCGCCCTACAAACCGGGGCCGGATCACTTGCCGATTCCCGCGCCGTACAAGGTGCCTTTCGGCATGCCGGAGGACATGGCCTCCTCGTCGGTCTTCGGCGACGAAGGCCCCAACGGGATCTTGAATCATTACGACAACATCCACAACCACAGCGTAGGAGGGCAGTGATGAGGTATCCATGCGATCGATTCCGCAAGCCCCTCCGGGCCGCGCGACGCGGCATGACGCTCGTCGAGCTGTTGGTGGTCATCTCGCTGATGGTGCTGTTGGCGGTGATCAGCATTCCCGCCTTGCGTCCCATGCTCGAGGACCGGCAGACGCGCGAAGGGGCCCGACTGGTCAACACCTACCTGAACCGGGCCCGCATCAAGGCGATGCAGACCGGACGGCCGTGCGGCGTGCTCTTCGAGCGATTCGGCCCGCAGAACAACGCCTCGTTGGTCCTCCGCCAGGTCGAAGTGCCCCCGCCCTACGCCGGAAGCACCATGAACATGCGCGTTTCGGTCGACACGTCTAACGGCTGGTTGCAATTTTGGGACTGGCGCGACATCGATGGCGACGGGATCTCCCCATGGACCCCGGTTTCGCAAGAGGAGCAATTGATTTGGAACCAGTTGGTCAGCCCGGGTGATTTGATCCAGTTCGACCAGCAGGGACCGTACTACGAGATCGCCGAGGCCACGTTCGACGTTCCGGACGAACCGCCCCCGCCGGCGGACCCGAACAATCTCCCTCCGGAGCGACCGCGGATCCATCTGGTCAGCCCGAACGACCCGGCGAAGCGTTTCCCGACCGACAAGACGTTCACCCGACCGGTCCCCTTCAAGATCTTTCGGCAGCCGGTGCCGACGCTCGCCTCGCCGGTCGGACTGCCGCGGGGCATCGTCGTCGATCTGCAATTCTCCGGGCTGGGCAACGATTTCCAGGAGGATCCGAACCACAACGGCGCCGAGAATCAGGCGGAACTGATTTACGAGAATACCGACAATTTCGCTCCCTCAGGCAACCAGGATGCGACGCCGGTGGTCGTCATGTTCTCGCCCTCGGGCGAGGTCGACTCGGTCCGCTGGAGCGGACAGCAACCTCGGCCGGTCGCTTCGAGGATCTACTTCCTCATCGGTCGCTGGGAACGGGTGGTCCGTCCGCTGCCGGAAGACGGTAGGCTCAATTTCCAGGACCTGACCAACTACTGGGTCTCGGTGAATCCGAAGAACGGGCTCGTCTCGACCGACGAGATGGCGCCGGTGGTGCCGTCGGTCGGCGCGGGTGCCCAACCGACGCTCCAGTATGATCCGCCGGGCTGGGCGATCCGCAATTCCCGCAAGTTCGCCCAAGAGAGCGGAAGCATAGGAGGACGGTAAGATGACCTATCCAGAGAAATCCAGACCTCCGGAGAATCGCCTCGGTCTGTCGCTGTTGGAGATCCTGGCGAGCGTGTTCGTGCTCTCGATCGGCCTGTTGGGCGTCATCGCGGTGATCCCCTTCGGCGGATTCCAGATGCACCGGGCGACCGTCGCCGACCGGACCGGAAGCTGTGGCCGCGGCGCGCTGTCGCAGATCCGCATCCGTGAACTGACCGACCCGACCCGTTGGTACGTGCTCAACCCGAACAACGGCCAGCCGCGCACTCCACCGGTCCTCCAGTCGCCCGATCGGCTGTTGTGCGATCGGCCGATCATCATCGATCCGCTCTATTTCGGGCTCAACTCCGGCACGTACGCGCAGATGCGGCTCTTTCCCTTCACCGCCACCGCGGGCAACGACGCCGCGCTGCCGCGCATTTCGCTGGCCGCGCCGACCGGGGCGAACACTCCGATGGACGTCGTCCGGGCCGATATCCTCACCTGCGCCGAAGACGATCTGATCTACACCCCGGCCCAGACCGACGAAGCCGAAATGCAGCGACCCGACGTCGTCCGCTACAGCATGGGCACGTTCGCGGGCGAAACGGCCAGCCGCCGTCAGTACTCCTGGCTCATGATGGTCACCCCGCAGGTCGGCTCGGTCGACGACGACGACGTCGACGGCAACGGCAGAGTATATAAACGTCTGTCCACCATTTCCGGGTTCGAGGTCTCCGCCGTCATCTTCTACCGCCGCGATTTGGTCTGCGACCCGACGGCCCGCGTGCCCGCCGAACGGAGCGTCGCCGCGTCGGTCGGGCCGGGAATCGCCGGCGGCGATGTCACCCTCAGCGCAACCGATGCCGATTGGTTGAACCTCGAGAACATCGACTGGCTCATGCTCGTCGGGCCGGATGAAAAAGACGAAATCACCGTGGCCAAATGGTACCGCATCGCCGGGACGACGAAGATCGAAGGCCAGGGACCGTATACCCGAAGGGTTTCCCTCATCGGCCCCGATGCCCCCAACCACTGGCGCAACGGGGGGATTCCCGTCCACGCCGTCCTCGTCGAAGGCGTTTCCGGGGTCTACACCACGACGATCGCCAACACGTTTTGATCGTGAACCCACGTAGGAGTGAAATCCCATTTCGCAGCCGATTCAGCCAGAGAGAATGATTGAACGCCATCCATCGGGCCGGGCAAGATCCGATCGGAATCCACCAAGGAGATATGCAATGACCGTCCAAAAGAAATCTCCATCGCGACGCGGGGTCGTCCTGCTGTTGGTGCTCGGCATCATGGCGATGTTCGCCCTGATCGTCGTCTCGTTCATGGTCGTCACCAGCCAGCATTTCCGTGCGGCGAGGGCCCTGAACCGGCTCGGCCAAACCACGCCCACCCCCGAGGAAGACTGCCGGCTCGCCATGCGCCAAATCCTGCGAGGGTCCGACAACCCCCACTCCGTCGTCGGACCGCACAGCCTGCTCGAAGATATCTACGGCCATACCTCGGTGAGCGGAACCGTGACCAGTGCCCAACCGCAATCGATCGATGGCAACGCGACCGCCGATACGGAACTCCTCCTGATTGAATCGGCCGACCTGAACAACAGCGGCGATGCACTGGACCTGATCGGATTGACCGGTCATGTCCTGACGTTCATAAGCGGCTCGGAAGAGTTGCGGCATCGGAGCGCCCGGATTGTGGGGGTGGACCCGTCGCTGACCCCTTATCGTTTAACGATCGTCGCGTTCAAGGACGTGCCGGTCACGGCGTACCAGAATGCCCGATTCCTCGTCAACGGGACCCCGTTCAGCGGTACCGGCGTCGGCTACGACTCGACGGCCGACCCCAGGTTCGACCCGCTGCTCCGCCTCCGCGACGGCGACGAGGTTCCCCTCGCCTTGCGCCCGAATCCGGCGGCGCCGAGCACGTCCGGACCGCAGGAGTTTATTGATTATCTCCAACAGACGAATCCGCTTTTGAACGAAGACTACGACGCCCCCGACTTCCAGAACATGGCGATGGCGTCGATCCAGTTCGACGATAGCGGCGAACCGCGGAAGATCCTGCCCTCGTTCCACCGTCCGTCGCTCATCCGCTACTGGTACCAGTACTTCCCGCAATTCATGGCCGAGCAAGGCGGCAGCATGTCGAAGACGGCCAACCGCGAAATGCTGCGGAAGATCTCCCTCCGGCCCCTGCCGACCGATCACCCGAATTTCTCCGGCAGCAACCCCGCCTTCTCGCTGTCGACCTGGTCGGGCGGCTCCGGCAACCCGAGCGATGTCTTCTATGAAGACTTCAGCGGCAACGGAAACGAAGAGTTCATTTCGCCGCAGGCGTTCGCGGCGCTCATGGCCGGACCGTGGGACGTCGACAACGACGGCGACGGCATTCCCGACAGCGTCTGGCTCGACTTCGGCCTGCCGGTGCGGACCGACAAAGACGGCCGTATCTACAAACCGCTGGTCGCCCCGCTGGTGGTCGACCTCGACGGCCGATTGAACGTGAACGTCCACGGCAATCTCGCCCAAACCGCCTACGGGCTCTTCAATCCGGTGGTCAAAGACGCCGAGGGGAATTTTGTGCAGTATGTCGATTCGAACAACAACGGGCAGATCGACCCCGGCGAGGTCCTCGAAGGTCGCACCTACGACATGCGGTTCCCCACCTACGGCCAGACGATGCCGCCGAGCCGATTCAATGTGTTGCGCGGCGGTGGCTATGGTCCCTCGGCCACCCGACTCGATTTGGGCCTCTCGCTGTTGAGTCTGCCGAATCCCCAGGCGATCAACCCCAGTCTGAGCCAGGCCCAACTCCTCATGGGACGCCACGCCGCCCAGCGACTGATGGCCGGGGCACGCAAGGTCGACACCAACGGGACCAACGGCGACGGCACCGACGATCGCGCGATCTACCTGCTCGACGGCCGCTACGGCGAACAACGCCGCTTTTTCAATCTCCAGAAGGCGGGGACCATCCCGTTCACCACTACTGCGAATCCTTCGACCGAAATGCCCGTGGTGCCCGAAAGCGGGATCACCAACCAATACGAACCGCTCGGTTCCGTCGCAGATAGGGCTTCGCAGTTGCGGCACGCGACCGACCCGAAGGATAATACCTACGCGGTCAACGCGGCGGGAGTTCCCAACCGGACCGACTACGGCACGCCGCCCGACTTCTGGGAAGAGCAGTCGGTCTCCTACGACCTGTTGGGCCACCGCGAATTCTGGCCCTGCAACTGGAACCCGAACTTCGCCGACAACAATGGGAATTGGGCCACACCGGTCGATGGCGCCACGCCTCCGGATACCTGGATCACCCCGACCGGCGGCGGGGTGATGTGGGGTCGGGTGCTCGAGGACAATCCTTACGAGTTCAATCCGTACAAGAAGACCGCCGGCGATGCCCCCTTTTCGGTCAGCGAACTCGAGGCCCTCTTGCGGCCGTACGACATCGACCGCTTCGGCCTGCCCGATCGTCTCCGCACGCTCATCTACGGGCCGGAAACGGGAGTGAACGACCCCAACCAATCCAATATGGTCCAAAACGCCCGGCTGTTCCTCACCTCGCTTTCGAACGACGTGCCCAGCCCGATGCGGCGGCATTTCGTGCCGTACGTCGATGATCCTCAGACCGGCGAGATGTCCACGCTTTCGCTGAACACGTTCGAGTTGATTCGGGAGTGCGTGGTCAACGAAAACCCCGGACTTTCCGCCCAGCAGATCGAAGGCATTACGGTCGATCTGATCTCCATGCTGCCCGAGGAGTTGCAGCAGAATCGGCGGATCAACCTGAACCGTCCGTTCACGCGACTGTTCGCTCCCTCCCAGTATCCAAACTACGCCACGCAGTACCGGGGTCACCTGGACGCTCGGGCCAAATTCGCCCGTGGGCTGTACATACTGGCGATGGCGCTGAGCTATCAGGATTTGGCCTCCGGCTACAGCGAGGTGTTCAACCAGAACAATCTCTCGACCAAGCAGGTCCGCGAGTTGATGGTGCGTCGGCTGGCGCAGTGGTCGATCAACGTGGTCGACAACCTCGATGCGGACGCGACGATGACCCCCTTCGAATACGACGCCAACCCGTTCGACGGCTGGGGCGTCGACAACAACTTCCAGAGCTCGCCCGACGATCCCCGCGCGGGCTCGATCGCGGATTATACCGAACAGGGCTCGCAAACGGATCAACGCCGCTTGGTCTGGGGGATGGAGCGGCCCGACTTGGTGATGACCGAGACGCTCGCGTTCCACGATCTCCGCGTGGCCGACACCGCGCAGGACACGACCCGGCGCACCACGCAGGAACAGCCGCCGAAGGAGAAGGACGAAGACTTCGACCAGGTCCGCATTCCGGAAGGTTCGGCGTTTTTCGAACTCTACTGCACGGGCAACCCGAACGCCCCGCAGCAGCCGAGCGACCTGTACAACTATGACCCGAGCGACCAGCGCTGGAAGCTCGATTTGAGCCGTCTGACGCCGTCGGGACAGAACCCGGTGACCGGCAAGCAGGTTCCGCCGTACCCGGTGTGGCGCATCGCGATCGGCGAGAGCACCGACCCGAGGGACGAGAACAGCGACCCGCTGGCGGTCGAGGAGAACGGCATCGAGTGGCGGATGGAGAATCAGCCCGACTTGTTTTCGTTCCAGCCGCAGCAGTTCCGCGAGGATTTCAACGCCAGTCCGATTCTCGGCAGCGGCGTCACGACCGATCCGATGATGCGATCGAGCATGCTCCCGCAGGCGTTGGCGCCGAGCAATGTTCCGGAGATCACACTCGACCGAATCGTCTGGTTCACCGTCCCCACCGAGTTGAGCGGTAGTGGTAGTGGGCCGGCTTCGCCGCTGAATGTCGATCCCAACACGTTCGACCAGTACCTCGATGCGCCGCGCATCTTCTACTACCGCCGGGGCGTGAACGTCCTGGCGCCGAACGAGTACCTGGTGGTCGGGCCGAGAAATCGCACGGCAGTCGGCTCCTATCGCCGGCTCGACCCGCAGAGCGGAGGCGTCTTCGGCAAGCCGTCGCCGCAGCAGATTCTGCTCGCCACTAATTCGAATCCCCCAAAACCAATTGCTCGGGTCAACGTCCCGACGCAGCCGACGCCTCGCCCTTGGGTGGACATCCTTCCACCGAAGTCGATGATCGTCGCGGCCGATCCGCCGCCGACCTCGACGAGCGGGGAGATCGAAGACGGTCGCGACCCTTGGACTTCCACGGTGCAGGTCCCGCAGCCGACCAATCCCGTTCTCTGGACCAACGCGGCAAATACCCGACCCAGCGGCATCGGGGTGAGCATCACCGAACCGCTGCCCGCCTACTGGCGTTACTACAAGGAGCCGACGGTGCAGAACACCAACCTCGGCGGCGTCTACGACGGTTACGGCCAGAATCTGATGACCGGGCCGTTTTTGGACGACATGCTCGAGCCGGTCGAGGGGGCGACGCCGAACGCCGATTCCATCGGAGCGGGGCGGCCCATCTACGAGGACAAGCTGACCGGTCTCGGCACGGCGCCCGACTATAAGTCGGCGTTTCTCCAGCGAGTGGCCGACCCGAATCGCCCTTACGATCCGATAACGAATCCTTACATCACCGTCGACTGGAGCGCGATGGACCTGACCGTCTTCAACGGTGAGTCGGCCGGCAGCCAGAACGAGGTGATGGACCAGTGGGGCGATTACAACTACTTCAGCTCCCGCCAAGGAGGACGGACGAAAGCGCTGACCGACCTGACCGACGAGATGACGCGGCCGAATCCCTGGCTCCGGGCGTTCGACCCGACCGCCGAACTGGAGAACAGCAGCCAGACGAACAACCAGTCGCTCGCATTCGATCAACTGCTCAATAGTACACTGGGTTACCTGAACGGCTTCCTTTTCGGAAGTGGCACGCAGGGGGCCCGGCCGCTGAATTACATGATGGCTAATCAGATCATGGCGCGGCGGTTCCCGAATCCGAACTTCGACTGGGGCGCCTCGCCCGGTCAGATGGACAACACGAATCCGTATCACCAGTTCCAGTACCGGCAGATCATGACCTACCTGGGCAGCCCGACCACGTCTGGTCCACCGGTCGAGCCGGCCCCGTTCACCCACCTGGCGTGGAACAACCGGCCGTACGCGAACCCGCTGGAGTTGATCCAGGTGCCGGCGAGCGCTCCCGGGCGGTTCAACTGGGAGTTCGTCGACAACCGCGGCGTGCAGGTCAGCCCGTACGGCAATCCCGCGGCGACGCAGCCGACCGGGAAGTCCGGTTCGCTCGGTTACAATACCCGATTCGGCTACCTCTTGAACTTCCTGCACAGTTCGAATCAGCCGAGTCAGTCGATGAACTTGGCCAACTTGCTCGAGATGGTCGAGGTGCCTTCGCGATACCTGGGTACGAAAGAGTGGCTCGATCCGCTCGGCGGTCGGTCGGTCTCGAAGTACCGCGAGCCGGGCAAGGTGAACCTGAACACGGTCGGCCAACCGGCGCTGACGGCGCTGTTGAACGGCCGAATCATCTCCCCCAACGGCAACGATTACGGCATGGTCGACACGAGCCGTCGCGGGTACGTCTTCGATCCGGCCCCCGCTTCCGGGCCTTCGGGAGGATATACGGCCTTGCCGCCCAATCTCCCCCCGGGCGCGCAATTGCCGGCGCCGTCGAGCTTCGCCAATCCGTTCCGTACGCCCGGTTCGGCGAACCTGGTCCCGCCGATGGCTTCGACGCCGACACCGCCATACGACCCGACCTCGGCGGCCTACCAGCGCTACGCGGCGTTGATGAAACCGCAACCGACCGGAAATGTGTCGACGTTGCGCAAGACGTTCGATCCGACCAATCTGACGGCCCAGGAGAACCCGCTCTTCGCACCCTACCCGATACCCGAGAACCAGAGCGAGCCGAACCAGAGCGAGTGGAACCTGACCGATCAGGAGAACTCGTACAACCAGTTCGAGGGCGTGCAGCGCCTCTCGACGATGACCACCACGCGCTCGAACGTGTACGCCGTTTGGGTCACCGTCGGTTACTTCGAGGTCTGCAAGGCGGATCCCCCCGCCCCCGCCCCCGGCGCGGCGCAGCAGCACGCGGCGATTTACCCGGGCGGCTATGAGCTCGGTCCGGAGTTGGGCCGTTCGACCGGCGAGGTGAACCGTCATCGGGCGTTCTTCATCATCGACCGGACCGTGCCGGTTGGATTCGAGCGCGGGCGCGACTTGAACGCCGAGGATGCCGTCCTGTTGGAGCGGTTCATCGAGTAGTCGCTCGATCGGTTGTCGTCGCCAAGAAAGAGAACGCGGTCTCCTTCGCTTGGATGTGTTTGCGAGGGAGACCGCTTTTTTTGTGGATTGCCGACTTTCGAACGGCGGACGATTATTCCGAAGACTCGCCCGATTTCTCGTCGTTGTTTTCGTGGGCGGAAGATTCCGGCTTCTCGCCGGGAGGCTTGCTTTCGGGAGGTCGGTTTTCAGGCGGACCATCAGTCGGCGGGGTTTCCCGGTTGTCGGGCTTCGGGGGCTCCGGCTTTTTCTCACCCTTCTCGGGTTTCTCTTTCGCCGGTTTATTCTTGGCGCCGGGCTTGCCTTTGGACTTTCCTTTATTCCGGTCTTCCGGTTCGATGCGTCCGAAGAACTGGGCCAGGTCGCTGAAGCTCCGCATCGGTTCGTCGCCGGTTTTCATCTCCTTGGAGATGGGCTTGACGATTTTCTTCGGCTCGGGGCGTTTGCTCGCCGGGCGCGGTGGTCGCCCTCCTTTGCCGCCGCGTCGGTCGCCGCGGGGTTTGCCGCCTCGATGCGGACGGTCGGACCGTTGGGGGCGTTTTTCACGCGGCTTGCGGTCGCCCTTGTCGGAGCGCTCTTTGCGTCGTTCCGGCGGTTCCCGCTTGGTGCCCGGAGGAATCATGGTGAGTGAAACCCGGTGTCGTTGCTGGTCGACGTCGACGACCCAGACCTTGACCAGATCGCCCACCGAGACGACTTCGTGGGCATCGCGGACGAAGCGATCGGCCAGTTGACTGATGTGCACCAGGCCGGAGTCGTGCATGCCGATATCGATGAACGCGCCGAAATCGACGACATTCAGTACCGTGCCCCACAGTTCCATGCCCTTTTCGAGATCTTCCAGTTTCAAGACGCCCTTTTTGAAGATCGGCTTGGGCAGGTCTTCGCGGGGGTCGCGTCCCGGACGGATAAGTTGGTCGAGGATGTCCTTGAGCGTCAAGACGCCGGTTTGAATCTCCTCGGCCATCTTTTCCGGGTCGACTTCCTTGATCTTTTCGGCCAACTCTTTCGTCTTCTCGCGATCGGCAAGGTCCTCCAGGGCAAACCCCAGCTTTTCGAGGAGTCGCTCCGCGGGGGCATAGCTTTCCGGATGGATCCAGGTGGCGTCGAGAGGATGAGCGCCCCGGAGGATTTTCAGAAAGCCGGCACTCTGCACGAAGGAGGCTTCACCGATGCCGGAGACTTCGGTCAACTGATCGCGGCGTCGGAACGGGCCGTGCTCTTGGCGATGCTCGAAGAGTCGCCGGGCGGAGAGTTGATTCAGGCCGGAGACGTACTTCAGCAAAGCGGGGCTGGCGGTATTCAGATCGACGCCGACGTAGTTCACGCACGACTCGACGACCTCGTTGAGTGAATCGCGGAGATGCTTCGCCTTGATGTCGTGCTGGTACATGCCGACGCCCAGATGCTGGGGCTCGATTTTGACCAATTCGCTCAAGGGATCCTGGAGGCGTCTTCCGATGGAAATGGCGCCGCGGAGCAAGGGGTCGTAATCGGGGAATTCCTCGCGACCGAGTTGGCTGGTGGAGTAGATGCTCGCTCCCGCCTCGTTGACCACTACGTAATGGATTTCTTCTCCCTGGAGTGGTCCGGCGAGGATTTCGGAGATCATCTCCTCCGCTTCGCGGCAGCCGGTGCCGTTGCCGATGGCGATGACCGAGATTCGGAAGCGGCGGATGAGCTGGACGACCTCCTCGGCGGCCTTCGCTTTCTTCTCCGCGCCCCCGACCAGGTAGACGGTGTTGTAATTGAGGACATTGCCGAATTGGTCCAGGGCGGCCATCTTGCAGCCGTGTCGCAGACCGGGATCGACGGCCAGAACCCGATGTTCCTCCAGCGGCGGCTGGAGCAACAAGTTGCGGAGATTCTTGGCGAAGACGCTCACGGCGTGATTTTCGGCTTGTTCGGTCAGTTCCCGGCGGAGTTCGCGTTCGAGCGAGGGGAGGACGAGCCGTGCGATGGCGTCGCGGCAGCAGCCTTCGAGAAATTCGGTATGGGGATGATCCTTAGGGATGCAGATTTCCGCGGCGGACTGCATCAGCGTGTCGGCATCTTCGGTTTCGAGCTTCACGCGGAGCATCTTGGCCCGTTCGCCGCGATTGAGCGCGAGCACGCGGTGCGGCGGGATTTTCCGCACGGCCTCGGAAAACTCGAAATAGTCGCGATAGGCGGCTTCGAGTTGTTCCGCCTTTCGCTGACCGGCCGACTTCTTCTTTTTTTTCTTCTTTTTCTTTTTCTTCTTCGGCGTCTCCGCTTCCGGCGGTTTGTCGGACTTCTCTTGACCGGCGGGCGGTTTCTCCGGCGGGGATGGCTCTGGTTCCGATCCCGGCTTCTCCGAAGACGCTGCCTCCTCTTTCCCATCTTCGGTGGTTTTCTCTTCCGTCTTCGTTTCCGGCGATTTCTCCGGGTCCGGTTTCGATGGCTCCGGGGGAGGACTCCCTTCCAGAGATTCGGTCGGTTTCTCTTCCGAAGCGGTGTTTTCCGATTTCTCCTCGCCGGATGATTCCGTCGGCGAAGCCCCTCCCGTCGCCGGTTTGTCCTCTTCTTCGGCGGCGCCTCCTCCCATGCCGGAGCCGGGGTCCTGTTTCTCGGAATCCTCTTTCGGTGCGGGCGTCGATTCCTTTTCGTCCGTCGAAGATTCAGGTTCCGTCGATGCTTCGGGAGACTTTTCCGCCGATTCGGTCGGGGCCGCCTCCGTCTTCTCCGGCTCGGTTTTTTCCGAGATTTCAGGGGACGCTTCGGACGGCGACGCCTGGTCGGCGGGCGCTTCCGAGACGGGCTCGGTCGGCTTCGTTTCGGTGCCGGTTTCAGGCGGCGCGGCAAGCGATTCAGCAGACGATTTCTCGACTTCGGTCTCGGGTTTCCGGTCGTCCGTCTTTTCGGGGGCCGACTTCTTCGGAGCAGATTTTTCCGGAGCGGATTTCGCAGAAGCGGCTTCCTTGGCCCCTTCGGCGCGGCTACTGATGAGCTTGCCGTTGCGTCGGACACCGTCGCGCAACCGTTGACGCAGCTCGATGTTCTCGCTGAACCATTCGCTCAGAATATGCCCGGCGCCTTGGAGCGCTTCGGCGACGTTGGTCACCCCTTTGTCGGAATCGACGAAATCGGCGGCACGGGTGTCCAGATCGGAAACGGCCGCTTCGGCTTGGAGAATCTCTCGGGCCAACGGCTCGAGCCCTTTTTCCCGGGCGACGGTGGCGAGGGTCTGCTTTTTCGGCTTGAACGGCAGATAGAGATCTTCCAATCGTTTGGAGTTTTTCGCCTCACGGATCTTTTGCTCCAAATTTTCGTTCAGTTTCCCCTGCGATTCGATCGAGCGCAGAATCGTCTGCTTGCGCTCGGCCAATTGTCGGGTTTTTTGGAGTCGATCCTGGATTTGGCGAATCGCTTCTTCGTCGAGATTCCCGGTTTCATCCTTTCGGTACCGGGCGATGAAGGGGATGGTGTTCCCTTGATCGAGAAGATCGATGGCCGACTGAACTTTTTCTAACGGCAGGCCGAGTCCGCGGGCGATCAGCCGCAGATTGATTGTCACGGGTTCGCTCATGAGCCGCGTTCACCCCTGGCGTAAAACTTTCCCGCCACGCTCAGAGCATGGCATCGTTTGACTGCAATGCCGGCAACAGGCGGAATCGTCACGAGAACGCCTATTCGATTGCCGGGGATCCCTGCTGGGACGGCGCCTGTGAGTTCGGCCGACTCACCGTCTCAAGAAGCACGATGGACCGAGTACGCCGCCGGTACCTTTTTCTTCCTTTACCCATCTCTCCGTAAGCCCGCGAGATGCCCAGCCGCTCCTGCCCCGAGCCGCGGTGTTCTCAGTTGGAGAAAACACTGCCGTGAGAGACTTCTGAATAACGCAATCTATGGCAAGTGGATATCCTTGTCAAGGATGCTCGTCCGCGAAAACGAGAGTTTTATCAAACTCTCACGGAGCCTTCGGTTCCTTTTTCTGGATCTCCAGGAAGTAATCCTTCAGGCTCAGTTCCTCGGCGGCTTTCCGATCGAGCAGCAGAGTGGCGTCGGGATGCAGTTGCAAGGCGCTGGCGGTGTTCATGGCCGTGACCGGGCCCTCGACGGCCTCACGGATCGCCGCCGCTTTCTTCTTGCCTTTGGCCAATAGGAGAATTTTGCGCGCTTCGAGGATCGTCCCCACTCCCATGGTGATCGCGTAATGCGGCACGTCGTCCACCGAGTCGAAGTATCGGGCATTGTCCTTGCGGGTCTGTTCGGCCAGAGTCTTGATTCGGGTGCGCGAACCGAGAGAACTTCCCGGCTCGTTGAAGGCGATGTGCCCGTCGGTGCCGATGCCCAGCACTTGCAGATCGATTCCCCCCGCCAGGACGATTTGTTTCTCGTACCACTGGCAGAAGGCCCGATAGTTCTCCGAGGTCCCGGAGGGGAGATAGATGTTTTGCTCCGCGATATTGATATGGTCGAACAGATGCTGGTGCATGAAGGCGTGATAGCTTTGCGGATCCGATTTCGACAGCCCGATGTATTCATCGAGATTGAACGTGGTCACCAGAGAGAAATCGAGGCCTTCGCTACGATGTTTCTCGATGAGTCGCTCATAGAGCGCGACCGGCGAAGAACCGGTGGCCAATCCGAGGACGCTGTCGGGCTTGGCGTTGAGCTGCTCGGCGACGATGTTCGCGGCGGCGTCGCTTGCCTCTTGGTGGTTGTCGAAAATCAGCACGCGCATCGCGGGGCTCCCTCTCCTTTTTGCAGGCTTACCTTCGGTACGAAAACGGGGTCCCCTCCATTCTAGTCGAACGGGGAGATGCCGGAAATGGGGCCCCGTGAACCCGGGGGCATCCCGTGGAAAGAGGTGTCGAAGGTGGGTGATCCGGGAAGAGGATTCACGAAGAGGAGTGCCCTGCCGCGACGTGCAACCGCGAGGAAGTGGCGTCGTTTTCCTCCTCAGAGAACGCATCGGAGACCTCTTCGGCGATTTTTTTGAGATTCGCGACGTAATCTCGGGCCAAGGGGTCGAGCGGGAGGCACACCCCGTCGATCGACTCGGCGATCCGTTCGGCGGCACTTCGGTCGAATTGCGGTTGCACGAAGATCACACGGACCTTTTCTTCGCGGGCCCGGGAGATCCACTCGGCGATCTGTTGGGCCTTGGGCGATTTTCCTTCGATCTCGATCGCCACCTGCTTCAGACCGTAGGCGTCGCAGAAGTATCCGAACGCCGGGTGGAAGACGTAAAGGCTTCTTCCCTCGTACGGAGCCAAGGCTTTTTGCAGCTCCTCGTCGAGCGATTCCAGATCGCCGACCAGTTCTTCGTGCCGCTTGCGATAATACGATGCGTTTTTCGGGTCGGCGTTTTCCAGGGCTTCGAGCATCACCTCGGTCTGCTTGACGGCCAATTGCGGATCGAGCCAGACGTGCGGATCTTTCCCCATCTCGGCGCCGAGCGCGTGGTGGTGTCCGTCGTGGTCATGGTCGTGGCCGGAATGCGCGTGCGATTCCATCGTCCGCATATCGATCGCCCGGCACGTATCGAGGATCTTCAGTTGGGGAGCCAGCGTTCGGATCTTCGAAAGCATGCTTTCCTCGATCGGCACATGCGTGCGGAAGTAGAGGTGGCAACTGGCCACACGAGTCATCTCGGCCGGCGAAGGGGTAAAGGTGACCGGCTCCTTGCCCGGGGGAACGAGCACCACGATCTCCGCTCGATCGCCGGTGATCCGCTCGACAAAATAAGCATGCGGTTCGATGCTCACCAAGACCTTCAGCTTTTCACCTTCAGCGGGAGTATCCGCCGCTTCGGGCGCCGAACCATCGCGGCAACCGGTCAGCAGGGCGAGGAGAAGAAGAACCGCCGAACAAGCCGGTCCTGGAGGACCGATCGACCGCTGGAAAAAACAGGGTAGGACGGAGCAGGAACCCATGGGCGATATCCTTCAATAATACTTGTTTCCAATCGACCAAAAAAACCGGTCTCCATCCTGGAAGAGGAAGACCCCCCGGCTATGATAATCAAAAGAACAGAGATCCGCAAAGCCGGTGAGGGCAAAAAAAATGTCGGCGATCGAACATCACTCGAACGGATTGGTTTCGGCCGCCGGGGCATCTTCGGGCGCGGCTTCCTCGGTCTCGCCCGTGCTTTCGCCGAAGGGGTTTTCGTCGGCGGGAGGTTCGTCGGTGGCTTCCGGCGCCGCGGAATTTTCACCGAAGGGGTTCTCGTCGGCTGCCGGGGTGTCTTCGGGGGCGGCTTCCTCGGTCTCGCCCGAGCTTTCGCCGAAGGGGTTTTCATCTGTGGCAGTCGGTTCGCTGTCTTCCGACTTGCTCCGGATCAGCCGCGCCACACCGCTGCCGATCAAGCCGCCGATCTGTTGACTCGGTTTTTGGATCATCTGGCCTGGTTGGGTAAAGAAGTTCATCGTTCCGCCGCCGATGGGAGTTGGTCCCGCGTTCTCGCCGAAGGGACTTGCTTCGCCCGGGGATTGCTGCGGTTGGGCAGGTGCGCTTTCGCCGAAGGGATTCTCTTGCGCCTGGGGGGCGCTCTCCCCGAAGGGATTCTCTCCGCCCTCATCGGCCGGCGCCGCGGCGCCCATTTCGAACGGGTTGGTGGTTTCGGTCACCTCTGGGGCGGGCTCTTGGGTGACCGGTTCCGGCTCCGATTCTTCTTCCGCCGTCTGGACGGGATCCAGGACGACCCCTTCCATCATCTCTTCCTCGGTCATCTCGATTTCCGGCTGCTTTTTCTCCGTTTCGACGAACTCGGGCTCCTCGAACGGCTGGATCGGCCGGGCCCCGAACGGTGCCCGCAAAACGACCTCTTCCGATTGCTCGGCTTCGGGCGACTCACTCACTTCTTCGGCTGCTTCGATCTGTTCCTGCATCATCTGGTGGGTTGCCTGTCGGATTTCGCCGTAGCGTTTTTGGAGGCGCCGCTTCTCCATCTTCTCCCAGCGCAGGCGCGCCGCGATGCGTTGCTGCTCGAGAACCAGTCGCTCGGGTCCTTGGATGCGCGACAGGGCGGAGGGAACGTCGTAGAGCGTCGCCGAAGGTTTTTGCTCCAGGTCGGCCCCGGTTCGAAAACACCGGTTCGCCTCCTCGGGGCTTCCGGTCCGCAAGGCGCAGAGTCCGACGTAAAACCAGGGACGGGGATCCTGAGCATCGAGCTCGATCGCCTTTTCCAATAGCGGGACGGCACGCGCACCATCGCCACCGAAAAAGGCATGCACTCCCTGACCGTAATAATCGATCGCTTTGGCGGATTCCGCCTGAGTTTCCCCTTGGGATTCCGCTCGGAGCACAGCGCTGCTCGTGAAGCCGGCGAAAAGCAACAGCAGGGCAAGCCCTCCCGCGATGCATCTGGAATGATTCATCTCCTCGACTCCTGAAAATATCAGTTGGAAATAAGATATGCGGGTGCCGTTTCACCTCGGCCGGCACGGCGAAAAAAAGAGACGATCTCTTTTGACCGTAAAACCGGCAAGATCGCGAAAAGGCGGAAAGGTTGTCGATTTAGTCCATCCTAATCCCTCCGAGCGGAGGTTTCAAGGAATATCGTGAAGGTGGGCCGAAAAACCGGAAAAGTGCAAAAAGGCCGAGCGGAGGGGGAAGGAAGCGGTAGGGGGACGCAACCTCGAAAAAACCGGGAAAAGAGCTGCCGAGCTGTCGTCTTTTGAAAAAAAACGGCGAAAGAACCATTCCAATCGGCCAAGGGCGAATAATCGGATTTTCTTAGCTCTGCGAAGGGTGCTGAGTTGTAAGTCCTCTTTTTCATTGGTTTTGCGTCATTCATGATCAGAAAGGGGGCGAAAAAAACTTTTCCATGTTGGGAAATAGCTATTGGGAGATTTGAATATTTTTTTTAGAATCACCTTGCAGTAAGTCATCCGGCCGAAGTCCCTTTGGAAGCCACTTGCGGGCCGTTTCGGACTCCCCTCCATGGTGGCCTTCCGGCCGACTCGGCCGTGACTCGGCTACTTCGACCGGTTGTCTCTTTCGTATCGCTTCTCTAATTTTTCGCCTCCTCAGGAAGGATGTCCCAGGTATGTTTGGCTTCAGCTCCTGCCGGAAATCCCCGTCTCGCCAGATTCCGATCCCTTCCCGCATCCTCATCGTCCGCATGAGTGCCATCGGCGATGTGATTCACGGGCTCCCGGTGCTCAATACGTTGCGAACGCGGTACCCCCGGGCGGAGATCGCCTGGTTGGTCGAGGATCGGGCGGCGTCGCTGTTGCAGGGGCATTGGGCACTCGACCGGCTGATCATCGCCCGCAAGGGATGGATGAAGTCGACCGAGCAGATCCGCCTGCTTCGGAAGCGGGTGCAGGCGTTCGCGCCGGATGTGACGATCGATCTGCAAGGACTCTTCAAGAGCGCTTTCGCCGCGTGGCTTTCCGGGGCGCCTTTCCGCTTGGGGTTTCGCGACCGCAACGGTCGTGAGGGAAGCCGTTTCCTGAATAACGTGACCGTGCGGACCAGTTGTCGGCACGTGATCGACTGCAATCTCGAACTGCTCCAGCCGTTGGGCATCGTCGGTTCGAGCATCCATTTCGACCTACCGGAGCGGGAATCGGAAAAACGGGTCGCTCAGGAGATTCTCTCGCAATTGGCCATTCCCGGACCGTTTGCGATGATCAACGTCGGGGCGGGCTGGAATTCGAAGCTCTGGCGGGCCGAACGTTATGGAGAGGTGGCGAAGTACCTCGGCAAGAGATACCATCTTCCTTCGGTGGTGGTTTGGTTCGGAGATAAGGAACGCAAGATGGCCGAGACGGTGGTGACCGCTTCCCAGTGGCAGGCTCGATTGGCCCCGCCGACTTCGCTGAACGAATTGGCTTCGCTTGCCCGCAAGGCGCGGATGTTCGTCGGTTCCGACACCGGCCCCCTGCACCTGGCCGCGGCGGTGGAGACGCCCTGCATCGGGCTCTACGGTCCCATGCCGGCCTGGCGAAATGGTCCCTACGGCTTTCAGCACCACGCCATCCAGCAGATGACCCTCGAAGGGAACAGCCGCAAACGCCGCAACGCTTCTCGGGCTTCGATGGACGCCATCGACGTACCGACCGTCTGCCGAGCATGCGATGCCGTGCTCGAACACTCCATGGGGCAAAAGGTCCCCCCAACGCTCGGTCACTTCGTGATGCCCGAGGGCGGGAACGTCCCCGCCTGAGCGAGACACGCTCTTTGCATCGACCTCTTCCGAGCATCGCCGTTCAGAAAAGGCTCATCTCGGAAGAGCGGGCCCCGTTGATGCGGATGTCGTTCGTTTCCGGTTTGTATTCGATCTTCCGCGCCGACGTCTCTTCCATCGGTCCGCCGACATATTGCTGCCGATAAAGCACCGCGTCGACGAACCCGTTGCCTTCGAGGATGATCAGATCCTTGCCCTGGGCGTACTTCACGCGGTCGGCCCGGGCGGTGTAGCGGTCGCCTTCGATGACCGTGTTGCCCGAGGCGATCAATTCCGCGTTCCGCTGGTAGGTGACCGGGTCGATCATTTCGTGGACCGACAGTTCATTGCAGTGCAGCAGGACCCCCCTCTCGGTGACCGAGGCGAGATTGTCGGCGTCGATCGTTTCATCCCATGCCCGGACCGGACCGTACACACACTGGATTTGACCGTAGGCGATCGCCTCGCGGAGCTTGTAATTTCCGGACAGCCGATCGTGGAAGCGGACATCGAGGTAGGAGAGATCCTCCTGCCGGCTGTCCTTCTGATGAGGCATCGCCAACTGGCCGACGAGTCCCAGTTTCTCCGGATCGGCGTTCCGCCGGAAGGTCGAGACCATCTTGCCCGGACCGGTCGCGAGAAATCCCCCGTTGAGAAGATTCAGCTTGATTTGATCGAATTCCACTCGGTCGCGCGAGACCTGAATATTGCCCTCGAATTGATGGTTTTCGATGAATACCTTGCCTAAGCACTCGATCCATTCCGCTTCCGCCTGTTGCGTGGAACCGTTTTGGAAGAAGTCCATCCGCTCGACGAGGTGGATTTTCAACTCCCGGCATCTTAGGAAGCGGAACTGGTGCGTGGCGCGGACGTTTTCCCGGAACGAGACGACCTTGCCGTCGAAATTCATGCCCTTTTTCCACTGAAGGATGACGGTTTCGTCTTCGCCGAGCGGAACGGTTTTCGAAGGCCTCCGCTGGGGGAGATCTTCCGGTTTCAAAATGGCGTCGAGACGGCCCGGCCCGTTGGTCCAGAGGCGATTTTCCGGACGGCTCACATTGATGTTCGTGCCGGTGAGTTTCATGCCGCGCCCCTCGAAGACGGCCGGTTGACCGAGGATTTCGATCGTCGTCTTCTCCGATTGCAGTTCATGGACCACGACCTGGTTGCCGGCGATGGTGATCGGCCGTTGGTCGGGCGTTTTGGTTCGCGTTTCGTGAATACGAACATCGCCGGAGATCCACATCTGCCGCACCTTCGCCTTCTTGCCGACCTGATCGACCCCCAGCCGCATCAACGCGCCGTGCACTTCGTACTGCGACGAGGTCTCCGAATCCCCGGAAGGATCGAAAAGCTCCGAAAATCGGAAGCCGTCCTCGCGGAGTCTCCCCGGGTTGGCATTGCGGGAGTAATGCATGCCGACCGCCGTACCCTCCCGTGGCGGCGAGGATGCAGGGGGCGCCCCGCTCGACGGCGAAGGCCGCCAAGGACTGTCCTGCTGCTGAGCCAAGACGTGGCGAGGAACCAGCACCACGGGATCCTTCTTGTTTCCCGGCCATGGAGGCAGTGGCTGCAAGGTGGTCCGGACCGGTTCGGGGAAGTCGGCATCCTGGAACCAGATCTCCAGTCGTTCGACATCGCATGTTCCTCGCGGCGAAGTGAAATGCACATCTTGGCGGACCAGCGCCCGATCGGGAATGAGCGAGGTCTTTTCCGATCGAGGGCTCGCGGCATCGTCGTCGGAGGCCGCCTTTTCGCGACACCAGATGAACGCCTCCTCGGCGTTCATTTCTCCAAGCGATTCCACTTGCAGGGCAACTTGTCCGAGAATCGAGATTTTTCTTTCGTTCGGATCCTCCGGGTCCGGTTCGACCTTCAAGAGATCGGTCCAGTCGGCATGGAAGACCCGGGGCGTCTCGCCGCCGAAACGTCCTTCGATGTTCCCCACACCCGCCGCTTCCACAACGCCCATGGTTCCCGAGGCGCCCAGGATGTAGCGGACGATCTCCGAACGCAAGCGGTAGTCCCTGTGCTTGAGTTCGACCGGCCGACTTCCTTGCAGGATCACCTGCTCGCTCTTGAAGTCGTAGACCAGTTGTTCCCCGGCGGC
Organism: uncultured Planctomycetaceae bacterium; assembly: GCA_964632505.1. GTDB lineage: Bacteria > Planctomycetota > Planctomycetia > Pirellulales > Thermoguttaceae > CAZWCE01. The sequence continues at coordinate 74,270 of CAZWCE010000001.1, read as the reverse complement.
GAGAAAATCATGCTGGGGTGCACGCACTTTCACCGGTGAACCGGAGGCGACCATCCGCGTGGGTTTCATGTCGAAGAAACCGTCGAGTTGGTCGTCTTCCGTTTCTTCTTCGTCGGCAGGGGCCACGTCGGAGGCGTCGGTTTCCGATTCCGGTTCGCCGAAGAAGATCGCCAGGTCCTGACAGTTGAGCTGATCGAACGGGCCGTCGGGATTCACCCGGAGAACGTCGACGTCTTCCTGGAATCGGGCCATCCACCGCCCGGCGGACGGGTCGGTCGAGGGATTGAATTCGAAATACCCGTTGCACGTGATTTCGACCGTCGTCCCCGAGGCGGGGTCGTCCACGAGCGGATTCGCGTCGGCGGGGGATGCGGTTTCCGTCGGCGGATCCTTCGCGTCCATCGCGAGTTTCAACCGATGCAGTTTCCGCAGTTCGAGCTTCTTGAGCGTTTTGCTTCCCTGGGGATCCTTCGGGTCTTCCGGTTCCAATTCGATGATCAGATAACTGCCGCGACCCACGTTCTTTCCGAGCCGGAGATCGACCGCGCTGCGCGAGAGAATCGAGTTCTCGGTGAAGGAGACGTCCCGACCGACCACGAAAAGGTCGTCCTGGGGGCCGGGATCTTCCATGTCGCTGCGGATGGTCACTTCGCCGATCAATTCCCCGCCGATGAACTGCCCGAAATTCCCCTCTTGCAGATTCATCATGTTCGAGAATTCCAACACGGCCCGATTGTTCGCTTCCAGCACGATCGCTTGCCGGTAGCGTTCGTCACGTGAGAGTTCCGGGTCGGCGGGAAGCTGAAGAATCGTGCACGGTTTGACTTCGATCTTATTGTCGTCGAGATTGCGGTATTCCTGGAAGAGGAACATTCCCTCGGGTGTTTCGAGAATCTTCGGGTTTTTGCGTTCCCACCGGTCTTCGTCGAACAGAAGCGCCAAGGGTTCTTTTTGCTGTTGGTAGCCGCTTTGCGCAAGGAAGCGTTCTTCGTCGGTGATACCCGATTCGGCGTGGAGATCGAGGGGAGGGAGGATCCACGGCACCACGACCAGGGAGTAGAGGAGGTAGATCGTCGTGACGCCGAGAAAGCTTCCGGCGGTGAGATAGATCTTTCGCCTGGACATGGTATCCTTTCGATATTTTTTTAGGTGTGGGGGAGGTCCCCGCATTACGCCTGATACGATTGGATGACCGGCTCCCAACGATGCTGCTGACGCAGGATGAGCTCGATCACCTCCCGCACCGCCCCTCGCCCGCCGGGAGTTTGGGTCACCAGATCGGATGCCTGGAGGATCTCCCGGGAAGCGCCGGGAACGGTGATTCCCACTCCCGCCAAGCGCATCGCCGGCAGGTCGGGAAAATCATCGCCGATGTAGGCGATCTGCTCCGGCGACAGCGCAAGTTGCTCGGCGATCTCCCGGAGCGCGGCCGCCTTATCCTCCACCCCCTGACGGACCAGATCGACGCCGAGTTCCCCGGCACGATTCTTCACGATCTGAGAACTCCGTTTGGTGACCATGCCGAAACGATGGCCGGCCCGCTGCCACAGTTTGATGCCCAAGCCGTCGCGGGCGTGAAAACTCTTCGTCTCGATCCCCCGGTTGTCGTAGATGAGACGGCCGTCGCTCATCACGCCGTCGACATCGGAAAGCAACAAGACGATGGATTGGCATTTTTCGGTGATCGTCACGCGGGTTTCTCCATTTGCTCTGTATTGCCCTGTTTCGGTGGGATGATGGTTACGAAGTTCGGAACGCGGAAAGTTCGAAAAACCGGAAAAACGCCCCGATCTGTTTTCAGGCGGTCCGTCGCGTGGTTTGTTCATCTCTATCTTGGGGATATGGCACGATCGAGGGAGAAGGCGTCATCTCATTTTTCCCTCGCGAACGAATGTACTCGTGGTATTCCGGAAACGCGCCGACGATGTCGGTGATATCGAGCATGCCGCGGGGATGCCCTCGATCGTCGACCACCGGCAGTTCGCTGATCTTCTTCTCGGCCATTAGGAAAACCGCCTCGAGCATTTTCGATCCCAGAGGGATCGTTTTCGCGCATCGGGTCATCGCCTCGGCGACCGGGCGATCGAGATTCCCTTCTCGATTCTGCTCGAACAGCCGGGCGAGGTCGCTGTCGGTGAAGATTCCCGAGAGAACACCGTTTTCGTCGACGAGCATCGTCGCGCCGGAACGCCGACCCGGGAGTCGATGCGCGACGAAGACCTGGCGAATCGTTTCCCCATCCCTCGCTACGCGACATTCTCCGATTGAACGCATGTACTCCTCCACGCGACTGAGCTTTCGCCCGAGACTCCCACCGGGATGGAACCGGGCGAACTGTTCGGCGCGAAAGCCTTTCCGGCCGCTGGCGACCAGGGCGAGGGCATCGCCGAGCGCGAGCATGGCGGTGGTGCTGGTGCTGGGAGCCAGATGCAGGGGATCCGCCTCTTCGAGCGTGCCGAGGGGGAGCGTGACCGTCGCCGCGCGTCCCAGCGTATTCTGCTTCGACGCGGTGATGGCGATCAGCGGGATACCGAACGATCGCAGCGCCGGCAAGAGCCGAACGATCTCCTCCGTTTCGCCGCTTTGAGAGAGCATGAGGACGACATCATCCCGTCCCACGCGGCCGAGATCGCCGTGGATCGCTTCGGCGGGGTGGAGGAAGTGACTCCGGGTTCCGGTCGAGGCGAGCGTCGCGGCGAGCTTCTGTCCGATCAGTCCCGCCTTGCCGATGCCGGAGACCAGCACGCTTCCCCGGCAGTTGCAGAGCAAGGAAACCGCGGTTTCGAAATGTTCGTCGAGTTGTTCGGACACCGCGAGAATCGCGCGGCCTTCCCGCTCGAGGATGGTGCGGGCCGCTGAAACGGAGGGCGAGGTGCCGTCGGGCTGCTCGGAGCGCAAAGGGCGTTCGGGCGACATGAGGAGAGATCTTCCTTGATTTCAAAACGTACCGGCGCGACGCCGGAGAGCGGAAATATCATCCATGACATTTCGCCGAAGTGAACGGGCGAGGTCACGAGCCGTGCCGCCGGGCAAAAATCCTTTTTGCCCATTGGATCCGAAAAGGGGGGCTCGTTCCAGTTCACTTTTTGGCCGGGGGATTGTAGCACGTACCGCGATCGTAGGCAATGCGAATTCGCGACCGGAAGGGGGAAGAGTTGCGACTATTCCGCAAAGGGGTCGGGAGCCTCTCCGGCAGGACGCAACCGGGCGAGGAAATCACCAGCGCTCGATGGCGGATCGTCGGCCGACCAGATTGCCGAAGCGACCGCCACGCCGTGAATGCCCGTCGAGAGCACCGCATCGAGATTTTCCAGGTCGATTCCTCCGATGGCGAACGCCGGGAGTCGAATCTCCCGGGCCACGGTTTCGAGAAGTTTTAGGCCGGGAAAGTCCTCGAAATGCTTCGTCGCCGAGGGGAATGTCGGTCCGACGCCGATATAATCCGCTCCGTCGAGCACCGCCTGAGTCGCCTGGGAAAGGTGGTGCGTGGAGACCCCGATCAGCCGATGCGGCCCGATCAGTCGCCGCGCCTGGTGCACCGAGAGCTCCTCCTGCCCCAGGTGGACGCCGTCGGCCTCGGAGAGGACGGCCAAGTCGGGTCGATCGTTCATGATGAACCGGGTCCCCGTCTCTCGCGTGGCGTCACGCAGTCGCCCGGCCCGGTCGAGCAACGTCCGGTCGTCGGCCGATTTGTCGCGAAGTTGCAGAAAATCGACGCCCACGGCGATTAGGGATTCCACCTTCTCGGAAAACCTTTCGGGGGATTTCCCGGCGTCGATCAGCACGTAGAGCCGGGCTCCGGCGAAACGATCGACCGCCCCGGAGGTGCCCAGGACCGCCTTTTGGAGGGTATAGGCCCGGTAGCGCAACTCTTCGAACCGGCGGGCCGCGGAGGGGACGAGCGTCTTGGCGTATTCCTCCAAGCTGCGGAGCGATTCCTGGAGTCGAAGAAAGTTGGCGACCAGTACTTCGCCGGCACCGGCCCGGTCGTACTCTCGGCTCCCTTCGAGTGCCGTGCCGGTATCGCGCAATGTTTCGCGGGCATGGAGACGATCTTCCAACGGAAGCGAAGCGCCGAGCTGACGAAGCTCGTGCCGCATCGCCTTGAGTGCTCCGGTGAGATGACGGTCATCGAGCACGAATCGGCAGTGGTCTTCCAGTACTCGGAGCGCCTCGGCCGCCCGGTTGCTCACCGCGTCGAAGATCCGGAACAGCGCGGTGCTCTCGGTGACGGAAAAGCTCCTCGGCGTCGTTCTTTCGGGAATCGGCTCGGGGACAGCTTCAACCAGCCTGGGGGCGACGACCGCCTCCGGTACCTCTTCGGCGGCCGGCTCCAGGGGCATGGGGATCGGATCCGTATCGTCTTCCATCTGCGACAGGTCGGAGTCCCCCATCGCCATGACGAACTCGGGATACTGGCGCCCCAATCGCCGGCGGATCGTCATCGGGTCGCACCGGTGCTCGCGAAGCCACTGTCCCACCGGACCGGGCTGAAGCGTGAGGATCAGCAGAAAATGTTCCGTCGCCAGGGGGAAATCGGCCGTCGGGCCCCCCGTTTGACGGTGCACCACGGCGAGCGCCTCTCTCAGCGGCAGGTTGAGTCGAGGCACGCGGGCGGTTTGGTCGTCGAGAAAAAAACGGGGCGCGTTCACCTGATTGGGATCGGCGTACGCGGGCTGGGGAAATTCGGTTCCGGTCGATGACGAAGCAACCGCCGGCATCGCTTCGTCGATCGGCTCCCCCAAATCGGCGAGCGCATCGGTCAAGGTTTCGGCGTTGATGCCCGATTCCTCGAGCCATTCGGCGGCGCGGCACTCCGGCTCCTCGACCAGCGCCCGCAACAGAGAGGGGGCGTCGATCGCTTTCGGACCGTTCGGCTCGGAGAGATACGTTGCCGCCCGATGCAGGGCCCGCAGAGAACCGGGGGTGAGTTGGATCCGCATGGAGAACCCCTTCGATTGATGGCTCGCTCGATGTGGCTTTGGGAGGAAATGGGAGGAAAGACGGAGAATCGCTTTTCCATTATACAATTCCATCCCGTGATACGCCAAATCGTTCGATGGCGCGAAACCTCCTTTTTCTCCCGAGACATCCTTTTTCTTTTGTGTATGTTTGATATTTTATTCTTTGTGCGTCTGCTGATTTCACTTCGGTTTGTCTTGATTCAAAAACAAAGAAACGATACAATCCCCGAAATATTCTAAATATTATCTTCGGTAGCGACCTTCAAAACAAGCCTTGCCGTGGATCAGCGGAGCTTCTACGCTCTTTTTGTGCAGGTGCATCCCGAGAAGGAATCGGCGACGATCCTGAAGCGAATTCGAGGGGGAGATGGCGGAAAAACGACATCCAGGAAGGATTCCTTGGTTTGTCCATCTCTGGCCCGGCGCGGTCGGGGTGTTCCGCCATGGACGCTGGTCTTTTCTCGTGCTGGCACTGTGCTTCGGCGCGCTGCTCGATGCGGTGCTCTTTTGCGGTTATTATTGGACCGAACTCATCTCGACCGGGGAACGTAAATTCTTGTGGGCATTCCTCGGCGGCAGTTGGGGATTGATGTTCTGGATCGGAAGGATCCTCGAAAGCCGGATTCGCAGGCTCCAGGAGAATCCCGACGTCGACGATACCTTCCAGACGGCTTTGGAACACTATCTCAAGGGCAACTGGTTCGAAACGGAATGCTGTGCTCACGGTTTGTTGCGAAGCAATCCCCGCGATGCGGAGGCCGGTCTGTTGTTGGCCACCCTTTATCGACATACCGGGCGATACGCCGAAGCGATGGCGATGATCGAGAAGCTCCAGCGTTATGAAGAGAGTGCCCCATGGTCGGTGGAAATCGACCTGGAGAAGGAGAAGCTGCGAGAGGTGCTCGATCGAGAGTTCGAAGGGTCGACCGACGTGGTCGCGGAGGACGGCGTCGAGGCGGAACGTGAGAAGGAGGAAGAGGGCGTCCTCCGCCGAGACGAACCTCACGATGTTTCGGACGCGACCGCGCATGCCGCCGCCCGTTCGATGCCTCGCTCGACTTCCTGAAGCCACGATGACGGGAAGCCCCTCGGATCGTAGCGATTCGCGGATTCGCCGAAACCCGATCGGTCGTACTTTCCCGCATAACCCGTTCCCGAAAGCCTCTTTTTTCTTCCGTGGTCGTGGGGAAGCTTTTTTTTGCGACGAAAACACTCGCCACCGGGGGTTTCGGAAGCTAAGTTACCTTAGCCACCAGATGGAAGATATCGCGAGCTGGGCCGCGGCGTTTCGACGGCGACGGATTTTTTTCACTGCAACATCCCGACTCTCCCGGCAACCATCAGCGAGTCGGTCGGCGGGTAGAATCGCCCTAACCCTTGACTCAACAAGCGCTCCGCGAGAAGCTTCCCGGCGGATTCCGTCGATGGGAAGTCCACCGGTGAGAGAAAAGGTCAAGATCTTTTCCGGCATCCCGGAAAAGAGGGCTTGAAAAAATGGTGTGACCTGCGATGATTCAAATAGAACACTTTCCCCCGTATGCCGATGGGGGAAGCCGGCTCCTTTTTTTTATCAAGGTGTTGGAGTCGGTCGGTGAAAGAATGACCTAGAATATAGGTGAAATAACCCGTTTGAGAAGAATGTAGAAAATAGAAAGGTTTGGTGGGATTTTTTCGGATTTCCCTTGGCCAAGCCGGTAGTTTTTTATCCCATCTTTAGTAGGGACTTAGGATAATGCCATACGAGCGATTTACCGACCGCGCACGCAAGGTGATGCAATTGGCCAACCAGGAGGCGCAGCGGTTCAATCACGAATACATTGGAACCGAGCATATTCTCCTTGGTTTGATCAAAGAGGGAAGCGGCGTGGCCGCCAACGTGCTGAAGAATCTCGACGTTGATCTCCGCAAGGTGCGGCTGGAGGTCGAGAAGTTGGTGCGCAGCGGTCCCGATCTGGTCACCATGGGGAAATTGCCGCAGACCCCTCGGGCCAAAAAGGTGATCGAGTATTCCATGGAGGAGGCTCGAAATCTCAATCACAACTACGTGGGAACGGAACACATCCTTCTCGGATTGCTCCGCGAGCAGGAAGGCGTCGCCGCTCAGGTTCTGATGCATCTGGGGCTGAAGCTCGAGGAGGTCCGCAAGGAGGTGCTCAACCTTTTGGGACATGGTCTCGAAGCGACCGATCCGAGTGAGCGCGGCAGCAGTGAGCCGACCGGTCTTCCCGGATCCGAGGAGCCGCAACGTCCCGGCAAGTCGAAGACTCCCGCCTTGGACAGTTTCGGCCGCGACTTGACCGAACTGGCTCGGCAGAACAAGCTCGACCCGGTCATCGGCCGCGAGAAGGAGATCGAGCGGACGATGCAGATCCTGAGTCGGCGGACCAAGAACAATCCGGTCCTCCTGGGAGAAGCGGGCGTCGGCAAGACGGCGATCGTCGAGGGCTTTGCCCAGCGCGTCGTCGAGGGCAACGTCCCCGAGCTTCTGATGGACCGCCGTATCGTCGTGCTCGATTTGGCGATGATGGTCGCCGGCACCAAGTACCGCGGTCAGTTCGAGGAACGCATCAAGGCGCTGATGAATGAAGTGCGTCGGGCCAAAAACACGATTCTCTTCATCGACGAGTTGCACACGCTGGTCGGTGCCGGCGGTGCCGAGGGCGCGATCGACGCCTCGAACGTCTTGAAACCGGCGCTCTCGCGGGGAGAAATCCAGTGCATCGGAGCGACGACGCTCGACGAGTACCGCAAATACATCGAAAAAGATACCGCCTTGGAACGCCGTTTCCAAATCGTGATGGTCGAGCCGTCGAGTTCCGAGGAGACGGTCGAAATCCTCAAGGGGCTCCGCGATCGATACGAAAAGCATCATCACGTTCGCATCACCAACGACGGCGTCCGCGCGGCGGTCGAACTGTCGAACCGATACATCACCGGACGTTGCCTGCCCGATAAGGCGATCGACGTGATCGACGAGGCGGGGGCCCGCATCCATTTGAAGTCGATGACCCGGCCGCCCGACTTGAAGGAACTCGACGAAGAGATCGAGAAGCTCAACAAGGATAAAGAAGACGCCGTGGCGAACCAGGACTTCGAAAAGGCGGCGTCGCTTCGAGATCAGGCCGACAAGATCAAAAAGAAGAAGGTCGAGATCCAGCGAAGCTGGCGCGAGCGGTCGCAGGAGGAGGGCGGTATCGTCGATGAAACGGCGATCGCCGAGGTCGTCTCGAAGATGACCGGCATCCCCCTGACGCGGATGACGACCGAAGATTCCAAACGCCTGATGCGCATGGAAGACGAGCTGCACAAACGGGTGATCAGCCAGGAAGAGGCGATTCGCCAGATTTCCCGGGCGGTTCGCCGCAGTCGGAGCGGATTGCAGGATCCGAAGCGGCCGACCGGCTCCTTCGTGTTCGCCGGTCCCACCGGCGTCGGAAAGACGCTGCTGGCCAAGGCGCTGGCCGAATTCATGTTCGGCGATGACGACGCCCTGATCCAGATCGACATGAGCGAATACATGGAGAAGCACAACGTCAGCCGGCTGGTCGGGGCGCCTCCGGGCTACGTGGGCTACGAAGAAGGCGGCCAGTTGACCGAAAAGATTCGGCGACGTCCCTATGCGGTGGTCTTGCTCGACGAGATCGAAAAAGCCCATCCCGATGTCTTCAACATGTTGTTGCAGGTCATGGAGGAAGGTCGCCTGACCGACAGCTTCGGCCGGAACGTCGACTTCCGCAACGTCATTCTCATCATGACGACCAACGCCGGCGCTGAGGCGATCAAGAACGAATCGGCCTTCGGTTTCCAGAAGCAGGACGCCGACAGCACCTACGAGAGCATGAAGGAGCGGGTCAACGAGCAGATCGAGAAGTTCTTCCGTCCCGAGTTCCTCAATCGCGTCAACGACGTGATCATCTTCCGTCACCTGACCGAGAAGGATCTCCGGAATGTCATCGATCTCGAACTCGGAAAAGTCCGCGAACGCCTCGAAGATCGCGGCCTGAAGCTCATCCTCTCCGACGAGGCCAAGAAGCTGCTGATCAAACGCGGCAGCAACCTCGATTTCGGGGCCCGGCCACTGCGTCGCGCCATCGAGAACAACATCGAGGATCCGCTCTCCGAGGAACTCCTCAAAGGGGAATTCGAAGGCATGGACACCATTTCGGTCGATGTCAAAAAGGTCGGCGACAAAAAGCAGTTCACCTTCGAGGGCTCGAAGTCGGAAGATTCCGACCAGGAAGAAACGGTCGGCGCTACCGCCGAGGGCGGCGACGAAGAGTCGAACGAGTGATGCGTCTTCCCGACCACGCCGAGTGAACCAACTCATGGGCTCCGGATTGTTCCGGAGCCTTTTTTTTTGCGCGCCGGGAGCCCCCGCTGAATCATTATTGATCCTTGTATCTATAGTGAATCCCGGGCGTCATTGCATGAACCGAAGGGCCATTATTGATGCGAACATGAATCAATCGTGATGGTAATGACTGCGTCGGGAAAGATATGCCTTTTCGGCGGATTCTCGCCTTTTTGACGCGCACCACCCCCCGAAAAGAATACGAGGGGAGAGAAAAAAGCCCTGAAACATCACTAATGTGCTATTGTTAATATGTCGGGACTTGATCCTCCTTTTCGATCGGTTTCTCTTCTCCTCGCCACGAGCGAAGTCCGACCGCGATGAAGACGCCGGTTTCGATAAGCGACCGAGGTGGGCTTTCGCATTGCTTGAAAGGGGCAACGTAATGAGTCATTCACAGATCAATGAATTGCCTGAATACCATGAGCAAGGCCGATATGATCCGAATGCGAGGGGCTCTTACGGCGCTCCTCCCACCGCGGTGGCCCTGCATCATCTCCACGTGACCGAAGAGCAGGTGGCGAGGAATATGATTTTCGACGTGGCTTCCGAAATCGTGGTCTATATCTCCCCGAGTCTGGAGATTCAGTGGGCCAATCGTGCCGCCTGTGGAACTTCGGGCAAGGCCCTGGAGCATTTGAAGGGAAAGCCCTGCCGCGAGATCTGGGGTGGGGAAGGGTGCAAGGCTCATGTGTGCCCGGTCAAGCAAGCGTTGCGGAGGAAGGAGCCGGTGATGCATCTGGCGACCGATCCGAAGGGCCGCACCTGGATCATGCACGGCATTCCCGTGATGGGGAGCAGCGGTGACCCTGTCGGGGCGATTGAGATCATCGAAAAGGCGGGCACGCCGGAAGTCGGCGAGACGATGCCCGACGGATTCCGAGATCTGGTGACCCGTCTAGTGAGAGACCGACTTCAGGAGCGAATTCAAGCGAATGCTAAATTGTTGCAGTTCCAGGAAATACTCGAAGCCGAAATCGAGGAGCGTCTGAACATCGAGTGGAAGCTCCGTATGCTCACCGATCAGATGCAGTCGCTCAATCAGGCGAAGTCTCGTTTTCTTGCAAATATGGGGAGTGAAATCCGGACGCCGCTCAGCGCCATGCTCGGTTATCTGGACTTGATGAACGAAACCCAGCTTACTTTTCTGACCCGATGGCAAAAGGAGCAGGGAGTTCCCGCGATCGACATGCCGGAAGAGTTGGCCGAAACCTTCAAGTGCATCACGCTTCTTCGCAACAACGCCCGGCATCTTCTGTCGATGCTCGAAAGCATTCTCGATATCTCGAAATTAGAGATCGGCCGCAGGAAGGTCGAGCGGTTCATCTGCGCCACGATTCTCCACGTCAAGGAGACACTCGATGTCGTCCAGCCGGTGGCCGATGCGAAGCATCTCAAGCTCCGACTGATTCCGGAAACTTCGATTCCCGAGACGATCCGTACCGATCCGGGCCGGTTGCGCGAGGTTTTGATCTATCTGCTCGGCATCGTCATCCAGATGAGTCGTTCGGGGGAAGTGCAATTGAGGATGGCGACCAGCAGCGCGTGGGAGGAACAGGAGAAACTTCTCTTCGAGATCACCACCGAAGGAGAGATCGACGAATCGACGTTCAAGATGATGGAGGAGCAAGAGTTCCCGCCGGTGTTGTGTCTCGGAGAACTCGATCTTGCCGTGACTCCGGAAATGGCGATCGGGGGATGCCGGAAAATCGTCCAATTGCTCGGCGGGGAGCTGACTAGCGAGACCGATCCTCGTCTTGGGTGCCGGTTTTCCTTCACCGTCGATACCGGCAGTTTGCAGGGGGTGGCGAGAATCGAGCCGGAGGAGATGCCGCCGCTTCTTGCCCGGTTGAAGAAACATCATTTCGAGGACGAAGACCTCCCCATGCTTGCCGGAAGTGTGCTGCTGGCGACCGACCGGAGTGATCCGCAACAGGTGGTCTGTGCCTACCTCCGCCGTGCAGGCCTGAAGGTGCAAACCGTTCACCACGGAAAAGAGATATTGAACAAAGTAACACATCAACACATGTGGGGGGTTCCATTCGATTTGGTGCTGATGGACCTTCATATGCCGAATGAAGATGTCTTCCGGACCATCGAAACACTCCGCGAGCACGGGTTTGGAATACCGGTGGTTGCGATGCTTTCCGAGGCGCTGGACAATCCGAAAGAGATCTGCCGGGAAAAAGATTTCAGCGGTTGGCTTATCAAGCCGTTCAGCTACCAGGAGCTCTATAACCGTCTGCGGACGTTTCTGCCGGTGCGCGATTGCGAAGCAGAGGGCGCGGAAAACAGAGACACGACGTAGGAACTCTCCATGGGCTCACTTCCAGGGAGTCTGCTTCGCTCATTCCGGATCGGGCGGGTGGAGCGGAGATGTCTGCTCGGCATCGCTTGCCCAGACCGAAACGCCGGGATATTGTTCGAGCCGACGGACGATGCGGCTTTTCGGCCAGGTCAAAAACGCGGTCGAGAGAGCGTCGGCCATTGCCGCCGCTTCGTCCACGCGAAAAAGTTTCCGAGCGGTCGCGGTGGAGAATTTCACCCAGAGTCTTTGCCAGGGAAGCGTCAGGTCCTTTTCGGCGCGCGGGTCCTTCACATGCTTTCCGCGGACGGAGGTCCCCGAGGCGCTGACGGCGGCCTCCCGGAGCGGTGGAAGCGAGAGGGCGGCATCGTCTTTTCCAGGAACATCGAGACGTAGCGGCCAGGGGCTTCCTCCCGCGGCCAGCAAGGTGCTGCGGTCGGCGGCCAGCACGAGATCGGTCTGATCCCAGATTTCCAGCAAGGCCGCGAGGCGGTCGAGTGCGAATCCCTTGCCGATGCCGTCCAGATCGAGCCGCAGCGGGGTGCGCACCGCGCGAACTCGCAGGCCTTTGGGGAGAAGCTGGAAGGGACGGGGCGAGCCGGGATCCTTCGAAGGCGGCATTTGCCAGGCGATGTCGAAGGTGCCTTCGGTGAACTTTCGGGCCAGCTCCGCCAATTCGAGGCAGCGAAACGTCTCCGGGGTGATGAGCGTCGTTTCTCCACATTGGAGTCGACTCAGTCGAAACAGTTCGCTTCCCTGAAGACGATGATCGAGATTCCGGGCGAGGCGATCGAGCTGGTCGAAGGCGGCCCGGGCCGCCTGTCGATGATAGACTTTTTCTTCGGGGAAGGCCGAAAAGGTGATCGAGAAGCGGCAGCCCATCGCCCGAGTGGAGAAGCGGTTGGCCGTGCCGGGATCTTGCATGTTGCTCCCCATGGGGGATCTTCCGAAGCAGCCGGGGGCTACATCGTTTCAGCGGGGTTGACCGTCGGGAGGGCCGGGTGATCGAGGAAACCGCAGAGTTTACGCGAGCGGACCGGGTGCTGGAGCTTGCGGACCGCCTTGGCCTCGATCTGGCGGACGCGTTCCCGAGTGACCGAGAAGATCTTGCCGACCTCTTCGAGGGTATAAGTGTAACCGTCGGCCAGTCCGTAGCGGAGGCGGATGATTTCCCGTTCGCGGAAGGAGAGGGCCTTGAGGATATCTTCCAGGCGGTCCTTGAGCGAATCGCGGTTCATCTCCAAGAGAGGATCTTCTTCACGAGCGTCTTGGAGGAATTCTCCGAAGAAGCTGTCGTCGTGGTCGCCGACCGGCTGGTCGAGCGAGAGCGGTTGCCGACTCATTTGGAGGACGCTGTTCGCCTCGGAGGTGGTCAATCCGGCACGGGTCGCCGCTTCTTCGAGTGTGGGACTGGCACCCTTTTTCAGAGTGAGTTCCTGGGAGGCGTTTCGGATGCGGCTCATCGACTCGATCATGTGCACCGGCACGCGAATGGTCCGGCTTTGGTCGGCGATGGCGCGGGTGATGGCCTGGCGGATCCACCAAGTGGCGTAGGTGGAGAACTTGTAGCCCCGGGCGTGCTCGAACTTATCGACCGCCCGCATCAGCCCCGTATTGCCTTCCTGGATCAGATCGAGGAAGCTCAAGCCGCGGTTGCGGTATCGCTTGGCGATGGAGACGACCAGACGGAGATTGCCCGCCGAGAGATTGCGTTTGGCGGCATCGTATTCCTGGCGGATGACGTTCATCTTGCCGATGCGATGCTTGAGCGTGGAAGGCGATTCGAGGGTGATCTTCATCAGATAACGAAGTTCCTGCCGCAGGAGACGGAGGTGGGGTTCGGCCAGTTTTTCTTCGCCGGCGGCCACCACTTCCTGGAGTTCACCGATCTGCCGGGTCAGTTGCGTCATGCGTCGGGAGATTTCGATGAGTTTTTCGAGGAAGGGAACGATGCGCTGGGTGCGGAGACCTAGTTCGTCGATCAGTCGGACCGCCTTCAATCGACGGGAGATCATACGATCCCAGGCGGCTTTCCGATTCCGGGGTGTTTCCGAGCGGCTCAGGACGACGCGGAAATCGACCCGATTTCGTTGGACGAGATGATTGAGCGTGAAAAGATTCGGCCCCAGCAGTTTGGAAATGTGTTGCTTCGCCTTGAGATTGGTCACCGAGACTTCGACGGTACGGTCGAGCCGGAGTCGGCCGTCGCGAACTTTTTCGAGCATGTCGATCGCCGCGTGGAGGATGTAGTCGGTGCTCAGGATGATTTTGCGGTACTGATGCCGGGCCTTCTCAATGCGGCGTGCGGCGGCCACCTCTTCCTTGCGATTGAGAAGCGGGATCTCCCCCATTTGGACCAGGTACATGCGAATGGGGTCGTCGATCTGATCGTCGTTGCCGGTATTACTCAGATCGTTCTCTTCTTCTTCCAGAAGGTCTTGATCGGTCGGTTCGTCGAGCTCGTCGTGGGGCAGTTCCTGCATCGGATCGACAGCCAACCCGGCCCCTTCGTCGATCGACGGCGTGACCGTTTTCGTCGAGACTGAAGAAGAATCGAATTCATTCATCATTTTCAGTTGCGTCAAGATGCTTCTCCCATTTGGCATGAATTGTCGGCCGGACCTGCAAGATACCAGAACACGAGAAGGAAAGATGCACTTTCGATGCCAGTTCTGGGAGTATTGTATCCGGAATTCGATAAGGTGCTGTTAGCAAAGCATTTAAATGGGATGATTACCGACTCGCGTCGCAAAAGGGATTTCACAAGTGTTGCCTTTTGGTATCGTTTTTCACTCCCTATGTAGCTTTTACGCTTCACAGGACGGGAAAGTTCAACCTCCGCCGAGCGGCACTCGAGCAACGATCTTGCCGGAATGGGAACCATCGCTCGAGCAGGAAAAACGCCGGCAATCCCTTTGCATTTTTGTTAAGCCTCCCAATTTTACTGATTTGACAAAACCGATACAATAGGCGAGGCGGTTTTTTTAAGAAAATAACACAAATGAAATAAAATGGGTGTTTTCGGCAATCGAAAAAAAGGCGGTGCGTCCAGTAAAATACACGGTTTTTGAAAAAATCCCCAAAGAGAACAAGACGCTCTTTCAACTACTATTGATAATAGTATTATAGAGAGAGTTCCAAAAAAAATCAAAAAAATCGAGAAATTCCTTAATCGCGTTTTGGATTTCGAGACCCTCCACGGGAATCGTTCGAGTTGCCCCGGGGCAATCACCGAATGGTTTAGAATAGACTTCTTTTTCTGAGTATTTCCGCTTGGGCGGCCGAGGAGCCGGACGCCGTATCTATAAGCCTGGGAATCGAATCGGGCGGTCCGCCGCTCTCATCCCGAAGCCCATGAGGGAACACAGTTTATGCCACCGAAGGTTATCAGCATCCGAGATACCCGAGACTTCAACGTCATCCTCGAGGAGGCCCTCGAATCGCTCCGTCGAGGGGAATTGCTGATCTTGCCCACCGAGACGGTCTACGGCCTCGGGGCGTTGGCCTCCGACGCCTCGGCCGTGGAGAAGTTGATTGCGCTGAAAGAGCGTTCCGCCGGGCATGCCTTCTCGTTGGCGGTCTCCGGCCCTCGGGCGATCCGGGAGGTCGTTCCTTCGATCCGTGGAGTCGCCGAACGGCTCTCGCGTCGATGTTGCCCCGGCCCGATCACGTTGGTGGTCGACGGTTCGGATCCGCAGAGCTCGCTTCGATCTCTTCCTGAAGCGGTACGACAGGCGACGATGCCCGAGGGGACGGTCGGGATTCGCGTGCCCGATCATACGCTGGTCGTCGAGCTTTTGCACAAGTTGGACGAACCGTTGGTCCTGACCAGCGCCAACCGTTCCGGCAAGGAACCGGCCCTTTCGGGCGAGGAGGCGGTGGCCCGATTCCCGGAAGGGGTGTCGTTGATTCTCGATGACGGCCCCACGCGACTGCGCAATCCCTCGACGGTCGTCCAGGCTGACGACGAGAGCTACCGCATCCTGCGCGAGGGAGTGGTCCGCTCGGAGACGATTGAGCGGTTGACGGCGAAGATCATCCTATTCGTCTGCACGGGCAACAGTTGCCGCAGTCCGATGGCGGAAGTGCTTTGCGAGCGTCTTCTGGCCGAGCGGCTCGGTTGTCGGATCGGCGATCTGGAATCGCGCGGCTACGTGATCATGTCGGCCGGGATTTCCGCGATGACCGGCAGTCCCGCGACGATGGAGGCGAGAGAGGTCGCGGGCCAGGCGGGGTGCTCGCTCGAGAAGCATCAAGCCCAACTGCTGAACGAACCGCTGATGCAGTATGCCGACCATATCTACACGATGACGCGCCATCATCGCGAAGCGATTCTATCCCGGTGGCCGAGCATGGATCTTCGGCTTTCGGTTCTGCGTCGGGACGGTGGCGACATCGCCGACCCGATCGGAGGCGATTTGCGGGTCTATCAAGAGTGTGCGCGACAGATCGAAACAGAGATCGTCGAACGGCTCGACGAGATGGTCTGACTGCCCGTGGAAACATGAAGGCCCGGAGCGGAACGGGCCCAAGACCTCCCCGATCGACAGGTACAGGCAGGCTGCCGGGCCATGCCTATTCTTCGCGTCCGTGGCGGAGCATTCCGACGGACGATTCGAAATAGCGTCGTCGGCGGGGCTGGGGATCGGCGTTGCGCGAGCCGTCGGCCAGGCCCTGGAGATCGAGAAGATTCGCCTGGCAGAAACGGCAGCCGATGACGTTCAGGTGAAAGCGGATGTACTTCTTTTCCGCCTCGGGGAGTTTCCCCTCCAGATAGGTCTCGAGTTTCTCTCGTGAAAGGCAGGTCATCCGATGCCGGCGCCAGATGGCGCCGAGACCGTGGAAGCCGGCGCTGCGTCGGGCGTTCAGGTGGGCCAGCCGCTTGGCCAGTTTCGGGTTGTCGCGGAGTTGGCGTTCGATGTGGGACATCACCTCGACCGGGAGGGCTTCATCGAGCCAGGCTTCGAGTTCGGCATCGTGGATCATCGTGAGTCCTCCGGGGTCTCGTAGAGTTCGGGGAAGCAGTCGCGGTTGAGCGTCATGCCTCGCAGCGCCGCGCGGAGCTTGCCGAGAAAATCGAACTTGATTCCGGCCACCTTCTGCTCGGTCATCCGAAGAAGTGCCGCGGCCTCCTTATTCGTTCGCCCCCGGGAAAACAGGAGCTCCACGCATTGGACCTTCCCCCAGTCGCCGCGCTCGCGCCATCGGCCGAGCACCTCCTCGAGCGCCTCGCAGAGGGCTTTTTCCTCCAGCTCGCGGCGCTCTTGGCTCCGGAACAGACTGCTGGCGACCCGGGCGTTGCCCTTGGGATCGAAACCGGTCGATTCGCCGTTCTTCTCGGTCGAAGAGAACGGGATTCTCGGTCGGCGTCCCTCGCGGCGGAGGTGATCGGTCAGTTTATAGGCGGCGATGGTGAAAAGGAAGTTTTCCAGCGGGCGCTCGATATCGAAATTCGGCAGCGCCAGCAGAAAGCCGATGAACGTCTCCTGGACGACGTCTTCGGCGACCGCCTGCGAGGGGAGACGTTGACGCACGTAGGCCAAGAGCCGGCCTTCA
Source organism: uncultured Planctomycetaceae bacterium (assembly GCA_964632505.1). GTDB lineage: Bacteria > Planctomycetota > Planctomycetia > Pirellulales > Thermoguttaceae > CAZWCE01. The sequence continues at coordinate 57,094 of CAZWCE010000001.1, read as the reverse complement.
TAGCGCGCAATCAGATCGGGCCAGCCCTGCTGGTCGCCCGCGCGAATGCGCTCGATCAGTTGTCGGTCGATGTCCGCCGATTCCGTCATACTCACGGGAAAAGCGATCGGAGAAGCCGTGACGACCTGCATGACGGGCGGGCTTTCCGATCGCTCATCTCCTTTTCCACTCGATGACAAAAAAATGCGTCGGCGGAATTCCCACCCCCCGACGACTCTGTTTCGTTCTCGTGCCGACTTTCCTAAAAAGCCGGTCCATCACGCTTTTTGCGGGGCCACCTCCGCCTCTTTCGACGGTTGCCGGCGCTTCACGAGCGCCCCGAGCGTCAACCATAGCAGAAAGAGGAAAAGGATCAATACGCCCGCGATGATCAGAAGCTGCTTCAATCCTTCCCACTGTTTTTGCAGGACCATCTGCTCGGCGATCATCCCTTCGATTTCGTCGTCGACGGTCACCCGGGCATGCAGCAGAACCCAGTCGCCGAACGATGTTTCGAACGGTTCGAGCCACAGGTCCCCCTCGGTCGTTTTTCGAGCCAGATGCTCCCACGGGAGATCGAGGTGATGCACCAGTCCCGGCGAATAGCCCATCTTTCCGGCGGCGTGGCGCTGGAGCAACTTCTCCACCGCCTCGGGCGTTTCCTCCCAGCATTCCCGGCCGTCCTCCATCGGCCCGATCTTGAGCGTGTAGCGTGTCGTTCCGTGGGGGCCCGGCCGTGCGGCTTCGTCGTATCGGGTCCAATCGGGCAGTTGGTCGCGCGTCTCGCCGGTCACGAGGTTCGTGATTTCTTGGAGGTCATCGTTTTCGGTCGCTTCGACTGTTTCTTCCCCGGCTTCCTCCGCTTCGGCCGCCTGTTCTCCGGCCTCTGCGACAGCGGCGACGGCCTCATCTGCCTCACCGGCGTTTTCAGAGGTGTTCTTTGGGTTCGGCTTCTCGGAAACTTCCTCGACCGCCTCGGCGACCTCCTCCCCCGCTTCGCCCGCTTCGGCTGTTGCTTCCCCGGCTTCCGCCACTTCGGCCACCTGTTCTCCGGCGCTGTCGGAGGTTTTCTTCTCCTCCGGCTTCTCGGAAACTGCCTCGACCGCCTCTTGCACGACTTCGGTCTTCGATTGTTCGAGACGCCCCATTTCTTCCTCGTGAAGCTCGATCAAATGTTCGCCACTTTCGGCGTGTGCCGCATCGCGGTGGCGACGCACTTTTTCGGCGAACTCAAGTTGTTCGCGAGCGATCGCCTCGACACGCCGGGCACGCTCTGTTTCGACGACCCCAATGCGCGAGTAGAGGAACAATCCCCCGACGATCGGCAGGCACAAGAGGAACAGCAGCAGCCCGAGGCCGAACGGCCGGGTCTTATCGAAGGCGATCATGACAATCGCCCCGGCCAGCAACAACAGGCCGAACAGCCCTCCGACGGCGAGCAAGATCAAAAAAAATATGGACATGGGAGTCTCCACCATCATGGATCACCTTGAAGTGGTTTGGATTGCGAAAAACGCGAATATCCTTTGTTTCATCTACCCGTTGGCGTGCATTTCGGACCAGCGGGGGGAGCGATGCCGTTTTCGATCGCGATGATTCTTTTTCGGGCGGCACGTCGTGACCATTTGCACGGTATACGCAGCGGCCACGGCGACCAGGACCATCGGCAGGGCGGGGAAGCCGGTCCACAGGGTGATGAAGTAGGTCATCATGCCGACCCAGAGGATCGGCCAGACGCGGATCCGGCGGGATCTTCGGGCGCCGGCCAGTTTTCCCCAGCCGATCAGGTACATCGTCAGGAAAAAGGTGGCGACGAAGTGGCTGATCATTTTCCAGGTCACCTCGGTGGTGGCGAGGGTGTTCATCGGCTCGATGCCGAGGATTCTGCATAGATGCAGATTCGGCAGCCAGGAGCCTCCCGCCTCCAGCGGAACGACCAAAAGCGTGGAGAGGGAAAGGGCCATCAGGGAAAGCGGGACCGAAAGGAGCGCGAGCGTCATCCGTCCGGCGGTGGTGTTTTTGCCGTCGGACCACTGGGTCGCCAGCATTCGCCCCAGGAGGACGGTCCAGGTCACACCGAGGGTCATCGACGCGAACCAAGCGAATCGGACCAGCACTTCGGGATGTCCCAAGGGCGATTGGTTTTGCAGTCCCCGCACGACCATCCCCATGGCGCTGAGAATGGCGACGATGCCGATGCTCGCGAGGACCGAGCCGAGCGTCTGTCGCAAAAGCGGCATGCCGGTCGGCGCGTTCGGCACCGGCTTCTCATCGGCCGGGTAGGCATGATACACCTGTCCCTGATATTGCCGGGCCTGGGGGGATCCCGGCGTGGCGAACGGGTTCTTCCCTTGCGGAGGCCTCGATTTCTTGGAGGGAGTTTCCGACTGATAGAAGAACAGATAGTAGAAGAAATACCCCGCCGCGGCGAGGATCACCAGCTCGATGACCCCCGGAGTCACGGCGACCATTCCTCCGACGACATTCAACGCAACGAAGGCGAGCAGCACGAACCCGATGCGCTCGCCGACGCCGAGCGTCCCCCACCAGCGCTTGAATCGCTGCAGCGGCGGGTCGTCGCTCGCTGGGGGCTTCGGCGAAGCGGCGTCCGTTTTCTCACCGGCGTCGTTGCCGTTTGCGGCATCGGCGGGAGGCACGACGGCCTCCGGAGGAATCTGCCCTGGGGAAAGAACGGCCGCCCGCAACGCCTGGTGCAGTTCCTCGGCGCTCTGATAGCGTTTCTCCGGTTCCTTTTCGAGCGAACGTCCGACGATCTGCCGGAACGGCGGAGAAAGGACCGAGAGGTCGGGATCGGCGGTGAGGTGCTTCATGAGGATCTCGCCCATGCTCTCGCCGTCGAACGGGACGCGGCCGGTGATCATCTCGTAGAGAATGACTCCCAGGGCGTAGACGTCGATGCTTTTGCCGTATTTGCCGTTGGCGATTTCGGGCGCCATGTAGTGGATCGTCCCGATGCTCTCGGTGTGCCCGCTGCGATGCGAACAGGCGATGAACTTCGAGAGGCCGTAATCGCCGATCTTCACGATGCCTTCGTCGAGGAAGATGTTCCCCGGCTTCAGGTCGCGATGGACGATGCCTTTGTGATGCAAATGCGCGATGCCCGCGGTGATGCCTTCGATCCAGGCCAGCAGGTCGAGTTCCTTTTCCGCCGGCGCTTCGCCGGGGTGCCGGAGGATCAGTCCCTGCGGATTTCGGGCGATGACCTCCTCGAGGCTCGGTCCGTTCATCAGGTCCATCACGACCCAGGTATCGCCGGAGTCGTCCTGACGGATGTCGTAGAGCGCGAGGAGATTCGGGTGCTTCAGATTCAGGCAGTGCCGAATTCCGCGCAGTTCGATATCGAGGTTCCGCCGAACCAGCTTCAATGCGACGTTCTTGCCGCCGTCGCTGGTGGCGGCGTAGACTTCGCCGAATCCCCCGTGGCCGAGACCGTAATCGATCCGGTAGCCCGAGAGCGGGCGACTGCCGGTGGCGTAAAGAAAACGCTTCTCCGACGCCGGACGCTCCGTTTTCGGACGTTCGGTGCGAAGGTCATCCTGATGAAGGTTTTCGTTGTCTGTCACGATACTGGCCTCTGATGCTGAAAGGAGTCCGACGTGATCGATCGTTTCCGTGAATGCAGGTGTCATGGGAGTGCGATATTCCTTGAACCGCGAACCTTTTCCGATACCGAGAGAGCGAACACTCTCTCCATCCACCAAGGGGAACGGGAGTCCGGGCCGGAGCCGTCGTCCGGCGAGCCGCGGCGGTCACCGGCCGGGCTTCCCGAATCGGCGTTTTGAGATTGCATTGCCGGAGGAGTGCTTCCGTGTTCCCCCTCCGGCGAAAACGGGCGACTCAGTCGGCCTGGGCCACCGTGTCGGCTTCGGGCAATTTTTGGCCGAAGTACGTGGCGACCTCATCGACGATGTCATCCGGGGCTTCTTCGCCCACCGGGATCTCCGAATGGTAATACTGATCGTTGTTGACGATCTTCTCCGCCACGTCGAGCCGGGTCTCGAGTTCGGTGACCAGCTCCTTGACCTTCCCCAGTTTCGAATCGTCGAACTGGTAATCGGACGTGGTCTCGGCCGCGGCGATCATCTGGCGGCGCGCCTCGAGGTTCTCCACGTCGACTTCCAGTTGACGCCGGGCGGCGAGCATCGCTTCGAGCTTCTCGCGGGCTGCCGCGAGTCCCTGGGTTCGGGCGGTGTAGATGTCGCGAAGGCTTTCGAGTGTCTTCTCCGAGGTCTGGTAACGGCTGAATCGGTTCGACAGATCCGCCTTGACCTGTTCGATCGAGTAGTTCCGGCCTCCGTACACGAATCTCGTGTCTCCGCTCGAGGCGTCGGCTTGCAGTTTGAGGAGTTCTTCTTGATCGGCCAACAGTTCGCGGTCCTGATCGTCGATGCGCTGACTGAGACGTTCCAGTTCCGCTTCTTCCCGGGCAATCGCCAGCATGTTCTGCCGGATCGGTTGCTCCAGTTCTTCTATCATACTCCGAGCCCGCTCGATTTGGAAACTCAAAGGAATATTCTCTTTGACCGAGTCCTTCGCCATTCGGGCGGAAGTTCGAACATAACTGAGGGCCCCGGTTCCCGCCAACACGGCTATTCCGAGTGCCGCAACGCCTGCGATCAAAATCAGTTTCTTCATGGCTTGTCCCCTTCTTCTCGATTAGGTTGAAAAGTGAATGCGTGTCGCCGCCTCGTGCCCACCATATCACCACGTTACGAAATACACCGCCGCTTCACGAGTCGGACGACCTTCCGAAGAATCGCCGCCTCACGTTTCCGTGCCGGAAACCGTTTTTCCGGCTTTCTCGGGCGATTCATTTCCGTCGTCTAACAGCGCATTCGCCGCGCCCGGGAGAATATTCCCGAGCGAATCGGCGGAATGGTTCTTTTTTCCGGTTTTTCTCTCCGCAGAAGCGGAAAACCAGTCGTTGATTCGCGGACAAACAGAGAATATTCGCGAAAAAAAAGACGTGGCCCCACTTTTTTGAAGTGGCGCCCGGAATTCGTGGAGTTTGCAGACGAGCGAGTGGGCGGACGGGGTTTCGCGATTTTCGGAGATGGAAAAAGATCCCGCCGAACGTTTCCGACAGGCTGTTAGTAACTTTCGACGCCGTAAGCACTTGCGTCGATCCCGGAGGAGCCGGGAATCAGCAGTTCTTCCGGATATCCCGGCCCGAGATGGCTTAGATCGCGCACCCGGAGGATGTTGGCCGGCTGTTCGGTCGTGTCGAGAAGGACTTCCAGGCGGACCACGGGGCTATCGTGATCGAAACGCCCCACGACCTGCGCCCGACGCACCGCTCCCTCGCTGCAGACGTAGGGGAGGATCGTCTTCATTTCCTCCAGGTCGATCACTCCGGTGGTCAGCGGCCAGGTTTCGTATTGCATCTCCTCGACCGAAGCCGCCTCCATCGGATCGAGGATCCGCTCGGCCAGAATCGCCTCGACCGTCCCCTCCTCGATGCCCGGAATCGCCAGAAGCACCGCTCGGGGGGCCTGGTTCAGATTGATTCTTCCGGCGGGCGGCTCTTCGTAAACCGTTGTGGATTCCAAGAGTTGCGGCAAATAAGAACTCATCGTGCCGATGTCTTCGGAAAAGGGCGAAGGGAGCATCGTCGCCTCTTCCTGTCCCTGGTAGCGTATTTCGGTCGCTCCTCCCACCAAATCGAGCACGCTGTGAATTCGGGTCTCGCCGGGAGTGGAGAAATCGATCTGCCCGCCTCCGCCGCCACCTTCGCCGCCACCTTCGGAAGGACCGTTTTGGCGATAGCCGATGATGTAGTCGGCCCATTGCGGATTGCCCAGTGCCGATTGCAGCTCCTGGTGGAGCGACTGGAGGTCGTCCTTGTTCAAATGGATCTTCTTCTCGCCCGAGATGTCGGTGATCGACTCTTTGCTTTCGAGGGTCAGATAAGCCTGGAGGCCGAGATCGAGCGAGCCGTCGGCGTTGTCGGCGTTTTCGAAAGTGAGCGACCTCGGGTCCGGTTCGCCGGAATCGATCACGCCGTTTCGGTTCCAGTCGGCGCCGAACAGCAGCGGTCCGGTGACTCCCTCGACCAGCAGCAGTTCGTCGATCGATTCGCAAATGCCGTTGCGTGGGGCGTAGGGAGGCTCGAGGGTCCCGTAGTGATCGACTTCGTAGCCGAACTCCCGGGTTTCGTCGTCTTCGTCCATCCAGTCGAGGATGGCATCGGCGATCGTCTCGTCGACGCCCGGCAGGCCCATCAGCAGGTCCCGTCCCGCGCCTTCCGATTCCTCTTCCAGTTGCATGACCGTGTGGAGGTTCATTCGCGCCGACTCATCGGCCAGTCCGTAGCGCAAACCGGCGTAGTATCCCTCTTCGTCGAGCCTGGGGACGAGGACCGAGAAGCGGCCGAGGTCCATCGAATCGGCCCCCTCGACGACCGGCACCCCCTGGAGCTGCTCCGGATTGTGGTAGAGTCCACCCTGCTCGTACAGGGTTTCCTCGTCCTGGAGCAGCACGACGCGAAGCCCTTCGATGCCCGAGGTGGCCAGCAGTCGGGTCTGCTCGCGGCGGAGGGAATAGAGGGCCCCTTTCCGCTCGGCGAGCATCAGTTCCGAGAACGTCAGTGCGGAGAGTGTCAGGAGCACGACCATCACCAAGACGAGCACCAGGACGACGCCCCGGCGATCCCGGTCGCGTCGGATGCTTGTTTTTCGTGACTCATGTGGAGGTGGCATCGGCTTGCAATCTTCGATCTCTTCGGTTCCGGGAACAAGGTCGTTCGCGGGGCTCGTCATTACGGCGATTCGGGCACATCGGAGGAGGTTGCTTCTTCTTCGGAGGCGGCATCGGCTTCGACCGGAATCGCCACGGCGAGGGAGAAAGTGATCACCTCGTCCTCCGGTTCCATGCCGTCGTCGAAGGCGTTCATCAGTCGCGAGCTCTCTCGATCCTTCCGCCAGATGGAAATCGCCGCGCGAACCGCCGTCGGCAAGGCCCCTTCTTCTTCGGTATCCCACTCCGCGAGCCACTCTTGGCCATCGTAATACTGGAACTCGATCTCGGCGATTTCCGGGGAGATGGGCTGATCGTACTGTTGGAAGTTCACGTCGAGTCCCTGTTCGACGGCGTACTGGGTCACTCGGCGGTCCAGCTCTCGACGGACCAGCCCGCGGCGGATCTCCAGGGCGGTGGGGTCCTCGAGAAACGCCTGGTCGCTGTCGGCGGTCTCCGTCTCTTCGAGCATATAATAGAGCACCGTTTTCGCGTCGCTGACCCGATCGGCCAATCCGGTGGAGGTCGGAACGATGGTCGACTCGGCCAGGAACAACTCCCCGCGAGGAACGCGGACCGTGTCGACCTGAATCCAGTTCGATTCGCCGTAGATTCCCGGCGTCGTTCCGACGAGACTCGTTTCCTCGACCGAACCGGACGCAGCCTCTTCCGATGCTTCGGAGGTCTCCCCTTCTTCCTCTTGCAGGAGTGCGTCGAGGGTTCCGGTCATGGCGGGGTCGAGTGCGTCGCTCTGTTCCCTCTGGGCGATGACGTTCCGCAAATCACGCCGAATCGCTCCCAGGACCGCCCGCGCGATCTGGGCCTCTTCGACCTCCATCCGACTGACATCGAGCAGGCGCAGGTGGGTTTGAACCGCCTGGGCGACCAGAAGCAGCACGACGGTGATGAGCGTCATCGAAAGGAGCACTTCGAACAGGGTGTAGCCGAAGGATGCTTCCTGCCGTGGATAGGAGCGTCTCATCGTCCGCCTCCTTCCAGCTCGCCGAGCGACTGCACCGAACCGGAACTCTCCTCTTCCGAAGCGGCCGATTCGTTTTCGGCGATCAGGTTCTCGACGACCTCTTCATCGATCATCCATCGGACCAGGCGGCACTCGACGGGGTCCTGCTCCTCGGGTAGATTCTCCGAGACGATGACCGAGACGCGCAGCAGCCCGTCTTCGTCGAGCGTTTCGATCTCGATCGAGTAGACCCATCGCGCCGCCTCCGGCGCGTTCGAATCGGTGAGGTTCGTATCGGGAAGATCGGTGAACGTGCTTTCGGTGATCGGCTCCATCTCGAGGATCCCGCATTCCAGTTCGGCCATGACCGTTTCGCAGAGCAGTTGCGCTTGCGAGAGCCGGCGGGCGGCCTGCGCACTGCGCAGACCGTTTCGGGCCATTTCGCCGAGCACGGCGATCGATCCTCCAAGGATGACGATCGAGAGAATGATTTCCAGGAGCGACAGGCCGGCACGGCGGCGACGTGCGACCGGGACGTGGCGGCGCTTCATCGTCGACCTCCTTCCGAAACCATCGCGAATTCGGCATCGATCGGGAGAGCGTCGGCATCGAGTTGTCCGAGGTAATCGTCCGGAGGGAGGTCCGGTCCGACCGCGGCGATGCCGGTGAACCCCCGCAGCCGAACTTCCAGGCATCGTGGACGATCGTTCTTCAAGAGAACCCGGGCGGTGGAGGTGGTGCCGTCGGGGTAGAACAGGATCGGTGCCGACCAGGTCGCTCTCGAATCGTCGGTCCTCTCGGCGGCCTCGGCCGGCACATAGTAGCCCGAGCGGGGATCGGCGGCCACCTCTCCGTCGGCGAAGTACACTCCCTCGGGCAAGGTTTCCGTCGACGCGCTGTCGGAGGGCGTGGATGGTTGCGTCTCGGAGGGGGTTCCGGCGGTCTCGTCCGGTAAAGTCGTTTGCCCGAGGCGATCACCGGAGTCGACGTTTTGGAGGCGGTTTCCCTCGGTCGTCTCGACGAAGTGGGGGTCGTCGATCGTTTCGACCCGAAACCGATTCGAGCCGAGGGTGTAGCGGAAGGCGTAGATTTTGCCGTCGCCCATGGCCTGAACTCTCAGCCGGGTCCATTCGGTTCGGATCACATCGCCCGACTTGCGGAGCCGCATGTTCGCCATCGGGCCGCTCATGATCGGCAGCGCCAGCGAGGCGAGGATCAGCAGGATCGCCATGACGAGCATCACCTCGACGAGGGTCAATCCGCGTCGCCGGAAGCGATCGGAGGGAATCGGAGATGGGGAGAGAGGATGCCGGTGCATAAGCGGAGAGGGGCAAGGGAATGTAACGCGCAGCGTCCCACCTTCGAGGCGGGCTCTTTCCATTTTAACCAGATATCTTGATCCGCGGACCGCCGTTTTTCGGACTTTTCCGTCTCTTTGTGAAATTCGCCCTCTCGAGCCGCCCCCTGCCGGGCGGGTTCGGGGGCAAGATCGCGTCTTTGTGCTCCTTGACGATTCCCCGAAAAAGCGATATGATGATCTATTCCCTCTCGTTGAGTTGATGTCCTCCCAGCCCCGTTTCTCGAAGAGGCGGTTTCCCGAGAATCTTCTCGTCTGGTTGGGGGGATGGAGCATAAAAGTGATTATTGAGTCGGTCTCTCTCGTAGAATGAGGAGTGATGCCCGTGTCGATGAGTGAAAGACAGCGTGAAATCCGTCGTCGCCGCAAGCGCAAGGAAAAATTGAACAAGATCAAGGCGAAGCTCGAGAAGGCCTCGTCCGGTGAAAAGGCGAAGATGGCCGAACAGCTTCGCGGACGCACGCCGGGAGCGGAATTCATCATCAAGGATCTCGAGCTGGAGTGATCGACGCTCCCTTTCTTTTCTTTTCCCTCTCCTGTCTCACCCCTCCTTCGTTCCGATCGATCTCTGTCGGGAGGGTTCCCGCATGCGCACGGGGAGCCCCCTCTTTTTGGTCGAATCCGCCTTTTCTCGACGGCGGTTTTTCGTTAGGATTCCCCCGTCTTGTTTCTTGCTGTGCCGGGGGACGGCAATCCTCGAGCTCGCGGGACACGGATGGCCCCTATCGGCCCAACTCACCTCAGGCTGTTGGAATGTTTCTGCAAGGAGATTGTTGACGTGGTTTTCCATCGAAAAACGGATGGTCCTTCGTGGCCGTCGGAAAGGAAGAAGATCGTTACTGTTCGGCGATTCATCGGCTTGATGCCCCTGTTGGCGACACTGATTTTGTACCTGGCCATGCCGGGGTGCACCAATTTCCGCACCAAGCAGCTCCAGAAGCGGGTGACCGATCTGGAGATCCGCATGAGTCAACTCGAGAGTGATGCGAACCTCAAGACGTCGGTGCCGAACGTTCCGGCCGACGTGAATTCGATTCCCCCGCTGAAATAACCATCTCGGTTCGAGAGCGGGGACTGCGGTTCAGGCGTCGACTTCCTCGACACGTTTTCCGTAGAGCGTGAAGGGGGCGACGTCGGTGATTTCGACCGGAATCATCTTGCCGACGACTCCGGGATCGTCCGACTCGAAGACGACGATCCGGTCGCATTCGGTGCGCCCGCAATATTGCAGCCTCCGGCCGGGAGCGTCTCCTTTTTTCCGGCTGTTCTTGCTAAGCCCCTCGACGAGGATCTCGACCCGGCGGTTCCGGAAGGGGGCATTCAGCGAGAGGCTGATTTCATTCTGGATCGCCAGCAGTTCGTTGTTCCGTCGCTGCTTGACCGGATAGGGGACGTCGTCCTGGTAGCGCCGCGCGGCGACGGTGCCTTCACGTTCGCTGTACTTGAAGATGAAGCTGTTCTTGAACTGCCCGAAGCGGACCAGGTCGACCGTTTGCCGAAAGTCTTCCTCTGTTTCGCCGCAGAAGCCGACGATGAAATCGCTGGTGACCGCCGCCTCCGGGACGATGTGCCGGATCCTCTCGATCATCCGGCGGTATTCCCCCGAAGTGTAGCCGCGGCGCATCCGCTGGAGAATCGCGTCGGAGCCGCTTTGGGCGGGCACGTGGAGAAACGGCGAAACTTTGTCCAACTCGCGGACCGCCCGGAGCAACGCATCGGTCATATCTCCCGGGGCGTTGGTGACGAACTTCACCCGGCGAATTCCTTCGATCGCTTGGATTCCTTCGAGCAGATCGGCCAATCGGGTCGTTTTCTCTCCCTCGGTGTAGCGGTAGCGGTTGACCGTCTGGCCGATGAGCGTCACTTCGAGGCAGCCCTGATCGGCGAGCTGTCGGATTTCCCGGAGAATCTCTCCCGGCGGGCGGCTCTGCTCCGGCCCCCGCACGCTCGGCACGATGCAATAGGTGCAGAAGTTGTTGCAGCCGACCATGATGCGGACCATCGCCTGGTGCGGCGACTCCCGCGAATCGGACACCCGCGGCGGATGAAACGGCTGGTAACTCTCGCGTACCGTCTCCTCCGGAGCGTGGCCCCGGGTGAGACTGACTTCGAGCCATTCGACTCCCGACGGAGACAGATTTTCCGGCTCGGTCACTTCACTTGGGAGCGATTTTTCCTGCTCCAGCCGGGCGATCACCTCGCCGAGACGGTGGAGTTGGCCCGGCCCGAGCACCAGGTCGACATGCGGCGCACGTCGGAAGATCGTCCGCTGGTCCTTTTGCGCCATGCAGCCGAGGACGCAGAGAATGCCTTGGGGGCGATGGCGTTTCCAGTGTTTCAACCGACCCAGCGCACTGTAGATTTTATCTTCGGCGTGCCGGCGCACGCTGCAGGTGTTGTAGAGAATGATGTCGGCCTCGCTTCGCGAATCGGTCGGGCGATAGCCGAGCGCCATCAGCTCCGCCCTCGCCAGTTCGCTGTCGAGGACGTTCATTTGGCAGCCGACGGTTTCGAGGTAAAACGATGGGTTCATGCGAAGGAAGAGGGCCTAAAAAGGAGGAAACGGGACGCGAGCGGCGAGCGCTTTGAGGCGGGAAATCACATGAAAAAACGCCGGCGGGGGGCGACGATCAGTGGCTTTGCGATTCTTCTTCCACCATCGGATGATCAGGCCACTCGTCCTGAGGCAATGGATGTTCGTCTTCGGATTCTTCGTCGACGGGTTTCTCTTCCGGCGGCGGCGATTCGAGATCGGTCTCGCTGACGTCTTCCGGGGTGAAATAATCGACCAGAAGTTCGTCGCGACGTCTCAAGGTGAGATGGATGAGACAAGAAAAGGTAATCGCCCCGGCGATCAAGATGATCATCAGTTCCCAAAATGTTGGTGGAGAGCTGAGCATTGTGCGGGACTCGCGTGAAAGGATAAACTCTTGAAGGACGGGAATGCGGGCCGTCAGCCGGTGCGCACCGGATTGGTCGGCAACGGGGAGGACGGCGTCGAATTCTCCTCGGCGCTCACCACCCCCTCGGGCAAGGTTTCCGGACCGAGCAGGTCGCCGGGTTTCATGGGATATCCTCGAAGGAACGGAGCGATTTCCATTTGTTTTTTGCCGGACGGTTGAATCTTCTTGATCCGGAGGGTCCCTCCGCCGGTGGCCACGATGAGGTGATCGTCCTGGGCCCGGAGCACGGTGCCGGGGCGGACGTCCGGCGTCTCCTCCTCCGAGGCGACCTCGACGGGGCCGAGAATCATCCGAAGCGGCTTCTGTTCCCCGCGATGCCAGAAGGTGAAGGTCTTCGGCCAGGGCTGCATCGCGCGGTAGTGGTTGAAGATCTGTCGGGCGGTGCGATTCCAATCGATCCGTCCGTGCGATTTCTTGAGTTTGGGGGCCTTGGAAGCCTTTTTCGGATCCTGCGGCAACGCCTGCAAACGGCCCGATTCGAGTGAATCGATCGCCCGGCGGACGAACCAGGCACCGTTTTTGGCCAAACGATGTTCGAGCTCTTCGGCTGTTTCGTCCGGTTTGATTTGCAGCGGGGGGCTCTGGGCGATCAGCGGGCCGGCGTCGACCTCGGGGGTCATGTGGATCACGCTGGTCCCGGTGTATTCTTCGCCGTGGTAGATGGCCCACGGAATGGGAGCGGCTCCGCGGTACTTCGGCAGAAGCGAGCTGTGAAGATTCACGCCTCCCAGCCGGGAGGTGGCAAGGGTTTCGGCGGAGAGGATCTGCCCGAAATCGCAGACGACGAACAGGTCGGCCTGGAAACCGCGGAGTTTCTCGCGCGACTCGGGGGTGTTGATGTCGGGGGGGGCGAAGATGGGCGTTCCGAACTCCGAGGCGGCCTCCCGCATGGGCGTCATGATCGGCGTTTTGCGTCCCCGATAGCGCAACGGCGCGGTGACCAGCGCCACGACCTGGTGGTGGGTTTTGTACAACAGCTCGAAAATCGGAACGGCAAAGCTGCCGGTTCCCATCATGACCAAACGCATGTAGTGGGGATCCACTCCTTTGGCGATTTGCCCTCAACACGCCAAAAAAACTGGAGAATGGGGAACGATTCTCTAAGAACGTGTTTTGAAAATCGCTTTGTTCGCGAGAGCGAGAGAGACGAAAGTCCGACAAGGCGACCGAAGCAGGCGAATCCAAGGAGATTCGTCGATGCAGGTCAACGCGGTCGGCTTACGTCGCAGCCGCTCGCAGCTCAAATTGGAATTTCAAAACACGTTCTAAGTCAAACGGAACGGAGACGCGACGGCGTAATAAAAAAGGAGGATCCTCCGCCCGTTTTCGAACGCCGTCCGGAACCGCTGCCGACGGGGGATTCCCCCTTTTTTTTCGCAAGCAGATTGTGGAATTATACTATTCTATCCCGGAAAACGCAATCGGAAAGCGATCGATGCCGCAAAAACCCCCAAAGGGCACCGCCGAAAAAAAGGGGGGGTGGTGCCCCCTATGCGGCGAAACGCCGTTCCCGGTCGGCTGCCGTTGGGCCGCGGTCCGTTAGAAGACGTTGCCCTTGTTTTCCAGGTCTTCATTGGGAAAACGCGCATCTTCGCCATAACCGTAATTCTCGATCACGTAGTCGAGGTCTTTGTCGCCGCGCCCGGAGCAGTTGATCAGAATCGTGCCGGTATCCATCTCCTTGGCGAGCTTGAAAGCGTAAGCCAGGGCATGGGCGCTTTCCAGCGCGGGAATGATGCCCTCGTAGCGACTGAGCTTGAAGAAGGCGTCGACCGCTTCCTGGTCGGTGGCGGCCACATAGTTGACACGTCCTTCGTCCTTAAGCATGCAGTGTTCCGGCCCGACACCGGGGTAATCGAGCCCGCTGGCGATGGAGTGGACCGGGCCGGGGGAACCGTCTTCGTTTTGCAGGAGATAGCAGCAGAAGCCGTGGATGACGCCTTCGCGGCCGAAATGCATCGTGGCGGCGTGTTCGCCGAGTTTGGCCCCTTTGCCCATCGGTTCGACGCCGTGGAGCTCGACCGGATCGCTCAGAAAACCGGAGAAGATGCCCATGGCGTTGCTGCCGCCGCCGACGCAGGCACAGACGGCGTCGGGGAGATTGCCGGTCATTTCGAGGAATTGCTCCCGTGATTCGGCGCCGACGACCATCTGGAAATCGCGGACCATCATCGGAAAAGGATGCGGTCCGACGACCGATCCGATGCAGTAGATCGATTCGTCGAACTTCGTCAGGTACGACTGGAACGCCGAGTCGACCGCTTCCTTGAGCGTGCGCAGCCCGTGCTTCACCGGAACCACCTCGGCGCCGAGCAGCTTCATGCGGCTGACGTTCGGTGCTTCCTTCTCGATATCGACTTCGCCCATGTGGATTTCGCATTCCAGGCCGAAATAAGCGGCGGCGGTCGCCAGCGCCACGCCGTGCTGGCCCGCGCCCGTTTCGGCGATCAGCCGCTTTTTGCCCATGAACTGCGCCAGGAGTCCCTCGCCCATGCAGTGGTTCAACTTATGAGCCCCGGTATGGTTGAGGTCTTCACGTTTCAGGTAGATCTGGCTTCCGCCGATCAGCCTCGAGATGCGCGAGGCGTGATACACGGGGGTCGGTCTTCCCTGGAACTCCCGGCGGATGCGCCGAAGCTCGCTGATGAACTGGGCCGAATTGCAGATCGTCTTGTAGGCGTGGACGATCTCCTTGAAAGCCGGTTCCAGTTCCGGGGGAAGATACGCCCCGCCGTACTTGCCGTAGCGGCCTTCGGTCGTGGGGTGATTGCGAAAATAGGTTTGGTACTCCATGCATGTTCCTTTCACGGCGATGGCGATTGCGGGTCGTTCGCGGAAACAGCAGGCGGGCAGTCCGGAAGGGGCGAACGCGAGAGGGAGAAGTCCCCGCCAATTTTTCTATCTTACGAATTCAGTCGGAGGAAGTCCAGACCGGATGGACCTGCCGCGGGTGAATTCCCCGTCATTGCGGATCTTGCGAACCGCGATGCGATTTGCTATCTTAAAAGTTTCGGTGAGGAAAAGGGTGATTTACCAGGGGGTGACTCTCGGAAGGCATTCTTCCGGAGTGGTCCTGTAGCTTGCGCCCTCTCTCACGGCGAGGGCGTGCAAGGGATAAGATCAACATGGCCGGACGCAAGGACCAGGGCAACTCCAAAAACAGTGCCGCCTCGGCGACCGTACTCGATGAACCGGATCGGAACGCATCCGATCGTCGGGGAGAACCCGCCTCGCACATCTGCATTCGCGGGGCGCGGACGCACAATCTGAAGGATCTTCACCTCGAGATCCCCCGTAATCGTCTCGTGGTGGTGACCGGTCCGAGCGGGTCGGGCAAAAGCTCGCTCGCCTTCGACACCGTCTACGCCGAGGGGCAGCGCCAATATATCGAGAGCCTCTCCGTCTACGCCCGCCAATTCTTTCACCAGCTCGAACGTCCCGAGGTCGATCTGATCGAGGGACTCCAACCGACGATCTCCATCGATCAGCGTTCCGGGGCCCACAATCCGCGCAGCACCGTTGCCACGGTGACCGAGGTTTACGACTATCTCCGGCTGCTCTACTCCCGCGTGGGGACGGCCCACTGCTACATTTGCGGACGGACGATCCGCCAACAAGCGCCCGAGCAGATCATCGACGCCATTCTCCAGTTGCCCGAGGGAACCCGGTTGATGCTGCTCGCGCCGCTGGTTCGTGGTCGCCGGGGGCAGCATAAGGAAGTGTTGCGGCAGATCGCCAAGGCGGGGTTCGTGCGTGCCCGGGTCGACGACCAGATTGTCGATGTCGAGGATCTGGAACCGCTCGACCCGCAGAAGCGGCACAGCATCGAGGCGGTGATCGACCGCATCGTCCTGCGCGACGGGATCCGGCCGCGGTTGGCCGAGTCGCTGAAACTGGCCGTCAAGCACGGCGACGGCCTGGTGGTGGCGGTTTACGAGAAGGAGCGGTTGGTCACCCCCGAGGGGACACGCCGGAGTATTTGGAAGGATCGGCTCTACAGCACGAAATACGCCTGCGCGAAGTGCCAAATCAACTACGCGGAACTGGAACCTCGGACTTTCAGCTTCAACAGCCCCTACGGGGTTTGCACCGAGTGCGAGGGGATGGGCTCTCGGGTGGAATTCGATGTGGAGCTGATCGTTCCCGATTTGTCCCTCTCGATTTCCGAAGGCGCCTGCGTCGCCTGGAAACACTGCAATGTCAAGACGCAGAGCAAGTTCGAGAAAGAAACGGAGCAGATGCTCGCCGCTCGGGGCGTCGCCGCGGAGACGCCGCTGGAAGCACTCGACGACGACACGCTCGGGGAGCTCTATTTCGGCGATGATGAACAAAAGTTCCCTGGCCTGGTGGGACAGCTCGAAGACTATTACGAGAAGACGAAGAGCAAGACGATTCGCAAGAATTTGCATCCCTACCGGGTCGACGTGGTCTGCCGGGCGTGCGACGGGTCGCGGCTGCGCCCGGAGTCCCGATCGGTGACGGTGGCCAAAAAGTGCATCCACGAAGTGACGGCCATGACGGTCGTCGAGGCTTTGGAATTCTTCGAGGGCATCTCCTTCGACGAGGAGATGGAGCCGATCGCCCGACCGATTTTCCAGCAGATCATCGAGCGGCTCGATTTCATGAACCAGGTGGGACTCGACTACCTCACGCTCGACCGACCGACCGAAACCCTCAGCGGCGGCGAACTGCAGCGCGTGCGGCTGGCCACGGGACTCGGTTCCGGATTGGTGGGGGTCTGCTACGTACTCGACGAGCCTTCGATCGGGTTGCACCCCCGTGACAATCATCGACTCATCGACGCGATGCGCCGCTTGCAGCGACGCAACAACACCGTCCTGGTGGTGGAGCATGACGAGGCGATCATGCGACGGGCCGACTGGCTGATCGACATGGGCCCCGGCGCCGGTCGGCATGGCGGCGAAGTCATCGACCAGGGTCCGCCCGAGAAAATCCAACAGGACGCTCGCTCACTGACCGGCAAGTACCTCAGCGGAAAAGACGCCATCGAGGTCCCTCGGAAGCGGCGACGCATCGCCAAGACCCGGTCGATCTTCATGGAGGGCGTCACGACGAACAACCTGCAGAATATTTCGGTCCGTTTTCCGCTGGGGACGTTTCTCTGTGTCACGGGAGTCAGCGGCTCCGGAAAGAGTTCGCTTCTGAACGAGACCCTCGTGCCGGCTTTGGTCCGCCGGTTGGGAGGGTCGGCATCGAAGCCGGGCCCGCATACCAGCCTCCGCGGGGCCAGCAGCATCGATAAGATCATCCGGATCGACCAGTCGCCCATTGGACGTTCGCCCCGCAGCAATCCGGCGACCTACACCGGCGTGTTCGACGAAATCCGCAAGGTCTTCTCCAAGACACGCGAGTCGAAGCGCCTCGGATTCAAGGCCGGCCGTTTCAGTTTCAACGTTAAAGGCGGCCGATGCGAGGAATGCCAGGGTCAGGGGACACAGAAAATCGAAATGCACTTTCTCCCCGATCTCTACGCCGTCTGCCCCGAGTGCGAGGGAAGGCGGTTCAATCGGCAAACCCTGGAAATCCACTACCGGGAGAAGAACATCGCCGATGTCCTCCAGATGCAGGTGGACGATGCGATCGAGTATTTCGAAAACATTCCGGCGATCGTCCGCTTGCTCGAGAGCCTCCGGAAAGTCGGCCTGGGGTATCTGACGCTCGGGCAGGCCTCCACGACCCTTTCCGGCGGCGAGGCTCAGCGCATCAAGCTCGCGACCGAACTGGCTCGCGTCGAAACCGGCAACACCCTCTACGTGCTCGACGAACCCACTTCCGGGCTCCATGCCCACGACATCAAGCAATTGATCGAAGTCCTTTCGCAACTGGTCGATTTGGGCAACACGGTCATCGTCATCGAACACAACCTCGATGTGATCAAAACGGCCGACTGGATCATCGATCTGGGCCCCGAAGGCGGTCAGCGCGGCGGCCGCATCACCGCGACCGGCACGCCGGAGGATCTCGCCGCGATGGAGGAGAATCACACCGGCCGATTTCTCCGGACGGTGCTGGGGGAAAGATGACCATAAGAGAGGCGTATTTGGCCGGAAAAATTTCTCCAAGAGGAAAAAAATCCCCCTTTCGACAATGGACACACGATGTTTCAATCATTAAAATAGGCACTTTTACCCCCCTGCCTCTCCGACGAAGGTTTTTTTGGTGCTTCCACGAAGGCCGTCGCGGCGACGACCCTGCATCGCTCGGCCCCTCTCCGTCGTCCGTCGACGTGTTCGGTGGGCATCGGCTGTCGGCGAAACAAAATTTCCGCTTCGGCAACATTCCGAAGTACCATCCCAAATGCCGTGCGGGGAATAGGTCGCCAGACGTGCGTTGCGGCGTCGGATCCTCCGAAAAACCGTTCATTCCCCCACCAATATACCCAAATATCCAACCAAGACTTGAGAACTGGAGACACACCGTGAGTGAACAGAAGAATCCGGCCATGATCGAGGCCGTGGGCCTTTCGAAGTACTATGGTGATTTTGCTGCCATCGAGGATGTCTCCTTCCGGATCAGCAAGGGCGAGGTCGTGGCCTTTTTAGGGCCCAACGGTGCCGGCAAGAGCACGACCTTGAAATTGCTGACCGGCTACCTGGCGGCATCGCGGGGGATCGCCCGCATCGCGGGGCACGACATGGCGACCGACCGACTGGCCGGTTCCGCCAAGCTGGGATATCTCCCGGAAAACGGCCCCCTCTATCCCGATATGACCCCCGTGGCCCTGTTGCACTTTTTCGCCGAAGCCAGGGGGTATTCCAAGGAAGAAGCCGCCCGACGCATCGAGCAGGTGGTCGAAATCTGCTCGCTCCATACGGTGGTCGGCAAGCCGGTCGGCAAGCTCTCGCGAGGCTATCGCCAGCGCGTCGGCATGGCTCACGTCCTCCTGCACGAGCCGGAGGTCCTCATCATGGACGAACCGACCGCCGGGCTCGATCCGAACCAGATCCACGATGTTCGCGAAACTCTGCGGAATCTGGGGCAGGAGAAGACGATCCTCCTTTCGACGCACATCCTCCAAGAAGTCGAGGCGGTAGCCGACCGGGTCCTCTTCATCAACGAAGGCCGTCTCATTTTCGACGGGAAATTCGAGGAACTCAAGCAGGAAGGCAAGGACCTGGACGATCGATTCCGAGAATTAACCACCGCCGAGCCGACCACCCATCCGTGATCCGACCGCTGCCGGCGGCCGTTCGACGGTCGGGGCTTCGTCGACCTTCCTTCGCAGCCGATCGCCGAGAAACCGCCGTCGCCGCGTTTGTCTCTCTAACCATCCATCTCACTCCCTAGGAATCATTGGCAAGAACCATGAACGCGAAAGTACTTTACGCCGTATTCAAGCGAAATTTCGTCAGTTATTTCGCCAACCCGACGGGCTACGTTTTCATCTGCGTGTTCGTTTTGCTCAGCTCCGTCGCCGCGTTTCTGCCGAACGACTTCTTCAACGCGAATCTGGCGAACCTCGATCAATTGAACTCCTGGTTCCCGTTGATCATGCTCGTCTTCATTCCGGCGATCACCATGAGCATCTGGGCCGACGAGCGGCGCCAAGGGACCGATGAGCTCTTGTTGACCATCCCGGCGAGCGATTTCGACATCGTGCTCGGAAAATACCTGGCCACGGTGGCGATTTACACCGCCTCACTGGTCTTTTCGCTGATCTGCAACTACATCGTTCTGGAATTCCTCGGCAATCCCGACCGGGGACTTTTCCTGTGCACCTATCTCGGCTACTGGTTCATCGGACTGACGATGCTCTCGGTCGGCATGGTCGCGTCGTTTTTGACCGGCAACCTGACGGTCGCCTATATTCTCGGCGCGCTGCTGAACGCCCCCCTGGTCGCCTTGCAGTGGATCGACATCGGCCCGCTCAGCGGAACGGTGGCGGAATACCTCGAGGCTTTGAGCCTGAACCATCAGTTCGAACCGTTCGGACGCGGACTGATCGCCCTGCCCTCGATCATCTACTTCCTCGCCATCGCCCTGGTCATGCTCTACTTGAGCATGGTCCTCATCGGTCGCCGGCACTGGACGGCCAACCAGCGGTTCCAGGGCGCGGCTCACTATTCCGCTCGTGTCATTTCGCTGTTGATCATCGCGCTGGGACTCTTCGGGATCGCGTTCCAACGGGTGAATCTCCGTGCCGATTGGACCGACGAGAATCTCAGCTCGCTCTCTCCGGAGACCTATGAGCTGCTCGGTGAAATCGATCCCCCCCACACCATCATCATCGAGGCGTTCGTCAGTCCCGAGGTCCCCGAGCAGTACGTGCAGACGAAACTCGACTTGATGAATCTGCTCAAGGAGATCAAGGCGTCGGCCGGCGAGAAGGTCTTTCTTCGGATCAACCAGATGGAAGCGACCTCCGAAAAAGCGATTCGTGCGGAAGATCGTTATGGGATCCAACCGAGACCCGTCGGGTCGATCCGGCAAGGAACCGTCCAAGAACAGGAGATCTTCCTGGGCATCGTCTTCAAATGCGGGCTGCAAACCGTGCAGATCCCGTTCCTGGAACACGGCCTCTCGGTCGAGTACGAGATCCTCCGAGGGCTCCTCTCGGTCACCGATCAACAGAAGAAACGCATCGGCATCCTCACGACCGACGCCCAGCTCTTCGGACAGTTCAATATGCAGACGATGACCCCGGGCCGAAACTGGCCGATCGTCGAGGACCTCCAGAAGCAGTACGAAGTGGTGCAGGTCGATCCGACCAATCCGATCACCGAAACGTTCGACGCCCTGGTCGCCGTGCAGCCTTCGTCGCTGGAACCGGAGCCGATGAACCACTTCATCGCGGCGGTGCGCGGCGGACAGCCGACGGTCATTTTCGAGGACGCGATGCCGGTGTTCGTGCCGCAGGTGCCGGGAACGAACGACCCGAAGCGGCCCCCGCAGCAGATGATGTTTCAGCGCCAGCAACCGCCTCCCAAAGGCGATATCCAGCCTCTTTGGGACTTGCTGGGCGTCGAAGTGGCGTCGGACCGCATCGTCTGGCAGGACTACAATCCCTCGCCGCGGCTGAACCAACTGCCCGACGAGTTCGTTTTCATCGACCGTCGCTCCGGCGACGGGCAGGACGGTCGCAAACCGGCGTTCAATCCCGAGAACCCGATTTCCCGATATCTCGAGTATGTGCTGTTGCCGTTCCCGAGCTCCATGACCGGCCGCAACGCCGCGAGCACCGAGTTCGAGCCGCTCATCCGCACCAACCGGGCGGGCGGGTATGTGCTCATGCGTGAGATGCGCCAGATGTCGATGTTCGGCCCCGCCGGACTCAATCCGAACCGTCGCCATGTGCCGGAAAGCTCCCAGTTCGTGCTGGCCGCCCAGGTCACCGGCGAAGTGGAATCGCCGATGCCGCCGTCGGTCGGAGAAGAAGCCGAACAGCAGACGCCGGAAAAATCGAAGCTGAACGTGGTGGTGGTCGGCGATATCGACATGCTCACCGAACAGTTCTACCAGATTCGCCAGCAGGCGAACCTTCCCGGGGCGGGCGTGAATTTGAACTTCGACAACATCACGTTCGTGCTCAATGCCATCGATGCGGTCGCCGGCGACATGCGTTTCATCGAAATCCGCAGTCGACGCCCCCGCCACCGCACCCTCCAGAAAATCGACGCCCGGACCGAAGAGGCCCGTAAGAAGACCGCCCAGGAACGGGAAGGCATCCAGGAGGAGTTCGACAACGCGGTCGAAGAGGAGGAGGAAAAACTCCAAGAGCGGCTCGACGCCATCCAGGAAAGGATGGAACAGGAGAACGTCAGCACGACCGACATCCTCACCAGCGTGGCCTCGGCGAGAAAAACCGGCCAAGACCGGATCGAAAAGATTCGCAAGGAGTTGGCGAAGAAACGCGATCGCAAACTCAAACGGATCGAATCGGACTTGCAGGAGAAGATCAAAACGGTCCAGGGCTGGTTCAAGTTCTGGGCGATCGTCCTGCCGCCGATCCCGCCACTGTTCTTAGCTGTTTTCGTTTGGGGTTACCGCAGCTCCCGAGAAAAGCGAACGATGCCGCGCGTCCGTCGGCGTTCGTAAGCTCCCCGCGTGTTGGGTGGGGACTCCAACTTGTTTTTGTGACTATTTTTCCAAATTCCAATCCATCGATATTTGATAAACACCCCGGGCAACTGTTCGCCCGGATGAGGAGATCGATCACCATGAATGAAATCACCAAAACCTCGATCTTCATCGCCATGGCCGTGGTGCTCGCCCTGGTGGCGTTTCTGGTCCAGCCGGGTTCCCCGGAGATGAATCCCGAAGATCGCATCGGGCAGAAACTGTTCCCCGACTTCGAGGATCCATTGGCGGCCGAGGGCATCGAGATCGTCAAGTACAACGAACAGTCGGGCGAACCGACCATCTTTCGAGTGAAGCAGATCGACAATCGTTGGGTGATCCCCTCGCATGAGAATTACCCTGCCGACGCCCGAGAGCAGATGTCCGATGCCGCCAGCGCCCTGATGGACCTGGAAGTTTCGGCCATTCCGTTCAAGGCCGAAAGCGATTCGGATATCGAAGAAAGCCACGCCCTCTACGGCGTGCTCGATCCGGCGAACGCCACGCTGTCCGATCCCGCCGGTGCCGGTTTGCATGTGACGATGTCCGGAGGGAAGGAGCAAGTGCTGCTCGATCTGATCATCGGGAAGGAAATTCCCGATCAGCCCGGTTTTCGGTATGTCCGCATTCCGGAAGAGGATCCCGTCTACGAGGTCGCCGTCGAAACCGACGCCCTGACCACCACCTTCACCGACTGGATCGAAAAGAACCTGCTCGATATCAGCACGTTCGACATCCAGCAGATCGAGATCAACGACTACTCGGTCGACGTGATCCAGGGAGTCAAGAAACCCGAAGGCATCATCACGCTCGACTACGACGACACCGCCACGCCGAAATGGTCGCTTGCCTCCGAGCAGGTCTTCCAGGGCGGCAAGTACGAGGAGAAACCGCTCGGGGAAGATGAGGAACTGAACACGAGCAAGCTGAATGAGTTGACGGGGGCCCTGGACGATTTGAAGATCGTCGACGTGACCCGGAAGCGGGAAGCCCTGGCCGAGGCGTTGCGCTCCGGCAAAGCGTTCGGTCGCGATCAGCTCTCGATGAGTTCGCTGTTCAAGTGCGGCTTCTATCTGGTGCCGGTGGCCGATCCGGAGCATCCGAACGATCCCAGCAAGGACACGATCACCCTGCTCTCGAACGAGGGCGAGATTTCGGTGCGGATGTCCGAAGGCGTCGAGTACGTGCTTCGCTTCGGCCAGCTCACCGGCGAGGAAACGGCCGCGGAAGAAACGTCGGCGGAAGAAGGTGAAACCGCGGAGGAAGAAGGCAGCGCGAACCGCTACCTTTTCATCTCGGCCCGATTCGTCCCGGAGGCGATTCCCGAGCCCGACTACTTGGAAGTCCCCGAGCTGCCCGAGAAGAAGGAAGACGAAGCCGACGCCGCCGAAGGCGAAGAGGCGGATCATACCGACGAAACCCCCGAGGAAGACGCCCCGACCGAGGAAGAGATCGAGGAGATCAAGAAGGAGAATCAGCGTTTGAAGGATGAGCACGAGCAGAAGATCGCCGACGGCAAGGAACGGGTGAAAGAATTGAACGACCGCTTCGCCGATTGGTACTACATCATCTCGGAAGACGTTTACCGGAAGATCCACCTCGACCGCGATCAGATCGTCCAGCCCGAGGGCACCGAGGCCGCGGAAAATGAAGCCGGGGCCGAAGGGGGCATGCCGCCGGGCAGTCCGTTCATGCCGGCCGGCGAGGGAGGCAATCCGATGCAACAGTTCGGCGAATTGCAGCAGGGAATGCCGGACGTTCCCTCCCTCCCCGAAGGCGGCGAAGCTCCCGAGGAGGAAGCGACCGAGCCACCGGCGACCCCGCCGGAGATCGGCCAACCGGAGCAACCGGAACCGGAGCAGGAGCCGTCGGACGCCGCCGAGGAACCGAAGCCGGAATCCGACGCCCCGGAAACCTCTCCGGAAGCGGAACAGCCGGAAAACGAGCAAGACGATCCCCCGGAACCTCCGGCGGAAAGCGGCGAAAACGGCGCCGCCGAAGCCTCCGGCACGAACGAAGCGGAGTGACCTGCTCCCACCCGGCAAAGACTCACCGGATCGACGACCGCCCGTCTCTGTTTCATTCGAAGCGGAGGCGGGCGTTCTCATTGCGCGGCGCTCCCCCCTTCGGGATCGCGGCGACCCTTCAAAGAAGCGAGTATTTCTTCATCTTTCGCCAGAGCGTGGAGGGGTCGATGCCGAGCTGATCGGCGGTCCGGCGACGATGTCCGTGGTTCTCTTCCAGTGCCCGGCGGATCATCGCCTGTTCATCGTCCGGCGGGAGTTCCTTGCGACGCGCATCGAGCGAAGCGGTCGGGTCGAGGCAAGACGATCCTCGCGGCGGGGGATTGGTCAAATCGGGATCGATCTCCTGGTGCACCGTCGGCGGAAGGCAACCGGCTTGAATCTCGTCGAAGGGACAGACGGCGTACGCTCGTTCGATGATGTTTTCCAACTCGCGAATGTTCCCGGGAAAGGAATAGCGACGCAACATCGAGAGGGCATCGGTGGAGATGCCGCGGATATTCTTGCCCGACCGGGCGTTGAACTTCTCCAGAAAACGGTGTACCAGCATCGGGATGTCGGCGCTTCGTTCCCGGAGCGGCGGAAGCTGGAGCTCCACGACGTGGATCCGGTAGTAGAGGTCGGCCCGGAATTCACCTTTTTGAACCATCTCTTTGAGGTTTTTGTTGGTCGCGGCGATGATCCGAACGTCGGTTTCGACCGTTTCGGTCCCGCCGAGTGGTTCGTAGACGCGCTCTTGGAGGACGCGGAGCAGCTTGACCTGCATCGCTTGAGAGATCTCGCCGATTTCATCGAGAAAGAGCGAGCCGCCTTCGGCGCGTGCGAATCGACCCGGCTTGTCCTTCTTGGCGTCGGTGAAGGCTCCCTTTTGATAACCGAACAGTTCCGATTCCAGGAGATTGTCGGGCAAGGCGGCGCAGTTGATCGCCACGAACGGGCCATCGCAGCGTGGGCTGAGTCGATGGATCGCCCGAGCGAACAGCTCCTTTCCCGTTCCGCTCTCCCCGAGGATCATCACCGTACTGATGCTGTCGGCGATCGCCGGGAGGATGTCGAGCAATTCCCGGATTTTCGTGGACTGGCCGACGATGTCCTCGGTGCAGTAATCGCATTCGAGTTCTTTACGGAGATCCTCCACGTCGCTCATGTCGCGAAAGACCATGACCACGCCAAAGATGGTGTCCTCGTAAATGATGGGGGCGAGGTTCATTTGAATCGGGACGATCCGATCTCCTCCGCGTCGAATGCGGATCGAGAGGTTGCGCATCTGCGTCCCTTTCTCCATGACTTCTTCGAGCATCTCGATGCAACGGCACACTTTCGGATCGAAGATCGTCCGGATGGGAGCGCCGAGCACCTCTTGGGCCTCCCGACCGGTGATGATCTCCGCCGCCGGATTGAACATCGTGATTCTCCAGTCTTGATCGAAGGAACACACGCCTTCGGCCATCGAATCCAGAACTAATTGGTGATGAATCGTCTCGAACGCCTCTTTCATGGATCTTCTCCCCCCGATGAGATTGCAATGTTGATCGTTGATCGGTTGCAATGCCATTGCACCTTCGCTTGCAATGCAATCGCATTGTACATTGCATCGCAACGGTCGTCAACCATGCAAAAAAGGTGTCGTTTTCTATAACTCCTTGTCACATAACAACATATGGGTTATTTGTTTTTTTGGCACGGGAATTGATGTACAAAAGCAACCACTCGGCCAATGAGTCGTCCACATACAAAGAAAAAGAGGAGTTGATAGGGGAGCTTACCATGTTCAGTCGCATTTACCATATCGAGGACGCCAAGGAGTTTCATCGGGGAATCCGCCAAGGGACCGTCTTGGTCGATTTCTTCGCCACGTGGTGCGGGCCGTGTCGCTACCAGCTTCCCATCCTCGAAACACTGGCCAAGGAGATGAAACAGGAGGTACAAATCGCAAAGGTCGACATCGACAAGCTGCCGGAACTCGCACGATCGTATCGTGTCCGAAGCGTTCCGACACTAATGTTGTGCCGCAACGGCAAGGTGATCCGGCAGTTCGTCGGATTGCAGGACAAAGAGACGCTCGAAAAGGCGATCCGTAAGACGAACGCCGCGTAATGATGAATGATGACGAAACCCTTTTTATGAACCATGCCAGGTCTCACGAAGGACCCTCCGATGGTCGAATCGATGCCGTCCTCGGACAGCATCCACTTCCACGACGCATGACCCCCGAGTTCGGGGGCGGCATTTCGGCCTACCGGAAAATGGCATTCCATCAAGAAGATCATAAAACTTGCAGAAATAGGAGAATACAATGATGTTTTTCAACATTTTGATTGGAATCGGAGCCGGGGCGTTGGTTGGAGCCTTTTTGGGATATGCCGGCAAATGTGAGGACGGGGCCTGCCCCCTGACCGCCAACCCGAAACGGGGAGCCCTGTACGGTGCCGTGATGGGAGTGATGCTCGCGTTGGCCTTTTCGGGATCGCCTCAGGACAGTTCCGCCTCGTCCGAAGCGCGTTCCGATCAGGACCGTTCCACCTCGTCCGAAGCGCGTTCCGAGTCGGAGAGTCCTCAGAAGATGATCAAGATGACCGACAAATCGTTCGACTCCCAGGTGAAGGAAGGCGTGGTGTTGGTCGACTTTTGGGCCAGTTGGTGCGGACCGTGCCGAAAGCAGCTTCCCATTCTCGAGGAGGTGGCCGAGAAGGTCGGCCGGAAGGCGAAAATCGGCAAGTTGAACGTCGATGAAAACAGGAAGGTTCCGGCGAAATTCGAGATCCGCAGCATCCCGACGATCCTCGTTTTCAAGGATGGGGAACTCCTGGGACGGATGGTCGGCGTGCAGGATGAAGAAAAACTCTTGGCGGTGGTCGATTACGCCGTCAACGATAAAAAAATCGCGGGTCATTCGCAAGCCGCACCGACGGAAATCCCGTTTCTGGATTGAATCCCCCCGGGAACGGATCCCCGGAAGATGGTCTGGGGGAGGTACGCCGCGAGCGTCCTTCCCGTCTTCGAGGGGTCGGCGGATGGATTCCCATCAATGTTCCTCATCAACCCAGTGCAAAGGACTCAAGCACGTTTTCTCTGAAATCCCCCCATGACGCGACTTGAGTCGACCGAGGGCCTTTTGTCCGTTGCTTTCCGACGGGCAAAAGGCTTTTTTTCGGCGCCCGCTCAGCATCACCGCGCCAAGGGCCTTTTTTCATTCGCTCCTTGCAAGGGATGACGCGATATGTAAAAATGGATGTTCCTTATGCTTCGGGAAACTTGTGGGGACCGAACCAGGCCCCTTCCCGGGCTCCGGCGTTCTTCGGATCAGGATTCAGTGAAACCAAGGTAGAGAAGAGGGAATCGGTTGTCATGGGGGAAACACGTCAATTCATCTCGGCCGGCGAAGCGCAGCCGCCTTTTTTCGTGGGACTGGATCTCGGCGGAACGAACGTCAAAGTCGGCGTGGTCGACGATCAGGGACGCCCTCTTTCCTGGTTGACGACTCCGACGGAGGTGGAGCGTGGACCGGAGAATGCGACCGAACGGATGGCCAAGGCTGTTCACGATGCCATCGCCGAAGCGGGACTCAAGCAAGACGAGGTGGTCCGTGTCGGACTCGGTTCGCCCGGAACCATGGATATCCCCGCCGGCCGTCTGGTCAAGCCGTCGAATCTCAAGGGTTGGGACGATTTTCCCATCCGCGATCGATTGGCCGATCGGTGCGGCATTCCGGTCACGTTCGCCAACGACGCCGCGGCGGCCGCGTACGGCGAATATTGGATCGGCTCCGGTCGTGATCTCGAGAGCATGATTCTGTTGACCCTCGGAACCGGCGTCGGCTGCGGAATCATCATCCACGGCCGTTCCGTCGACGGGGTGAACAGCCACGGTGCCGAGTGCGGGCACAATATCATCGATTCGAGCGAGAACGCTCGATGGTGTAATTGTGGTCAGCAAGGTCATCTGGAAGCCTACGCGAGCGCGACCGGCGTGACGCGGAGGACCCGCGATATGCTCGAAGCGGGATTGGAGAGCAGCCTGCAATCGCGTCTGGCCGACGGCGAAGAACTCACCCCGAAGCTGGTCGCCGAGGAGGCGCAGAACAATGACAAGCTCTCCTTGAAGATCATCATGGAGACGGCCCGATACTTGGGGATCGGGCTGGTGACGCTCATCCACACGATCGATCCTGCCGGCGTATTGATTGGCGGAGCAATGAACTTCGGCGGTGGAGAGACCGAACTGGGGCGTCGTTTTCTGGCCCGGGTCAAGGAAGAGGTCGACCGACGGGCATTCGCGATTCTCGCCGAAAGGCTCCACCTCGATTTCGCATCGCTCGGCGGCGATGCGGGGTATGTCGGCGCGGCGGGGCTTGCCCGGGAAGATTACATGGCGATCGTGCTCTAATAGGGGCGGAAAAAGTTCTCCGTGTCCTTATTCCGCGTTGCCCAAGCGGCAAGGTCGTTTGAAGATGGTTCGGGGATGCGTCGATCAGTTGAGGGTGAAGCTGAAGGTTTCGTTGATGAAGCGGACGGCACGCCGGGCGAGTGTCTGCGGCGGTGTATGGATCTTTGCCTGACCGGTCATGCCGACCTGCATAAACCCTTCGGCGTTGTCCAAAAGAACGATCGCGCGATATTTCGCCTTATTGGGCGTTTCTTGGCCGGTTTCCGGATCGGCTTCGGTCGGGATATCGCCCCCGTGATTCGTCGAGAGTTGCAACGGGATGGCGTCCATCTCGTTCTCTTCGATCTTGATGACTTCACCGCGGAAGACAACGCCGGGCAGTTGTTCGAGCATCATTTCCACCTCTTGGCCCAGTCCGACGAAATCGATATCCGACTCGTCGATGATCACTTCGGCCTTCATGAGGTTCGGGTTGCCGATTTCACAGAAGTTGGTGCTCGGTTCGAGGTAGGCCCCCTGGTTCTTTTTCTGTAGAGGCGTGCCCCACCAGGAGGCGAGTTTCTGGCTCTGATCGTCCTCCCGCTTTTTTTGCCAGGCCGGGGGGATGACGGTGCCGGAATGCTGGGCTTTGATCTCCAGATCGGCCAGATCCCACTGCTTCTCGGCGATTTGGTTAT
The DNA here is from genome assembly GCA_964632505.1 of uncultured Planctomycetaceae bacterium. GTDB lineage: Bacteria > Planctomycetota > Planctomycetia > Pirellulales > Thermoguttaceae > CAZWCE01. The sequence goes on along the minus strand of CAZWCE010000001.1, from coordinate 27,914 downwards.
TGATCATTTTCAGAGCGGCTTCGAGCGGCGGAATGTTGAATTCGGCCTGGGCATCCGAGGCGCGTCGGCGGCGCAGGTTCGCCAGTTGCGTTTCGAATTTGTTCTTCTGTTCCTTCAGGGCGAGGATTTCGAGTCGGAGATCGGTGTTTTTCAGTCGGGCGAGGACCTGCCCCGCGTCGACCTGATCGCCCGGCCGGACGTACACTTCCAGAAGGCGTCCTCCCACCGCCGGCACGCGGACGATCTCTGCCTCGTCCTGCAATTTCAGGTGCAACGGGGCAAAGACCGAGTGCGGAAGCGGATAGAAAACGATGAAAGCGATGATGCCCGCCACAGCGGCCAACGTGAGAAAAAAACGGGTCTTCTTCACTTTGTGAATCCTCCCGGGTACATAAAAGAATTTGCCGATCTTCCAAAGCGGCATGACGATCAGCCCGTAAAGCGACATGGCGGCGATCAACTGGCCGAGGATCTTCAGGCCGTACGGCTCGAAGACTTTGTAGAGGAAGAACAGAATCGAGGCGAGGATGAACCATCGGTAGACGACTGCGGCGATCGAGTAGAACGCGAAAAACCCCTGATTGCGTTGCGGTAGGAACGGGTCCTCGGGGGGTTCGATTCCGAGGAACCAGTGCCCGGCTTTTCGGGAGAGGATCTTCGTCGCCTTCTGGCGGAGATTGGGGATCTCGACGATGTCGGACAGGATGTAGTAGCCGTCGTATCGCAGCAGGGGGTTGAGATTGAAAAAGATCGACGTGACCGAGGCGATGAACATCACGTTCAGGCAGGTATAGTGCAAGAGCCCCGGTTCGGTGAACCACCATATAAATGTACAGATCGCCGCCATGACGCATTCGACGTAAACTCCCGCGATGCCGATCGCCGCGCGATGCCACTTGTTGGGAAGCATCCACGAATCGGAGACATTGCAATAGAGACACGGCGTGAGCACGAGGATCATCACGCCCATCTCGTGGCATTCCCCGCCGAAGTGCTTGCAGGCCAGCCCGTGGCCGAATTCGTGCACCACCTTGGTCACCGCCAGCGTGATTCCGAGAAAGATGAAGTTCCTCGGGTTGAAGAAGGTGTAGAACCCGGGGAGCTTGGAGCGGAACTGATCGAACTCGACGAGCACCAGTCCCAACGCGGCTGCACAGATGGCCAGGCAGAAGATCGTGACCGCGGGATGGAAAAACCAGCGGACTTTCGGATAGAGCCAGGTGAGGATGCGCTCCGGATCGAATCCTTTGAAGCGGATGCACAACACGTTCGACATCGCCCCGATGATTTCCTGCCGGCGCTGTTTGTCGCGACGTTTCTTGAGCTCTTGGCCTTGTTTCTGGACACCGGCGAGAATGAGCCCGCTCTGGTGGAGCATGCCGATGAAGTTTTGGAGTTCCTCAAGGGTGATCTTCTGGGGAGGGAACTCCTCTTCGAACGCCTCCTTGATTTCGTCGAGGCTCCGGGTGCCGTCGAGCATTTTAAGGATGGCGTATTCTTCATCTTGGAAGCGGAAGTATTTCAGCCCGACCGGATCCTTGACCACCCAGTAGCTTCGACCGAGGTAGGCCTGCCGCTGGGCGGTGAGGTCGCTTCGGACGCGGATGGGCATCTTCCGCGAGGAGCTCGAAACGAGACTGTCTTGCAGGGAAACCATGAGGAGATCGTTCTTTCCAGGGGGGAGAGGGAGCGCCTTGGTCGATCACGTTCGTTCATGAGGCCGGAGGGATGATCCGATTGGTCTCGGTGACCTTCGGCTGGTCGAGATGGATGTCGGCCCTGACTTTCCGCCCCGGCAGCAGTTGCCAGTATCCTTCCTCGTCTTTGCGATTCTCGACCTCGATGTTCACGGTGAATTTATTGCCGGAAGTGATATCGGGACTGGCGAAGACGACTTTTCCCTGGAAGGTGCCTTGTCGACCGCCGGCCATCGGCGCGGTGACGGTGACCGGACGGTTCTCCAGCATTTTCGGGGAGTATCGGTTGGCATCGACATAGCCTTTGATTTCGAGTTGATCGAGGCGGATGATGCGGAGCACCGGCGTTCCTTCCGGGAGCCACTCCCCTTCTTCTGCGTACACCTCGACGATGATGCCGTTGAAGGGAGCCAGAACGCGGCGCATCTTGATCTGCACATCGGCCGCCTTCATTTCCGCCTCCTGCACCTGCTTTTCGATCGACTTGATCTCCAGGTCGTACCTCGCTTTGTCGACTTGCAGGACATACTGCTTGTGGTTGAGCTTCAGCTCGATCATTTCCATTTCGGGCACCGAGTTCGGCTCACGTTTGTTGGTGTCTTGTGACATGAGAACTTTTGCATAGGCGACGTCGCGAGCGGCCTGGGCCCATTCGACCTCGATCTGCTTGTTCGCCTCTTTTTCGGCGACCTTCATCTTATATTCGGCCACCTCTTTCTGGACCTGTGGAAGCCGGTCGTCGATCTTGCCGAGGACCTGGTCCTCGACGACGGTCAGCCCCTCGGTCACTTCGACCATGACGGGATTGCCGCTCCGGTCGACCATGGGATTGCCGTCGCGATCGCGCAACTGCGTTTGTAGTTCCATCAGCAACCCGGGGACGCCGGCGGCGACATCGACTTCGTCGATCAGCGACGTGACGTCTTCGGTCAGGCAGCAGACGTTCTCGTTTCGTGGGGCATTGGGGCCGGTGCCGTCGAGGGCATTGGCGCCGGGGTTCGGGTAGTTCACTTCATGCCGTCTGGGAGAGGTCGCTCGGCTCGATTCCGGAGGCGACGCTTCATCGTGGTGGTCCGGCCGAACGTTCTCGAGCATTGCTTCGTCGGGGGCGTCGGTGTTCTTGGCCAACAGTTGCGCGGGCTGATGAGGCGGGCCCAGGGCCACCGCTTCGGGACCGCTTTGAGGCCCGGAAAGCAATAAAAAGGAAACCATGGCGAGAGAAGATATATTCATGGCAAACGCTCCTGTTTGTCGTGAATGGTTTAAAAAAGGTGTTCGATCAAACCATCGGTTCCGATCAGAACCAGAAAATGATATTCTTTTGTACATAGGCGATCGCCTCGTGCAGAAGCACGTAGCCGACCGGTTTTTTGCCGCAGTAGACCTTCGCGCTCACGCCGGCGCCGGGGCGAAGCGATTCAGGAAGTTTCTCCTGGTCGTCCAGGGAAACCTTCAAGAGGACGGTGTTGCCTTCCTGCCCTCGGACTTCGGCCCGCTGGTGGATCTGCTTGATCGTGCCGTAATGGGTCGTATCGGGATCTGTCGCCAGCACGAATTCGACCTTCAGTTCGAACTCGGGATCCTCCGCTCGTTGCTGTTTGAAATACTCGACGATATGGCCCATCCGCTTTTCCGGCATCAGCAGTTCGACCTGCCATCGTCCGGAGGGATCGGCGACTTCCATCAGCGCCTGGCCCTTGACGACGGGACGGTCGAGCAGCCGATCTTCCAGGTCCCAGGTAACGACCTCGCCGTCGATGGGGGCCCTCACTTCCAGTTCCGCCAATTTTTCCCGGAAGAGCTCCTGCCGCGCCAAAAGGGTTTTGTAATCTTCTTCCAACTGGACCAGCTCACCCTCGAGCTGCCGTCTTTTTTCATTGGCGCTGCCGCCGCGCAGTTCGGAGAGCATGTGTTTGATCGTCGACCGCTGTTCCAGGTTCTTCTGGATCTCCCCTTCCACCTCGCGGAGCTTCACCTCCAGGTCGGTGTTCCGCATGCGGGCGAGGACCGTGCCCGGTTGTCCCGTCACCGGATCGGGCCCTTCGACTTCCGACCCATGCGCGACGAACAGGTCCATGACCTTCCCGTCGCCGGCGGCGTAGACGTTCTGCCGGGTGACCGGCTCGAGGGAGCCGTCGCTGTGCATCTCGAAGTCCCAGGGAACGACGCACATGGCGATGAAGAACGCGAGGATGGCGGCGGTGACGGTGATCGTCTTCGGCAGCATCCGGGCCTTCACCAAGACTTTCGATTTGCCGATCAGTCGCCAGAGCGGCATGAGAAAGACGCTGTTGTAGTCCATCGCGTTGCCCAAGGCGGAGCAACTGTGTTCGGCGACGATCTCGATGCGTTTTTGCATCTTTTCCGGCACACGGTTGTCCTCGATCTGTTCGATGATCAACGCCCCGAACGGCGGATCCGGCTCCTCGCGTTTTTTCGGATCGTCTTCCTGCTCTTCCTCATCCTTGACGATTTGCGAGAGGGGGAAGACGGCGACCATTTTGGTGTGCGATTCGTCGACGTACTCCTCGACGGCGTCTTCGACCTGCGGGGCCATGTCGGCGGTGTCGCCGGTGTACCAGACCGGTTCATTGCTGGCGACCACGGCGGTGGCCAACCGTCCGAGCAATCGGACGGTGTTCGAACGCTTGTCGAGCATCGCCTGCCCGCTGACCGCCTCGACGGTGCATTTGCGACCGCGACGTAATGCGATGGTCACCCGATCGCATTCGATGAGTCGACGTCCCTCGTTGACGATCGTGTAGGCGGTTTCGCGGAGATTCAGGCTCGAGTGGATCGTTCGGGTGAATTCCTCGAGTTGAGCCCAGAGGGTCTGGCGGTCGCCGAAGTGACGGAGCTGGCGATTTTTGTAATAATCGCTCATCAAACCGCACATCTGGTTCAGAAAGCGGAGATAGCCCTTCTGGGTGCTCGGTCCGGCTCCACGTCGTTGGAGAATCTCCACCATGCCGACCGTTTCCAATTCGGTGCGGACCGGGCCGAGAAGCAGTAAATATTCGGTCGGGTTGCCGGCCTCGTCCTCCCCCTCGCCCCCAGAATGAGGGGGCACGAGGAGCGGCTCGGGGCTCTTCATGCTCTGGTAGAGCAGTCGGGCGTGTTGGCGATTTGCTTCCTCATCGTTGATCTTCGCTTCCCGCATGTTGATCTGGTACGCCAAGCCGAGTTGTCCCTGAGGATCGGTCGTCCAGATCGCGCCTCCCACCGCCGCCAGCGAGGAGACGATGCGGTTGAGGTATTCGGTGTGGAATTCTTCGGGAGTGATATCGGTTTTGGATATCTGCGCGATCTCATTGACCAGCGAGCGGATCTGCTGTTTGGTCTTTTCGATCAGATTCGGATCCAGCGATTGTTCGGTGCTCATGGGAACTCGTCATTTTCGAGAGGATTCGGGCGATATCAACAGCCATCCATGCCGACAGTCCCCCCGCAAGGATGGGGGGAAGTGGCCGGGGAGTCCTTCGAGGGATCGCGCGGCCGACTCGGTTCCATTATATTATAGAATGGAGAAGCAACAATTAAATCAGATCGGTTGTTTTTTGATGTTCCTCGACTAACTCCGGCAATAAAAATCAACCGGAGAAGAAAGGAAAAGAAAAAAACGAGGCATTTTTGCTACAGGAGGTTGCGTTTTCGCATCCATCGCACTCTCTTCAGGCATCGTCATTCTATCTTGAATTGCCTGGAGTGCACTCTTTCCCCGACTCCGCCGCCCCTGGTGGGGGGACCTCCAAAAAAAGAGAAAGGGAGTTCTATGTTGATACGCAAGTATCGGGCCATTTGTTCCACGAATCTTTCTCGAAAGCACTTTTTGTAAAAATGGGGAACGTGGGAACCGATTCTTGGCGAACTGTTTCCATCTTTCTCCACAAGTCTTTTGGGGAGAAGCGTTTCCGGCAAAATTGCAATTTCGACGACTCAATCGGCGGTGGTTCGGCCGGTGGCGACATCGAACTCGTCGATCGCGGGAATCAACATTGCCAGAGTGGTGAATCCGAAGGCGCCCACGACCGACACGAAGACCAACGAGGGTTGCCCGAGCAGAAGACTCGTGATGGCGTAAAAAGTGGCCAAAGGACAGACAAAAGCGGCCACGCCGATCGCCGTCGAGGGATTTCGCAACCCGAGGGTCACATACAGCCCGACGCCTCCGCCGAGCATAAATGCAAGGAAGGGCTGGAGTTGCGCCTCGAACGACCCGCTGAAGGCGACCATGATCCACATGCAGGTGGCGATGCCCATGAAAAGGAAAAAGATGATACCGAGACTGACCGCCACCGCACTTCGCGTATTGACGTACTGCATGCCGATATGCACGCCGACGGTGGCGACGAAAATGAGCAGAATCACAAATCCTAGAAGGAGATACGTCAAGGACAAACCGCCGAGCGCCTCCTCCCACCAGAGGTAAAGGCACAGCAACGCGGGCAGCGCGATCATCTCCTTGGTGTTGTAGAAGATCCCCCCCAACTTGCCGAACACGAACTCTCTGGGGGAGAGATCGGTCGCCAGCAAGAGGTCGAATGTTCGACCGTCGCGTTCGGAGGTCAGCGAAGTAACCGCCTGGGCGTTGACCAGGACCAGCGAAAGGAAAAGCAGCGGAATCAACGGTCCGGCCAGCGCCGCCGGGGACACGAGGGTTCCGGGAGCGAGGAGGGAGTAGAGGCTGAAGGCGCTGAATAGGAAGACGACCAGATAGGTCAATCGCAGGATGATCGTCTTGCGGCCGTACGCTCGGGTGCATATCTCCCGCCAGAGGATCGGGTTATCCCATACGGGACGTGTTTTCTTCCGAGCGGCGTGGACGGAGAGCGAGGCATCGTCGGCGATCGGTTTCGCCTCCGAGACCGGCTCGGGAAGAGCTTCCGGCTGGGTGGCCGTGGCCGCACCGGCGACCGTTTCCGGGGGCGCCGCCGGGGGGAGATCTCCTCGATCGAGCGCCCCGGTCGTCTTCTGGATCGCCTCCACCGCCGAGGGAGGCTCTTTGCGCCAGGTGTCTTCCTCGTGGGCTCCCTTGCGGACTTCCCTCGAAGGATTCCACACCCGGACCATCACGATCGACACCGCGTTCATCAACACCGTCATGGAGAAGCAAAAGACGGCGAACGGCCCGGTGTTCCCGAGCATATCGGCCCAGAGGCTTTGTTGCTGTGCGACGGTCGGTTGCGTGGCGGTCAATACGGCGCTCCAGGGGCTCAGCGTCGTCGCCAAGCGGCCGGCGGCGATGCCCCCCCACGATTCCCCCAATAAGCCGGTGCCGACCGATTCCCAGAATCCGACCCAGAGCACGAGGATCAGAACCGTCAAAGCCAGCGCTTGGAAGGTCTTGTCGCGCCAGAGGGCGATCAGCGAGCCGAGGCTGCCGCAGGCGAGCATGCTCAGTCCGGTGACCAAGAAGACGCGGAAGATCTGGGCGCCGGAGACCCCGCCGAATAATGCGGTCAAGAGGAAGATCGGAATCGAGACCGACAGGAGCGTGAGCACCATCAACAAACTGGAAAGGAGCTTGCCGAGTACCAACTCGCTGTTGGAGAGGTGCGTCAGCAAGAGGAGGATCAGGGTCTTGCGGTCTTTCTCCTGGGCGACCGCGCCGGCGGAGAGCATCGCCGAGAAGAACAGCCCCAGGGTCATTTGCAGCGGGGCCAGCAGGAGGAAGAGCGTGGAGCCGAATCGGGCGAAATCACCGGGATCGCGGATCAGTTGGGTGCCGGTCATCACCAACCAAGCGGTGCTGATCAGCAGCAGGAGGAAGCCGGCATAGGCGGATCGCGCAATATACGTCCGTTCACGCCTTGGTGCGATCGTCACTTCACGAGTAAATACGGGGCCGATCAACAAAACGCTGCTCCTTGAAGGGGGAAGAACGACGGAAAAGGAGTCGATGGACAAGAGTCGACGGACAAGACAGGGATTCAGGTAATGGGACGATAACTATAAATTATAGAATATCAGGCTCGTTCGACCATGGCGGGGGACCGAACATCGGGAGGATTCATCGAAAAATAATCTTTTCCCTCCCGAGTGGGGGGATTCCGACAAAATGTTGACTTTTGCCGGGGGATCGGCGAAAATGAAACGGAAATCCACCGAGAGCCGCTTCCGAGAAGAGTTGATGATCGTTTTCTCCAATTATTCCAGGAAGAAAAGGGGTAGCGTTATGTCGGAACAATTCACGCGACGCGATTTCGTCAAAGCGGGCACGCTCGCCACGGCCGGGGTGGCCGCCGGTTTTCCCGCCCTCCGCACCGTCGGCGCCGGCAATCCTTCGCAGCAGAAAACGAGCGACATCCTCAACTACAATGAGCAGATGGAGTACCGTCGCGCGGGCAAGACCGACTTGATGATCTCGGCCGTCTGTCTCGGGGGGCACTGGAAGCGGCTGAACACCGTCGTTCCTGGGTTGTTTCAAGGGCGATCTTGGCTCAGCGCCGATCTATCGAGCGAGGCGTTTCTGGAGAACCGGACCGAGGTGGTCACCCGATGCATCGAACGCGGCATCAACTACATCGACGCCTGCACCACGCAGGAGGTGACGATGTACGCCAAGGCGCTCCGGGGACGACGCGACAAGATGTACCTGGGGTTCTCCTGGTACCAGGAGGAGATGCGACCGCTCGCGGCGGAGTGGAACGCCGCCAAGAAAGCCGGCAAACCGAAACCGCCCGGTTGGCTGACCCAGAAGCTGAAGGACGCGCTCGAGAAGGGGTTCCAGGTGACGGGGCTCGATTACGTCGACGCCTGGAGAATCGTCCTCTTGGAGCAGAGCAGCCAACACTGCGACGAGCAAATGGACGAAATGGCCGCTGCATTGGAATGGGCCAAGAAGACCGGCAAGGCCCGGTTCACCGGCATCTCGTCTCACGATCGCCCGCACATCAAATGGCTGATCGAGACCTATCCCGAAGTGATGGACATCGTTTGCACGCCCTACACCGCCAAGACCCGCATGACCGGCGCGAAGATCGTCCCTGATGAAAACGCCGAGGGCGATACGCGCACCAAGGTGATCGCCATGGAGGGGAGCGGGTGGGAGAACAGTCTCTGGGCGACGATGCAGAAGCGCGACATCGCCTGGTTCGGCATCAAGCCGTTCGCCAGCGGTTCGATCTTCGAGGGCGACAGTTCCCCCGGCAATCCCCACGAGGAGGAGGACAACAAACTGGCGCGCCTGACGCTCCGCGCGATCCTGACCAACCCGGTCATCACCGCTCCGATTCCCGGCATCATCACGCCCGAGCAGGTCGATAACGCCGCCATCGCGGTGTTGCAGCGTCGCGTGCTCGACACCGAGGAGCAGGCCCTGCTCGATGCCGCCACCGAACGGGGCTTCGCCCGACTGCCGTATCATTATCGCTGGTTGAACGACTGGGTGGACGTGTGATGCCTGGTCGCCCGGTCCTTCCGTCTCGTTCCCGATTTCTTCGACGCCGACTTTGAGAATCCCCTACCATGTTGAAGCCTTTCCTTGTGCCCGTCGCCGGCGTGCTGACGTTGCTGTGTTTCGCTCTGCTGATCTGGATTCCGGCCGGGGCGCCACCGGCGGCGGTCGGGGCGGTGCCTCCTCTCTCGCTCGAGGGCCTGCTCGATGAAGCATTGCCCGAGGCTTCCGAACCGAAGGCCGAGGAGAAGGCCGACAACGCGGCCTGTTATGTTTGTCACGGCGATTTCCAAGGCGAACCGCTGGCGCATCGTCACGCGATCGAGGGGATCGGCTGCGTCGATTGTCACGGGCCGTCGCACGACCACCGCAACGACGAGGATCATGTGACCCCGCCGGATGTGATGTACGCCCCGCACCAGATCGATCCGGCATGCAAGAAATGCCATGGATCGCACGATGCGCCCGCCCGCAAGGTTCTGGCCAGGTGGCGGGAGCGGTGTCCCGAGAAAGAGGATCCGCGGCAGGTCAACTGTACGGACTGTCACTTTGCGCACCGGATGAAGGTCCGGACGGTTCGGTGGGACAAAAAGACCCGAAAACTGATCATCCGTGAGGTCCCGGAAGAACCGGCCGCTTCTCCTTCTCCGGCGTCCTCCAAGGGACGCTGAGCCGCGGCGCAGGCGTTTCTTTCCGATCGGCGCACCGGGGACCGCCCTCCCCCGCCCGATTTCGGCGGGGGGATCCCTCGGTGCGCAGGCCGGTGCGTCGCGCCGGATGCACTTCTTGAAAGCCCGGGGGGAATCCCGTATTCGCCGAAGGGAAGCAGCTCTTCCTCGTTTCGGCGTTGCCCGCGGGATTCCCGATTGCTCCCTCGCGTGAATCGACCACTACCGCGAGTGCCTCGGAGTTTCCGGAAACCGATTATTCGCTCAATTGGTTCGATCTGTTATTCGTCGTCCCCTCCTTTCAGTCCGAGCCGGGAGAGCCATCGTCCGCCGCCTCCCTTGCCGCCGGCGGCTTCTCCCCTATCGGACGTTGTTTTCGTTTCGCCTGTCGGGGGCTGACCTCCCTGTTTTTCCAGCTTGCGGAGTTTTTCCTCGATTTCCGCCTTTTCCCGAGCCAGCTTGGCACGTTCCAGCGAGATTTCGACTTCGGCCTGACTCATCTTCTGCTTCCATTCTTCCTGAATCTGCTGGAGTCGTTCCCGCTCCTCGCGAATGATTTCGTCGTTCTGCAAGATTTCCGCCATCGCGGCCGCGCCGACGGCGCCTCCGGCCGCCTGGCGCTGATTTTCCAGAATCACCTTCATCTCCTCGAGCTCCTTGTCTCGATCGGCGATCGCGGCATCCGTCTTCCGAATGACGTCCTCGATCTTCAGGCGATGCTGCTTCTGTGCCTCCGCTGGCGGACCACTACCTTCTTCGCCTTCGTTTTCAAGCGCTTCCAAGAGCCGTTTTTTCTGGGTTTCCCAGTCGACAGGCCCGTCGTCCACCGGCGCGGAGGGACCGGAGGACGCTGTCGATGGTTGGCTTTTGGCCGTTTGCAGCTCTTGGGAGAGACGCTCGTTTTCCGCCTGCAATTCGCGGAAATCCTCGAGAATCATTTCGTACTTCTTGGCGTCGGAGTCGGAGCTCTCTCCTCCCTCGTCCGGGGTGGAAGCATTCTTGACTTTCTCGAGTTCCTCCTCGAGTTCGGAGAGCCGGCAGACCAAGCCGGTCATCTTCTGTTCGTTCGTCTGGAGATTCTCGCGCAACCGGTCGCGTTCCTCGCTGGTGGCGTGGAGTTCCTCTTGAAGCGATGCATCGGCGGAGCCCTCCCGGGGCTGCCCGACCGCCTGTTCCAATTCCTGACATCGCCGGACCAGCGCCTCCTTTTCGGAGAGAAGAGCCTGTTCGCGCTGGTCGAATTTTTCAACAATCTGTTGAAGTTCGCCGTATTGTTTCTGAATCGCCTCGAACTGCTCACGGAGCTGTTCGGAGGGAATCTCTTGAGAATCGGCCGCGGACGTGGCGTCCTGTTCTCGGCCGCTGATTTCGTGGGGGAGTGCCTCGGAAAGATGATCGAACGTTTCGAAGAGCTTCTGCATGCGCGCGGAGATGTCGTCGCGCAACGCTTCCGTTCGAGCGTGCTGCTCGTTCAATTCGGCTTTGAGCCATTCGGCTTGGCGAGCCGCCATTTCTCGGACCATGTCGCCGCTGGCCTGCTGGGAATCGACGATCGATTCCAGCAGCGCGCGCTGCTCCTGAAAGGCGGAGCTCAGGAGGGAAATCCAGTTTTCCATGCTCTCCGAGGCAGGTAAGCTTCGTCCATGGAGGGTGGGGGTCATGCTCAAAACGATCCGTGGCGGGCACCACGGTCGGCGTCCTGCGGCATGACGGAGGTAGTGGTCTATCGTTGCATCTGCTTACTAGATACAATCTTTCACCCTAATAGATACTTTGTAGAAACAGGTAGGTCAAAAAAAAGCAGCATATCTGAAAAACGAAACAACCCCCTGAATTGCCTGTGTGCATGGAAGCGGCTCTTCCGGTCGCAAGGGTTCCGCCTGCAAGGGTTGTGCCGGTCGTGGCGATGTCGCCTTTTCGCAACGTTGCTCTCGGGCAACATCGCCGAGAGCGCCGCCGAGAAATGAAAAACCGCTCCCCGGCGAACTTCCGGAGAGCGGCGTGCAAAAAGAATGGGATGCTCGGGGGGGACTCGGAACGATCACACCTCTTCCTCGATGACGTACGGCGCGCGGTAGGTCCGCTTGTAGTACTTCATCGCCTCGGCGTGGTCGACGGTGCCGTCTTCCGGATCGACCGGGAGCTTTTCGCCGCCGAGTCGGTAGCTCATCGTCGCGTAGTGGCACAGAAGCGTGCTGAGGTGCCCCTTCTCGATGTCGGCACTGGGCGTTTCGCGCGAACGCACGCAGGAAATGAAGTTCTCCTTGTGCTCCGGATCGGGGAACCGGCCGTAGACCCGCTCGATGCAGACCGGCTTGCGCGACTTCGGATTCGTGTAGACCTCCCAGCCCCCGCCGTGCCGGCCCATGAACATGAGCCCCTTGGAGCCGAAAATCTCGATGCGCGTAGCGTTCTGCGGCCAGTAGGGGATCATGTCGCTTTGGCGGAGTTCCATGTCGGTCTTGTACATGTACGGTGTGTACAGCGTCAACTCGAACGTCATCAACAAATCGTCGAAGTCGAACGTTGCGATCTGCGTGTCCGGCGTTTGGGCGTCGCCCTCGGAGTGGAACCGCCCGCCCGTGCAGTAGACCTGATTCGGACGATCGCGTCCGATGAGCCATCGGGCGAGGTCGATCTGGTGGATGCCGTCGTTGATGATGTCGCCCGAGGAGTAGTCCCAGAGGTGATGCCAGCGATTCAGGTAGCCCGAGCGATACGGTTTCTCCGGTGCCGGACCGTTCCAGAGATCCCAGTCGAGCGTCTCCGGCGGTTCGGTCGGCTCGCCGAGCGTGAAGTTCCCCCAATTCTTCTGGTTGTAGACTCGGCAGAGGTGGATCTCGCCGAGTTTTCCGTCGTCGATGTATTTCTTCGCTTCCAAGTTGTACGGAGCGCTGCGGTTCTGGGTTCCCAACTGCACGACGCGGCGGTACTTCCGGGCCGCCTGGACCATCTTCTCCCCTTCCCAGGCGCTGTGGCTGGCCGGTTTTTCGGTGTAGACGTCCTTGCCGGCCTGGCAGGCCCAGACGGTCATCGGGGCGTGCCAGTGGTCGGGCGTGGCGTTGATGACCGCGTCGACCTTCGGATTCTCGAGCACCTCGTTGTAGTGGATCGTCCGTTGCGGCTTTTCCGATTGCGATTCGGCGGCGATCCGCATGGCGTCGTCGAGCCGATCGGTTCTCGGGTCGCACAGCGCGCCGACGTGGATGTCGTCCCGTTCCAGAAAACCGGCCAAGAGGTGTCTTCCCCGGCCGCCGGTGCCGATGAAGCCGAGGGTCACCTTTTCGTTCGCCGGCGCCCCGTGCACCGAAGCCGCACTGGAAAGGACGGTCATCCCCAGTCCCAAGCCGACGGTCGTCTTCTTCGAGCGGTCCAGAAAGTCGCGTCGATTCATCTTCTGCATGATTCATCTCCCATGATTACCGAGAAAGGGCCCTTGCGGTTCCGTATCGTCGAGCGATCCACTCCTTCATCTTAGCGGAGGAGAAAGACGATCTCAAGCGTTCGCCGGTCCCATCCCCCTCGCGGCCACTCGTGAAGGCGACGGGTCCAATCGGGGGGATTTACTTGCGAGGCCGCCGCCGATATAACGGAACTCGTGGACTTTTGTTCCCGAGCCGCTCGCCGCGATCAAACTTTTTTTGAAATATGGGCTCTTCTTTGGCGAATCCCTTTTCCAGTTCGACGGCGCGTACCGTCGTGGAAAGTCGAAAGTGGCGAACGTTTCTTTTCCAGAAGGAGACTCATCATGTTTGCGAGAGAGAGATTTCCGGGGCGATGCGTCCTGGGCGGCTTGACGACCCTGTTGGCGGTCGGCGTTCTGTCGGTCGTGGCCCTTCCGGCCCGGGCGGCGGAAGAGGAGTGCGATGTCTACGCCTTCGAAGCGCAATCCCGATTGCTCGGAGAAAAGGTTGCCCTGTACTGCGTCATGCCCGACGAGGACGAGACCCTGCGGAACTTCGTGGCGCTGTTCGGAGAGTCGGCGAGAGAGCAGGCGAAAGAGGTTTTCCGGAAAGCGGAGAAACTCCGGGGCGATGCCCGGGCGGAAGCGATGGAGCCGGCCGCGCCGATGCAGGAGTGGATCGAGCAGCAGGACATGACCCTCTTGCTTTCCCGCGATCTGGTCCGGACCATGCTGCATGATCTCGAAGAAAAAATGACCAAGGCGGAAGCGGCGATCCAACGCGACCTGGCCAAGACGAATCCTCCGCCGCATATGGAAATCGATCCCGCCGAAATAATGGAGATCTACTTCGAGATCGGCGAGGAGCTGATCGAGGTCGGCAAGGAGGAAGTGGAGAAGGTCGTCCTGGGAGTGCGTTTCGAGCCGGCCGGTCTGTGCGTGAGCTATCGCGCCTGTTACGTCGACGGCGGCGAGCTGGCCGAGATTTTCGAAGGGATTCCCAAAGGGCTCGGCGACCCCTGTCCCCTGAAACAACTGCCCGAGAGCGAGTTCGTCTTTCTTCTGACGATGCGGACGCCCGATTCGTTCGCGCCGGTGATGCTCGAAATCACCGAAGAGTTCATGGGGGCCTTCAGCGACCTCTATGGCATCGATGGCGATGACTTCGTCGAAATGATGGAGGAGTCGGCGGATTTGATGGAGCAGCTCGGCTCGTTCGCTTACCTGATGGAGGTGCCCGAGGAGGGCGAAGCTCTCTACTGCGGGCTTTTCGGGCTCATGCAGGTGAAAGATGCCGACACCTATATGGAAGAAAATGATAAGCTGATGCACGATTTCCTCGAAACAGCGAAGCCGGAAGGTCTCTTCGGCGAGATGACGGTCGAAGCGACGGAGATCGGCGGGCAGCGGGCGTCGAAAATGACGTTCCCGCTCGATTTTGTTTTCCAAGGACAGGAGATTCCCGAGGAGCAGCGAATCGCGATCGATAAGCTGTTCGAGGCGTTCTACGGTTCGCCCGACAGTCTTTCGGTCTATTTCGGCAAGGCATCGCCGGAGATGATGGGATTCGGGTATGTGTCGCCGAAACGGATCGAAGCACTCCAGAAATTTCTCGAGGGCGATGATTCAGAGCGGAAGAGCATGGACCAAAAGGAATCGGTTCGAAGGACGATGGCGATGCTGCCGGAGAATGCCCAGATGGTGCTTCTGATCGATCCGAACCAGGTCGTGAACATGATCCGAACCTCGATGAGCGTGTTCGTGCCGAAGGCACTGACGGGAGTGATTCCCTCGATGCCGGAAGGTGCTCCGGTCGGTCTGACCGTGCAGATGGGCGGGGGCGAGGTCCGTAAGGATCTCTTCGTGCCGACTTCGCTGATCGAGAGGATTCTCAAGCTCGTCTCCAAACAGAAGAAGGGGGAGACGAAAGCAATGCCTCCGGAGATTCCGGAAGAAGTGATCGAACAAGAGGAACAATGATTGAAGATGAAAAGGGCCGGATCGCGGCCATCGATTTCGGGACGGTGCGCATCGGGATCGCCGTGAGTGATCCCGATCGCGTGCTGGCCAGTCCCTACGAGAACTACACCCGGCGGGGTGAGGCGAAAGACGCCGAACGGTTCCGCCGCTTGGTCGCCGAGGAACGGGTGGTCCGGTTCGTCGTCGGGCTGCCGGTCCATCTGGACGGTCGGGAGAGCGAGAAATCGCATCAAGCTCGCCAGTTCGCCAAGTGGCTCGAGGAAACGACGGGCATTCCGACGGAGATGTTCGACGAGCGGTTCACCTCCGTCGAAGCGGAAAACTACTTGCTCGACGTCGACATGTCGCGCAAACGACGCAAGAAGCGGCTCGATATGCTCGCTGCGCAAGTGCTTCTCTCGGCCTATCTTCCCCACGCCGAGGGCTCGACCGATTCCCGCCGCCGGCACGACGACCCCGGTTCCCTCGACGACGGATGACCTTTCCGCTCGATTCGGTCGATAATTTCTATCGCTTTGCCCCCCCATGGGGCTGGTTGCCCTGGAGTCTATAATAGGGATAGAGTCACTTCTTTCCATGCACGAGCCGGTCTTAGAAGGGAAAGTCCCATGAAAATATCACGAATGAGGCGAGTTCTATTAATGTCGGGAGGCGGCGTCTTCTTGTGTGCCACGCTGGTGGTGCTCGCAGCGCCCCGCCCCGATCCGCAGGAAAAAAGCGAATCCGTCAAGCCTGAAAGTTCCATCATGAAACCACTCTCTGCCGAAGAGAAACGTGTAATCCTCAACAAGGGGACGGAACGCCCGTACACCGGAAAGTACTGGGATCATTATGCGCGGGGAATCTACCACTGCCGGAACTGCGGTTTGCCGCTGTACACGAGCAAGGCGAAGTTCAAGTCGGACTGCGGTTGGCCGAGTTTCGACGACGAATTGCCCGGGGCGGTGAAGCGTTCGCCCGATGCCGACGGCATCCGCACGGAGATCACCTGCGCCGGTTGCGGCGGCCATTTGGGGCACGTCTTCCTCGGCGAGGGGTTCACCCCGAAGAATACCCGGCACTGCGTGAACTCGGTGTCGATCGTTTTCCGGTCGATCCCCGAGCAGGAGAATCTGCAAGAGGCGGCCGAGGAGGCCTCGACCAGTCAAGCGATCTTCGCCGGCGGCTGTTTCTGGGGGGTGGAGCATCTGATGGAGCAGCTCCCCGGCGTGAAAGAGGTGACCAGCGGTTACACCGGTGGATTGGTAGAGGATCCTACTTACGAGCAGGTCACCTCCGGCATGACCGGACACAGCGAAGCGGTCGAGGTGGTGTTCGATCCGAAAGAGGTCGATTATGAGACGCTCGCCCGGCGTTTTTTCGAGATTCACGACCCCACCCAAGTGAACCGACAGGGGCCCGATGTCGGCAGCCAGTACCGGTCGGTCGTCTATTATACGAACGATCACCAGCGTAAGGTGGCGATCGAGCTGATCGGCATTCTCCGGAAGAAGGGCTACCAAGTGGCGACGCATGTGCTGCCCGCCTCGGAGTTCTATCCCGCCGAGGAGTATCATCAGGACTTCATCAAAAAGCATCCCGAGCGGCCGTGTCACCGACCGGTGAAGCGTTTCGACTGAAACGGCATCAGGTTTCGGTAAGAATTTTGATTTGCACGCGTTCGATGCGTCGCGGCGTCGCCTCGACGACGCTGATTTGCATGTTGTCGGAGACCAGCTTCTCGCCCACCACGGGGACGTGTCCCAGTTCGGAGAAGACGTATCCGGCGATCGTGTCGTAATCGCGTTCCTCGGGAAAATCGAGATCGAAGCGTTCGTTCAGTTCATCGAGATGCGCTTTGCCGAGCGCTTCGATCGTCTGCTCGTCGATCTCGAGGATGTCTTCCTCCAGTACCGGATCGTACTCATCGACGATCTCGCCGACGATCTCTTCGAGGATGTCTTCCATGGTCACCAGCCCCGAGACGCCTCCGTATTCATCGAGCACGATGACCATGTGTGTGTGGTTTTGCTGGAATTCCTGGAGCAGCACGTCGATCGGTTTGGTTTCAGGGACGAACTGCGGAGGGCGGAGGATCGACGGCCAGGGCACCCGGGGTTCATCGATCCCCTTGGCCAGTTCCGGCAGGAGGTCTTTGGCAAAGAGGACGCCGACGATGTCGTCGCGATTGTCGTCGTAAACGGGGATGCGGGAATGGGGCGCCGAGAGGACGAAGGTGAGCATCTCTTCCCAGTCGAGCGACTTGGGCATGCTGATCATGTCGGTCCGGGGCGTCATGATTTGCGAGACGAACACGTCGCCCAGTTCGATGACGCCTTCGATCATTTCCCGGGCATCTTCCTCGAGCAGCCCTTCGCGATGACCTTCGGTGACGATGGTGCGGATTTCGTCCTCGAACGATTCCTCGTCGGGTTCCTCCTGAGCGCGGCCGGCCAGCCGGTGCATGACGGTGTCGAAGAAGTGGGCGGCCAACACGAACGGGGCGAGGAGGGTCGAGATGATCTTCCAGAAATGCCAGGTGTGGTAGACCAGTCGGGTGGAGAAGAGTCGGGCGAGTGCCCAGGGGATCCAGATTTCGCAGAACAAAAGCGCGACCGCCCCGAGGGCGATGCCCAACACCAAGTATTCGGCGAAGACGGCATTGCTCAGCGGGGTTTCGCTTTCCTGAAGCGATGAAGACCACAGCCAATAACTGCCGCTGATCAAAACCAGCGCAGTGGCCAGGACTTGCAGTGTTTCCGCCGCCAGCGCGATCTGCTCATAGTGCTTCAGAATCACCCCGAGCCGCTCGGGGGTGTTCCGTTTTTCGCAGAGTTCCTTGAGGCGATGTCGGGAGAATTTCGACAGCGACTTCGTTTCGACCGCGGCCAGGCAGGTCAAGGCGAGGCCGATCAGTGCCAGAGTGAACATTTCTACCGTTTAGGGGAAGTGGGCATGGGGTCTGAGGTAAAAGGGGACGATGTCGCGGGTGGTCCCCCGCTGCCGGGGAGAGGGAGATCATCGCACGACAAGTATACTTGATAATCGGGCGACTGTCATTGCCAAAAACGGATTCTCGGCACGTTTTTCGCGGCAAAAAGGGACGGGACCTCAGCACTGGCGCTCGGCCACGGCGAAGTATTTTTTTTCCGCCTGTTGCATGATTTTCTTTTGACGTTCCTCGTGATCGTCGTAGCCGACCAAGTGCAGGGTTCCGTGGATGACGTACAGGAGGAGCTCCTGTTCGGGGGTTTGGTCGAACTCTTTCGACCGATCGCTTGCCGTTTCATGGCTGACGATCACCTCGCCCTCGAGGTATTTCGGTGCCGATTCCAGGGGAAAGCTGAGCACGTCGGTCGGTCCCTGATGATCGAGATGCCGACGATTCAGCTCCGCGATGGTGATGTCGTCGACAATGGAAATCTCCAGCATTCCGGCGATGATATCGACGTCGGAGAGGATGCGTCTGCAGATGCGCTCCATCCGGAGAGTCAGGGTTTCGGGCAATCGCGTTTGGGAATGGATTTTGATTTCCAAAGGGAGGGGGGTATCCATGGGCGATCCGTCTTGCTGGAGAAAAGGGGAATGGAAGAGAAAACGATGGTCTTGGCGTCTATCCGTTGCCTGCCAGACGATGTTGGGCGGCAAGATTATCCCGGGCTGTGGCGTTCTCGGACTGCTTTTCTTGGGTTTCTTGCGAAGTGATTTCGACCACCGGGGTTTGCTTGGCGAAGATCTTGCCCGTCTCCGACTTGCCGACGACCGGATATCGGATGCGACTGTGATGGATGGCGATGAGCGAATTGATCACGCTGTTTTCCACCTCGCGAATTTCCATGAGGGTCAGTCCGCATTCGTCGAACTGACCGTCTTCGAGTTTCTGTTCGGTGACCTGTCGGACCAGGTTTTCGATTTTTCCCGGGGTGGTTTCGTTGAGGGAACGGCAGGCGCTTTCGGCGGCGTCGGCAAGCATGAGGATGCCGGCTTCCTTCGACTTGGGCTTGGGACCGGGGTAGCGGAAGGTGCCCTCGGCGACGGTGGAGTCGAGATTGTAGTTTTCTTTCTGTTGCCGGCTGGCGAGCGTGTAGAAGTAGGAGACGAGCGTCGTGCCGTGGTGCTGTTCGATCAAGTCGAGGATGGAGCCCGGGAGGTGATGTTGCCGCGCCAGGTCGGCGCCGTCCTTGACATGGGCGACGATGACCAGCGCGCTCATGCGCGGCTCGAGGGTTTCATGGAGGTTCTGCCCCTCGACCTGATTTTCGGTGAAGTAGTTCGGCTTGAGGATCTTTCCGATATCGTGGAAATAAGCTCCGACGCGGGTGAGCAGTCCCCGGGCGCCGATTTTGTCGGCGGCGGCTTCGGCGATCGATCCGACGGTGATCGAGTGGTTGTAGGTGGCCGGAGCCCGTCGGATGAGTTCCTGCAAGAGCGGATGGGAGACGTCGCCCAGTTCGAGGAGGCTCATGTCGGTCAGAATGCCGAAAGGCCGCTCGATGAACGGCAACAACCCGGACATGATGAATCCCGCCGACACCGACCAGACGGCGTTCAGGGCCGCGCTGCTCATCAGGTGCAGATTCAGCGGCTGGGAGTTCAGGATGCCCAAAGCGATGGTCAACAAGAAGGCGAATAATCCGCCGAAGCAGCCGACGGTGATCAATTTGCTGCGGCTTCGCAATCGGCCGAGCTGGAGGATGATCGCCGAGGCGGTGCCCATCAAAAGGACGAACGTTTCCAGGTGCTGCCCGAAAGCGAGCGTGAGGGTGAAGGCGACGATCATGGTGAGGGTCATCGCCAATTCGCGGGAGTAGGTGATCGCCAAACACTGTGCGAAGATCAACAAGGGGATGAGTTCGAGGCTCCCTTGATCGGTCGCCAGCACGTGTAGGATGACGGCGACCAGCACGGTCGAGACCATCATCCCCATCAAGCCGGAGAAAGAGAGCAGTGTGGTCGGGCGTCGCCGTTCGCGGTAGAAATTGAATGAGCCGGCGAACAAAAAGAGCGCGAAAATGAGCCCGCCGACGCCCAGCATTCGCAGCATATTCTGCCCCAGCGATCGGTTTTCGAGCTGACTGGCGTATTCGGCTCGGAGCAGGAAGAGTTGTTTTTCGCGGAGCGGGGTTCCGCATTCGACGAGGACCTCGCTTTCCTCATACCGGCGGAGTACCGGACCGACCGCGTTGGAAGCCGCCCGCTGGGCCTTGAGCGTTTCGCCGACGTCCTCGGTGAGGGTCTCCGGGATTCTTTTGCGGATCCATCGGAAGATCAGATCTGCTTGCAGGGGATTGCCGAGTTGCTCGCGGAGCTGCTCGTGCAGGGAGCTTCCGTTTCCGATGAGCACGTCGCCGACTTCGATCGTCTGCCGTTGCTCGGGATGGTCGATCGGAAAGACGACGATCGTATCCTGGTTCCCCTCTCCCGGTTCGTGCTGGAGTTTGCGCAGCAAGCCGCGTTTCTCGAACGGCGTGAAGGCGCTGCGGATTCCCTCGAGGAATTTCTTCAAATCGGGATCTTCCTCGAACGTCTTCCGGAAGGTTTGGAAGGTGACTTGAGAATCTTGATTTTCGATCGCTTTGGTATCGTCGGGGTTGCCGCGGAATTGATCCCAGAGCTCCTTGTCGCAATCTTCGTACTTATCCGCCGAGACGATCGCCACCACGGCCCGGCGGAGAGAGTCGCGAAGTTCGATCAGCGGTTGGGGATCGTTGGAGTAGACGTGGGGGACTTCCCATTTGGCACGTTCCCGGGCGACCTGGGTATCTTCCAGGCTGACGATTTGGAAGGGGGTTCGGCAGGTGATGTCGCGCTGGGGAATCTGGCCGGGGCGGAACGGAAACGGCGGCCGCCAGCCTTGGATCTCGACCACGAGGATCAGCACGGTCAGCAGCACGATGCCGAGAGTCGGCAGCCCGTGATGCCGGCGCATGAGCGTCCATCCCCGGGCGAAATGCCCCGGACTGGCGACATGAGCCGCGACTCTTTCCGACCGGGTTCTCGGCTTCCCGCCGCCCGGTTTTCCACCGTTAGCCATGCGTCTCTCTTGCGAAGATCGGGAAAACGAAGCGATGTGTCGCCACCGGCTCTCGGACCGGTAGAACCATCCTGAAAAATGTTGATTGCTTCACCAGCATCCTCCTCGGGGAATGCAGATGAGGTTTCGCTATCTCGAAGGACCGGGGGAATGAAAGGGCTGTGAAGCCAGAGCGGCTGGATCCGCCCACCCAAGCGAGCTACCGCTCGAGACGTGTCTACCCGTTCCCGTTGGTCGCTGAGCTTAGTTCAAAAAACACGATCCTTGATGTTCGCAGTACAGGTTCGTGGAAAAGATCGTTCTCACGAGGGGTTGGGAGGTTCGTAGGCGTCGACGATGCGCTGTACCAAGGGATGACGGACGATATCGGAGCGAAATAGGGAGACGATGCCGATGCCGGGAATGCCGGCGAATCGGGACAATGCATCGATCATACCGCTTTTTTTGTGTCCGGGCAGATCGATCTGACTGGTGTCGCCGCAAATGATGATGCGGGAATGGTCGCCCATGCGGGTGAGGAACATCTTCATCTGCGACACGGTCGTATTTTGAGCCTCGTCGAGAATAATGTAGGCGTGGTTCAGGGTTCTCCCCCGCATATACGCGAGCGGAACCACTTCGATCAAGTCGTCCTCCATATAGCGTTTGAGCATGTCGCGTTCCATCAAGTCGGACAGGGCGTCGAACAGGGGACGTAAATAAGGATTGATTTTCGCATGCAGATCGCCGGGTAAAAAGCCGAGGCTCTCGCCGGCTTCCACCGCGGGACGGACCAGCACCAACTTTCGAGCGACTCCGCTACGGAGTGCTTCGACGGCCCGGGCAACGGCCAGATAGGTCTTTCCCGTGCCGGCCGGCCCCACGCAAAGGACCAGCTCCCGGCTCCGCATCGACTCGATGTATCGGGCCTGACCGGCCGTCCGCGCCCGTACTTCGCGGCCGTTCATCACCACCAGCGGGGAGATGTGGCTGACATCGCCGCCGGTTTTGATCTCGGAAATCGCCCGGATTACGTCGTCCCGGGTCAGGTGCCGATTTCGGGCGGCCAGTTGCTGCAATTGTTCAAACAACCGGGAGGCGCGGATCAGCTCGTCGGCCGGTCCCCGCAAATGGATCTTTCCGTCGTGGACGGTCACTTTCACGGAAAGCTCGCGTCGGATCGTTCGCAGGTGCTCGTCGCAGGCGCCGAAAACCTTTCCCAGCACATCGCGGTCGACGATGGCGATCGAGGCTTCGTCTTTCTTCGGGGCGTCGACGGCATCGTGCGGCGAGTGGTCGGGCTTCTGCCGTGCCGGTGGCCGGGTTTCCTGGTGCTCGTAGCTCAAGTCATTCGTCATAGGCGGTGATGATGGAGGAGGACGGTCGTCCCCCGCTCGGTCGAGGTTTCCACACTTCATTTACTCATTGGTCGATGTTCGCATCAAGTTCGTTCGAGCCACATGCCTCGCGGCGTTTTCTTTCGCCGAGGGCGGCGGGCTTCCGGCGGTCGATCGGGTGGCGAAAAAGTGACGATGCTCAAAAAAATCGCCAAAAAAACGGTCCTCTTTCCCGCGAAAGGTCCTATCGGAATCATGACCATAAAAGGTGCAGGATAATCCACTCCAACTGCGTTGGCAAGCGTCAACTTCTTCGGACCGGCCCGATTCTCCAATATTTTTTTCTACCAAAAACTGGTGATTTTCCCCGACAACGGGGGCATGAGGATCGCCATGTTGCCCGGCCTCTCTGATTTCACGTTTCCATTGACAGGAGGTGGACACTCCGAAGGCGATTTTTCGGCGTCCGGCGGCTTTTCAGTCGCTTCTCGTTCCGACGCCCCTTTGTTGCCGTGGGAAGGAATGATTTCCATAATATTTATATTTTACCATGCGAAACAGCCCTCAAGGGAACGAAAAAAGCGGAAGGTTTTCTCCAAAAAAGGGCGGATACCCCCCATGTAGAGGGGTTTGGTGTTCTGCGAAGAGGCCGTCAATCGATTTGGCAGGTGTAGCCGGCGAAGAAAGGACCGGCAACCTGTTTCGAGAGCAGACGAAAGCCGGCCTGACGGCAAAGTCCTTCAAAAATCCAATCCTGGGTGCTGTATTCGCGGGCGAGGTGATGGAGCCCTTTCTCTCGGGTATCGGGAGGGAGGAGTTCGAGCCACTGCCGGACCAGGGATTCTCCCCATTGGGAGATGGGGAACGAAAAAATCACGTCATAAATATAGAACATCCCGCCCGGGGTGAGCATGTCGGCGATCCGCTTCAGCGCGATGCCTTTCCAGAAATCGGGCAAATGATGCATGGCGATTTGTGTGACCACGACGTCGACCGGTTCGTCATCTTCGTGGCAGGAAAGGAACCCGCCCCGCCGGAAACGGATTTTTTCGGTGAGACCCGCTTTTTCGGCTTCTTCGGCGGCGAATCGGAGCATCGCTTCGGAGATGTCGTAGGCGTAGACTTTGCGGCAAATGTTCGCGGCGGCCCGGGCGAGTCTTCCCGTCCCGCAGCCGATTTCCACCAAGGTTTGGTCGGGACCGAGCTCCACGGCGGAGAGGGCCCGCTGGATTTCGCCCTCGATATCGCGGAACCGCCCCATCCGGCGGTCGTACTGTCGGACTTGCTCCTGATCGCCGAAGTCGGTCCCCACGTGCTGAAATTCATTCCAGGTCCAGGGCGTGCGCTCTCGGGGAGAATTCATGAAAAGCTTTCGGTCCATGGAGGAAAAGTGAGAAGCGATCAATACTCCGGCGGGAGGGCGAAGGCGTTGCTGACCCGTTCGCCGATGGCCAACAGCCACCGCTGGCCGGCATATTGGAGAACGACATCGTGCGGATTGGCGTCGATCAGCTTGCCGGTGAAGGAGCCGGCCTTGATCGTCTCGTTCAGTTCGGCGAGTTTGACGGCCCCGGAAGTGCGGGTGGTGAACCAAGCTTCCGGCTTGCCGTCGACGAAGTTGATCGCCGTCAGGTAGGTGTAATCCGCTTCGTCGACGTTTCCACGGGAAAATTCCAACAGATTGCGCTCGACGATCGGCCGATACGCGTCGAGCACGTTCGAGGCCAGCTGCTTGTAATACCCTTGGGGAAGCTCCTCCCGCAAGGGATAAGGAGCATCGGAATTCGGCTGATAGACGGTGATCGCTTCGAAATGAATTTCGACGTTCATCGCGCGGGAATTTTCGATCGGGACGAGGTACATCAGGTCGATCCGGTGGAGGTACCGGGCGAAGTAGAACTCGTACAGGAATTGATTCAATTCATCGAGGGAGCACTGGGCCCGAAGCGTGTAGGGGTAGCGGATATAAAACGGGGTTCGCGTCGGCGAGCCGGCATCGACCTCCGCATTGGCCAGATCGCTGAAGTCGACCAATTGCAGCAGCCAGATGCGGTAGAGGGTTTGGGCCTGACTGGGATCGCGTGGCAGCGAGCGAGTCCAGAGCGATTCCATCGACTCGGTCTGCTCTTTCATCTGCGCGATCTGTTTCTTGCCGTTGGCGATACCGGTGGTCAACCGCTCGATCTGCTGGTTCGCTTCGACGCGCGGACCGCGATACAGTTCCGAGTAGACCCAGCGGCCTCCATACCAGCTCAATACCCCGAGCATGACGAGGATGACTACGATGTTCGTTATATTCTTCATGGGATCATTCCCCACCGAGTGAGGCTCTTACGATTCCGGTTTCTTTTCCGGTTCGGGTTCGGGTGCAGGGTTTTTCTCCGGCTCGGGTTCCGGTTTCGGTTTCGGCGTTTCCTCGGGCGGCTCCGGTTTCTTTTCCGGTTCGGGCTTGGGAGCGGGTTTTTTCTCCGGCTCGGGTTCCGGTTTCGGTTTCGGCGTTTCCTCGGGCGGTTCCGGTTTCTTTTCCGGCTCGGGCTTGGGATCGGGTTTTTTCTCCGGCTCGGGTTCCGGTTTCGGCTTCGGCGTTTCCTCGGGCGGCTTCGATTTCTTTTCCGGTTCGGGCTTGGGAGCGGGTTTTTTCTTCGCTTCGGGTTCCGGTTTCGGCTTCGGCGTTTCCTCGGGCGGTTCCGGTTTCTTTTCCGTCGCTTTCTTGTTCCGGTGGAGTTCGATGACGGAGCGAATCTGGAAAAAACGCCGCTGCATCGGATTCATTCGACCATAGGCCTGTTGCTGCTGTTGGGGGAGCGACTGGAAGTACTCCGGCAGCTCGGCGACCAGTTCCCCGAACTCCTGTTCCGTCACCGGCATCGCCTCTTGCTTTTCTTGCCCCTTTTCGGCCCGCGGAGATTGCCCGCGGAGGTACATGTTCACCAGGAGACGGTTCTGGAAGACGAGTTGCTCGGATTGCGACATCTCCCGATATGCCTGTTGCTGCTCGGCCGGGAGTGTTTGGAAGAACCGCGGCATTTGTCCCAGGAGTTGCCGGAACTGTTGGAAGGTTAGCCCCGTCTCTCCGGAGGCGGGACCTCCCCCCTTTTCCCCTGGCGCGGCGGACTGGTTTTGCTGTTGTTGTCGCTGATGGAGCATCCGGATGACCCGTTGGTGGTAGGCCTCTTTCTGCTCCGGGGTCATCTGCATGTACTGCTTCTGTTGTTGGGGAGGCAGCGATTGCAAAAAGGCGGGCACCTGGCGGCGTAGGGCCTGGTACTGCTCTTGTGTCATCTGCTTCGGACCCTGTTCCTGTTCCGAGGACTCGCCCTGCTCCTCGGCCGATGGTTCCTCCTCTTTTTTCTTCTTCTTTTTCTCTCCATTCGGCGATGCTTCGGTCGATTTGTCCGTTTGGACCTCCTCGTCCCGTGCCGTTTCTTTTTGTTGCTGCTGCTGCTGCGCGAGCGCCCATCGGCGATAGTCGGCTTGTTCCTGCGGCGACATCTCGTTCAGGTAGAACTTTTTCTTTTGCTCGTCCAGTTGATCGAAGTTGACCGGCAGCTCGACCTCTTGCCGTTTCTTCTGTTGCTCGGCGAGTTGTGCTTTCCGCTCGGCCAGCATTTCGGCTTTCTGTTGGGCGAGCTTCTTCTGTTGCTCGACGATGAACGGCGGTGGCTGTTGGCTCAACTGCTGGAGCTCTTTGGAGAGGTATCGCAGATAGGCCTGGTCGGGGCGTTTTCTGCACTCGATCCTCGCCTGGAAGACCCAGGGGTAACCGCCTCCGCCGGGATTGCGGACCACCTGATCGACGTTCATGTTGTGATAGCCGTCGCGCATCAACGCCTGCCGCATGCGGTTGAGGATGGCGGGGTCGCGCACCATTCCACGGAGATTGACTCTTCCGCCGAGCCGGCCGGAGGTGAACGTCATTTGCGTGAGGACGAGACTGCGGGGATCGGGGAACCGGACGCTCATGTCCCGCAATTCGTCAAGCAGCACCAGCCCTTGGCTTTCCCATTGCCGGGCGGCGGAAAGGACGCGGTGCGGGGTTTGGACTTGACGATACTGTTGGCTCAATTGGTCGTATTCCGTCTGGAGTGCGGCGACCCGTTCATTGAGCGAGGCGAGATGACTCTTGTTCCAGAAGTAGAGACCGGTTCCCACACCGATCAGAAGCAGAATTCCGATGACGATCCAGCGCGCGTAATTCGGAGGCTTGGGAGTCTCCTTGGGGTGGAGAAAATCGATCGCCGGTTTGTGCAAGGGACTTTCATCGAAGATCATCCCCAGCAGTGCCGTGTAGCGACCGGGATTCTCCGGCGGAGTTTTCGCCCGAACGTGTGACAATTCGAACGGGTCGACGAGCTCCACCTCGAGCGGGAGATCGCGGAGCTTATCGACGAGGACTTCATGTTCCTCTTCGGAACCGAAGAGAAGCACCTTTTCGATGGCGCGGGCGGAATCGGCTTCTTGGAGGCCGACCGCAAGAGTACGATTGACTTCGGCGAGAATGCGGGTGGCAATCTCGTTCTCTTCGAGCGAGCCGGGCAACAGGACGGAGCGGAGGTAGACGATTTTCTGGTCCAAAAGGACGGTGAAATCGGCCTCGTCGCCGACGCGGTTGACCAGCAGCACGGGGGCGTCGTCGGTGTATTCGCTCCCCCGCAGGACCGAAGCGCTCTCGGGGGCACGCAGTTCGATGCGGGCCGGGCGCTGGCCCGCCTTGCGACATTCGGCCTGGAGCTTGCGGAGTTGGGAGCGGGTGAGTGCCCCGACGGTCACGCGACGCTGCTCGGTCGGATCCTCGTTGGCCACCAGATAATCGACCGGCGCGCCTTCGATGTACGTCGGCGAGTCGCGCAGCATCTGGTTCTTGACCAACTGGGGGAGTTCCTCGTCGGTCGCCGGAGGCAATTCGAAGTGGAGCACCTCCGTTCCGCCGCGACGCAACCCGACCAGCAATCGGTTTTTCCCGACCCGGTGTTCCGCCAGAAGTCCGTGGAGCGATCCTCCGATGTCGGGTGTCAGATTCCCCTCTTCATCGGCGGTTTCCTCGATCGGACCGCTTCCGGCTTTCAAAACGGTGAGATTGTCTTTGACCAGGTTTCCCAGAACGAAGCGGATTTCCACGCCGTCCCAGTCGACCGCCAATATTCGCGCCATGATCCATGACTCCCTGAGTTGGGAAAAAGGCAGGTTGATTTCGTGGGCAGCCGGTCGTCGAACACGGCTGGGGGAACGACCCGGTTCCGGTCTGTCGGCCGGGCGCGCGGACGCCGATGGCGGCCGGACCTCGAACGACGGGCCGTACAGGTGGGAAAAGGCTCCATCGGGACGGGGGGGCCTCCGACCGAACAGGAGCCATCGATTCTCTTATTCTCTATATTAACCAGAACGCTCCGGTAAGTCCACCAAAAAGGGGCTTCTCATCAACCGGACGAACGGGGGGTGGG